>CAWBXX010000001.1:0-917477 GCA_963792885.1 uncultured Alphaproteobacteria bacterium
TGGAAGTCACGGGTCAGGTTTCTCACGCCTTTCCACGGTCATCGGCCTCGCGATGCTGGTCGTATCGACCTCCAGAGGGCGGCAAGCCTGCGGCCGGCTGCAGCCGCCATATCTTCTGGCAATGAGATGCTCCGCCGTGGCCGAGGCGGTCAGGGTTCGGCGTGCCGCTGACCGCGGGCACAGAAGGCGACTTAAACTGCGCCGCAGCCGACGTTGAGGAGGGGCACTAGCAACTACCGACCGTACTCATGGGGCCGCAAGTTTCGCCACGCTGGGGCGAACGCCCCCGCCTGCCACCTGGTCGGCTCGCGATCTCAGCTGCCCACGTAAAGCCAGACGGCAACCAGGACCAGTGTGGTGGCGAGCAAACCGAAGAAGATATCCCGAAGCTGAAAACGCCGCCCGTACTGTTGCAGCTGCTGGCGCCGCTCAGACAACGGCGTGAACTTCGTGCCAGCGGGCGCCGCTAGTGGGAGACGAAGACCGGCGGTACCGAATTTCATCCGCCCACCCGCGACTTTCGGTCTTTGCTGATCGATCACTCAAGTCACTCCACAAATGATAGCTCTCGATGGCTGCGCCGCGAAGCGGACGTCCGACTCTTCCAATGTAACCTATATCGCTACCGTCCCGTTGCGACCTAGAACTTGACCGCGAACAACGCCACACCAAGAACGCCAAGGATGCAGATCACGAAATAGCCGGAAGGGTTGCTCATGTCGTGCGCCAGGAAGCGGCGAAAATTGAGCGCGTGCCCTGAGAATGCTGAGAATTTAGGGGCCATGGCGATACTCCAATTGTGATCCAGACAATTGAAAAGGACGCCCATCCCATCTTCGGGCCGACCCCTCTTCACGCGACCTTCAGAAAGGCCCTCGGCCGGGTCCCTCTGAGGGTCGGGGGTCGAAAGGCACCTCACCAGCTAGTCTAACGCTGCGCTACTGCGGCGCCGGGCATGCGCAAGAGAATCGTTGTGTTGACCCCGGTCTGGTAGCCTGCGGTTATGCTGCGGACACGTGGTGCAAGCGAACCGTCGGCGGTCGAGAGGCAAGACGCATCGACATTCGGCCAGACAGAACTGGCGCACACCGGAAGACGAGGAAGGTCGCCCTTCGGCGTGGGCGGGGTCGCCATCGCGGCATCGGCAGGGTCGGCATTCACCATCGAGAGTGAAGCGAATGCACCGTCGATCCGCTCGGCGGCAATGCCGCTGCTGAGCGCCCCGGCGGCGTTTGCGCCTGCGTCGAGTGGCGCGGCGGCGGAAATGACTGCGGCAAACGTGAAGGAAATCACCATGGCGGAGGCGACGATGCCTGAGGCTATATTTCCTCTCATTACGACCTCCTGCAAATTCATTGATGGTTTTCTCAAGTTCATATATGGCCATCCTCCGGGGTAATTGTAAGGCGAGCGTCGAGTTCTATTTTGATTTTTCGGAGTTCTCGGCAAACATAAGTTGAGAAAAACAGTTCATTCCTTCCTATATACTTTCAGACAACCTCAGGAGAAAATCATGCGTTATCTAATATTTTGGCTCAATTTCGCCGGTGGCGCCGGCTTCGTGATCATGGGGGCAGCCGTCATCCTGCTGATCGGCGTGGCCTGACGGCCGATGCCAGTCTGCGAGTCAAATATCGATTCTATTGGCAAGAAAGCAGCCAGCACCATTGTTTTACCCGCCGACGCTTCCCAATCTGGGTGCTGATCGATGGCGAGGCGGCTCGCCCTAAAACTGATCAGCAGTCTTCGTGATCCCTGAATTGCGACCCTCGCCCGATGCTGGACTTTGGAGCCGACCGGTGGCGGTGGCTATTGTCTGGCATGCCGCGACGATCCGGTCGTCGCGGCTCTTGTCGCGCTGAGCAAGGGATACCGGCTTTCGAATGCAGTCGGCGAAGCGGAGAGGGCGAGGCATGACGACGCGCACCACGGAAACAACAATCAGCTTCACGCGCCCGTTCACGCTGAGCTCCCTCGATGGCGAGCAGCCCGCGGGAACCTATCGGCTGGTGATTGATGAGGAGGAGATTCCTGACGTGTCCTTTCTCGCCTATCGGCGGACAGCCACGATGCTACACGTCCCCGCAATCTCTGCAGTCAGTGGGCCTCGCCAAGTCTACATTGTCGATCCTGCGGAACTGACGAAGGCGCTGGAGGCCGATGCGGTTCGTAGCCCTTTGACTGAAGGAGAGTAAGATCATGCAGTATCTCGGAGGAATTCATGGCGCCGGCAGCCTGACATGCGAAGGCGAAATAATTGCCCGCGTCGAGTATGACCTTGATGGCTTCCTTATGAAGCTCGACCAGGTGACCGGCTCTGGAGAAATCCGAATGGCACCCGAAGCGCTGAGGGACATTTTCGGTCGCAAAGATCTCCACCTGCTGACCGATAACGGACGACGCTTCTCCCTTCGTTTCTCAGAGAAGCGGCTGCGCTCGGCAAGCGATGCAGCGCACGTAGATATCACCGGCAATTTACCGCGCGCCTCCGAGTGGCGTCACTAAAGAGGCGGCGTCGGCCGCCTCACCTATTGTCCAACGCCATTGGAGGTTCGTCCGAAAAGTGCCGAGTCCGGCTGAAGGCGGCAGTACGCTGCGCCTCAAGCGATCCGCCCACCCCGGCGACTATCGCGGGCACCCGCCGGGCGGAAAGGCGCTGATGAATTCGATCCTTCGCTATGCTCTCGGCCGTCGCTTTCCATCGGCACCATGGAAGGATGCGGCTCCGGTAAGGGAAGAGCTTTTCGGCGTCGAGCGGCTGGAGCAGCATGCGGAAAGCCTGGCCGCGGCCCAGCCGGTCACGAAGACGCCGCCAGCCGTTCTCTCCCTCCACGCCCGACTCAAAGACAATGCGGCCGTCCTGCTGGCGGCCTATCGGGCCACCGCCGCGGAGGTGGAGAGCGGCCGGGGCGTGGTTCCCGCCGCGGAATGGCTGCTCGACAACTACCATCTTGTCGAGGAGCAGATCCGCGAGATCCGCGACGACCTGCCGCCCGGCTACTACCGCCAGCTGCCGAAGCTCGCCGAGCGGGCCGTTTGCCGGCTATCCGCGGGTCTTCGGCCTCGCCTGGGCGTTCGTCGCCCACACCGACAGCCACTTCGATCCGGACATGCTGCGTCGCTTCATCGCTCGCCTATCAGCGCGTCCAGCCGCTGACGATCGGCGAGCTGTGGGCCGTCGCGATCACGCTGCGCATCGTGCTGGTCGAAAATCTGCGCCGGCTCGCGGATCAGATCACGGCCGGACGACAGCGCGCGCGCGAGAGCCGATGCGCTGGCCGACCGGCTGCTCGCGTCGGGAGCGGCCCGCTCCGCGCTCGAGGCGGACATCGTCGACCCGCTCATCCGAGCCCTTGTCCGAGGTCTTCGCCGCGCAGCTTGCCAAGCGGCTGAGGGATCAGGATCCCAGCACACGCCGGCGCTCGGCTGGCTGGAGGAGCGGCTGGGGCTCCAGGGCGCTTCGATCGACGAGGTCGTGCAGCACGCCCAGCAGCAGGCAGGGCGCGTCCAACGTCACGGTGCGCAACATCATCACCAGCATGCGGCTGATCTCCGACATCGACTGGGCCGAGCTGTTCGAGAGCGTCAGCCTGGTCGACGAGCGGCTGCGCGCGGCAGCGCCTTCGCCGCGATGGATTTCCCGACGCGCAATCTCTACCGCAGCGCGATCGAGCAACTGGCCCGCGGCTCGTCGTGCTCGGAACTCGAGATCGCCGATCACGCACTGGAAGCCGCACGCTTGCCGCGGCGGCACGCAGCGATCGGTGACGTGGAAGCTGGAGCGCGCCGGCGATCCCGGCTACCATCTGATCGCCGAGGGCCGGCGCGGCCTCGAGCGCGCATCGGGTTCCGGCCGCCGCCGCGGCTGCGGGTCAGCCGCTTCAACATCCGGCTCGGCATCGGCGGCTATGTCGGCGCGATCCTGCTCGTCGCGCGGTGTTGCTGGCGCTTGCGCTCTGGGCACTCGCGGCGCCCGGCGCTGCCGCCGGCTGGCTCGTGCTGTTCGCGCTGGTCGGCTTCCTGCCGGCGACCGAGGTGGCGACCGCGCTGGTCAACCGCGCGGTCACCTGGAGCTTCGGCGCGACGGCCCTGCCGGGCCTCGAACTCGCGGCCGGCGTGCCGCGCTCGCTGCGCACGCTGGTCGCCGTGCCGACGCTGCTGACCAGCGAAGCCGACCTTCTGGAGCAGATCGAGCGGCTGGAAGTGCACTACCTCGCCGGCGCCGGCGGCGATCTCACCTTTGCGCTGCTGTCGGACGGCATCGACGCCGACCAGGAAGTGCTCGGACGGCGACGCGCATCTGCTCGCCGTCGCCGCCGCAGGCGATCGACGCGCTGAACCGCCGCTACGGTCCCGGCCCGGCCGGCGAGCGCTTCCTGCTGCTGCACCGGCGCCGCGTCTTCAATCGCGGGCGAGAACAAATGGATGGGATGGGAGCGCAAGCGCGGCAAGCTGCACGAACTCAACCGGCTGCTGCGCGGCGCCACCGACACCACCTTCATGCCGATCGCCGGCGACGCGCCGCAGGTGCCGGCCGATGTGCGCTACGTCATCACGCTCGATGCCGATACCGCCTGCCGCGCGATGCCGCGCTCCGGCTGGTCGGCAAGATGGCGCATCCGCTGAACCGGCCGCAGCTTCGACGACGGCGAGCAGCGGGTCGTCGACGGCTACGCCATCCTGCAGCCGCGCGTCACGCCCTCGCTGCCGGTCGGGCGCGAAGGATCGCTCTATCAGCGGGTCTTCTCCGGCCCCGGCGGCATCGATCCCTACGCGGCGGCGGTCTCCGACGTCTACCAGGACCTGTTCGGCGAGGGCTCCTACACCGGCAAGGGCATCTACGACGTCGATGCCTTCGAGGCGGCGCTCGCCGGCCGCGTGCCGGAGAACACGCTGCTCAGCCACGATCTGTTCGAAGGCATCTTCGCCCGCGCCGGCCTCGCCTCCGATGTCGAGGTGGTCGAGGAGTTTCCCGCCCGCTACGACGTCGCCGCCAAGCGCCAGCATCGCTGGACGCGCGGCGACTGGCAGCTGCTGCCCTGGATCGTCGCGGTCGCCGACGGACGTCGGGCCGCATTCCCGCCGGTCGGCCGCGGCAAGATGCTCGACAACCTGCGGCGGTCGCTGCTCGCGCCGTTCACGCTGGCTGGCGCCTTGTGCCTCTGCTGGCTGCTGCCCGCTGCCTGCGGCGATCGTCGGCACGGCGCTCGTCCTGGCATCGATCGCCATTCCCGCCTTCCTCCCGGCCTCTTCTGCGGTATTGCCGCGCCGGCCGGGCATTCGCCTGCGCAGCCATCTCGCGCGCGCTGGCCGCCGACTTCGCAGCTCGCCTGCCGCGCAGACTGTGCTGTCGCTCGCCTTCCTGCCCGACAGGCCTGGCGGATGGGCGACGCCATCATCCGGACGCTGGTGCGGCTGTTCATCACGCACCGCCACCTGCTGGAATGGACGACCGCCGCCAGTCGACGGCCAGCCCGCGCCTGGATCTTGGCGGCTTCTATCGGCAGATGGCGGGCGGCGTCGTGCTCGGCCTGGCGATGGCGCGGCGGTGCCATCGCTGCTGTCGCCTCGCGTCCTGGCCGCTCGCCTTGCCGTTCGCATTGCTGTGGCTGGCGGCGCCGGCGATCGCGCTCTGGGTCAGCCGGTCGCCGCACGCGTCGCGCCGCCGCTCTCGCTATCGGAGCCGGATGCACGCGATCTGCGCCTGATCGCGCGGCGCACCTGGCGCTTCTTCGAAACCTTCGTGACGCCGGCCGACAACATGCTGCCGCCCGACAATTTCCAGGAGGACCCGAAACCGGTCGTCGCGCATCGGACGTCGCCGACCAACATCGGCCTCTACCTGCTGTCGGCCGTCGCCGCGCGCGACTTCGGCTGGGCGGGCAACACCGGAGACCATCGAGCGGCTGGAGGCGACTTCGACTCCATGCAGAAGCTGCCGCGCTTCAGCGGCCATTTCTTCAACTGGTACGACGACGCAGGACCTTGCGTGCTGCTCGACCCGGCCTATGTCTCCTCCGTCGACAGCGGCAATCTCGCCGGCCACCTGATCGCCCTGGCCAATGCCTGCGAGGAGTGGACGGACGAGTCCTGCGGCGCCGAGATGCCCGGCGCGGGCATGGCCGACAATCTCGCCCTGGCGCGCGAGGCTCTCGACGTGCTGCCCGCCGAGCGACGGCAGCGGCGGGACGCAGCCTTGCGTCGATCCTCGACGGAGATCGATGCCCAGCTGCAAGCGGCGCAGACGCTCGAGTCGCTCTCGCCGACGTTGAAGCGGCTGGCCGACAAGGCCGCGCGATGGCGCGGACGACATGCTGCCCGCGACCAGATGCCGAGGGCGCTCCGGATCTGGTCTTCTGGATCGAAGCCCTCGGCGCGAGGCGGCGCCGAACACGACCGCGACCGGCCCGGCATCGCCGGAGCGCCGCAGCCTCTCGCCGAGCCGGCTGAACGCGCTCGCCGACATCGCCGCGCGACATGGCGATGGCGATGGATTTCGCCTTTCTGCTCGATCCCGAGCGCAAGCTGCTGTCGATCGGCTATTCGCCGGCCGACAACAGCCTCGATCCCGAGCTGCTACGACCTGCTGGCTCGGAAGCGCGGCTCGCCAGCCTGTTCGCCATCGCCAAGGGCGATGTGCCGACCCGGCACTGGTTCCGGCTCGGCCGGGCCGCGACGCCGCTCGGGAGCGGCTCGGCGCTGATCTCCTGGTCGGGCTCGATGTTCGAATATCTGATGCCGTCGCTGGTGATGCGCGCGCCGGTCGGCAGCCTGCTCGAACAGACCAATCGGCTGGTCGTCGGCGCGCCAGCAGTCCTATGGCCGATCGCTTGGCGATTCCCTGGGGAATCTCGGAATCCGCCTACAACGCCCGCGACCTCGAGTTCACCTACCAGTACTCCAACTTCGGCGTGCCCGGTCTCGGCCTGAAGCGCGGCCTCTCGGAGGATGTCGGTCATCGCGCCCTATGCGACCGGCCTGGCGGCATGGTCGACCCGCACGGCGCGCGATCGGAACTATGCCCGGCTTGCCAGCATGGGGGCGACTGGGCGCTACGGCTTCTACGAGGCGCTCGATTTCACGCGCTCGCGCCTGCCCGACGGCGAGAACGTCGCCATCGTGCGCAGCTTCATGGCCCACCACCAGGGCATGACCATCGTCGCCATCGCCAACGCCCTGCACGACGGCCGGATGCGCGCCCGGTTTCATCGCGAGCCGATGATCCAGGCCAGCGAGCTGCTGCTGCAGGAGCGCATGCCGCGCGATGTCGCCGTGGCGCCACCCGCGCGCCGAGGAAGTGAAGGCGTCGCCAGCCGAGGCCGGCAGCGATGCGCCGACGTCGCGCCGCTTGACGGCGCCCGAGCGCTGGTCCGCCCGTAACGCATCTGCTGTCGAACGGCCGCTACGCGGTCATGCTGACCGCCGCGGGGGCGGCTACAGCCGCTGGCGCGATATCGCCGTGACGCGATGGCGCGAGGACGCGACCCGCGACGACTGGGGCTCCTTCATCTTCCTGCGGGACATCCAGAGCGGCGGAGTCTGGTCCGCCGGCGCGCAGCCGGTCGGGAGCGACGCCGGAGAACGACGAGGTCGTGTTCGGCGAGGATCGCGCCGAATTCATCCAGCCGCGACGGCACGCTGACCACGACCATGGACGTGCTGGTCTCCGGCGAGGACGATGGCGAGGTCCGGCGCGTCTCGCTCACCAACAGCGGCCGCCGAGCCCGCGCGAGATCGAACTCACCTCCTACGCCGAACTGGTCCTGACGACGCCGGCCGCCGACAACGCGCATCCGGCCTTCGCCAAGATGTTCGTCGAGACCGAGTACCTCGCCGAATTCGGCGCGCTGGTCGCCACGCGCCGCCTGCGCTCGCCCGACGAGCCGCGAGGTCTGGGCGGCGCATTTCGCCGTGGTCGAAGGCGAGATCGCCGCCGATCCGCAATACGAGACCGACCGGGCGCGTTTCGTCGGCCGCGGCCGCACCATCGGCACGGCCGCGGCGATCGCTGACGGCCGGCCGCTCTCGAACACCGTCGGGACGGTCCTCGACCCGATCTTTTCGCTGCGGCACGCGGTGACGGTTCCGCCGGGCAAGGTCGCGCGGGTCGCCTTCTGGACCGTGGTCGCGTCGTCGCGCGCGGAACTGCTGGATCTCATCGACAAGCACCACGATCGCAGCGCCTTCGACCGGGCGAAGACGCTCGCCTGGACCCAGGCCCAGGTGCAGCTGCGCCATCTCGACGTCGAGGCGGAGGAGGCGGCCGACTTTCAGCGCCTGGCCGCGCCGATCCTCTATGCCGACCGGCGCTTCCGGGCATCCTCCGAGGCCATCGTCCGCGGGGCGGGCCCCCAATCGGGCCTGTGGCCGCATCGGCATCTCCGGCGACCTGCCGATCGTCCTGCTGCGCATCGACGAGATCGAGGACATCGCCCAGGTGCGCCAGATGCTGCGCGCCCACGAATACTGGCGGATGAAGCGCCTCGGCGTCGACCTGGTCATCATCAACGAGCGCGGCGTCGTCCTACGTCCAGGATCTGCAGATCGCGATCGAGACCGCGGTGCGGAGCAGCCAGTCGCGGCCGCGCCTTGGCGAGGAGCTCGCGCAGGGCTCGGTCTACATGCTGCGCGCCGACCTGATGAGCGTCGCGGCGCGGGCCTTGCTGCAGTCGGTCGCCCGCGTCGTGCTGATCGCCCGCCGCGGGCCCATCGCCGACCAGCTCGCCCGGCTGCCGCAGTCGCCGGCCGGCGATCAGCCGTGCAGCGCCTCGAAGCACGCTCGACGAGCCGTCGCAGCGCCGCCGCCGGGCAGCGCCGGCACCGTCGAGCTCGAGTTCTTCAACGGCCTCGGCGGCTTCGACAAGGATGGCCGGGAGTACGTGACCGTGCTCGACGCCGGCCGGACGACGCCGGCGCCCTGGATCAACGTGATCGCCAATCCCGGCTTCGGCTTTCAGGTGTCGGCCGAGGGCAGCGGCTACACCTGGGCCGAAAACAGCCGCGAGAACCAGCTGACGCCCTGGTCGAACGACCCGGTCGGAGACCCGGCCGGCGAGGCGATCTACGTTCGCGACGAAGTGACGGGCGATCTGTGGAGCCCGACGGCGCAGCCGATCCGCGACGGCGGGACCTATGTCGCCCGCCACGGCTTCGGCTACAGCCGCTTCGAGCACGAGGCGAACGGCATCGCGCTCGAATTGCTGCAATACGTGCCGCTGGCCGACCCGATCAAGATTTCGCGGCTGACGATCTGCGCAACCTCTCCGGACAAGCCGCGCCGGCTGTCGGTGACCGCCTATGCCGAATGGGTGCTCGGCACGTCGCGCGGCGCTTCCGGCCCGTTCATCGCGACCGAGATCGATGCGGCCGACCGGCGCGATGCTGGCCCGCAATCCATGGAGCATCGCGTTCTCCGGCCGCGTCGCCTTTGCCGATCTGCGGCGGCCGGCAGACGGCCTGGACCGCGGATCGCACCGAGTTTCTCGGCCGCAACGGCGGGCTCGCCGCGCCCGCGGCGCTTGTCGGAGAGACTCCTCTGTCCGGCGCGACCGGCGCCGGCCTCGATCCCTGCGCCGCCTTGCAGTGCCGTCGTGGACCTTGGCGCGGGCGAGACGATCGAGGTCGTCTGCGTTCCTCGGGCAATGCGGGTCGGCCGAGGAAGCGCGCGACGCTGATCGCCCGCTACCGCGACGATCGATCTCGACGCCGTTCTCGCCGAGGTGACGGAGCATTGGGAGACATTGCTCGGGGCAGTCCAGGTCAAGACGCCGGATCGCGCGATGGACATCATGCTGAACGGCTGGCTGCTCTATCAGACGCTGGCCTGCCGCATCTGGGCGCGCTCGGCCTTCTATCAGGCCAGCGGCGCCTACGGCTTCCGCGACCAGCTTCAGGACGGCATGGCGCTGACGTTCGCCAGGCCGGCCGAGACGCGGCGCCATCTCCTGCGCGCCGCCGCGCGGCAGTTCGTCGAAGGCGACGTTCAGCATTGGTGGCTGCCGCATTCCGGCCAGGGCGTGCGCACGCGCATCTCGGACGACCGCGTCTGGCTCGCCTTCGCGACCGCCGCGTATGTCGCCGTGCGCCGGCGATCGCGGGCATTCTGGACGAGAGACGTGCCGTTTCTCGACGGCCCGGCGCTGCGCCCCGGCGAGCACGATGCCTTCTTCCAGCCGATGATCGCCGACGAATCGGCCTCGCTGTTCGAGCATTGCGCCCGCGGCCTCGATCAGTGCCTCGAGCTGACCGGCGAGCACGGCCTGCCGCTGATCGGCACCGGCGACTGGAACGACGGCATGAACCGGGTCGGCGAAGGCGGCAAGGGCGAGAGCGTCTGGCTCGGCTGGCTGCTGGTGCGGACCATCGAGCTGTTCGCGCCGCTGGCCGAAGGCCGCGACCCCGACCGCGCCCGGCGCTGGCGCGCCCATGCCGCCTCGGTGCGGCAGGCGCTGGAGCGCGAGGCCTGGGACGGCGAATGGTATCGCCGCGCCACCTTCGACGACGGAACCTGGCTCGGCTCGAAGGCGAACGAGGAGTGCCGGATCGACTCCATCGCCCAATCCTGGGCGGTGCTGTCGGGCGCGGCCGATCCCGCGCGCGCCGCCACGGCGATGGCGTCGCTGGAGCGCACCTGATCCGCCGCGACGACGGCCTGGCGCTGCTGTTCACGCCGCCCTTCGACAAGACGCCGCTCGATCCCGGCTACATCAAGGGCTATCCGCCGGGCCTGCGCGAGAACGGCGGGCAATACAGCCATGCCGCCATGTGGGCGATTCTGGCCTTTGCGAAGCTCGGCGCGGGCGACAAGGCCGCGCGAGCTGTTCGCCCTGCTCAATCCGATCAACCATGCGCGCACGCCGGAGGAGATCGAGCGCTACAAGGTCGAGCCCTATGTCGTCGCTGCCGACGTCTATTCGGTCCCGCCGCATGTCGGGCGTGGCGGCTGGACCTGGTACACCGGCTCGGCCGCGTGGATGTATCGTGCCGGCATGGAGGGCATCCTGGGCATTCGCCGCGAGGGCGCCTTTCTGGTCGTCGATCCCATGCATTCCGGCGGCTTGGCCGGGATTCGAGGCCACGGTGAAACTGGGGTCGACCTACTACGACATCGCGTGGAGAACCCATCGCACCGCTGCCGAGGCGTTTCGTGCGCCGTCCTTGATGACACGCCGATCTCTTGTGCCGAAGGGCGCGTCCGCGTCCCGCTGGACGCAGGCACGCATCATGTGCGGATAAGAATCTGATCCAGGATCGCTCGCATATGACGATGAGCGCTATTCAGAAGCTCGAGGCCGCCAGTATGTAAAAGCCGCTACCTCGCCGAGAATAGGCTTTGCGCGCTGCCGCAATGATGCGCTCACGATTACCGTCGAATGCTAGGAGAAATCCGTCCTCAGTCTGGGCGTCGTTCCATCGATCTGACTGAGAGCGTCTTCCTCGACGAGAAACGACACCTCGCATGCATCGTCGTGTCCCCAGAAGCGAACGCCATGCTGGCGAGGATCGTAGCTGCGACTTTCATTAGGGAAATTGATCGCCATGTGGAGGGTCACACCTGTCTATTGCGGGTCCGATTTAGTTCGGACGAGCGCACGCGGGATCGAACCCATACCCCGCTTCTCTTGGGAAACTAACTGCTCGACCCTCTCTCGGGGCGATTCTGTCGACCAAGCGCGGGCGCGTCCGTCTGATAGGGAGACCTTCGCCGCCTCGTCATTCTTGTGTTTATGAAGGAAGCGGGCGATCTCCTCCTTCAGCTGAGTCGCATGCCGGGGCTCACCCATCTCAGCCGCACGCTGAAAGAGCTGTCGTTGGATTTCGGTCGGAAGATCATTCCACTGCATGATCACGGCCGCCCCAAGGCGTCGCAGGATTCTCTCATCCACCTCTCCGAGCATCGCCTGCGCATCAGTGTCGGGCTGGACCGAGCCACCCTCGTTGTCCCATCCGGCAAGCGCTCCAGGCTCGTCTTCGCCTTTGCCGGGCTGTTGATTTCTGCTGATCTCATCGCGAACCCCTCGGCGCCTTGGCGCGTCTTTCATACATAAGCATCACTCTAAGAAATTCAACGTATGTGGATTTATCGACACAGGATTTTCAGTCAGCGGCGCTGACATATTTCATTAGAAGCTCCACAATTTGCAGTGCTTTATTCTTGACGACGCAGGTCAAAATACTGACACGGCCTCCTTGTTTTTCTTGCGCGAGCAGCCCATCTCAAGGGTTGGCACTCTGCCATGGCGAGTGCCAGAGCGTTCGTCTCGAGCGCTCCTCGCCATCCGGAGAGGAAAACCCCGATGAAATTTCGTCCGCTGCACGACCGCCTCGTCATCCGTCGCATCGAAGGCGAGGACAAGACCAAGGGCGGCATCATCATTCCCGACACCGCCAAGGAAAAACCACAGGAAGGCGAAGTCGTCGCCGTCGGCCCCGGCGCGCGGGATGAAGCCGGCAAGCTGGTTCCCGTCGACCTGCGAGCAGGCGACCGCGTGCTGTTCGGCAAGTGGTCCGGCACCGAGGTCAAGATCGACGGCGAGGAGTTCCTCATCATGAAGGAGTCCGACGTCATGGGCGTGATCGAGAAGGTGCAGGCCCGCCGCAAGGCCGCGTAAGACCGCTACGAATTTCATCAGACCGATTTGAGGAGAACAATAATGTCAGCCAAGGACGTCAGATTTTCCACCGATGCGCGCGACAGGATGCTGCGCGGCGTCGATATTCTCGCCAACACCGTCAAGGTGACGCTCGGCCCCAAGGGCCGCAATGTCGTGATCGACAAGAGCTACGGCGCGCCGCGGATCACCAAGGACGGCGTGACGGTCGCGAAGGAAATCGAGCTCGAGGACAAGTTCGAGAACATGGGCGCGCAGATGGTGCGCGAGGTGGCGTCCAACACCAGCACCGTCGCCGGCGACGGCACGACCACTGCCACGGTGCTCGCGCAGGCGATCGTCAAGGAAGGCGCCAAGATGGTGGCCGCCGGCCTGAACCCGATGGATCTGAGGCGCGGCATCGATCTCGCGGTGACCGAGGTCGTGAAGAACATCGCAAGCCAGGCAAAGAAGGTAAAGTCCTCCGAGGAAATTGCCCAGGTCGGCACCGTCGCGGCCAACGGCGAAGCGGAGATCGGCCGCATGATCTCCGAGGCGATGGAGAAGGTGGGCAACGAGGGCGTCATCACGGTCGAAGAGGCAAAATCGTTTGAGATGGAGCTCGAAGTCGTCGAGGGCATGCAGTTCGACCGCGGCTACATTTCTCCGTATTTCGTCACCAACGCGGAGAAGATGGTCGTCGATCTGGAAGACCCCTACATCCTCCTGCACGAGAAGAAGCTCCCCAATTTGCAGGCCATGCTGCCCCTCCTGGAAGCCATCGTGCAATCCGGGCGTGCGCTCCTCATCATCGCCGAGGACGTCGAGGGTGAGACGCTTGCGACGCTCGTCGTCAACAAGCTGCGCGGCGGGCTGAAGGTCGCGGCCGTCAAGGCGCCGGGCTTCGGCGACCGCCGCAAGGCCATGCTGCAGGACATCGCGGTTCTGACCGGCGGCCAGCTCATCTCCGAAGACCTGGGGATCAAGCTTGAGAACGTGACGCTGGACATGCTCGGCAAGGCGAAGAAGGTGTCGATCTCCAAGGAAGCGACGACGCTTGTAGACGGCGCCGGTGCCAAGAAGGACATCGAGGGCCGCGTGAACCAGATCAAGGCGCAGATCGAGGAGACCACCTCCGACTACGACAGGGAGAAGCTGCAAGAGCGCCTAGCGAAGCTCTCCGGCGGTGTCGCCATCCTCCGCGTTGGCGGCGGCAGCGAGATCGAGGTCAAGGAGCGAAAGGACCGCGTCGACGACGCCCTGCATGCGACCCGCGCCGCGGTCGAGGAAGGCATCGTGCCGGGCGGCGGTGTCGCGCTGCTGCGCGCCAAGAAGGCGATCCAGAGCCTCGCTTCCGAAAATTCCGACATCCAGGCCGGCATCAAGATCGTCTTGAAGGCGCTTGAGGCGCCGATCCGCCAGATCGCCCAGAACGCGGGCGTGGACGGGTCGATCGTGGTCGGCAAGGTACTCGACAACAAGTCCAAGACCTTCGGCTTCGACGCCCAGACCGAGGAATACAAGGATCTCGTCGAGGCCGGCATCATCGATCCGGCCAAGGTCGTGCGCGTCGCATTGCAGGACGCGGCTTCGATCGCCGGCCTACTGGTGACCACGGAGGCAATGGTCGCGGAGATGCCGAAGAAGGAAGGCCCGGCTGCAATGCCCTCCATGGGTGGCATGGGGGGTATGGATTACTAAATAGGCCTGGGACCCTAACATTCGACGCGTCGACGGGGCCTTCGGGCCCCGTTTTGCTTCAAGCGAGCCTCCATCGTTCAGAAATCCGCAACCCTCGGCAACTTCATGCAAACCCTGGGAACGACCGTGAATTCGAGGATCGATGTGCGGACAATAAGAGCTTCCGATTGCAGCGTTCCAAGATCGTCGCTGCAGCACCCACTCGACCGGATGCACCAAACCGGGCCGTAGAGCATCTACACGCTCGGCTACTCAACGACGCATGTGCGTGACGCGGCATTGGACAGACAGGCCTCGCAAGTGCTTGCAATGTCTGTCCAATCGCTCCAGTCCATCATAGGCGCCACGGCGATCGTATGTTGTTGATATAGCTGCATTTTCTATGAGATCAGACGTCAGGTCGGGTCGAGTGGACTCGTTTCTACGTCGTCAGATGCCTGTCTCCAAGGCCCGTGATAAAGACTGCAAAGACTGCGCGCCCCGCCCGCGCGCGGGGCAAGGCGCAACCATGAATGTCTCCCTGGAGGTCACCGCGGATCCCGCCGAAAGTGATCTCCGCATCGTCGGAGACAACCTCACGGCCTTCAACGCCTCGGATGTCGGGCCTGCCGAAAAAACGCCGCTCGCCGTCTTCGTGCGCGACGGGACGGGTGCGATCGTGGCGGGGATTTCCGGATACACCGCCTGGGGCTGGCTCTACGTGCAATGGCTCTGGGTGGACGAGCGACGCCGCGGGGAGAATCTCGCAGCACGAATGCTCGATGCCGCCGAGCGCGAGGCGACCGCCCGCGGCTGCCACGGCTCCTATATCGACACGTTCAGCCCGAAGGCACTCAAGGTCTACGAGCGCCACGGATACAAGCCCTTCGGCGCGCTCGCCGACTTCCCGAAAGGGCGGACGCGCACGTTCCTCCAGAAGAAGCTTTAGATCAGCCGGCGATGCGACCACCGCGCATCGGCTCGGGCACGCCGGTCGTGCTCGGGAAGCTGATCGGCATGCCCCGCAGCACGCGCACTGCGAGGAAGGCGAAGCACTCCGCTTCGACAGCGTCCCCCCGCCAGCCGATCGCGTCGGCGGGCACCGCCTCGAACTCCAGCCCGGGTTTGCAGCATGCGCATCAGCGTCGGATTGTGGCGGCCGCCTCCGCTGACGAAGAGCTTCTTCGGGCGCTGCGGCAGGAGATCGAGGGCCTTGCCGACGGCGGAGGCGGTGAAGGCCGTAAGCAGCGCCGCGCCGTCCTCCGCGCCGAGCCCGTCTGCCATCGACGCCTGGAAGTCGAAGCGATCTAGCGACTTCGGATAGGGCGCGCTGAGATAAGGGTGCGTCAGCAGACGCGCGAGCCGTGCCTCGTCGACCTTTCCAGCGGCGGCGAGAGCGCCGTCCCGGTCCATGTCGCCCAATCCCTTCGCCTTGACGAAGTCGTTGATGGGCGCGTTGGCGGGACCGGTGTCGAAGGCGACCACGTCCCCCTTCCCGTCCCACCAGGTGACGTTGGCGACGCCGCCGAGATTGAGGATCGCCGTCTCCCCGCTCGCGCCGGACGCGCCGAGCAGGGCCGCGTGGTAGGCAGCAGCGAGCGGCGCCCCCTGCCCGCCCGCCCGCATGTCGGCGGAGCGGAAGTCGTAGACGACCTTCGTTCCAAGCAACGCGTGCATCAGTTCTCCGTCGCCGAGCTGCCTCGTCTCACCGCGGCGATCCTTGTCGGGCGCGCGGTGCAATACAGTCTGGCCGTGGAAGCCGACGACCCCGATGTCGGCCATCGTCATGCCGCTCTTCTCGACCAGCTCTTTCACGGCCGCCGCCTGCGCTCGCGTCAGCGCTTCCTCCGCCTGGCGGAAGATCGCCGGATCGGGGCCGGAGAAGTTCCATGACCGCGCCTGGCGCTGCGCCTCCTCCAACATGGTCCGGACCGATTGCGCATAGGGTGCGAGCGTGTAAGGGCCGAAGGCACTCACCCGCTCGCCGTCGGTCTTGATCATCGCGACGTCGATATTCCCGTCGAGCACGGTCCCGGTCATCAGGCCGACGGCCCACACTGGCTTCATCGTTTCGTGGCTCCGTTGATGCGGTCGCCGACCTCCTGCCGAAGCCGCACGATACCGCTGTCGAAGTGCCGCGTCGGGTGGATGCGGTTGGTGAGAAGAGTCCACGCGATGCCACCGTCGAAATCGATCCAGAGCCCGGTACCCGTGAATCCGGTGTGGCCGATCGTGGCGGAACTGCACCGGCTCCCGCCGGACCAGTCGGGATAGGTGTGCTCCCAGCCATGCGTGCGCGTCTCCGAGAGCGGCGTGCGCATCAGCGCGATGGCTTTCTTCGAAGCGCCTGTTCCGTCGAGCAGGCCTCGCGCGAAGTCGAGCACCGCGTCGGCCGTTCCGAAGAGGCCGGCATGACCGGCGCCCTGAAGCGCGGAGCAATTGTCGTCGTGGACCTCGCCGGAAAGCACCCTGTGACGCCACGTGCAGTTCTCCGTGGCGGCGGCTTGTTTGGGATCTGCGGCGAAGGCGAAACCGTGGCCGGGGTCCATCTCGCGGATCGTCTTCCCCGCGAGCCGTTCAAGCGCTAGACCCAGAAGGATGAAGTTGATGTCCGAATAGACGGGAGCGCCTGCCCGCCATTCGCGCTGCAGCACGAAGGCGCGCAGCAACTGCGGGTCCCTGCCGTAGGTGTAGATCGGCTCGACGGCGGGGAATGGAGTCTTGTGTCCGAGGCACTGGCGGAAAGTGACCTTCCTTTCCCACGCAGTCGCGTCGTACTGGCGCAGATCCGGGAGCACGGTGATCAGCGGAGCGTCGAGGTCGATCGTGCCCGCTTCCGCCAGCGCCAGGATGCGCGGCGTGGTGAAGATCACCTTCGTCAGCGAAGCGAGATCGAACCAGGTGCTGGTGTGCATCGGCCGGACGGTCGGCATGATCTCAGCCGAACCGACCGCGCGCACGAGCCGCCGTCCGTTGGCTTCGACGAGCCCCAAGACTCCGCCGGGTATCCGTTTCGCGTCGATCGCCGCTCGCAGCGCGGCGAAGGCGTGATCGAACCGCGACGCTAATTCTTCGTCGGAGAGGAAACGGCTCGGCACGCTCGTCCTCCTCAGCCTTCCGCCCGCACGACATGGTCGGCGCCGTATCGCTCCCAGCGCGGCGGCGGAGGCTCAAATCCAAGCGGACGGAGAAGCGATGGGACTTGGCTCGTGTCCAGCTCGAAGTGCTCGTGCCGGCGTTCGAGGGTCGGGACCGCAGAGATAAGCTTCCTGGTGTACGAGTGCCTTGGGTCGGAGAGCACAGATCTGGCATCGCCGATCTCGACGATCTGACCTCCGTAGATCACCGCAATGCGATGCGCGATCTTCTCCACGACCGCCATGTCGTGCGTGATGAAGAGATAGGCGAGGCCGTATTCGCGCTGGAGATCGACGAGAAGCTCCAGCACCCGCGCCTGAACGGAGACATCGAGCGCTGACACCGGCTCGTCGAGTACCACCACGGAGGGGTTCAGCATCAGCGCACGAGCGATGCAAAGGCGCTGCCGCTGCCCGCCGGAGAACTGGTGCGGATAGCGGTCGAGAGACGTCTCGGGCAGACCGACGCGTTTCAGGAGCGCGGTCATTCTCTGCACGACCCTCGGATCGATCCGCGCGCCGGTGGCGATCACCGGCTCGGCCAGGATGCTTTTGACCGTCAGCCGCGGATTGAGCGATGCGTACGGGTTCTGGAAGACCATCTGTACCGGCAGCCGACTGTCGCCGGAGGCGCCCGCCCGCTCACGCACTGAAAAAGTGCCGCGCGTGGCTGAGACAAGTCGCAGCAAGGCGCGCGCGGTGGTCGACTTTCCCGAGCCGCTCTCGCCGACGATCGCCAGCGTCTCGCCCGAAAGGAGATCGAAATCGACGCCGTCCACCGCATGGACCTCCGCCTTCGGACGCCCAAGCCAACCGCGCGCGACCGGAAAGCGCACCACAAGCCCCTCGACCTTGAGCGCCGGCGCTTTCGTCGCGTCGTCGCGCCGCTCGCCGGCTCTCGCGGCGCGCCCACGAGAGAAATGCGGCACGGCCCTCAGCAGATGTTGCGTGTAAGGATGTTCGGGTCGGTCGAGGATCCGGCCAAGCTCACCCTGCTCGACCGCCTCCCCCTCCTGCATCACCATCACCCTGTCGGCAATGCCGGCAACAATTCCGATGTCATGCGTGATGAAGATCATCGCCATGCCCGTCTCACGCTTGAGCTCGGCGAGCAGCGCCAGAATCTGCGCCTGCACCGTCACATCGAGCGCCGTCGTCGGTTCGTCGGCGATAAGCAGGCGTGGATTGCAGGCAAGCGCCATCGCGATCATCACACGCTGCAGCATTCCGCCTGAAAGCTGGTTAGGCGTGTAGCGCAGGCGCAATCCGGCATCGGGGAAGCGAACGCGGTCGAGGGCGTCCTTGGCAGCCGCGCTCGCCTGCCTGCCCGAAAGGCCACGATGCAGGCGAAAGGATTCCTCTATCTGATTTCCGACGGTCAGCACCGGGTTGAGCGAGGTCATCGGCTCCTGAAAGATCATGCCGATCTCCGCGCCCCGGATCTTCGTGAGCTCTGCCTCGCTTGCAGTCGTCAGCTCGAAGACGTCACCGCCGGCGCGGTGAAGCTTGATCGAGCCGTCCGTGACCCGCCCGCCGCCGTACCCGACGAGCTGGTTGATCGCGAGCGCTGTGACCGACTTGCCCGAGCCGCTTTCGCCGACGATGGCGAGGGTCTCGCCATGAGCAAGATCGAAGCTGACGCCGCGCACGACCTCATTCAGCTTCGGGTTGCGCCCGAAACCCACATGCAGATCGGAGACGGAGAGGAGCGGCACCATCGTCAACTGCGCCGCGTCTTCGGGTCGAGGATGTCGCGCAAAGCATCGCCGAAAAGGTTGAACCCAAGAATGCTCAGCATGACGACCAGCGCCGGAAACACCATGAGCCACGGAGCCAATTCCATCAGATTGCGGCTGTCGCTCAGCATCAGGCCGAGAGAGGCTGCCGGCGGCTGGGTCCCGAGACCAAGGAAGCTCAGGCCGGCTTCGGTAAGCAGAGACCAGGCGAGCGCCAGCGTGACCTGCACCGTCAGCGGAGCTACGAGGTTGAGCAGCAGATGGTGCGTCAGAATGTAGAACCGGCTGCTGCCGAAGGTTCGCGAAGCGTCGACGAACTCGCGCGCTTTCAGCGACAGCGCCGGCCCGCGCACGACGCGCGTGAAGATCGGCGTGTAGACAATGCCGATCGCCGCCACGCTGGTTGACGTCCCCGGCCCGATAATGGTGACGATCAGGAGCGCCAGGAGGATTGCCGGGAATGCGAGCAAAACGTCCGTCAGCCGCATCAGGACCGAATCCCAGAAGTTGCCGAACCACGCTGCGGTCAAGCCGATGACCGTCCCTGCTAGCGTTGCGATCGCGACGGAGAAGAACGCGACGGTGAAGGATTGGCCGACTCCCTGCATCAGCCGGCTCGCCACGTCGCGGCCGAAAAGGTCCGTGCCCATCCAGTAGCTCGCGCTCGGGGCGTGCAGGCGATCGAGGCGGTATTGCATGAGCGGGTCGTGCGGCGTCACGCCGAGCGCACCGAGCAGCGCGACGATAAGGTAGATGACGACGATCGCGCCTCCGATCCTGCCGCTCGGATGATCGAGGACCGCCTGCAGGAACCGCATCAGCGTCCCGCCAGCCGGATGCGCGGATCGAGCGCGACGTAGGCGAGATCGACCAGCAGATTTACGATCATGAAATTGAGCGCGATGAACAGCACGGCGCCCTGCACCAGGGCGTAGTCGCGCTGCGCGATCGCTTCCAGCACCATGCGGCCAAGACCCGGCAGCGCATAGACCTGCTCGACGATGACGGCGCCGCCGAGCAAATAGCCGAATTCGATACCGCTCAACGTGACCACGGGAATTAGTGCATTCGGAAACGCATGCCGCCACACGACGCTGCGCGCCGATGCGCCTTTGGCGCGTGCAGTCCTCACATAATCGTCGCTCAGCACGTCGAGCATGGCGGAGCGCGAGACGCGCGTGACCGATGCCGCGAACGCGAAACCAAGCGTGATCGCCGGGAAGATCATCTGGCCGAGATTTCGAAGAGGATCCTCCCAAAGTCCCGTGAAGCTGCCCATGGCCGGCAGCACGCCGAAGACCGTCGACATCACATAGATGATGACCAGTCCCACAACGAAGTTCGGGGTCGACTGACCGATCATGGCGGCGACCCGCACCGCCAGATCCGACGGCCTCTCGTAGCGCGTGGCCGCAAAGACCCCTGCCGGCACGCCGACGGCGATCGCGACGAGCATCGACAGCAGCGCCAATTCCAGCGTCCGCGGGAAGCGCTCCAGGATCACCTGAAGCACGGGCCTGCCGTAGGTGACGGAAATGCCGAGGTTGCCGTGGAAGATTCCGATCAGCCAGTGCCAGTATTGCACCGGCCAGGGCTTATCGATGCCGAAATAGGCGGCGAGCGAGGCGCGCTGCTGCGGCGTCAGGAGGCCGGCTTCCGTGCCCAGCATCGCGGTGATCGCATCGCCCGGCACCAGGCGGATGGCGACGAAGACGACGAGCGACACGCCGAGCAGCACGAGCGGAAAAGCTGCGAGCCGTCGGGTCAGGTAGTTCACTGGCGGATCACTTCACGAAAAGGCGGGACCGAGGCGAGCCCGTCGGGCTCGTCTCGGTCCGATTTCAACAGGCGCCCGATCCTATTACTGGACGGTCACCTTGCTAAGGCTGAACAGTGAGCCCGTCGGCGTCGGTACGAAGCCCTGCACCGACTTCTGCTGCGCGGTATAGCCGTAAGAGGTGTAGAGCCAGATCCACGGGGACTTCTCGGCAAGCGCCTTCTCGAAGTCGGCGAAGATCTTCTTGCGCTTGTCGACGTCGGTCTCCGCCCGGCCCTGCTGCAGCAGGCTGTCCAGCGTGTCATCCTTGAAGTTGGAGACCTTCTGGAGATTGCCGTCGTTCGTGAAGTAGCGGTTGTACATCGTGTAGGGATCGGGCCGGCCGCCGTTCAGCGCCACAGCCATGTCGAAATCCGCGGCAAGCCACGCGTCGATATAGACGTTCAGCTCCATCAGCTTGATGTCGAGCTTGATGCCGATCTCGGCAAGCTGCGCCTGAAGGACCTGCGCCTCGGCCGCGGCCGTGGGCGGCTCGCCGGTGGCGGCAATGACAGTCGCCGAGAACCCGTCGGCGAGCCCGGCATCGGCCATCAGCTTCTTCGCCTTCTCGACGTCGCGCTTATAGCAGAAAAGCCCATTCGGGTCGGTCGCGTAGAACGGCATCGTCAGCGGACCCGTTACCTTGCCCTCGCCGAGCGACGCGGTGTCGAGCACCGCCTGGCGGTCGACGGCGCAGGAGATCGCCTGGCGCACCTCGAGCTTGTCCATCGGCGCGCGCGCCGGGTTGAGCTGAAGCACGTGGTAGGCGAGGACCGGCGCGCGGTTGAGCTGCAGGTTGGCCTCCTTGGGCACCAGAGTCGCGACCAGCGGATCGTTCATAAGCGCGAAGTCGATCTGCCCCGTCCTCAGCGCCGCGAGGATCGCCAACTCGTCCGGAAGGACGCTAATCGTGATCCGATCGACCCCGGTCGCCCCGCCGGCCCAGTCCTTGTTGGCCGTCAGCACCTCACCGGAATTCGGATCCCACTTCTCCAGCTTGAACGGGCCGGAGCCGATCGCCTTCGTTCCGACGTTGCCCGCCGCGATCTCGCTCGCCGGCAGGATCGACGAGTTGGTGTCGGTCATGGCGGTGAGGATCGGCACGTCGGGCTGCGAGAGCTTGAAGACGACCGTCTCGGCATCGGGAGTCTCGATCGACGCGACCGACGAATAGTTCGCCCGGTTGGCGGCGCCGGTCGCCTCGTCGAGAATGCGCTCGAAGGAGGCCTTCACGTCGGCGGACGTGACCTTCTCGCCGTTTTGGAACGTCGCCTTCGGGTCGAGCTTGAAGGTGAGCTCCGTCCCGTCCGCCGCGAACTCCCAGGACTGGGCGACGGCCGGCACGATCTTGAGATCGGCGTCGAGCCTCACGAGCGGCTCGTAGACGAGCTCGAGAAGCCGGAGCGACGAGAACGCGGTTTGTTTCTGTGGGTCGAGGCCTGTCGCGTCCTGCGACCATGCCATGCGGAGATCCTTCGCGGCAGCGGGTGAAGCGAACGCCGCGACGCCAACCATCGCCGCCATCGCCGCGGCCGAAAGAAGCTTCCTTGCCGATTCCCTGTTCATGACTCCCCTCCTTACTGTTGGTTCTTCTCAAACATGCACTCTAAGTCCGTTCGCGTGCGGCGCCGGCGAAGGGCACTCGGGTCATCTCGATCGCCTGCCTTAGAAACCCGCCTGCCTCTTGCAGGGCGTGGCGCGCCGTGGTCGGGCTCATTCCCGCCCCGATGACCGTCAGGATCGCGACCTTCACGTCCTTCCCCGCCCGCTCCAGAGCCCGGCGCGCCTCCTCGCGCGAGCAGCCCGTAGCCGCCATCACGATGCGGGTCGCGCGCGCGGCCAGCTTCTCGTTGCTGGCGTGGAGATCGACCATCAGGTTCTGGTAGCTTTTGCCGATGCGGATCATGCTGGCGGTGGTCAGCATGTTCAGCACGAGCTTCTCCGCCGTCCCCGATTTCATGCGCGTCGAGCCGGCCAGCACTTCCGGCCCGACCACCGGCAGGATGGCGATATCGGCGATACCGGCAGCCACCGCGTTCGGATTGCAGGCGAGCGCGACCGTCGTCGCGCCGACCTTGCACGCATAGGTCAGCGCGCCGATGACGTAGGGCGTGCGTCCGCTCGCGGCGATGCCGACGACGACGTCATCTCGGGTCAGCCCAATTCCTTCGAGCGCGTCGCGGCCGCCGTCGGCGTCGTCCTCGGCGCCCTCGATCGAATGCGCCAGGGCGTGGGGACCGCCGGCGATCAGCCCGACGACCATGCCCTCCGGCACGCGAAAGGTCGGAGGGCACTCCGAGGCGTCGAGGACGCCGAGGCGCCCACTCGTTCCCGAGCCGACATAGACGAGCCGCCCTCCCTTTCGGAAAGCGTCGACGATGCGCTCGACCGCCGCGGCGATGTCGGGGATGACCTTCTCGACCGCTAGGGCGACGCGCTTGTCCTCGTCGTTGATGCTGCGCAGGACGTCGATCGTCGGCAGTACGTCGATATCCGACGTACGCGGATTCTGGCTCTCAGTAACGAGCTCATCCAACTCGGATATCAGGTCGCGCTCAGACATCGCTGCCGCCTCACGTGAGCCCCCGGCGCCATCCTTCTTTGGTCTTGTCGATCTCGCCAAAGCTCGTCGTCGGCGCCGGAAAACGGCCCGTTAACGAGTTAGAATGGAATATTCTTCACGTCAACAGCGAATGGAATTTTCCATTCCATGCCTGTGTGGTCGAGCCTTTAAGCCGTCTCAACCCGAGCGAAGCGCCCGCAACCTCCGGGCGACGATAATCGCGCCGGAAACCGCGTCGCCGTCGGCGGGCTTCAAACGGCGGCGAACATCCGGTGCGAGCCACGGCTCGAGCGCGCTTGATAGCCCCCCGAGCAGCGCCACACGCGGCGACCCTTGGTCGAACAGCACGCGGACCAGCGTGTCGATCTGCTCAGCGGCCGCTTGCACGATGCGCCGCCCCGCAGGATCGCCCTGGTCGGCATGGCGCAACACCATCGGGGCGAAGCCGGCATAATCCGTCGCCGTCGAACGATCCATCCAGGCGACGGCCTCGACCGGATCGTCGTGAAACCGCTGCATCACTTCGGAAAGGAGCGCGGTCGCGTCGTGTCGGCCGTCGTGCGCACGCAAGGCAAGCTGCACCGCTCTCAATCCCATGTCGGCCCCGCTGCCTTCATCGGAAATGGGGAACCCATAGCCGCCGACTCGCAGGTTGCGCCCCTCCACAGATCCCAGACCAATCGAGCCGGTTCCCGCGATCACGATTCCCCCGTCGAGACCCGAATGCGCTCCAAGACGCGCGCCCACCCCGTCGCTCACGAACGTGATGTCGGCGAATGGATGCTCGATTGCCGCAAGAGCCTCCGTTGCTCCCTTGCGGCTGATGCCGGCCAGCGCAACGCCCACATAGGTGGAGGCTAGCTCCGACGGGCCGAGGCCGGCCTCCTCGGCGGCCGCGCTCCAGGCGCGTGAGATGGAAGCCCAGGCCGCGTCGACACCGAGCCGCGTCGTTGCCGGTCCGGACAAGCCCTGGCCAAGCACCCTCCCCGGCTCGTCCTCCACGCGCGCCCGGCAACCTGTGCCGCCGCCGTCGACGCCGAGGTAGAAGATCGGCGCTGGGCCAGCGCTCATTCGCTCAGCCGCTCAATGTTCGCGCCGCACATCCTGAGCTTTCGGTCGAGCCCCTCGTAGCCGCGGTCGAGGTGGTAGACGCGATTGACCGTCGTCTCGCCTTCGGCAACCAGCGCAGCCAGCACCAGCGACACCGACGCGCGAAGGTCAGTCGCCATGACCTGCGCGCCGTGCAATCGCCTGCCGCCGCGCACCAGGGCCGTCGTTCCCTGCAGCGTGATATCGGCGCCGAGCCGCATCAGCTCGGGCACGTGCATGAACCGGTTCTCGAACACGGTCTCGCGCACGAGGGACGCGCCTTCTGCGCAGCTCATCAGCGCAATGAACTGCGCCTGCAGGTCGGTCGGGAAGCCGGGATAGGGCTCGGTCGTGATATCGACCGGCGTCAGCGGACCGCTGCGCGAGACGACCAGGCCGCGGTCGCCGGGCCAAACCCCGACGCCGGCGGCTTCGAGCGCCTGCACAACGGAGGCGAGATGCTCGAGCCGCGCGTTGGCCAGCTCAAGCTCACCGCCGGTGATGGCTGCGGCGATGGCATAGGTGCCGGCTTCGACGCGGTCGGGGATGGTGTGGTGCGTCGCCGCGCGCCAGCTCGTTGTCCCCTGAACCAGAATCCGATGCGTGCCGGCGCCTTCGATGCGCGCGCCCATCGCATGGAGGCAGGCCGCAAGATCGGCCACCTCCGGCTCGCGCGCGGCGTTGAGTATCTCTGTCTCGCCCTTCGCGGTCGTCGCCGCCATCATCGCGGTCTCGGTCGCGCCGACAGAAGGCGAGCTCAAGACGATGCGCGCGCCGCTAAGGCCATTCGGTGCTTCGGCGACGATCAGCCCGCCCTCGATACGGATGTCCGCGCCGAGAGCTGCGAGAGCCTTCACATGCATGTCGATCGGCCGCGCGCCGATCGCGCAGCCGCCTGGAAGAGAGACACGCGCGTGGCCAAACCTTGCGAGCAGCGGTCCGAGCACCAGCACGGTCGCGCGCATCTTCCGCACCGTGTCATAGCTCGTCTCCTTCGAGACGGCGGCTGACGGGTCGATGACGACCGAGCCGTCTGAACCCTGGACCACCGCGCCGTGCAGGGTGACGACGCGCAGCATGTTGTCGACATCCGTCACCGCCGGGACGTTCGTCAGCTCCAGCGGGTGCGGGCTGAGAAGCGATGCTGCGATCTGCGGTAAAGCGGCGTTCTTGGCACCGGAGATGGCGACAGCACCCAGCAGCCTCTGACCGCCGACGATGCGCAATCTGTCCATGGCGACTATCCGTTCAGCGAGCGGTGGACCAAGCTGCCCCGACAACCGGCCGCGACGGGGCCGGACGTTGGTTGGCGTTCTGAGCCCTGTCAATCGGAATTGGAATATTTTATTCTAGAGTTTGGTATCGTGACCGCATCGCCAAGTAGGCCGGGGACGCCAGCATGTCTGTTCTGAGACGCATCCACGCGACGCTCGACGCGATGGCACCGGCCGACAGGCAGATCGGACAGTTCATCCTCGACAACCCGGATCAGATGCTGCGCCTTTCGTCGGCCGCGCTCGCGGAGAACGCCGGGCGCAGCCAGTCGAGCGTGGTGAAGTTCTCGCAGAAGCTCGGCTATGCGGGCTATCAGGAGTTCAAGCTCGCCGTCAGTGAGGCGAAAGCGCGGGAATGGAGCGTGCCGGCCGGTATGGTCCACGGCACGATCGAGCGCAGCGACAGCCATCTCGTCGTGATGCAGAAGCTCGCAGCGAGCAAGCTCGCCTCGATCCAGCAGACCATATCCGTCAACAGCGAGCAGCACATCGACAGGGCGTTGGCGTTGCTCGACGAGGCAAATCGCATCCACTTGGCCGGAGTCGGGGCATCGTCGCTCGTCGCTCGTGACTTCTCCTACAAGCTCATGAAGCTCGGCCGCAACGTCATGCATGACAGCGACAGTCACGTGCAGATGGCAAACGCGTCCACGCTCCGCCGCGGTGACGTCATGGTGGCGCTTTCGCATTCGGGCGAGAGCATCGAGACGCTGCGCATCGTCGAGGTGGCGCACGACCACCACGCAACCGTCATCGCCATAACATCGCTCAAGGAGAGCCCGATCAGCCGGATGGCAGACATCCTTTTATATACGGTCGCGGACGAGGAGCGCGTCCGGTCCTCATCCATAACGGCACGCGACGCGCAGCTGACGCTCACCGATCTCCTCTTCATCCTGCTTGTCCAGCGGCAGGCCGACGCGGACAACTACATCCACGACAGCGAGGATGCGGTTTCGGCCCTGAAGACGGCGCGATTCCGATAGGCTCGCTTTGCGAGCAAGGGTGAACGGCTGTCGGCAAAAGACTACGGTAGGGCGCGGCCTCAAGAACCCGGAAGGACGACGATGAACGACGAAGAGCGCAGGCAGGCCGGCATGGCGGTCCGCCGCAGGATCCTGGGTGACGCGCATGTCGACCGGTCGATCGCGAGGACCACGCCGCTGACGGCGGATTTCCAGGACTTCATCACACGCTACGCCTGGGGCGAGGTGTGGACGCGACCGGGGTTCGACTATCGCACGCGGCGCATCCTCGTGCTCGGCACGATGCTCGCGCTCGGCCGCTTCGAGGAGTTCCGCATGCATCTTCGTGCGGCGCTCGTCGACGGGTTCTCTCTCGACGACGTCAAGGAGCTGATGCAGCAGCAGGCGGTCTATTGCGGTCTGCCGCCGGTCAACACCGGGTTCCACCATGTCGCCGAGGTGATCGAGGAGCTCGAGAAGCAGGGCGTCACGATCAATCGCGGCTCCAGCTGATCCGCGCCGGCCGGGCCAGGCCCGGGCGCAAAGTCACCATAAGATAGTTGACTCCGTCATGTAATTTTTCAAAACTGACGCGGCCCATGTCCACCGGAGTCAGCTCAAGCGACCGTGCGTCCGACGTCGCCGCCGTCCGGGCGTTCAACCGCTTCTACACGCAGAAGATCGGCGTTCTCTCCGATGCGCCGATCAAGGGCGGGCTCTCGCTCACGGAAAGCCGCGTGCTCTACGAGCTTGCGCATCGCGATGCGCCGACTGCGACCGCGCTGCAGCGCGACCTCGGCCTCGACCAGGGCTATCTCAGCCGCATCCTTCGCCGTTTCGAAAAACAAGGGCTCTTGAAGCGCACGCGCTCCGGCTCCGACCGGCGGCAGAGCCACATCGCGCTGACCAGGAAGGGCCGGGCTTTCTTCGCGCGCATCGACCGCATGTGGCAGCAGGCGACGTCGGAACTCATCGCGCCGCTCTCCGACTCGCGCCGGAGCGAAATGGTCCGGGCGATGGACAGCATCGAGGCGGCGCTCGGGGGCGGGACGAAGGTGGCGCCCTTCGTGTTGCGTGAGCCCCGCGTCGGCGACATGGGCTGGGTCGTGCATCGCCAAGCGGTGCTCTATGCCGCCGAATACGGCTGGACCTCTGAGTTCGAAGCGCTGGTCGCCGAGATCGTCGCGGCCTTCATCCGCGACTTCGACCCAAAGCGCGAGCGCTGTTGGATCGCGGAGCGCGACGGCGAGATCGTCGGCTCTGTGTTCCTCGTGAAAGGCGGAAGGAATATCGGCAAGCTTCGCCTGCTCTATGTCGAGCGGAGCGCCCGCGGGCTTGGGATCGGGGCTGCGCTCGTCAACGCCTGCATCGAGGAAGCGCGGCGGACCGGCTGCAAGAAGCTGGTGCTGTGGACCAACGACATCCTCGTCTCCGCCCGCAAGCTCTACGAAGCTGCCGGCTTCCGCCTCGTCGGCGAAAAGCCGCACCATTCCTTCGGCAAGGACCTCGTCGCGCAGGACTGGGAGCTGACGCTCTAGTCCGCGCAGAGAGACACCATCCCGCCCCTTCGAGGCTTTTTCACCCCTCATGGTGAGGTGCGAGCGAAGCGAGCCTCGAACCACGGGGTGAAAAAACACCTCAGGATGAGGGCGGAACGGAGTCTCTGTCCGACCGGTCAGTGCACGAAGAGCGCATCGGCGGCGATGCCGGTGGTGAAGTTCACCGGCTTGACGCGCCCTTGCACCGTCGCCTCGCAAGCCTCACCGCAGGCGTCGAGAAAGTCCTGCCGGTCGCGGCGCGACAGCAGGTCGAATTCGACCGGGATGGGATTT
This sequence comes from uncultured Alphaproteobacteria bacterium, assembly GCA_963792885.1. Classification (GTDB taxonomy): domain Bacteria; phylum Pseudomonadota; class Alphaproteobacteria; order Rhizobiales; family Afifellaceae; genus DASWJZ01. Next base: position 28,683 of record CAWBXX010000001.1, read on the forward strand.
TGGTCGCTCTCGTCGATGCCGAACTGAAGCAGCTCGCCTTTTCGCGTGACCCAGCCGGTCACCTCGACGAGGTCGCCGCGATAGGAGAGCGCATATTTCTTGAACTCGCCGAGATCGACCCGCTCGTACTTGCTGCGCGGCGCGGAGGTCGAAAGCTGGATCGCGTCGTAGCATTTGAGCCGCCGTGCCTCGTCGGCGATCGAGCGGCAGCGCTCCATCTCCACCCGCGACTGGGCGTGTGCGCCGCTCCAGCCAAGACCCAGGAGCACGAAGATGGCCAGGAGCGAAGAGCGCATTCCAATTCCAAGCGATTGCGGGGGCGGCATATTGTCAGCAATGGATGGTGAACGGAACCGGCCTGGGACGCGGGGCGCCGGGGTCCCGGCGCGGGTGCGGCCATCGGTCGGCGCGACTTGGTGACGAAAAATGCGGCAATATCCGTGGCCTAGGCAGGCGAATGCCTGCCGCGGACCGGCGCGAATGTCGCATTTCTCTACCTTTTGAACGAGGCTTGTTTCGATTTGATGGGCAAGACCCGGATAGAAGCCTCGTCTGCGACGATGAAACGCGAGCGGCGGAGATGAATGGCGTAGGCATCCTCACGGCGGTGGCTGGCGGGCTGATCTCGTTCATCTCGCCCTGCGTGCTGCCGCTCGTGCCGCCCTATCTCTGCTACATCGGCGGCGTCTCGCTCTCGGAGCTCGAGGAAGCGGGACCGGCGAAGGCCACGACCCGCGGCGTCGTGCCGGCGGCCCTCGCTTTCGTGGCGGGCTTCTCCACGGTCTTCGTGGCGCTCGGCGCGACGGCAAGCGCCATCGGGCGTGCCGTCACCGCCTATGCGAGCACGCTCACCGTGGTCGGCGGGGTGCTCGTGGTCCTGATGGGCCTGCACTTCCTTGGCGTCTTCCGTCTCGCGTTCCTCAATCGCGAGGCGCGCCTCCACGTGCGCGATGTGGAGCCGGGCCTTACCGGCGCCTACCTTCTCGGGCTCGCCTTCGCCTTCGGCTGGACGCCGTGCATCGGGCCGGTGCTCGCCGCGATCCTGGGCATCGCCGGCGCCTCCGATACGGTCGGCGAAGGCGCGCTGCTCCTCGCCGTCTACTCGCTCGGCCTCGGCGTCCCCTTCGTCGCGGCAGCGCTTTTCGCGCCCCTCTTCCTGAACTGGCTGCGCCGCTTCCGGCGTTTCCTGCCTGTCGTCGAGAAAGGGATGGGCGCGTTCCTGGTGCTGACGGGCGTGCTTTTCATGACCGGTCAGCTGGCGCAGATCTCATACTGGATGCTGGAGACATTTCCCGGTCTGGCGACGCTCGGATAGCCTCGCTGCAGCTTGACGCCGCTGCCCCCGCTGCCCGATGGAAGGCACATGACGGCCCCTTCAGACGTGCGGCAACGGATTCTCCGCGAAATCGATGCGCGCGCCGCCGAGCGCGAGGCGTTTCTCGCAAAGCTTGTGCAAACCCCCTCCTCCAACCCGCCGGGCGATTGCACGCCGATCGCCGACGTCGCGACCGAGCTTCTCGAAGGCCTCGGACTCGAGGTCGAGCGGCACATCGTGCCGGAGGAGCTCGTCCGCCGCGCCGGCATGATCTCGGCGACGAACCTCGTCGTCCGCCGCCGCTTCGGCGCCCACGACACCACGAATGGCCCGGTGGTCGCGCTCAACGCCCACGGCGACGTCGTCGCGCCGGGCGAGGGCTGGACGCATCCGCCGTTCGGCGCAGAGGTCGTCGACGGCTTTATGTACGGCCGGGGCGTCGCCGTGTCGAAATCGGATTTCGCCACCTACGCCTTCGCGCTGCTCGCGCTGCAGTCCGTGCACGAGGCATTGCGCGGATCGGTCGAGCTGCACTTCACCTTCGACGAGGAGGCCGGCGGGCTGATCGGCCCGAAGTGGCTCCTCGACGAGGGCATCGTGAAGCCGGATCTCTGCATCTCCGCCGGCTTCGCCTATTCGATCGTCACCGCCCATAACGGCGTGCTTCACCTGGAAGTCACGATCCACGGCAAATCGGCGCACGCCGCCGCACCCGAGACGGGCAATGACGCGCTCGAAGCGATGACCATGGTCCTCAATACGCTCTACGAGGAGCGGAAGGACTACGCTACGCGGGTCTCCAAGCATCCCGGCATCGGGCATCCGAACCTCACCGTCGGGCTGATCTCCGGCGGCATCAACACCAACGTCGTGCCGGACAAGGTGACGATCCGCCTCGATCGCCGGATGACACCGGAGGAGGACCCAGATCAGGTGGAGTCGCATCTCAGGCTCGTCATCGCGCGCTCGGTGAAGGACATTGCCGGCATCTCCGTGGAGATCGAGCGCGTGCTCCTTGCCTCGCCACTCCGGCAGTTGCGGGGTGCCTCTACGCTGATCGATCCGCTCGTGAAGAATGCCCGCGAGATACTGGGTATCACGCCGAAGGTAGAGGGCGTGCCGCTCTACACCGACGCGCGGCTTTACGCCGAGGCCGGCATCCCGACCGTCTCCTACGGCGCCGGCCCGCGCTCCTTCCTCGAAGCGAACGGGCACCGCGCCGACGAGAAGCTCAAGCTCTCGGACCTCGACGCCGCCACGAAGATCGTGGCGCTCTCGCTCGCGGAGATCCTCGCAGCATGACGCCTTACCCACGCGACATGGTCGGCTACGGCCGTAACCCGCCCGACCCGAAATGGCCGGACGGAGCCTGCGTCGCCGTGCAGTTCGTCATCAACTACGAGGAGGGCGGCGAGAACAACATCCTGCACGGCGACGCCGCTTCCGAGGCGTTCCTGTCGGAGATCGTCGGCGCGCAGCCGTGGCAGGGCCAGCGTCACATGAACATGGAGTCGATTTATGAATACGGCTCGCGCGCCGGGTTCTGGCGGCTTTGGCGGCTCTTCACCGAGCGCGAGATTCCGGTCACCGTCTATGCCGTCGCCCTTGCCATTCAGCGGAACAAGGAGGCCGTCGCCGCGATGCAGGAGGCGGAATGGGAGATCGCCTCGCATGGCCTGAAGTGGATCGACTACAGGGATTTCAGCAAGGAGGAGGAGCGCTCGCAACTGCGCGAGGCGGTCCGAATCCACACCGAGATCACCGGCGAACGCCCGCTCGGCTGGTACACCGGACGGACCTCGATCCATTCGATCGAGCTGGCGATCGAGGAAGGCGGCTTCCTCTACACCGCCGACGTCTATTCCGACGACCTCCCCTACTGGCTGATCGGCGCGAAGGGTGGCCGAACTCCTCGCCATCCCCTACACGCTCGACGCCAACGACATGCGCTTCGCGACGCCACAGGGCTTCAACTCCGGCGACCAGTTCTTCTCCTACCTCAAGGACAGCTTCGACACGCTCTATGCCGAGGGCGAAGCCGGCGCGCCGAAGATGATGTCGGTCGGGCTGCATTGCCGGCTCGCCGGCCGCCCCGGCCGCGCCGCCGCGCTCGCCCGCTTCCTCGACTACGTGAAGGCGAAGGAGCGCGTCTGGCTGACCCGCCGCATCGACATCGCGCGCCACTGGATGATGCACCACCCGCACGCTTGAGCGTCAAAGCCTCAGCCGAAGCTGGTTGACAGTTTCCCAGCGCCGCCGCACAGTTCGACCCTCGAACAAACCCCTCGCACAAGCGAGCCGTCGCGCATCTGACGGGAGGCAGGGCCGACTTTCATGTATCTTGGGATCGATATCGGCACGTCTTCAGTGAAGGCGGTGCTGATCGACGAGCATCAGGCGATTGTTGCCTCGGAGAGCGAGCCGCTCACCGTCGAACGGCCGCATCCGACGTGGTCCGAGCAGGACCCGGAAAGCTGGGTCGCGGCGACGTCGAAGGCGCTCGACGCGCTCTGCGTCAGCCACGCGGAAGGCATGAAGCGCGTGCGCGGCATCGGACTTTCCGGCCACATGCACGGCGCCACGCTGATCGACAAGGCCGACCGGCCGCTCCGCCCCTGCATTCTTTGGAACGATGGCCGCTCGGCCGAGGAAGCGGCGGAGCTCGATGCCGACCCGCGCTTCCGCGAGATCACCGGCAACATCGTGTTTCCGGGCTTCACCGCGCCGAAGCTCGTGTGGGTGCACCGCCACGAGCCGAAGATCTTCGGCTCGGTCGCCAAGGTGCTCCTGCCGAAGGATTTTGTGCGGCTCTGGCTGACCGGCGACCACGCCTCCGAGATGTCGGACTCGGCCGGCACGTCCTGGCTCGACGTGGCGAAGCGCGACTGGTCCGACGACCTCCTCACCGCGACGGGCCTCCACCGCGACCAGATGCCGAAGCTTTACGAGGGTTCGGAGGCCACCGGAAGGCTGCGCCCGGTCCTGGCGACGCGCTGGGGTATGGAGGCGCCGGTCGTTGCCGGCGGCGGAGGCGACAATGCGGCTTCGGCCTGTGGCGTTGGAACAGTCGCGCCCGGCGCTGCCTTCGTCTCGCTCGGAACGTCCGGCGTGCTTTTCGTGTCGAACGAGAAGTTCCGGCCGAACGCCGCAAGCGCCGTTCATGCCTTCTGTCATGCTTTGCCGAATACCTGGCACCAGATGGGTGTCATCCTTTCGGCTGCGGCATCGCTCGAATGGCTGAGCGAAGTGACCGGCGCGAGCCCCGGCGACTTGGCGCAGTCGGTTGAGACGCAAGCGGCCGGCGAGGAGCAGCCCTTCTTTCTCCCCTACCTTTCCGGCGAGCGCACGCCACACAACGACACAGGCGCGCGCGGCAGCTTCGTCGGGCTCTCGCACCAGACGGATCGCGCAGCGCTCGCGCGCGCGGTGCTCGAAGGCGTCGCCTTCGCGTTCGCCGACTGCCTGGAAGCATTGAAGGAAGCCGGCACGACGGTCGAGCGCGCGACCGCCGTCGGTGGCGGCTCGCGCTCGCGTGCCTGGCTCAAGATCATCGCAAACGTGCTCAATGTCCCGATCGACGTCCCGGCAGAAGGCGATTTCGGCGGCGCGTTCGGCGCGGCGCGCCTCGGGCTTCTCGCCGCGGAGGGCGGCGACCCGCTCGCGGTCTGTGCGCCGCCGAAAATCAACGAGACGATCGCTCCCGACCCCGCGGCGGTCGACGGCTACCGCACCCGATTCAAGCGCTATCGCGCGCTCTATCCGGCCATCAAGGAGGCTCTTCGCGCATGAGTACCGGTTTCTTCGGCGACCAGAAGCCGATCCGCTACGAGGGACCGGACAGCAAGAACCCCCTCGCCTTCCGCTGGTACGACCCGAGCCGCAGGGTGCTCGGCAAGACCATGGAAGACCACTTCCGCTTCGCGGTCTGCTACTGGCACTCCTTCACCTGGCCGGGCGGCGACCCCTTTGGCGGACAGACCTTCATCCGCCCGTGGTTCGGCGACTCAATGGAGAAGGCGAAGCTCAAGGCCGACGCCGCATTCGAGATGTTCGAGCTTCTCGGCGTTCCCTTCTTCACCTTTCACGACCGCGATATCGCGCCGGAGGGCGCGACGCTGGCGGAGTCGAACAAGAACGTGCGCGCGATCGCCGACATCTTCGCGAAGAAGATGGAGAAGGCGAAGGTCCGCCTCCTCTGGGGCACCGCCAACCTCTTCTCCAACCGCCGCTTCATGGCGGGCGCAGCGACCAACCCCGATCCCGACGTCTTCGCCTACTCCGCGGCGCAGGTGAAGAACGTGCTGGAGGTCACGCACGAGCTCGGCGGCGCAAACTACGTGCTGTGGGGCGGGCGCGAGGGCTACGAGACGCTTCTGAACACCGATATGAAGCGCGAGCTCGACCAGATGGGCCGGTTCCTGACCATGGTCGTCGATCACGCAGAGAAGATCGGCTTCAAAGGCACGATCCTGATCGAGCCGAAGCCGAAGGAGCCGACCAAGCATCAATACGATTTCGATGTCGGGACGATCTACGGCAACCTCAAGCGCTTCGACCTCGACAAGAAGGTCAAGATCAACATCGAGCAGAACCACGCGATCCTCGCCGGCCACTCCTTCGAACACGAGATTCAGCTCGCTGCCGCGCTCGGCATTTTCGGCTCGCTCGACCTCAACCGCGGCGACGACCTGCTCGGCTGGGACACCGATCAGTTCGCCATGAACGTGCCGCAGCTGACCCTCGCCATGATCGAAGTCTTGCGCGCCGGCGGCTTCAAGACCGGCGGCATGAACTTCGATGCGAAGATCAGGCGCCAGTCGATCGAGCCCAACGATCTGCTCCACGCGCATGTCGGCTCGATGGATGCGGCGGCGAAGGCGCTCTTGAACGCCGCGGCGATTGTCGAGGACGGGACGTTCCAGAAGTTTGTCGATGACCGTTATGCCGGCTGGAACGGCGCCATGGGCAAGGACATCCTCGCCGGCAAGAAAAGCCTCGCCGACCTCGCCGCCTACGTGGGCGAGAAGTCGCTCGAGCCGCAGCCTAAGAGCGGTCGCCAGGAATATCTGGAGGGCCTCATCAACCGCTTCGGATGACGGCGCGGGCGGGGTTCGGCGCAAGACGCCGCCCCGTCTGCGCGCGTCAGGCGCTCGTCTCGTCGCGCTCCCTCAAGCGCAGAAGCCTGCTCGGTCGGTGCCTCCGAAGCGGTTTCGGACTCTTCCGCCCGGGACGCGCCGGCGTCGCTTTCGCTGCGCGCCAATCTCTCAAGCACCCGCTGCGCGCCCGCCAGCGAGGGCTGGCTGCGCTTCGGCACCAAGCCAGCGGCCTTCTTTTTCGGCGCCGCCTTTGCGGGCTTCTTCGCCGGAACGCGCGGTTTCGCCGACGCCTCGCTTAGCGCCGTCAGCCCTGGAGCTTCCATCGGCTCGACGCGAAAGCTCACGCCCATGTCCACCAGAGCTTGCGAGATCGCACCAAAATTCTCCGTTGCGAAAGTCAGACGATACTCCCTCATGACGCCGCATCCTCCCTCGTGCCGCATCCAACGTAGATCGGAATTTTGTGCGCATGTTGACGGTGCGCGATTAAATCGCGACGGAACACACGTGCCGAGACACGGCGCTCGCTGAGATCAGCGCCGCGAGAAAACCTTCCGCACCAGGCGGATGTCTTCTTCGCGAAACAGCGGAAAGGCGCGCGCATAGGTGTCGTAGTCGTAATCGGGGCGGATTGCGCGGAGCCTCTCCAAATAGGCGGCCGACAGCTCGGGCTTGTCGGCGGCTGCGCTGATATGCGCCGCCATCGCGAGGATATGGTAGTGGGCGTTCAATTCCTCGACCGCCTGCGCGATTGCGTCGACGGCTTCGTTCCTGGCGCCGAGGCTGACGAATTCCTTCCGTTCAACGCCATCATCGCGAACCGCATAGGATCGAACGGGCTGAGACGCTGCGCCAACGTCACCGCCTGCTGGCTCTCCTCGACCAAGCCGGCGAACTGTAGTGCGAAGCCAAGCGAGTATTGCCCGATCGCGAAGCTCGGATTGAGATCGACGGCCCTTTGCAGCTCGCGTTCGGAGGCCTCGAAATCGCCGGACAGAATATAGGCGCGCCCCAGCGCGCTGTAACCTTGCGGATCGCGCGGATCGAGAGAGATCGCTTCCTCCGCCAGCTCCCTAGCGCGGCGGATCTCGCCTTCGCGATCCGTGCTGATCTCGAGGAAGGCGCGTTGCCAATGTACGAAGGAAAGGCCCGAATACGGCCGCGCTGAACTACGCTCCAGATCGATTGACCGCAGGAAGTAGCGCTCCGCCTCTTCGTAGTGCTCGGGGCGGAACTTGTACATGTGCCAGCAGCCGCGATGGTACAGTTCCCAGGCGTCCAGGTTCTCCGACGGCTTCAACAGCGAGCGCCCGCGCTCCATGAGCTCGATCTGCGTTTCCACCTCCGACGCAATGGCGTCGGAGATCTCGCTTTGCACGGCGAAGAGATCGTCGCGCACGCGATCGAACTGCTCCGACCACACCTCCATTCCAGATGCCGTGTCGGTCAGCGCGGCGTGAATCCTTATCTGCCGGCCCGCCGATTGCACCGCGCCGTGGGCGATGTAGCGCACGCCGAGCAGCTCGGCGATCGCCGATGGACTCTGCTCGGAGTCCATGAAACGGAAGGCGCTCCCCCGCGCGATGACGAAGAGCCAGCGCGTGCGGCCGAGACGCGTGATGAGATCGTGCGCAAGGCCTTCCGCGAGAACGCCCGGCTCGCCGATTTGCTGGAACGGCAGAATGGCGATCGAAGGCTTCTGGACCGGCGCGAGAACAAGATCGGACGGTCGCGGCGCCTCTGCATCACGCACTTTCTCAGCCTGAGCAGGCGGCGCGGACGCGGCTTCTTTGGGCTCCAGCTCCGCCACTTCGACGCTACCGACGAAGCGGAATCCGCGTTTGTGCACGGTCTTGATCAACCGCTGCGCCTGGCCGTCGTCACGAATCGCCTGGCGCGCCGCCTTGATCCGGCTTGAGAGCGCCGCCTCCGAGACGATTCGCCCATGCCAAACCGCTCCCAGAATATCGTCGCGGCTAACGACGCGGTCGCGGTTCTCCACCAGATAGACGAGAAGCGCGAAAACCTGCGGCTCTACGGGCAATACGGCGCCGTCGCAGCGCAGCTCCTGCGCGGCGGTGTCGATCGCAAACGTGTCGAACCTGTAGATCATGGGCGCAGGCGATCTCACACGACCGCCGCTCTCTATAGTCCGAGAACCCCCCAAACAACATAATCCCGGAAATCTCCAGACAACCTCCGAACGCTCTGCAAGTTTGCTGCCACGCCCTCCTCTAAGCCGTGACATCGCCGCAAAGCCTGCGGCCACCCACTAGAGGAGAGACGCCATGACCAGCGACTTCGCCGTGGCGGATGACCGCCGGGCCTCCGCCGCAGCCGCCCTTTTCGGCTGCGCCGCAGGCGCCTTTTTCGGTTTCGCCCGTTGGGTGATCGCGGTCCACGCTCGGGCCCATACGCGCGCGCATCCTGAGCAGGCTCGACGATGCGGCGCTGAAGGACATCGGCCTCACCCGCGGCCAGATCGACGCCGTGGAGCGCGACCCCCGCTACACGCCCCGCTTTCCGGGTTTCTGAACGAGGAGACGAGAAAATGCTGCAAGAAAACAGGCTGCACGCCCTCACCGGTCAGGTGCTGAACGATCTCGGAGGGGCCTATTCGATCCCCCTCGTGCAGATCGGCGCCAACCTCGGGCTCTATTCGACGCTCAAGGCGCGTGGCCCGATGACGTCAGAGAAGATGGCTAAACGCACGGGACTCTCCGAGCGCTATCTGCGTGAGTGGCTGTCGCACCAAGCGGCGTCCGACTACATCACCTATGACGAGGAGACCAACGCCTTCAGCATGTCGCCCGAGCAGGCGATGATCTTCGCGGACAAGGACAGCCCCGTCTATCTCGTCGACGCGTTCGAGTCGGCGGCGCGCTCGCTCGGCAACCGCCCGATGGTCGAATCCGGCTTCAAGACCGGCAAGGGCGTCGAGTGGGATCATCAGGACGGCTGCTTGTTCTGCGCCATCGCCCGCTTCTTCCGGCCCGGCTATCACAACCATCTCGTCTCCGAGTGGCTGCCGGCGCTCGACGGCGTGAAGGAGAAGCTCGAGCGCGGGGCCAAGGTCGCCGACGTCGGCTGCGGCTGCGGCTATTCGACGGTGATCATGGCGAAGGCCTTCCCGAACTCCGAGTTCACGGGCTTCGACTTCCATGCCAAGTCGGTCGCGGAGGCGCGCAGGCATGCGAAAGAGCACGGCGCGCCGCCGAACGTCCGCTTCGAGGTGAGGCCGGCAAAGGCTTTCACCGGAACGGGCTACGACCTCGTCACCTTCTTCGACTGCCTGCACGACATGGGCGACCCGGCCGGCGCCGCCGCTCACGTCCGTCAGGCGCTGAAGCCCGACGGAACGTGGATGATCGTGGAGCCGATGGCGCATGACAGCGTGGGGGACAACCTCAACCCAGTTGGCCGCCTCTACTACGCTGCGTCGACGATGATCTGTGTGCCAACGTCGCTCTCGCAGGAGGTCGGCGCGGCGCTCGGTGCGCAGGCCGGCGAAGTGCGTCTTCGCAACGTGATCACGAACGGCGGCGGCTTCTCCCGCTTCCGGCGCGCCACCGAGACGCCGTTCAACATGATTCTGGAAGCGCGGCCTTAAGCGCGCGAACGAACAAGCCGTCGGCCGGCTCATCGCCAAGCCGACGGCTCCGACGCTCACCGCTTAGCCCACCCTTCTCGGAAGGAGGAGGGAGGCAAGCACGTAGTGAGAAAACCCCAACGCCGGCGGCGTTCCGCGATTCAGTTTCGATCGCCTGCGGCGAGCGGGATTGCACAAACTCGAACCAAGACCATTCTGGAGAATGACAATGCAAGAACAGACCAGGCCTGTGCGCCCGCCGCTCAACGGGGTCGACACGCCCACGCTTCTCAGCACGATCAATTTCGTCGCCGGACAGCCGGAACTTGCCAAGTTCCAGTTCCGCGCCAGCAACGAGTGGATGAAGGGAACCCACAGCCGCAGTTCCATGCTCGGCTTCTACGGCGCCGGCGGCGAGCAGGCGCATGTCAAGTCGTACGTCGCCGACGGTGACCATCCGAACGTTCTGGTGGGTGCCGACAACGCCCCGACGCCGGTGGAATGGCTGCTTCACGCGCTCGCGACCTGCCTGACGGCCGGCATCGCAAACATTGCCGCCGCCCGCGGAATCAAGCTGACCAAGGTGAAGTCCTACGTCACTGGCGATATCGATTTGCGCGCCATCCTCGGCATCTCCGACGAGGTCCGCAACGGATACGAATCGATCTCGATCGACTTCGAGGTCGAGGGCGACGCGCCGCCGGAAAAGCTGAAGCAGCTCGTCGAGCAGGCGCGCGCGCGTTCCGCAGTGTTCGACGTGCTCACGAACGGCGTGCCGATCTCGGTCGGCATGAAGACCATCCAGTAGCTCCGTCGAAGGCGGCCCGGCAGATCCGGACCGCCTCCAACCCTCCGAGGCTGACATGCAATCGACCGACGTTGCCATCTTGGGCGCCGGCCAAAGCGGCCTCGCCATGAGCCGCGTGCTCGCTCAGCGCGGCTTCGATCACGTCGTCTTCGAACGGCGCTCGATCGCCGACAGATGGCAAAACCGGACATGGGAGTCGCTCCGTCTTCTCACGCCGAACTGGCTGAACACCCTGCCCGGCCTTCCCTATGACGGGCCGGATCCCGACGGCTTCATGACGCGCGACGATTTCGTCCGGCGGCTCAAGACCTATGCGGAGGGATTTTGCGCTCCGGTGCTCGCGAACACGCGCGTTGAATCGATCGAACAAGCGACCGGCGGCTTCATCGTCCGCACGGACGGCGGCGCGTGGCGAGCCCGGGCGGTCGTCGTTGCGACAGGCCAATGCGACAAGGCCGCCATTCCGGGCATGGCGCAGTCGATCGATCGTTCGGTCGCCTCCATACATTCTTCCGAATACCGCTCGCCGACGGAACTCGCGCCCGGCGCCGTTCTCGTCGTCGGCGCCTCCGCCTCGGGCGTTCAGATCGCCGACGAGGTCCGGCGCGCCGGCCGAGAGGTGATTCTGTCGGTCGGCCGCCACACACGCCTGCCGCGCACCTGGCGCGGCCGCGATATCTTCTGGTGGCTAAACCGGATGGGCGTGCTTGCCGAACGGACCCGCGACCTGCCGGATCCGGTGGCGGCGATGCGGCAGCCATCGCTGCAGCTTGCCGGCCGGCCCGACCGGTCGAATGTCGACTTGGCAACTCTTCAGGCGATCGGCGTGCGCACGATCGGGCGCGTCGTCGCGGCGGAGGGCGATCAGCTTTCGGTGGCTCCCGACCTCGCCGAGAGCGTCAGGGCCGCCGAGACGAAGCAGCGGAGGCTGCTCACGGCGATCGACGCCTACGCCTGCACCGTCCCGAGCCTGCAACGTCCGCAAATCGCTCCTGTGAGCGTCGACCACGATGTTCCCGAACACCTTTCGCTTCGCGCCGAGAAGATCGGCACGATCGTCTGGGCCACCGGCTATCGCCGCTCGTTTCCGTGGTTGCCGAAATGCGCGCTCGCGCCGGACGGGGAGTTTGCCCATAGCGACGGCATCTCTCCAATCCCGGGCCTCTATGCGCTCGGCTTCAGGCTGCTGCGCAAGCGTGATTCCAGCTTCATTGGCGGCATCGGGACCGACGCGATCGCGCTCGGTCGCCATGTCGCGGACTACTTGAATCTGAGCAGCCGGCGCTGCGCCTGAGGAGGCTCAAGATGTTCAGGAGAGAGCACTACGACGTCGTGATCGTGGGAGCGCGCTGCGCAGGCGCGGCGACCGCGATGCTGCTGGCCCGCGCCGGCGCGCGCGTGCTCGTGGTCGACCGTCAGGCCTATGGCTCGGACACGCTCTCGACCCATGCGCTCATGCGCCCGGCGGTCATCCAGCTCGCGCGCTGGGGACTCCTGAGGGGATTGATCGCCGAGGGAACGCCGGTCGTCACCACGACGTCGTTCCATTACGGCGACGATGTCGTGAGCGTGGACATCCGCCCGGCGCCGGGCATTCCCGGCCTGATCGCGCCGCGCCGCACCGTTCTCGACCGAGCGCTGGTCGATGCCGCCCGCGCGGCAGGCGCCGAGATCGTCCACGACGTCGCTGTCACGCACCTCTTGCGCAGCGCTTCGGGCCGCGTCAACGGCGTTGTCGTGGCCGGCGGTACCGGACCGGTCAGCATCAAAGCGGAAACAGTGATCGGCGCGGATGGGCTCGGCTCGATGGTTGCGCGGAACGTGCAGTCAGAGCCGCTGGTGCGCGGCACCGCCTCGGTCGCACACATCTACGCGCATGTGCCGGCGCCGAGCGATACCGGCTACCGTTGGCATTTCCGCGACGGCATCAGCGGCAGCCTGATCCCCACCAATGACGGCCGTTCCTGCCTTGTCGCCTCCGTGCCCACGGCGCGGTTCGACATGACGCTCAGGCGCGACATCGAAGCCGGCAGGATGTCGGTGCTTGAGGCTCTTTCTCCGGAACTTGGCGATCTGGCACGGTCGGAGGCGTCCAGCGCGGTTCGCACCTTCCGTGGGGCGCGCGGCCTTCTCAGGCAGGCGTTCGGTCCGGGATGGTTTCTGGTCGGCGACGCCGGATTCTTCCGCGACCCACTCACAGCGCATGGCATCTCGGACGCGCTCCGCGACGCGGAGGGTGTCGCGCGAGCCGTCATCGCCGGGACCGAGCCGGAAGCCCGTCGCTATCAGGAGGAGCGCGACGCTCACGCCCTGCCGATCCTTGCCGCCACGGATTCCATTTGCGCCTTCGATTGGACGCTGGAGGGGCTCGGCGAGCGTCACCAACGCTTCAGCGACGCGATGAAGGCCGAGGTCTCCCTGCTCACCGGTCGCGCCTCCGCAAAGGAGACGCCAGATATCTCTCGCTTCGATCGACCGTCCCACGGACGGCTCGCCGTCTCGCCTGAACTGGAAGAGGTCTGATCGCCGGCTTCAACGCACCTTCGCGCCCGCATCGATCCAGGCGCCGAGCTTTTGCCGCTCTCCGTCGGTGATGCCGGTCAGGTTGCCGAGCGGCATGATGTTGGAGAGCACCGCCTGCTGCTTGATCTTCGCAGCGTAGAGCTTGATCTCATCGGGCGTGTCGAACATCACGCCCTTCGGCGCCTCGGGAAAATCCTTGTTGGTCGGCGTCGCGGAGTGGCACTGGATGCAGTGCTTCTCGATGATCGGGTGGATGTCGACAAACGTGACGTTGCCGACCGCCGCCGTGCCGCCCGGCCGGTAACCGGTAATCGCGATCAGAATCACGACGACGACCATCGCCGCCGGGATCGAGGCGATCGCCGCCTTCGTCACCACGCCGTGATTGGTGATGTTGAAGAAATGGCGGATCAGCCCGCCGGCGACCACGATGCCCGAGCGCGATCAGCGGGCTCCATGGATGCCCGAAGATGATCGGGTAGTGGTTGGAGATCATCATGAAGATGACCGGCAGCGTCAGATAATTGTTGTGGAGCGAGCGCTGCGCCGCGATCTTGCCGTAGCGCGGGTCGGGCCTGCGCCCGGCCATCATCTCGGCCATCGCCTTCTTCTGGTTCGGGATGATCACGAAGAAGACGCTCGACGCCATGATCGTGCCGATCAGCGCGCCGACATGCAGGAACGCCGCGCGGTCGGAAAAGACGCCGTGATAGAAGAAGGTGAAGGCGGCTATCTCGACGAAGACCGCGATCGCGAGCGGAGCCGTCTTCTGCCCGATCGGCGAGCGGCAAATGCCGTCATAGATGAACCAGCCCGCCAGGAGCGAGAACGCCGAAAGGAGCGACGCCCATAGCGGATCGAGCGGCACCTTGTCCTTGTCGATCAGGAAGGCGTCGGCGCCGAAATAGTAGATCACCATCAGAAGAAGCAGGCCGGTGACCAGCGTGAAATAGGCCTCCCATTTGAACCAGTGCAGCTCTTCGGGAATCTCGTCCGGCGCGACCGCGTATTTCGACGCTACCCAGAATCCGCCGCCATGCACCATCCACACGTCGCCCGCGATGCCAGGCGCCTGGCCGGCACGCTTCTTGATCGCCGCTTCCATCCAGATGTAGAAGAACGACGTCCCGATCCAGGCGATGCCGGTCATGATATGCGCCCAGCGCAGCAGCGCATTCAGCCATTCGAGAATGACGGCGGTCATCAGCGCGCCCCCCGGCGCATGTCAGTATTCGATCTTGTCGGGCTTGGCTTGCCATTCGTCGAAGACAGCTTTCGCCTCCGGAACGGCAAGGTGCTCGGTAGGAATGGCGCGCTCTTCGATCGGCTTCGGGATCTCGCGATAGAGGAACTCGTCGTCGAAGCCGATCGCCGCGGCTTCCTGGCGCGTGTTGCCGAAATAGATGCGGCCGATGCGCGCCCAGTAGATCGCGGCAAGGCACATCGGGCACGGCTCGCAGCTCGCGTAGATGTCGCAGCCTTCGAGCGAGAAGGAGCCGAGCGTCTCGCAGGCGAGCCGGATCGCGACGACCTCGGCATGGGCCGTCGGGTCGTTCGAGGACGTGACCTTGTTCCAGCCCTCGGCGATCACCTTGCCGTCCTTCACGATGACGGCGCCGAACGGGCCCCCTTCTCCGTTCCGCATGCGCTCCTCCGAGAGCCGGACGGCGCGACGCATGAACGCACGCTCCACTTCACTCGCCATGAACGACCGGCCCTTTCGTATCCGCGAAGTTCCTCTCGCGCCGCATCAGGAGATCGGCGGCGACCGAGGCGGCGATCGCAGCCGGCTCCTTGCTCTCGATCGCGGGAAGGCCGATCGGGCAGACGAGCCGCTTCAGGTCTTCGGCGGGAATGCCCGCCTCGCCGAGCCGCTTCATGAACCGCGCGCGCTTCGTCGCCGAGCCGATCAGGCCGAGATAGGCGAAGTCGCCGCGCCGCAGGATCGCCTCGCAGATCGCCTCGTCGAGCGGATGGCTGTGTGTCATCACCAGGAAGACCGTGTCCGGGCGGCGCTTCGTCGACCGCGAGCTCGGGCATCGCGAGCGCGAGCTGCGGCACGCCTGCGAGCGGCGGCTCGGGAAACTGCGCCGGCGCGGCCGTCGACCCAGGTCATGGCGAAGCTCAGCGGCGCGAGCGCCGGGGCGACCCGGCGGCCGACATGCCCCGCGCCGAAGAGCCACAGCGCTTGGCGCTGCGGATTGATGCGCTCGCGGATTTCAAGCCGCGCACCTTCGATCGCCACGGCGTAGTCCGGCCCGTCGCTCGCACTCGGTCGACCAGTCGCGGCGGAAATTCCCGCTTGCGTCGATCGAAAGCGTGCGCGACGACCGGCATCGGCTCTTCGGCGGCGCGGATCAGCTTCCGGAGCCAGGCGAGATCGGCCGGCGCGAACGGCTCGAACGCGATCGTCACCGATCCGCCGCAGCATTGATTGAGGTCCGGCCCGAGACTCAGCCGCAGGAACGGCGCGCCCCGCCGTTGTGCAGAAGCTCGCGCGCCTTCTGGATCGCCGTTCGCTCCATCTCGCCGCCGCCGATCGTGTCGACGATGGCAGTCTCCGTCACGAGCATCGCGGCACCGGCCTCGCGCGGCGCGGACCCCTTCAGCTCGGCGAGATGCACGAGCATCGCCGCATGGCCGCGCGCGAGCGTTTCTTCGAGCGGCTTCAGCCATGACCTCATGAGGCGACCCACTCCTTCGCGTTTGTCATCCCGGTTTGCGCCGTCAGGCCAAGACCGGGACCCACGCACGACAGGTCGAGAAGAGAGCTGCAAGCGGCTACGCCAGAACTTGGTCCCTCCAGTGTTCATGGGTCTCTGGCTCTGCCTCGGATCAGGTGCCGCGCGCCGGCCGGGATGACAATCACGAAGGTGAGGTGCGTCAGCATCAGCGCTTCCCTTCGGCGCGGCTTCCGCACATCCTCCACTGCGAAGAGGATGCGCTCCGGCGTCGCCGGCGTGTCGAGCTTCGGGAAGGCGCGGTAGTCGCCCGCCGCCGCGACCGCATCGACGATGGCGGAGAAGGCGGATAGCGCCAGCATCAGCGGCGGCTCGCCCACGGCCTTCGAGCGGTAGATCGTGTCGGAGACGGTTGATCGCCCTTCTCCCAGATCTTGATCGTCATTGCGTCCGGGCGATCGTTGGCGGTCGGGATCTTGTAGGTGGAGGGCGCGTGCGTCATCAGCCGCCCCTTTTCGTTCCACCAGAGCTCCTCCGTGGTGAGCCAGCCGAGCCCCTGTATGAACCCGCCTTCGATCTGCCCGAGGTCCATCGCCGGGTTCAGTGACTTGCCGACGTCGTGGAGGATGTCGACGCGCAAGCACGCGGTTCTCGCCGGTCAGCGTGTCGATCACGACCTCGCTCACGGCCGCGCCGTAGGCGAAGTAGAAGAAAGGAATGCCGCGCGCGGTCTCGCGGTCGTAGTAGATACCCGGCGTGCGATAGAAGCCGGTCGAGGACAGCGATACCTGGCCGAGATAGGCCTCCAGCACCAGGTCCGGAAAGCTCATCTCCTCGTTTCCGATCCGCACGCGATTGGGCAGGAACACGACCTGCTCCTCCGGCACTTTGTACTTCGAAGCCGCGAACGCGATCAGCCGTTGCTTGATCGTGCGTGCCGCGTTGCGCGCCGCCATGCCGTTGATGTCGGAGCCGGACGACGCGGCAGTGGGCGAGGTGTTCGGCACCTTCGCCGTCGTTGTCGCCGTGATCTTCACGCGCTCGAGATCGATCTGGAATTCCTCGGCGACGACCTGCGCGACCTTGATGAAGAGCCCCTGCCCCATCTCCGTGCCGCCGTGGTTCAGGTGAACCGAGCCGTCCTTGTAGACATGCACCAGCGCGCCGGCCTGATTGAGATGGATCGCCGTGAAGGAGATCCCGAACTTCACCGGCGTCAGCGCGATGCCCTTCTTCAAGATCGGATTCTTCGCATTGAAGTCTCTGACCGCCTCGCGTCGCGCGCGGTAGTCGGAAGACGCCTCAAGCTCGTCGACGATCTCCTGCGATGACGCAGTCCGTCACCTCCATATGGTAGGGGGTGAGGCCGCCGCCTTCCGCCGCATAGAAATTCGCGCGGCGGATGTCGAGCGGATCGCGCTTCAGCGCGAAGCGCGATCTCGTCGATCACGCGCTCGATTCCCGACCATGCCCTGCGGCCCGCCGAAGCCGCGGAAGGCGGTGTTCGAGCAGGTATGCGTCTTCATTCGGCGCGAATGGATATGGGCGTTGTGGAGGTCGTAGGCGTTGTCGGCATGGAACATCGCGCGGTCGGTGATGCCGTTTGAGAGATCAGCGGAATAGCCGCAGCGCGCCGCCTGCTCGAAACGCACACCCTGGATCACGCCGTTCTCGTCGAATCCGACATCGTAGTCGATGCGGAAATCGTGGCGCTTGCCGGTCATCTCCATGTCGTCGTCGCGGTCGAGCCGGAGCTTTGCGGGCCGTCCGGTCTTGGCGGCGACGAGCGCCGCGATCGCGGCGATCAGCGAGGCCTGGCTCTCCTTGCCGCCGAAGCCGCCGCCCATGCGGCGCACCTCCGTGGTGACGGCGTGGTCGGGAACGTCGAGCACCTTGGCGACCGTGTGCTGGACCTCGGTCGGATGCTGGGTCGAGGAATGGACCAGCATGTCCACGCCTTCGCCTGGAATCGCGTAGGCGATCTGGCCCTTCGAGATAGAAATGATCCTGGCCGCCGACATGGACCGTGCCGCCGATCCTGTTCGGCGCGGCAGCAAGCGCCGCATCGGCGTCGCCAAGCCGCATCGTGTGCGACGGCACGGTCGGAAGTTCGCAGATCCGCCTGAAGCGCGTCGTCAACCGAAATCACCGCCGGCAGGTCTTCGTACTCGATCTTGGCGAGCGCGGCCGCGGCACGCGCCTCTGCGATCGAGTTCGCGCCCACGGCGAAAAGCGACTGGCCGACATACTGGACCTCGCCGACCGCGAAGACCGGATCGTCGTGCATGGCCGGGCTCGCATCGTTCTCGCCCGGTATGTCGTCGGCGGTCAGCACGCAGGCGACGCCTGGCGCCTTGCGGACGGCGGACACGTCGAGCGAAACGAGCTTCGCATGCGGACCGCGTGCTCATCGCGACGTAGATGTGCAGCGTGCCCGGAAGCTCGGGCATGTCGTCGACATAGACGGCCTTCCCGGCGACATGCCGCGCGCCGCTGTCGTGCGACGACCGGCGCTCGCGACGCCGCCGCTCGATCTGGTCGGTCGTGGCGCGGCTTGTGATGCCGCACCGACTTGACGGTGCGGGCGCCGCTTTCGATCCTGGAGGAAGGTCTCGTTCATCGGCGTCAGCTCCAGCACGCGCGTCGCGGGCTTGTCCGCCGCACTCTCCAGATGGAAGCGCCGCAGCAGGTTCTGCGCCGCCTTGAGGCGATAGGCGGCGCTGGCGCGCATGTCGGTCAGCGGGGCGAAGTCGCCGGCAAGAGCAGTCACCGCCGATTCGACAGTCGCGGCGTCGAACGGCCTGCCGGCGAGCGCAGCCTCGGCGGCAGCGGCGCGCTTCGGGATCGCCGCCATTCCGCCGAAGGCGAGCCGCGCGTCCGCGATCTTGCCGCGCTCGATCCGCAGCAGGAACGCGCCCATCACCGCGGAGATGTCCTGGTCGAAGCGCTTCGAGAGCTTGTAGCAGGCGAAGCGCGCGTCGGCCGGAAGGCGCGGCACGAACACCCATTCGACGAATTCGCCGGGTGCGCGGTCCTGTTTGCCGTAGGCAATGAAGAAATCCTCGAGTGGAATCTGCCGCCGCTCGTTGCCGCGACGGAGGGTCAGCCGCGCGTCGAGCGCGATCAGCGCCGGCGGCAGATCGCCGATCGGCGAGCCGTTGGCGATGTTGCCGCCGACCGTGCCGGCATTCCTGATCTGGATGGAGGCGAAGCGGCGAAGTAGCTCGCCGAGGTCGGGATGCACCAGACCGAGCGCCGCAGTCGCTTTGCGATGGCTGACGGTCGCACCGATCGTCAGGCCGCCCTCCGATTCCGTCACCCGGCCCAGATCGGCGACGCGGGTGACGTCGATCAACGTCCGCAGGTGGCGATGCTGCTTCGTCACCCAGAGCCCGACATCGGTCGCCCCGGCAACGAGCGTCGCGTCGGGATATTTGGCGTAGACTTCCGCCAGTTCGTCCGACATTCGCGGAATGAACACCTGTTGATCGCCGTGCTTGAGATGAAGCATCTGCCGATCGTCGAGGCGAAACAGGCGACGTGCCGCGTCGCTTTCCACTTCGCCGCTCGGAAGGACGGCCTTTCCGGCCTCAACGCCGGCGTCGATTATCGGACCGTAACCGGTGCAGCGGCAGAGATTGCCCGCGAGCCAATCCTTCACGCTCTGCCGGTCGGCGAGCGCGCCTTCGAGCCAACCGGCGTAGAGCTGCATGACGAAGCCCGGCGTGCAGAAGCCGCATTGCGAGCCGTGCTTCTCGACGAGCGCCTGCTGGATCGGATGGAGCGTGCCATTGGGCGCGAGATCTTCGACCGTCGTGAGCTGCCGCCCGTGCAGGACCGACACGAACTGGATGCAGGAATTGACGGCGCGGTGTTTCAGCCCACCTTCGCCGTCCGGCTCTGAGAGCACGACGGTGCAGGCCCCGCAGTCGCCCTCCGCGCAGCCCTCCTTGGTGCCGATGCGGCGCTCGTGCCGGCGCAGATATTCGAGCACCGTCAGCGTCGGCGAGACGGCGTCAAGCGTGCGCTCTTCATTCCCAAGCAGGAAGCGGATCGGCATCAGCTTCCCCGGTAGGTGGAGTAGCCGAAGGGCGAAAGGAGCAGCGGCACATGATAGTGCGCGGCCGGATCGGCGATGCCGAAGCGGATCACCACCTGGCCCAGGAACTTTGGCTCCGGCAGGTCGAGGCCAAGCCGGTCGAAGTAGGCCCCCGCCTCGAACACTAGGTCGTAGGTCCCGACTTCCATCGCCTCGCCCTCCAGAAGCGGCGGATTTACGCGGCCGTCATCATTTGTGACGCCGCTTGCAAGCGCAGTGCCATGCTTGCCCGCGCGGCGGAGGCTGATCGCGAGCCCGGAAGCGGGCTTGCCCAGGGCAACGTCAAGGACATGTGTGGTCAGCCGGCCCAAATGTCGCTCCCGGTCGGTTCAAAGATTCGGTTCTTCGCGTAGCGCATTCAGACATAATGGCCCCTGAAGGCCTTTGGGGCAAAGCCCGCACAACGTGCGGTGTGGCGGGAAGCCCCGCGATCTCGGGAGCCGTAGAATGACACATTTTGATCCGCCGCCCCGGACCATGGACTACACCGCCTTCGTGGAGAAATTCGGGGGCGTCTATGAGCACTTCCCCGAGATCGCGATGCGCGCCTTCGGCAATGGCCTTTCTTCGGCAACCGACACCCCCGACGGGCTGGCCGCCGCAATGGCGAATGTCGCTGCCGACCTCGACCGCCCGGCGAAGTTCAAGCTCCTCCGCAACCATCCCGATCTCGCCGGCCGGCTCGGCATCGGCGAGATCACCCAGACGTCGCGCTCCGAGCAGGCAGGCGCCGGCCTCGACCAGTGCTCGCCCGAGGAGTTCGTGCGCTTCAACGAGCTGAACGACGCCTACAAGGCGAAGTTCGCTTTCCCGTTCATCCTTGCGGTCTCCGGCAAGACGCGCGGCGAGATCCTCGCGGCCTTCGAGAAGCGGATCGAGAACAACAGTGAAACGGAGTTCAGAACGGCGCTTTCGGAAATCGACAAGATCGCGCGGATCAGACTCGAGGCGATGGCGAGATAGTCCGGAGCCACGCTTCCGGGCGGTTCCGTGAGGTTTTGAAGATACAGACTGTTACAAATATCCCCCTCCCGAGGGACACTCTCGTGACAGGATGCGGCCATCCTCCCTCTGACAAGACACCTAGGAGGATACCGGTGAAGGGAGTCACACGTCTTTGGCTTGGGGCGCTGTTGTTGGCGGGCCCGCAAATGGCCGCGGCGGGAAGCAGTGCTCGCAACGGAGCTGCCGCTCGGCGACGGTCACGTCACCGATCATGCCGCGCGTGGCAATGTCTACGCCTGCCAGACGTCGTTTCGCGGCGGCGGGGCGCGGCACGAAGGGCCCTGGTTTCACGGCAAGACCTGGAACCCGGCCGAGAAGCCGCACGTCGAAGGCAAAGTCACATGGCCCGAGGCGAGGCTCAACGTGACCGCTCGACGGCGACCACCTCGCGGTCCAAAGCAACGGATTGCCTGTGCACGAGCCGACCGGCGAGTTCCCGATCGCGCCCGACGACCCGGCCTATCACTACGACACCAACCCGAACAGCATCGAAGCACAGAACCTGTCGTTCGAGATTCCGTTGGAGCCGGTCAAGGCGAACCAGCCGGGCTGCCTGCCGATGGGGATGATCGGCTTCACGACGACGGGTGTCGCGATCTACAACGCGCTCGACGATGCCGGGCGGGATGCCGCGGCGCACGAGATTCAGGATCTCTGCGACGGACATCCGCAAGGCAAAGGGCAATATCACTACCACAGCAGCTCGCCCTGCCTGCCGGGCGCGACGAGCAACAGGCTCGTCGGCTGGGCGCTCGACGGCTATCCCATCCTCGGCATGCGCGATGCCAAGGGCGCGCTCATCACCAATGCCGATCTCGATGCGTGCCATGGGCGCGCCGAAACCGTCACGGTGGACGGGCGGACCTATGACTACGCCTATCGGCTGACGCAGGAATATCCCTACACGCTGGGCTGCTTTTCGGGGCAGATGCAGCAGAGCACGCAGCAGGCCATCCGCCGGGCGATGGGACCGCCGAGGCAGCGCCCGCGACGGCGGCGTAACCGGCGCGACTAGGCTCATTTCGCGTCCGCCTTTTCCGCCAGCCATGCCTTGATCAAAGACTGGTAGGGCATGTCTCGCTTGTTCGCGGCGACCTTAATTCGGTCGAGCAGTCCGACGGGGAGGCGCAACGAAATCGAGGTCGTCGTGGGCTTCAAACTCGGAAAAATGACGCGTTCGGCCTTGTTCCAGTCAACATAATCAGCGAAGTCGTGCGTCTCCCAGAAGCGGCGCTCCTCTGCCTCGCTCTTGAAGTCCGGGATCGGCTTGCGGCTCTTATTCATCGCGCTCTTGCTCATAGAAGGCACGCTCCTTGCGGCTGCATGTCTCGCGCTGAAATTATCCGGATGCGCGAAGCATCCTGACGTAGGGTGAAGCTCACATGTGAATAGCGACCAGCATCGGTTTTTCCCAAAGCGTGGAACCGGGGCTCACTTCGACTGTGCTTCGCATCCTCCGATGTGAGGAGGGGCTGATTGAAGAACACCTGCTCCGCTTCAGGCTGATTGACGCCGTGCTTTTCCGCGCTCTTGCGGCTGTTACCTTCATCCCATTCGAACCCTTCGATCCGGATAAGTTCGACCATGGATGTATATTACCATAATATACTTGCGAGTTTCGAGATGCCTCGACGAGGCCAAGTGCGGCACCGTCTGTCGCATCCGGCGCCGATCCGAGCGGCCGATGCGCGGTCATAACCCGCAGGAAGAATGCACGACGAGGCATTGACCTGGAACGCGGCTCCGGGTCCGATGGTGCTCTGATCCGCACTCTTGTCTGCTCGGGGGGGCCGATGGCCGAGTATTCGATCTTCTCCGTGCTCCGCCATGGGCTGACAGGCAACAAGGGCTGGCGGCCGGCCTGGCGCAAGGCGGAGCCTAAGCCCTCCTATGACGTGATCGTGGTGGGCGGCGGCGGGCACGGGCTCGCCACGGCCTTCTACCTCGCCAAGGAACACAACGTCCGCAACGTCGCGGTGGTCGAGCGCGGCTGGATCGGCCAGGGAAACGTCGGGCGGAACACGACAATCGTGCGCTCCAACTACCTCCTGCCGGAGAACCACAATTTCTACGAATGGAGCCTGAAGCTCTGGGAGGGGCTCAGCCACGCGCTCGACTACAATGTCATGTTCTCGCAGCGCGGCGTCCTGAACCTCGCGCATTCGCCCGTGCAGATGGATCAATATGCCGAGCGCGGAAACGCGATGCGGCTCAATGGCATCGACTCCGAGCTCCTGATGCCGAAGGACATCGCCAAGCTCTGCGCTGGCCTCGACCTTTCCGACAAAGCGCGTTTTCCCATTGTTGGCGGGCTTCTCCAACCCCGCGGCGGCACGGCGCGCCACGACGCGGTCGCCTGGGGCTTCGCGCATGCGGCCGACCGGCTCGGCGTCGACATCATCGAGAATTGCGAGGTGACCGGGTTCCTGAAGGAGGGCGAAAGAATCGCCGGGGTCCTGACGAGCCGCGGCACCATCCGTGCTTCGAAGGTCGGCGTCGCGGTCGCCGGCAACACGTCGGAGGTGCTGCGCAAGGCCGGGATCGAGAACCTCCCGATCGAAAGCCACATCCTGCAGGCCTTCGTCACCGAGCCGTTGAAGCCGCTCATCAACTGCGTCGTCACCTTCGGCGGCGGCCACATGTATGTGTCGCAGTCCGACAAGGGCGGGCTCGTCTATGGCGGCAACCTCGACTACTACAATTCCTACGCCCAGCGCGGGAATCTGCCCGTTGTGCACGAAGTGGCGGCTGAGCTCCTCGCCTGCTTCCCGAATGTCGGCAAGGTGAAGCTTGTCAGAAGCTGGGGCGGGCTCGTCGACATGACGATGGACGGGAGCCCGATCATCACGGTCGGGCCGCTTCCCGGCATGTATCTCGACGCCGGCTGGAACTACGGAGGCTTCAAGGCGACGCCCGCTTCAGGCTGGTGCTTCGCGTATACGATCGCGAACGACGCGCCGCATGCGCTGAACGCCGCCTTCACGCTCGAGCGCTTCCACGAAGGCCGTCCCATCGACGAATGGGGCACCGGCCCCACGCCGCGGCTGCATTGAGATGCTGATCCCCTGCCCCGTTTGCGGCCTCAGAGACCACGGCGAGTTCGTCTATGGCGGCGATGCGACGCGTGTGCGGCCGGCGCTCGCGACCGAGGACCGCGAGCGCTGGGCGACATACGTCTACGACCGCAGCAATCCGCGTGGGCCCCACCGGGAATATTGGCAGCACGTGCACGGCTGCCGGCAGTTCCTGATCGTGACGCGGAACACCGAGACGCACGACATCTCCACCGCGCGGCTCGTCGGCCCCTGGGCCGGGCGGGAGGGCGGCTGATGGCCGGTTACCGCCTTCCGCGCGGCGGCACGCGGATCGACCGCATGCGCCCGCTCCGTTTCTTCTTCGACCGCGCGGCGGTCTCAGGCTTTGCCGGCGATACGATCGCCTCCGCGCTCCTCGCCACCGGCCACACGACGGTCGCGCGCTCGTTCAAATACCATCGTCCGCGCGGCATCTATTCGGCTGGATCCCGAGGAGCCGAGCGCGCTCGTCACGCTCGGGCGCCGCGGCGACACGGAGCCGAACGCCAAGGCCACGACGATCGAGGCGGCGAACGAGCTCCTCGTGAGAAGCCAGAACGCCTGGCCCACGCTGAAGCACGATCTCAGTGCGATCAACGGCTTGTTCTCGCCGTTCCTCGCGGCGGGCTTCTACTACAAGACCTTCATGGGCCCCGACGCGCGGCGCGTGGATGTTCTACGAGCCCTCGATCCGCCGCGCCGCCGGCCTCGGCAAGGCGAGCTTCGAGCCCGATCCCGACCGCTACGAGAGCGCGCACGCCTTCTGCGACGTGCTGGTTGTCGGCGGCGGGGCGGCGGGGCTGTCCGCGGCGCTTGCCGCGGGCCAATCCGGCGCGCGCGTGATCCTCTGCGAGGATGGCCCGATCCTTGGCGGCGGGCTCGATCTCGAAGACAGGATCGGCGAGGAGGCCGCGAGCGACTGGCTCTTCAGCACGACCTCCGCGCTCGCCGCGCTCGACAACGTGCGCATGCTCACGCGCGTCTCGGTCTACGGCTACTACGACGACAACGTGCTCGGCGCGGTGGAGCGCGCCGCGCCGGGTGACGGCGCGAAGACGCGGCAACGGCATTGGCGGATCGAGGCGAAGCACGTCGTGCTCGCGACCGGCGCCATCGAGCGGCCCTTCGTCTTTCCCGGCAACGACGCGCCGGGCGTGATGCTCGCCGGCGCGGCGCTCGCTTATGCACGGCGCTACGGCGTCGCGGTCGGCAGCAACGTCGTCGTCTTCACCAACAACGATGCCGGCTGGCGCCGGGCCGTGGGGATCGCGCGCGCCGGCGTCGCCGTTCGCGCCGTCATCGATCCGCGCCGCGAAATCCCAGCGGCGCTTGCGACGGAGCTTGCCGAGACCGGTGCGGAGTCCCTCCCCGGCCATGCCGTCACGGCGACCGCCGGCGGCACCGCGCTCTCTTCCATCCACGTCGAAGTCTTCGATGCCACGAGCGGAAAGATCTCCGGCGCGGCGCGCGACATCAGATGCGACGCGCTCGCCGTTTCCGCCGGCTGGAATCCGCTCGTCCATCTCGCCAGCCAGGCGGGCGGCCCGCCGCGCTACGACGAGACGATTCACGCCTTCGTGCCGGGCGAGCCGCGCGAGAAGTGGATCGCGGCCGGCGCCGTCAACGGCATCTTCGACGCGGCGGCATGTGCCGCGGACGGCGCGCGCGCCGGCGCGCGAGCGGCACGCGCCTGCGGCTTCACCGTCGCCAATCCGGATGCGCCGGTCATGCCCGGCGACGGCGCCGACAATCTCCTCCCCCTCTTCGAGATTCCGGCGAAGGGCAAAGCCTTCGTCGACCTGCAGAACGACGTGACCGCCGCCGACGTCAGGCTTGCGCAGCGCGAGGGCTTCGAATCCGTCGAACACCTGAAGCGCTACACGACGCTCGGCATGGCGGCCGATCAGGGCAAGACCTCGAACCTGAACGGACTCACCATACTCGCCAAGGCACGCGGGCTTCCCGTGCCGCAAGTCGGCACGACGCGCTTCCGCCCACCCTACAATCCGGTCAGCCTCGGCGCGATCGTCGGTCGCGCTCGGGGTCACCATCTGCAGCCGCTCCGCCGCACGCCGCTCCACGACTGGCACGTGAAGGCCGGCGCGGAGATGATGAACGTCGGGCTCTGGCAGCGTCCGCGTGTCTACGCGAAACCAGGCGAGACGCTGGAGCAGGCCTACGTGCGCGAAACGCGCGCCGTTCGCACCTCCGTTGGCATCACCGATGTCTCGACGCTCGGCAAGATCGACGTGCAGGGGCCGGACGCAGCCACGTTCCTCGACCGCGTCTACACCAACACCTTCTCGACGCTGCCTGTCGGCAAGGCGCGCTACGGCCTGATGCTCCGTGACGACGGCTTTCTCTTCGACGACGGCACGACCTGGCGGCTCGCCGAGACCCGCTACCTGATGACCACGACGACCGCGAATGCCGGGCCGGTGATGGAGCATCTGGAGATGCTTCTCGCGGTCGTCTGGCCCGAGCTCAAGGTCTCGCTCGCTTCGGTCACGGATCAGTGGGCCGGCGTCGCCGTCGCAGGGCCGAAGAGCCGCGAGCTTCTGGAGAAGGCGCTCGACAATATCGACTTGAGCGACGCGGCCCTTCCCTTCATGGGCGTGCGGAACGGCCGCTGCGGCAGGCATCGAAGTCATCGTGGCGCGGCTCTCCTTCTCCGGCGAGCGCGCCTACGAAGTCTACTCCGGGGCGAACCACGCGCTCATCGTCTGGGAGAAGCTTCTCGAAGCCGGCGCGGAATTCGGCGTCGTCCCCTATGGGCTTGAGGCGCTCGGGGCGCTTCGCATCGAGAAGGGCCACGTCACGGGCGCGGAGATCGACGGCCGCAGATCCGTCCATGATCTCGGGCTTCAGAAGATGTTCTCCATGAAGAAGAACTTCGTGGGGAAGCAGCTCGCGCTCCGCCCTGCCCTCCTCGACCCGGGCCGCAAGCAGCTCGTTGGCGTGAAATCGCTCGACGGCAAGCCGGTCAACGGCGGCGCCCATCTCGTCGGCGGCGAGGACGCGAAGGAGCCCGGCCGCAGCCAGGGCCATGTCACGGCCATGTGCTACAGCCCGGAGATCGAGGGCTACATCGCGCTGGCGCTGCTTGAGCGCGGGCGCGAGCGGCACGGCCAGACGCTTTACGCAGCCGATCCGCTCCGCGGCACGCACGGGCCGGTCGAAATCGTCGACCCTTGCTTCGTCGATCGCGACGGGAGCCGCATGCATGGCTGAAGCTCTCTCCGCGCTCGCCGGAATGACGGCCTCAGCCGGTGGCGGGCGGGTCGCGCTCTCCGAAGCTCCTCTTCGCGCGCTCGCGCAGGTGCAGGCGTGGCCGACGACAGCGCAAGCCGTGACCGACGCGCTGTCGACCCTGCCCCTCGGCGAGATACCACCGATCGGCAAAGCGTCGGAACGAGGCGGCCTCCTCGTCGCACATGTCGCGCCGGGGCGCTTCATGATCGCCGGCCCCGACGCCGATCTTCCAGCTCGCCTCACGGACCTGATCCCGGCCTCGGCCGGCTCTGTGACCAACCTCACGCACGGCCGCGCGATCCTCTCCCTCGAAGGCGACGCGGCGAGGGAGGTGCTGCAGAAGTGCGTCGCCCTCGACTTGGCCGACGCCGCCTTTCCGGTCGGGCGTGCCGCGGCGACGATGATTCACCACGTCGACGTCCTGATCGTCCGCCGGGGGAGTAAGCGGTTCGGTCTTTGGGTGCTGCGAAGCTTCGCCGAAGCGCTCGCCGAATGGCTGCTCGACGCCGGGCTTGAAGAGGGGATCGGCTTCCGTCCGCGATGAGGCTCCGGCTCCACACCCGCTATCAGAATTCCGCCGGTCAGCGGGTCCGCATCGTCCTCAACCTGAAGCGCCTGCCCTACGAATACGTCGCCATCCCGTCACTAGTCCTCGGACGACTATCGGCGCATCAATCCGCAGGGCCTGATGCCGACCCTCGAAGTCGACGGGCGGATGGTGGCGCAGTCGATGGCGATCATCGAGCTTCTCGAGGAGCTCTTTCCCGAGCCGAGCGTGCTTCCGAAAGACCCGATGCTGCGGGCCGAGTCCCGCTCGTTCGCGCAGCTGATCGCAGCCGACCTGCATCCGATCAACAATAACCGGGTCCGGCGCTATCTCTCCGACGTGCTCGGGGCGGACGAAGAGCAAGTCCGGGCCTGGTACCGTCACTGGGTGGCGAAGGCCTTCGGGAGCCTGGAGACGCAGCTCGCGCGACGGCAAGTGCAGTTTCCATTCTGCTTCGGCGACGGACCGGGGCTCGCCGACGCCTGCCTCGTCCCGCAGATGGACAACGCCCGGCGGTTCGGATGCGATCTGTCTGCGTACCCGCTCCTCGTGGCCATTGATGGCGCCTGCCGCGGGCTCGACGCCTTCATCCGCGCAGCGCCCGAGGCGCAGCCCGACTACCCGCGCTCCTGACCATCGCGGGAGCCTGTCGGGCGCTGATGGGATGGTGACAGCATGTCGCATCCCAGGCGGCAAATCGTGAGCCGGAAGTGCTTGTTTCTTAACGCTCAGAGGAGCATGTGCGCGCCGTCGACGCCGGCAAAGGGCCGACGAGATTCAAAGCATAGAGCCCATGTCATGAACGCGTTTCGCGCCTTTCTTTCGAGCTTCCGGCACAGCCGCGTCGCCCGCCAGACGCAGCGGGTGAGCGACGCCTCCGCGAGAGCCCGCTACCGCTTCCGCCATTCCATGCTGGGCGAGCCCGGCATCGACGAGGCCGTGCGGCTTTACGGCGTCGGGCGCTGAGCCCGGACTAGACCGTCAGGGTCTCGCCGCCGACCGGCGACTGATCCGGCGCGCCCCATTCGCGCGCCGCATCTGCGATCAGGCACCAGAGATAGTCCGCCATCGACCAGCGGACGATGAGCCGGAAGAGCGGCCCGCCCTCCTCTGCGTCATCCGTAGCTTGCCAGAGCGTTGCCTGCGTCCGGCCAAACATCGAGCCGGCGACCATCCCCGTCTTGAAGGCGCGCGGGTGGAGGTCGAGCGTCGTCAGCTTCATTAGCGTTTCCCGAGCGCTCGGCCCGGAAACTTCGATCAGAGTGTAGTAGTCGCCGACCTTCACGAGCTGATGGTGGAGGCCGGCGAGCGCCCGCTCCGCCCGGCCGAAGCATGCGTCCGCCTCCTCCGGCTCGGTCACGATCATCCACTCGTCCGGCCCGAGCCAGAGGAAGGATATGCGGCCGCCGCTGGAACTGGTCAGCGGGTCGAAAGGAAGCCCGAGCCCGAACGCCTCGCGCAGCGGACCCACCGCCTGGTCCTTGTCGGCGCGCAGGATGAACTTGCCGAGAAACGGCCGCTCGGAAATGCGGATCGCGCCGCCTTCGCCTTCGATCGGCGTGCGGTGATGAAGCGGCGAGCGGCGGACCGGGTGAGCAGGTAGGGCAGCCTCAGCCATTGGCCTTCTCCCGCTCGGCGAGGAAATCCGTGCCGGTCACGTTGACCGGGATCGGTGCGCCATCCTTTCGCGATGCCCAAAGCCTCTGGCCAACGCGGCTCCGTCCGCTCTTCACAAGCGCCATCGCGATCGAGCGGCCAATGTTCGGGCTGAAATAGCTCGACGTCACGTGGCCGAGCATCGGCACCGGCGGCGCGCTCTCCGCCTCGCTGCCGATGATCTGTGTCCCCTCCATCAGCACGACGCTTGGATCGGCGGTGAGGAGCCCGACGAGTTGCCGCCGGTCTTCGCGCACCGTATCGGCGCGGAAGAGCGAGCGCCGCCCGACGAAATCCGCCGACTTCTTCACCATGCCGCCGTAGCCGAGGTCGTCCGGCGTCACCGTCCCGTCGGTCTCCTGCCCGACGATGACGAAGCCCTTCTCGGCGCGAAGGAGATGCATCGCCTCCGTGCCGTAGGGCACGATCCCGTATCTCGCGCCCTTTTCCATCACTTGGTCCCAAAGCCAACGGCCGTAGGTCGACGGGATGTTGATCTCGTAGGAGAGCTCGCCGGTAAACGAGATGCGGAAAACGCGAACCGGCACGCCGCCGACATGCGCGTCGCGCCACGTCATGAACTCGAATTTCTCGGGGTCCGGATCGAGATCGTCCAAGAGCTCTTCCACCAGCTTGCGGCTCTCCGGCCCGCAGATCGCGGCGACCGCCCACTCCTCCGTCACGCTGGTCAGATAGACCTTGAGGTCCGGCCATTCGGTCTGCAGATAGTCCTCGAGCTTGCCGAGCACACGCGCCGCGCCACCGGTCGTCGTCGTCATGTGGAAATGGTCGTCGGCGAGGCAGGCGGTGACGCCGTCGTCCATCACCATGCCGTCCTCGCCGAGCATCAGGCCGTAGCGACATTTGCCGGGGGCGAGCTTCAGCCAGGCGTTGGTGTAGATGCGGTTCAGAAATTCGCGCGCGTCCGGACCTTTGACATCGATCTTGCCGAGCGTCGTTGCGTCGAGGACGCCGATCGTCGTGCGCGCCGCCTTCGCCTCGCGCTGCACGGCGTCGTGGAAGCTCTCGCCCACCTTCGGGTAGGCGCGGGCGCGGAGCCAGTCGCCGACCGGCTCGAAGACCGCGCCCGCCTCGCGATGCCAATCGTGCATCGGCGTCGCGCGGCGCGGCGCGAACAGGTCACCGACATGCTGGCCTGCGAGCGCGGCGAAGGTCACCGGCTTATAGGGCTGGCGGAAGGTTGTCGTGCCGATCGCCGGGATCGGCTCGCCGCGCACCGATGCGAGGAAGCCGAAGGCGTTCATGTTCGCGACCTTGCCCTGGTCGGTCCCCATGCCGGAGGTGGTGTAGCGCTTGGCGTGCTCGACCGAGCGGTAGCCTTCCTTCACCGCGAGCCCGAGGTCCTTGGTCGTCACGTCATCCTGCAGGTCGATCCAGGCGCGCACCTTGTGCTTCGGTCGGTTCGAAGGCAGCTCGGGGATGACACGGATCGGCCCCTGTCCGATCTGGCCGCTTGCAGGCACGGAAGGAAGCGTCGGCATCGACGCTTCGAGGCCCGCCGCTTTCGCAGCCTCGACTCCGACGCGCCCGCCGTCCGCAAAGCACTCCGCCATGCCGAAGCGCCCGTTCGCCGCGCCGGCCGAATGCGTCCGCTGCCAGGCCTGCTCGGGGCTGAAGGCCTCGATCTGGCTGTCGTAGCCGAGGCGTCCGCGTGACTGCGCGAAGAGCGCCACGTTCGGCGCCCAGCCGCCGGCAACGGCGAGGAGGTCGCACTCGATCTCGATGGGCTTTGTTCCGGCCGAGGCCTCCAACGGTCGCACCGCAACGCTTCTGATCCGCTGCCCGCCCGACGTGCCGACGATCGTGGCGTTGCCGTAGATCGCGATCCCGAGCCGCGCCGCTTCGGTCAGATGCACCGGCGCCATCTCGGAGCGCAGGTCGATGACCGCGGCCACTTCACCGCCCGCGCGCGCCATATCAAGCGCCGCGTCCCAGCCGGAATCGTTGTTGGTCGCGACGACGATGCGCTTCCCCGGCAGAACGCCGTAGCGGTGCATGTAGGTGCGAACGGCGCCGGCAAGCATGATCCCCGGCCGGTCGTTCTCGTGGAAGACGAGCGGCCGCTCGATCGAGCCGGTCGCGAGCACCACCTCCTTGGCGCGCACGCGCCAGAGCCTTTGGCGCGGCGGGGTCGTGCCCGCGGCCGGCAGATGGTCCCCAACGCGCTCCCAAAGCCCGACGAAATTCTGCGCGTAGTAGCCGAACGCCGTGGTGCGGGTCAGAACGGTCACCTCCGGCATCCTGGCGAGTTCCGCCGCAACACCCGCGACCCACTCGGCCGGGGGCTTGCCGTCGAGCGTCAGCACTTCCGGATCGCGCGCGAGAAGCGTGCCACCGAGCGCCGCGGTCTCCTCGCAAAGGATCACGCGCGCGCCGGCGCGGCCGGCCGTGATCGCGGCCATCAGCCCTGCCGGCCCGCCGCCGACGACGAGCACATCGCAATGCCGGTTGACGGCCTCATAGCTGTCGGGGTCGGGGGCCACGGGCGCGCGGCCAAGCCCAGCGGCGCGGCGGATCATCGGCTCGAAGCGCATCCAGCCGGGCCAGCCCTTGAAGGTCTTGTAGTAGAAGCCGGCGGGGATGAAGGGGGCGATCACGTCGTTCGCCGCGCCGATGTCCAGCTTGAGCGTCGGCCAGCAATTCTGCGGGCGCGCCTAAAGCCCGTCGTAGAGTTCCTGTTCGGTCACGCGCGTGTTCGGATCGGCGCGGTTGCCCGTGCCGATCTCGACCAGCGCAGCCGGGTCCTCGCTGCCGGCGGCGAGAATCCCGCGCGGGCGATGATACTTGAAGGAGCGCGCGACGAGGTGTTCGCTATTGGCGAGGAGCGCCGAGGCGAGCGTATCGCCCGGATGCCCGGACAGCGCACGAGCCCCGAAGCGGAAGCGAAGCGTCCGCGAGCGATCGACCAAGCCGCCCCGCGGCAGACGATAGGGCTGCTCAGCCATGCGGACCCAATTCTCCCAAAACCGCGACGCCGCTCTCCCCCGCGCGCAGCGGACGGAGATCAGATCACCGTAGGCCGCGCAAGGTCGCCGCGGCGTCCCGTCTGCGACAACGGGAGGCTCGCGCTGCGGCTACCAGCCGCCGCCTCCGCCACCGCCGCCGCCCCCGCCGGAGCCGCCGCCACCGGAGAACCCCGACGAGCTCGACGAGCTCCTCGGCATCGACGCGGCGAGCGCGCCGGTCGCCGCGGAGACGGCCGAGGTAATGCCGCGGCCGAAATTCGCGCTCGACCAGCGCCCACCGCGGCGCCAGGCGGGATCGTAGCTCGCGATCGGATCGGGATCGTCGGGATGCGCGCGCTTCAGCGCGGCAGCGAAGGCATCGGCCCAGGGCTTCTCGACATCGAGCGCGACCGCATAGGGAAGCAGCGACTCGAAGCGCTCCGTCGTCATGTCCGGCGCGTTGGCGATGTTGAGGCGGCCGGACTCCGCCGTCTCCAGATACATGCGGAAGCCGGCGATCTTGTCCATCACCGGCCGGCCGAGCGTCGTCGGAGCGCGCAGGAGATAGAAGAAGAGCCCGTTCAGCGCTGGAAAGGTGATGAGAAGCGCGATCGCAAACGGATGCGCCGCGATGAAACGCGAAACCGCGCCGAGAACGCCATAGGGATTCGCCGCCGCGCCCACCAGAAAGTTTCCGGCGAAGGCGGCGAAGAATCCGAGCGCAACGACCAGCGAGAACCCGGCCTTGGCCACTTGGAAGGACGAGCTTCCGGAGAGGAGTGTGCGCAGGACCGGGATGATAATCGTCCCGAAGACGCCGCTTGCGAAAATGACTGGGATGAACAATCCAAGCTCAAAGCCGCGCAGCCCGCCGAAGACGAGGATCATCACGAACACCAGGACAGTCAGGACGAGGCCGCCGACGAAATAGAGCGTGTTCCGCCGGAAGAACTTCTGCTTGTTCTCTGCATCGATGCTCTTCTGGAACTTCTCCATGACGCTCGCGACCGAGGTTGCGTTTGCCTGCGCGATGCGGCCCCTGCCGTCCTGCTTGTTGACCCATCTCAGGATCTCGCGCTCGCCGGGCGGCAGCGCGTCATAGCCGCCGGGCCACTCGGCCTTGGTCCGCTCGAGCGTCAGCTCTTCGTCCTTCCGCTCGTCGAAGACCACGAGCCCTTTGACGGCGAGCGAGAGCGCCGCGGCGGTGAATTCCCGCCGCGCGTTCATGCCGAAGCCCCAGTTCTTGATGTAGCCGGAGAGCGCCGGCGAAACGCCGTCGGGCGGAGGAGAAGAGCGGGATAATCGTGCCGGCCTTCGGGTCTCGCCCGACCGCGTTCCAGGCGACGAGGTAGTAGCCGAGCACCAGCACGAGGCCGACGCCGCCGATGATCGCGCCGCGGTTGTCGCGCAGGAAATAGCGCGCATTGTCGAGGTCGCTCGGCGGCTCGACGACTCCCGCCGGTATCTCCTCGGCAATGGTGAAGCCCTCGCCCGGCCCGAGCGTGCGCGTCGTTTCAACCGCGAGCACGCCGTCCGTGACGGCGCCGCGCCAGTCGGTGCCGCGCGCACCGTAGAGGCCGGTGTAGGCAATCCAGCGCACCGGCGCAGCCTTATCCGGCAGCGTCACGCGGACGAGCGCCGATGCAATCGGAAAGGACCAGGCGTTGCCGGTCACATTCCAGTAAAGCTCCGCGTGATCCTGGAACCAGCGGATCTGGCGGTCGGTCTCGTAGGTGAAGACATAGGTGTAGCTGCGACCACGCTCAAGGAAAACGCTCTCCTCGCCGGCATAGATGCGGATGTATTCGCCCTGGCTCTGCGTGAAGTGCGGCTCGGGCTTCCCGTCGCGCGTGACGGAGAGGAGCTTGAAGCCGACTTCGTGCACCTTGCCGTCGGCATCCTCGAAGGTGAGCGGGAAGTCGCGATAGATGCCGCGCTTGATCTGGTCGCCCTCGGCGCGGACCTTGATGGTCTCGGCGACGTGCAGCGTGCCGTCCCGCGCGACGGTGATGTCGGAGCGGAAGCTTTCGATCGTCTCTTCCGCGGCCGCCGGCGATGCGGCTACGAAGAAGGCGGCGAGCAATGCGAGAAGCGCAGGCCCGATGCAGAAGGCGCGTAACCTCCCCCTCAACGGGGAGGCTAAGGCGTGCGCTCGCGCCATGTCGGGAATCTCCGCCGTAAGCACCGCGGCGCCTCAGGTCTGGAACGAGACTTTCGGCACGGCCCGATCGCCGGGCTCCTCGATCTCGAAATACTGGCGCGTGGTGAACCCGAACTGACCGGCGACGAGGCTGCTCGGGAAAGACTGCACCATCGTGTTCAGGTTGCGCACGGCGCCGTTGTAGTAGCGGCGCGCCATCTGGATTTCGCTTTCCAGATTGCCGAGCTCCTTCTGCAGCTCGAGGAAGTTGGTGCTCGCCTTCAGCTCCGGATAGTTCTCGGCAACGGCAAGGAGCCGCCCCAGCCCAAGCGAGAGCGCGGCCTCGGCCTTTGCCCTCCCCTCAACGTCGCCCGGCGGCACGGCCTGCGCGCGGGCGCGAAGCTCGGTAACCTCCTCGAACACGCCGCGCTCGTGACTCGCATACCCCTTCACCGTCTCGATCAGGTTCGGGACGAGGTCGGCGCGGCGCTTCAGCTGGACGTCGATTCCGCTCCATGCCTCCTCGCTCATCTGCCTGGTCGAGACGAGGCGATTGTAGATGGAAATGGCATAGAGGACGGCCGCCACGATTACGGCGGCGATGATCCAGAACGTCATTGAGGGCCTCTCCCTTCAGTCCGGGCCGCGCGTCCGCTTCGGCGGCGCATGCTCAATATGCCCGGAATTCCCCGCGGGAAAGGGAAAGTTCCGCCGATTTCCACCGCGGCAAGCGGATGTCCCGAAACGACATTAACCGAAGCTTTGCGTGTCCTACCGGTAAAATGAAACCCGTGGTGACAGAGCACCCCATGGTATTCAGGGCAGACCGGTTCGTTGACTGGCTGAAAACACGCTCGGGGCGACGCGTCGTCGTCGACCTCGTCGTGATCGTCGCGTTCGCCGTCGTCGTGCGCGCAGCGACGTTCAACATGAACCTCTTCGAGCGCCTCTACGACTTCAGCCGCCAGCATGAAGGCGCCCAGATCGACGAATTGATGGTGACCCTGACGATCGCGAGCCTGGCCTTCGTTGCCTTCGGCGTCCGGCGCGTCCAGGATCAGCGTCGCGAGCTCGCGCTCCGGCACGCCGCCGAGCGGCACGCGCTCATGCTCGCCGAGCAGGACCAGCTGACCGGTCTGCCGAACAGGCGCCGCTTCTACGATTCGCTGTCGGCGATAAAGGGAGACGACGACGGCTGCGCCCTCTTCCTCCTCGACCTCGACGGGTTCAAGCAAGTCAACGACGTCTTCGGGCACGCAGCCGGCGACGCGGCGCTGAAGGCGGTCGCGCAGAGGCTACGATCCATCAGCGACGAGCGGATGCTGCCCGCGCGCCTCGGCGGCGACGAGTTCGCGCTTCTCGCCCATAACGTCGTCAACGCCGACGAGACCTCGCGCATCGCCCGAAATCTGATTGACGCGATCGACGCGCCGATCATTACGGCCGGCGTCGAGCAAATGCTCAATGTCTCTGTGGGCATAACGCTGATCGAAGAGAGCGTCGAAAACCCCGAGGAGTATCTGCGCCGGGCGGATACCGCTCTTTACCGCGCCAAGCGCGAGCCGGGCTCCTCGTTCGCGACCTACGAGCCGTGGATGGACCGCGATCTGACCGAGCAGGTCAAGCTTGAGCGCGACCTCGTGGAGGCGCTGGCGGCGAAAGAGATCGTGCCGCACTACCAGCCGATCGTCGATCTGAAGACCGGCCAGATCCTGAAGTTCGAGGCGCTCGCCCGTTGGCGGCACAAGAACTCGGGGCGACGTTGCACCTACAATCTTCGTCGCGCTCGCGGAAGATCGCGGCCACATCGCACAGCTCACGGAGACGATCCTCGAACAGGCATGCCGCGACGCCTGCGCCTGGCCGTCAAACATAGAGCTTGCGGTGAACCTCTCGCCGGTCCTCATCCAAAGCAGCGCGTTCGGATTGAAGCTCGCCAAGATCCTTGCGGAGACCGGGCTAGCCGCAAGCCGCCTCGAACTTGAGATCACGGAGCAGGCTCTTCGGGCCGATGCCGACCTCGTACAGGCTTTCCTTGAGAACTTGAGGTCGCTCGGGGTTCGTATCGCGCTCGACGACTTCGGCACCGGCTATTCGAGCCTGTCGCGGCTCAGGCGTCTTCCTTTCGACGAGCTCAAGATCGACGGCAGCTTCGTGCAGAGCATGAGCGAGAGCGCCGACCGGATGCTCTTCGTGCGCACGATCCTGGAACTTGGCCATGGTCTCGGGCTGACGGTGACCGCGGAAGGTATCGAAGAGCCAGAGCAGCGCCAGCTCCTCCTCGCGGAAGGCTGCACGCAGGGTCAGGGCTTCCTGTTCAGCAAGGCTGTGCCGCCGGAAGCCGTTCTCCACCTGCTGGAGGAGCAGAAGAAGACCACTGCGCGCGGCAGAACTTCCGTCTAGCGGTCGCGGACGTGCGTTATGCGCGTCTCCGGCGCCGGCCGCGGAGGCGACGAGGAGAACGCAAAGTCGACCGCTTCCAGAACCTGCCGCTCCGGTGCCTCTTCGGCGGAGAAGCCAATGCGCACCGCCATGCCATGCCCCGAGACCAGGTCCTTCAGCCGGTCCTGCAGCCGCTGCAGGGCGAAGGGCTCGAGCGGAATAGTGAGCACGGCGTCCTGTGGCGCGAGCACCAGGTCTAGGCGCTTGCGGGCGTCCGCCTTCACAATCATGGCGCGCGCGGAATGGACACAGCGCTCGCCGGTAGAGGTCCGGTAGCCGATCTCGCCGACGAGGATGATTCCCTCGCCTTCCTCGCGCCCGCTTCGCCCAAGGCGGACGTTGAACGTCCATCCCGTGGCACTGAACAGCATGGATGCCTTCGGAACGGGTTTCGACCGTACGCGGCCGCCCAGTTCGATGCTGATTTCGCGCGCGGGTCCGCGCGCCTCCAGGCTCCCTTCGATCATCATTTCAAGCGCCCCCCGCCTGCGGTTTCGAGCCAAGCCGCACCGCAGGACTTTGCCAGATTTCGCACCCGCAAGATATAGCTCTGCCGCTCTGTCACGGAGATGACGCCGCGGGCATCCAGCAGGTTAAAAACGTGACTCGCCTTAATGCACTGGTCGTAGGCCGGAAGCGCAAGCTTATGCATGCCCCCGTCTTCCGGTCTGCCGGCCTCCAATAAGGCCGAACACTCCTTTTCCGCGTCCTCGAAATGCCGTTTCAGCATCTCGGTGTCCGCGTATTCGAAATTAAACCGCGAATACTCCTCTTCTGCCTGCCTGAAAACGTCGCCGTAGCTGACCTTCTCGTTTCCGGCGCGGCCATTAAAATTCAGATCGAAGACATTGTCGACGCCCTGCACGTACATTGCAAGACGCTCCAGCCCATAGGTCAGCTCGCCGGACACCGGCGCGCACTCAAAGCCAGCGACCTGCTGGAAATAGGTGAACTGCGACACCTCCATCCCATCGCACCAGCACTCCCAGCCGAGCCCCCAGGCGCCGAGTGTCGGGCTCTCCCAATCGTCCTCGACGAAACGGAGGTCATGGAGAAGCGGATCGATGCCGATCGCAGCGAGCGAGCCGAGATAGAGGTCCTGCAGGTCGGGCGGCGACGGCTTCAGGATTACCTGGAACTGGTAGTAGTGCTGCAGCCGGTTCGGGTTCTCGCCGTAGCGGCCATCCTTCGGCCGGCGCGACGGTTGGACGTAGGCGGCGTTCCATGGCCTCGGCCCAAGCGCGCGAAGGGTCGTCGCCGGGTGGAACGTGCCGGCGCCGACTTCAATGTCGTAGGGCTGCAGGATGACGCAGCCGTAGTCCGCCCAATAACGCTCAAGCGCCAGGATCAGCCCCTGGAAGGAGCGGCGCGGGTCCATGTGCTCGGCGTCGGCGGTGACGGGCGCGCTCACGCGAATTCCAGTCGGATCGGCTTGGAAGTCGGCGGATGCGTGCCACGCAGCACTCAGCCGGTCAAGTCAGCGAACCCCCACGCGAATCGGATGTGGAGAATGCCGGCTGAACTCAGGGCGAGGCGGGTTTCTACCAGGCTGCTACTTCCCGCTGGACTGACCGCCCATCATCCCGCCGCCCGTCATCCCGCCCTGGTTGTTCATCATCATATGCGAGCCGCCGGAATCCTCGTCGCCTTGCATATGCTCCTTGATGTCCGCCGGAATGTCGTCCTCGGAGAAGGTCTTCTGCACGGCCGCATTGTGGACGAAGGCGACAATGTCGGCGAGGTCCTGACCGGTGAACTCGATCTGCCCTCCGAGCTCGTCGTTCTGCATCGCGATCATCGGCTCGGCGCCCTTCCACATCTTCGCGAAGAAATCGAACGGGTTCATCACAGGGTCCATCGTGACAGCATCAAGCGCCGGCGCGTCGGTTCCGCCGACGCCGTTGATCGAGTGACAGACGACGCACCCTTTGCCGGCGAAAAGCTCCTTGCCGTGCTCGGCATCCATCGATGGCAGCACGAGCCCCGGAGCAACCGCAACTCCCGTCGGTCCGGCAGCACCCGCAGGCGTGAGGAGATAGGCGCTACCGGTGAGGACAAAAGCGGTTCCCACGGCGGCCGCAACGCTCCTTCTCGCTCGGCGTCTCATAGTGCGATCCTCCCAATCGTTTCTTGCTGCTCTGCCTCATGCGTCCGTGATCAAACGGGCGCAGCGGTTGCCGTTCGGAGTACTTCGCTTGCTCCTTCACTTCGCCTCGATGCGACGCGATGCGAAGGGCCGCGCTTAGCTGGCGAGTACCTTCCGGCGCTCTTCGTATTCAGTCTTGTCGATCTCGCCGCGCGCAAACCTCTCCTGCAGGACTTGCAGCGCGGAATTTGCCGTCGGAGCGGAAACGGTGCGATCGGAGCCGCCCCTAAATCCGCGCACCGCCAGGACAATCAACAAAACGATCAGCGCCCAGAACACGATCATTCCGAACCCTCCGCCGAAACCCCATCCCCAATCGCGATGGAACATCCAGCCGTGGTCCGGCCACGTCTGCGACCAGGCCGGCGACGCAGCGCCAAGCGCCAACGCCGAAAGCCCCCAAGGAAGCGATCTCATTGTCATGATTCCCACGCCTTCTCTCTCACGCGGGCGGTGCAAACGCTCGCCCACTTGCAAGCCCCACTTGATAAATAGTGCCCGATTTCGCCGTTTCCACGATTGATCGAGGTCAATCGCCCGCGTGGGTTTTGAGCCTTACGCGCCGGTCGCCGCGGGCTTCTCGCCGCAGAACGTGGACGAAATGTAATCGTCGGAGGCGCCGGCTGTCAGCCGGCTGTCAGCTTGCTTTTGCGATACCGCGACGAACGCCGGACGCACTCCGCTTCGGCACTGACGAAATCACAAGCGCATGAGAAAGATCGCTCTCTCCCTCCTGGTCGTCGCCGCATCCGGCGCCTACGTTTGGAGCCAATCCGGTGGCGCCATTTCCGCCGATCCCCTGGGCTCCGCGGCGGCAGGCCCCATCTCGAACAACGACGACGTCCAAACGGGCAGCATCGAGAGGCGGCAGCCCGTCCAGCCCGCCGTCTTCAGCGTCCCCGCGGTCGCGCAAATCAAACCGGCCACGGAGAGTGTGTGGTCGGGAGACGACGAAGACAATTCGGAGGTCGAGCGCTTGCTCGCCGCCCGGCCGGCTGACGATACGCCCACATCGCCAAGCCGGCCGGTGTCGATCACCACGGCGGCGCTTCCGGTAGCTCCGCCGGCGCCCCCCGCCCCGCAGAGCCAAGATGCTCAGGCAGAGGCGCAGACGGCAATTCCCCTCGCGCCAGACACACCCGACCTGCCTCCTGCCCCACCGGCGGCTGTCGAAGCTCGCCTGCCCCGGCCGCGGCCGGACTATCGCCCGCCAGCGGCGGTCCAACCGGTCACGCGCGTTGCGATGAGGATGGTGTCGAACGGGAGATACGCGGACGGCACCTACACCGGCCCGGTCGTCGACGCTTACTACGGCCTCGTCCAGATCCAGGCGATCGTGCAGCGTGGCCAGATCGCCGACATCGCAGTGCTGCAATATCCGTCCGACCGGCGGCTGTCGGTGCGCATCAACCGCTACGCCCTGCCGCTGCTCCGCGACGAGGTGGTGAGCGCCCAGAGCGCCAATGTGGACATCGTCTCCGGCGCCACGCTGACCAGCGAAGCTTTCATCCGGTCGCTGGGCAGCGCCCTGAGATCGGCAGGAGCCTAGTCCCGTGCGCGCCACGCGGATTCTGATGGGCATGCCCATCACGGTCGACGTAGTCGGCGCGTTGGACAGCTGCCTTCTCGACTGGGTCTTCGCCTATTTCGACGAAGTCGATCGGCGCTTCAGCACCTACAAACCCGACAGCGAGATATCGGAGATCAACCAGGGGCGTCTCGTCAGATCCGGCTACAGCGACGAGATGCGCGAAGTGCTGGCGCTCGCCGAGGCGACCAAGTGCGAGACCGACGGCTACTTTGACATCCGCAAGGCGGACGGCTCGCTCGATCCATCCGGCATCGTGAAAGGCTGGGCAATCCGTAACGCCGCTGCGATTCTCGCGGATGCAGGCGTACGCGACTTCTTCATCGATGCCGGCGGCGACATCCAATCGTGGGGCAAGAACGCGTCTGGAGAAGAGTGGAGCGTCGGCATCCGCAACCCGTTCAACGAAACGGAGATCATCAAGATCGTCTATCCGCACGGCCGCGGCGTCGCCACGTCGGGCAACTATGTCCGCGGCCAACACATCTACGATCCGCACGCGCCCGACGCGCCGCCCGCGGACATCGTCAGCCTGACCGTCATCGGGCCTGACGTGCTCGAAGCCGACCGCTTCGCGACCGCCGCTTTTGCCATGGGCAAGTTGGGCATCGAATTCATCGAAGACATGCCGGGCCTTGAGGGCTACGTCGTCCACAGCGGCGGGCGCGGCACCTTGACCAGCGGCTTTGCAGCATGTTGCGCGCCATGATCGCCGCCGTCGACCGTTTGCTCGACCACACTACGATGTACCGGCTGGTGCTCTACTATCTGATGGCGCTGGTCGCGGCCGCGTTCATGCTCGGCTTCTTCAACATCGTGCCGCACGACCCGACCGCGATCGCCTTCTCTACAGTCCTGATCGTGGCCGTGTGCTGGATAGCCAACCGCGTCTTTGCGCACGTCTTCGACGTGCCCGCGAACACCGAGTCCGTCTACATCACCGCGCTCATCCTGGTGCTCATACTCGATCCGGTCACCGCGACGGACGCACAGGGCGTCGGCGTGCTGATCTTCGCCTCAGTTTGGGCGATCGCTTCGAAGTTCATCTTCGCGGTCGGCAGGAGGCACATTTTCAATCCGGCAGCGCTCGGCGTCGCTTTGCCGGCGGTCCTGTTCGACTGGCCGGCGACCTGGTGGGTCGGCGGGAACCTGCCGCTCCTCCCGGTGGTGCTGATCGGCGGCTTCCTGATCGTGCGCAAGCTGCAGCGCTTCGATCTCGTGGCGACCTTCACGGTCGTGACTCTCGCCACGCTCCTTGCGACAGCCGCGCCGTCGCAATATCCGGCGCTCCTTGGCGAAACGCTGCGCTCTTCGCCACTCTTCTTCTTCGCGTTCGTGATGCTCACGGAGCCGCTGACCGCGCCCACGACGCGCTTGCCGCGACTCGTCTTCGCTGCGCTCGTCGGCTTCCTCTTCGCCCCGAACGT
Organism: uncultured Alphaproteobacteria bacterium; assembly: GCA_963792885.1. Taxonomy (GTDB): domain Bacteria; phylum Pseudomonadota; class Alphaproteobacteria; order Rhizobiales; family Afifellaceae; genus DASWJZ01. The sequence continues at coordinate 71,037 of CAWBXX010000001.1, forward strand.
CCATATCGGCTCATTCTATTTCACGCCGGAACTGGCGCTCCTCGTCGGCAATCTCTTCGCCTACGTGATCAGCCCGAGGGGACGCCTTGTGCTGACGCTGGAGCGCATCGAGGAGGCCGCCGCCGACACCTACGACTTCATCTTCTCATCGCCTCGGAAGCTCGCCTTCGATGCGGGCCAGTACCTGGAATGGACGCTCGGACTTGACCAGCCCGACAGCCGCGGCAACCGCCGCTACTTCACGCTCGCCTCGGCGCCGAGCGAGGACGCGTTGCGTCTCGGCGTGAAATTCTATCCGATGCCGAGCGCGTTCAAGCGTGCGCTCGGCGCGATGGAACCGGGCGACAGGATCTACGCCTCGCAGCTCTCCGGCAATTTCACCCTGCCGGGCAATCCCGACGCCAAGCTCGCGTTCCTCGCCGGCGGCATCGGCATCACGCCGTTCCGAAGCATGCTGCAACACCTTCTCGACCGAAAAGAGAAGCGGCCGATCGTCGTCCTCTACGCAACCGAGACGGCGGAGGACGTCGCCTATCGCGACGTGCTTGACTCAGCTCGGCGCGAGCTCGGCGTCAGAACGTTCCATGCGGTCGCGCGCGGCGCCCGGCGTGGCGAATATCCCGGGCTCATCGACGCGAAGCTCGTGCGGGCCGCGATCCCGGATTTTCGCGAGCGCACGTTCTACATCTCCGGCCCGCAGGCGATGGTGAAATCGCTTCGCCAAATGCTCCTCGGCCTCGGCGTCCGCCGCTCGCGGATCAAGGTCGACTTCTTCCCGGGATTCGCCTGAGCGTCAGCCGGCGATAGTCGCGCGCACCCACCATTGCGGTTGGCTTTCGGCGATCTTCGCCGCGCCGGCCTTAGCGGACGCCGCGGCGGCATAGAGCCCAAAGCAGGCGGAGCCGGAGCCGGACATACGGGCGAGCAGGCAGCCGTTCGTGGCACCGATTGCTTCGAGCACCGCTCCGATCTCCGGCGCGACGGCGCAAGCGGGCGGCTCAAGGTCATTGCGGCAGGTCGAGAGCCAGACGGCGACCTGCTCAACGCCCGCAGGCGCTTTCGGTGGCTCGGGGAGCGGAGGATTGTCGCGCCGCGCCAGCGACTTGAAGACCTCGGCCGTGGAGACCCTGTGGCCCGGCCAGACGAGCACCAGCGGAAGTGCCGGCCAGCCTTCGAGATGTTCGATCTCTTCGCCGATGCCGCGCGCGCGAAGCGCCTTGCCCGCAAGGCACATCGGCACGTCGGCGCCGAGCTTCAGCCCGAGCGCCCGGAGATCATCGGCGGAGACCGCGGCGTCGAAGCATTGGTTGAGTCCGGTAAGCACAGCGGCAGCGTCCGCAGAGCCGCCGCCGAGCCCCGCGCCGGCCGGGATGTTCTTCTCCACGCTGATCGAGACGGCGGAAGCGATACCAGTGTGTGCGAAGAACGCGTTTGCGGCGCGGAATGCGAGGTCGCTCGCATCCCCCGGCGCATGCGCCGCGAAGGGTCCGCTCACGGAAAGCCCAAAGCTCTCCGCCGGCGCAATCTCGATCCGGTCGCCGACATCGGCGAAGACGGCGATCGAGTCGAGGAGGTGATAGCCATCCGCGCGGCGGTCGGTCACATGCAGCGCAAGATTGACCTTTGCCGGCGCCGCAAGCGCCACGCCAGACGCCGACATTCGGGTCTGGGTCAGGTGTTGCCGGGGATCAGGAGCTGCATGCCCGGATAGATGTCGTCGGGGCTCTTCAGCTTGTCCTTGTTGGCGTCGAGGATCTTCTGGAACGCCTCGCCGGATTTCAGGAGCGCGGCCGAGATGGTCCAAAGCGAGTCGCCAGGCTTCACGATGTAGAGCGACGACGCGTCCGTCTTCTGGACCGCGGGCTCGATCAGCTGTTCCTCGGCGATCTTCCTCAGGATAAGCTCAAGCGCCTCGCCCTCCGCGCCGAAGTCGCGCGCGTGCCGCCATTGGAACTGCGCCTCGAGCTTGCGCCCGGTCTTCCAATAGGCGTCGCCGAGATGATCGTTGATGACGGGGTCGTCGGGCTTCAGGCCGATCGCGCGCTCAAGCTCTTCGACCGCCTTGTCGTATTGCCCGCGCCGATAATGAGCCCAGCCGAGGCTGTCGACGATGTAGCCGTCGTTCGGACGGAGCTCGACGGCCTTCTGGATCATGGCCATCGCCTCTTCGAGGTTGCGGCCCATGTCGACCCAGGAATAGCCAAGATAGTTCAGAACGAGCGGCTGATCTGGCGACAGCTCCAGCGCTTTCTTGAAGTCGGCCTCCGCCTTCGGCCACTGCTTGGTGCGCTCGTAGGCGATGCCACGGAAATAAAAGAGGCTCCAGTCGGCGGGGCCGGGCGATGCGATCTTGCCGATCGCCTCCTCGTAGACCTTCGCCGCCTCGGCGAAGCGCTCGCGCCCGCGAAGCATGTTGCCGTAGGAGATGTAGCTCTGCACGTCGTCGGGGTTACCGGCGATGGCCTGCTTGAATGCCTTTTCGGCCTCGTCGGTGCGGTCCAGCCGATCGAGCGCCAGCGCGGCCCGGAGCTGGCCGAGCGCGTGGAACGGGGCTTCGGGCGAAATAGATTCATAGGCCGCGATCGCCGCGTCGCTCTGATCGTTGGTGTCGAAGAGATTGCCAAGCGAAAGCGCCGCAAGCCCGCCTGCGATGTTGGGATCGAGATAGAGGGCGAGGCGCAGATAGAGAAATGCGACCTCGGTGCCCCCCTCCTGCCCCACCGCCGCGCCGATCCCGGCGAGCGCCTCGGCGGCGCCCTCGACCGGATTCGCCAACGCCGCCACATGCGCGCGGCCGGCGCGGATGTCGTCGAGCGCGGCAACCGCCAGCGCGTTATCGGGATAGTTCACCAGGAAAGCGTTCAGCGCGTCCGTCGCTTCCTTGGTGCGGCCGGCAATGGCGAGCGCGCGCGCATAGGCTTCGGTGATGCGGACGGCGTTCGGATCACGCTCGCGAGCGTCCCCCAGATATTTCACCGCCTCGTCGGTGCGGCCGGCGGCAAGCGCGATATAGCCGCTGTGCAGCAGCTTGAAGGACTCGTACCAGTCCTCGCCCTTCAGCGCCTGAAGACCGCTGATCGCGGAATCGACTTCGCCCTCGCCGAAACGCGCCCATGCGCTCACCAGCGCATTGGTCAAATCGGCGAGCACGCCTGCCCCGGCATCGCCCAGCTCTTCGACCGCCGCAGAATGCTGGCCGAGGCGGATCTGCTCGACCGCGAGCACGAGGCGTGCGGGACTGTTGCTCGGCTGCTTCTCGCGAAGCCGCCGCGCGAAGCCGATGGCGTCGTCGACGTTGCCGGCGCCGGCGCTCAGGACGAGCGCCCGCTCCAGCAGGAAGAGATTGTCGGGGTCGGCCTTGAGCGCCGCGCGGTAAAAGCGCGCCGCGCTCGCGACGTCCTTCTCCACGTCGGCCGTGCGCGCCGCGAGGTATGTCCCGGACAGGCTGTCGAGATCCCCGTTATCGACCCTCTGCACTGCAAATGCGGGCGTCGCGAGGAAAATCGTCGCCGCCATGAGCGGCGCCATCCCGCGGAAAGAGCACGCGAATCGCGTCATCGTCTCGGGTTCCCTTGGTTTGTTCCGGGATACTCCCTGGGGCGTCCCGGAGCAATGCTTGCGTCCGCGCCGAGGCCCGGACCGCCTTCACATCAATGCGCGCGGGCGATGCAGAACGCGACCGCCTGCAAAAGTGCGGCCTTGAAACGCTCGTCCGGTAGCGGCGCCAGCGCATCGCGCGCCATGGCGCCGTAGTGCCTGGCACGCTCCACTGTGTCCTTCAGCGCCCGCGTCCGGTCGAGAAGCGTGACCGCGTGGTTGAGATCGTCGTCGGCGATCGAGCCTTTGACGAGCGTCCGCCGCCAGAACTCGCGATCGTCGGCGGTCCCGCGGCGGTAGGCGAGCACGATCGGCAGCGTCACTTTGCCCTCGCGGAAATCGTCGCCCACGTCCTTGCCGAGCGTCGGCGTCTGCCCGCCGTAATCGAGCGCGTCGTCGATCAGCTGGAAAGCGATTCCGAGATTGGCGCCGAACGAGCGGAACGCCGCGCGCACGCCGCGGTCCGCTCCGGCGACGATCGCGCCCACCTCCGCGGCGGCGGAGAAGAGCACGGCGGTCTTGGCGCGGACCACGTCGAGATACTCGTCCTCGGTCGTCTCGGTGTTCTTGGCGGTCGTGAGCTGCATGACTTCGCCCTCGGCGATCGTCGCGGCAGCCGCCGACAAGACTTCCAGCGCCTCGATCGAGCCCACGTCCACCATCATCTTGAAGGCCTGGCCGAGCAGGAAGTCGCCGACGAGCACGCTCTCCTGGTTGCCCCAGACGAGTTGCGCGGCACGCTTTCCCCTCCGCGTCTCGCTCTCGTCGACCACGTCGTCGTGGAAGAGCGTCGCGGTGTGCATGAACTCCACGCTCGCCGCGAGTTTCACCTCGCCGCCGCCGCGATAGCCGCACGCGCCGGCAGACGCGATCGTGACCATCGGCCGGAGCCGCTTGCCGCCTGAATCGATCAGATAGCGCGCAACCTGGGGGATCAATGCGACATCGGAGCTCGTCCGCTCGATCACCATGCGGTTGACCTGCTCCATCCCGGCCGCGGTCACATCGACAAGCGGCGAGATCAGCGCCCGTTCCGACGGGGATTCCTCAAACGGCAGAACGACGGCCAAACGGCTCTCCTTAAGCTTTTCCGGACCATAGAATCCGGGAGCGGCCGCACAACGCGGCACGATGGCACTATTTGCCCCGCCGCGGTCAACCCACTTCGCCCGCGTTCACCGAGAGGTTAGGGTCTTCCCCGTGATCGAGCTTTTGCGCAGCAACGACCCCGTCCTGATCTCCTTCGCCGACGCCCTCCTGAACGAGGCCGGGATCGAGCACGCCGTGGTCGATCAGAACATGAGCGTCATAGAGGGCTCCCTCGGGATTCTGCCGCGGCGGATGCTGGTTGCCAGCCACCGGCTGGCAGATGCGCGCCGCATCCTCACCGAAGCGGGCCTCGAGGGAGAGCTGTCGTGACGGCGAACGCCGCGGTGGCCGAGGCGCGGACGCGCGACGCCTTTCTCGGCGGACGCGTCACGCTGGTGCAGCCGCGGAAGGGTCACCGCGCGGGGCTCGACGCGGGGCTGATCCAGGCGCTTGTCCCGGCGACGGCGACGGGGACCGCCGTCGATCTTGGGACCGGCGTCGGCACTGTCGCCTTCTCGCTCGCGGCGCGCGCGTCTGGGCTCTCGGTGATCGGCGTCGAGCGCGACCCCGATCTCATTGCTTGCGGGATCGAGGCACTCGCGCTGCCTGAGAACGCTGCCTTCGCCGGCCGTGTCCGCCTCATCGAAGCCAACGTCTCGGACATGCATGCAATAAGGGAGGCCGCAGGCGACGCCGACTGGGTGCTGATGAACCCGCCCTACGATCGCGAAGCAGCCGGCTCGCGGTCTCCGGATCCGCGCCGGCGCGAAGCGCACGTCGCGGCGGAGGGCCTGCTTCGAGGCTGGGTCGCGACCGCGGCGGCACTCCTCAAGCCTGGCGGCACGCTGGCGCTTATCCATCGCGCCGAAGCGCTCGCCGACGTTCTCGGTGCGCTTTCGCCGCAGTTCGGAGGCGTCCGCGTTATCCCGGTCCACCCGGCGATCGATGCTGTCGCTAGTCGCATTCTCGTGACCGGCCGACGCGGACGGCGATCGCCGCTTGCGATCGCGCCCGGCGTTGTTCTTCACGAAGCGGGTGGCGCCTGGACTCCTGTTGCGGATGCCGTGCTTCGCGGCGCGGCGGAACTTGCATGGCATGATTGAATTGACCTTGCTGATAGCGGGGGCTGGCCAATCCGGCCCGAGAGGCCCATTTTCAAAGAACGATGAGCGATAACCCCACTTGGCGAGGCAGCGTGCTTGAGCCGATCGAAGGCGCGATCAAACGCGTCTTCCCCGAATTCCGAGCGCCGATCGTGCCGGTCGTGCGGCTCTCCGGCGCGATCGGGCGCGTCTCGCGATTCCAATCGGGGCTGACGCTTGCCGGCGTCGCGCCGCTCCTGCGGCGCGCCTTCAGCATCCGCACAGCGCCCGCCGTCGCGCTCATCGTCAACTCGCCGGGCGGCTCGCCGGTGCAATCGCACCTGATCTACAAGCGCATCCGCGCGCTCGCCGAAGAGAAGGAGAAGACGGTCATCGTCTTCGTCGAGGACGTGTGCGCTTCGGGCGGCTACATGATCGCCTGCGCGGGAGACGAGATCGTCGTCGATCCCGCCTCGATCGTCGGCTCGATCGGCGTCGTCACCGCCGGCTTCGGCTTCGTCGACGCAATGCGCAAGATTGGCGTGGAGCGTCGCGTCCACACCTCCGGCGACGCCAAGGTCATCCTCGATCCGTTCCAGCCGGAGAAGCCGGAGGACGTGGCGCGGCTGCGCGCGATCCAGGAGGAAGTGCACGACCACTTCATCGAGATCGTCAGGACGCGCCGCGGCGACGTGCTCGCGAAGGAGAAGGACCAGGAGATCTTCTCCGGCCAGTTCTGGTCGGGCAAGACCGGTGTCGCGCTCGGGCTCGCCGACCGCACCGGCGACCTCCGCTCTGTGCTACGCGAGCGTTTCGGCGAGAAGGTCCGGCTAAAGCTGTTCTCGACCGAGCGGAGCTTCTTCGGGCGGAAGGGAATCAGCATTGGCGGCGCGCTCGGTGCGGCCCTTGCTTCAGGGCTCGCTTCCGATCTTGAAGAGCGCGCGCTCTGGGAACGCTATCGGCTCTAGGAGAAAGAAGTGCCGCAGCTCGTCATTGTCGCCGCCCTCGTCGTCGGCGGCTGGTACGCCTGGAAGGCCGTGAAGCGCGAGATGACGCGGGTCGGGCGCGAGCTCGACAAGGCGCGCGGTCTCCCGACCGACACGCTCGAGCAGGACCCGGAGACCGGGCGATACAAGGTGAAGGGTAAGGAATGAGGCGCGTTCGCGTTCAAACGCCTTTCACCAGTAGAACCCAATTCGCGCCGACGCCGTCCCAGCCATCCTTTACCATTGGCCGCTTAGCGATCTCCAAATATCCGCTCCGCTCGTAAAGCCGGCGACCGCCGGTATTCGCATCGGAGACGATGATCGACAGTCCATCACGCTTCGTGTCCGCGGCCAGTCTCTCCGCGATCGAAAGAAGCCGCGCACCGTACCCCTTGCCGCGATGCTTCGGACAGGTGGCGAGGACGTTCACATACCAGGTGCAAGGCGCCAGGTTCTCGAGCTCCTGCATCGGCACGAACATGGCCGGCATCGTATCGTAGTCGATCGGTTCGGGCTCGTCCGGCAGCGGATAGCCGGTCAGGCATGAAACTGCCTCGCCCGCCTCCTCCACCATCACCGCGTTTCGATACGAGAAGCTTCCCTCCTCGCGCGCCGCGCGCCGACGCCCGACGTCCCAAGCGTCTTCACCCGGCTGAGCCATCTTCGACCACAGGTAAAGCGGCAGCCCATAACCCGCCATGTTGACGAACTCGGCCATCGCCTTCGCGTCGGCCGGCGTCGCGTACCGAAACGGCGGCGCGAGATCGATCATCACATGTTCAAATAGACAGGCCCCTCGCCGCCTTGCGGCGGGACCCAGGTGATGTTGCCGTTCGGATCCTTGATGTCGCAGGTCTTGCAGTGGACGCAATTCTGCGCGTTGATCTGGAAGCGCGGCGCGGCATTGCTTCCGGCGGCGCCTTCCTCCACCCATTCATAGACGCCGGCCGGGCAATAGCGCGACGACGGCCCAGCGAAGACATCGTGCTCGCTCGCCTTCTGGATTTCCGGATCGGCGACGCGGAGGTGCACCGGCTGATCCTCCTCGTGGTTGGTGTTCGACAGGAACACCGAGGAGAGCCGGTCAAACGTCAGCACGCCGTCGGGCTTCGGATAGTCGATCTTCCGACAGGCGGCCGCCGGCATGAGCGTCGCCGAATCCGGCTTGCCGTGGCGAAGCGTGCCGAAGAGCGAGAAGCCGAAGAGCTGGTTCGTCCACATATCGAATCCACCGAGGGCGACCCCGGCGACGGTTCCGAGTCGCGACCAGAGCGGCTTCACGTTGCGGACGCGCTTCAGATCGCGGCCGATCTCCGAGTCACGCCACGCCGCCTCATAGCCGTCGAGCGTGTCGTGTGCGCGGCCCTCAGCGAGCGCCGCCGCCACGTGCTCTGCCGCAAGCATGCCGGAGAGCATCGCGTTGTGGCTTCCCTTGATGCGCGGCACGTTGACCAGGCCTGCGGCGCAGCCGACGAGCGCGCCGCCCGGAAAGACGAGCTTCGGCACGCTCTGGAAGCCGCCTTCGGTGATCGCGCGCGCGCCGTAGCCGATGCGCCGGCCACCCTCGAAGATGCCGCGGATCGCATCATGCGTCTTGAAGCGCTGGAACTCCTCGAAGGGCGAGAGATACGGATTCTTGTAATTCAGGTGCAGGACGAACCCGACCGACACGAGGTTCTCGCCGAAGTGATAGAGGAAGGAGCCGCCGCCGGTCTTCGAATCGAGCGGCCATCCGAACGAATGCTGCACCAGGCCGGGCCGATGTTTTTCCGGCGCGACCTCCCAAAGCTCCTTCAGCCCGATGCCGAATTTCGGCGGCTCGCGACCGTCGCTCAGGCCGAAGCGGCGGATCGCCTCCTTGGAGAGCGAGCCGCGCGCGCCCTCCGCGAGAAGCACGTATTTGCCGAGTAGCGCCATGCCGCGCTGGTAGCTCGGCCCCGCCTCACCGGATTTGGTCACGCCCATGTCGCCGGTCGCGACGCCGATCACGCTGCCGTTCTCGTCGGTCAGAAGCTCGGCGCCGGCAAAGCCCGGATAGATCTCGACGCCGAGCGCCTCCGCCTTCGTCGCCAGCCAGCGGCAGACCGAGCCGAGCGAGACGATGAAGTTGCCGTGGTTCGACATCAGCGGCGGCATCATGAAATTCGGCAAGCGCACGGAGCCGGAAGGCCCGAGCCAAAGGAAATGGTCCTCCGTCACCTGCGTCGTGATCGGCGTCTCCTCGTCGCGCCATTCCGGCAGCAGCCGGTCGAGCCCGACCGGATCGATCACTGCGCCTGAGAGGATGTGCGCGCCTACCTCCGATCCCTTCTCCAGCAGCACGACGGAAAGCTCGGGATTGATCTGCTTCAGGCGGATCGCGGCGGCGAGCCCGGCGGGCCCGGCGCCGACAACGACCATGTCGTATTCCATGCTCTCGCGCTCGGGCAGCGCATCGGGATCGGGCAAAGTCAGTCTCGTCTCGTCTGGTAAGGCCCAATGACGTAGCCGCGACGGGACCGCCTGTCCAGAAACGGGGCGGTCGAGCGCCGGCTTCCCTCACCGCGCCTCCTATGGAAAGAAGGCGCATGGCCCGCCCCGCCGGAGCAGACTCCAATCCGATCGACATCCTGCGCTTCTATGCGGAGGCGGGGGTCGATCTCGCGCTGGAGGAAGCGCCGGTCGATCGCTTCGCGCTTTCGCGCGCGCAGGCCGAGGCGGTCGCGCAGCGGCAGGAAGCTGCAAGGCAGCGGCGCACCGAGCCGCCGCGCCTGCGACGCGCACCGCCGCGGCGGGCGTCGGCGCCGCCCGCGGCCGTGCGACCAGCCGAGCCGCCGAGCCTCACCGTCCCCTCCGACGCCGCCATCATGGCCGCGCGCGAGGCGGCCGCGACGGCGGAGACGCTCGACGCGCTCCGCGAGACGCTCGCGAGCTTCGAGGGCTGCAATCTGCGCTTTACGGCCACGAACCTCGTCTTCTCCGACGGCAATCCGGAGGCGCGCGTCATGTTCGTCGGGGAAGCGCCGGGCATGGAAGAGGACCTGCAGGGGCTCCCCTTCGTTGGCCGCTCAGGTCAGCTGCTCGACCGAATGATCAAGGCGATCGGGCTCGACCGTTCATCTGCCTACATTGCGAACGTCGTGCCCTGGCGGCCGCCCGGCAACCGCACGCCGACACCGCAGGAAACGGAAATCTGCCGGCCCTTCATCGAGCGCCAGATCGCGCTCGCCGATCCGGATTTCCTGATCTTCCTCGGCGGCGCCTCGGCGAAGCAGCTTCTGAAGACCAACGAGGGAATCCTGCGGCTTCGCGGCAAATGGCGCGACTACGACACCGGCGTGCGCGAAAATCCGCGCCATGGCGACGCTCCACCCCGCCTACCTGCTGCGCCAGCCCCTGCAGAAGAAGCTGGCGTGGCGGGACTTGCTGAGCCTGGAGGAAGCACTTGCGGGCGGCTGAGCGTCCGTCCGCACGCTGTTTCGCCGGAGCCTACCTGCAACCGACGACGAAGCGCCCGCGGTAGCACCTGTGGTTCGGACCGACATAGATCCGCGGCCTCGCATTGTACCACGGCCGGCCGACATAATACCGGTTGAAGTAGATGTCGGGGCTGAAGACGACGATCGGCGCTTGTCGCCAGGCCGAGCTGAGGTAGGCGGAGGAAACCCACCCGCGCTCCCCGGACCACTGCGTATCGCACCACGACTCCCCTTTGACGCACCCAAAGATCTGCACGGACGAGTTTGCGGGGATCGTGGTGACCACCGGATAACCCGTGCTGGGACCGGCGCGCATGTTGACCGTGGCGGTCGTGAGCCCGTTGGCGGCGCTGGCTATGGCGGGCGCAAAAACAACGAGAAGTAGCGAGACGGCGGCAAGCAACGAAATGCGCTTCATCGAAAGTACCCTTGGTTGATCGGTCTCGCCGAAGTGAAACCAATTTGGGCCCGCAATATGGCGTTTATGCGCCACGAGCTTGTGCCTGGAAACGCGGAGCGCAACTTGAGGCTTCTGTCCGCTGCCGTTGTGCCGCTCGTTGTGTCCGTGATGCTCTCGGGCAGCGACGCAAGCGCCACTCGCGATCGCTCAGACGGCGCCATCTTTCCCGTCAACATCATCGATGGCGCCGACGAGCGCGACTCGCTGCTTGCGTCGGGCCGGCGCTCGGCCTCTCGGCGGAGGAGATCGCGCGTATCCGCAAGGTCTCCGGCTATGTCGGCTGCTTCCTGCCGACGCCTTCGGTCGGGAGCGGGGCGCTCTTCCTCACCAACGGCCAGATCATCACCGCCGCGCACATCTTCTTCACGCGCGATGGGCAGCGGCGCTCCGACTGCTTCTTCAAGAACCAGGCCGCGGATTCCGTGAAGATCGATCTCGACACCAGCCGCGCGGCGTTCGGCGCCGTGCCGCCGAAGGCCGGCTCCAACGCGGACTTCGCGATCGTCGCGTTGGCGGAGCCAATCCTCGGCGCATCGCCCTTCCCGGTCGAGGAGAGCGTTCCGGTCACGGCCGGCGACCGACTGATCGTCATCACGGCGCATCCGGCCGGCATGGAGAAGACGGTCGACAATTCCGTGCCCGTCGCTCAGGGCTGCCGTGTCAGGCGCGTGCCGGTCTCGACCGCCGCGACTTCCTTCTACCGCACCGACTGCGACGCCACCGGCTCATCCTCGGGCGGCATGCACCTCGCGCGCGTCGGCGGGCGGCTCGTCTTCCGAGGCATCACGATCACCGCCGGGCCGTGGCAGGACCCGGCCTTCCACGGCGCGCCCTATGACGAGCGCGCCGGCAGCGTCACCACGGCGCTCGGCACCGATGCCGCCATCCTGGCGGCCGGGAAGCGGCTCGCCGGCGAATAGTCGCCGGTGGCCGCAGCTCGCTGCGTCTTGTCAGGTCTTCGCGCGCCGATGCGATCGGCTATAGTGCGGCGCTGGCCAATCGCTGGATCGACTCCTTTTGCAGATCGCACGCCCATCCTTCCTGCGCTCGAGCGTAGGACCCCTCCTTCTCGGCTTTCTCGCGCTCGCGATCCTGTTCGGTTGGATGAGCTGGTTCTTCCACCAGCAGACGATGCGCGAGGCCACGATCCGGAGTTCCATCAAGGTCGAGGCGGACCTCCTCGATTACCTCTCGATCCTGCAGGACGCTGAGACGGGACAGCGCGGTTACCTGCTCACCGGCGACGAGCGATATCTCGAGCCTTTCAACGAGGCCCTGACGAAACTCGACAGCGCTTTCGTCGATCTGACCGATGCCGCGACGACCCGATCCTACCTGGTGCCTTCGCTCGCGAGACTCCGGGAAATCGCCGATCGGAAGGTCGAGGAACTGACGACCACGGTCGATCGCCGCAAGGCGGGCGACGTCGAGGGCGCGCTTAACATCGTCCGCAGCGGCGCCGGCCGAAGCCTCATGGACGATGCGCGGGCGCTGATCCAGACAATGCTCGCATCGGAGGAAGGTCGGCTCGACGCGCTTCAGGCAGAGTCCGCGAGGGCGCGAGACGTGCTCACGATCGCGATCTGGGGCGTGCTCGTCTTCGTGCTTATCCTCGGCGGCTACGCCATCATGAGCGCGTGGCGCCAGACGGCGGGGCTCATCGAGGCCCGCGACGAATTGCGTCTCGCGAACGAGGAGCTCGTTGCGGAAGGGCGCCGTCGCGAGCAGGCTGAAGACCAGCTCCGCCAATCGCAGAAGATGGAGGCGATCGGCCAGCTCACCGGCGGCATCGCGCATGACTTCAACAACATGCTCGCGGTCATCATCTCCGGCCTCAGCTTGATCAAGCGGCGCATGGCGCGAGGCGAAACGAATCTCGAACGAACTGATCGACGCGGCTATCGATGCGGCGCATCGCGCCAGCGCGCTGACCAAGCGGCTTCTCGATTTCTCGCGCCAGCAGGCGCTGATTCCTGAGCCGGTCGATGCGAACAAGCTCGTTTCCGGAATGGCGGAGCTGCTTCGGCGCACGCTCGGCGGCGATATACGATTGGAAACCGTGCTCGGCGGCGGACTGTGGGCGACGCATGCCGATCCCGGCCAGCTTGAGAACGCCATTCTGAACATCGCCGTCAACGCGCGCGACGCCATGCCGAGCGGCGGCCGGCTGACGATCGAGACGCAGAACGCCCATCTCGACGATCGCTATGCGGCGGAGCATACGGAGGTGAAGCCAGGGCAGTACGTGCTGGTGGCCGTCACGGATACCGGCCTCGGCATGCCTCCCGACGTGATCGCCAAGGCCTTCGATCCGTTCTTCACAACGAAAGAGGTCGGCAAGGGAACCGGCCTTGGCCTGTCACAGGTCTTCGGCTTCACCAAGCAGTCGGGCGGTCACGTGAAGATCTATTCCGAGCCCGGCGCGGGCACGACGGTGAAGCTTTACCTGCCGCGCTTCTTTGGCGCGAAAGAACCGAAGGCCCTCCCCGAACCCGCTAGCTCGACGCGCATCGAGCGTGGCGCCGGAGAGGTCGATCCTCGTCGTCGAGGACGAGGCGAGCGTTCGCAAGCTGACAATAGAGGGCCTGACCGAGCTCGGCTATACGCGTCCTCGAAGCAGAGACCGCCGCCGCGGCACTGCGCGTGCTCGATTCGCAACGAGAATGTTGCGCTTCTCCTCACCGACGTCGTGATGCCTGACATGAATGGACGGAAGCTCGCGGAGGCGGCGCTTCACCGCTTCCCGGATCTGCGGGTGCTCTACATGACCGGCTATACGCGGAACGCCATTGTTCACAACGGCGTTCTCGACGCCGACGTTCAGCTCCTGTCGAAACCGTTTACGATCGAGACACTGGCGCTCAAAGTGCGCGAAGCACTCAGCCCGGAGTAGAACTCTTCGCCGCTCACAGCGAAAAGCGGCCCCTTTCGGGGCCGCTTCGTCGGGAGGAGGTCTCGGTCCGGTCCGCTTAGTAGCAGACCCAGGAGTAGGCGTAGTTGCCCCAGCCGTCGACGTACCATTCGTAGTAGCAGTAGGAGGCGCTTGCCGGGAGCGTGGACAGGGCGGTGGTCCCGAGGATGATGCCGGCGGCGATCAGGGCGCGAAGCTTGGTGGTCATTTCAGGTCTCCTTGCGGTCAGGTCTCTCGTTTCGGGCTTCCGAAGGTCCGTCGCCTTCGATGCGTGGACCATGCCCGACGCCCGCCCGCGCCGTTGTGCGGGGGCTCACAAGTGCGGCTCCCCGGGAATTTGGCGCCGGCGTCGCATCGCCGGCGGGAAGCGTCGCCGCCGGCGCGCCGCATTGCCGGGCGAACCTGTGTGATCAAGAACGAAGCGGCCGCTTGAAAGCCGATTCGGAGACGCCTTGGCCCGTCAGATCATCCCCGTCCTCGCGCTGCTCCTGTCGACGGCGTTCCTGCTTGCGGGGAACGGCATGCTCGGCCTGCTCCTGCCGCTTCGCGGCACAGCCGAGGGTTTCTCGACCGGCCAGCTCGGCCTGCTCGGCACCGGCTGGGCGACGGGCTTCATCCTCGGCTGCCTGACAGCGCCGATCGTCGTCCGCCGTGTCGGCCACATCCGCGCCTTCGCCTGCTCCGCCGCCTGTGCCGGGATCATCATTCTTCTGGACGGCATCTTCGTCGTGCCGCTGGCGTGGATCGTGCTTCGCGTCGGCTCCGGCTTCTTCACCGCCGGCGCCTTCATGATCATCGAGAGCTGGCTCAACGAGCGCGCCAGCAACGAAGCCCGCGGCACGATCTTCGCCGTCTACATGATGATCACCTATTTCGGCATAACCGCCGGCCAGCTCGGCGTCGCGCGCGGGCGACCCGAGGACGTCGACGCTCTTCATGGTGGGCGCGATCCTCTTCGCCTTCGCCATCCTGCCGACGGCGCTCTCGACCGCCGCTTCGCCGCGCCCGCTGACGCGCGTCTCGATCGACCTCAGGAAGCTCTTCCTGAATTCGCCCGTCGCGTTCTTCACCGTGCTCCTCGTCGGCGTGATCAACGGCGCCTTCGGCACGCTTTCAGCGGTGTGGGGCACGAAGATCGGCCTCACGACGTCCGTCATCGCGATCATGACGAGCATCACCGTCGTCTCCGGGGCGATAACCCAGGTGCCGCTCGGACGCGTCTCCGACAAGACCGACCGGCGCTACGTCATCGTCGCGCTGGCGCTCGTCGCAGGGTTCTCCGGCCTCGCCATCGTGCTCCTCAAGCCGATCGACCCCGTTATCGTCGTCACCCTGACCGGGCTCTACGGCGCCGCGACCTATCCGATCTACGGGCTCGCCGTCGCGCATGCCAACGACTACGCCGACCCGAGCGAGTTCGTCGCGGTCTCCGGCGGGCTGCTCCTCCTCTACGGCGCCGGGACCATGCTCGGGCCGCTCGCCGCGAGCGCCGCGATGGCCGGCCTCTGGCCGGAGGGGCTCTTCGTCGTCACTGCCGCGAGCCACGCGCTCATCGCCGCCTATGCCTTCTACCGGACGTTCAAGCGCGCTCCGATCCCGGAAAGCGTGCGCGAGGCCTTCACCACCGTGCCGGCGTCGCGCGCCATGACGCCGGAGACGGCGGCGCTCGACCCGCGCTCGGAGGATACGACGGTGCTGGACGCGGAGCCGACGGAAGCGGTTAAGTAGGCGCCATGCCGTCCGCTGAGAGAAATTTCGTCCCCGTCCGCATCGCGGTCCTGACCGTGTCGGACTCGCGCTCGCTCGCCGACGACAAATCCGGCGACACGCTCGCCGCGCGCATCGCCGAGGCCGGCCATGTCCTCGCCGACCGGAAGATCGTCACCGACGACGTGGAGAAGATCCGCGCCGTCGTGAAAGGCTGGATCGCCGACCAGGGCGTCGACGTGATCATCACCACCGGGGGCACCGGGTTCACCGGCCGCGACGTGACGCCGGAGGCGCTGGAGCCGCTCTTCGAGAAGCGCATGGACGGCTTCTCGGAGGTGTTCCACCGCATCTCCTACGACAAGATCGGCACATCGACGATCCAGAGCCGCGCCACCGGCGGCGTCGCCGGCGCAACATTCATCTTCGTGCTGCCGGGCTCGCCCGGCGCCTGCCGCGACGCCTGGGACGGCATCTTGAAGGCGCAGCTCGACTACCGCCACATGCCCTGCAACTTCGTGGAGATCATGCCGCGCCTCGACGAGCACCTGAGGCGCGACAAAGCGCTGATTGCCGCGACATCGCGCGGGTTCTGACGCGCGCGCCAGCATTGCTTACGTTAGGACTTGGGTGGCGAATGGAGTCGGCCGTTGGCCGAGACTGCCTGACTGGTGGCCCCGGCGCACGGCCTGCAAAGGAGTGCTGCCAATGCATGTCGCCGACATCTTGAGGGCCAAGGGCAACAAGGTCGTCACCGTCCGCCCCGATCTCAGCATCGAGCATCTTGCGCAACGGCTGAAGCTGGAGGGGATCGGCGCCGCGATCGTCAGCGAGAGCGGAACGTCGATCGACGGCATCATCTCGGAGCGCGATATCGTGCGCGGGCTTGCCGATTACGGCGCGGGTGGACTGACAGACAAGACGGCCGCCGACCTGATGACCAAGGCCGTCGTGACCTGCTCGCCCGAGGACACGATCTCGCACGTCTCGAAGGTCATGACCAAGCGGCGCATCCGGCACCTGCCGGTGCTCGACGGGGTCAAGCTCATCGGCATCGTCTCGATCGGCGACGTGGTCCGGTACCGGCTGGACGAACTGGAGCTCGAGACGAACGTTCTGCGCGACTACGCGGTCTCGCGGCATTAGACCGTGTGATCATGATCGTTGAATGGCACGTCCAGTTCTTGGCGCCTGCCGACACGCCGGATGCTGCCAATAGGTGTCGCAGCAGCGCCAGAAACAGACATCCACGTATCCATTCTTTGATCGGCGGGTCCATCGACCTGATGTGAAGGCCTTCCAGATTTCGCCTTGAAGCCTGCGGTCGGCGACGGCGCTTCCGGGCGGAAAGTGCGGATCAAGAACTGCTACTAGCCCCGTGCGCCTGTGTTAGATTTTTGCGGACTCCGCACCATGGACCCGTTCGCCGGGGTGTCGTCGCGCAGGCAAGGCGGTGAAGAGACAATGAACAATCGCAAATGGCTTCGCCGCCGGGACTTTGTCGGAGGGGCCGCGGCTGTCCTCGCCGCGACCGCGTGTGGCCTTTGCGAGCGAAGGCGACACGTCTTTCGACTGGCCGTCGTCATCCGGCCTGGCCAGGAGAGCGACCTCAAGGAGCCCCGGGCTCCCTACTGGCGTGCATGGTACGATGAATTGCGGCAGCTCGGGTATGTCGAAGGTCAGAATTTGGAGATCGAGATACACCTTGCCGACCCGTCGTCGCTTGACCAAACGATTGCCGACTTGTCTGCGTTCCGCCCCGACGCGATGTTCGTGCCGGCACAGAGCATCGTCAGCCTGCTCAAGAAGGCGAAGGTCTCAACGCCAATCGTCACGGTTGTCAGTACGATCCCGTGGGGTACGGGCTGGCCGAGAGCCTTGCCCGTCCCGGCGGCAACATCACCGGTTTCACCCTCGATGCCGGCCCGGAAATTATCGCCAAGCGCGTGTCGCTCTTGAGGGAAATCGCTCCTTCAGCGTCGAAGCTGGTGGTATTGGTCCTCCGCCCCTATTGGGAGGCGGGACGGACTCGCGGCGGACTTTCTGCAGGTTGGTGAGCAGCTCGGGCATTACGATAATCGGCGCGCCCGTTGAGTCCAAGAAGAGCGAAAAGGGCTACCAGCAGGTATTTGCTGACGCGGTTCGCGCCGGGGGTGACTCCCTTTACGTGACACCGGCGCCGGAGAACCTTGCGCATCGCGGGCTGATCGCGGATCTCGCGATTGAGGCAAGGTTGCCAAGCGTTAGTCAATTCCGCGAGTACGTTGAGGCGGGCGGGCTTATCGGATACGGGCCCGATATCGTGGATGCGTACCGTCGGGCGGCAGGCTATCTCGATCGCATCTTCAAGGGAGCCGATCCTGCCGGAATGCCCTATCAGCAACCGACGAAGTTCGATCTCACCCTCAATCTCAAGACGGCAAAGGCGCTGGGTCTCGCCGTCCCGCCGTCACTGCTTGCACTCGCCGATGACGTTTTCGAATGACGGAGCGCTCCGTCACCGCGACGGAGAGAGCAGCCCCGATAGCCCGGCGGCCAGGCAAAGGGCGGTTGTTCCGCAAATATGCGTTCCTTTTTGCGGTTGCCGTAGCCGCGGCGCTGTTGACGAGCGGACTGGTGCAAATCTGGTTTGCCTATCAGGAGCAGACCGCCTTTCTCATCCGCCTGCAACACGAGCAGGCCACGGCCGCTGCCGGCAAGATCGGCCAGTTCATTGGCGAGATCGAAGATCAGATCGGCTGGACCACGCAACTGCCGTGGAATGCTGGAACCCTTGAACAGCGCCGTTTTGATGCCCAGCGCCTTTTGCGCCAAGTGCCGGCCATCACCGAGCTCGCCCTGCTCGATGGCGCCGGGCATGAGCAGCTCAAGGTCTCCCGTTGGCGGTGGACGTCGTCGGCAGCGATCAGGATTACTCAGCGATCCGAGATTCGCCGAGGCCGTTGCGCAGAAAGTATGGTTCGGGCCGGTCTATTTCCGCGGGCAGTCGGAGCCCTATATGGCCATCGCTGTCGGTGGCAACCGTCGCGAGGCCGGCGTCAGCGTGGCCGAGGTCAATCTCAAGTTCATCTGGGACGTGGTTTCGCGCATCCGGGTCGGCCGGCGCGGCACCGCCTATGTGGTGGACGGCAAGGGGCGCCTCATTGCCCATCCCGATATCGCCCTGGTTCTCAGGAACACCGACCTTTCAAGCCTCGCCCAGGTGCGTGCGGCAAGCCAGGCGGATGCGGCCGGGCGGCGACCTGCAGCCGGTAAAGACGGCCCGCGATCTTCAAGGCCATACGGTGCTCGCGGCCTTTGCTCCCATCCCGCCTCTCGACTGGCACATGTTCGTCGAACTGCCGGTGAATGAAGCCTACCAGCCGATCTATGCGGCCGTGAAACGCTCCGTTGCGCTCCTGGTGGCAGGCCTCGTGCTCGCGGTCATCGCCGGCCTGCTCTTGGCGCGGCGCATGGTGGTTCCGATCCGCACACTGCAGCAAGGCGCCCAGCGCATCGGCGATGGCGATCTGAACCAGCGCATCAGCATCACGACGGGCGATGAGCTGGAGGACCTGGCCAATCAGTTCAACCAGATGGGCGAAAGGTTGCAGCAGCTTTACGGCAACCTTGAGCGCGTCAGTCAGCTCAAGCGCTATTTCTCACCGCAGCTTGCCGAGATGATCGTGTCGTCGGGCAACGCCATCCTCGGCGAAAGCCACCGGCGCGAGATCACGGTGGTCTTCTGTGACATCAGAAATTTCACCGCCTTTTCCTCGTCATCGGCTCCCGAAGTGGTCATGCAGGTGCTTGCCGCCTACTACAAATGTCTCGGGGCGGAGCTGCGCCGCAGCGAGGCGACCATCGGGATGTTTGCGGGCGATGGACTGATGGCCTTCTTCAACGATCCACTGCCCTGCCCCGACCATCAGGCGCGCGGCCTGCGCACGGCGGTGGCGATGCAAAAGGAGATCGGCAAGCTGGTGGAGGAATGGCACCAGCAGGGCATCGAGCTCGGATTCGGCATCGGCATCGCTTCCGGATACGCGACCCTGGGTCATATCGGGACTGAGGATCAGTTCCACTACACCGCGATCGGCCCGGTCGTGAACCTCGCCTCACGCCTGTGCGACGAGGCGGAGAACGGCGAGATCCTCATGGACGCTGCGGTCCAGGCGGCGACCGCGGAGATCGCGAAAACGCGAAAACTGGAAGACCGCCGGCTCAAGGGCTTTCCTCGGCCCGTTGCTGTCTACTGTCTGCTCGCGACGGAGTGAGAAGACGGAACTCAATGCGGTTGCACTTCCGGCGGTCATTCGACCCCGCGCCGCGCTCAGGCTTCCTCGCCGATGTGCACGGCGAGCCACACGGTCGGCTCGTCGGCGGCGGTGAAGGTGACGCGGTGGCGCTTGTGCGCCGGCAGGAAGACATAGTCGCCCGGCTGCAACCGCCGCTCTGCCTCGCCCTCGATGGCGAGCCCGGCGGAGCCTTTCAGCAGGATCACCCACTCGTCATGCGGCTGGTCGTACCAAAAGCCCGGCGGCGACGCCTGGCCGGTCGAGACGATCCGCTCGATGCGCAGGCCGGGACGTCCAAGCAGATCGGTAAACACTTCGTCCGCGCCGTTGCCGGCAGGTTCTCGAAGATGTTGGCCATGTCTCACCGCCGCGCGGACGCCCCGGCGAATCGCGCTTCGCGACTCGCGCTCGGCAGTTCAGTCCCGCTTGACCTTCACCGCGTCGTTTCCCGATCCGAACGCCTCGCCGCTCGGCGTCGACAGGAAGTATCCGGAGCTCACATCCGGGCGCGGCTCGCCGATCTTGTAGACAGCGAGAATCTCGTCGGTCGCGGTATTGCGAAGCGCATTGAACCAGCGGCGGCAGCCGGCCTGGTGGTTCCAGCGCTCGGCGAAGACGCCCTTCGGATTGGAGCGCAGGAAGACGTAGCCCGACCATTCCTCGTCGCTCATCGCCTCGGAGTTGGTCGGGCGCGCGATATGCGCCTCGCCGCCATAGGCGAAGTCGGAGATGTCGCGTTCGCCGCAACAGGGACAGCGGATCAGGAACATGGCGATCGCCTTTCCTGCACACTCCTTTGCGATTGTCATCCCGCAAGCGGCGCGAAGCGCGCTGTGCGGGACCCATGAACACCGGAGCCTGCAAAACAAACGCGATGCTGGCGCCCGCCCTGAGATCGAGGTGTTCATAGCTCCCGGCCTCGGCCTGACGGAAGACGGGCAATGTCAAACGGAGCGGTCGCGAGGCGTTATCATCTCAATGCGCCACGGCGGCGGCGCCGTGCTCGGCGACGAGCGCGCCGGTCGAGAACCGCTCCAGCGTGAAGGGTGCCGCGATCCGGTTCGGCGTGTCGTTCGCAACGAGGTCGGCGAAGGCGTGGCCCGACCCCGGCGTCGCCTTCCAACCGCCCGTGCCCCAGCCGCCATTGATGTAGAAGCCCTTCACCGGCGTCTTGGAGATGATCGGGCTTGCGTCCGGGCAGACGTCGACGATGCCGCCCCACTGCCGCATCATCCTGAGCCGCGACACGAACGGGAAAAGCTCGATCAGCGCTGCCATCTGGTGCTCGATGATGTCGAGCGAGCCGCGCTGCGTGTAGCTGACATAAGGGTCGATGCCGGCGCCGATCACCAGCTCGCCCTTGTCCGACTGGCTGACATAGACATGGACCGCGTTCGACATCACGACGCAGGGGAGGATCGGCTTGATCGGCTCCGACACCAGCGCCTGCAGCGGATGGCTCTCGATCGGCAGCTTCAGCCCGACCATCTTCGCAATGACGCTCGTGTGTCCGGCGGTGACGCAGGCGACCTTGCCGGTGTTGATCGTGCCCTTGGTCGTCGTCGACGCCGGTGACCGCGCCGTCAGCCACGTCGATGCCGGTCACCTCGCATTGCTGGATGATGTCGACGCCCATCGAGTCGGCGGCGCGCGCATAGCCCCAGACCACCGCGTCGTGGCGGTTGACGCCGCCGGAGCGCTGCAGCGTCGCGCCGATCACCGGATAGCGCGCTGACTTCGAGATCGAGATCGGCGGGCAGAATTCCTTGATCTCAGCCGGCTCCAGCCACTCGGCGTCGACGCCGTTCAGCCGGTTCGCCTCGACGCGGCGCTTCAGCTGCCGCGCCTCGCCCTCGTCATGCGCGAGGTTCAAGACGCCGCGGTGGCTCATCATGATGTTGAAGTCGAGCTCGCGGCCGAGCGTCTTCCAGAGGTCGAGCGCGTGCTGATAGATCGCCGCGCTCTCGTCATTCAGGTAGTTGGAGCGGATCACGGTCGTGTTGCGGCCGGAATTGCCGCCGCCGATCCAGCCCTTCTCGATCACCGCGATATTTTTCAGGCCGTGGAGCTTCGCAAGATAATAGGCGGTCGCGAGCCCATGCCCTCCCCCGCCGATGATGACGGCGTCATAGCTCGCCTTCGGCTCGGGAAAACGCCAAGCCGGCTGCCAGCCCTGATGGCCGCGCAAGCCTTCGCGAATGAGCGAGACGACGTTGTAGCGCTGCATCCCTCCCGTTTAGGGGCGCGAACGGCATGGGAGCAATCGCGGGAGCGGCGGAAGGGTGTCGCAACAAAGGCGCTCTCAGCGCCAAAGTATGCGGCGATAGGCGCGGTCCAAGAACCATGCCGGAACGAGCGGAACGAAGAGCAGCACGATTTTCGCTGCAAGCCCCGGCGCGTAGGCGCCGCGTGGCCGCGCCGCGGTGGCCGCCTTCAGGATGACATCCGCCACGTCGTCTGCCGAGACGGAGAGCAAGCTTTTGGCCGTCATCGTCCGCTGCATCAGCTGTCTCAGTCCCTTCTTGAACGGCGCATAGGGATCGTCGGCGTGGCTTTCGGGAATGCTCGCGTACATCTTCTCCTGGAACCGCGTCTGGACCGGCCCCGGCATGATGTTCACGACCTCTATACCGAGCGGCGCAACTTCCGGCCGGAGCGAGCGGGAGATCGCTCCAACTGCGAATTTCGTGGCGTGGTAGGCGCCCGCCCCGGGCAGGATCACCCGCCCCGCAGTCGAGCCGACATTGATGACCCGGCCGACGCCGGCCTGCCGCATTCCAGGGAGCACGAGCTGCGTCATGCGGATGAGGCCGATGACGTTGGTCTCGAATTCCGTGCGGACGGCGGCAATGTCGATCTGCTCGATCGGGCCGTGGACGGGAAAGCCGGCATTGTTGACGAGGATGGCGACCGCGCCGAAGCGCGCTTCGACCGCAGCCACGGCAGCGCCCATGCTCGCCTCGTCGGTCACGTCGAGATGCAGCGTCTCGCAGCCGGCCCCGCGCAGATCATCGATATCCGCAAGATTGCGCGCCGTTGCGAAGGTCGGGAAGCCGGCGCGAACGAAGGCGAAAGCGGCCGCCTTCCCGATGCCGCTCGAGCAGCCGGTGATCAGGACGGGGCGGGATGCGGAGGACGGCGGGGTCATCTGGGCTCAGTATGCGCCACATCCGTTACCGAACCCACACGGCAGGAATCGGGCGGCGGGCGCGGGCGAAGAGTGCTAGGTTTAGAGCATCATGGACGCTTCCGGATTTGCGCTTTTTGACACACCGATCGGCCGCTGCGGCATCGCTTGGGGCGAGCATGGTATCGTCGGCCTGCAGCTTCCCGGCCCCGACGACGCGCGCACGCGGAAGCGGCTGCTCGGCCGGCTCACGGGCGCAACGGAAGCCGATCCGCCGCCGATTGTGCGCGAGGCCATCGCTCGGATCGTGGCGCTGCTCTCCGGAGAGCGCGCCGACCTCTCCCCGATCCCGCTCGATATGGGCCGGGTCTCCGATTTCGAGAAACAGGTCTATGCCATCGCGCGGAAAATCCCGCCCGGCGAGACGCTGACCTACGGCGACATCGCCGAAAAGCTCGGCGACAAGCTCCTCTCGCGCGACGTCGGCCAGGCGATGGGCAAGAACCCCTTCCCGATCGTCGTGCCCTGCCACCGCGTCGTTGCAGCGAACGGCAAGCTCGGCGGCTTCTCCGCACCCGGCGGCGTCGACACCAAGCTCAAGATGCTCGCCATCGAAGGCGCGGCGGTCGGGGGGCAGCCGGATCTGTTCGCGGCCGGGGCCTAGAACAGCCCCTCCACGAGCCCGCTCTTGTCCAGCCCGATCGTCTCCGCCGCCGGAGCCTTCGGCAGGCCCGGCATGGTCATGATCTCCCCGCAGATCACCACGACGAAGCCTGCTCCCGCGGAGAGCCGCACCTCGCGGATCGGCACGACGTGGTTATTCGGCGCGCCCTTCAAGTTCGGATCGGTGGAGAAGGAATATTGCGTCTTCGCCATGCAGATCGGGAACTTCGCGTAGCCCTCCTCGCCCCAGGCCTTGAGCTGGTCGCGCACCTTCTTGTCGGCGACCGCCTCCTCGGCGCGGTAGATGCGGGTGACGACGGTGTTGATCTTCTCCCATAGCGTCAGGTCGTCGTTGTAGAGCGGCGAGAACTGCGCGGCGCCGGATTCGGCGAGCTTCACCACCGCTTTCGCCAGCTCCTCCGTGCCCTCCGAGCCCTTCGCCCAGTGCTCGCAGAGGATCGCCTCGACGCCGTGCGTCTTGGCGAATTCCTGCACGGCGGCGATCTCCTCCTTGGTGTCGGTGGTGAAGTTGTTGATCGCAACGACGACCGGCACGCCGAACTGCTTCACGTTGTCGATGTGGCGTCCGAGATTGGCGCAGCCCTTCTTCAGCGCTTCGATGTTCGGCTTCGACAGCGCGTCCTTGGCCACACCGCCGTGCATCTTCAGCGCGCGCACGGTCGCGACGATGACGGCGGCAGATGGGTTCAGCCCGGCGGCGCGGCACTTGATGTCGAAGAATTTCTCCGCGCCAAGGTCGGCACCGAAGCCGGCTTCCGTCACCACGTAGTCGGCGAGCTTCAGCGCCGTCTTCGTCGCCATCACCGAGTTGCAGCCATGCGCGATGTTGGCGAAGGGCCCGCCGTGGATGAAGGCCGGATTGTTCTCAAGCGTCTGCACCAGGTTCGGCTGCATCGCCTTCATCAGGAGCACGGTCATCGCGCCGTCGGCCTTGATGTCGCGCGCCGTCACCGGGCTCTTGTCGCGTCGGTAGCCGATGACGATGTCGCCGATGCGCTTCTGAAGATCGGCGACATCGTTGGCCAGGCAGAGGATCGCCATGATCTCCGAGGCGACGGTGATGTCGAAGCCGCTCTCGCGCGGAAAGCCGTTGGCGACCCCGCCGAGCGAGCAGACGATCTCGCGCAGCGCCCGGTCGTTCATGTCCATGACGCGCCGCCACACGATGCGTCGGGAATCGAGATCGAGCGCGTTCCCCCAATAGAGGTGGTTGTCGATCATCGCGGAAAGCAGATTGTGCGCCGAGGTGATGGCGTGGAAGTCGCCGGTGAAGTGGAGGTTGATGTCCTCCATCGGCACGACCTGCGCATAGCCGCCGCCGGCCGCGCCGCCCTTCATGCCGAAGCATGGCCCGAGCGATGGCTCGCGCAGGCAGATCGCGGCGCGCTTTCCGATCCGGTTCAGTGCGTCGCCGAGGCCGACGGTCGTGGTCGTCTTCCCCTCGCCTGCCGGCGTCGGGTTGATGGCGGTGACGAGGATCAGCTTGCCGTCGGGGCGGTCGGCGAGCGATTTGATGAAGTCCGCCGATACCTTGGCCTTGTCGTTTCCGTAGGGCTCGAGGCTCTCGGCCGGGATGCCCAGCTTCGCGCCGATCTCAAGGATCGGGCGCTTTTTCGCGGCGCGCGCAATCTCGATGTCGCTCTTCACTTTCGCCGCCATGGCTCCCTCCCGGCTTAAGGTGTCTGTTCCCTCTGCGACAATTGTCGCGCGCCCACTTGGCAGAGAACTGCGAAGGGACTAGCGTTTTTCATATGGCGCAAGTGCTCCAGATGCGACATGGCCAAGAGGCGAATCGGACAGCCGCGCCGATCGCCAGAGCCTGTGCGCGAGCGGCACTTCTATTTCGTGCTGATCCCGAACTTCACGATGATCGCCTTCGCCATGGCGATCGAGCCGCTTCGGATCGCCAATCGCATGGCGGGGACGCGCGCCTATCGGTGGTCGCTCATATCGCTCGACGGCGAGCCGGCGGTTGCCTCGAACGGCATCCGGCTCAACGTCGACATGGGGCTCAAGGAAGCGCGCGAGCGCGTGCGCGGCGGGGAGCGGCCCGACCACGTCTTCATCTGCGGCTCGCTCGGCGTCGAGCGCTTCCACGACCGCAATCTGAATTCCTGGATCGCCTCGCTCGACCGGCAGAAGATCGGCGTCGGAGCGCTCGACACCGGCGCCTGGATTCTGGCGGACGCCGGGATTCTGGATGGAAGGCGCTGCGCCATCCACTGGGAGTCGCTTCCCGCTTTCTCCGAGCGCTTTCCCGAAGCGCAGGTCTATGCCGATCTCTTCGAGGTCGACGGCAACTGCTACACCTGCGCCGGCGGCACCGCCTCGCTCGACATGATGCTGCATCTGATCGGCGAGCACCTCGACGAGCAGATCGTCACAAAAGTCTGCGAGCAGGCGCTGACGGATCGCATGCGCGCGCCGACCGATCGGCAGCGGCTGCCGCTTCGCGCCCGCCTGGGGTTACAGAACACCAAGCTCCTCTTCATTATCGAATTGATGGAGGCGAACATCGCCGAGCCGCTGTCGCTCGTGGAGATCGCCAAATATGCCGGGCTCTCGCGGCGGCAGATCGAGCGCCTCTTCCGCCGCAATCTCGGCCGCTCCCCTGCCCGCTACTACCTGGAAATCCGTCTCGACCGCGCGCGGCACCTGCTCATCCAGTCGGATGCGGCGATCGTCGAAGTGGCGGTCGCCTGCGGCTTCGTCTCCGCCTCGCACTTCTCGAAGTGCTATCGCGAGCTCTACGGCCGCTCCCCGCAGCAGGAGCGGCAGGGACGCGAGAAGCTGCTGGCCTGAAAACAAGCAGAATTCTCTACCCAGGTTGTCATCCCGGAAGGCGGGCTTCGCGAGCCTGTCCGGGACCTATGAACACAAGGTGGAGGCGAGCGGCGGTGCTATCGCTGCAGAGTCTTCTGCGCGTCATGGAGTGCATGGATCCCGGATAGCATCGCGTTCCGCGACGCTTCCGGGATGACAAACCTTCAAGGCCGAGCTTCGCTCAGCTTCACGCCGCTGCGAGCTTCTTCTCCACCGCGAAAGGGCTCAAGCCCAGCCACTGCTGCATCGACGCCTTCAGTTGTCCGTCGCCGTCGAGCTTCATGCGGCCTGCCGCCACCTCCGACCTGACGGAGGTCAGGCCCATCCAGATCGCGGTCATCGTGCGAAGATCGGTCTCGACATGAAGGTCAACCTCGAAGCCCGGGTCGACGGAGCAAAGGTCGGTCTGCCTTCCCTCCACGATCAGCCACCAATTGCGCCGGGCGGGTGACAATTCCGGGTACTGAATCTGTATCACCGCGCGGCGTGGCGGCATCGGCGTCGGATCGAGGTTCCGGCGCATGTCCCACATGAGCAGCGACGGATCGAGATTCTTCAGGCTCGTGCGCGCCTCGATCCAGCGCTGTCCCCAAAACCCGAGCGCCAAGACGACCTCTTTCAGCTCATGTCCTGCGGGCGTCAGCCTGTAGTGCCACGCGCCGTCGTCGCCCCGCGTGCGCTCGATGACGCCGGACTCCTCCAGCTCCTTGAGACGCTTCGAAAGCAGCGTCGGAGACATGCGGGGGACGCCCTTCCTGAGGTCGTTGAAGCGCGTGCTGCCGGCGATGAGCTCGCGCAGGATCAGCGGCGTCCAGCGCGTGCAGATGATCTCGGTCGCCATCGCCACCGGACAGAATTGCCCATAGCTTCCAAGCTCTTGCATCCGGTCCTCCTTCGCGAAGCACCGCCGGGAACAGAGCCCAGCGGAAGGAACGAGCCAAGTCCAGATACTGGACTAGCTTAGGCCGATCGGCAGGTCTTGACTACGCGCATCGAACCAAAGGCCGGGCGGAAAAGTCGGAACCATCGCCTGAGGAGGATTCCACAGTGACAGACGTCAGCATTTCCACAATCGGCGCCACGCTCGTCGCCATACCACCCGACGACCTGCAGGCGTTGCGCGCCCAGCTTCGCGGCACCGCATGCGCGCCCATGGATGCCGGATACGACGAAGCTCGTACGATCTGGAACGCCATGATCGACCGCCGGCCCGGGCTCGCGATTCGCTGTCAGGGCGCGTCCGATGTCCTTCAAGCTGTCGCGCTCGCCCGCAAGCACGGCCTTGTCGTCGCCGTGCGCGGCGGCGGTCACAACATCGCGGGCAGCGCCGTGTGCGAAGGCGGCTTGCTCATCGACCTCTCGCCCATGCGGTGGGTGCGCGTCGACCCTGTCGCAAAGCTGGCCAATGTCGGGCCGGGCGCGACGCTTGCCGATGTCGATCGCGAGACGCAGGCCTTCGGGCTCGCGGTTCCGACCGGCATCAACTCCACCACCGGCATCGCCGGCCTGACCGTCGGCGGCGGCTTCGGCTGGATCACACGCAAGTTCGGCATGACCATCGACAATCTCGTCTCCGCCGACGTGGTCACGGCCGACGGCAGGCTGCTTCGCGCGAGCGAGAAGGAGAACTCGGATCTCTTCTGGGCGATCCGCGGCGGCGGCGGCAATTTCGGCATCGTCACGAATTTCGAGTTCAAGCTCCACGCTGTCGGCCCGCAGGTGCTTTCGGGCCTCGTGATCCATCCCTTCGCCGATGCGAAGAAAATCCTGACGCAGTATCAGCCGATCCTGGACAAGGCGGCCGACGACCTCACTTGCTGGGCCGTCATGCGTCAGGCGCCGCCGCTGCCGTTCATTCCTGCCGAATGGCACGGCAAGGAGGTGCTGATCCTGGCGATGATCTGGGCCGGCGACATGGCGGAGGGCGAGAAGGGGATGGCGGAGCTCCGCGGGCTCGGGAAGCCAATCGTCGATGTCGTCTCCCCGCATCCGTTCGTCGGCTGGCAGGCGGCCTTCGATCCGCTCTTAACGCCGGGCGCGCGAAACTACTGGAAGACGCACGATTTCGAGGGTCTCGGCGAGGAAGCTATCGACATGCTGCTCGACGCCGTGAAGACGCTTCCGGGTCCCGAATGCGAAATCTTCATCGCGCATGTCGGCGGGGCGATGGCGCGCGTGCCCGCAGACGCCACCGCGTATCCGCAGCGCAAGGCGCACTTCATCATGAACGTGCACACGCGCTGGCGGGAAGCTTCACAGGATGCCGCCTGCATCGGCTGGGCGCGCAAGCTTTTCGACGCGGCAGCCAAGTATGCGATCGGCAGCGCCTACGTGAACTTCATGCCGGAGGACGAGACCGACCGCATCGAGAAGGTCTACGGTTCGAACTTCAAGCGCCTTACCGCCATCAAGCGGAAATACGATCCGGACAACCTCTTCCGCTCAAACCAAAACATCAAGCCGGCGGGCTAAAGCAAAACGTTCAGCGCCGCGGCCGATATGGCCGCGGCGCGAATCTCCTGCCTAATTCTGCAATCCACCCCTCCACGGAAGCGTCACGCTGCGTTCTGGCGTGCCGCGCTTTCTTCCCGCGCCGTCTTCAGCGCATGCGTCCACCACACGAGCTGGTCGAGCATGTCCTTGCCGCTTTGCACGACGGGCTCGAAGTCGTTGAGGCTTTTGCCTTCCTTGATGACGCCAAGGTAGACAGGAATCTGGATGTGCACGGCGGAGCGGATCGGCGCCATCTGCAGCTCGACCGCGTGAAGCCTGAGCTGCTCGACGGCGCGAGCACCGCCGACGCCGCCGTAACCGACGAAGGCGATCGGCTTGCGGTTCCATTCCCTGTAGCCGTAGTCGAGCGCGTTCTTCAGGACCGCAGTCGGCCCGCGATTATATTCCGCCGCGGTGACGATGAAGCCGTCGAGCGAATCGATCTTCCTCTGCCAGCGCTGTGCGACCTCGTTCTTCGACGGTGCGTAGGCGGGTGACATCTCCTCATCGAAAAAGGGCAGCGGCCAGTCGCGGAGGTCGAGCATCTCGACCTCGATATCCCCGCGCTTTTCCGCCAGTTCCTTGATCCATTTCGCCGGGTGGTCCGCGAAGCGGCCCGGCCGCGTGCTCCCGACGATCACCCCGATTTTCGGCTTTGCCATGATCCGATCTTTCCAGTGGTATCCAAAAGAGAGCAGAGATATATGAGTGCCTGTCCGGGGGCCGCAAGGAGGCACTTTTTTGAAACCAAATCACGCGCCCCATACCGAGGAATGCCAGACGATCAGCGCGCTCTTGTCGCGGATTGGCGACAAATGGAGCGTGCTCGTCGTGGCTCGTCTCGGCAACGGTCCGCTGCGGTTCAGCGCGCTCAGGCGGCAGATCGACGGCATCTCCCAGAAGATGCTGACGACGACCTTGCGCAGCCTCGAGCGCGATGGCTTCGTCATCCGGACGGTCTTTCCCACGACCCCGCCGCAAGTCGAGTACGAATTGACGGCGCTCGGACGCGATCTGCTCAACCCCGTTGGTGCCCTGGCCGACTGGGCATTGAAGAACCAAACGCGCGTCGACGAGGCGCGCGAGAAGTTCGATAAGCGCGAGGACAAGGCTAGGCCAGTTCCCCCGGGCGTTCCTCTCAATCCGCAATGAACGTCGCGTGCGTGTTCGCGTTTCTGTCGGAGGCCGGGCTTCCTTGCGAGGATTGATGGGATAAGCTCGCGATTCCGGTGACAGACGTCCGCTCCTTGGACATGCTGGCGTGCAATGAACATCCCCCATTGGTTCCTCGGGCTCGTCACCGCAACGATCGTGCTGGTGATCCTGGTGGTGGGCCGGTCCTTCTTGATCCCGATCGCGGTCGCGCTGGTTCTGTTCAACCTGCTCACCTCGCTGATCAACCACGTCACGAGGGTGCGCATCGGGGGCTGGTCGGTCCCGCGCCCGATCGCGATCGCGGTCGGGCTCATCGTGGTCGTCTACCTGCCGTTTCTGATCGCCTCGGTGTTCTCCGCTCAGGTCGAGGCGGTGGTGGCGGCGAGCCCCCGCTATTTCGGCCGCGTGGAGTCTCTCGTTGCCGCCGCGGCGGAATATCTCGGGCACGACCTCGCCGACGACCTTCGCAAAGGGCTGACGGAAATCAATCTAGGCGCCCGCATCCCCGCCGTTCTCGGCTCGGCCGGTTCGATCATAACCAGCATCACCCTGATCGCGCTCTACGTGGCCTTCTTGTTCGTGGAGCGGGGTGCTTTCCACGCCAAGTTCGAGCGCCTCTTCCCCGACCCTGAACGCGCCGAGAAGATGCACACCGTGCTGGGCTCCATTGCACGAAGCGTTCAGCGCTACTTCTTCATCAAGCTCGTCGTCAGCGTGATGACCGGCGCCGCCGCCTACGCGGTCATGAGGCCCGTCGGGCTCGATTTCGCCGAGACCTGGGCAATCCTTGCCGTCTTCTTGAACTTCATCCCCAACATCGGGTCGGTCGTTGCGACGATCTTTCCGGCCGCCGTTGCGCTGGTGCAGTTCGACACGCGCGGGCCGTTCTTCGTCATCGTCATCGGCATGATCGCGATCCAGTTCGTCATTGGAAGCTTTGTCGAGCCGCCGCTGATGGGGCGCTCTCTCAATCTTTCTCCGCTCGTCATCATACTTTCGCTGACCTTCTGGGCCTTCGTGTGGGGCATCGTCGGCATGTTCCTTTCGGTGCCGATCATGGTGATGGTGCTGATCGTCTGCTCGCACGTTCCGGCGTGGCGACCGGTCGCGGTGATTCTGTCGCGCAATGGGCAGATACCGGACAGCGAGACGACGGCGCGCGGCCGGGAAGTACGCGGTAGGCGTACAAATGCACAATGAAGGCCACGCCGGCTACGTGCGCGCCCTTCGCGCCGCGTGCGCTTCGATGGCAGGTGCGGCGCTGCTCTTCGGCGTCGCGCAGGCGGATCAGTTCATTCCGGGCGCAGGCGGGTGGCAAACCTATGTCAACGACCGCTTCGGAATGCGCTTCGAATACCCGGCCGAAATCTTCACGCCCGAGGCGCCGCCGCAGAACGGCGACGGCCGGGCATTCACCGCGAAGGACGCTTCTCTCGAGATTTGGGCTTCCCACAACGTCGACGGCGAGACGCCGGCATCGTTTCGAACGCACATGACGGGCACGCAGGGCTACGAGAATGTGACCTACAGCCCGTCCGGCGACACTTGGCTTGTCGTCTCCGGCTTTCGCGGCGACGACATTTTCTACGAAAAGTACTTCTTCAGGGACGGCGTCATCTCTGCCTTCGGGATCGACTTCCCCAAGGAGCAGAAGCCGTTCTACTCGCCGATCGTCGAGCGCATCGAGAACAGCTTCAAAGCCGGGCATTCCGACTGAGCTGCAACCTCGCTCCCCCCTTGTAGGGAGGGGTATCTCCGCGCTGAACTGGCTTAGCGCCTATTGGCTAATGAGGCCGATGGGCTCGACTTTGCCGATGGCTCACCGCGGTTTGACTACCGCACGATAGCGAGGTCGGTGGCCGTGTCCGAAGCTCACTTATCCAGACAGCTTGACCATCACGTGCCGCGCGACGGTGTAGTCCTCCAGCGCGTAGATCGAGAGATCCTTGCCATAGCCTGATTGCTTGAAGCCGCCATGCGGCATCTCGCTGGTCAGGTTGAAGTGGCAGTTCACCCAGGTGCAGCCGTATTGCAGGCGTGCCGCGACGGCCATCGCCTTTCCGATATCGTTGCTCCACACCGAGGATGCCAACCCGTAGTCGGAATCGTTCGCCCATTCGATTGCCTTCTCGGGGTCGTCGAATCGCGTGACGGAGACGACAGGCCCGAAGACCTCGCGGCGGACGATCTCATCCGATTGTCTGGCGCCGGCAACGACCGTGGGCTCATAGAAGAAGCCCTTGCCTTTCCCCGCATGCCCTCCGGTCGCGACCTCCACATGTTTGAGCTTTGTCGCACGCTCGACGAATCCGGATACGCGCTCGCGCTGTCGTGCCGAAATGAGCGGGCCGATCTCATTCGCGCTGTCATCCGCCTTGGCGTAGCGGATCGAGGATGCGGCCGAGGAGAGGTCCGCGACGAGCCTTTCGTAGATGCCTTTGCCGGCATAGATGCGCGAAGCGGCCGTACAGTCCTGGCCCGCGTTGTAGAAGGAAAAGGCACGGAGACCGGAAACGACCAACTCAAGGTCCGCGTCGTCGAAGACGATGACGGGAGCCTTGCCGCCAAGCTCCAAATGCGTGCGCTTAATCGACTTCGATGCCGCTTCCAGCACCTTCTGACCTGTGGCGATCGAGCCGGTCAGCGAGATCATTCGCACGCCCGGATGGTTGATAAGCGCATTGCCCGTGGTCGCGCCGCGCCCGACGACGACATTGAACACGCCTTCCGGGTAGATGTCGGCGATCAGGCGGGCGAGCTTGAGCGTGGTAAGGGGCGTCATCTCCGAGGGCTTCAGCACCATCGTGTTGCCGGCCATCAGCGCCGGCCCGATTTTCCACACCGCCATCATCAGAGGATAGTTCCAGGGAGTGATGGAGCCGACGACGCCAACGGGATCGCGGCGGATCATCGAGGTGAAGCCGGGCATGTATTCGGCTGCGGCACTTCCCGGCATCACGCGCGCGGCGCCGGCGAAAAAGCGCAGGCAATCAACGATCGCCGGCAACTCGTCGTTCATGACCGCATTGACCGGCTTCCCGCAGTTCAGCGCTTCAAGCTCGGCGAACTCCCGCCCATCCGCCTCGATGCGATCGGCAAGCTTGAACATGAGGCTCGCGCGCTGCGCGGGAGTCGTCCGCGACCAACCGTCGAAGGCTTTCGTCGCAGCCGCGACCGCCTGATCGACCTGCTCAGCCGTTGCCTCTTTGAGGTTGACGATCTTTCCACCGGTCTTCGGATTGATCACCGGTTCCGCGTCGCCTTTTCCCTTGGCGAGCTTCGCCCCGATCAGCATCTCTGCGTGCATTGTCTCCTCCTACTTTCCGTGGCCGGCGACCTCGGTCCCTTCGCGCGTCAGGTAATAGGCGGCAAGAATGGGGAGGAAGGTCACGGCGATGACGAACACGGCAACGACGTTGGTGACTGGTCTCTGGCGCGGACGGATCAGCTCCGACAGCATCCAGATCGGCAGTGTGGTCTGCTGCCCGGCGGTGAAGGTCGTGACGATCACCTCGTCGAAAGAAAGCGCGAAGGCCAGCATTCCTCCGGCCATAAGCGCCGTTCCGAGATTGGGCAGGAGCACATAGCGGAAGGTCTGGAAGCCGTCCGCACCGAGATCCATCGAAGCTTCGATCAAGGAGCCGGAGGTGCGCCTGAGGCGCGCCACAGCGTTGTTGTAGACAACGACCACGCAGAATGTCGCGTGTCCGAGAACGATCGTCATGATCGAGAACGGGATGTCGGCGAGCGCAAAGGCGGCGCGAAGCGAGATGCCGGTAATGATGCCTGGCAGTGCGATCGGGAGAATGAGGAGAAGCGAGATCGACCTCGCGCCCGAAGAATCGCGAGCGGCTGACGGCCCCCGCGGCAAGCGTGCCGAGAACGAGCGCGATGGCCGTGGACATCGCCGCGATACGCACCGAGAGCGACAGCGCGTCCCAAATGTCGGATCGGTTCCAGGCGATCTTGAACCAGTCGAGCGTGTAGCCCGGCGGCGGGAACTGGTAGCTCTTGTCCTCGGTGGTGAAGGCGTAGACGAAAATCAGCAACAGCGGCAGATGCAGGAACAGAAGCCCCGCCGCTGCCGCAAGTCTCAGAAAGAGCGACGAGCGCGGGCCGTCAGCCATGGCAGGCGTCCATCACTTGTTCCCCTCGGGGAAGCGGGGGGCTGCATGCCGCCTAGAGAGCATCGAACGCTCCCAGGCGCTTCGCAACGGTCAGGTAGATGCCCATGATGACGATCGGAACAACGGTGAAGGCGGCGGCGAGCGGGATGTTTCCGGCCGTGCCTTGCTGCGTGTAGACGGCCTGCCCGATGAACAGCCGCGACGTGCCGACGATCTGCGGGATGATGTAGTCGCCAAGCGTCAGCGAAAAAGTGAAAATGGATCCGGCTACGACACCAGGCAGCGCCAGCGGCAGAAGAACCGTACGGAAGGTTTGGCTCGGTTCCGCGCCGAGGTCGGCGGATGCCTCAAGCAGCGTGATCGGCACGCGCTCGAGCGCTGCCTGTACCGGCAGGATCATGAACGGCAGCCAGATATAGACGAAGACGATGAAGGTCCCGAGGTAGCTGATCGAGAGCGACGGTCCGCCGACCACCGGGATGGCCAGGATAGCGTTGAGAAGCCAAGTGAGGTGAAGCTCGCCGGCAAGCCAGGTGAGGATGCCTTCCTTGGCGAGAATGAGCTTCCAGGCGTAAACCCGCACCAGATAGCTCGACCAAAGCGGCAACATCACACCAAGGTAGAAGAGCGCTTTGAGACGGCCGCGCGCGTAGCGCGCCGCGTAATAGGCAATCGGAAAGGCGATGAGGGCAGCCGCGATCGTCACGCTCGCAGCCATCACGACGGTGCGGATGATGATGTCAAGATTGGACGGCCGCAGCAGCTCGGCATAGGTCGAGAGCGTCAGCTCGTGAACGACGAGGCCCGAAAAATCGTCGAGGTGAAAAAAGCTTTGCACGAGAAGAGCGGAGAGCGAGCCGAGATAGACCACGCAGATCCAAAGAAGCGGGGGACCGAGAAGAACAAGAAGGAGCAACTTCGGTTGGCGAAAGAAGAGGTCCGAGAGCCGACGAAGCGGCCCGCCTCGGGTGTGCTCGACGGCGCCGAACGTGCTCTCCACCTCGACGCTCATTGCTGCTCCAATCGATGCAGCTCATCTCGGCGCCAACGCAGGCCGACACGCTCGCCATTCTTGGGAGAGCGTGTACCCGCCGGAAGCACGACACCGAGCGCAGTTCCTGCAACGTCGACGACGAGGCGCGTCGTTGCGCCCTGGTACTGAACCGAGGTGACGACCCCGTCCGCCCGGCACGATCCGTCCTGGCGGTCCTCTGGAGAAGCGATCTCAATCTTCTCAGGCCTCAGGCTCGACCACGCTTTCGCGCCTCCGTGGTGCGCGGCGAACTCCGGATCGAGCACATTGGAAGAGCCCACGAAGTCGGCGACAAAGCGCGTGTTCGGGCGATCGTACACTTCGCTCGGCGTCCCCACCTGCACGAGCCTTCCCTTGTCGAAGACGGCCACACGGTCCGACATCGACAGCGCCTCTCCCTGGTCGTGGGTCACGAAGATAAAAGTGATGCCAAGCTGCTGCTGCAGCGCCTTCAGCTCGATCTGCATCTGCTCGCGAAGCTTCAAATCGAGCGCGCCGAGCGGCTCGTCGAGGAGCAGCACCTTCGGGCGGTTGACCAACGCGCGAGCGAGCGCAACGCGCTGCCGCTGACCGCCGGAAAGCTGCGCCGGCCGCCGCTGGTCCATTTGCTCCAGCCTGACCAGGGCCAGCGCCGCGCGCGACTGCAGTTCGCGCTCCCGCCGTGCGACTCCCTTGACCATCAGCCCGTAGGCGACGTTTTCCAGCACGTTCATGTGCGGGAACAGCGCATAGTCCTGGAAGACCGTGTTGACGTTGCGCCGGTAGGGCGGGACTCCTTCGGCGGTCTCGCCGAATATCTCGATGTGGCCGAGCGTCGGCTGGTCGAACCCGGCGATCAACCGCAGGCATGTCGTCTTTCCGGAGCCGGAGGGACCAAGCATCGCGAAGAATTCGCCCTCGGCGACCTCAAGGCTCACGCCATCGACGGCACGCACGTCGCCGAAATGCCGGGAGACACTCTGCAGGGAGACTGCGGAGACCATGGCCGCTCCTCACGTGTCGGACGACGGACCCGGTGCGGGAACGGAAGGACGCGGCGGGGACTGCCGGTCGAATTGACCGAACGTTGTCCTCGCCGCGTTCGACGAGCGGTGTGGTCGCCTTGGATGCCGGGCAGGTGCGACGGCCGGCCGACCCATTATATCGACGCTGACCCGGATTACCGTCCGCCCATCACGGCGATGTAGTCGGACACCCAGCGGCTGTAGGGCACGCAGTTCTCCTGCGTCTCGCACTTGCCGATCGGCGTCTTCCAGAAGTGGATCTTGTCGAAGTTGTCGAAGCCGTTCGTGGCGCAGCCATCGTCGGTCAGAAGCTCGTTGCCCTTGCATGCCGCCGGCACCACTGGAACCGAGCCGAACCAAGCCGCAAGATCACCCTGCACCTTCGGATCGAGGGAGTGCTCGATCCACATATAGGCGCAGTTCGGATGCGCCGCGTCGACATGCATCATCGTCGTGTCAGCCCACCCGGTCGCGCCTTCCTCCGGCACGACGGAATCGATTTGCGCACCGTTGGCCTTGAGCAGGTTCACCTGAAACGGCCACGAAGACGACGCGACGACGCCCTCGTTGGTGAAGTCGTCTACCTGCACCATCGCATCGTGCCAGTAGCGGCCGATGAGCTGACGCTGCGCCTTGAGGAGGTCCATCGCAGCGGAGTATTGCTCCTCGTTAAGCTCGTAAGGATCCTTGATGCCGAGCTCAGGCTTCTTGGACATCAGATAGGTGGCGGCATCGGCGACGTAGATCGCGCCGTCGTAGGCCTGCACGCGCCCCTTGTTCGACTTGCCGTCCGGCAGCGTCTGCTCCTCGAACACGACAGACCAGCTCGTTGGCGGCTGATCCTTGAACGCATCGGTACTGTACATGAGCACGTTCGGACCCCACTGGTAGGGTACGCCGTATCGCTTGCCGTCGACCGTGTACCAGGGCGCGTCCTTGAGGCGGTCGTCGACCGTGGACCAGCTCTTGATCAGATCGACATTGACCGGCTGCACCTTCCCGCCGGCAACGAGGCGAAGCGAGGCATCGCCCGATGCGGTGACGAGGTCGAAACCGCCCTGATTCATCAACGTCACCATCTCGTCGGACGTGGCGGCCGTTTTTACGGTGACCTTGCAGCCGGAATCCTTCTCGAACTGGGTGACCCAGTCGTAGGCGGCGTCCGACTCGCCCCGCTCGATATATCCGGGCCAGGCGACGATATCGACCTGCCCCTCGCCTGGGCCGATCTCCGTCATCATCGCTTGGCTGAATCCCGCCGTGGGCAGCGAAGCCGCCGTGAAGGCCGCCATCAGGCCGTGAACTGTGCGTCTCATTGAAGACCCTCCCGAGCGCCTTCCCGAGGCGCCTCAACCCGACACTCTGGCGCGCGGATTGTGTTTGGCCAACAGAAATCTGGCCTGACGCGGAGCCGCCAGGGCTACGTCTCCAATCGAAGCTGACAGTTCGCTGACAAGCGGCGTCAGGCAGATGTCAGCGGCCGGCTGACACCTTGGCGCGTCACCGCAGCCCGTGACCTGTGAGGAGAACCGGGCTCAAGCCCGATTTCCTTCAATGCGCCTCTTTCAGCGAAAAGCGATGAGCGTCAACTACGCAGCCAAAGCCGCAATCCGTCTGCAGGAATCGCGGCCGATGCTGGCCGTGTGGGATCCCTTCGTCCGCATCTTCCATTGGCTCCTCGTCGCCGCTCTGACGGTCGCGCTTGTGACCAGCCTCTGGTTGCCGCCGACCTGGGTCAACGCGCATGTCATCGCCGGCACCAGCGCTGCGGTGCTGGTCGCCGCGCGGATCGTTTGGGGGTTCCTCGGTCCATCTACCGCCCGCTTCTCCGGCTTCATCCGCGGCCCGCGGGTCGTGCTCCATCATCTGACGGAGCTTAAGACCGGCGCGGGACGGCGCCATCTCGGCCACAATCCGCTCGGCGCGGCGATGATCCTGGCGCTCCTCGCGACCGTCCTCGCCGTCGCTGCGAGCGGGACGGTGGCGCTCGGCGGCGTCATCAAATCCGGGCCGCTCGCCTTTGCGTCGAGCTTCGTCGTCGGCGAAGCGGCGCGCCAGATCCACGCTCTGCTTGCCTACGGCCTCCTCGTCCTGATCGGCCTGCATGTGGCAGGCGCGATCTTCGAGAGCCGGCGCACCGGCGAGAACCTGGTCAGGTCCATGATCGACGGGCGCAAGGAGCTGCGCGCCGGTGATGCCGTTCCCGCCAGGCGCAAGGTCTATCCGGTCGCCGCCGCAGCAATCGCAGCGTCGCTTTTCGTCGTCTCGACGGCGGCGCTCGCGACGCTCGCCAACCGGCCGGCGCTCGGCGTCCCGACAAAGCCGCTTGATCCGGTCTACGCGTCGGAGTGCGGCGACTGTCATGTCGCCTATCATCCAAGCCTCGCGC
Organism: uncultured Alphaproteobacteria bacterium; assembly: GCA_963792885.1. Classification (GTDB taxonomy): domain Bacteria; phylum Pseudomonadota; class Alphaproteobacteria; order Rhizobiales; family Afifellaceae; genus DASWJZ01. The sequence goes on from CAWBXX010000001.1 coordinate 109,439, forward strand.
CGGCGGAGACGTGGCGCGCGCTAATGGCGGGCCTGAGCGATCACTTCGGCGAAGACGCCTCGCTCGATCCGGGAACCGCTCAGACAATCCTCGCCTATCTGACCGCCAACTCGGCCGACGCATTCGACACGCGCGCAGCCAACGTCTTCCGGCGCCGCAACCCCGACGATCCCTTGAGCATTACGGCGACGTCGTTCTGGCGCCACCGCCACGCCCGCATCCCCGACCGGGTTTTCGCCGCGCCTGCGGTCGCAAGCCGCGGGAATTGCGACGCCTGCCACGCCGACGCCGCGAGCGGTCTCGTTCCGCCCATCCGCAATCGCCATACCAGAGGATGCCGAACCGTGACCCGGACCAAGCGAACACTCTTCATTTCCGCCGTCGTTCTCGTCGGATCGGCGGCAGCGTGCCTGGCGGCGGCGGCCGCGCAGCAGGCCATTCTCGATCACTACGCCGAGCAGGCTCAGGCGAGCGGCGATCCCATCTCCGGTTTCTCGGCCGACCGAGGGAAGGCCTTCTTTCTCGCCAGTACCGGCAGTGGCGACACACCCTCGTGCAGCACGTGCCACACGACCGATCCAACCAATATCGGCCGCACCCGCGTCGGCAAGGAGATCAAGCCGATGGCGGTTTCGGCCAACCCCGATCGCTTCACCGACATCGCCAAGGTCGAGAAATGGTTCCGGCGGAACTGCAACACTGTGCTCGGTCGCGAATGCACGCCCGCCGAAAAGGGCGACTTCATAGCCTTCATGGCGAGCCAGCTGACCGGAGCCGCTAACAAGGAGGAAAGCTGATGAGGACGATCGCCATCGCCGGCTCGGCGGCTGCACTTGCGCTCTGCGCCGCTCTCGCCTTTGAGATCGATGCCGGATCGAGCGCGGTCGCACAAACCACTGCGCCCGCGGACAATTCCGCGGCCGGCGCCACGCCGGCTCCCGCCGACTCGACGCAGGCCGCCGCTCGCGATCTCGGGCGAGCAGGCGTTCAACACCGAATGCGGCGCCTGCCACATGGCGTATCCGCCCGTGCTGCTGCCGGCGCGCTCCTGGCAGGCGATCACCGCCAACCTTGCCGACCACTTCGGCGAGGACGCAAGCCTCGACCCTGAGACGACCCAGAAGATCAGCGAGTATCTGGTCGCCAACGCTGCCGAGACCAACGGCCAAGCCCAAGCGATCCTGCGTGGGGTCGCGCCCGATCAGGTGCCGCTCCGCATCACGGAGATGCTGTGGTGGCGCCGGGCCCATCACGAGGTCCCGGACGCCGCCTTCACCCGCCCGGAGGTGGTCTCCAAGTCCAATTGTCTCGCCTGTCACCGCAACGGAGCTAGCGGGGAGGCCGAGGACAACTGAAGCGCAATGCGTGGCGCGACCGCTGTTGGCCCTGGATGACCCAAAGCCGGCCAACCGCCGCGTAGCGCAAAGGTGGTTACGCTAGGGGCACGCGTTGTTACGCGCCATATCCAGCCATTCGGAAATGGGCATCGCGATGTTGAACATCCGCCCCGCGCTGCCCAGCATGATGGCCGCCAGCTTGTAGGTCCCTTCCTCTTCGACGAACAGCGGGCCGCCGGAGCTTCCGACGTGGGTGTCGCAGTCGTTGAGCCACAGCGGCTCCTGCGGGTCTGATCGCAGAAGGTGGCAGTTGAAGTGCACCCAGGGCAGAAAGCGGTGATCTGCGGGGTATGCAACGTGCGTCAGTCGCAGTCCTGGCTCGGGCACGACCGACTCGGCCAAAGGCGCCGGCTCGACCGAGAGCGCACCCTTCAGGACGATCGCCACTGCATCCGTTTGAAAAGCCTCCGGCGGCACCCCCCGCGCCGGCATCGTGGGCAGGATCTTCTCCGGGACCGACGTAGCGGTAGTTTTTCGGGAAATGAAGGCAGTCGGCCGTCTCGTGCCCCTTATTGTCCGATCCGCGCACGCCAGCGAGAAAGTGGATATCGCGCAACGGAAAAGGCGCCTTCTTGAACGGATCCATGATGCAGTGGGCCGCCGTGATCACCACGTTCGGCGCCACCAGGGTTCCGGTGCACTGACCGGCCAACCGGTACGTGCTGATGTTGACCTGGCCAACGGCGTCCCACGGGGGGCCTTGCCGGTCGAGCCGAACCCGATCGTCCTCACCGATGATCCCGACGTGTAAATCCTGACTCAAGCGCGGGCCGACCCGCGACAAGCACGGCCGCGGCGAGCAACGCTAACAGCGCGAAATGCTTCATGCCCAGCCAAAATCGCATCATTCGGATCAGGCATTGATGCACCTTAAAGGGTCTATCCTGAGGCAAGAGCTGCTCGAAGCGGAAGCAGTCACACGCCCGTTGTCGGCGCATTGGAGACATGGCTTACGGATCAGGTAACGTCGGAAGGGTGCCCCGTTTGGCCGACATGAGCCCGTTTGCGATGGGCGGGCTCGGGGAGCCCCCCTAAGCTCTCATCCGCGCGTTCTCCGGGTCGTAGGGGCTCTCGGGGACCACCGTCGCGCGATAGTGCTCGCCGAGGATCTGGATCTCCAGTTCCGTCCCGTCCGCGCCGTGCTCGGGCTTCACCATGGCAAGAGCCAGCGACTTCCCGACCCGCCAGCCGTAGCCGCCCGAGGTCGCGCGGCCGACCAGCTCATCGCCCTTCCAGATCGGTTCGTTGCCGCGCGGATCGGCGTTGGTGATGCCGTCGACCTCCATGGTCACGTATTTCCACTTGTCGCCCTCGGCATGCGCCTTCACGAGCGCGTCGCGGCCGAGGAACTCGCCCTTGTTCGGATGCACAAAGCGGTCGAGACCGGACTCGTAGGCCGTGTATTCGATCGATAGCTCGCGCGGGATCAGCCGGTAGGACTTCTCGATCGCCATCGACATCATGGCCCGGATGCCGAACGGCTTGATGCCGAATTCCTCTCCCGCCTCCATGACCGCATCGAAGATCGCATTCTGCATCTCGATCGGATGGTGCAGCTCCCAGCCGAGCTCGCCGACGAAGTTGACGCGAAGCGCCTGCGCCTCGGCAAAGCCGATGTTGATCCCCTTGCCGGAGAGCCATGGGAAGGCCGCGTTGGAAAGGTCCGCATCGGTCACCTTGGCGAGCACGTCGCGCGACTTCGGGCCGGCGAGCACCAGGACGCCCCACTCCGTCGTCACCGGGTACATGCGCACGCTGCTGTCATTCGGCAGCAGCTTCATCAGGACGTCGTGGTCGTGCCGCTCCAGCGCGCCGGCGGAGACGAGGTAGTAGCCACCCTCGCGCACCTTGTAGACGGTGAACTCGGAACGCACGCCGCCGTGCTTGGTCAGAAGATGGCAGAGGTTCACGCGCCCCGGCTTCTTCGGGATGCGGTTCGCCAGGATCGAATCGAGCCACGCCTCAGCGCCGGGCCCCGTGATGAAGCATTTCGCGAAGGCCGACATATCGAGCAGCCCCACATTTTCCATCACGTTGAGGCACTCGTTGCCGACATGCTCGAAGTAGTTGGAGCGGTGGAACGACCAGCGCTCGCGCACCTTGCCGGTCCAGTCGGCCGGAGCATGGTTGTGGTTGGTCAGCGTGTCGTCGACATCGAGCTCGCGCTTCCGCACCGCATAGCCCTTCGGCGCGAACCAGTTCGGCCGCTCCCAGCCGTAGATCGAACCGAAGACAGCGCCGAGCTTCTCCATCCGCCCGTAGCAGGGTGCGGTCTTCAACGGGCGCGCAGCGACACGCTCCTCGTCGGGGTAGTGCATGGTGAAGACGTTGGCGTAGGCTTCCTCGTTCTTCTTGATGAGATAGCCCTTCTTCGCGTAGGGGCCGAAGCGGCGCGGATCGACACCCATCATGTCGATCGTCGGCTCGCCCTCCACGACCCATTCGGCGAGCTGCCAGCCGGCGCCGCCCGCCGCTGTCACGCCGAAGGAATGCCCTTCGTTCAGCCAGAAATTCTTGAGCCCCCAGGCCGGGCCGACGATCGGCGAGCCGTCGGGCGTATAGGGAATGGCGCCGTTATAGACCTTCTTGATGCCGACCTCGCCGAAGGCCGGCACGCGGGCGATTGCCGTCTCGATATGCGGCATCAGCCGTTCGAGGTCCTCCTGGAAGAGCTCGTATTCCGCATCCTCCGACGGCCCATCGACGTAGCACGCGGGTGCGCCCTTCTCGTAGGGCCCAAGCAGCAGCCCGCCGGCCTCCTCGCGCATATACCAGGACGAATCGCTCTCACGCAGAACGCCCATCTCCGGCAGCCCCTTTGCGTGGCGCTCCTGGATCGCCGGATGCGGTTCTGTGACGATGAACTGGTGCTCGACCGGAATCACAGGCACGTCGAGCCCGACCATTGCGCCGGTCCTGCGCGCGAAGTTGCCGCTCGCGGAGACGACGTGCTCGGCCGGTGATGTCGCCCTTGTCGGTCTTCACCAGCCATTCGCCGTTCGGCTTCTGCTCGATCGCGACCACCCTGGTGTTGCGGTTGATCTCGGCTCCAAGAGCCCGCGCGCCCTTCGCCATAGCCTGCGTCACGTCGGCCGGCTGAATATAGCCGTCGTCGGGATGCTGGATCGCGCCGATGATTCCGTCGGTCTCGCAGAGCGGCCAGATCTCTTTGATCTGCTTCGGCGTCAGGACGTTGACTTTGATGCCGATCGTCTCCGCCACGCCGGCGTAGTACATGTACTCGTCCCAGCGGTCCTTGGTGCGCGCCAGGCGGATGTTTGAGCAGACCGAGAAGCCGACGCTCTGGCCGGTCTCGGCTTCGAGCGTCTTGTAGAAGGCGACCGAGTATTTGTGGATCTGCCCGACCGAGTAGCTCATGTTGAAGAGCGGCAAGAGGCCGGCGGCGTGCCAGGTCGAGCCGGAGGTCAGCTCCTTCCGCTCGACCAGAACCGAGTCGGCCCAGCCCTTCTTGGCGAGGTGATAGAGCGTCGAGACGCCGACCACGCCGCCTCCGATCACCACCGCGCGCGCCTGGCTTCTCATCGCCCTCTCCCCGTCATTCCCGTGCTTCTTCCTGTTTTATCGGGCGAACCGCCCGCCGGCGCGCGCCAAAGGCGACGCCGGATTGCCCAAGTGAGGCATGGCGGCAGCGCGGCTTCGGATCACGGTCTCAACCTCTACCGCCTTCCGGCGGCTTGTAGTCCTTTCCGCACCTGAATACTTTCCCGCCGCGAGCCAGGCGGCTCGCGGCAGACGTCGATCCCTTCCGATCCTGAAACCGGTAGAGAAGCAGCGCTTATGGCGGAGAGAAGCGGTTTCGTCACGGGCGGTACCTGGTGTGTCGACCGCAACAAGCTCGTCACGCGCTGGCCCGGCGAAGACGGCATCGCCGAGATCGTCTCGATAGAGACCCGCAACGGCGGCTCGGCCTCGAACCTCGCCATCGACATGAAGCGGCTCGACCCGGCGATCTTCGTGGAGACCATGGGGGTTGTCGGCGACGACGACGACGGCCGCTACCTGATCGCCGAAGCCGAGACTTACGGGATCGAGCACGAACAGCTCGTCACCACGGATCAGGCTGCAACGCAATTCACCGACGCCTTCGCCTCAAAGGAGACCGGTCGGCGGACCCATATTTTCTACCAGGGCGCGGCGGCGGTGCTGACACCGGACCACTTCGACCTCGCGCGGACCCGTGGACAATTCTTCCATCTCGGCATGCCCGGCATCCATCGGATCATGGACGCGCCGTGGGGCGACGCGACGAACGGATGGGTCGCAGTCCTGCGCGAGGCGAAGAAGCATGGCCTCAAGACGAACCTCGAGCTGCCGAGCGTCGATGCCGCGGTGCTGGCGAAGGTAACGCGCCCCTGCCTGCCCCACCTCGACACTCTGATCGTGAATGATCACGAGATCGGCGCGATCGCCGGCGAGCGGACGATCACCGACGGCCACACCGACGTCGATGCCTGCGTGCGGGCCGCGCAGAAGGCCCTGGACGATGGATCGATGTCGTTGGTCGCGGTCCACTTTCCCCGCGGCGGCGTCGTCGTCTCGCGGGAGAGTGGCGTGTTGCGGCAGCCCTCGCTCGCCGTCCCGCCGTCTGAGGTCGCCGCCTCGAACGGCGCTGGTGACGCCTTCGCCGCCGGCTTGCTCTACGGAATCCATCAGGGCTGGACGACGCTTGACGCGCTGGCGCTCGCCCATGCGGTCGCCGCGGCTTCGCTCAGGGCGATGTCGACCGTCGAGGGCGTCGAGAAGTGGCGCGATTGCCTGGCGCTCGTGGAGCGGTGGGGCTGGCGCGACCCGATCTAGCGGCGCCTTCCGCCAACCGCTGTCCGCGCAGCAGGAGGCGGCTACTTCATCAACACGCTCGATCGCCCGCCGGAGATCAGCGCCGTCACGTCGATCAGCGCGGTCGCGATGCCAAATCCGCTCGGGCAGGCAAGGTATTGCGGCGTCCATACGGGATCGAACTTCTGCTTGAAGGCCTTCAGCCCCTCGAAGCCATAGAAGTCCTCGGCGTGGCGATAGAGCAGCGTGCCGATCCGGCTCCAGCTTGAGGCGAGCGGATGGTCGGCGAGTCCGGCGAGCGGCGCAGCGCCGAGATTGAACCAGCGAAAGCCGGAGTCCCTGCCGTAGAGCAGTAGCCGCGCGAAAAGCGCGTCCATCAAGAAATTCCCCCGATCCGGCAGATGGCGCATCAGGTCGACCGACATCTCGTTCTTCCCCGCGCTCCGCCAGATATTGGCGAATGCCACGATCTCCTCTCCGGCGCTGAGCACCGCACAATCGAATTCCGCCATGTAGGCGTCGGAGAAGTTGCCGAGCGAGAACGCCTTCTCGTGGCCCGACTTGATCCTGAGCCATTCGTCGGAGACGCGACGAAGCGCCTCCATGTGGCTCGGCACTTCCGCCTTCGGGATGATCGCGAAGCTCATGCCCTCGCGATCGACGCGCCGGTCGGCACGACGGAAGTCGCCGCGCTTCGAGCCTTCGAGCGTGAAGCTCGATAGCTCCACTCGTGCCACCTCGCCGATCTTCAGGATCGACAGTCCCATGTCGATGTAGATCGGCAAATAGGTCTGCCCGACCGCGTAGTAGACGGCGTTGCCGCCGGCGCGGTCGGCAAGCTCGCGGAAGGCCCAGATCAAGTCCGGCGCGGCCGTGCCCGCGCCGACGGGATCGCCCATCGTGATCCAGCTTCGGCCGGTGTGGCCGTACATGAGGAAACCGGCGCGATCGCTGCTCATCAGGAATTTCTTGTCGCCGAGGAGCGCGACATTGGTCTGCGTCAGCGGCGAGGCGGCGACGAGCGCGCGGATGTCGTCGCTCACCGGATCGGCCACGAACTTCGCGTCGAAGGCGCGGCGCATGAAGAGGTCGACCGCCGCCCAAACCAGGACAGCGGCGACGACCACCATGGCGCGGAGGAACCGCGGGGCGCCGCCGGACCAGGCGAATTGCCACCAGAGCTCCTGCGCGTAGTCGACGTGGCGGTAGTTGAAGAAGCCGAGCCATGCCGCGGCCATGCAGGCGGAGAGAGCCATCGCGAGCCAGCCCGGCGATACGCGGAGCGCGCTCACCGGGCCGCCTCGGTAGAAGGAGGCGCGGAAGACATAAAGCACGAGCGCCATGGCGACGAGAACCAGCGCCTCGTCCCAATCGAGGCCTTTCAGAAGCGACGCGGCGGCGCCGGCGAGAAGCAGGATCTCGGTCAGGAGCCAGGCGGCGCTCAGGCGCCTCAACAGCCCGCGCGCCACGAGGAGCAGCGCCACGCCGATGATGCTTCCGATCAGATGCGAGCTCTCGACCACGAAGAGCGGCAGCCATTCGCGGATGCTCTGCAGCCGCTCGATCTCCGGCGCGAGCGCGGCGGAGAAAAGCAGCACGGTGCCGGAGAGAAACGCTATCAGCGCGGCCGCCAAGGGAACGAGCGGCCCCAGGGTCCTCGCGGTCTGCTCGGCTGCGGCCGAGATGCGGCGCTTGTTGCGCAGGCCTTCCCAGACGGCGAGCCCGCTCGCCGCGATGACGAACGGCACGACGTAATAGACGAGGCGGTAGATGATGAGGCCGGCGATGACGCCGGCGCTCATCGTCTGACCGAGCGCGGCGATGATCGCCGCCTCGAAGACGCCAAAGCCGCCGGGGGCGTGGCTCGCGAGGCCCAGAAGGATGGCGCCGCAATAGAGCACGATGAAATAAGGAAAGGCCGGCATCGCCTCGGGCGGGAGCACGACGTAGAGGACGCCGGCCGAGGCGGCGAGGTCGATGGAGCCAGCGATGATCTGGCCGACCGCGATCTCGCGGCGGGGCAGCGGCAAGGACCAGCGGAAGATCCGCAGCACGCGCGGGGCGCGCCCGAGCCAAACGACGCCATAAGCGAGCGCCGCGGCCAATCCCAATCCGAGGAAGATCTCGATACGGATTCCGAGCGGCCGGAGCGCCGTGATGCCGCGCGGATCGAGGATCAGCGCCGCCGCGAGGAGAGCGACAAAACCGAACCAGAAGGTGACGGAGGAATTGGCGTAGATGCGCAGGATGTCGGCGGCGTCGAGGCCGAGCACCGAGTAGATGCGGTAGCGCATGACGCCCGACGTCACCGCCCCGAAGCCGAGAAGATTCGAGACGGCGTGGGAGGCGGCGCCGGCGACCGCCGCTCGACCCGCCGATATCTCGCCCGGCGCGACGGAGCGGACCGCCAGCACGTCGAAGCTCGCGATGGCGGAAAAGCTCACTGCCGTCAGGAGAAGTGCGAAGACGATCTGCTCGGGGCGGATGGCGTCCAGTGCCGCGCGCACCTGCGCCGGTCCGACATCCCTGAGCACCGCGCGGACCGCAATAACCGCCAGGATCGCAAAGCCGATGCTGAGGAACGGCACCAGCAGTCGCCGGAGCCCGGCGTAGCGCCCGATTTGAGGCTCCGCGGCTTTGCGCCGGCTCAACGTCTCTCTCCCTGCGATCTGATTCGAGGCCCGTCTAGCCTATCCAGACGACGGGTCTCTATCGGTTAACCGCCCGCGATCTCTTCGGCCGGTCGTCAGGCGGCGAGGCTTGCGGCAATATCTCCCCTCCCCGCCTTCCGCGCCGCCGCAATCACGGTGTTCGCCATCAGCATCGCGATGGTCATCGGGCCGACGCCGCCCGGCACCGGCGTAATCGCACCGGCGACATGCGATGCGCCGGCAAAGTCCACGTCGCCGACGAGCCTCGTCTTGCCCTCGCCTTTCTCAGGTGCCGGCACACGGTTGATGCCGACGTCGATGACGCAGGCGCCAGGTTTCACCCAATCGGCCTTCACCATCTCGGGCCGGCCGACTGCGGCCACCAGGATGTCGCCACGCCGGCAGACGGCGGGGAGATCGCGCGTGCGGCTGTGGCAGATCGTGACCGTGCAGTTCTCGGCGAGGAGAAGCTGCGCCACCGGCTTGCCGACGATGTTGGAGCGCCCGACGATCACCGCTTCGAGTCCGGAGAGGTCTTCCCCGAGCGCGTGCTTGGCGAGGATGACGCTGCCGGCCGGCGTGCAGGGCACGAGCGCCTGGTCAAGCGCGCCCGAGGTCAGCCTTCCGACATTGATCGGGTGGAACCCGTCCACGTCCTTGTCGGGGTCGACCGCCATCAACACCTTCGACGCGTCGATCTGCTTCGGCAGCGGAAGCTGCACCAGGATACCGTGGATCGCAGGATCGGCATTCAGCTTCGCGACGAGCGCGAGAAGGTCGGATTCGGAGGTGTCGACCGACAGCGTGTGCTGCTCGGAATGGAAGCCGCATTCTGCCGCCGTGCGGCTCTTGTTCCTCACATAGACGGCGCTTGCCGGGTCCTCGCCGACCAGCACGACGGCAATCCCGGGATTGACGCCGGCCTCCGCCTTGAGCTGCGTACCCGCCGCCTTCGCCTTTTCCACCATTGCGGCAGCGATGCTCTTGCCGTCGATCCGCCGGGCTTCCTTCGTCGCAACATCCATCCGGATTCCCCTTCCTGCGCAGGCGCCTTTTAGCAGGGGAATAGGCAAATGCGCGTCCCAATGCGACGCGGCGGCGTGCCCCGGTTGGCCTTTCTTAAGGTGGCTCCGATAGGCCGCTCCCCGTGTCCGCCTTAAGTGAATCGGCCAGCCCCCAAACGCGCGCGGAAAGCCGCCCCGCCGGCTTCGCGCCGATCCTCGTCGCCTGGCTCTTGGCGCTCGCCATCATCGCCACCGCCGCGGTGCCGATGGCCATCAAGACCGTCCGCGACGGCACGCTCTTCGACAACGACGACGCGATGCGCCTCGTCGAGATGCGCGACTGGATGGCGGGCCAAAGCTGGTTCGACATGACGGAGCACCGCGTCGACCCGCCGACGGGCATGCTCTCCCATTGGTCGCGGCTGATCGAGCTGCCGATGGCGGCCGCGATCCGCGCGCTCTCCGCAACGCTCGATCGCGGTCTCGCCGAACGGATCGTCATCGCCGTCTGGCCGCTCGTGCTTCTCGCGGCGCTGGTCCTCACCATTCTGCGTCTTGCCGCGCGCGTTTTCCCGCCGCCGGTGTCTCTTGCCGCCGCGGCGATGGTGGCGCTCAACCCGATCCTTCAGTTCCAGCTCCTTCCCGGCCGCATCGATCACCACGGCACGCAAATGCTGCTGGTGCTCCTCCTCGGCTTCGCCACGATCCGCGCCATCGTCGAAAAGCGGCCGGGCGCCGCCGTCGCGGCAGGCGTGGTTTCCGCGGTGTCGCTTGCGATCGGACTTGAGGCCGTGCCACTCGTCGCGTTGGCGGCCGGCCTCTTCGGCCTCGCGTTCATCATCGAGGGTGCGCCCTCTCGACGCATCGTCGCCGTCTTCGGCGCAACCTTCGCGCTTTCCACCCTTCTCCTTTTCGCCGCGACCGTGGCGCCTTCGCGGTGGGGCGTCGTTGAATCGGATGCGCTCTCGCTGCCGTGGCTCTGGATGGCGGCCGGCGGCGGAGGTGCGCTCGTGCTGCTTGCCTCGGCGCCGTCGCCAAGCAGGTTGCGCCGCGCAGTCTTCACCGTGGGTGCCGGCGCCATCGTCTCCGCGGCCTTCATCGCAGTCTGGCCGCACGTCCTCGCCGGGCCACTCGCCGATATCGATCCGCTCGTGCGCGAGCTGTGGCTTGAGGGCGTCGGAGAGGCGAAGCCGCTTCCGCTTCTCGTCTCGCAGAACCCCGAGAACTTCCTCTATTTCCTCGCCTTCCCGACGGTCGGCTGGCTCGGCCTTTTGACCGCGGCGCTCCGCGAAGGCCGCAGGCGTCCGGATTTCCTTCTGCTCTTCGCTTTTACGAGCATGGGATTGGCTCTTGCCCTCGTGGAGATGCGCGGCGCGTCTTTCGCCTCACTCTTCGCGATCTTCGGATGGCTCTATCCGGTGGATCGCGCGCTCTCCTGGCTCGGCGGCGACAAGAACCGAGCCGGCCGCGCGCTCGTCTCCACCTGCGTTATCCTGTTGGCAGTCGTCTGTTCGCTCCCTTATCCGTGGAGCGCCGTCGGCCATGCCGTGAAGGCAAGCAAGTCGCCCGCCATATCGCTTACGAGCTGCGGCGTCCGCGAGGACATGGCGGCGCTCGCCTCCGAGCCGCAAGGCCTCGTACTCGCGCCTCTCAAACTCGGCCCGCGTATCCTGGTGGCGACGGATCACGACGTGGTTTCCGCCCCCTACCACCGCAACAATGCCGGCAACCGCTTCGCGCTAGAGACGCTGACCGCCGCCCCCGACGCCGCGCATGCGCGCATCAAGGAGCGTGGCGTGCGCTACCTCGCGCTTTGCCTTGGCGACACCGACCTTCCGCGCCTCCTTGCCTATCGCAAGAATTCGCTGCTTCAGACACTCGTCGACGGGACGCCGCCCGCGTGGCTCGCGCCGCTTCCCGCGAGCGGACCCATCCGCGCCTGGCGTGTCCTCGACTAGCGCCGCCCCTTGCACTGCCGCGCCGAGGGCGCGACCATCCGACGATGGCCCGCATCCTGTTCGATTTCGGCGGTGTGACGCTCGAAGCAGAGACACTCGCAACGCCGACCGCGGACGCGATCCTCGCGGCGTTGCCGCTTGACGTCACGGTCCAGACCTGGGGCGAGGAAGTCTATTTCGGGATCGGTGTCTCGACGCCGCGGGAGGCGGATGCCCGCGCCGTGGTCGAGGCGGGCGAGATCGCCTATTGGCCGGACGGCGAAGCGATCGCCATCGGCTTCGGCCGCACGCCTATCTCACGCGCAGACGAAATTCGACTGGCGAGTCCCTGCAATGTTTGGGCACAGGCGCTCGGCGACGTGCGGACGCTGAAGAGCGTACGCGCCGGCACGCATGTCACGGTGTCGGTGATCGGCTGACGCGAGCGCGCACAACCTCAGACGGATAAGCCGTGCTTACGGGCGGACGAAAGCGACGCTAACGCATGTGCCCCCGCCCGGTGCGTCGGTGATGCCGATGCGTGCTGCGCAAATATCAGCGATCTCTTTGACAATCGCGAGCCCAAGGCCGCTGCCGTCGTAGGGGGCGCCGGGGGCCCGCCAGAACCGCTCAAATACTTTTTGGCGATGCTCCGGAGCAATTCCTGGCCCGCGATCGATCACCTCCAGCTTTCCGTCGGCATCGACAACGACGGTCACCTCGGCCCCGCCGGGCGACACTGAAATCGCGTTTTCGATGAGATTTCCCGTGAGGTCGCCGATCAACAGCGCCTCTCCGCGGACAATCACCGGCTCCTGCGGACGTTCCAATGCTACCGTCGATCCACGGGCGACTGCGAGCGGAGCAAGGACCGCGAGCGTTTCCGCCGCGACCTTGGCCAAGTCGGCCGTGCCCAGGGTGGGCTCGATGCGGGCATCAAGCCTTGAGATCTCCAGCAGCTGTGCGACCAGACGGCTGATGCGTTTCAGGTCGTCCTGCAGCGGTTCGATCCTCTTGTCCGGACCGAGCGCCTCTAGTCCCGCAGAGAGTAGCTGCAGCGGCGAGCGCAGCGCGTGGGCTGCATTCGCGGTGAAACGGCGCTGGTGGGCGAAGCCTGCCTCGACCCGGTCCAGCATCTCGTTGGTGGCCCGCACGAGCGGCAGGATTTCAGAAGGCACGTCCGCTTCCGGCAGCCGTTGGTCCAGCGCGCCGGGATTAATCTGGGCGGCACGCGTCGATATCGTGCGGAGCGGCGCGAGGCTGCGACGCAGCGTGAGCGCCGCGAGCGCGAGCGTGACGGCGAGAATAAGCGGCACCGTCCAGGCGATATGGACGAAAAACTCCCCCATGACTTCATGCACGGTGAGCTGGGTATGCTGTTCCTGGACCTGGCCGACATGGAGCGCGAACCAGCCCGCTATCACCGCGAATGCGATGGTGAGCACGAGGCCCAGCCGCAACAGCAGCGTCGCTTCGAGTGACCGCGGGGCCTTCACGTTGCCGTTTCAGCGGGGGCGAGCATATAGCCAAGTCCCCGGAAGGTATGAATACGCACGGTCGCCTGCGCATCCTCCAGGCGCCGGCGCAGATGGTGGACATGCACCGGGATGGCGTTCGATTCCGGCACGTCGAGACCGTATGCCTTGTCGATGAGCGTGTCCTTGGTGACCACGGATCGGGCTGAAAGAACGAGTTGTTCCAGGACCGCAAGTTCGTGACGAGGCAGTGGCAGCGGCCGCCCATCCACGATCGCCGCGCGCGACGCGAAATCGAAGGCTAGGTTCCCGATTGTCTCGATGCGTCCGAAGACGGCGCCTGGACGGCGCAGCAGCGCGCGCACGCGTGCCACCAGTTCCGCCATCGCGAACGGTTTGATGAGGTAGTCGTCCGCGCCCTTCTCGAGCCCGGCCACACGATCCTCGATGGAATCCAGGGCGGTCAGCATGAGAATTGGGAGGTCTCGTCCATCACGCCTGACCGCGGCGACGAGATCAAGCGCATCGCCGTCGGGCAAGGTTCGGTCGACGATCAGCGCGTCAAAATTCTCGGTGGCGACAAGCGTGAACGCATCGGCGAGGCGTCCGCTCGTGTCGGCGGCAAAACCGGCTTCGAGCAGCGCGTCGGCCAACAACCGAGCGAGCCGGGCTTCGTCTTCAATGATCAGGACACGCATTCGAGGGAGCCATACAACTCGAAAACTGCCTTAAACAAGCAGTGTTAGGACGTCCAGAGGATGAGCCAGTCGCCGCGAGGATCGGGTGCCCGGCGCGGGGCGCGGTCGGACAGCTTTCCGCGAAAATAGGGAGGTGGGCATGATTTCAGTTCGCAATACGGCACTTGCGTTGGCAGGCCTGATGGTGGCTGCAGGAGGTGGCGCTTATGCCGCTTCGGACTGGCTGACGGGAAGCACCGAGGAGAAGCTGACCACCCTCGCCGGAATTCAACCCGGCTTGGGAACCGTCATGATCGAGTATTCGAACCGCTACACCAACACCTATTATGCCGCGAAAGCCGGCAACTGGGATCTTGCCGCGTATCAGCTGAAAGAAGCGCTTGAGATCCAGGAGGTAGGCGAAGCTACAAGGCCGGCGCGTGCGCAAGCGCTGAAGCTTTTCGAGGACGCCTACCTGACGAAACTCGACGACTTCATCAAAGCGAAGGACTTCGGCCAGTTCGAAACGGCGTTCAACAATGGCGTCAAGGGCTGCAACGGCTGTCATGCTTCGCAGGGATTTGCCTTCATCGAGTACCAGTTGCCGGATACGGCGCCGGCACCCTTGAAGCTTGCACCGTAGGGCGGCGGGCCGACGGGGCTCGGCGAGACGGGCCTCCGTCCGCGTTGTGCGCCGGCTGAACGTGGAGCGGGTTCGCTCGAACAGGCTCCGGCTGAGGGATGCCGGCTCCATGCGTCGAGGATAATCTCGCACTCGATGTCAGGTGCGTACCGGTCGCGTGGCCGCCCGCTGTGGCGGTCGCGCTGACGTTTGCGTCTGGGCGGAGTTTGAAGCGCAAGAGATCGGAGCGGCGGGGGTCATGCCACAAGTCCACCGGATGTTCTTCCATTACAGCGAGCTGCCGCTCAGCGTTCGTACGCTATACACGATGACGCTGCTCGTTATGGGGATCGGCTACCTCTTCGCCATGATCCAGATCTACGAGGTCGACGCCGGCCGCGACGGTAAGACGGGTCTATCGGCAAGCGACATCGCCATAGCCTATGGCGGCAACAAGACAGCGAGTGAGCTTGAGTCTGCCTTGTCGGGACCGATGTCGGGGATACTGCTCGGCAGACGATGTCGCGGCTATCACGACATGGGTGCACGCCGGCGCCGACAAGGCAGAATACGAAAAGCAGATCGGCCCGATCATTGCTCAGCGGTGCGCCGGTTGCCACGACGGCAGCAACCCGCATATCCCCAATCTCAGCAGCTACGACGACGTCGCGAAGGACGGCGCAAATCGACACAGGGATGAGTATCGCGACCCTGGTACGCGTCTCCCACATCCACATGTTCGGCGTTACGTTCATATTCTTCATCATGGGGCTGATCTTCAGCCACGCCTTCGTGCGGCCGGTGTGGTTCAAGTGCCTCGTCATCGCGCTTCCGTTCCTAGCGGTGATCATAGACACCGGTTCCTGGTACCTGACGAAGATCAACCCCGCCTTCGCCTGGACGGTCATCGTTGGTGGCGCGCTGATGGGGCTAAGCTTTGCGACACAGTGGATCGTCTCGATGTACCAGATCTGGTTCTACAGGTACCCGGGCGCGGGGCATCCGGCCAATCCCGTGATAGGTTGACCTGTCGGGTGCAGCCCGGTCTCTACCGGGTTGCACCGCATGGCTGCGCCTTCTGAGTTCGCGACCTAAACCGGTCCGCGTCCGCGCACCGCTCCTGCTACGGCCGAGATCAGGAACAGTATGATGGCGACGAAGAAGATGATCTTGGCGATGCCGACCGCCGTCCCGGCGATGCCGCCGAAGCCGAGAAGCGCTGCGATCAGCGCGATCACAAGGAAGGTCAGAGCCCATCCCAGCATGACGAATCTCCATGAAATGCGCCGAAGAAGCGCGGTTCTGCCCTAAAACGCGGCAGGCTACGGTTTGGTTTCATGACTTCTTTTTCAGGTGGTGGCCGCAAGACATGACGCGATGATCTGGGCGTCCCGCGTAAGGAGTGCGCCATAGAGCGCGGGGCCGGGATCAAGGCCGGTGCCGCTTTCGTCAAGCACGCCAACGCGGACTCCGTCGGCGGCCATAGCGCTCAGGAGACCGGGGCCGGCCGTGCGGTCGACGAAGACGCAGGCGGCGCCGCTCTCCGCCACGGCCTTGCGCAACGTGTCGACCGCCGAGAGGTCGGCGAGCTCGGTCCGTTCGGTCACGTGCGGCCCGACCTCGTTCAGGCCGTAACGATGCACGAAGTAGGCGTAGCCGTCGCCAAGAATGGCGAACGGTCGCGTCGTCGCCGGCGCCAATTTCTGGCGGATCGCCAGATCGAGTCCTTCAAGCTCGCTCACCGTCGTCGCGGCGTTCTTGCGGTACTCGCGCGCGTGGCTCGGGTCCATGTCGGCGAGCGCCTCGGCCACCGCCTCGACCGCCTTCTCCGCGCGGAGAGGATCGAGCCAGAAATGCGGGTCGGCGCCCGCATGCGCCGCGGCGACTTCGGCGCCGACCTTGCCGAGCGCCGGTTCGCGCGCGCCCTTGTCCTTGGGCAGCTCGTCATCCGGCCGTGCGTTGATGCCGGGCGCTTCGAGAAGCTCGAGATCGGCCACGCCATCGACATTCAGCGGAGCGACCAGGTTCTTCTCGAGCGGCGGCCCGACCCAAACGACGAGATCGGACGCGGCGATCGTCGCGCGCATGGAAGGCTCCAGCACCGTGGCGTCGTCGGATATCGCGTCGGGTGGAAGCAGCGTCGGCTCGCCCACGCCCCGCATCACCGATGCGACCAGCGAATGGATCGGCGCGATCGAAACGACCACGTTCGGGACTTTGGCCTCAGCCGTCCCGACGCAGAGTGTGAGGGCAAGCAAAACGACGGGCAGACGCATGATCGTCACCTCGGCACATGCGCCCGCCCAATCGCTTCCCGGGCATGCCGCTCGAAAAGCCGCGCGCCCGTCATCGAAAAAGAATGTGCTCCCCGATGCAGGCGAAATTCGGACCGGCCGAACTCAAGAACCGCGGTCCCCGCTATCTTTTTCGTAATCCTGAAGCATCAACATTTGCGCGACGATGAGTGTCTTCGCGTCGGCGATCAATCCTTCGCGAGCCATCCTGAAGAACTCGGCGAGCGCCATCTCGATGACCTCGATCTGCTCGCCCTCGTGCGGATTGCCGCCGCCGTTATGGGTACGGTCGCCGTCCGAGACCTCGGCGATGAAGAGATACATGCGCTCCGTCAGCGTCCCGACCGAGGGAAGGACGGTGCCGAGGCGGCGGAGAGCCCCGATCTTCATCCCGATCTCTTCCTCCGCCTCGCGCCGCGCCGCCTCCTCCGGCGTCTCGCCCGGATCGATGAGACCGGAGCAGACTTCGAGTAGATAGGGATCGTCGTCGCTAAGCAGGCCGGTCCGCCACTGCTTCACCAGGAAGACCACGTCGCGCGCGCGGTCGATCGCAAGCACGACCGCGGCGTTCCCGTGATCAACCAGCTCGCGCTTGTGTCGTCGAAGCGTGCCGTCGAGATCCGGCGCCTCGACCACGAGCTCGTCGACGATGTTCCAGCCGTCGTAAACACGCTTCCTCTCGACGATACGCGGCTTGCCGTCCTTCATGTGCGAAGACACCGTGGTCGTTTTCTGGAGGTCAATTCGAAGAGGCAATCTGATCGGCCGGCGGGCGGCCGGCGTCAACCGCGGGGCGCGGGAGGCCGCTAGGCCGCCTGCACCTCGTAGGCGCGGAAATTGTTGACGATGTGGTTCTCTAGCGCGTCGAAAAGCGAGCCTTGCGCCGACGCGGTGCGGCGAAGCTCAATCTCGTAGTGGCCGATCGACGGCAGGCCCATATCGGAGTCGATGATCTTCAGGTCGCCTTTCACCGAGGAGAGCGGCAACGGCGCGACCGCGAGCCCGCCCATCACCGCCGCGAGCTGACCGAGATAGTGTTTGCTCGTATAGGCGAGCCGATAGGGTATCCCCGCCCTATCGAGCGCGTGCAGCGCCTGCCGACGCCAGCAGCAGCCGATATGCGACACGGCGACAGGAAGCGGCGACTTCTCATGCGCGCAGCCATGCTTCAGCCCCGCCCAGACAAGCGGCTCGCGATGCACGGTCATGCCCGAGAGCTGTCCGTGGCCGGAGCTGATCAGCGCGAGATCGATCTCGTTCGCGTCGAGGCGCTGCAGGAGTTCCATGCTCGATTGGCAGGAGAGGTCCACTTCCACATCAGGATGGCTCGCGGCAAAGCGCGCCAGAATGTCGGGCAGGAACTGGACGGCGTAGTCGTCCGGCGCGCCTAGGCGGATCGTCCCCTGGATCTGCGGCGCGCGGAAGCGCTGCATCGCCTCGTCGGCAAGCTTCAGGATGCGGCGCCCGTAGCCGACTAGCGCCTCGCCGTCGGGGGTCAAAGTCACGGAGCGCCCGTTCTTGGCGAAGAGCGGTCGCGAGACCTGCTCTTCGAGCTTCTTCATCTGCATGGAGACGGCCGAGGGCGTGCGGAAAACCGCCCGTGCGGCCTTGTTGAAGCTGCCGGTGTCGGCGATCGCCACAAGCGTCCTCAGAAGGTCCAGCTCAAGGCCCGCAGCGCCCCTGAAATCCAGCGGAGTTTCGGCCGGCTGGGCCTGCGAATTCAGCGGAACGACGCTCATTTCGAGCACTCCAAAACGTTCAGCGGTTCTGATTGGAGACATAAGATCAATTCGTTTGATTGAGCAATAGGGAATTGTCAAATAGACGCCAGGAAACGGGTGGCCCACCCGTCGGATTTTCCGCAAAGAGTTGAAACCGCGCCGTTATTTCCGGCGGCTAGAGGAGATTTGCCATGCGCAACGCAGCGTATTTCATCGCCAGCCAGAGCGAGGGCTCCGGGGATGGCTTTCTGCTGTCGACGGCCCGCTCGCTGCTGCACGCCGTGAAGGCGTGGAAGAGCCGCCGGGACGTCGCACGTCTCGTGGACTTTGACGACCGCATGCTCGCCGACATCGGCCTGACCCGCCGCGACGTCCGTGAGACGTTGGAGCTGCCCTTCGCGTCCGACCTCGGCCGCGAGCTTCAGCTCCGCGCTTCCCGAAACGTCCGCCGGGGATGGAACATTTGATCGCGCGCGCCGCACTCGCGTCGCCGCGAGCAATGTCCCAACGGCTTCCGAACATGCTATCGGGGCTCTCCGAGCAGGAGCCCCGATGCGTACTGAGACCCCTCCCCTCATCCGCCTCGAAGACTACAGGCCGACCGAGTATCTGATCGAGGCGGTCGACCTCGATTTCCAGCTTAAGCCCGACGCGACACGCGTCACTTCTCTCCTCTCCATCCGCCCCCGCGAAGAGACACCGGCCCATACGCCGCTCGTGCTCGACGGCGACGGTCTTGTCCTTGAGGACATCCGGCTCGATGGGAAGCCGCTCGCGAGCGACGCCTACGAGGTGACCGCCGAGCGGCTGACGCTCCACACGCCCCCGGCGGGTCCCTTCAAGCTTGAGATCGTCACGAACCTGAATCCGTCCGCGAACAGCGCTCTGATGGGGCTCTATCTCTCGAACGGCGTCTACACGACGCAGTGCGAGGCGGAGGGCTTCCGCCGCATCACCTATTTTCTCGACCGGCCTGACGTGCTCGCTGTCTACACGACGCGGATCGAGGCGGAGGCGAGCGAGGCGCCGATCCTCCTGTCCAACGGCAATCCAGTCGAATCCGGCCCGGTCGACGGCACGAGCCGACACTTCGCCATCTGGTACGATCCGTTTCCGAAGCCGTCTTACCTCTTCGCGCTGGTCGCTGGGGCGCTCGCCTCGATCCACGACACGTTCGAGACCCGCTCCGGCCGGATCGTCGAGCTCGGCATCTATTGTGAGCCCGGCAAGGAGGAGCGCTGCCGCTACGCGATGGATGCGCTGAAGCGCTCCATGCGCTGGGACGAGGACCGGTTCGGCTGCGAATACGACCTCGACGTCTTCAACATCGTCGCCGTCTCCGACTTCAATATGGGCGCGATGGAGAACAAGGGGCTCAATGTCTTCAACGACAAATACGTGCTCGTCGACCCAGGGACCGGCACCGACCAGGACTACGCCCATGTCGAGGCAGTGATCGCGCACGAATACTTCCACAATTGGACCGGCAACCGGATCACGTGCCGCAACTGGTTTCAGCTGTGCCTGAAGGAAGGGCTGACGGTGTTCCGTGACCAGGAGTTCTCAGCCGACGTTCGCTCGCGCGCGGTGAAGCGCATCGCCGACGTCGTCGCGCTCCGGCAGCATCAGTTTCCGGAGGACGCCGGCCCGCTCGCGCACCCGGTCCGGCCGACGAGCTATCGCGAGATCAACAACTTCTACACGGCGACCGTCTACGAGAAGGGCGCCGAGATCTGCCGGATGCTCCTCACCGTGCTTGGCCGCGATGAGTTTCGCGCCGGCATGAATCTCTACCTGGAGCGCCATGACGGCGAAGCCGCGACGGTGGAGGATTTCCTCGCCTGCTTCGCCGAGGCCTCCGGGACCGATCTCGACAAGCTTGCGCTCTGGTACAGCCAGGCCGGCACGCCCACGGTCACCGTCTCGCACCGCTATGAGCCGGAGAAGGAGCGGCTGACGCTGGAATTGAAGCAGGACCTCCCTGAGACTCCCGACCGCCTGCCGAAGCTCCCGATGCACATCCCGGTCGCCTTCGGCCTGGTCGGCCCCGACGGGCAGGATTTGAGCTACTCGCGGGCGCGCGGGGAGGTCTCCGACGGCGTCATCCACCTCAAGAAGGGCCGCGAGGAGATCGTGTTCGAGGGCGTGCGTGCCCGTCCGATCCCATCGCTCTTCCGGGAGTTCTCCGCGCCCGTGCACGTGCAGTCCGACCTGACGGCGGAGGAGCGTCTCTTCCTGATCGGGCACGA
The DNA here is from genome assembly GCA_963792885.1 of uncultured Alphaproteobacteria bacterium. Taxonomy (GTDB): domain Bacteria; phylum Pseudomonadota; class Alphaproteobacteria; order Rhizobiales; family Afifellaceae; genus DASWJZ01. Next base: position 130,263 of record CAWBXX010000001.1, read on the forward strand.
CCCCGATCCCTTCAACCGCTGGGAGGCGGCGCAGCAGATCGCGCTTTCCATGCTGGCGTCGGCGGCCGGCGCCGCGCGCGCCGAGGCGACACCGGAATTCGACCCGCGGTTCGCGGAGGAGCTAGGGCGGCTCGCCGTCAACGACGAGCTCGACCCGGCCTTCCGCGCCTTGGCGCTAAGCCTGCCGAGCGAGACCGACGTCGCCCAGGCGATCGCCCACGACATCGATCCCGACGCCATCCATACGGCACGGCAGGCGCTGCTCTCCTTCATCGGGCGCGAGATCGGCGAGGCCGTGGCGGAAGCGGCCGCGCGCGTGGCGCCGCCGGAGGTCTATTCACCCGACGCGGACAGCGCCGGCCGGCGTGCCTTCGCCCACGCCGCGTGGGGGCTGCAGGCAGCCGGCGGGGCGATGTCGGGCGCCGACCTCCTCGCGCGCTACAGTGCCGCGAGCAACCTTACCGACCAACTCGCGGCGCTGAGGCTGCTCGTGCATTTCCGGCTAGACGGCGCCAAGGAGGCGCTTGAGCAATTCGAGAGCCGCTATCGCGACAATGCGCTGGTGCTTGACAAGTGGTTCGCGGTGCAGGCGACCGTGCCGTCGCATGCGGCGCGCGAGGCAGTGGAGAACCTGACCCGGCACCCGACCTTCTCGTTCAAGAACCCGAACCGCGTCTATGCGCTGATCCGCTCCTTCGCCGCCTTCAACCCGGTCGGCTTCAACCACCCGGACGGGTCCGGCTACCGCTTCGTGTCGCGCGTCATCGGCGACCTCGACCGGCAGAATCCCTCGGTCGCGGCGCGGATCGCCACCGCCTTCCGCTCCTGGCGGATGCTTGAGCCGGGCCGGCGCGGCGAGGCGGAAAAGGCACTCCGTGCGCTACAGGAAATGGGGCCGCTTTCGCGCGATCTCGGTGACATCGTGGGGCGCACGCTCGCGGGCTGACGCCCGCGAATCAGGGGCCGCCGCGCCGCGGAAAACCGGCGTGCGGCGATGTCGCGGCATCATTGCGACGAAATTTGGCGGACCCAGTAGACAAGCGGATTCCCGATGATTCAAAGTGGACTGATTCGGGGAGCGGTGCCTCGATTGAGATTTCGAGGAGGGCAAGGATGACGCGGCCGCGGGGGGCCATCGCGTCTGCAATTCGGCACCTACCCGATTTCCAGCGTTTCAACAGCGCGGCCCTCGCTGGACACGCCCGACTCTTTATCCATCCGGCGTATGCGCGGCTGGTGAATACCGAGCCCTATCTGAAGCGCCTGATCCCGATCCTGATCGTCCTTTTCGTCGTGGCGCTCGGCGTCATGCGCATGGTGGCGCTCTATCAGGCGCGCACGGAGACGGAGAACGCCGCCGACCTCAGGCTCGCGCTCGTTGCGAAGGCGGTCGTCAGCGAGCTTTCCCAGTCCGCGGTGCCGCTCTCCCTCGTCGAGCCCTCGGAGACGCTGCAGGGCCAGCTTGAGAATGCCCTCCCTCCGCTCGCCACCGACCAGGGCCGGCGGATCCTGCTCATGGACCCGCAGGGGATGGTCGTCGCCGCGGCGCCGCGCGATCCTGACATGCTCCGCCGCTACGCCGACGAGATCCTCGGGCCGAGCCAACCGCTCACCACGCTCGGCGAGCGCGCGGGCGTGCTGCGGCTGACGCTCTCCTCCGGCGAGGAGGTGATCGCCACTGTGCATCACAATCTCGACGGCGTCGGTGCCGTCGCCGTGCTGCAGCCGACCTCCGGCGTCTTCGCCGAGTGGCGGCGCACCGTGTCGCGCGAGACCACCGTCTTCGTTGCCACCAGCGTCGTTCTGATCATCCTCGGCTTCGCCTATCACGCCCAAACCGCGCGCTCGCGCGAGGCGGATTTCATCTACGCGGCGACGCAGGCGCGCGTGCATACGGCGCTCAGGCGGGGCCGCTCCGGCCTTTGGGAATGGGACCTCTCGCGCGGCGCCGTCTTCTGGTCGCCGTCGATGTTCGAGATTCTCGGTCTTCAGCCGGAGAACCGGCTCCTTTCCGTCGGCGAGGTCGCCGCACTCACGAACCACGACGACGTCGATCTCGTCACGCTTGCGAACGGGCTGCTCGAAGCCGGCGAAGGGAGTTTCGACCGCGAGTTCCGCATGCGCCACGCGGCTGGGCACTGGGTCTGGATTCGCGCGCGCGCCGAAGTCGTCGCGGACGCGCATGAGGAGCCGCATCTCGTGGGCATCGCGGTCGACGTGACCGAGCAGCGTCAGCTCGCGGAGGCTTCGCGCACCGCCGATATGCGCCTTCGCGACGCAATCGAGGCCATCTCCGAGGCCTTCGTGCTCTGGGACTCGTCGAACCAGCTCGTGCTCTGCAACAGCAAATACCAGCAGCTGCACGGCCTCCCCGAGGCGCTGGTCAAGCCCGGCACGTCCTACTCGCTCATCAAGCGGAACGGCCGCCGCTCCATCATCGCCGACGATCTGCCGGAAGAAGGCGCCGGCTCACGCTCGGTGGAAGCGCGGGTCGAGGACGGGCGCTGGCTACAGATCAACGAGCGGCGCACCAAGGACGGCGGCTTCGTCTCCGTCGGCACCGACATCTCGGTACTCAAGGAGAAGGAGACGGAGTTGCTCGAGAACGAGCGTGCGCTTCGCGAGACCGTCACCGATCTCCGCCGCTCGCGCCAGCAGCTTGAGAAGCAGGCGCAGCAGCTCGTCGAGCTGGCCGAGAAATACGCGGTGGAGAAGGAAAAGGCGGAGGACGCCAATCGCATCAAGTCGGAGTTCCTGGCTAATGTCTCGCACGAGCTCCGCACGCCCTTGAACGCCATCATCGGGTTCTCCGAGCTGATGCTTTCCGGCGCCTTCGGCCCGCTCGGCGACGAGCGCTATGGCGGCTATTGCCGCGACATCAACGAGGCGGGCGCGTTCCTGCTGCGCGTCATCTCCGACATCCTCGACATGGCGCGGCTCGAAGCGGGGCGGATCGAGATCGACCGCGAGCCAATCGACCTCGACGGCCTCGTCGCCGAGACGATCGCGTCCGTCGCGCCTGAAGCGGAGAGGAGCGGCGTCGTGATCGCCGTCGACACGGCGGCCGGCGTCACGCTCTCCGCCGACAAAGAGGCGGTGCGGCAGGTGCTCGCCAACCTTCTCTCCAACGCGGTGAAGTTCACGCCGGAAGGCGGCGCGATCCGCGTCACCACTGGGAAGCGGCCGGCCGGCGCCGTCATCACGGTGGAAGACACCGGCATCGGCATTCCGAAAGAGGCGCTCTTGAAGCTCGGCAAGCCTTTCGAGCAGGTGCAGAGCCCGCTCACCCGCAGCCATAAGGGCTCCGGCCTCGGCCTTGCCATCTCCCGCTCGCTCGTCGCGCTCCACGGCGGCGAGATGACGATCAACTCCAAAGAAGGCGCCGGCACGAAAGTGACGGTGTTCCTGCCCTTGCGCCCCGCCGCCCCCGCCGCGAGCGCTGCCTGATCAGGCTCGGTCTCCCGGAGCCAACGCCTTGCCCGGACTTCGCCCGGGCCTTTTTTTCGCGCTCCCTTGAGTGGAGGTAAGGCGCGCCGCTACTCCACCTTCGCGCCGAGCACGGCCTCCAGCGCCCGGCGCGTTCCCTCCTGCACGTGGACGAGGCGCGTTTCGAGCTCTTCGAATGTGGTGACCCCTCCCCGCTCGCCGCCGACGCCGGCATCCTCCAGCGCGACGTTGGCGAGCGCCACCATCAGTCGCTTCAGCGCCTCCGGCGCGTTCTTCGGAGAGAAGCCGTCGCGATCGGCGACGCGCTCGATCTGCAAGATCGCGGCTTGGAGCGCGGCTGAGAGCACGAGCCGCTCGCCCTCCTCCGATCTTATCCGCCCTTCGGCTCGAGCGCGCTCCAGCGTCTCGAGCGTCGTCGCGCCGGACACACGCTTCAGGCCCGAGAGCACCAGGAACTGCGCTGCAAACTCGCAGTCCATCAGCCCACCCGGCGCGAGCTTCACATCGAAGGGTCCCGATGCCGCTTTCTCGCGCTCGATGCGGGCGCGCATCGACGCGGCGTCCTTCCCTAGCTTTGCGCGGTCGCGGGGCTTCTCGACCAACGCATCGAGCACTTCGGAAACGCGCGCCTTCAGCGCGTCGTCGCCGGCGATTGGGCGGCCGCGCGACATCGCCATGTGCTCCCAGGTCCAGGCCTCGTTCATCTGATAGTGCTCGAACGCTGCAATGTGTACGGCAAGCGGCCCCCAGCGGCCCGACGGCCTGAGCCTGAGATCGACGGCGTAGGCGATGCCTTCCGCGGTCGGCGCCGCGAGCGCGGCGACGAGCCGTTGTGTCAGCCGGGCGTAATATTGCGAGGGCGCGAGCGGGCGCTCGCCATCGGAGGCGGCAGCGTCCGGATCGTGGTCGTAGATGACAATGAGATCGAGGTCGGAGCCCGCTGTCATTTCGCGGCTCCCGAGCCGGCCGAAGGCAAGCACCGCCGTCTCTCCGCCCTTCAGCCGGCCATGCCGCTCGGCGAAGGCTTCCTCGGTGCGCCTCAGAAGCGCGCGCATGACGACCTCCGCAAGATCGGAGAACGCCCTGCCGGCCTCCGGCGGCGACAGCGTCGTCGTCAGGAGCGCCGCCGGAAATCAGGAAGCGCCGCTCGGCGGCGAAGAGCCGTGCGCGGTCGAGCATCTCCTCGTAGCGAAGCGCCAGCGCGAGACTCTTTTCGAGCGCCGCTTCGATCGCGTCCGGCCCGGCGGCGCCCGCAAGGCCGCTCGGATCGAGCAACGCATCGGCGACATGCGGGCGGCGCGCAAAGATCTCCGCAAGGCGCGGCGCGGCGGAAAGGATCGTCGCGAGCAGGTCGAGCAGATGGGGATTGTTGCGCAGGAGAGCGAAGAGCTGCGCGCCAGCGGGGAGCGCTTTGAGCAGACTGTCGAAGGCGCGAAGCGCCGCGTCCGGATTGCCGGCCCGCGAGAAGCGCCTTGAGAAGCGCCGGCGTGATCTCCGTCAGGCTCTCGCGCGCCGCGGTGGAGCGCATCGCCGCGAAGCGGCCGAAGTGCCAGCCGCGAACCGCCTCAGTCACCGACGCCGGCGACTGGAAGCCGAGGCCGCCGATCGTCTCCAGCGTCTCCGGATCGTCCTCGCCGCCGGTGAAGACGAGGTTGCCGGCTTCGGCGGAAAGCTCGCTCCCACCTTCGAAGAGCCGCGAGTAGCGCTTGGCGACCGTTTCCAGCACGTAGCGGAGATGCGCCTCGAACCTGTCGACATCGGACATACGCATCAGCCGGCCGATCCGTGCCAGCTCATCGCGGTCGCGCGGCATCTGATGCGTCTGCTCGTCTCGCACCATCTGAAGGCGATGCTCGACCATGCGCAGGAAGACGTAGGCCTCGTCGAGCTCCGCGCGGATCGCTTCGTCGATCCAGCCCTTCTCGGTCAGCATCCGCAGCATGTCGCGCGTGCGCGTTCCGCGCAGCGCCGGGTCGCGACCTCCTGCGATAAGCTGCTGAGTCTGCACGAAGAATTCGATCTCGCGGATGCCGCCGCGTCCGCGCTTGATGTCGTGTCCGGCGACGGCGACCGTGCCGTGGCCGCGATGCGCGTGCACCTGCCGCTTGATCGAATGGATGTCGGCGATCGCCGCGAAGTCGAGATGCTTGCGCCAGATGAAGGGTGCGATCTCGCGGATGAAGGCCTCGCCCGCGGCGATGTCGCCGGCGACGGGACGCGCCTTGACGAGCGCGGCGCGCTCCCAGTTTTGCCCCATGCTCTCGTAATATTCGAGGGCCGCGGGCGCGGAGATCGCCATGCGGGTCGCGCCGGGGTCCGGGCGCAAACGAAGATCGGTGCGGAAGACGTAGCCGTCCGCGGTGCGCTCCTGCATGAGCGTCACCAGCATGCGCACGATGCGCACCCAGAAGGCCGATGGCTCGTCCCCTTCCGGAAGCCCCGGCGCTTCCGGATCGAAGAGCACGATCACGTCGATGTCGCTCGAATAGTTGAGCTCGTCGCGCGCCATATTTGCCCATGCCCAGGATGAAGAAGCCCGGCGGATCGAGCGGCCCGACCCACTTCCCACGCCGCGCGGCGTCGGAAAGCGCAAAGCGAAGGGCGGCGGAAAGCGCCGCGTCGGCAAAGCGCGACAGCAGCCCTGTGACGGCCTCAAGGTCGATGGCTCCGGCGAGGTCAGCGAGCCCGAGCGTCAGCGCCACGTCCTGCTTGGCGCGCCGCAGCGCCGACATCGCATCGGCGCGCGCCTCCCACGTCCCCCTGCCGAGAGCCTCGACGATCGCCGCGACGCGCGTCTCCGGCGCCTCGCCGAGAATCGCGATCAGTCGCGCGACATCCTTCGCGGCGAGGTCGAGCAGATAGGAGCAGTCGCCGAGCCGCCGTGCCAAGGAAGGCGCGAATGTCGGACGCAGCGAGGATCGCGCCGAGCGCACCGCCCTGCCCCTGCTTCTCGGCGGCTTCGGCGAGCCGCTCTAAGGCAACTTCGGCATTCGGAGATGCTGGAAGCGCCGCGATGCGGCAGCGCAGGTTCTCAGGCGGCACGTTGCAGCGCCGCCCCGGGCAGCCTCAAGATCGCAGCCAGGCCGGGTGCGTTGTCGCAAAGCTGAAGCTCGCCGCCGTGGAGCTGCGCCACCGCCGACACCAGGCTGAGGCCCAGGCCTGCACCCGGCTTCGAGCGGCTTTCCTCCAGCCGCACGAAGCGCTCCGTCACGCGCCCGCGGTCGGCCTCCGCAATGCCCGAGCCGTTATCGGCAACGCGGAACTCGACCGATCCGTTCTTCTCTTCGACCGAGATGACGACCTCCGGTGTCTCGCTGCCTTCTCCCGCATATTTGACGGCATTGTCGACGAGATTCGCAAGCGCCTGGCTGACGAGCTCGCGGTGCGCGTGGAGCATGATCGGCCCGCACTCCTTCAGCGTAAGCGCCACGCCCGCCTCTTCGGCCACCGGCTCGTAAAGTTCTGCCACGTCCCGCGCCAAGTCAGTCGCGTCGAAGGTCGCGAATTCCGCGTCGGAGGAGCCGGCCTCGGCGCGCGCGATCAGAAGCAGCGCGTTGAAGGTGCGGATCAGCTGGTCCGCCTCGTCGATCGTCGCGTGCAGCGCCTCGCGGTAGTCGGGCTCGGACTGGCCAGTCGTCAGTGCGCGCTCCACGCGATTCCGCATCCGCGTCAGCGGCGTCTTCAAATCGTGGGCAATGTTGTCGGAGACCTGCTTCAGACCGACCATCAGGCGCTCGATGCGCGCCAGCATCGCGTTCAGGCTCTCGGCAAGCCGGTCGAACTCGTCGCCGGTGCCGGTCACCTCCAGCCGTCCGGAGAGATCGCCGGCGACGAAGCGGTTCGAGGTCTCGGCGATCGCATCGATCCGCTTCAAGACGCGCCGCGACACGAAGGTCCAGGCAATGAGCCCGAGCGCGACCATCAGGCATGCGGTCAGGATCAGCGAGCGCTGCACGACGCCGACCAGCGCTTCGCGCTCGCTCACGTCGCGGCCGACGAGCACGCGCACGCCGTCGGGAAACTCGAACATGCGCACCAGCGCGGTGTGCGGCTCGGAGCCCTGCTCGTTCCGCCACATGTAGGGGACGATCTGCGGCGCGTCCTTCGCAACCTTCAGAACCGAAGCCGGAACCGTCTCCACATTCCCGGCGATACGAGCGCCCTGAGGGTCGGTCACGAAATAGAGGCTGGCGCCGGGCTGGGCGCTGCGAAGCGCCACGACACGTACCAGCCACGCTTCGCCGCCGCGATCGTATTGCAGCTCGATCGACTGAAGCTCCGCGTCGACGGCATCGGCCATCTGCGACTTCAGAATCTCGCTCGTGTTCCTCGCGATGTAGCCGATCAGGAAGGCCGCGAAGACGGTGAAGACCGCCAGGAAGATCGCCGTGAGCTTGAATGCGGTCGTGCGGAACAGACGCAGCCTAGACATCGTCCCGCATCACGTAGCCGGAGCCACGCACCGTGTGCAGCAGCGGACGCTCGAAGCCCTTGTCGATCTTGGCGCGGAGCCGCGACATGTGGACGTCGATGACATTGGTCTGCGGATCGAAATGGTAATCCCAGACCTTCTCCAGAAGCATCGTGCGGGTCACCACCGTGCCCGCATTCTTCATCAGGTATTCGAGCAGCCGGAACTCGCGCGGCTGCAGGATGATCGGCTCGCCGCCGCGCTTCACCTTGCGCGCCAGCCGGTCGAGCTCGAGGTCGGCGACGCGGTAGACGGTCTCCGCCTCCTTCGGCGCGCTCCTGCGGCCGAGCACCTCGATGCGCGCCAGAAGCTCGGAGAAGGCGTAGGGCTTCGGCAGGTAGTCGTCGCCGCCGGCGCGCAAGCCGGTCACGCGGTCGTCGACCTGCCCGAGCGCTGAGAGAATCAGAACCGGCGTCTGGTTGCCGGCTGACCTTAGGTCGCTGATGACCGACAAGCCGTCGCGCTTCGGCAGCATGCGGTCGACCACGAGGACGTCGTAGTCCTCCCCTTTTGCACGGGCCAGGCCCTCCTCGCCGTCGAAGGCGCTGTCGGCAACGTGCCCGGCCTCGCCCATGGCTTTGACCAGATAGTTTGCCGTCTCGCGATCGTCTTCAATGACGAGGATTCTCATGATGCTGAGATAGTCGGGTCGCGCGTCCACCGCTAGCTCCTCTTACGACGTGGCGGGCCGCTTGCGCGGCCCGCCTGCTGAAATCCGGTCCGATCGGGGGGCGATAGATCGGCCCGGCTCAGGTCGCTCCCGGCGGGGCTAGCCCCGCTCGAAGGGCACGCCCACGAAGTGGGTGCCGTTCTGGCTCTGGATGCGGAACAGCACTGCGTCGCGGCCCTGATCCTGCGCTTCGGCAACGCCGGCTTCAACGTCGGAGACGCTGCTCACCGACTTCGAGCCGATGGCGACGATGACATCGCCCTCCTGCAGGCCCTTGTCGGAAGCCGGGCTCTCGTCGGCAACGCCGGCGACGCGCACGCCTTCGCCATCGGGATTCGGCTCAAGCGTCAGCCCAAGCGCAGTCAGCGACCCATGCTCCATGCCGCTCGGCGCCTGCTGCTGGTCGCTGCTCGCCTGCTGCGTCTTGTCGAAATCGCTCAGGTTGCCGAGCGTCACGTCGATCTCCTGCGACTTGCCATCGCGAAGCACCGTGATCTTCACGGTCTTGCCCGGCTCGATCTGCGCGATCATCTCGGAGAGCGCCTTCGGATCCTTCACCTCCTGGCCGTTGACCGCGGTGATGATGTCGCCGGAATGGATGCCGGCGTGGAGCGCCGGTCCGTTCTCGGTGGCGTCGGCCACGATCGCGCCGTCGGTGCCCTTGATGCCAAGGCTGCTGGCGATCTCGTCCGTCACCGGCTGGATCTGCACGCCGAGCCAGCCGCGCGTCACGGAACCGTGGTCGCGAAGGTCGCCGACGATCTGCGACACCTCCTTGGCCGGGATCGCAAACGCGATGCCGACGTTGCCGCCGGACGGCGAGAAGATCGCCGTGTTCATGCCGACCACTTCGCCGTGAATGTTGAAGGCCGGGCCGCCAGAGTTGCCGCGGTTAACCGGCGCGTCGATCTGCAGGAAGTTGTCGTAGGGGCCGGAGCCGATGTCGCGGCCTTCGGCAGAGATGATGCCGGCCGTGACGGTTCCGCCGAGCCCGAACGGGTTGCCGACCGCCAGGACCCACTGCCCGACCTTCGGCTCCTCGCTCGCGAAGGTGACGTACTTGAAGTCGTGGCCGTCGACCTTCAGGAGCGCGATGTCGGTGCGCTCGTCCTTGCCGATCAGCTTGGCGTCGAGCTCGCTCCCGTCGTCCATCAGCACGGTGTACTGGGTGCCGTCGGCGACCACGTGGGCGTTGGTGACGAGATAGCCGTCTTCGGTGATGAAGAAACCGGAGCCCTGGCTCAGGCCGCGGCGCGGATGGAACGGCTGACGTCCGCCGTTGCCGTTGTCGCCGGGCATGTCCGGCATTCCGAAGCGGCGGAAGAATTCCTGGACGCCCGGGGGAAGGTTGTCGAGGCCTTCCGACGAGCCGCTGCGGTCGGCGACGGCTGCGACTTCGGTCTTGACCTGCACGCTGACGACGGCAGGGGCGACCTGCTCGACGATGGCGCTGAAGTCGGTGGGCGCTGCCGCATCGACGTGAACCGGGTCGGCGAAAGCGATATGGTTGTCGGCAAGCAAGGCGCCGGTTCCGGCGACGATACCGAGGCTGAAGACACTGCCGAGCAGCGCGTTGCGAAGCTTGCGGCTGCGCGTGCTCGAAGGGGTGGCGTTGGTCATGGCTTTCAGAAACTCCCGTTGATCAAAAGGCCCGCCCCCGGTTAGAGGGGCGGACCGGAGGTCTGCGCCGCGATGCGGGGGGCGAATCCACCGCGTGCGCAGAATGTTAGATAGGGACTGTCGCCTTACGACGCTGTGTCCACAGCGTTAAAAATCCGTAAGGTTCAAATACCGCTATTCCTGCCGGAGGATGCGGGCAAGTGCCTCCTCCTCCTCGCCGGTCAGGCCCTCGCTCCGGGCGGATCTGCCGCGGCGCAGCAGAAGCGCTGCGAGCCCGCCGACGACGAGAACGGCGAACGGCGTCAACCATAATAGCAGCGTGCGCCCGGCGAAGGGCGGCTTCAGCAGGATGAAATCGCCGTAACGGGCGACAAGATAGTCGCGCACCTGATCGTCGCTGTCGCCGGCCGTGAGCCGCTCGCGCACCAGCAGCCGCAGATCGCGGGCAAGCGGAGCGTTCGAGTCGTCGATCGACTGATTCTGGCAGACGAGACAGCGCAGGCCCTCGGAAATCTCGCGCGCCCGCGCCTCGAGCGCCGGGTCCGCGAGCATCTCGTCCGGTTGCACGGCGAAAGCGGGCGAGTAGGAAGAGCAGCGCGAGGAGCACGAGCCGGATCACGACGCAGCCGCCTCCGCAGCCTTCCGCGCCGCCGCGCGGCGTGGCGCACCGACCCTGAGCCGCCGATCCGAGAGCGACAGCGCCCCGCCGAACGCCATCACCAGCGCTCCGAGCCAGATCAACGTCACCAGCGGCTTGTAGGAGGCGCGGACGGCTTGCGCGCCGTTCTCCATGCGGTCGCCAAGCGAGAGATAGAGCTGCGAGAAGCCTATCGTCTTGATCGCCGCCTCCGTCGTCGCGGATTGCCGCGCCGTGTAGAAGCGCTTCGCGGGCGCGAGCGAGAACGCGCCGCTTCCGCCTCGCGAGACGGCAAAGAGCGCGCGCTCCTCGCTATAGTTCGGCCCGGTCGCCGGCGCGTTCCCTTGGAAAAGCAGCGTATAGCCGCCGACCTCGACCGTATCGCCGGGCTTCATCGCCACGATTTCCTCTGCCGAGAATGCGCTCGCGGTGACGATGCCGATGACGCAGACCCCCATGCCGAAATGCGCGACGACAGTCCCAAGCGCAGAGCGTGGCAATCCCATGAGCCGCGAGAGCGTGGCGCGCGCAGGCGCACGGAAAAGCGCGACGCGCTCGGCAAGATCGACGAGGCTTCCGGAGATGATCCAGACGCCGAGCGCGAGGCCGAAGGGCGCAAGCACGCCCTTCGCCCCGGTCGCGATCGCCGTTGCGCCCGCTGCGACGAGCGCTGCGGCCATCGCTACGCCGAGGCGCTGCGACGCGCCGAGAAGATCGCCGCGCTTCCAGCCGAGCAGCGGCCCGAAGGGCAGCGCGATCAGCAACGGGATCATCAGCGGCACGAAGGTCAGGTGGAAGAATGGTGCGCCGACGGAAATCTTGTCTCCGGTCAGTGCTTCGAGCGCGAGCGGATAGAGCGTGCCGACGAAGACCGTCGAAACCGCAGCGACAAGGAAGAGATTGTTGAAGACGAGCGCGCCCTCGCGACTGATCGGCGCGAAGAGACCACCCTGCTTCATCTCCGGCGCGCGGATCGCGAAGAGCGCCAGCGCGCCGCCGATGAAGAACGTCAGGATGGCGAGGATGAAGACGCCGCGCGTCGGGTCGGTGGCGAAGGCGTGTACGGAGGTCAGCACGCCGGAGCGCACCAGGAACGTGCCGAGCAGCGACAGCGAGAAGGTGAGTATCGCGAGGAGCACCGTCCACACCTTGAGCCCTCCGCGCTTCTCCATGACGACGGCGGAGTGAAGGAGCGCCGTCCCGGCGAGCCACGGCATGAAGGACGCGTTCTCGACTGGATCCCAGAACCACCAGCCGCCCCAGCCGAGCTCGTAATAGGCCCAGTAGGAGCCCATCGCGATGCCCGCGGTCAGGCACATCCAGGCGGCGAGCGTCCACGGCCTGACCCAGCGCGCCCAGGCGGCATCGGTGCGCCCTTCGAGCAGCGCCGCGACCGCGAAGGAGAACGCGATCGAGAAGCCGACGTAGCCGAGATAGAGGAGCGGCGGATGGATGGCGAGGCCGATGTCCTGAAGGATCGGGTTCAGATCGCGGCCTTGCAGCGGCGCCGGGTCGAGCCGCGCGAAGGGATTGGAGGTGAGGAGGATAAAGATAAGGAAGGCGGAGCCGATCCAGCCCTGTACCGGCGAGCGCCCGTGCGCGAAGCGCCGACGGCAGGTTCGACCCGAACACGGCGACGAGCGCACCGAAGAACGAGAGGATCAGCACCCACAGAAGCATCGAGCCTTCGTGGTTGCCCCAAACGCCGGTGATCTTGAAAAGCAGCGGCTGCTCGGAGTTGCTGTTCTCGAAGACGTTCCGAACCGAGAAGTCGGAGGTGACGTGCGCCGCGACGAGCGCGGCAAAGGCGATCGCGACGAAGCCGAAGCCGACGATCGGCGTCGTCCCGGATACGGCGACGAGGCGCTCGTCGCGCCAGCGGATGCCGAGCAGCGGCACGCTCGATTGAATCAGCATCAGCGCAAGCGCGAGCACCAGCGCGTAGTGGCCGAGCTCGGCGGCGGAGAGCGTGCCGATTCCCCAACTCATTGCACCTTGCCCTCCGTTTCCTGCCAGACGCCCTGCGCCTTCAGCGCGTCCACGACCTCCTTCGGCATATAGCGCTCGTCATGCTTGGCGAGCACGGAATCAGCGGCAACGCTCCCGTCGGCAGAAAGCGTGCCTTCGGCGATGACCCCCTGCCCTTCGCGGAAGAGGTCGGGCAGGATGCCGTGGAAATCGACCGCGACGCTCTTCGCCGTGTCCGTGACGGCGAAGCGCACGCTGCCGTCGTCTTCGCGCTTGACGGAGCCGTCCTCGACGAGCCCGCCGAGGCGAACGCGGGTTCCCGGCGCGAGCGCCTTCTCGGCGATCTGGCTCGGCGAATAGAAGAACACGATCTGATCGCGGAGCGCGAAGAGCACGAGCGCGGCTGCGACGGCAAGCACCGCGCCGGCGCCGGCAATCATCGTCAGCCGCTTCTGCTTGCGCGTCATTGCGTGCCGGCTCCGGCCGGCGTCACGCCAAGGTCGGCGATCAGCGCCTCGACGCGCCCGCGCGCATTCGCATCCTGCACGCCCGCGAGCGCCGCCCGTGCCGCTTCCGCCGCCGCTTCGGTGCGGCCGAGCACGACGTAGGAGCGGATGAGCCTCAGCCAGCCTTCGACGTCGTTCGGCTCTTCCTTCAGGCGCGCGGCGAGGCGCGTCACCATGCCGTTGATCATCGCGGTCTGGTCGTCGGCGGGAAGGTTCGCGGCGGCCGCCACATCCGCAGCCGTCGGGCCGGGCGGAGCGGCAGTCGGATCGACGCGCGCAAGCGCCTGTTCGAGCACGCCGCGGAACGGCGCATCGCTCGGGGCTTCTGCAAGAAGCGCGCGCAGCTCTTTCGCGGCCTCGTCGTTCTTTCCCTCCTGCTCGGCCGCAAGCGCGAGGTAATAGCGCGGGCCGGGCGCCTTCGGGTCAAGCCCACGCGCCGCCTCGAAAGCGGTGCGCGCGTCCTCGGTGACGATGCCGCCCTCAGCGGTCAGGATCGCTTCGCCAAGTCCGCTCTGCAGCTCCGCCGACGAGCCGAGGATGCGGATGGCGTTCCGGTAGGCCTGAGCGGATTCGTCCGCGCGGCCGAGACGGAGATAGACCGGCGCGATGACTTCCCAGCCGCGTCCGTCCTCCGGCACTTCGGCGAGATGCTTCTCGACCTTGGCGATCAACGTCTCGATGTCGTTGGGGGCGGTCGGCGCGGAGAGCCGCTCGGCAAGCGGAAGGCCGGGAAGGCTCGGGCTCCCGAGCCCGAGATAGAGGGAGAGCGAAAGCACCGGAATGCCGATCAGCGCGACGAGCGCGACGGCGCGGCGCGTCGTGCGGCTTTCCGCCTGCGCCGGACCCGCCTTCGCCTCCGCGTCGGCGGCGATCAGCCGGCGCGCGATCTCCGCGCGCGCCGCCTCCGCCTCGCCTGCGCTGATCCGCCCTTCCGCCTTGTCGCGCTCAAGCTCGGCGAGCTGGTCGCGATAGACGCGCGCCGCATGCGCGGCGGAATTGTCGGCGGAAGGCGCGCGCGACAGCGGCATCAGCACGGCGAGAATCGCCGCGGCCGTCAGAGACGCGATGAGAACCCAGAGAAGCACGTCGGCCCAAAATCCTTTAGCTGAAGGACCTTAAGGGAGCCGATTTAGCTATCGTCCCGCCCCGCGGCAATGCGATGGATCAACACGTTCCCGGGATGCGGCGCCCGCCTAGCCGACGATCCGCCAGACGCCGTCGGGCTGGCGGCAGGCGGTGCCCCTTGACCACGCGCATGCGCCCGCCGATCGAGATGCTGTGGGTGTAGTCACGGCAGTCGAGGCGGTTCACCTGGTAGACGCTGCCGACCGCGACCTTGCCGCTGACCTGGCCGGAGGAGCTCCGCCATTCCGTCGGCTGGCCGCCGCGGCCGTATTCGAGCGCCTCGTATTCGGCTTTCAACGCGATGGCGCGGTCGGCATCGTTGAGCGAGCGGCCGACTTCCGCACCCATCAGCCCGCCCTCGACGGGTCCGATCGTCGGCTCGCCGGCGCCGACCTCGACCGGGCTTCCGACCACGCGTCCGGTATTGGCCCCGGGGACTGCGCCGGTCGACGATTCCCGACCGCGCTGCAGGCGCACAAGACCATCGTGCCGGCCGCCGCGGCGAGGATCGGAATACGCATCGACACCCATCTCCTTCGTGCCGTCCGATGAAACGGGGTCGGCATACGCCACTGCGGCGACAGATCGATGGCGGAAATCGGGCGGAAGCGCAACTGCGGCCGCTCCTCAATCGCCCGCCGCCGGCAGCGTGAGCTGCGCGCTCAGGCCCCCGAGCGTCGGAGCTCTCCAGGTCGAGCCTGCCGCCATAGACGCGCGCGAGCTCCGCCACGATGGAGAGCCCGAGGCCGGAGCCGGGCTTCGTCTCGTCGAGGCGCTTTCCGCGCGAGAGCGCCTCGTCGCGCCCCTCGGGCGGCAGGCCCGGCCCGTCGTCGTCGAATGACAGCGTCAGGAACGGGCGGCGCTCGCCCTCGCCGCGGCGCGCCGAGATCAGCACGCGCGAAGCCGCCCATTTGCAGGCGTTGTCGAGGAGGTTTCCGGCCATCTCTTCGAGGTCCTGCTTCTCGCCGCGGAAGCGAAGCTGCGGCGCGACGTCGACCTCGATCGCGATCTTCCGATCCTGGTGCACCTTGGTCATCACGCGCGCCAGCGCACCGACCGCCGGCTCGATCGGCGTCACCGCGCCGAGCACATTCGTCTGCGCGGCGATCCGCGCGCGGTTCAGGTGATGCTCCACCTGGCTCGCGCATGATCTGCGTCTGCTCGCGCGACCTTCGCCGCAAGCGCGCCGCTCGCGCGCTCAGCTCTCGTTCTGCAGCACCGCGAGCGGCGTCTTCAGCGCATGCGCGAGATTGCCGACATGCGTGCGCGCGCGCTCGACGATCTCGCGGTTGGAATCGATCAGCGCGTTCAGGTCCTCGACCAGCGGCTCGATCTCGCTCGGATAGTCGCCTTCGAGATGCGCCGATGTCGCCCTCGCGGATCTTGCGCAGGTCGTCGCGCACGCGCCGGAGCGGCCCGAGTCCCCAGCGCATCAGAAGCGCGATGCCGACGCGCGAGCAGCACCGCGAGCCCGCCGAGCCAGCGGATCACCGAGTTCCGGAAGGCGCGGATGTCGCTCGTCATCGGGTCGGTGTCGCCGGCGACGAGCAGCGCGAAGGTGTGGCCGGGCGCGAGCGTCACCAGTTGCTCGAGCGCGCGGAGCTGGCGTCCGCCGCTCGCCTCGATGGTGAAGCTGCGCGAGGGATTTTCGGCGGTCGGGAGGTCTTTGATGGGAAGGATGTCGTAGGCGAGCGACGGCGACCAGTCGATCACGCTGGCCGGTCGTCGGGTCGCGCGTCTGCCAGTACCAGCCGGAGAGCGGGCGGGAGAAGCTGCCGCCGCTTCGCCCTTCGACAGCGTTCTCGTTGACCTGCGCCGTTCACGTCGGTCGCCGCGATCAGCGCCAGGAGCAGCGTCTCCAGGCGGCCGTCGAAGTTCCGTTCGACGGCGTTCGAGAACTGCACGATGAAGACCGCGCCGGCGACGATCAGCGCAACGGCGCTTCCGCCGGCCGCGATCAGCGCGGCGCGAAGCGAAAGGGAGCTAGTCCACATGCCCCTGATCGGAGGACCCCGCAGCTGGAAGCGTTCGGCGGGCGCCGATGCGATAGCCCATGCCGCGCACGGTCTCGATCAGGTCGACGCCGAGCTTCTTCCTGAGCCGGCCGACGAAGACCTCGATCGTGTTCGAAGTCGCGGTCGAAGTCCTGGTCGTAGAGATGCTCGGTCAGCTCGGTGCGCGAGATCACCTTGCCCGGATGGTGCATCAGATATTCGAGCACCTTGTATTCGTGCGCGGTGAGCTTGACCGGCGTGCCGTCGACGGTCACGCGGCTCGCCTTCAGATCGAGCTGCACCGGCCCGCAGACGAGCATGTTCGAAGCATGCCCCGCGGCGCGGCGCACCAGCGCGCGCACGCGCGCCAGCACCTCCTCGATGTGGAAGGGCTTGGCGACGTAGTCGTCGGCGCCGGCGTCGATCCCCTGCACCTTGTCCGACCAGCGGTCGCGCGCGGTCAGAAGCAGCACCGGCATGGTGCGCCCGTCGCGCCGCCATTGCTCGAGCACCGAGAGCCCGTCGAGCCGCGGCAGGCCGATATCGAGAACCACCGCGTCGTAGGGCTCGGTGTCGCCGAGGAAGTGCCCTTCCTCGCCGTTGAAGGCGTAGTCGACGATATAGCCGGCGTCGCGCAGCGCCTGGCTGAGCTGCTTGTTCAGGTCGCGGTCGTCCTCGACGACGAGAATGCGCATGCGGCTCCCTCCGGCGCCGGTCTCAGTTCGCCGGGATGTTCTTGGTCCCGCCCTGCCGGAGCTGGACGCGATAGACATAGCCGCCGCCAGCGCGGCAGAGCGCGACGTCCGACGACCTGGTCGCCGGCGATGCCGGCGCGGCTCGCCGCCTCCGGGAACGGCACGGCCTGCCCCTGCGCCACGATCTGCTGGCCTTCCGCCGCGGAGACGCAGCCTCCCTGCGCCAACGCCTCCGGCCGGATGCCGGAGAGGGCGAGGAGAAGTCCTGCCACCGCGATTGTCCGAAGTCTGATCATGCCCCGCCGTCTACACCCGGACGAATGAACCGTCGCTGAATGACGGCCGGGGCATCGTAGGGGTCTCGGCCCGCCGCGAATCTATCCGCCCGGCCGCCCCGGCGCCGCTCGCGGGAGCGCAGAACGCCGCCCTTGCCGGCGTTGTTGGCCTTGGCGTCCGCGATCGTCGCGGCGTGTCGCGGCTCGACCAGGTGACGGCGGGCCAGGCCGCGCAGATGCGTCGCGATCGCCTCGGCGTCAATCGCGCCGGTGCCCGTCGTCGCGCAGGAGGTCAGCGATCAGCGCGAGCAGCAGCGGCGGCAGCAGCCGCCTTGCGGGCGCGCTCATCGACGTCCCTCAGCCCTTCGGCGACCGCCTCCGCCCGCCCGGCCTTCCGCGCCCGGCGGTCGCGCAGCAATGCGCTGAGATTGGCGAGCACGCTGCAGCGCGGCGGCGAGGAGCGCCAGCCATCGCATCGCTCAAGTCGTCTGCCGGTTCGGGACCAGCCAGACGAGGAGCGGCGTCAGCGCGGCAAGGATCGCCGACACCGTCTCCTCCGAGAGGCCGATGTCGATTCCGCCGAGCGAGTTCAGGAGATAGAGCACGGCCATGACGATCGCCGTCAGCGCCTTGTCGATCGAGGTGAACATCGCTTCGCTTCCTTCCTTCTTCTTGCTCTTGGGGGCTCATTCTTCGTTGGTGGAGAGCGCGCCGCCGGCGCGCGTCTCAAGCTTCGGTGTTCCTGCCTTCGGCGGCGGGGCGGTCTTCGGCCAGCGCGCGCCGAGAAGCCGCGCCTTGGCGATGCGCGCGACGCTGACGGAGTTCGCCTGGTTGCCGCCGAGCACGTGGAAGGCCGCCCAGTCTTCGCCCGGCGTAGAACCCGACATGTCCCGAGATCCCCGCCTTCGATCCGCGCCAGAAGACGAGCACCGCGCCGAGCGTCGGTTCGCAGGCGACGCCGAACCTCAGCCAGTTGCGCGCGAGATACGGATTGGCCGGCAGCGGCTCGTCGGGAAGCGACAGCGCGATGCAGGTCTCGACGAAGTCGCCGCACCAGGGAAGCTTCGTCGGATCGCCGACCGTGTCGCCGTCGCTTCTCAGGAAGTCCGCAAGCTCGCGCCTTGTCGCGGCTCTCGTGCAGCCCCTTGCGCCGCTCCGCTTCCGCGAGCCAGGGGAGCCACGGCGTCGCCGCTTCCCCGCCGGTCAGCGCCTTCAGAAAAGCGCTGTCCGGCGCACCGTCGGCCTTGAGCCCGTGCGCCGCCTCGAACGCCTCGATCGCCTGGCGGGTCAGAGGCCCCATCGCGCCGTCGAGCGGACCTGGATCGAATCCCTTTTGCTTCAGCGCCTGCTGAATCTCGATCGTCTTCATCTTGTATTGCCTCACCCCTAGCCTGGCCGAGGGTCGCGTTTTCTTTTCTGTTTATTGTCGGCTTTGACGTTCGACCGCAGGCGGACGAGATCTCTATCCTCCCGCGGAGATGCTGAACTCGCTTCAAGTCGGTCGAGGAATTGCCGCGTTGCTTGTGGTTCTCTTCCACGCGAGCGGGCTCATGAACGCGCCGAAATATTGGGGCGAGAAGCCCTACGGAAGCCTATTCGATACGAGCTATGCAGGCGTCGAGTTCTTCTTCGTTCTGAGCGGCTTCATCATCGCCTATGCCCATCATCAAGACATCGGGAATCCGGCCGCTGCAGGCCGCTACGCGCTGCGACGCGTCACGCGCATTTACCCGATTTATTGGCTGGTGACGCTCGCCGTCCTACCGTTTTCGCCGAACGAGTGGGCCGATGTGGCCGGATCACTGACCCTCCTGCCTTTCAATGGCCCCGTCGCTGCGCTCGCCGTGGGATGGACGCTTTTTCACGAAGTGCTGTTCTACGTATTCTTCGCGATCCTCATCCTGAACCTGCGCGCCGGTCTCCTGGTCGGATCGATCTGGTTTGCTTCGATCGCTCTTTGGCCTTCCGCGGTCTACGTGACGCAACCCATCAACCTGCTGTTCTTCGTCGGCATGGCGGCGTTTCTCGCCTTTCGTTCTCTATCCGTCCCTGCCCCGCGCACGATCGCCGTTCTCGGCTGCGCGATCTTCGCCGTAACCTGCGCCATGGTGGGCGACTCACCGACGCCTCTGGCTCTGCTGGGCTTTGGGGTCGGCAGTGGGCTAGCGATCCTGGGCGCCGCGGCTGCCGAGAAGGCTGGCCTTAGTGCGAGCGCTCCGTTGGGTTCTCTTGGGCGCCGCCTCCTACTCGATCTATCTGATTCACTACCCGGCCCTCTCACTGCTTGCGAAGATCCTCATCCGGTTGCCTTCGAATGCGGTGTGTACCAACCCAAGTAACGTTCCTCCTGCTCGTGGTGGGCGCCGTTGCCGCCGGCATCCTTTTCTACTTGCTGATCGAGAAGCCGCTGTTGGCTCTTTTCAGAGCCCCTGCCAGACGACTCTCGTCAACCCATTCCGGCCGTCCTCGGCCGGCGAAGGGAAGTCCCGCATCGGAGCGCCCGGCGGCCTAGCTCCACTCCGCGCCGAGCCTAGCTGACGACAGCGCGGTCGCTCACGCGGCGCCAGTCGGTGCCGTCGGAGAAGGCGGGCACTGCACCACCGGATTCGTCCGACACGTAGATCATGCCGCCCGCGCCGACGGTCGCCGCCGACGGCGCGCCCGCCACCGTATAGCTCGGCAGCTTCGTCGGCAGACCCAGCTCGATCTTGTCGGCGTCGATGCGGAGGCGATTGCTGGAGCCGAGCAACGTCGAGGCCGAGAGCACGAATAGCGTCATTGTCGGAATTGTCGATGCCGAGCGAATCGCGCCGCCGGAAAGAACCCGGGCGGTGAGGAACGGATCGCCGCCGCCCGTGCCGCCTGCGCGAAGCTCCATGTGTGCATGGGCGCCCGTGGAGGTGTTGGTCGTATTGCTGATGAGCACGTCCGCGCTGCCGCTGACGGCCCCGGCGGCGTTGATGAGATACGCCTGCCCGGTGATCGTGCCGGCGGCGACGTTGATCATGCTCCGTCCGCTCGTCATCGGGTCGACGTTGCTTTGGATGCGGAGGAGCCCGGTCGAGCTGTGCGGCGTTCCCTGAATCCAGGTCGCCGTATCGAAGTACCAGCGGTCGCCGCTGTCGACCTTTATGTGGAAGTAACTCGACCCCGCGGCGTTGATCTGCTGGATGAAATTGAATTGTTGATCTCGCTCGAAAACGTGATGCCCGAGTAGAAGTGCCAGACCTTGGTGCCGGAGAGGTCGAGGCTCGCCCATGAGAGGCCGGTGGCCGCGTCGACGAGCGATAGCGATCCGAGCTGAAGCTTTCCGTTGAGCTCCGAGTCCGAGCCCTCCTGGGGCGCCTCGAACGTAAAGAAGCCGCGCGCCGTGCCGTCCTTCTTGACGTGACGGAAGACCAGCGCGTCGTTGGCGTAGCCCGGAGGCGTTCAGGCGCAGGTTCTGCTCGAAATCGACGCTCAGGCCGGACTTGCCGGTGTCGATCCGGTTGCCGGCGCCGTTGACGTTGAAGCCCAAGCGCCAATTCTCGATGTGCGCGCTGAGCCCGGACGAGATGCCGCCCTCCGACCAACCGAGGTTGAAAGTCGGCTTGTCGTCGTATCCCCGATAAGGCCGTGCTGGAGAATGGCGTAGCTGCCCGACGCCGGCGCATAGCTCGTCAGCACTCCTGCAGAAGGACGTCGCCGTTGTCCTTGTCGACGCGGATCGCCTCGTGCCAGGACGTGCCGTCCGGCGAAACCTTGAAGACGAGGTCGTCGTCCCCGATCAGCCCGACCTCGGCGCGTCCGGAAAAATCGGTCTGCAGAAGCAGCGACAGAACATCCTCCGCAGCCTCCTTGTTCATCTTGTAACGAAGGCTGCCGTCGCCGCCTTCCGCGTCATACTTCGCAGTCCAGAGCGCGTTGTTGAGCTTGGCGGAGAGCGGGTTCGTCGCGTCGGCCGTCGTGCCGATGCCGAGCAGCGCGAGGTTCTGTAGGACCGCGATCAGCGTCGCGAGATCGCTCCATGCCGCTCCGGTCCAGATCAGGAGCACGCCTTCGTCTTCGATCCAGGCGCGCCAGCCCAATTTTGGTGCGTAGAACGCCCAGGCGCCGCCCTGCCATGCGGCAATCTCGCCATCATGTCCCGCCCACTCGCCGGTCGCGGCGGCACCAACGATGTAGCGGTCGCCCTCGCTCGGGCTTCCCGGCGGCGCGGTCAGATCGCGATCGAGGACCGCGAGCTGCACGATCGCGTCGAGCGCGGCGAGCGCCTCGTTGTGCGTGACGTGCTTCTGTGCCTGTTCGGCGACGAGCAGCGGCAGGCCCAGAGCGGATGTCTCAGGCATCAATCGTTTCCTGAAGTTTCAAGCCGGCGCCGACCGCCGTGCTCAGTTGCGCGACGCGGAGCGAGAAGGGGCCCACCGGGCCGCCGAAATCCGCCGCCTGCTCGGCGAGGGAGTAGAGGTAGGAAGGCGTCTCCGTCTCGACGGTCCGCAGCAGGTCCATGCCGTCGTAGATCTCGACACGAAAGGCTTCGCGCTCCTCGTTGAGCGGGACCTCGGCCAGCTCCCAGGCGGTGCCGCCGAAGCGCGTTCGCCGGATCCACGACAACGCGATGTCGCCGGAGCCCGCATCGCGATGCGACCT
Source organism: uncultured Alphaproteobacteria bacterium (assembly GCA_963792885.1). Lineage (GTDB taxonomy): Bacteria > Pseudomonadota > Alphaproteobacteria > Rhizobiales > Afifellaceae > DASWJZ01. Next base: position 152,300 of record CAWBXX010000001.1, read on the forward strand.
GAGATGTACCGGCGCGAACGGTACGAGCCCGACGCCCTCCGCGGTCGCGACGATCTCGGCAAAACTCGACGCCGCGTTGTCGTCCTGCGCCGGGCCCATCCGATAGCGAAGCGGCAGCCCGATCTGATCCTGACGCATCGGAAGCGGAACCGATGCGCCGTCGAGGAGCACGAAGTCGGCGTCCACCACTGCGCCGCTCTGCATCGCCTGCTCGGTGCCCGCCTGTCCGCGCAGGAGCTTCGTCAAGCGATAGCGAAGCGGTGCGACAAGCTCGGCCGAAGCGAATTGCAGCACTTCGTAGCGGCCGCTTGCCGTCATCACCGCCGCCGTATTGCCGCCCGCGTGGACGTCGATGTCGGGAAGCGATGCAAGCTCGCCGCCGAAAAGCTCGACCTCGATCGCGTTGCCGTAGTCGAAGAGCCCCCACGGCCCTGCCGCGAACGGCGCGGTGAGCTTCCCCATGACGGCGCGCGCCGTCAGCGTCGTCGCAAGACGGAAGCCGCCGCCCTCTGCTGCGACATAGACGGCGATCGTGCCCGGCCATGGCTCCGCGAACACGGCAAGCCGCGGCGCGTGCGGCGAAATCCCGTCGGGCGGCGCGATGTCGACGAGCCGCACTTCCGGCGCGCCGAAAAGCGTTGCGGCGTCCGGCGCCTGCCGCTGGCCTCCGCGAAGCACTGCCGGCCCGCGCAGGTCTATGCGGCGGAGCGAAAGCGCGCGGCTCTCGCCGTCCTCTATCCGCTCCGCGATCAGCTGCTCCGGGCGCGGGCCGTCGGCGAGCGCCAGGAGATCGCCGGCGTCGATCGCTGAGAGACTCGGCGGCAATTCCAGATCGGCTTGCTCTCGGCCGGACCAAATGTCGCGAAGAAGCGCGTCGGTCAGGCGCTCCGCCTCCGCGAACTCGATAACCGCCGTCAAGTCGAGCGCGCTCGTTCTTCTGCTCGATCCGGCGAGCCGCCGAGAAGATGCGGTCGAAAGCTGATAGTCCTTGCCTGGATCGAGGAAGCGAAGCGTCAGCTCGTTCGAAAGCTCTGTCTCCTGCGCCCGCCGCCTTCGCACCAGCGGCTCGTCGGCGCGCTCCACCAGCGTCGTCGGGTCGAGCGCCGCATCCGCTGGACGCGCCAGCCCGCGGAACAGCACCCGGTCGCCCGCGTCCGCCGCGTTCACGCGGAATGCCTGGATCAACGGCTCCAGCGTGCCGCGCGCGGAGAGCACGTCGTTCACGACGTAGCCGTCGACGATCGAATAGACCTCAGAGACCTCGTAGTCGGAAAAGCCGTGATCGCGCAGCACCGACTCGATGACGCCGGCAAGCGTCGCCTGGCCGAGTCTCCCGGTCAGCCAATGCCCGCGCTCCCAGTTGCCGCCGTCGGACCAGACGTCTGCGAGATCGGGGAAATACGGAAAGGGCCGCGCGTCCCACGCCCAAAGCGCGATATGCGCCGGGTCGATCATGCGCCCGCCATAGACGCCGGAGGTCGGGTTCGAGCCGTTGAAGTGCGGGTGGTCGAGATCGAAGAAGCGCTGATAGGCGTCCACGTAAACGCGCTGCTGGAAATCGTCGCGCGCCGCGTTCGAGTAATACGGCGCTTCCGACTCCGACGATTTTGGATCGAAGAACACGTTCGGCTGGTTCGCGCCCTTGTCGATCGCCGGGCAGCCGAGCTCGGTCAGCCGGATCGGCTTGCCCTCCGCCACCCAATCGGTCGGCGTGCCTGACTCAACGCCGCCGGGGCGGTCGTAGTGCGCTTGTCCCCACCAGGACTCGATGTCCTTGTAGCGGAACACCCAGGGCTTGCCGTAGGCGCCATCGGCGATCGGCGTACGGATCTGCGCGTCGCGGTCTTCGTCGCTCGCGTAGAACCAGTCGAAGCCCTCGCCGCCGCGGATGTTCCCTTCCAGATAAGCGAGGTTGTACGGCGAGCGGCCGCTGGTCTCGTCAGCGTGCCCGGGCTCGTCGCGCCAGTCGGTCAGCGGGTGATAGAGATCGATGCCGACGAAATCGATATTGGCATCGCTCCACAGCGGATCGAGGTGGAAGTAGACGTCGCCCGATCCGTCGGCCGGCTGGTGCCCAAGGTATTCGCTCCAGTCGGCGGCATAGGAGATCGCCGTGCCGCCGCCGACGATCGTCCGCACATCGCCCGCCAGCGTCGTCAGGCCCGCGACAAACGGATAGGTGCTCGTGTCGGAACGGAGCGTGGTCAGCCCGCGCAGCTCCGAGCCGAGCAGGAAGGCGTCGACGCCGCCGGCGAGCTCCGCGAGATGCGCGCAGTGGAGCACCATGCGGCGATAGCTCCACTCCGCCGGCCCCGAATACGAAACGCCGGGGAGCGGGAATGATGGGGGGAGCCTTTCGTGAACTTCGAACTCCCCCTCACCCGACCCTCCGACTCAGCCCGCCGAAAACTCGCGGCGTCGGGCGTCGTCACATTGAATGTCACGTTGAGCGCCCCGCCGCCTTGCGCGCGCACGCCGAGCCTACCATCAGCTCCGCGCGTCAAGGGCAGGATCGCCTCCGGTCCCGCCTCGCCCGCAAGCCCCACCCCACCGCGCATCGGAAAGAAGCTCGGGCTCGCGATCACGCCGCCGCTCGCGAACGGCGTCACGCGCGCACCGAGCACCCCGCCCTTGGCAAACCCGCGTCCGACCAGACCGCCGAGCACGTTCGACAGAGCGTTACCGATCCCCTGCCCGATCGGAGCCAGCGCCTGGTTCAGCGCGCGGCTCGACAAGCCCAGCGCCAGCGACTTCAACACGTCCTGCAATCGCTTCCCGTCCACGACCGAGCGGCGAAACGCCGTTGTCATCGCGCGGCCGAAGCCATCGGCCAGCCCCTGCAGATCGGTGAGCTGCGCACGAAGCGGTTCGGACTGCGCGGAGAGATTTTCAAAGTCAGATGGCATGCAGTCTTTTCCTCCCACATCTATGTCGTCATGCCCGGGCTTGACCCGGGCATCCATTCCGTGACGGCCGTGGCCGGCGTGTGCGTTCTGGAATGGGTCGCCGGATCAAGTCCGACGATGACGACAGAGGTTGGCGGCTTTCATCTCTTCGCGCCGTCGTCCGGGAATCGATCCATCAACTCCGCGAGTCGCGGTCGCCCGAGCGAAGTCTCTTTGGGAACGAGCCCCTTCACCACCGCCGCCACCTCCCTCAGCGTCATCCCCCAGAACGAGTTCGGCGTGAGCCTCAGCCGGCCCAGCCCGAACGCCATCAGCTCGTCCCAGGCGAGCGGTTCGGCTCCGGAGGGTTTTCGCCCTCCCTCTCCTCCCCGCCTTCGTCGCCGCCAAACGTGACACGGATCAGCTCCGCCGCGATCGTCGCGAACCCCGCTGCCCCGCCATCCATCCGCATCGCCGCGACCTCATCGTCGCCGACGCTCTCCCCCGCGCCGCGCAATCCGCATCCGATGATGCGAACGATGTCGCGCGCCGAAAGCCGTCCACTCTCGAAGCGCGCGGCGAGCGCCACCAGATCGTCCGCGCCGAATGCCGCTTCAAGCTCGGCAAGCGTGCCGAGCGTCAGGCAGAGCGTCCGCTCGCGCCCGTCGAGTGTCGCGGAAATCTCGCCGCGATGCCGGTTCGCCATCACGCCGCCGCGAACGTCAGCTCGCCCGCCAATTCAAGCGCGATGTCATACGCCACCTCGCCGTCATGTTCGCCAGCATATTCAAGCCCGGTCACCTGGAACGGCCCCGAGATCGTCCCGAAGTCGGGCACGATCACCTGCCAGTCGCGAATGCCGCCGTCGAAGAAAAGTGAGCGTACGCTCTCGTCCGACGCCGCGTCTTTGAAGATGCCGGAGCCGGAGATGCCGGCGCGTCGTACGCCCGCGCCTTCGAGCAGCTCGCGCCAGCGCCCGGCTGAATCCGCATTGGTGATGTCGACCGCCTCGGCGTTGAATGCGATGCGCCTGGAACGCATCCCGGCGACGGTATCGAACGTTGCCGTCTGCGTGAAGTCGACCTTCAGAAGCAGGTCCTTGCCCTTCTGGGCGCCCATTGCAGTCTCCTTGCTTGAAAGCGCCGCGCCAACCCTCTCCCATGGGGAGAGGGTTTGGCTCCCTACGGTTCCGGCTCCAGCGCCGCCCGAAATCGTGCCACCGTGCGCCGCCCCTCCGGCTTGTCCACGCGCCCGGTCTCGGTTGAGAGATGCCTGAGGTTCGCGAGCCGATATCCGTCGAGCGTCAGCGCCTGATCGTGAAGCAGCGCGACGACGCGCTCAGCGATGGCCAATCCCTCCGAGCGCCCCTCGGTGCGCGACCAGGCGATCACCGCGAAGTTGATCTCCGTCCCGGCCTCCGTCGCCGTGGACCAGTCGCGCGCTGTCAGCTCGCCGAGGTGCACGTAAGGCGCGGCTTGATTGCGCGGCGCGCCGTCGAAGACGTTGGCTCCGCCGAGAAGCGTCTGCAGCGTCGCATCGCCGGCGAGCGTCGAAAATATCGCCTCCTGCAGCGCGCGCGAGGGCGCGCTCATGGGCTGCCCTCCTCTTCGCAGAGGCAGGTCAGGTAGCGGCTGTCCTCGTGCATGTCGGTGACGCTCTTGATGCGAAACACGCGCGCGCCAAGCACGAAGCGGTCGCCGGTCGAAACATCGTCGCGCTTGCGGACGATGATCTTGTGCAGCGTCAGGTCGCCCTCGCCTTCGCCGACCGCGCGCTCGTCGGCCTTCAGCGGAACGATCTCCGCCCAAAGGTCGGCGACCGCATTCCACGCGAGCGTCACGCCGCCCGCGCCGTCGGGCGCCGGCGTCGCCGTCTCGAGCGTCACCCGGTGCCGCAGCCGGCCGGCGGTGCTGTCACCTGCGCCGCTCAGCACAGCGCCATCTTCCGGTAGGGCTGGATCAGCTCGCGATAACCGAGCGGCGTTTCCATCGCCGTGTCGGCGAGCGTCAGTGCCGAGCGGTTCTCGTACCAATGCGTCACGAGCAGCCGGATCGCCTGGCGAAGCGGCTGCGGGACGTCCACACCCGAGGTGCCGTAGCCGGCGGTGAAATCGATCTCTTAGTGGTCCGTCGCCGTGATCTGATCGAGCGTCACGGAGAAATCCGCCGGATCGAATTCGTAGTCTTCGGCGTCGAGCACGGTCGCGACGTCATCGGCGTCCACCGCGCGCACTTCGTCGACCGAGATCACCGGCACGACCGGCAGGATCACGCCGCCTGCCGACCAGCTCTCGATGATGGCGCGCCAGCTCTGCGAGATCAGCACGCGGCGGATCTCGGTCTCGACGGCGACGCGCGCCGCTGCAATCAGCGCGCCGACGAGGTCGTCCTCGTCGTCGGTGTCGAGCCTCAGATGCGCCTTCGCCTCGGCGAGGAGCACGGGCTCCACCGTCGGGCCTTCAAGCAGGATGCGTTTCACGATGCAGGCCTCCAGGACCTTCTCCCGTGGGGAGAAGGTGGCTGCGGAGCAGCCGGATGAGGGATACGGCTCTCCTCCTCCGCAATCGCTCACGGAGGAGGAGCTTCCAGCACGGCTCCGGGGAGGAGCGGGGATCAGGCCGTGCCGAACTTGATGAGCTTGATCGCGTCGAAGTCCTGCACGCCGCCGCCGACGCGCTTCGTCGTGTAGAAGAGCACGTAGGGTTTCTGGCTGTAGGGATCGCGGAGCACGCGCACGCCGAGCCGGTCGACGATCAGGTAGCCTCGGCTGAAATCGCCAAAGGCGATCGAGAGCGAGTCCGCTCCGATGTCCGGCATGTCCTCGGCTTCCGCCACGGGGAAGTTCATGATCGTCGCGCGGCCGTCGGCGGTCGCGGGCGGCGACCAGATGTAGTTGCCGGCGTCGTCCTTGAGTTTCCTGATCGCGCCCTGCGTCTTGCGGTTCATCACCCAATACGCGTTCTGGCGATAGCCGGCCTTCAGCGCATAGACCGCGTCGACCAGCACGTCGGAGGCGTCCGGATCGGCGGCGAAGTCCGCCGACACGCCGGTGATGACATAGCCGAGCTTGCCCCACACCCAGCTGGCCTCGGCAACGGTCAGGTAATCGAGAAAGCCCTTCGGCTTCTTGTCTGCGTCGCCGTTGACGAAGGCCGCCGACTCCTGCTCGGCGAAGGCCATCTCCACTTCGCTCGCGATCCACTGATCGATGTCGATCGCCGTGTCGTCGAGCAGCGTCTGCGTCGCCGCCGGCATGGCGTAGAGCTCCATCACCGGATATTCGAGCTCGACCAGCGTCGGCGTGTTGGTCTCGGTCCGCGCGTCGGTCTCGCCCACCCAGCCGGTGGTGAAGCCGGTGGTGGCGAAGGGTTTGCGGTAGACGTTCGACGACACGGTGCGGATGCCGGCGATGGAACGGATCGGCGAGACGATCGCGAGCCGCCGCCCGATCTCCGCCTCCACTTCCGGCGGCGCCAGGTAGCCAGAGTCGGGCGAGGTCATGGTCGAGACCGCCTTCTCCTCAAGCCGCTTCAGCCCGGTCATCTCGCCCGATCGCACATACGCTTCGAACGCCGCCTTGTGCTCGCTCGCCTCAAGCGCCCGTCCCGACCCACGCGAACCAGAGATCCGGCCGGCTTCCCTTCAGCAACAGCCGGTCGAGCATGCGCTTCTGGCTGTCGAGCGCGGTGTTGATGCGCTCCACCTTCTCTTCGGTGACGACATCGGCGGAGAGCTTTCGCTCGAGCTCCGCCAGGCGCTCGTCGTTCGCTTCCCGGAAGGCGCCGAACGCGCCAAGGAAATCGTCGAAGGCGTCCTTCAAGATCGGGCATCGTTCGCCGCCTTGGTCTCCAAAGCGGCGCATGCGCATGCGCTGTCATTTCTTCTCTCGCTTGTCAGGCATTGCTTTTGGTCCGCGCATCGGCAGCAGCGCGCCGCGTCGGATCGTTTCGAGGAAGCGCGTCCCGCCTTGCGCCCTTCACCGCCGCGACTACTCTTGCAGCCGGCAGCATCGGAAACGTCACCACCGAGATCTCCCAGAGATCGACTTCCATCAGCTGACGCACGCCGCTCTTCGCATCGGTGCGTCCGCGCACGGTGCGGAAGCCGATCGACAGCCCGTCGATCGCGCCGGCGCGCATCAGCGCCAGCACCTCGCGCCCCTTCGCGATCTCCGTCATCAGTCGCCCGCGAGACGAAGAGCCCGCGCGCATCCTCGCGCACGGTGCGCCAGACACCGATCGGCGCCGCCGGGTCATGCTGGAACAGCATGCGGATGCCGCCCGCGCCGCGCTTGCCGATCGATTTCAGGAACGCGCCGGGCATCACCACGTCGCGATTCAGATCGGTCTCGCCGAAGAGGCTCGCATAACCGGAGAAGCTTCCGTCGGCCTCGACCTCCGTCAGCTCGGCTGCCGCGAACTTCGTCTCACGCTGAAGCGCGTTCCCCTCCCCCCTTGCGGGGGAGGGTTAGGGAGGGGGGAAGGACGCTGCCGCGGCCTTCCTCTTTCCCCCTCTCCGTCTCTCCCCCGCAAGGGGGGAGAGTGCTGCGCGCGTTCTTCATCGCACCACCCTCAATCTCGCCTTGCCCCTTGTGCATCGCCAGCTGCTCCGCGCGCAGGAACATCAGCACCATGGCGAACTCGGCGAACACCTCGCGGTGATCGTTCCGGTCGACGCCTGAGCGATTTGAAGAAAGTCGACGCATCCGGCATCTCTCACCTCACTGATCGCGAAACAGCTTGTTCAGCCGCGCGATCTCGTTGACGAAGTCGTTAAAGCGCCGGTTCGACGCCGCAAGCTCGCGCAGCGCCCAGACCGAGAAGCCCCGACGCGCCCGACGCCCAGAGAAACAGCGCCAGATGCGCCAGGTCCCCGCGCTCGACGAACTGGCGTCGTCACGTCGGGCATCAGCTGCGCCTTCCTCCGTATCCCACCGCCTCCCGCTTCTCGTCGGGCGTCAGGAAATCGGCCTCGTTCACGCGCCGCCAGAGCGCCTCGCGCTCCAGGCTCAGCGCCTCGACCTGGTCGAGTGTCGAAGCGAAAGCCTCAGACCCTCGCCCCCGAGCCGGCGAAAGCCGGCCCGAGCCAGCTGCCGAGCGCCGCAGCGAAGCGCGAGACAAGCGGCAGCACCGTCTGCCGCCAGAAGGCGAGGTTTGCCTCGCGATAGTTCGCGTAAGTGTTGTCGCCGGGAATGCCGAGCAGCATCGGCGGCACACCGAAGGCGAGCGCGATCTCGCGCGCCGCGCCGTTCTTCAACTGCATGAAGTCCATGTCCTTCGGCGTGAGGCTCATGGTCTGCCAGGTCAGTCCGCCCTCCAGCAGCAGCGGCCGCCCCGCATTCGTGCTGCCTGAGAAATTCGCCTGCAGCTCGTCGCGCAGCCGCTCGAACTGCTCTTCCGACAGATTGCTGTTGCCCTCCCCCTTGTAGACAAGCGCGCCGGATGGCCGCGCTGCATTGTCGAGCAGCGCCTTGTTCCAGGCGTTCGCCGCGTTGTGCACGTCGAGCGACACCTGTGCCGCTTCGAGCGGCGGGAAGCCGTAATAGTCGTCGAGCGGATGGAACGAAGCGACGTGGAGGATCGGCGGCACGGCGCCGTCGCCCTCCTGGTTGAAGCGCACGGTCCGTCCGTTCGCCGCATATTCGAAAGCTGCGGGCCAGCCGCTCGCGTCGGGCACGACGCTCATACGGTCCGGCCGGAGCGCGTAGAGCTCGCGAACAACTCCATCGACCGTCACAGCTTCAGCGTATGCATTGCCGGCCACGAGCAGATGCCCGTAGAGCGCCTCCAGAAGATCCGCGCCGCCCTGGTGCGCGTTCGGCTTCTTCAAGAGCTGCAGCAGCGGATGATCGTCGAGCTCCGTCGCGCCCTCGTAAAGAAGCCACGGGATCGAAGCCGCCGCCTCCGCCACCATCCTGACCGCGCGATAGACGACCGCGTTCTTCATGAAGCCCGCGCGTGCGAGCGCTGCGTAGGTCCGCGGCGTCCAGACGGGCCGCCCGGCCGAATGCAGCGCGATGATCGCGCCGGCCTTCGAGGCCTTGTCCTCGAGCGCGGAGGCGCTCGCGCTCTCGCGCGGCGCTCGCAGTTTCAACCAGCGGACCATGAAATCTCCTGATCGCTGAACGATCGGCACTCAGACCACCTTCGTCGTCTTTGGCGGGCCCGGCCGGCAATCCATTCCATGACGGGAAAGCCGCGGCGCTAACCGACGCGTGGGTGCAACAACGGCTCAGCTTCCGTGCCGGCGCAGAAAGTCGCGGAATTCCGCGACTTCACCCGCGGCGTTCCGTCACCCCTCATGCGCTTTGTGCATAGCAGCATCGCGTTGTCATGCTTGTTGCAGCGCAGCGAGCTGGGTATAACACGCATGCCCTCATTGGGCGTTTCCTCCCTAGACTTAGGGCCGCACGGCAAGCCGTTGCGGCTCTTTTTTCGTCTACGCTCCGGCGAAGGGCGGCGCATCGCGCTAGAACGGCGATCCCACTCACGAGATGACGCCCATGCCTCAGCACATCGGCATCGTCGCCTGCTCCGCCGAAGGCGCAGCGCTTTGCTATCGGACGATCTGCACGGAGGGCGCAGCGCTGCTCGGGCCGCACGCGCATCCCGAAGTCTCGATGCACACGCCTTCGCTCGCCGACTACATGCAGTGCCTCTACCGCGACGATTGGCAGGGCGTCGCCGAGCTGATGCTCGCTTCCGCCGAGAAGCTCGCGAAGATCGGCGCGGAGTTTCTGATCGCGCCCGACAACACGATCCACCAGGCCTTCGCGTATGTGGAGCCGCGATCGCCGCTCCCCTGGCTTCACATCGCCGAGGTCGTTGCCGGCGAAGCGAGCGCGCGCGGATTCCGGCAGCTCGGTCTGACCGGCACGCGCTGGCTCGTCGAAAGCGACGTCTATCCCGAGAAGCTCGCGGCCCGCGGACTCGGCTTCATGCGCCCGAGCGCGGCGGAGCGCGAGGAGATCAACCGCATCCTCGTCGACGAGCTGGTCTACGGCGTCTTCAAGCCGGAGGCCGTCGCCTATTTCCAACAGGTCATCGGACGCATGAAGCAAGAAGGCTGCGACGCCGTCGTGCTCGGATGCACCGAGATCCCCCTCATTGTGGACGACTCGAACTCTCCGCTACCGACACTCGAATTCAACGCGGCTCCTCGCGCGCGCCGCGCTTCGCCGCGCGATCGACGACGTGGCCGTCGCGTCCTGAGCGCTCGCCCAGAAGTTCCGCCGGCGGTTTCATCGCAGCTCAGCGATTCCGCCCGACTCACCCGGACGCTTCGACGCACGCTCAACCGAGGATCGGCGCGCAGCCTGTGCACAAACTCGGCGCCGAACCGCCTAAAACTGCGACGAAAATGTCACGTGCCCACGGATTGTGCACGTAAGAGGAATGGTTTTCCCGGCCCGCCCTTGTCCGCCCTCGTTCAAAGTCTTACTTCGGAGGTGCCCTCACAAGGGGCGTTTCCTCCCTAGACTTGGGCCGCCGGCACCTGCCGAGCGGCCCTCTTTCTTAGCGGCTCAGCCTAGTGAATTCTTTCGAATTTTAGCGGCTTTGCAGGCGTGCACATTCACACAACTGATACAATCCTGCGTGCACTATTTGCGGCAGATGCCATTTGGAATGGCATTTCCTCCCTGGACTTGGGCCGCCGGCACCCGCCGCGCGGCCCTTTTTCTTCCGCTTCCGCCTGCCTCGCACATCTTGCGCGATGCGGGTGCCGAACGGCACATTCGGACTCGATGCCCAGACCTTCCCGATTTCGACGAATACGTGTTCCGGCTCGCGGATCGTTCGCGACGTGAGCGCGCCGTCCTGGCTCTGGGTGGCCTTCACGCTTGCCGCCGCCACCGCGCAGACATTCCGCAACGCGACCCAGAAAGGTCTGACCGCGCGCCTCGGCACGACCGGCGCGACGCACATCCGCTTTCTCTTCGGCCTCCCCTTCGGACTTCTCGCGCTCGCCGTCGTCGCGCTCGTCGTCGGCGATGTGCCGACGCCGAACGCGGCTTCGCTCACCTGGACGACCGCCGGCGCGATCAGCCAGATCGCGGCGACCGCGCTGATGCTCGCGGCGATGCAGGAGCGCTCCTTCGTCGTCACCATCGCCTATACGAAGACCGAGCCCGTGCAGGTCGCGCTCTTCGCCGTCGTCTTCCTCGGCGAGCATCTGACCGCTCAGCCTCGCCGCGGCCGTCGTCATCGCGACCGCCGGTGTGGTTGCGCTCTCCTGGCCGTCGAAGGCCGGCACCGAGATCTTCTCGTGGCGGCCGGCGCTTCTCGGCGTTGCGTCGGGCGCGCTCTTCGCGCTCGCCGCCGTCGCCTTCCGCGGCGGCATCACGGCGCTTCAGACGCCGGACTTCGTCCCCGCCGCGACGCTTACGCTCGCGATCTCGCTCGCCGTGCAGACGGTGCTTTTGTCGCTCTGGCTCATGATACGATCGCCCGCCGTGCTGATGGGCGTGCTCGCGGCCTGGAAGCCGTCGCTGCCGGCCGGCTTCCTCGGCGCCTTCGCCTCGGAGATGTGGTTCCTCGCCTTCGCGATTCAGACGCCGGCGCGCGTCCGGACGCTCGGGCTCGTCGAGATCCTGATCGCCGGAATGGTCTCGCGCCGCCTCTTCCAGCAGGCGCCGGGCCTTCGCGACATCGTCGGCATGGCGCTCGTCGTCGTCGGCATCGCGCTTCTCTTCAACAGCTGAGGCTGCTCCGTTCAGCCGTCGTGTCCGTGTCCGTGCCCACTCACATTGCCGCCGGCGTTTCCGTTCCCATTGCCGCCGGCATTCCCGTTGGTATTCCCGTCGCCGCGCCCCTGCGTGCCTCCGCCCCAGCTCGCCCCACCGCCTGACGGCGTCTCGCCCGCATTGCCGACTGCGCGATCGTTGCCCGGGTTGCCGGCGGCAGGGCTCGGCGCTGGTGGCGATGGCGGTGGTGCGGCCTCGGGCGGAGTCACCGTTATCGGCGTCACCGAGAAGTGCTGGAAGTGGTCCAGCAGAGGCAACGCCGCGCGGCTGCTGCAGCTCGACGTGTCCGCGCGGAAATCCCTCTGCAGGCGCGCCTGCGACACGACATAGGGGAAGAGCGAGGCGATACGCGCCGCGCGCTCGGGCCCGGCCGGCACGTCGGCGATGCCGCCGCCGCGCGGCCTGACCACCGCCATAGCGCATGCGCCGCGCAGCCGCTTGCACACGCCGCCGCGATCGCAAAGCCGCGCCTCACCTTCGAAGAGCGCGATGCTGGTCTGCCCGCTGGCCTCGACGGTGAAGTCGAAACGCGTGCCGCGCACTCCGATCGTCGTGGTCGGCGTGCGGATCGAATAGGCCTGCTTCTCGCTCCTGCCGGTGATGAAACGGAACGTGCCCTTCAGCGCGTTCATCGTGACTTTGCGCGCCGTGTCGTCTGGATTGAAAACGAAGGCATCGATCGTCATCAGCGAGTTCGCGCCGACGACGAGCTTGGTGTCGTCGCGAAACTTGATCTGCACCTCGCCTGCCGGACCGGTCTTGACGCGGTCTCCCATGAAGACCGGGCCCATCACTTCGAGCACGCGCTTGCCGTTCTCGCCCTGCGCGTCGGCGGCGGGAATGACCGCAATGGTCGTTCCGCTCGGATTGAGTGCCACGCCCGGTGTTGCGCTGAGACACGACGCGAGGACGAAGGCCGCGGATGCCGCTCTTCCGAGAAGATGAGCCATCTCCTCCCCCATTTGGCCGACGCGAATTGCATGCGTGCGCAAATTCGCAATATTAACAAAACATTAACGCACGTTTCGGCGCGAAGCGAATCATTCTTCCGAGCGCCGCCTCAGATCCCTCTCACCCGCGGCTTTCCTTCCTTCGTCAGCATCAGCGCCGAGAGCGCCCAGACCAGCGCGTCGAGCCTGTCCGGCGAGCGCCCGGACGAAAGCCCGCCCAGCGCGAAGTCGCACATCTCGTCCTCAAGCTCCGGGAATGCGCCGACATGGCGCACGCGCCCCTGCTCGTAGAGCGCGGCCACCGGCTCCGCGCGCAGATATTTTCCGCGGCTCGCGCGCACGGTCTCGACCGGCACATTCGCATCCGCTTGGCGGATCACCGCTTCAACCATCTCGCCGCCCTGGTTCACTTCGGCGACGATGCGGTCGGCTTCGAGCCGATGGAAGAGATCGACCGCGCGCTTCGCCCAGCGCGCCGGCGAGAGCCGCTCCGCCGTTGCGTCGACGAGCACGTAGCCGTTCCCCTCCGCTCCGATCCCCGCGGCGACGATGCCGCAAGCGTCCGAGCCTTCGCCCGACGATGCCGGCGGATCGACCGCGACGACGATGCGCCGAAGCTCCGGCGCCGCGGCAACGCGGCACGCTTCGATCGCGGCGCGATGCCAGAGCGCGTCGGTGCGCTCCTCGATCAGCTCCGCGTCAAGCTCCTGCCGCCCGAGCCGCGTCCCCTCGTAGCGCGCCACGATCTTCGTCAGGAACGCCGGCGCGAGATTGGCTTTGTTGTCGATCGTGCGCGCCCGCGTCGTCACCGTGTCGGCGTCGGCGAGCAATCGCTTCACCAGCGGGATCGGGCGCGGCGTCGTCGTCACCACCTGCCGCGGCCGCGTGCCCAATCTGAGGCCGAACTGCAGCATGTCCCATGTCGCCTCGGCGTAACGCCACTTCGCCAGCTCGTCGCACCACGCCGCTTCGAATTGCGGTCCGCGCAGGCTCTCCGGATCCTCCGAGGAGAAGGCCAGCGCCACCGCGCCGTTCGGAAGCTCCAGCCTCCGCTTCGAGCCGATCCAATGCGCTTTCCGATCCTTGCCCCAGTCGAGGCTCAAGAGCCCGGACTCGCCGTTGACCATCACCTCGCGCACGTCGGCGATCGTCTCGCCGACCAGCGCGATGCGCCCAGCCTGCTCGCCCCTCCCGTCAGCCCCGAGCGAGAGCGCCCTCACCCATTCGGCGCCGGCGCGCGTCTTGCCCGCGCCGCGTCCGGCAAGCAGCAGCCATGTGGTCCAGTCGCCTTCGGGCGGAAGCTGGTCGGCGCGCGCTGCGTTACTCCAGTCCGCCAGATACGCGCGCTGCTCCGCCCGCTTCCGTGTCCGCAGCTCCTCCAGCTTCGCGATCTTCTCTGAGACGCGCGATCCTTCGATCGATCTCGGCATCGAGCCAGGCTGGGTCGTCGCGGAAGTCGTATCCGGCATCGTGCTTTTTCGTCTCGCGGGCCTTCGCGGCCTTCTCGTTTCGCTTTGATCGCATCCTGATCTCCTCAGCGCGGACGAGCTCGGTCAGCATCCGCGCATTCGTCTCCGTCATGCCCTCCTCTGCGAGCCGCTTCTCCAGCATCGCGACGCCGACGGCGAGAAGCCTCGTCAATCTCAGCGCAAGCGCCTCGCTCCCGACCGGCTTCTTCCCTTGCAGCGGGCCGGGCTTCGCCACTGGCGCCCGCGGCGTCCATCCTTCCGCGACGCGCACGCGGCGCAGCGCGTCGGGCGTCAGCCCGAAGCGCTCCCGGATCGACGCCACGCTCTCGCCCGAAAGCTCGTAGGCGCGCCGCACCTCGTCCCAGTCGACGGCCGACGCGGCCGCTGGCGTTTCCGCCTGCTCCGCATCCCCCATAACGATGTGCCCTGAGAATCAAACGGCGCCCGAAAGGGCGCCCCGTAGCTGCAATTCTTGGCCGCAGTTCTTCGACCGTGCCCAAACCATGCCAGATCAGCGTACGGTGGTCAAGGATTATTTTCCTATCAGCTATTCTGTCAGCTTTCACAAAAGCTTAGCAGCCGCAATCAGCGCTTCCCGGCGTAAAGCGCTAATTGCGCGGCGAAAGCCCGCTTGTAGGCGGGGCGCGCTTCGCCGCGGGCGACGTAGGCGGCGAGGTTCGGATATTCGTCGAGCAGGCCCGACGGTTTCAGCCGCTGCAGCACATGCACCATCATCAGGTCGCCCGCGCTGAACGCACCGTCGAGCCAGTCGGCATCGCCGAGGCGAGCGGAGAGCTGCTTCAGCCGGTCGCGGACGCGATCCGCGACGATAAGCATCCGTTCCTTGCTCCAGGGCTTGTCGCTTTCGAGAAGCTTGGCGTTCGCGAACTCGAGGATCGGCGGCTCCACCGTGTTGACCGCGGCGAACATCCATGTGATCGCGCGCGCCCGCGCATTGGCGTCCTTCGGCAGCAGGCCCGCGTGGCGCTCGGCGATGTGGAGCACGATCGACCCTGTCTCGAACAGGGCAAGGTCGCCCTCTTCATAGGTCGGAATCTGCCCGAAGGGATGCAGCGCCAGATGCGCCGGCTCCTTCAACGCACGAAACGAGACAAGGCGAACCTCGTAGGGCTGACCGACTTCCTCGAGCGCCCAGCGCACGCGCGTATCGCGCGCCAGCCCCTTGCCACCGTCGGGTGAGCTTTCGAAGGCGGTGATGGTGATGGTCATCGTTCCTCCTCGGCGACATCGGCGGCTGCGGGACAGCATACGCCCTGCCCGATCGGCTGGACTTCGCCGCGATCGGCCCCGCCGTCAATCCGGCCAGCCGGCTCGAAGGCAGTGCATCAGCGTACGGGGCCTTCCCGATCCGACACCTTAACCGACGTATCGAATCTTGATACGTGCGAGCTTGTGGAATGTATCATTCAATGATACCTAGCAGGTCACCGTGGCATGATCCGCAGCTTCAAGAATGCGGCGACGGAGGCGGCCTTCCGCGGCGAGCAATCGCGGGAGATTCCGTCTCGGATTCTCAAGGTCGCGAGGCGCAAGCTCGGAATGGTCGACGCCGCAAAGGAGCTGGACGATTTGCGCTCCCCGCCGGGGAACAGCCTTCACAGGCTGGCGAAGGATCGCAAGGGCCAGTATGCGATCCGGATCAACGATCAGTATCGCGTCTGCTTCACGTGGAAGGATGGGGACGCCTACGACGTCGAGGTGACGGATTACCATTCGGAGCGAGTAGGGAGATCGACATGGCTCGCAAGCAGAAGCGTTTGCCGCCGTTGCATCCAGGCGAGGTGCTGCGCGAGGAGTTCATGGCGCCTCTGGGCTTAAGCGCCTACGCGGTCGCGCGCGCCTGTCGAATTCCGCGCACGCGCATCGAGCGCATCGCGCGCGAGGAGACCGGGATCACCGCCGACACCGCGCTCCGCCTCGGCAAGTTCTTCGGAACGACGCCGGAGTTCTGGCTCAATCTCCAGTGCCGCTTCGAGATCGAAACCACAATGTCGGAGATCGAAGGCGAGCTTTCGCAAATCAAAGGGCACGAGACGGAGCCACTCGCGGCCTGAAGAGCGCGCGTCCCCTCCCCCTTCGCGGGGGAGCGCCAGGGCTTGCCCGCCATAGCTGTCGCGAAGGCGGGGGAAGGATGAAGGCCGCCGACCCTCGTCGTGGGTATCGTCGGGCGCATTCGCCGCGGCTTCGATGACCTGGTAAACACTAGGCGGCGATCCGCGGCGCGTCCGGCAGTCGGCCGACTTATAACCAAGCTAACAGTGCGGGAGTTCAAATGCGAAGCGGTTCCTCCGCTGGCAAGAAGCGCCGGATGTCTAAGGAGGCGAGTCCAGTGAGCGCCGATAGGTACTCGCTCTGAATTGACCGTCGATTTTGTCATTTTCGCCTTCGTCTTTGCGCCCGCTCCTAACGCAAATCGCCGCCTTTCAGCGGCGACCGTCTTTGCTATCAAGAAGCGCGTTTCCGCGGCAACATCCAGTCTAACCAGGCGGTCTCATAAGTTTAATCTCCACGGCAAGGGCCTGCTGTAGCTCGTAGATAAACACGAAGGCGCGCCCGAACACCCTACGATTAAACAGATCAGCTATGCGCCAGAAAGTCAAGAATTTCTAGGCAAAATCCCTGTAGATCATGACCTCCGCAGCGGCAATCGCAAAGAGTGAGGCCCACGGTGTCAGCCGGACAAAATTGTGCGTTGTCGGCGTGATCACAAGGGCGGTTCGTTGATCGCGCCCATGTGATAGGGCGTTACGGATATTTCTAGCGGTAGATGCAAAAGCACCAAGTCCCTGAACCGCGAAATCGCTCTCTGTCCAGCCGACCCTTGCTATCGGATCTTGGACGTACCCTCCGTCGAAAACCGTCTCTCCCGTGAACGCTTCCAGGTTGCGCTCAATTTCCTTCCAAAGAGCGGTCGGGTCGACTGTCGCCTTTATAAGCGCGTCAAACTTCTGATAGTCGGATAACTTCATCTCCTGGACAGCCGCCAGAATCCTTTCGCTCGTTGCTTCTAGATTTGCCAAAGCATTAGGTCGCGCGAGCAACTTTCTTACAGTGCCGCGCACACCCGCTTCAAGATAAAAAAATGCAGCATACTCCATAATTCTAAAACTGTACAGGATACGGTTCGCTGGGTCTCCGGTTCTCGACGCGTTCCAAAAGCTAATAAGGTTCTCATCTATCTGGCGACCAGCGATCTGGTCCGGGAAAGCGCCCTCTCGATAACGCTCCTCAGGCAGCGCTTTCACACTCTCAATTACAGGCGAATGTGTTAGTATCGTTGGAGAAAGATTATCAAAATAGGACATATAGAAGTTCAACTGTGTTGCAAAGCTCAATACCAAGTCCTCGTCCCAACGACTAAACCCCTCAACCCAGAAGCTAAGCGGTTCTCCAAGCTCAACAGGACGGGTTCGCCGCTCCTCTTCTCTGCCTTCCGTTTCTCTGAATCTTACATAGGATTTAAAAGAATCTAGGTTGCGGTAATTTGTGATCGACTCGGTAATTCTCTTGAACACATCAGCTATTGCAAGAAGCCTGTCACTCGAACTGCCATAATAGCATATATAATCTACATTGTTGTGTGTAAATGTAAATCTCCTAGTTCTGACATCGTCGTCATTAATGTTAAATGCCGTATAGATGAATTCTAGCTGCTCACTGTCCTTGTGCCAAATAGCGGTATACCGCTCCGGCAGATGAATGTTGTTTAACGCCTCGACAAACTTGGATGCGTTCGGCGGAACGGCGAGGGCAATTGACTCGTCCCCCCACGGTTTGAAAATCTCGATTTGGCCCTTCCTGTGTTTGACGGTCGATACAGGATTGTCGGCCAGGAAGGGCGCTAGGCGATTTTTCAATTGCTCTATTTCGCGCTTGGTCTCGTTCTCTGACTTATCCTCGGAGCTGCCGTCTGGCTGCGCCACCTCGCTCTCATCTGTCATCTCTTCAGGGCCCCCACACGTGTGCCCCATTCAACCGCCTATCTAGGCGAGTGTCTAGAACGACCTTAAGTATCGGCGGTGTCGCGCGCCACGAAATCCGCACGGACGATTTTCGCTTAAATAGCTTCCACGGAACTCGGGAGCACCCCATGCCCAAGATCGACATTGCCGCTGTGCCCGCGCGAAAAGGTTCGGGCTATCCGCCGCCGTTCGATGCGCCGTGTGCCACGCGTACGCGGCGGCGCCTGGGCGATGCGGGCGGGCTCAGCGATTTCGGCGTCAACCTGATGCACCTGCCGCCCGGCGGCTGGTCCAGCCAGCGCCACTGGCACAGCCACGAGGACGAGCTCGTCTATGTGCTCGAAGGCGAGCTGACGCTGGTCGAGGACGGCGGCGAGACGTTGCTCTCCGCCGGCGATTGCGCGACGTTTCCGAAAAACACCGGCAACGGCCATCACCTCATCAACAAATCCTCGGCGACGGCCGTCTATCTGGAGGTCGGCTCGCGCAACCCGGACGACCTCACCACCTGCTCCGACATCGACATGATGAGCGCCAACGCCGACGGCCGCTTCGTGCACAAGGACGGCACGCTTTATCCGAACTCGTAGATGATCGCCGGCGGCCCCGGCGTCGCAGGTCAGTCAGCCACGGCGCAGACGATCTTAGCCATGGGTGCTTGCGACCAAACAAATCCCGCCCAGGCTGCCGCTTCGATAGAGCCGCGCGATGACCGCGTAGAATTTCTCCTGCGCGGCGTAGGCGCCTTCGCCGTGCGTGCGCGCATAGGCGTCATGGTTCTTCCGCCAGCTCTCCAGCCGCTCGTCGGCATAGGGCGCCCAGTCGCCGGTCAGGTCGGTGGTCTCGACATCGACGAAGCCGCCCGCGCGGAAATCGGCCGCGTAGTCCTCGATGCTCGTCACGGTGATGCCGAAGACGACCGCGCGGAGGTCCTTGAGATCGTCCGTGGAAAAGGGCGCGCGCATGCAGAGATCCTCGATGAAGCATCCGCCGCCGGGTTTGAGCGCCCGCGCCATGCGCGCCGCGAGCGCCGGCCGATCGGGAATGTGCAGAACCGCAAGCCAGCTCACCACCGCATCGAACGCCCGATCCGGAATCGGATAAGTGAGCGCGTCGCCGCGGACCTGCGTGACGCGGTCGGCAAGCCCGCTTCGCTTCGTCAGATCGACGCCGATCTCGTGAAGGTCGTCTTGCAGCTCCAGCGCGGTGACCTGGCAGCCGAACGTATACGCCAGATATCGCGCCGGACCGCCGATCCCCGCGCCGATGTCGAGAACGCGGCTCGTCGGCCCAAGTCCGAGGCGCTCGCCCGCGGCCTGGATCGCTTCGGTCCCGTGATAGTGCCACTGGTCGAGCGCGAAGAGGCTCTCCGGCGGGATCGGATCGTTCGGACCGATGCCCTTCGCCGCGAGCCCGCGCGCGACGCGGTCCAGGTTCGTATAGAGCGGCATCGCCGCGATGGTGGGCGCTTCGGTCATGGTCGGCCTCGCTCAGGCAGGCACCCTACCCCATCCGCGCGCCGAACCTCTCCCGAAACACCCGCTCGCCCTTCCGCGTCACCGCCACCGCGCGCGTGCCGTCGAGCTGCTTCGCCCAGCCCTGCTCCAGACTATGCGAGCAGATCGCCGCCCCGACCATGCCGGCGAGGTGCGGCCGCCGCTCGCTCCAGTCGAGGCAGGGGCGGATCAGCACGCGGCCGGAGCGCTTCGTGCGCCGCGCCACGATCGGCGCGACGTCGATGCCGATGTCGCCGAGAAACGACAGGCCGCTCTCGGTCAGGAGGCCGGCGTCGCTGTCGAGCTCCACGCATCCCTTCTCGATCAGCGCCTCGGCGAGCGCGACGCCGAGCCTTCCGGCGAAATGGTCGTAGCAGGTGCGCGCCTCGCGGAGCGCCGCGTCGCGCGGGCCGACGGAGAGGCGCTTGCGCTCGGGCTGAAGCTCGGAGGCGACCTCCATGATGCTTTCCAGCATGCGCGCGACGGATTGCGACGCCAGCCGGTGATAGCGGTGGCGCCCCTGCCGCTCGACTTTGAGAAGCCCGATCCCGGTCATGCGGCCGAGGTGCCCGCTCGCGGTCTGCGGTGCGACGCCGGCGACTTTCGCGAGCTCCGTCGCGGTCAGCGCGCGGCCGTCCATCAGCGCGTTCAGCATCGCCGCGCGCGCCGGGTCGCCGGAAAGTGCTGCGACCTCCGCGAACATCGCATTCGTGGCCATGGCTCTCGCTCCCTGATCGAAGGCGCATTCTGGCCGCGCCTCGGCGGCGAATGCTTCGGCCCCCACCGTAGCATCGCGCGCCCGCCAACCGAATAACCGACCGTTTTCGGCGATATTCGTCTCCCCCGCGTTGGGGTGGATTGCATCGTCGCGATCTGCCGCTAGTTTGGCGCCGATGCGCTTCCTCCCGAGACTCATCGTCGTCCTCGCTCTGTTCTTGACCGCCTGCCAGTCGTCGGGCGGCAACAGCGAGACGTCGATCGCCGTGCCGTCGCTGGCGCTGGCCGAGGCGCGGGCGCAATCCGATCCGCGCTACGCCGGCTTCGTCGTCGATGTCGGCTCGGGCGACGTGCTTTACGCGGAGGACGCGGAGTCGCGCCGCCATCCCGCCTCGCTGACCAAGCTGATGACGCTCTATCTCCTCTTCGAGGAGGTGAAGGCCGGACGGCTCACGCTCGACACGCCGCTTCGCGTCTCCGCGCATGCGGCGCGGATGCCGGCGTCGAAGCTCGGATTGAAGCGCGGCGAGAGCATCAAGGTGCGCGACGCGATCTACGCGATCTGCGTGCGCTCGGCGAACGACGTCGCGGTCGTGGTGGCGGAGGCGATCGGAGGCTCTGAGAGCGCATTCGCGGGCCGCATGAACCAGAAGGCGCGCGCGCTCGGTCTCACCTCCACCTATTTCCGCAACGCCACCGGCCTCCCCGACAAGCGCCAGGTCACGACCGCGCGTGATATCGCCGTGCTGGCGCGCGCGCTGCAGACCGATTTTCCGGAGCGGTATGGCTATTTCGGCACGGAGCGCTTCACCTGGAAGGGGCGCACGCTCAAATCAACCAACCAGCTCCTCGGTGCGCTGCCGGGGGTCGACGGCATGAAGACCGGCTACATCCGCATGTCCGGCTATAACCTCGTCGCCTCCGCGAAGCGGAACGGCAAGCGCATCATCGTCGTGGTGCTCGGCGAGAAGACCGGCTCGGCGCGGAACGGCCACGTGGCCGCGCTCATCGACCAGTATCTGCCGCAAGGCGGAAGAACCTTCGCCTCGCGCTGAGGCGCGCGCCTTCGCAGATCGCAGCGAAAAGAAAAACCTAGGCGGCTATCTCGCCTGCGGCCTCTTCCATGGCGCTGGCGAGGCCCTGCTCGTCGCCGTAATAGCCGTAGGCTTCGCCGGCGTAAGCCTCGTTCGCCGCCTCATAGCCCTCGGCGATCTGCCCTTGGTCGGAGGCGCGCCAGGTCGTCCGGCTCGACATGCTTTCGCGCAGCGCGTTCAGCTCCGCGAGCTCCTCGGCGTGGCGCAGCGCGTCTTCCGCTTCGCCCTTGGCGATCGCGAGCACGGAGCCGAGCAACGGCTCGCCGCGGTCGACGCAGGTCTCCTGCAACCGGTCGAGAATATTGATCATGGACGTCAAGAACTGGGAGCGTGGCTCGTCCATCTGAATACCCGCTAAAAAATGCGATTCGTTTCCGCTTCCATTCGGCCGGAACGGGGTTAATCCTGCGTTAACGAAAAGCCCGCGTTTCCCCCCGGAAAAGACCCGCTTGTCCCGGACGCGGCGCCGGGGGCGGACGGCAATAGACGTGATGCGAGCCTAACCCGAGTCCTGCTGCGCGTATGGCACCTTGCTGCCACACCTTGCGAAGAACGCGCGCCGGCGCCGACCGTTAGCCGCGACGCGGTTTTTTCGGGCGCGGCGTCTTTCCGGGCCAGGCGACGATGCGGTTCTCGAGCTCGTCGATGGGGAAGTCCTTCTCGCTCACCGTGCGCGCGCGGACGGAGATCCCCGCGTCGTGCACGCTCTCAGGATCGCCGGAGACGAGCGGATGCCACCAATAGAGGTCGCGCCCCTCCTCGACGAGCCGGTAGGCGCAGGTCGGCGGCAGCCAGGAGAGCGCGCGAACGCTCTCCGGCGTGAGCTGCACGCAATCCGGCACGAGCTTCTGCCGCCGCTTGTAGTTCGAGCAGCGGCAGCTCTCGCCATCGAGCAGCTTGCAGGCGACATCCGTCCACTCGATCCGGCCGGTGTCGATGTCTTCGAGCTTATTGAGACAACACCGCCCGCAGCCATCGCAGAGCGACTCCCACTCCGCGTGCGTCATCTCATCGAGCGATTTTTGGCGCCAGAAGGGGATGTCGTCCATGCGGGGGCTTATAGGGCAAATCCGAGCGAAATGCCCATCCTGCGGAAAGGAGCCGGATATGGCAAAGGGGGATAAGAGACCCCGCCAGCAACTTCGGCTAAATCGCGACGTGCATATCAACGGAAAGTTGTGGCATACCTACTATGAGACGACCGAGTGCCCACGTCAGAGATGAAATTGCGACTCAGATTTGCCCGTGAAACCCCATCATAAGACTAAGCTTGGTCGCTACTATGTTGGAGACACCGAAGCCATCCTCACCTCAAAGGCTATGCACCGCTATCGCGGCAAAGTTCAGTTGATCCTGACCTCGCCGCCGTTTCCGCTGAGAACCGTATAAGAAGTCAGTATGGGAATAAGACAGGCCCTTCATATGTCACGTGGTTTAGATCGTTTGCACCTCTGTATGCCAAATTGCTACTGCTGACGGGTCTATCGGCATTGGATCGGCAACGGCTGTACTTAAACGGCCAGTGCAATGTGTCTTGACGCTTGAAGCGTTGATGGCGTTCGTGAAGCACAAGAGAGCCGGCCTTCGTCTTTGTCAGGAGTTTATCTGTTATAACCCATCCCGGATGCCCTCGCCGGCGCAATGGGTCACCGTTGAGCGTTCCCGCGTAACGGACAGCTTCGCTCATATTTGGTGGATGGCGAAGTGCGACTTCCCCAAGGCCGACAACCGGCGAGTCTTGCGGCCATACAGCGCCAGCATGAAGAGACTGCTCACGTCCAGGCAGTTTAACCGGGGGAGCCTGATCGGCCCCCGCTGGGTGGTCCGTTTGCAATGTTAGTTTAGGGCTGTCGGGGACCTCACCCGGTCTTTGGTCCGGAGGTTATGCGACCTTTCGGGTTGGTTCAGGTTGGGCCGCGAAGGCGCTCGGGGTCAAGTTGCCGAGCGCCGAATGCGGCCGGGTGTCATTGTAGTCGGTCCTCCATTCGTTGAGCCGTTGCCGGGCATCGGCCATCGACAGGAACCAGGAGGCGTTCAGGCATTCCTGGCGGACACGGCTGTTGAACGCTTCGATGTAGGCATTGTCGCTAGGTTTTCCCGGGGCGTGAGAAGTCGAGCTCGACCTTGTTCAGGTAAGCCCACTGATCGAGCAGCCGCCCGGCGAACTCCGGGCCATTGTCGACCCGTATGCAGCGCGGCTTGCCTCTGATCCGAGCGATCCGGTCGAGTTCGTCGATGACCTGGTAGGCCCGGAAGTTTGTCCTCGCAGCCGTCGCGAGAGCCTCTCTCGTGTGGCAGTCCACGATGGTCAGGATGCGGAACGGTCTGCCGTCGAAGAGCTTGTCCGACATGAAGTCCATGGCCCAGATATCGTTCATCGCGCCCGCCTCAGATCGCCCTGAGCGATAGCGGCACGCCCGGCGGCGCCTCGGGCTGCGGGTAGGATCGACAAGCCTTCTCGCTGTAAAGGCGGTAGAGACGTTGTGGTTCACCTGCCAGCCCTCCCTTTGCAGCAGGATATGAAGACGCCGATAGCCGTAGCGCACCCGGCTCTCGGCCAGTTCCTTCAGCCGCATCCGTAGTTCCACCGCCGGATCGCGCCGCGACTGGTATCGATGGGAAGCCCGCCCGAAGCCCATGGCCCGGCACGCGCGGCGCTCCGACAGCGCGAAGACATCCTGGTAGTGCCGGACAACTTCGCGACGACGGACGGGCTTCACCACTTTCTTCGCAAGGCGTCCTGCAGCATGGTCTTGTCGAGCGTCAGATCCGCCACCAGCCGCTTCAGCTTCGAGTTCTCCTCTTGGAGCTGCTTCAGCCGGCGGAACTCGGCCACGCCCAGCCCGGCATCGATCTTCTTCCAGCGGTAAAACGTGGCCTCCGCAACGCCCATCTTACGGCAGATCTCGCCCACCGTGGTACCTGCCTCCGCCTGCCTCAAGGCGAAGGCAATCTGCTCATCTGAAAATCGCTTCTTCGGCATCGGGTACACCTCCTCTCGTCGTGGAAATGTACCCAAAAGCTCGCAGTCAAATCGGACCAGTTTCCAGGGTCAGGACCCCATCTTCCACGAGTTTGAGGGCAACGCTGACGCACGTATTTGGCACCTCGCCAGCAACCCTTGTAGTCCCGATCGAGAAGGTATCGATCTCCGCCTTTCTGAGATGAAAGGCGACCACACATTTGCGTGTGCCCGCACCAATCGCCCGATTTATTTAACTGATGTATTTCGGCTTCACGAGCGGATCGACGAAAATCTGGGGGCTGGCGGAATACTGGGATATCTGATGACAACGATCGAGCAGCTTATTGTCGTGCACATACTCAGGCTGATCGCACGGCGTCGTCCTGCTGCTCTTTCGAATATCGCTATCATTAAGGATGGGCCGCTTGCGTTCTTCGGCGTCACAGCAAACCTACACAATCCGATGCGGAGGCTCCTCGTACAATTATCCCGAACTGCCGAGCCCATTTTGGTTGGAGTTGAGAAGAGCGGGCCATTCGTCGAACATGCTCATCAAATCAGAGACAAAATGCAGCCTGGCCAGGCTCTAATCCTGAACGACGCCTACATCTATAGAAATATTCTTGCTGGCAGCGACGCTGACGACTTGGCCGATCTTATGGTGCCAGCACGTACTATGGACGTAAGGTTATCTTCAAAACCAGAACCAATGCTGTTCATGTCCTCACCATCCCCACAGATGTGGAAACTGCGGATCCGCAACTCAAGAATTTCTTTGGCTTCGAAAGAGCCTTGCAGACAACTGATCGCCTTCATTGCGATATGTACGACGATGCGCTCTTCCCAGTCGCCCTTGCTAACAAACTGGTCAGCCTCTCGGCGCATCCGAGCCAACGCATTCTGGAGAGATTTGCCAGCCACACGGTGGGGACACACTAACCCCCCACAAGAGTCGGAAGCTGCTGGGCCGTCTCGCATGCAGCACACCCCTTCACGCCGCCTCAACACCATTCCGCCACACTTCGCCGCGAATCGCCGCAGCGCTATTCCCTTGCGCCACGGTGAGGATTGACCGAATCTCCATTCTCGGCAAAGGAGGGCGGCGGCAGGTGGCCTGGATGAACGACCCCTTCTCAGGCGGCGAAAAAACCGATTGGCGTCAACGCCTTCTCGGCGTCGATTCGTGGATCGATTCCTCCCTCCACGAGGCCGGCCACGGCCTGATCGACGGCTACGAGCGCGTCTGCAACTTCATGCACCGCTTCAAGTCCGACGGCATCCGCCGCTGGTTCTTCGAATTCGCGTCTGAAGGCTATTCGCTCGGCGTGCTCGGCGCGCTGGTGCTGCTCGCCTTCGCCATCCCCGCTTTCGACGAGATCAACAAGGACTGGCGCCAGCAGTCCGACTTCGCCGTCACCTTCCTCGACCGCTACGGCAACGTCATCGGCAAGCGCGGCATCCTGCAGGACGACACGCTGGAGCTCGAGGACCTGCCGGACAACCTCGTCAAAGCCGTGCTCGCCACCGAGGACCGCCGCTTCTTCCAGCATTTCGGCATCGACGTGATGGGCACCTTCCGCGCGCTCGTCGAAAACGCGCGCGCCGGCGGCGTCGTGCAGGGCGGCTCCTCGATCACGCAGCAGCTCGCCAAGAACCTCTTCCTCTCCAACGAGCGCACGCTGCAGCGCAAGATCAAGGAAGCCTATCTGGCGCTGTGGCTGGAAGCCAACCTGACCAAGCGCGAGATCCTGAAGCTCTATCTCGACCGCGCCTATATGGGCGGCGGCACGTTCGGCGTCGGGGCGGCGGCGGAATTCTATTTCGGCAAGAAGGCGCAGGACCTCGACCTCGCCGAATGCGCCATGCTCGCCGGCCTCTTCAAGGCGCCTACGCGCTACGCGCCGCACATCAACCTTCCCGCCGCGCGCGCCCGCGCCAACGAGGTGCTCACCAACATGGTGCAGGCGGGCTTCATGACGGAGGGCCAGGTGATCGGCGCGCGCCGCCATCCTGCGACGGCCGTGGAGCGCTCCCAACTAGCCTCCGCCGACTATTTCCTCGACTGGGCCTTCGACCAGGTGAAGAGCCACGTCGACGGGAAGGAAAAAGTGCTGATCGCGCGTACCACGCTCGACATGCGGCTGCAGAAGGCCGCGGAGGCGGCGATCGAGTCCACGCTGCGGGAATCGGGCGACGCCTATAATGTGCACCAGGCCGCGCTCGTCTCGCTCGAGCCGGACGACGGGGCGATCCGCGCCATGGTCGGGGGGCGCGACTACGGCGTCTCCACCTTCAATCGCGCGGTTAATGCGCTTCGGCAGCCGGGCTCCTCCTTCAAGCCCTACGTCTATGCGACGGCCCTTGAGAGCGGGAAATTCACGCCCGGACACGAAAGTGCTCGACGGGCCGATCTCGATCGGCAACTGGTCGCCGCAGAATTACGGGCGCTCCTACAAGGGCTGGCTCACGATGCGTGACGCGCTGCGCCAGTCGCTGAACACGGTCGCCGTGCGGCTCTCCGTTGCGACCGGCCGCCAGCCGATCGCCGAGCTTGCGGCGCGGATGGGCGTCTCCACGCCGCTCAAGGTCACCCGCTCACTCGCGCTCGGGTCGTCGGAGCTGACCGTGCTCGACCAGGCTGTCGGCTATTCGGCCTTCGCCAATGGCGGCTACCGTATTGAGCCGCGCGGGCTCATCGACGTGCGCACGACATCGGGCAAGATCGTCTACGACGCCAATGCCCATCCGCTGCCGAAAGAGCGCGTCCTGAAGGAATCGACCGTGCTCGGCATGATCGACATGATGCACACGGTGGTCGAAGCCGGCACCGGGCGGCGCGCACGCCTTGCCGGCATCAACGTCGCCGGCAAGACGGGCACAACCAACGCCTATCGCGACGCCTGGTTCGTCGGCTACACGGGCAACTTCACCACGGCGCTCTGGTTCGGCAACGACAATTATGCGCCGACAAACCGCCTGACCGGCGGCGTGCTGCCGGCGGCGACCTGGGCGAAATACATGCGCGTCGCCATGGCCTACGAGACGCCGATCCCGCTTCCCGGCCTGCCGCCTCCTGCGGACAGCGGCGAACAGCTCATCGCCGACACCGGCGATGGCAAGAGCATTTTCGATCCGGGCGCCTCCGGCCGCCTCACCGCGGCGACCGCCGATACGCTCGGGCGCATTGAGGAGCGCTTCAAGAAAGCAGCCGAGACGCCTGAGCGCGAAGCCGCCCTCCCCGCGGCACCCAACGGCGCTCCGATCCGCCAGGCCGCGCTCGACGAAGGCCAGCCGGCGAATCCGTAGGCCGACGTGAGAGCCGTTCTCGTCCTTCTCATCGGGGTCGCGAGCGCGGTCTCGCTCGGGCTTTGGACCGCCTGGCTCGCGGTGCGCTCTCCGGCGCCGATCGATACGATCGAGTTCGGCGCCTGGCAGGCCTGGCCGAACGCCGGCACCGTCGACGCAGATCCCTATTCGCGCGCGCGGCTTGCAAGGACGGGAGAGATACCGCTTGGCTCCGGCGAAGGGCTTTCGCTTCTGGCACTCACCGACGATTCCGGCAATCCGCTCCGGCAATCCTGCGACTATCGCATCGTCGGGCAGACGCCCCCGGCGCGGCTTTGGACCGTGGCGCTCGAGGATACCGACGGGCGCATCGTTGAAAGCCCCGGAGGGGCAGCAGCACTCGGCAGCGACACCCTGCTTCGCGCTCCGGACGGCTCGTTCGAGATTGTGCTCTCGCCAAGGCCGCAAACCGGCAACTGGATCTCCACCAAGGACGCGCAGCGCTTCCGCGTGATCGTGCGGCTCTACGACACGACCGCGCGTACGGGCACGGAGCTCACCACGCTCTTCATGCCACGCATCACCCGGGACCACTGCACATGAGCGGGCTCGTCCTCCCGCGCAGAATCGATATCCCCGACATCCGGCTCGGCGGACTTCTCGCTTTTGTCGTAGGCACGCTGCTTCTCGCGGGGGCGATCCACATCTGCACGATTCTTCTCGTCCCCGTCTTCGCCAAGGAGGACGGCTGGTCGCGGCTCGTCCCCTATGCCGGCGAGAACAAGTTCGTAGAGATTCCAGGCGCGGGCACGTCGGGCTCGAAGGGCGTCGCAGGCCTCGACCCGCTCTTCGTGAACGCTGCCTGCCGCATTCGCCTTGGCGATGCCCCGGTCAGCGTCACCGTCGACGCCAGCG
Source organism: uncultured Alphaproteobacteria bacterium (assembly GCA_963792885.1). GTDB lineage: Bacteria > Pseudomonadota > Alphaproteobacteria > Rhizobiales > Afifellaceae > DASWJZ01. The sequence continues at coordinate 180,801 of CAWBXX010000001.1, forward strand.
ACCGCTTCTGGTCGGTCGCGCTCTACGATCCGAAGGGCATCATCGTCTTCAGCTTGAATGACAGGACGGCGGTTGAGGGCAGCCTCGACATGATCGTCGTCAACGCGGCGCAGAACGCGGAACTGAAGAAGGCGCCGTCGTCCGAGCTCGAAGAGACGATCGTGGCTGAGAGCACCTCCGACGATCTCATCGCGCTCCTCAGGCTATTCGCTCCTTCCCGCACGGCGCGTGCCGACGCTCGCAAGATCCTGGCGGACGCGAAGTGTATGCCCGATCCGTCAGTCCTTCCGTAAGTCCTTGCCGCCGAAGGCCCGCTCGCAGGCCGGCGGTTCCCGCTAAGCTACTTCTCCGACAGCTCGATCCTGAGGCCGGTCTTTCCGGCAAGCAGACGCTGAAGGTGGAAAAGCGCGAGCGGATCGTCGCCGTAGGCGCCGACGATGCCGGCAAAGGCCTGTCTTGCTCCAACAGCATCGCCCGCCGCGAGCTTCTCGTAGGCCGCGGTGTAGGCCGCCGTCTCGGGCGAACGGAAAGCGTCTTCCGACAGCGGCTCGTAGGCCATCAGCGCCTCTTCGCGGCCTTTGAGCACGAGCTCGCCAACGGGCCTTCCGCGAAAGCCGAGCATCTCCGAAGCGGTCGTGGCGCTCACGCAGATGCGTGTCCCGAGCTGTTTATTGGCGCTCTCAAGCCGTGCTGCGACGTTGATAGCGTCGCCGTGCGCCGTGTAGTCGAAGAAGAGATCGCCACCGAAATTGCCGATGATCGCAGAGCCGGAATTCACGCCGATCCGAGTGACGCCTAGCGGCACGCCCTCGGCGTTCCGGCAGGCCGCGAAGCGGCAGGCGAATTCGTCTATCGCGAGCGCGCATCGAACGGCGCGCTCCGCATGGTCCGGCTGCTCAACCGGCGCCCCGAACATCGCATAGACGGCGTCACCCAGGATCTTCACGACCGTGCCATCGTGCGCGAAGACGATCTTGGTCACGCCGTCGAGATAGGCGTTCAATAGCTGCACGACGCGGACGGGATCGCTCGATTCGACGAGCGGCGTGAAGTCAGCGAGATCGGTGAAGAGGAACGTGCCCTGGCGCCGCTCTCCGCCAAGCGCCATGAAGAGCGGATTGCTGGCAAGCTGCTCAGCGAGATGCGGTGAGAAATAGCGCGCCAGGGCCGAGCGGGCGCGTTCCGCTTCCGCCTTGTCGCGGCGCATTCTACGCGCGCGTACGACCTGCAGTAGCGTCTTGTCGATCGTCGCCTCGAGGTCGGCAAGGTCGATCGGCTTGGTCAGGAAATCGAACGCGCCTCGGTTCATCGCGGTGCGGATGTTGGCCATGTCCCCGTAGGCGGAAACGACGATCGTGGCGAGGCCCTCCTTCATCTCCTGCAGCTTCTGCAGGAGCGACAGCCCGTCCATCCTGGGCATGTTGATGTCGCTCACCACCATGTCGACGGCGCCGTTCGCAGCAAGAATCTCGAGCGCCTCGACTCCGTCATGGGCAACCAAAAAGCTGATAGCGCCTTCATTAATCCTGCGCCGGAACTTCTGGACAACGAGAGCCTCCATATCGGGCTCGTCGTCCACCAGGAGCACGGTGGCTGTCACGCCGCCTGCCCGACGCGGCTTTCGATCTCACCGCGCAAAACAACGAAGTCTATCGGCTTCGTCAGCAGGGCCTCCGCACCGCCTTCGAGCGCGCGCCGCTTGGTCTCGGCGTCTCCGTACGCAGTGATCATAATGACAGGTACGTCGGGCCTTGCGGCACGCGCCTTTGGCAGCAGCTCAAGCCCGCTCATTCCCGGCATGTTGATGTCGGAAAGGATCAGGATGAGCGTAGCGCTCTCGGCTTCCCCGATCCGTCTCAGAGCATCAGGCGCCGACTGCGCGAAAGCCATAGTGAAGCGGCCGAGGCGCAGGTCGTGACGGAACTGCTGCCGAAAGAGCACCTCAATATCGGGCTCGTCATCGACCACGAGGATAAGAACACTCACGGCTCCGCTCCTTGTTCGCCTGCCTCCGCGGCGCGCGGCAGTATGATCCTGAACTCCGTGAACGCGCCCGGCTCGGACTCCACCTCAATCGAGCCGGCATGCTGCTTGACGACGATGTCATGACTTAGCGAGAGCCCGAGGCCGGTACCTTCGCCCGCGGGCTTTGTGGTGAAGAACGGGCTGAACAGCTTCTCCCGGACCTCCGGCGGGATGCCGGTGCCGTTGTCGCGGATGCGGATCTCCACGCTGTCGCCGAGGTTTGTGGTCGTGGCGACCAGCGTCGGCTCAAAGGACAACCCGTCCGCTTTCTCCTTTCGCTTGGTCGCCGCGTAGAAGCCGTTTGAAATGAGGTTGAGAAGCACCCGCGTGATCTCCTGCGGATAAAGATCGACCTCTCCCGCCTCGGGATCGAGCGATTTCTCCATTGTTATGTTGAAGCCCTGCTTCTCCGCTCGCGCGCCGTGATAGGCGAGGTTCAGGCTCTCCTCCACGATGGCGTTGATGTCGGCCTTGCGCCGCTCGCCTGATCCCTGGCGCGAGTGGAGGAGCATGTTCTTGACGATGGAATCCGCGCGCCGGCCGTGCTGCACCACACGCTGAAGGTTGCCGCGCAGGAGGTCGGCGACCTCGCCGATCTCGGCCTGTTTCTCAGGCGTCAGGTCCAGCTCCCGCAGCGATTCATTCAGCTCATCGACCAGCTCTGCCGACAACGACGAGAAATTGTTCACGAAGTTCAGCGGGTTCTTGATCTCATGCGCGATGCCCGCGGTGAGCTGGCCGAGCGAAGCAAGCTTCTCCGTGTGGACAAGCCGGTCCTGCGTCGTCCTCAATTCGTCAAGCGAACGCGAGAGCTCCTTAGTCCGGGCCCGGACCTCCTCGAACAGCCGCGAATTCTCGATGGCAATTGCGGCCTGGTCGGCGAAGGTCGACACCAGCTCGATCTGCTTCTCGGTGAAGGGCCTGACCTCCGTGCGCGTCAGGGCGAGGACACCGAGCGGCACCCCTTCGCGCATCATCGGCACGCCGAGCATCGTGCGGTAGGTGTCAATCCTGCGGCCCTCGGAGAAGGTGTAATCGGTATCGGCTTCCACGTCGGGTATGTGCACGACGCGGCTCTCGAGCATCGCCCGGCCGGTGACCGAGCCGCGATCCGGCGTCACCGGCACATCCTTGACGTAGGCCATGAACTCTGGCGAGTGGCCGTATGCTTCCATGCGATAGAACACGCCGTCGATCGGGCGCGTAATCACACCCCTATCCGCGTCGCAGAGCCTTGCTGCAGACTCGACGAGCGTCTGCAGCACCGTCTTCAGATCGAACGCAGATCGGCTGATGGCTTTCAGCACCTCGGCCGTCGCCGTCTGCTGATGGAGCGCCTCCGATAGCTCCGCCGAGCGCGACTGCACTTCGTCGAATAGGCGGACATTTTCAATGGCAATCACCGCCTGATCGGCGAACGTCGCCAGCAGCTGTTCCTCGGCCTTCAGCGGCGGTCCGGGATCCTTCCACCCCACGACGATGATGCCGACCGGTTCCCCTTCGCGCAGCATCGGAACACCGAGCAAGCGCCGCCAGCTCAAGTTCGTCGGGAATGTCTGGTCATACCCAGTGTCAGCGCCAACATCTTCTATCCACACAATCGATTTCTGAAGCACGACGCGCCCGGAGACCTGTGACGGGTCGGGCCGCATCGGATACTTCGACTTGAGCAGCCCCAGGTGATCCGGCACGGCGTTGTGGCTCGTCACGAAGTGGATCAGCTCGCCGTCGAAACGGAAGACGTTTGCAAACAGGCTGCCGCAGAGCGCCATGGCGTTGCGCGCGATCGTCTCGAACACCGGCCGGGCGTCGGTCGGCGACGTGCTGATGACGCGAAGGATCTCCGAAGTCGCCGTCTGGCGCTCGAGCGCTTCCTCGACATCCCGCGTCTTCGCCTGTACCTCCTCGAAGAGCCGCGCGTTCTCGATCGCGATCACCGCCTGGTCGGCAAAGGTTGTAACCATTTCGATCTGAGTGTCTGTGAACGGCCGCACTTCGCGGCACATCAGCAACAGGACGCCGATGGTCGTTCCTGCGCGCAGGAGCGGGACCCCTAGCAGGCTGCGATAGCCTGCCCGGCTCTGAGCTTCAAAGTAAGCGTATTCCGGGTCAGCGAGGACGTCGGGGACATGAACCGTTTGCCCCTCCGCCAGAACGCGTCCGACGACATTGCCTCGTCCCGGCCCCAGCCGAATGCTCTTGAGGTATTCTTTGTATTCAGGGGGGAGTTGGTAGGCGGTTGCCCAATAATAGGCGTCGTCTTTGCGACGGACGATGGCCGCCATCTCTGCCCCGCAGAGCTGAGCGGCAGATTCAGTCAAGGCGTCGAGAACGACCTGCAGATCGAAGGCCGAACGGCTGATGACCTTCAGAACTTCTGCGGTGGCCGTTTGCTGCTGCAGCGCCTCGCGCAACTCGTTTAAGAGACGTGCATTTTCAAGTGCGATCAGCGCCTGGTCGGCAAAGCTCGTAACCAGTTCGATGTGGCTCGCGGGGAATGGTTGCGGCACGGATTTGGCTATGAAGATCACTCCCAACACCGTGCCGTCCCGTAGCAAGGGAACACCGAGCGCGGCTCTATAGCCGCCAATTTTTTGAGGCACGCTCTGCTGGTAGTCCGGGTCGGCGAGCACATCGGACACGTGGATCACGCGCGCGTCCAGCACCGCTCTCCCGGAGACGCTGCCGCGATCCGTCGGGAGCGGGTGTGCAATGAAATATTCCTTGAGACGGTTGTGCACCTCCGAGGCATGCCCGAAGCTGGTGAGCCAGGTAAGCCGATCACCTTCGCGCTGGAACATCCAGGCGTGATCTGCATCGCAAAGCCGCGCCGCCAACTCCAGCAGCGTCTCGAGGTACTGCCTGTAGATCGAAGGTCGAGCGGCTGATCACTTTGAGCACGTCCGCCGTGGCTGTTTGCTGTCGGAGCAACTCGGTGAGTTCTTCTGTCCGCGCCTTGACCTCGTCGAACAGGCGCACGTTCTCGATCGCGATCACGGCCTGGTCGGCGAACGTCTGAACGAGCTCGATCTCCTTGTCGCCGAAGGGTCGCGGTCCGCCGTCACGCGCCATGACGAAAACGCCGATCAGCACGCTGTCGCGGATCAGGGGCACGCCGAGGAGGGTATGGAACGTCCCCGCATCTGCGACCCATTTCATCTCGTATTCGGGATCCTGCAGGACGTCCGGGATATGGACGATCCGGCCTTCCTCGACGACGCGGCCAGCCACCGACCCGCGTCCGGCAACAGGAGGGTTATTGAGCATTTGTTGGTGGAAGTCAGGAGAGTAACCCGACATTGCCACATAGCGCATCGTGCCCTCGATGGAACGAACGATGCCACCCTTGTCGGCGTGGCACAGCCGAAGCGCCAACTCTACGAGTGTGTCGAGCACGGTCTGCAAGTCGAACGCAGAGCGGCTTATGACCTTCAGCACGTCGGCCGTTGCAGTCTGTTGCGCCAACGCCTCGCGCAACTCATTGAGCAGCCGAGCATTCTCGATGGCAATGACGGCCTGATCCGCGAAATTCTCCAGTAGCTCGATCTGCTTTTCGGAGAACGGCCGCACCTCCTGGCGATAGATGACGATCGCGCCGATCAATTCCTCGTCCTTCAGCATCGGCGCGAGGACAAAGGTACGGGCATCCGCCAACTCGAGAAGCTGCCGGACGCTCGAATTTGGCGGTTCATCAGGGACGAGGACGGCCAAATCTCTAACCTGGATCGGCCGCTTTTCATGTACGATTCTGCTGAGAGGGGAGTCCGGGCCAGGATTCAGGATCGGGTTGAGCCTGCGGAACTCCTCGAACGCCGCCGGCGCATTGAACAAGGCCACGTCGCGAAACACCTCATGCTCGCGCAGTACCAGGTTGCCGAACTCCGCGCCACACAGGCGCGTCGCATTAGCGAGCACGGCCTCAAACACCGGCTCCAATGCGCCCGACGAGCGGCTTATGACCTTGAGCACGTCGGCGGTGGCGGTCTGTTGCTCGAGCGCCTCGCTCACGTCGTGATTGCGGGTCTCAAGCTCAGCGAGGAGCCGGGCATTTTCGATGGCGATGACGGCCTGGTCGGCGAAGGTCTGGAGCAGCGCTATCTGATCGGGCGAGAACGGACGCACTTCTTGACGGCGGATCGTAAGAGACCCGATCGCGCCGCCCTCCTTGGTCAGCGGAACCGTGAGAATCGTCCGGTGACCGAGCTGGGAGGCCATGGCCTGCCCTTCGGGAAACTCCTCGACCGCCGCCAAAAGATCGTGAACGTGGACCGGTTTCTCGTCGAGTACCCGCGCACCCCGCCGACCAATTCCGGTTCAGGGGTATTCTGTCAAAGCCGATGGGAATCTCGCCGTAGTGCCCTGCTACGACGAGCCATTCGCCGTCCCTCAGCAGAATGATCGCATCGTACGCCTTGCAGAGCCGCGCTGCATGCTCGGTAATGGTGACGAGCACGGAGTCGAGCCCGGACGGGGACGCCGCGATTGCGCGCAGGATTTCCCCGGTTGCAGCCAGCCGCTCCCGTGCCTCGCTTAGCTCCTGATCGGATGAAGCGGCTCCCGGCGACGGAGCGGTGCCGGGGGTATCCAAGCGGACTTCCCCCATCCCGCGCCTCCCACGCCGTCCGGGCAAGCCAGATGCCGAAGATTAGCCGTTTCAGGATCGTTTGCTAGTAGCATTCGAAGGGCTGGGTCGCCCTATGATCGCATCGATTGGTGTGCAGCTTTGCCGGAGCGCGGCTCAGCCCTGCGCTTCTTCCGTCAGGCGGAGAGGACGTCCTTCGCCGTGCCACGCTTACTACGCCGCTGCCTGCCATTCGTCGGCGGTTGCGGCGGGCTCTCGTGATACTCGACACGGACGCCGGGGAAGATGACGACCTCTCCGGAGCTCTCGCGATGGCGCTCGGTCCGCTTCGACGCGCTGATGGCGAACTGAAGGATGTCAGCCATGTCGGTCCCGTCTTTGCCCGATGACACGATCTGGACGCATCATGGTTAACGACCGGTGAACTCCTTGTCCGTCGTTTCCTCGGCGAGATCAACGAAGGCGCGGCCTTGCCGGTCCTCGATGTCGACCTGCCACAAATCCGGATCGAAGCGGACCTCCTGCTCCATGCGCGTGCGCGTCGCGTCTTCGGAAAGCGCCCTTCCGATCAGAGAGAAGAGCCGGTCCGACGGCCGCTCGTCATCGAAGACGCTCTGCGGAGCCGGCCCATAGAGATCGAAGGCGCCGTCAAGCCTATCGACGACCACGAAGATCGTGCCGGCTTCCTCCGCGCCTCGTCGCGCGATCGAGATGAAGGCGCCTGCCGCCTCGGCGCGTCTTCGAAGCGCTGCCACCCAGAAGTCGGTGCGCAGCCTGGCGGCCATCACCCGTCGCGCATCGCGCCGGTGGCTCTGAGCTCGACGATGAGACCGTCGCTGATCTCGCCCGTGACCGGCAGATTATGGTCGCGCTGGAAACGCATGATCGCCGCGCGTGTGTCCGGCCCAACAACGCCATCCGCATTGAGCGGGCCGTAGGCGGAAAGCGCGAGTGCATTCTGCACGGCGGCGACTAGCGGATCGGCCGCCACGGCGTTGTCCTCCTGCGCCGCATCGCTTTGTGTGGCGGCGGCGGGCGTGACGCGCGCAGTCTCGGCCGACGCAGAGGCGGAAAGGATTGCGGCAAGAAGGTCGACGCTTGCTTCCCCGGTCGGCGCTCGGCCAACCGATTTCTCGAAAGAGCGGATTGCCGCCTCGGTTTGTGGCCCGAATATCCCGTCGATCGCGCCTGCATAGAAGCTGGAGCGCGCTAGCGCCACTTGCACCGCGCGAACCAGCGCGTCTTCCTTTGCCGTCTCGGGCTCAACTTTCGCGGCGCGCGTCGTAAAGAGCGGCGCTGGATGATGCCGCGGCTGGAAGAACAGAGCATTCGTCCCGATTGCGACGGCAATCGCCACAAACGCGGCGGCAGGCACCACGCCCGGCTGCTGCAGAAGCACGCCAAAAACAGCTCGGATGTCAGCCAGCTTCGGCACGATCCTCTGTTTGCCCCTTTGTGTTGTTGCAACGTCCGCCAGGTCGAGCCTGACGCTCAGCACCAAACGGTCTTCTCGCCGATCGACGACAAGCGTGCCGCCGGTACCCTCGATCAAGGCCTGAAGCGTCGTGCGATCGAATGGACGGTCCAAGCTCGCCGCTTCGGCATCCTCGGCCGAGCGCTCCGCCGTGACCCGCAGCAAGACGATACCCTTCAGCCTGCGCGCGTCAATGCGGATCGCACCATCTGCGCCGGCTACCGTCAGCGCAGCCTCCAGTGCCAGATGCGTGATGCGCCGGCCGATCTGCAGGTCGCATGCGGCGACGAGATTGCCGTCGCGCTCAACTGTGATCGCGATCCCCTTGGCCTCGGCGCGTGGGCTTGCCTGACGCAGCGCGAAGGCAACCGCCGTGCCGATGTCGCTTGCGGGGCGCGGCGGCTCCGCGGCAGCCGGCTCGGCGTCGGCATCCGTCGATGTGCTTTTCCCGATCGGCTTTTCGACGTCAGCGGCGGACACAAAGCGAAGCGATGCAGCTCCTCCCTCATTCGGCGACGCCATCCATGTTTCCGGGCTCCTGCCCCGGCCCGTTCCGATGCCCGCGACCTCGACGGATTCGCCCCCTTCCTTGCAGCGACGAAGCGCATCGGCGACGCCGGGCATCTCTGCCGGCTCGAACACGCTCGTAATCGGATGCTCGAATGCATCGGGAAGAAGACCCAAGCGCCGGCGCGCAGCCTGCGTTGCTGCAAGCACCGAACCTTCCCGGTCGACAATGACCACGGCTTCGAAAGGCGCGAGCTCGTCAAGGCACGCGACACGCTCGAGCGCCGTCGCGCGCGATAGCGGCATGATGGGTGCCCTCACCGCGGGGCGCGGCTGCGCGCGTGGCGCCATGACGGAGCGCGCGAGCGCCGGTGCTGACGCGAAAAGTGGAGCCATCATGGCGGCTACCATGCTGCTATGGGAGAGCGGCTCCTCGACCGCAAAGAGATAGAGGATCAGCCAGCCGACGAGAGCTGCGAGAACGATGCCGCTGACGAAGGCCGCACGTCGTGGCTTGTTCGACGCCAGCGCGTGCGAAATGACGAGATAGCCCGAGGCGATCGCCGCCGGCACGGCGAGCGGAGCGTTCAGCGCGATCGAGAAGAGCAGAAGCACCGGAAGGCCGAGCACGGCCGCGAGCCCTGCGCTCGCGATCGCTCGCGCCGCGAGCGCATCGGCGCGTCCGGCGGAGGTGCGAAGCGGCGGCACCGCGGCAAGGACAAGGCTCCGGAAATTGAAACGGAGCGCGCCCATCTGCGATTGCCCGGCAATCGAAGGCATTCAGTAGCCTTTGCTCGGCGTAAACGTCGCCTCGCACATTCAAGAGCTGATTTTAATGAAGGCTGAAACGTTCGCTCCCACGAGCCTTTCGAGCGGGCTTTGTGGGTCAGAAGATTGCGTCAGGGTTAAGCGATGCTTGCTCGACGCCCATGATCGGAGCGTCGCTTAGAAAGCGTTAAGCGCGTTCGCGAAAAAGGCACAAAATTCGTACTTCATTCGGAAGCGGCTCTTCACCTTGCCATGTTTGCATGTGCAAATAGAAGAGAAGGCCACAGGGACTGGCATGTTTGTACTGCGTTCGCTTTTCTGGCTGTCGGCTGTCGTCCTGCTTTTGCCCCCATCAGCGGACGGAAAGGACCCGGCGCCGCGTGTGAGCCTGATCCACACTGCTTATGCGGCGCGAGCGCTGCTCGAAGATTTCTCCGGTATCTGCGTGCGCAATCCCGATGCCTGCTCGGCGAGCCGCGAGGCGCTCGCGCTTCTCGGTCGGAAAATCGAGACCGGGGCCAGTGTCGTCTCCGCCGGCATCGCCGCGAGCCATGGACAGACGACGCAGGTCGATCACGGCACGCTGACGGCCTCCGATCTCGCGATCGCCTGGTCGGCCCCGGAAAAGTAGCCTCGGCGCGACCCGACCCCCGGGGCCGCAGGGATTTGCGGCGGTCGGCATTACCCACCACATGATGATAAGGTGGGCCTCATGAATACAGTCGAATCCGCCATCGACGAGGTCGTCGAGAACTTCTCCTTCCTCGACGATTGGGAAGATCGCTACCGCTACGTGATCGAGCTTGGGAAGAGCCTGCCGGCTCTCACTGAGGAGGAGCACAGCGACACCAACAAGGTGCGCGGCTGCGCGAGCCAGGTCTGGTTTGTCAGCAAGGTGATGCGAAACGGCGAGACGCGGCTGACGTTCCGAGGCGACAGCGACGCCCATATCGTGCGCGGCCTGATCGCGATACTGCTCGCGCTCTATTCTGGCCGGACGGCGCGCGAGATCGTCGAGATGGATGCGGAGGCCGTCTTCGGACGGATCGGGCTCCGCGAACATCTGACCTCCCAGCGCTCGAATGGCCTTTCTTCCATGGTGGCGCGCATCCGCTCTGACGCCGCGACCGCCCTTTCCGGCGCTCAGGCGATCTCCGGCCGGTAGTCGTCGGTGCCCCAATGGCGGAGCTTTCCGGAGGCTGGCCTTCCTGTCGCGGTTGCCGTCAGACCGTAGTGGCGCGCCAGACCTTCGAGTGCGATGCGAAGCACAAGCTTTGCCGATCGCGCTGGCCATCGTCGCTCGCGCTCCACGGTCTCCAGCCCCTTCAGGAAGCAGCAGACGTCGACGAGGACGCCTGAGAGCTCCGGACCGACCGCGCGCATGGCGCGATCGAAGCGCAGCCGGGCGGCGAGCGCCATGTCTGTCAGATCGGCGAGCCCTGCTCCATCGGATCTGCGGCCTCTGCTCACGCTTGCCGACCAGTTCGCGGTGACGCGGGGTTGCAGCCGGCCAACCTCGAAATCGCGCCGCAGCCTTTCGGCCGCCTCGGTTGCATGCGGTTTCAGCCACGGCTCGCCGCCTTTGGCAACGCGCCGCGCCAACGGGGCGACCGGGCTCTCATCGAGATCGACCACAACCGAGGCGCCTCGCCCGTCCAGTCTCTTCTCGCCAAGAGTTCCATGCTGGGCACGGAACGGCCGCTCTGTGTCCTTTCGCCGCTTGAGCCATGCGGCGGCGGCGGGCGCGGCAGCGAACGCTTCCCGGCTCGACCTCGATCAGGAGCCCCGCCGCCAGGAAGCGGCGAAGCTCCGCTTCGGAAAGGTCAATTGCGGCCGGCATTCCCGCCGGACAGCCGGTAGCGCCCCTCCCCTGCCGCTACGAGCCGCGCGGAGGATCGCCGCAAAGCGCGGCGAGCAGCGCTGCGCCCGCCGTTTCCGCCTTCCTCGGCATCACGCCGCCTCGAGCACGAGGAAACCCTGATGCCAGCGGTCGAGCGCCGTCTCCAGGCAAGAGAGCACGCGGTCGAACTTCGGGTCGTCGCGGCTGTCTTCCACGCAGGCGCAGGCGTGCGCCACGGTCGTGCGGTCGCGCCCGAAGTTCCGACCGACCTGCGAAAGGCTGAGGCCGAGGTGGACGTGCGCGAGATACATCGCCGTCTGGCGCGCGAAGGCGGCGGAGGCGCGACCGCGCCTCTCCGCCCTAAGCTCCGCAATCGAGATGCGGAGCGCCGCGCCGACGAGCGTCACGATGAACCGGCAGGCGCTTTCCGAATCAATTCGCTCGGCGCGTCCGCCGCAGCCACCCCGAACCCGTTCCGTCCAGGCCCTCCCGCAACCGTCGCTTGCCATTCTCGCCTCCCGCAATCTAGGATTGTTTTCCTATAATCCGACGCGGGCAAGCGGGGATAAGTCTCCAGCCCGCACCGCGGGAGGGGACAACAAAAAAGAAATCCCCGCCGCTTCAACCGGCGACAGGATGACCGCGACAGAGACGGAGGCGGCACCGATGCCGGCAAGAAAATCCCGCAGTGACGCGAAGAGGGAATGGAGATGAGCGGCTCAGTAGTGCCGCCGCGTGGGCGATCGGCGAGACGATTAGGGCGGGCGCGGAGGCCTATGACCGGGCTCGCGATCTGCCGAGGCTTGCGCGCGTCGATCCGCTCGCCGGGATTGCGGACACCGCAGAGAACGTCACGCAGATCGTCGCGAAGCTTGAGCGCGCCCTGCGAGCCGAGCGGAACCGCGCGCGCTCAGGCCATTGGACCTACGATCTCAACCGGCACATCGCGCTCCGCCAAGCCCATCGTGCTGAGACGGAGCGGCTCGCCGCGATCCGCGCAGGGCGGACGCCAACCGGCGACCTAGCGCTTCTGGCCAAGCCCCATCTTCTTGGCGAGCGTCGAGCGCGCTTTGGCGTAATTCGGCGCGACCATCGGATAGTCGGCGGGAAGGCCCCATTTCTCGCGGTACTGCTTCCGGCGTCAGGTCGTAATGCGTGCGCAGGTGCCGCTTGAGCGATTTGAATTTCTGCCCGTCCTCCAGACAGATGATGTAGTCGGGCATGACGGATTTGCGCGCCGGCACGGCCGGCTTCAGAGGCTCCGCCGCCGGCTCGACCTTGCCTGAGGCGGTGCGGTGAAGCGCGGCGTGAATTTCCCTGATGAGACTCGTAAGATCGGAGGACGCGATATTGTTGCTGCTCACATAGGCGGACACGATCTCCGCCGTCAGCTCAATGAGATTGTCCTTTTCCATGCTACCGGCCATTGAACTCCTCGTGGCCCACTGCGACGGCGCCGGTACTCGACACCCGCGGCCGGGAGCTTTAGTAACAATCTAGAGTTTTTGCAATTGCAAGCTTTGTCGCGCGCGTTCTTTCGGCAATGTTCAGATCATCGAGTGAGTTAGCCCAGCGCTTGTGCAAGTCGATGACGGCAGGGCGGGCTCGCTCATCTGCATAAGGCCCACTTTATGCGGATGTTCCCCTGCCGATAGGCGCTCTTCGGCATCCCGCTAAACTCGCGATCGTCGCGCGGGGCTCAGAAAGATTGCCGTAGGGATGAAATGCCCCGCTTCGGCCGATACGCTTGAGCCGAATGCGCGCCTCCCGGGAAGGCATAGAGTCTGAGCATGGCTTCCGCTAAGAACGTCGTCCGGGAGGGATGCAGATGCGAACCGCGAGCCTGGCGGGCTTTCTGTTGCTGTTCTGGCTGGCGCTGTCGGGGCACTACACGCCCTGGCTCGTCGCCATGGGTGTCGTCAGCGCGATTGCTGACTGCGCTTGCGGCGCGCCGCATGGGCATCGCCGACGAGGAAGGCCATCCCGTGCAGCTCATCCCCGGCGCCTTCACCTATTTTCCCTGGCTCGCCCTGTGAGATCGTGAAGTCGGCGTGGAGCGTGACGCAAGATCATCCTTCACCCGCGCCTGCCGATCTCGCCGACCATGACGGTCGTGAAGGCAAGCCAGCGAACCGCCGCCGGGCATCGTCACCTACGCCAACTCGATCACGCTGACGCCCGGGCACGATCACGGTCGGCGTCGAGCGGCAACGACCTGACCGTGCACGCGCTTGGTCGCGCGAGGGCGCGCTCGATCTGGAGGCCGGCGGCATGGATACGCGCGCGCGGCGCTTCGAGGGCGGCGCCTGATGTTCGCGGCCGCGGCCGCCGCGATCCTCGTCGCCCTCGCGCTCGTGGTCGTGCGCGCGATCAGGGGCCCGTCCGTCTTCGACCGCGTTCTTGCCGGCAATTCGGTCGGGACGCTCGCCATCCTGCTCCTCGCGGTCGTCGGCTTCCTGACCGGCCGCCCGGAATTCCTCGACATCGGGCTGACCTATGGCCTGCTCAACCTGATCGGCACGCTGGCGGTGCTGAAGTTCTTCCGCCACGGCGATCTCGCCTACGACGCGAGCGACGAGAGGCCGATCGGTGATCGCCACGCTCGCTCGACATCGCGAGCTGGGCGCTGATCGCCGGCCGGCGCGTTCTTCATCGCTCGTCGGCGCGGTCGGGCTGCTGCGCATGCCGGAGCTGTTCACCCGCATGCATGCCGGCGAGCGTGATCGACACGATGGGCGCGGGGCTCCTCGATCCTCGGCATGATGCTGCAGACGCGCTTCGACCTGACGACGCTCAAGCTCTTCTTCATCGCCGTGCTCTTCTTCTTCACCGGCCCGGTCGTGACGCATGCCCTGGCCCAGGCGGCGCTGCACGAGGAGATCGAGCCGACCCTCGCCGAAGACCGGCGCGCCCGCCGCCGATGCGTCGGGGAGGCGGCAATAGAATCGTTCGTCAATGTGGCGCTGCTGACGCTGCTCGCCGTCGTCACGGTCGCCGTCATCCGCCAGCGCAGCCTCTTCGGCGTCGTCATCCTCGCCGGCGTCTACAGCTTCCTGATGGCGAGCGTGCTGATCGTGCTCGACGCCGTCGACGTCGCCATGACCGAGGCCTCGGTCGGCGCCGGCGATCTCGACCGTGCTGCTGCTCGCCACGCTGAATCTCACCAAGACCACCGAGATCCGCCCAGCGCGGCCGAGCGTGCTGCCGCTCCTCCTCGCGCTCGTCGTGGGCGGGCTCATCGTCTGGGGCACGCTGGTGCTGCCGCCGTTCGGCACGCCGGACTCCGCCGATCCACACGCATGTCGCGCCGCGCTATCTCGCCCAATCCGTCGAGGAGACCGGCGTTCCAAACGTCGTCACCTCGGTGCTCGCCGACTACCGCGGCTACGACACGCTCGGCGAGACGACGGTGATCTTCACCGCCGGGCATCGGCGTGATGCTGCTCCTGCGCGGCTTCCGCCGGCGCGACGACGAGCGGACGGGGCGGCGCAAATGAGCCTCGACGTCATCCTGCGCGTCGGCACCAAGCTGATCCTGCCGTTCATCCAGCTCTTCGCGCTCTATGTGCAGTTCCACGGCGACTACGGGCCGGGCGGCGGCTTTCAGGCCGGCGTCATCACCGCCGGCGTGGTGATCCTCTTCGGCATCACCTTCGGCCTGAGGAGCGCGCAGCGGATCGCGCCGAAGGCGATGGTGGAGCGCATGGTGCCGCTCGGCGTGCTGATCTACGCCGGCACCGGCGCCGCCGGCCTCTTCCTCGGCGCGCAATTTCCTCGACTATTCGGTGCTCGCCCACGACCCCGTGCACGGGCACGAATGGGGCATCTTCCTGGTCGAGTTCGGCGTCCTCATCACCGTGTCGGGGACGATGATCGCGCTCTTCTACGCCTTCGTCGAACGAGGGCGCTGATGGACTTCGTCAGCGAGCTTTCCGGCCACTACAACTACGCCGTCACCATCTTCCTGATGGTCGCCGGCCTCTACATCGTCATCGCGCGCGGCAACATGGTGAAGAAGCTGGTCGGCCTGGCGATCTTCCAGACCTCCGTCTACCTGCTCTTCATCGAGCCGGCGAAGATCGTCGGCGGCACCGCGCCGATCATCGATCCGGCCTACACGGTCTACTCCAACCCGCTGCCGCACGTCCTCATCCTGACCGCCATCGTCGTCGGCGTCGCCACGCAGGCGCTCGGCCTCGCGCTCGTCGTGCGCATCAACGAGGCCTACGGCAGCATCGAGGAGGACGAGATCCTGCAAAAGGACGGCGAGGCATGACGGCGGTCCTGCCGCACTTGCCGGCGCTGCAAGTCGTCATTCCGCTCTTCGGCGCGATCCTCGCCGGCTTTCTGCGCCGCGGCTCGATCAGCCTTCGCGCTGGCGCTCGTCGTCGACCTGGATGACGCCGGTGATCGCCGGCACGATGCTCGTGGCAGGTCGCTGCCGGACGGGCCCGATCTCCTACGCGATGGGCGGCTGGGCGCCGCCCTGGGGCATCGAATACCGCGTCGATCTCCTCAACGCCTTCGTGCTGGTGCTCGTCTCCTCCGTCGCCGCCGTCCTCATCCCCTTCGCGCGCCGGAGCGTCACGCTGGAGCTCGACGAGGGCCGCGAGGCCTGGTTCTACTGCATGTATCTGCTCTGCCTGACCGGGCTCCTCGGCATCACGGCGACGGGCGACGCCTTCAACGCCTTCGTCTTCCTCGAGATATCGTCGCTCTCCACCTACGTGATGATCGCCACCGGGCTCGACCGGCGGGCGCTCCTCGCCGCGTTCCAGTACCTGGTGATGGGAACGATCGGCGCGACCTTCTACGTGATCGGGATCGGCTTCCTCTATCTCCTGACCGGCACGCCTGAACTTCGTCGACATCGCCGCAGCGGCTCGCAGCGGTCGGCCCCGAACAGTTCAACGCGATGGTGGCGGCGCTCGCCTTCATCACCGTCGGCGTCGGGCTGAAGCTCGCGCTCTTCCCGCTCCATGCCTGGCTCCCGAACGCCTATGCCTACGCGCCCTCCTTCGCGACGGCGTTCCTCGCCGCGACCGCGACCAAGGTCGCCGTCTATCTGCTGATCCGCCTCTACTTCTCGGTGTTCGGCCAGGCCCTCGACTTCGCCACGCTGCCGATCAGCGAGGTGATGATCGTGCTTTCCGTCGCCGCGATGTTCGTCGCCTCCGCGATCGCGGTCTTCGAGACCAATCTGAAGCGCATGCTCGCCTATTCGTCCGTCGCGCAGATCGGCTACATCACGCTCGGCATCGGGCTCGCCAACCAGGCCGGCCTGACCGGCGGCATCGCGCACCTCTTCAACCACGCCGTGATGAAGGCGACGCTCTTCGCCGCGCTCGGCTGCGTCTTCTTCCGCGTCGGCTCGGTGTCGCTCAACGAAATCGCCGGGCTCGGCCGGCGCATGCCGATCACGATGACGGCCTTCACGATCGCCGGGCTCGGCCTGATCGGCGTTCCCGGCACCGCCGGCTTCATCTCGAAATGGTATCTGGCGCTCGGCGCGCTCGACAGCGGCTCCTGGCTCCTCGTCTTCCTGATCGTGGCAAGCTCGCTCATCTCGGTCGTCTATGTCGGCCGGGTCATGGAGGTCGTCTGGTTCCGCGAGCCCACGTCGCGCGCCTGCATCGCGGCGTCCGACCCGCCGCTGTCGATGCTCGTGCCGCTCATCGTGCTCGCCGTCGGCCGTCGTCTATTTCGGCTTCGATACGCGGCTGACCGCCGGCCTCGCCGAGCGAGGTCGCGCGCGACGCTGATCGGCGGGCTCAGATGACGGCGCTCGCCTCGCCCGAGAACCTGCTCGATCGCGGCGCTCGTCATCCCCTATGTCGGCGCGCTGCTCATTCCGATCTTCCACCGACAGCCGAACCTGCGCGAGGCCGTCACGCTCGTCGCCGCAGCGCTGCTTCTCCTTGCGGTGGCCGGGATCGCGAGCGCGGTCTTCGACGGGCGCGCGCCCCGCGGTTACCGGCGATCGCAGGTCCTTCCCGGCATCGCTTTCGCCTTCCAGGTGGAGCCGCTCGGGATGCTCTTCGCTCTCGTCGCCTCCAGCGCTCTGGATCGTGAACTCGATCTACTCGATCGGCTACATGCGCGCGCACGACGAGCCGCGGCAGACGAGCTACTACGTCTGCTTCGCGATCGCGCTCGGCAGCACGATCGGCATCGCCTTCGCCGCGAACCTCTTCACGCTGTTCCTCTTCTACGAGGCGCTGACGCTCTCGACCTATCCGCTCGTCACGCACAATCGCGACGCGGAGGCGATGCGCTCCGGCCGCCTCTACCTCCTGATGCTGCTCGGCACGTCGATGGTGCTGCTTCCTGCCGGCGATCGTCGCGACCTGGGCCTTCGCCGGGACGCTCGACTTCACGCCCGGCGGTATTCTCGCGGGCAAGGCGAGCGACGCCGTCGTCGCGGCGCTCCTCGTCCTCTACGTCTTCGGCATCGGCAAGGCGGCGGTGATGCCGGTGCATTTCTGGCTGCCGGCGGCGATGGTCGCGCCGACGCCGGTCTCCGCGCTCCTGCACGCCGTCGCGGTCGTGAAGGCCGGCGTCTTCACCATCATGAAGGTGATGGTCTACGTCTTCGGCATCGACCTCCTGCAGCAGACCGCGATGAGCGACGTCCTGCTCTATGTCGCGGCCTTCACGGTCGTCGCCGCCTCGCTCGTCGCCATGGCGCAGGACAATCTGAAGCGCCGCCTCGCCTATTCGACGGTCTCGCAGCTTTCCTACATCGTCGCCGGCGCGCTGCTCGCGAGCCAGCTCGGGATTGTCGGCGGCAGCCTGCAGATCGCCATGCACGCCGTCGGCAAGATCACCCTCTTCTTCTGCGCCGGCGCGATCTACATCGCCGCCCACAAGACGGAGGTGAGCGAGCTTTCCGGGCCTCGGGCGGACGATGCCGGTCACCTTCGCCGCCTTTCTGGTCGGCGCGCTTTCGATCATCGGGCTCCCGCCTTTCGGCGGCATGTGGAGCAAATGGTTCCTGGTGCTCGGCGCGCTTCAGGCGCATCAGATCGCCATCGTCGCGGTGCTGATGCTCTCCTCGCTCCTCAACATCGCCTATCTCCTGCCGATCCCGCTTCGGGCCTTCTTCGGCAAGCCGCCAGGCCGGCAGCGGACGCGACGAAGGCGGCATCCACGAAGCGCCGCTCCCCTGCCTGATCGCGCTCTCGGCGACCGCCGCTCGGCTGCGTGCTTCTCTTCTTCTTCGCCGGGCCGCTCTACGCGCTCTCAGCCGCGATACCGCTCAGATAGGAGCCGACGCCGATGGCCCCCCGACGCCGACGAAAAGCGCCACCTCTTCGACGATCCGAAGAACGTGAAGCGCGTGATCTACGGCCTCTACGCGGCCTGCGCCCTTTCGGTCGTCGCCGAGCTCTTCGTGCACCGGCACGCCGAGAACTGGTGGGAGGGGCTCTTCGGCTTCTACCCCGTCTACGGCTTCGTCGGGATCGCAGTCCTGGTCCTCGCCGCCAAGGAGCTGCGCAAGCTCGTCTGGCGCCCGGAAGACTATTACGATGACTGAGCTGCCGCCGTTTCTCGATCTTCTTCGTCGCGGCGGCGTCTTGCGGCGATCACGCGCGGACGCCTGCGCACGGCGATCATGCTGGCGGCGCCGATCATCGCCGGCGCTCATTCTTCTTCAGCTTCCGCACGGCGACTCACGGCGAGTTCGCGCTCTTCGACTATTCGCTGACGCTGATGCGCGTCGACAAGCTCAGCCTGCTCTTCGGCTATCTCTTCGCGCTCGCCGCGCTTCATCTCCATCCTCTTCTCGCTCCACATCGAGGACACGCGCCAGCACGTCTCCGGCCTGCTCTATGCCGGCTAGGCGCTCGGCGCGGTCTTCGCCGGCGACCTGATCACGCTCTTCGTCTTCTGGGAGCTGCTGGCGCTCAGCTCCGTCTTCCTCATTCTCGCGCGCGACACGGAGCGCGCCTACCGCGCCGGCATGCGCTATCTGCTCATCCAGGTCCTCTCCGGCCTGATCCTCTTGCCGGCGATCCTGGTCCTGAGCCACGAGACCGGATCGATCGCCTTCGAGCTCGTCGGCGCTCGACGGGCTCGGCGGCTGGCTGATCTTCGTCGCGGTCGGCATCAAATGCGGCTTCCCGCTCCTCCACAACTGGCTGACCGACGCCTATCCGGAGGCGACGCCGACCGGCACCGCCTTCCTCAGCGCCTTCACGACGAAGGTCGGCGTCTACGTGCTCGCGCGGGCGTTTCCCGGCGTCGATCTGCTGATCTATATCGGCGCGGCGATGACGCTGTTCCCGATCTTCTACGCCGTCATCGAGAACGATCTCCGCCGCGTCCTCTCCTATTCGATGATCAACCAGATCGGCTTCATGGTCTGCGGCATCGGGCTCGGCTCGGCGCTCGCCGATCAACGGCGCGGTGGCGCACGCTTTCAACGACGTGATCTTCAAGGGCCTGCTGTTCATGACGATGGGCGCCGTGCTCTTCCGCACCGGCACGACCAAGGCCTCGGAGCTCGGCGGCCTCTACAAGTCGATGCCCTGGACGACGGGCTTCTGCATGGTGGGCGCGGCGTCGATCTCCGCCTTGCCGCTTTTCTCCGGCTTCGTATCGAAATCCATGGTCATGGTGGCGGCGCTCGATCAGGGGCATCCGATCGTCTGGCTGGTGCTCCTCTTCGCCTCCGCGGGCGTGCTTGAGCATGCCGGCATCAAGATCCCCTACTTCGCCTTCTTCGCGCACGATTCCGGCATCCGCACCAAGGAAGCGCCGCGCAACATGCTGCTCGCCATGGGGCTCGCCGCCGCGATCTGCATCTTCAACGGCAGCTATCCCTGGGTGCTCTACGATCTCCTGCCGTTCCCGGTCGACTACGCGCCGTTCGAGAGCGGCCACGTGCTGACCCAGATCCAGCTTCTCCTTTTCGCCACCGTTTCCGTAGCGGCGCTGATGCTGAGCGGGCTCTATCCGCCGGAAGTCGCAGGCATCGAACGTCGATGCGGAATGGACCTACCGCAAGCTCCTGCCGATCTGCGGGCGCGCCGCGCTGCGCGCTCGGGAGGCGGATGCGCGAAAGCGTCGTTGCTCGGCGGCGGGCGCTGGTTCGAGCGCGCGCTCAGTCGCATTTATCGCTATTCCGGGCCGGACGGCGCGCTTGCCCGCACCTGGCCGACGGGATCCATGGCCTTCTGGACCACCGTCGTCCTCGCCATGTACCTGATCCTCTCCTACCTCTGAGGGCGCCAGCTCCAAGCCGCTTGCTTCGGCGCGGAAATCCTTCCTACCTCGGCTAAGCGATGCAGAAGTCCCTTGTCCCGCCGCGCGCCGAGCGCCGGCCCACGCCGGTCACCCATCACGGCCACACCCGCACCGACGACTACGCCTGGCTCCGCGCCGACAACTGGCAGGAGGTGATGCGCGAACCCCGCGGCGCTGGCGGAGGATATCCGCGCCTATCTCGACGCGGAGAACGCCTATTTCGCTGCTGCAATGGCGGACACGGAGGCGCTGCAGGAGACGCTCTTCAAGGAGATGCGCGGGCGCATCAAGGAGGACAATTCCTCCGTGCCCTCCCCCGACGGGCCGTGGGCCTATGCCGTGCGTTACGTGGAGGGCGGACAGCATCCGCTCTATGTGCGCGAGAAGCGGGACGGCGGCGGCGAACAGGTCATGCTCGACGGCAACGCCCTCGGCGAGGGCCGCGCCTATTTCCGCATCGGCGGCGCCTTCCATTCGCCCGACCATCGGCTGCTCGCGTGGTCGCACGACGATGCCGGCTCGGAGTTCTTCACGCTCTCGATCCGCGACCTCGACGCCGGCGGCGATCTTGCGGACGTGATCCCGGACACGGGCGGCGAGTGCTGCCTGGTCCGCCGACGGCCACCATCTCTTCTATGTGCGCCTCGACGCCAATCACCGGCCGTCGCGCGTCTTCCGCCACAAGCTCGGCACGAGCCCGGAAGCCGACGTGCTCGTCTACGAGGAGCCAGACCCCGGCTTCTTCGTCGGCGTCGGCAAGACGCAGTCGGGCGGCTTCATCCTGATCGACGCGCACGACCACCAGACATCCGAGGTGAGGATGATCCCGGCCGACGCGCCGGAGGCTCAGCCGCGCGTCGTCGCACCGCGCGAGACGGCGGTCGAGTACCATGTCGACGAGGCGCACGGCACGCTCTTCATCCTCACAAACGCCGGCGACGCGAAGGACTTCAAGATCGTCACCGCGCCCGCCGACACTGCCGGCCGCGAGAGCTGGCGCGATCTCGTTGCGCACGAGCCCGGCCGGCTCATCATCGCGCACGACGTCACGGCGCGGCATCTCGTGCGGCTCGAGCGCTTCGAGGGGCTGCCGCGCATCGTCGTGCGCAGGCTCGCCGACGACGCGGAGCACATGATCGCCTTCGACGAGGAAGCCTACGCGCTCGGACTGATGGGCGGCTACGAGTTCGACACCGATACGCTGCGCTTCAACTATTCCTCGATGGCGACGCCGGCGCGCGTCTTCGACTACGGCATGGAGACCCGCGAGCGCGTGCTTCGCAAGGAGCAGGAGGTGCCGTCAGGCCACGATCCGTCGCTCTATGTGACGCGCCGCGTGATGGCGCCGGCGGCGGACGGCGAAACGGTCCCGGTCTCTCTGCTTTATCGCAAGGACACGCCGCTCGACGGATCAGCGCCGGCGCTCCTTTACGGTTACGGCGCCTACGGCATCACGATGCCGGCGGGATTCTCGATCTCGCGGTTGTCGCTCGTCGACCGCGGCTTCGTCTATGCGATCGCCCATATCCGCGGCGGCAAGGACAAGGGCTACGCGTGGTACGAGACCGGCCGCCGCGAAGCCAAGGCGAACACCTTCACCGATTTCATCGCCGCGGCGGAGTTCCTCGCGGCGGAGCGGCTCACCTCGCGCGGAAGAATTGTCGCGCAGGGCGGCTCGGCCGGCGGCATGCTGATCGGGGCAGTCGCCAATATGACAACCGACCTCTTCGGGGGCCTCATCGCCGCCGTGCCGTTCGTCGATGTTCTGAACACGATGCTCGACGACACGCTGCCGCTGACGCCGCCGGAATGGCCGGAATGGGGAAACCCGATCGAAAGCGCCGTCGACTTTCAGACAATGCTCGCTTACTCGCCCTACGACAACGTGGGGGTGAAGCCCTATCCGCCGATCCTGGTGCTCGCCGGGCTGACCGATCCGCGGGTCACCTATTGGGAGCCCGCCAAGTGGGTCGCCCGCCTCCGCGCCCTTAAGACCGACGACAATTTGCTCCTCCTGCGCACCAACATGGAGGCCGGCCACGGCGGCGCCGCGGGCCGCTTCGATGCGCTGAAGGAGACGGCGATCGAGATCGCCTTCGCGCTGAAGGTGACCGGCAAGAGCCAATAGGATGACGGAAAATCGCGACGGCGCCGCCAAGGCATTCCGGAACCGCCGGGAAAATCGCGGCGTTCTTCGGTTGCCCCGCGATGCAGGTGGGCTAGAAAGTGGCCCCGAGGAACAGCGACGATCCGCCTTCGTTCCTGCACCGAATTTCCTAGATGAGGAGACGACCATGGCCTTCACGCTCCCGGACCTTCCCTACGCATACGACGCGCTCGCGCCGCACATGTCGAAGGAGACGTTGGAGTTCCACCACGACAAGCACCACAAGGCCTATCTCGACGCGATGACGCCGATGATCGAAGGCACGCCCTACGCTTCGATGCCGCTCGAGGAGATCGTGAAGAAGAGCTATTCGGACAATCCGAAGCTCTTCAACCAGGCCGGCCAGTTCTACAACCACGTCTACTTCTGGAAGTGGATGAAGCCGAACGGCGGCGGCAAGAAGCTGCCGGGCAAGCTCGAAGCGCAGATCAAGAAGGACCTCGGCTCGCTCGACGAGTTCCGCACCAAGTTCATCGACGCCGGAAAGACGCAGTTCGGATCGGGCTGGGCGTGGCTGGCGCTGAAGGGTGACAAGCTCGTCGTGATGAACACGCCGAACGGCGAGAACCCGCTCGTCCACGGCGGCAAGCCGCTCCTCGGCGTCGACGTATGGGAGCACTCCTACTACATCGACTACCGCAACGCGCGGCCGAAGTACCTAGAGACGTGGTTCGACAACCTGGTCAACTGGGACTACGTCGCCGAGCTTTACGGCGCCTAAAATTTCGGCATCGCGGGCCGGTGTATGCCGGTCCGCGCGATCCTCGCGGGAAAGTGTTCGCACGTGTCCTTTCCGCAGGCCTTGCTGCCGATGACGCCGCCCCTCGCTGTTTGATAATTGCTGCTCTGCGTCGGCTTTCGCTGACCCACCGGATTGTTGGAGACAGGAGAGACAACATGCGTGGACTGTTGATCGGAGGCACGATCGCCGTTGCCTTGAGTATCGCTGGGACTACCGCTTTCAGCGCCGACGATCCCATCGACGTGAGGCAGAAGATCATGACCTCCGTAGGGAGGTCCGGAGGGCTCTTGTTCCGCATGGTGCAGGGAAAGGCGGATTTCGATGAGCGCAGCGCCAACGTCGCCCTGGCTGCATTGCAAGCGGCTGGCGCGACGATCGGCGACTACTTCCCGGAAGGCTCGGAGACGGGAGAACAAACCTGCGCAAGCAAAAAGATCTGGGAAGATAGAGCGGGCTTCGATGCTGTCGTAGCCAAGTTCGCGGAGCGCAGCACCGCTGCGTATTCCGCAGCACCTAAAGACGCCGAGTCCCTCAAGGTCGCTGTCGGACCGGTGTTCGAGATGTGCGGAGAGTGCCACAAGGCTTATCGTCAGAGTGAAGACTACTCCACGAGATGCTGAAGAGAATTCTGGCGACGATTGGCATCTTAGCTGTACTTGCAATTGCTCTATTCTGGTTCTTGACTGCGCCTGAGCCGCTCGATGCGGCTCAGCTTCCGGCGCATGCGGCCGACATCGCGAACGGCGAGCGCGTCTTCTATGCCGCGGGCTGCTCCTCCTGCCACGCTGCGCCGGGCGCGAAGGGCGACGACAGGTTGAAGCTGGCGGGCGGTCTTGAGCTGCAGACCGACTTCGGCACTTTCCGCGTGCCCAACATCTCCCCCGATCTCGTGACTGGAATCGGCGGCTGGTCGACACTCGATTTCGTCAACGCGGTGATGCGCGGCGTTACTCCCGCGGGCGCGCACCTCTATCCGGCCTTCCCCTACCCCTCTTACACCCGGATGCACATCGAAGACGTGATCGACCTGAAAGCCTTCATCGACACGCTGCCGGCGGCGTCGAACAGCGTGGCGGGGAGTTCGCTCCGCTTCCCCTTCAACATCCGGCGCGGCGTGGGCCTATGGAAGCGCCTCTATCTGTCGAGCGCGCCGGTGGTCGACCTCGCCGACGCTGACGAGAGCGTGCGGCGCGGTCAGTATCTGGCCGAGGGGCCCGGCCATTGCGGCGAGTGCCACACGTCGCGCGATTTCTTGGGCGGGCTCAAGACGTCGCTGTGGCTCGCCGGAGCGCCGAACCCGGAGGGGCGCGGCACGATCCCCAACATCACGCCGGGACCCGAAGGCCTGAAGTGGTCGGAGGATGAGATCGTCGACACTTTCGAGACCGGCTTCAAGCCGGACTTCGACACGCTTGGCGGCAGCATGGGCGAGGTGCAGGAGAACCTTTCGCACCTTCCCGACGACGACCTCCGGGCCATGGCAACTTACCTGAAGGCTATCCCGCCGCTCCCCGATGCTGTTCCCCGCAAAAGCGGCAAGTAGCTGCGACGCTCAGCTGTCGCCTAACGGGCGGCAGCGCTGATAAAGCATCTTCCCCTCATAGAGATAGGTGATTGCCTGTTGCACCCACACCCGGCAGGCACCTTCGCTCGGGAAGCAACCGCGCGCGGAGAACGGCCCGCGGTTGTCGCTGTAGCTGTCGACACGGTTTCCGCCGAACTCCCCGTACCAGGTAGCGTCCCGTCCAATCTTCGCGGCGATCGCGTCGCAGTCCCCCGCGACGGGCGGCTTCGGCTCGTCATAATCGAAAAGGCCGTAGAACGGGCCGGCAGAGCCCGCGGCAGTCGTCGCCAGAAGCAGCAAAACGGCAAGGACAATCCTGGGCATCAAAAGCGCTCCCTGCTCGCAAGCGCATGCGTTACTGATGCGCCCAATCCCAATAGAGTTGCCGTGCCTTGGCATGCAGCGGGCCGGGCTGCAGGGCCCGATCCTCGATCCGCGTGATCGGCACGACCTTGGAGTAGTTTCCGCTGGAAAATATCTCGTCCGCGTCAAGAAAGTCTTCCACCGTCAGGGCGGTCTCCAACACCTCGACCCCGGCGTCCCGCAACAGGCGAACGGTGCGCTGGCGAGTGATGCCGTTCAAAAAAGACCGGTTCGGGGCGGGCGTCATCACGACACCGTCCTTGGCCATGAAGATGTTGGACGTGCCGGTCTCGGCGACGTTGCCGAGCATGTCGCGGACGAGCG
This sequence comes from uncultured Alphaproteobacteria bacterium, assembly GCA_963792885.1. Taxonomy (GTDB): domain Bacteria; phylum Pseudomonadota; class Alphaproteobacteria; order Rhizobiales; family Afifellaceae; genus DASWJZ01. The sequence continues at coordinate 206,406 of CAWBXX010000001.1, forward strand.
CATTGTCGAAGCCACGGGCCCGCGCCTCCATGATGGCGCGGGCGTTGTTCGGGTAGAGGCAGCCGGCCTTGGCGTCCGTCGGCATCGATTCCACCGTCGGGCGGCGATAGGGCGAGACGGAGACCGAGAAGCCTGTCGGCGGGGGCATTGGCGTCTCGTAGATCGTCAGGAGGAAGCGGGTCGAATCCGGGTCGGCCGGCACCGAGAGATAACCGCCCTGCTCCGCCCAATACATCGGACGGATGTAGAGCGCCGCGTCGGCCGGGAACTTCTTCACACCGTCACGGACGAGACCGAGCATGGTGTCGACCTCGACGCTCGGTTTCAGTCCGAGGGCGATTGCGGAGGCATTGACGCGCGCGCAATGCCGCTCGATATCGGGCATGACGCCCTCGAAGGCCCGCGCACCGTCGAACACGCTCGAACCGAGCCAGGCCGCGTGCGTCCGCGGGCCCATGATCGGGATGTTCCCCTCGTGCCAGTCGCCATCGAGGAAGGTCCAGGTGCGGGACCATTCCGCCATTGTCTGTCTCCTTGAGCTGGCGCTTCTGATAGGATTTCGCCGCGGAGGAGTCCACGAGGAGAGATGCGATGAGCGAAGGCGGAAAATCGAGCTCCGACACCGTGGCGCGCTATCTGGCGCCGGGGGGCGACAACGTGAAGCTCGTCTATATCCTCTATCTGGTGAGCGCGCTCATCGGGGTTAGCATGCTGGTCGGCTTGGTGATCGCCTACATCAATCGCGGAGATGCTGCGGGAACCTGGGTGGCGAGCCATTACACCTACCAGATCCGCACGTTCTGGATCGGGCTCCTCTATTCATGCATATCGGTCGTCCTGATGATCGTGGGTGTGGGGTTCCTACTGATCATCGCCGTGGCCGTGTGGGGGATCGTCCGCTGCGTCCGCGGGCTGCAATGGGCGGCGCTCGGAAGCGCCCGTTCCGAATCCGCAGACCTGGATGGTCTGACGTGAGCCCTCCGGTCTTCGCCTTCGACGCCTACGGCACGCTCTTCGACGTGCACGCCGCGGTACGCAGGCACGCGGCGGCGCTGGGGCCGGACGCTACCCGGTTTTCCGAGACGTGGCGAACGAAGCAGCTCGAATACACTTGGGTCCGCTCGCTCGCCGGCCGCTACCGCGACTTCTGGTCGCTGACAGAGGAGTCGCTCGACTATTGCTTCTCGGCCTTCCCGTCCGCCGACCGGGCGCTCCGGCCGAAGCTGCTTGAGGCCTACCGCCGGCTCGACTGCTACCGGGAAGTGCCGGAGCTCATCCGGGCGCTCAAACGCGAGGGGAAGCAGCTTGCGATCCTCTCGAACGGAACGCCGGAGATGCTGAGGGCGGCCGTCGCGGCAGTGGGGCTCGAAGGGTCGTTCGATGCAATCCTCTCCGTCGACACGCTCGGCGTCTACAAGACGGATCGACACGTCTACGACTTGGTGACGACGCATTTCCGCGTCTACCCGGACGCGGTCTCCTTCCAGTCCTCGAACCGCTGGGACGTCGCAGGCGCGACGGCCTACGGCTTCCGCACGGTGTGGATCAACCGATCGGGCGCCCCCGACGAATATCCGGACATGTCACCCGCCGCCGTGCTTCCTTCGCTCGAAGGGCTTCTGAAGCTCGGTTGAGCTAGCGCTCGCTTCTGGCGATCCATTTCTCCACGACCGGCGGCTCATAGCGCTCGAAGCGGTCGAGGATTCGCTCGGGCTGCTCTTCGACAACGAGCATGTCGCGATGCTCGGGGCGCACGAACTCCTCGCGCCGCTGGTGGTCGAGGAAGGCGATCAGAAGATCGAAGTAGCTGCCGGCGTTCAGGAGCCCGACCGGCTTCCGGTGATGGCCGAGCTGTGCCCACGTCCAGATCTCGAAGACCTCCTCCAGCGTGCCGGCGCCGCCAGGGAGCGCGAGGAAGGCGTCGGAAAGGTCGGACATCAGCGCCTTGCGCTCATGCATCGAGGCGACCTCGCGGAGCTCGGTCAGGCCGTCATGGGCGATCTCGCGCTCGATCAAGGCGCGCGGCATAACGCCGACCACCTCGCCGCCGGCCGCAAGCGCGGCGTCGGCGATCGCGCCCATCAGCCCGACCGAGGCGCCGCCGTAGACGAGCCTCAGCCCGCGCTCTGCAACGGCGCGGCCGACATCGCGCGCTGCCTCCACGTAGAGGCTCCGCGCGCCAGCATTCGACCCGCAGAAGACGCAGACGGAGCGCATTCGCCGGCTACGCCCACCCGACGCAATAGGGCTCCGGCTCCAGGTCGATCGGCGCGTTCGCCGTCTCCGGGAACACCGTCTTGAAGGTGAACGCGTGCGGCATCGGCCCGTGCTCGGCCAGGTGACGAAGGCGCGCGAGCCCTTCCTCGACTGTCGGGACATGCCCTTCCGGCACCCACCAAAGCACGTGGTAAGGGCCCTCGGGCTTCTTGAACCATTCGCGCCGTCTGACCATCACGCCGCGATGGTCGGAGCGATAGACGAAGTCGAAAAGCGCGGCGATAGACGCCCATACACTCATGTTGACGATGAAGCGCGGGTCCTCGGACGACTTGATATCCGTAGCGTTGTTGCCCTCGCCCGTCAGCCGCCACACGAAGCCCGGAGACGCCTCGGCGAGCGCGTTCACGCGGTCGAGATTCTCCATGAAATATGCGATCCGCGGATCGTCGAGGTCGTAGAGCGCCGTTCCGACGTTCATCTGCGCTATGTGCATCGTATCTACTCCGCGCCCTGATCTGCGATTGCCGCGAGGATGCGCGCCCAGGAGCGCGTGCCGCCGTGAAAGCTCGAGAGATTGTATTTTTCGTTGGGCGAATGGATGCGGTCATCTTCGAGCCCGAAGCCGACCATCACGGAATCCATGCCGAGGATGCGCTTGAACTGCGAGACGATGGGGATCGAGCCGCCCATGGCGATCTGCACCGCGGGTTTGCCCCATTCGTCCGAAAGGGCGCTCTGCGCCTTCCTGACCCAGGGGCTGTCGCTCGGCTGATGCACGGCACGGTCGCCGCCATGGTTCAGGAAGCTGACCTTGCAGTCCGCCGGAAGCCGCGCCTCGACGAAGGCGCGGAAGTTCCTGCTGATCACCATTGGGTCCTGGTCCCCGACCAGGCGAAAAGAGACTTTCGCTGAGGCTTTCGCCGGTATCACCGTCTTCGCGCCGGCACCGGTGTAGCCGCCGACGATGCCGTTCACCTCGGCCGTCGGGCGTGACCAGACCTGTTCAAGCGTCGGATAGCTCTTCTCGCCGGCCGGAAGCTTGAGCCCGATGTCGCCGAGGAACGCCTTCTCGTCGAAGTTCAGCGTCGCCCATTGCGCCTTCTGCTCGGGCGAGACCTCAGCCACGCCGTCGTAGAAATGCGGGATCGTGACGCGCCCGTTCTCGTCGTGAAGCGCCGCCAGGATGTCGGCGAGGACGTGGATCGGGTTCCGCGCCGCGCTGCCGTAGTAGCCGGAGTGAAGGTCGCGGCTCGCCGCATCGATGAAGACCTCCTCGTAGAGAAGGCCGCGCAGCATTGTAGTTATCGCCGGTGTCGTGCGGTCCCACATGTTGGTGTCGCAGACGAGCGCGATGTCGGCTTCAAGCTCCGCTTTGTTCTCGGTCAGGAACGGGATCATGCTCGGGCTTGCAGATTCCTCCTCGCCTTCGATGAGGAACGTGACGTTGACCGGGAGCCGGCCGGCGACGGCCATCCAGGCGCGCGCCGCCTCAAGGAAGGTCATGAGCTGGCCCTTGTCGTCGTCGGCGCCGCGGCCGACGATCTGCTTCTCGCCGTTCACTTCCACGACCGCGGGGTCGAAGGGATCGCGGCTCCACAGCGACACCGGGTCGACCGGCTGCACGTCGTAATGTCCGTAGAAGAGGACGTGCGGCGCACTCTTCCCCGCACCGTCATAGTGGCCGACCACCATCGGATGGCCGATCGTGTCGCGCGGGCTCGCCTTGATCCCGATCTCGCTCAGCATCGCTGCGCAGAATTCCGCGCCCGCACGGCAATCCTTCTTGTAATGCGGATCGGCCGAGATCGACTTGATGCGGAGCAGCGCAAAGAGCCGTTCGAGGCTCTTGTTGAGATCAGTGTCGATCCGTTCCAGAACTTTGTCCGTCTGAGCCATACGTCACGCCTACCGTCTCAAAGAACCGAGAATGCCGCGCACCAACTCGCGGCCCAACGAGCTACCGACCGAGCGGACGACGGATTTCACCGCCGCTTCCGCAACGCTCTGACGCCGCGAGCTGCCGCCGCCGAAAATTTCACCGAACAGACCGCCGCCCGCTTGCTGCTCACGGGTCCGACGCGAGGATCGGCGCGAAGACGATGCGCGCGGGCTCTCCTCGTCCTCGTCTCGCTCGCGCGCGGCCGGAGCCGCTGCCTGCGTTGCCTCCGGCGCGGCGCGCTTCTTCAAGACCTCGTAAGCGGACTCGCGGTCGAGCGTGTTGTCGTATTTCACGCCGACGGGACTCCCCGCGATCAGCGAGCGCCGCTCGCCGTCCGCGATCGGCCCAAGCCGCGACGATGGCGGCCGGATCAAGGTGCGCTCCACCATGCTCGGCACGCCACCCGATTGCAGCGTCGAGACGAGCGCCTCGCCGACACCGAGCTTGGTGATCGCGTCGGAGACGTCGAATTCCGGGTTTGGGCGGAACGTATCGGCGGCGGTGTCCACTGCGCGCTGCTCATGGGGCGTATAGGCGCGAAGTGCGTGCTGCACGCGGTTGCCGAGCTGCGCCAGCACGCTGTCCGGAATGTCCACGGGGTTCTGCGTCACGAAATAGACGCCGATGCCCTTGGAGCGGATCAGCTTCACGACCTGCTCGACCTTTTCGATCAGTGCCTTAGGTGCCTCAGCGAAAAGGAGATGCGCTTCGTCGAAGAAAAAGACGAGACGCGGCTTCTCCGGATCGCCGACCTCCGGCAGGACCTCGAAAAGCTCAGAAAGCAGCCACAGCAGAAAAGTCGCGTAGAGCCGCGGCGATTGCATCAGCTTGTCGGCCGCGAGCACGCCGACGACGCCGCGGCCGTCAGGCGCCGTGCGCATCAGGTCGGCAATCTCCAGCGCCGGCTCTCCGAAGAACTCCTCGCCGCCCTGCTGCTCGAGCACCAGGAGCTGGCGCTGGATCGCGCCGACCGAGGCCTTCGACACGTTGCCGTATGCGCCGGAAAGCTCCTGCGCCCGCTCCGCCATATTGGCGAGAAGCGCCTGCAAATCCTTCAGATCCAGGAGGAGAAGCCGCTCGTCGTCGGCGAGCTTGAAGGCGATGTTGAGCACGCCCTCCTGCGTCGGGTTCAGGTCCATGAGACGCGAGAGCAGCAGCGGCCCCATCTCGGAGACCGTGGCGCGGATCGGATGCCCCTTCTCGCCGAAAAGGTCCCAGAAGATCGCCGGCGTCGCGGCAAGCTCGTACTCGTCCGCGAACCCGATGTCGGTCGCCCGTTTCTGTAAGAAATCCTTGGCTTCGCCCATCGCCGCGATGCCGGAAAGGTCGCCCTTCACGTCGGCGGTGAAGACGGGCACGCCGGCGGCAGAGAACCCTTCGGCGAGAACCTGCAGCGATACGGTCTTGCCCGTACCGGTCGCGCCGGTGACGAGCCCGTGCCGGTTGGCGAATTTCAGCGCCAGGTATTGCGGGTCGCCGAGGCTGTCGTCAGCGTGACGGCTGGTGCCGAGGTAGATCGAGCCTTGTTGGAGCAATGTGCCGGCCTTGCGTCTTGGAGCGGCCGTTATAGTGGCGGGGTATCGTGGCGACAATCGGCGAGCGGCTTGCGTTTTGCATGTCCGGCCGGCAGTTAGGGCCGCCAGCGAAGAGGAGAGCCCGATGGAAGAGCTGATCAGTCGGATCGTGGAGAAGGTCGGCCTGGACGATGCTACGGCGCGCGCCGCGGTCCGCATCGTGTTCTCGTTCCTATACGCGCAGGGCGACCGCGAGAAGATGGCGGCCATGGCCGCCGCGATCCCCGGGGCTGCGGACTATGTGGACACCTCCGACGAGGATTCCTCGGCGACGCTCGGCGGACTTGGTGGGCTGATGGGCGGCGGGACGATGGAAGTGCTCGGCAAGCTGCAGGGCCTCGGGCTTGGGATGGGGCAGATCCAGGGCGTCACGCAGGAAACGGTCGATTTCGCCCGCGCAAAGGTTGGCGACGCGGTCGTCGATGAAGTCATCGCCTCGATTCCGGGGCTCAGCCAATTCGTCTGAAGCGGCATTTTTGCCACTCTGCCGGCTGCCATGCGCGGAGCGTCTAGCTGATTGCCGGTGTGTAGCATAGGAAGACGGGTCGGGTGTGGAGGCGGCGGCTATGGCGTCCTATTCGATCGCCGATGTGCGGGCGATCCAGCCCTTCTACGTAACGAAGCTCAAAGCCGCTGGGATCAAGTCGACAGCCAAGCTGCTAGAGCGCGCCGCCACCCCAAGGCTCCGCAGGGCGCTCTGCGAATCCACCGACATCCCAAACCGGCTCATCCTTGAATGGGCGAACATCGCTGATCTGACGCGGGTTTCCGGCGTGGCGCTCGAATACGCCGAACTGCTCGTCGCCGCGGGTGTTGATACAGTGAAGGATCTGAGGCGAAGGAATGCTGCCAACCTCGTCGCCCGGATGGCCGAGGTCAACGGCCGCAGGCCGCGCGTGCGCGTCCTGCCGACCGAGAAGCGGGTGATGCGCTGGATCGAGACGGCGAAGAAGCTCAAGCCCGTCATGGACTATTAAGGGCCGGAATCCCGCCCGTCTTGCCGCGTCAAGCGCGGGGACATACAAGCGTCGGCATGGCCGATACGGAACTCCACTCGGCGTTCGGCGCGACGTCTGGCATCGAGGATTGGCGGAAGCTCGTCGAGAAGGCGCTGAACGGCCGCGAGCCCGAGACCCTCAATTCGCGGACGCGCGACGGCATCGTGGTCGAGCCGCTCTACGCCGCACGGCGTGATGCCCGCGCACTCTCCGGACGCAGCCCCCGCGCGTGGGCTATCGTGCAGCCGATCGACGACCCGGACGCCGACCGCGCCCATTCACAAGCCCAGGCCGATCTCCAGGGCGGCGCGAGCGGCCTTTCGCTCCGCTTCGCCGGCTCGGCGGCAGCGGCCGGCTTCGGCCTTCCGGCGAGCAAGGGCGCGCTTGCCGCTGCGCTCGACGGCGTCGACCTTGCCAAGGTTCAGCTGAGGATCGAGCCTAGCGCCGACTGCCTTCGATCGGCGGGGTGGGTGGCGGAGCTGGCGGCGCGACGCGGCATCGCTCCGGAGCTGACGGACATCAGCTTCGGGCTCGACCCGGTAGCGCTGCTTACGCCGGGCGATGCCCAACCGCCGGACGCCAAGGAATTCGCCGCGCGCTTCACGGCGCTCCGTTCAGCGCATTTCCGTGGACCGCTCGCGCTCCTCGACGCGCGCCCGTATCACGAGGCCGGCGCAAGCGAGGCGCAGGAGCTGGCCGGCGTCCTAGCGGCCGCTGCATGGTGGCTCCGCGCGCTTGGCGATGCCGGCGTAGAGCCGGCCAACGCGCTGCCGCTCTTCGGTGCGTCGGTTTCGGTCGACCGCAACTTGCTTCTCTCGATCGCAAAGCTTCGCGCTCTGCGGCTGCTCTGGGCGCGGCTTCTTGAGCTCTGCGACGCAACGGCAACGCCGCTCGCCATCCACGCGGAGACGAGCCGGCGGATGCTGGCCCGCGCCGATGCCACCACAAATCTCCTGCGCAATACGGTCGCCGCCTTTGCGGCGGCTGTCGGCGGCGCCGATGCAATCACAGTCCTGCCGCACACTGCGGCGGCCGGGCTCGCCGACCGCAGCGCGCGAGCGCTCGCTATGAACATCCAGCATCTCCTCGTCGAGGAGTTCGCATCTTCATGTCGTTGCGGACCCGGCCGCGGGGTCGGGCGCGATCGAGGCTCTGACGGAGACGCTCGCCGAGCGCGCTTGGTCGGATTTCAGCGAGATCGAGCGCGACGGCGGTATCGTCGAGAGCCTGCGTGCCGGCGCCTTCCAGGGCCGGATCGCGAAAGCGCGCGCGGCGCTCATAAAGACGATAGCCAGCGGGGATGCGCCCCTGGTCGGCGTGACGATCCACGCCGTCGAGGCGGAGCCGGCGTCGGCCGCGATCGAAAGCCCGGCCACCCTTGACGGCCTCGAGCCGATCCACCTCGAAGACGCGGCAGCGAAGGCAGCGGCATGACGCGCATGCCCGATTTCGCTCAGGCGGCGTGGCAGTCGCCGACTCTCGCGCCGGAGGTCGCCATCGCGAAAACTTGGGCCTCGCCCGAGGGCATCGCGATCAAGTCCTCCTACAGCGCGGACGATCTCGACGGCCTTACCGCCTTAGACAGCGTTCCCGGCGTTCCGCCCTATCTCCGCGGCCCCTACCCGACCATGTATGTCGAGCGGCCATGGACGATCCGCCAATATGCTGGCTTCTCCACGGCGCGCGATTCCAACGCCTTCTACCGCCGCAACCTCGCCGCCGGGCAGAAGGGCCTCTCCGTCGCTTTCGATCTTCCCACGCACCGCGGCTACGATTCCGACGATCCGCGCGTCGCGGGCGACGTCGGCATGGCGGGCGTGGCGATCGAACTCCATCCTCGACATGGAGGAGCTTTTCGCCGGCATCCCGCTTGGCGAGATGACCGTGTCGATGACGATGAACGGCGCAGTGCTGCCGATCCTCGCGCTCTACATCGTCGCGGCCGAGCGGCAGGGCGTGAAGCCTGAGGCGCTTTCCGGCACCATCCAGAACGACATCCTGAAGGAGTTCCTGGTCCGCAACACCTACATCTACCCGCCGCGGCCTTCGATGCGGATCGTCGCCGACATCTTCGCCTTCTGCGCGGAGAAGATGCCGCGCTTCAACCCGATTTCCGTCTCCGGCTACCACATGCAGGAAGCAGGAGCGACGGCGGACCTCGAGCTTGCCTATACGCTCGCCGACGGGCTCGACTATGTGCGTGCGGGGCTCGCGGCCGGGCTGCCGATCGACCGCTTCGCGCCGCGGCTCTCCTTCTTCTTCGGCATCGGCATGAGCTTCTTCATGGAGGTGGCGAAGCTCCGCGCCGCGCGACTTCTTTGGGCGGAGCTCGTGGCGGAAAAGTTCAGTCCGTCCGATCCGCGATCCTTGGCGCTTCGCACGCACTGCCAGACCTCTGGCTGGTCGCTAACGGCGCAGGACATCTTCAACAATGTCGGCCGCACGATGATCGAGGCGATGGCCGCGACCTTCGGCGGCACGCAGTCGCTCCACACCAACGCCCTCGACGAGGCGCTGGCGCTGCCCAGCGATTTCTCCGCTCGCATCGCGCGGAACACGCAGCTCGTGCTGGCTCTCGAAACCGGCATGACGCGGGTCATTGACCCGTGGGGCGGGTCGTTCTTCGTCGAGCGGCTGACGGCGGATCTCGCGGACAGCGCCCGCGCCCATATCGACGAGGTGGAAGCGCTCGGCGGGATGGCGCGAGCGATCGAGGACGGCCTGCCGCAAATGCGGATCGAGGAATCCGCGGCGAAAGTGCAGGCGCGGATCGACAGCGGCCGAGAGACCGTGGTCGGCGTCAACCGCTACCGGAGCCCCGACGCGGCCGAGGTGGAACTTCTGAAGGTGGACAACGCCGCCGTCCGTGCCGAACAGATCGCGAAGCTCGAAAAGTTGAAGCGCGAGCGCGACACCGAGAAGACGGACGCTACGCTCGCAGCGCTGTCCGAAGCAGCGCGTAACAGCGCGAACCTCCTCGCGGCCGCCGTCGATGCAGCGCGCGCAGGTGCGAGCGTCGGCGAAATGAGTTTGGCGCTCGAGCGCGTCTTCGGGCGGCATGCCGCCGAGCCGCGTGCCCCCGCCGGCGTCTACAAGCGCGAGATCGATCCTGATAACGAAGTGGTCAGGCGCGTTGTCGCTATGACCGCCGACTTCGCCCGGAACGAAGGGCGCCCTCCAAAAGTCCTCGTCGCCAAGATGGGCCAGGACGGCCACGACCGCGGCCAGAAAGTGATCGCGTCGGGCTTCGCCGATCTCGGCTTCGACGTCGATATCGGTCCGCTCTTCGCCACACCTGAAGAAGCGGCGGAGCGCGCCGTCGCCCACGACGTCCACGTCGTCGGCGTCTCGACGCTCGCCGCCGGGCACCTGACGCACGTGCCGTCGCTTCGCCAGGCTCTCGACGACGGCCGGGCGCGAAGACATCATGATCGTCGTCGGCGGCGTGGTGCCGCCACAGGACTACGAGGTGCTCGAGGCGGCAGGCGTTGCCGTCATCTTCCCGCCCGGCACCGCCGTCACAGAGGCGGCGGAGAAGCTGCTCGAGGCGCTCAACCGCAAACTCGGCTACGCCCAGCGCACCGCCGCGGAATAGGCGAAAATCCGGCCATAGCCTCTTAACGCCGCGGTATGCACTCGGCGTCTAAGACGCCTCGCCAGACAGAGCCGCCGCAGCGGAGAGGAGCGCGATGTCGCGAGCCGCACAGTGCCGCATCAGCCGCCGCGCCTTCGCGGGCGGCGCCCTTGCGCTCGCTTCGCCGATGCTTGCCCCGGCGGCCGGCGCGGCCTCTCTCTTCTCCGGCGCCCTCGACGCGACCGAGGTCGGGCTTCGGCCGGGCGCGGCCGAGGATCAGGGCGCGGCACTTGCCACGGCGCTCGTGCAGGCCGCCGCGACGGGCCAACCGCTCTTCCTGCCACCGGGCCGATACGCTGTCGCGAATGTCGCGCTTCCCGCCCACGCGCATCTGATCGGTATCCCCGGCGAGAGCCGCCTCGTTTTCGCCGGCGGCGATTTCATGCTGAGAAGCGAGCATGCGCGCCGTCTCCGGCTTGAAGGCGTCACGCTCGACGGCGGCGCCCTGCCCCTTTCGTCGGCGCTTCTCGATGTCGACGGCGTCGATGACATCGCCGTCGACGACTGCGACTTCGTCGCAAGCGGCGCCGCCGGGGTCCATCTGCGCGCCGCCGCAGGCCGCGTGTCGAATTCGCGCTTCGACTTGATCGGCACGGTCGGCGTCTATCTCCGCCAGTCGAACGGCCTGGAGGTCAGCGGCAACAGCGTCACCAATTGCGGCGACACCGGCATCCTCGTCGCTCGCGACGCGGAGAGCGAGGACGGCACCATCGTGCGCGGCAATCGCGTAAGCCGCATCCGCGCCGAATCAGGCGGCACCGGGCAGAACGGCAACGGCATCAATCTCGACAAGGCGAACGGCGTCGTCATCGCCGACAATCGCGTCGACGACTGCGCCTTCTCCGCGATCCGCTGCTTCTCCTCCGACAACATCGCGGTGACCGGCAACGTCGCCACCAATTCCGGCGAGATGGCGCTCTACGTGGAGTTCGCGTTCGAGGGCGCGATCGTCGCGAACAACCTGATCGACGGGGCGAACGGCGGTATCTCGTTCGCCAATTTCATGGAACATGGCGGGCGGCTCGGCTCTTGCTCCGGCAATGTTGTGCGGCGCATCCGGGGCGGACCGCCCTATCCCGACGGCAACCTGCAGAACGGCGCCGGCATCAGCGCGGAGGCCGATGTCGCGATCACCGGAAACACGATCGAAGACGCGATCTGGGGGCTGCAGCTCGGCTGGGGGCCCTATCTCCGCGACGTAACGGCGAGTGGAAATGTCATCCGTCGAACGCAGATCGGGATCGCCGTCTCCGTCGCAGAGGGCGCCGGCCCGACCCTGATCGCCAACAACCTAATAGACGAGGTGAAGCGCGGCGCGATCCTCGGCATGCGCTGGGACGAGGTCGCTACCGACGAGCTGGTGGACGGCACTGTCGCGGTCCCCGGCGTCAGCCTGGCGGGAAATCGAAAGGTGTAGAAGAGCTACTTAGAGAAGAACTCGTAGGCGGCGGCGAAGCCCTTGAGGCTCCCCTTCACCGTCACCGGCTGCTGATTGACCGGCTGGAACGTCACCGCATAGTCGGTGCCCTTGCGGAAGACATCGAGCAACTGGTCATCGAAGCCGAACTCCGCCAGGCAGGCCCGCGGCGCGCAGTAGAGGAAAGCTGCATTGATCGGAGGGAGATCGCCGGCGTTGACAGTGACGCCCGGGGCAAGAAGCACCTGCGTTGGTGAGTAGACGGCCGCTTTCAGACTGCCGTCGTCCTTCTTCGTGAGGACGAACGCGAGCCCCACCTCGCTGGTGCCCGCCTTGGTAAAGGTCTGCGACATGGTGCATTTCTTGGAGCCGCCGGACTCGTCGCAGCCGACCACCCAGTCCTGGAAACGGGTCTCGCTCTTCGTCGCCTGGGCAAATGCCGCGGGCGCGAGCGCTGCGAACGCGATGGCAGAGAGCATGAAGCTGCCAGCGAAATTCCCTCGTAAAAACATCGGTTTACCCACAACGAACGCCAGACTGCGGCTCTTTTCTCGGCGCGGCTGCCCGATGTCAACAGAACAAGGTCAGCCGAGGCCGCGGAAGGCCGATTCGATGGCACGCACCTCGCCGACCTCTACGCGCCGCCGCGTCGTGACCGGCGTCCTGGCGCGCCGCGCCAGCCCGTCTCTGTGCTCGGGCAGAAGCCGCGTCAGGACCGCGGCCATCGTGGCCTCAGCGGCGCGCGTAGCGCCGTCGTCGGCCTTCAGCGCAACGCCGAGGCCGAGATCGCCGAGCGCGGCGCAGAAGACGCCCTCCGCGCCGGTTTTCACCAGCGCGGCGCCACCGAGAAGCGACATCACCTCGGTGCAGAAGCGCCCCGTGCCGGCCACGTAGAACGGCTGTGCAATCGCTGCCTTATAGATGCGACGGGACGCCTCGGCGCGCGCCTTCCCCAGCCCAACGCCGCTTCCAAAGCGCGCGAAGCCGCGCGCAAGGTTCGAGAGCGGCACGGCGTAGGTCGGGATCGAGCAACCGTCGACACCGCAATTCTCCGCGCCGTGCTCCGCGCCCGTGAGGCTCGCGAGCGCTTCGGCGACGGCGTGCTGAACCGGGTGATCGGGTGCGACATAGTTGTGGTGGTCGACACCGAGATGGCGCGCGAGCGCCAGGAAATTCGCATGCTTGCCGGAGCAATTGTTGTGCAGCGGTCCGGGCCTCTCGCCCCTGCGTATCAGCTCGGCTGCGGCAGCGCCGTTTGACGGCGCATGCGTGCCGCATTCGAGCGACGTCTCATCGAGCCCGATCGCCTCGAGCATCGCGGAGACGCCGGCGACATGCTCGGGCTCGCCGCCATGCGAGGCCTGCGCCAGCGCAAGCTCCCGCTCGCCGAAGCCAAAGGCGTCGGCCGCGCCGCTTTCGACCAGCGGCAGCGCCTGAATCGCCTTCACCGCGGAGCGCGGATAGACCGGCTCCTCCACCGCTCCGATGGCGAAAAGCGTCTTCCCTTCCGCATCGACCACGGCAACGGCGCCGCGGTGGCGGCTCTCGACGCGCCCGCTGCGGGTGACCTCGACAAGGACGGGATTGGCCATTTCGCCTCAGGAACAAGCGCGACCGCCGCGACTAGCCCGGCCCTGCCCAGAAAGGCAAGCCCAGGCGCAGGACGATTGACCCGCGTCAACCACGCGCGCCCCGCTCCTTTGGTAAACTTCTGCGACATCTCCATGTAAGGCACGGCAGCCATGAACGTGCAGCAAAACATCAAGCCACCCGCCGACGTGGCCGAGACACTGGAGCTCGGAAAGTCGCCCTCGCGCGGCTGGCTCTCGCGGCGAAGCCTCTTTCTCGGCGTCCTCGCCGTGCTGGCGCTCGTCGCCCTCTACTTCTTCGTCTTCGCCGGCTCGGCGACGTCGGTCCGCTACGTGACCGAGCCTGCCAAGCGCGGCGCGCTGACCGAGGTCGTGACCGCCACAGGCACGGTCGAGCCGACCAACCAGGTCGAAATCTCGAGCGAGCTCTCCGGCACGGTGAAACAGGTTCTTGTCGACTACAACGACCAGGTCACCGAGGGCCAAGTGCTTGCGGTCCTCGATACCGACAAGCTCGAGGCCGACGTCGCGCATGCGCGCGCAACGCTCGCCATGCGGAACGCGCAAGTGCAGGACGCCGATGCGACGCTGGCGGAGTCCAAACAGGCCTACGACCGCGCACTCGCGCTGACGGAGAAGGACTTCGCGTCGGCCGCTACGCGCGAGCAGGCGCAGGCCACGTATCAGCGCTCGGTCGCTGCCCTCGCCGTGGCGAAGGCCAACGTCGAGGTGGCGCAGGCCGACCTCCTGACCGCCGAGACGAATCTCAAGAAGGCGACCATCCGCTCGCCGATCAACGGCGTGGTGATGAGCCGCTCGGTCGAGCCCGGGCAGACGGTCGCCGCGTCGCTGCAGGCGCCGGTGCTCTTCACGATCGCGGAGAACCTTGCCTCCATGCAGCTTGAGGTCGACATCGACGAGGCAGACGTCGGTCAGGTGCAGAAGGGACAGGAGGCGACCTTCACCGTGGATGCGTTCCGCGATCGCACGTTCCCGGCCGAGGTGAGCACGGTGCGCGTCGCGCCGGTGACGATCAACAATGTCGTCACCTACACGGCGGTGCTCAGCCTCGACAACACCGACATGCTGCTCCGCCCGGGCATGACCGCAACCGCCGAGATCGTCGTGAAGAAGGTCGACGACGCGCTTCTCATTCCGAACGCGGCGCTCCGCTTCGCGCCCGCCTCGACCGAGACGTCGACCCGAAGCAGCGGCGGCGGGTTGTTGCGCATGCTCATGCCGCGGCCGCCGCGCGAGGAGGACGTCGCCAAGGTCGAGGAGACGGCCGACGGCGGGCGCGCGATCTACGTGCTTAAGGATGGCGCGCCGGAGAAGGTCGTCGTTCACGTCGGCGCGTCCGATGGCACCTGGACCGAAGTGGTCGACGGACCGCTTCAGGCCGGCGCGGCCGTTATCACGGATTCCCGGACGACCGGGTGAGATGGCGATGGCGGACACCTGGACCGAAGCGCCGCCGCTCGTCGCGTTCGCCGGCGTAAGCCGCGTCTACGGGCAAGGCGACGCGACCGTCAACGCGCTCGCCGACGTCGACATCGGCGTCGCTGAGGGCGACTTCGTCGCCATCATGGGGCCGAGCGGTTCGGGCAAGTCGACGGCGATGAACATCATCGGATGCCTCGATACACCGACCGCCGGCACCTACTATTTTCGCGGCGTCGACGTGGGCGCGCTGACGCGCCGGCAGCGCGCGCTGCTGCGGCGGAATTACCTCGGCTTCGTGTTCCAGGGCTTCAACCTCCTGGCGCGCACCTCGGCGCTCGAGAACGTCGAGCTGCCGCTGATCTATCGCGGGACGCCGGCGCGCGAGCGCCGGCAATTGGCGCTCGCCGCGCTCAACGAGGTCGGCCTGACCGGCTGGGAGGATCACGATCCGAGCCAGCTTTCCGGCGGCCAGCAGCAGCGCGTCGCCATCGCGCGGGCGATCGTCACCAAGCCTTCGCTGCTTCTCGCGGACGAGCCGACCGGCAACCTCGACACGGCGATGAGCCACGAGATCATGCGGCTCCTGACGAGCCTCAACCAGCGCAACGGCATCACCGTCGTCATGGTCACGCACGAGGCGGAGATGGCCGAATACGCCTCGCGCGTCGTGCACTTCCTCGACGGGCGCGTGGCTTCCGACGCACGCCGACGCGAGGCCGCCTGATGCTCTTCGAGACGATCCGGCTCGCCTTCCAGGCGATCGTCAGGAACGCGCTCCGCTCGTTCCTGACGGTGCTCGGCGTCGTCATCGGCGTCGGCGCGGTGATCGCCATGGTGACGATCGGCAACGGCACGACGGCGCAGGTGCAAGTCGGAGATCTCGGCGCTCGGGACGAACCTCCTCTTCGTCAGGCCGGGCCAGGGCTTCGGCCCGCGCCAGAGCGACGCGCCGGACTTCACGCTCGCCGACGCGGAAGCAATCCAGCGCCAGATCGGCGGGCTGCAGGCGGTCGCGCCGACGGCCGGCGCAAGCGCCAACGCCGTCTACGGCAACGAGAACTGGAACACTCAGATCACCGGCACGACCGGCGATTTCTTGATCGCGCGCGACTGGCCGCTCGTCGAAGGTCGGAACTTCCTCGACAGCGAGGTTCGCTCCGGCAAGGCCGCGTGCATCATCGGCCAGACCGTCCGCAAGGAGCTCTTCGGCTCAAGCGATCCGATCGGCCAGAAAATCAGGCTCGACACCGTCTCCTGCGACGTGATCGGGCTTCTGGAGGAGAAGGGCCAGTCGAGCTTCGGCCAGGACCAGGACGACATCGTGCTGATGCCGATCCGCGCGGTGCAGCGCCGCTTCTCGGGCAACACCAACGTGTCGTCGATCTATCTGTCGGCGGAGGACGGCGTCGACACGACCAAGATCAAGCGGGACGTGACCTTCCTGATGCGCGAGCGGCGGCACATCGCGGCCAACGCGGAGGACAACTTCCGCGTCAACGACATGGCCGAGATGGTCGCCACGCTGACAAGCACCACGAAGGTGCTGACCGGGCTCCTCGCCGCCGTCGCCGCCGTGAGCCTCCTCGTCGGCGGCATCGGCATCATGAACATCATGCTCGTGTCGGTCACCGAGCGGACGCGCGAGATCGGCATCCGCCTCGCGATCGGCGCGGAGGAAGGCCAGGTGCTGATGCAGTTCCTGGTCGAGGCGGTGGTGCTGTCGCTCTTCGGCGGGCTGATCGGGATCGCGCTCGGGCTCGGGCTCTCCGGCGCCGCCTCGCTCGGCCTCGGCGTGCCCTTCGTGCTCGACGCGAAAATCATCGCGCTCGCCTTCGTCTTCTCCGCGGCGGTCGGCGTCGGCTTCGGCTATTTCCCGGCGCGCCGTGCCGCTCATCTCGATCCGATCGAGGCGCTCCGGCACGAGTAAAGTCGCGAATAGCGGGGAAATCGGACGAATCTGCCCGAGATCGCGCTGAATTGCGGCACAATCGCGTGCGCCTGCCGTCCGGATGCGGCAGATTAGGCCCGAGAGAAACCGGGCGCGGAGGCACGCTTTGCTGGACCGAGCCGAGGCTGCGGAAGACGTCGGCGCGCGCTCGCCGCGCGCTAAAGAGCGCGTGATCGAGATCGGCGCTCAGACGGTCATCGTCGGCGACTGCGCGAAGGTGCTCGCCGAACTTCCCGAGCAATCGGTCGACGTCGTCGTCACCTCGCCGCCCTACAACATCGGGATCAAGTACCGCTCCTACGACGATGGCGGCGACCGCGACGCCTATCTCGCCTGGCTCGCGGAGATCGGGCGGCAGCTCCATCGCGTGATGAAGGACGACGGCTCGTTCTTCCTGAACATCGCCGGCACCTGCTCCGACCCGTGGATCGCGCCGGATGCGGCGAACGCCATGCGCGACATCTTCCGCCTTCAGAACGCGATCGTCTGGGTGAAGTCGCTGTCGATCGGCGACGACACGTTCGGGCATTTCAAGCCGGTGAACTCGGAGCGCTACCTGAACCACACGCACGAGCACGTCTTCCATTTCACCAAGGACGGGAAGACGGCGCTCGACCGGCTCGCGGTCGGCGTGCCCTTCAAGGACAAGTCCAACATCGCGCGCTGGGGGCACGAGAACGACCGCCGCTGCGCCGGCGACGTCTGGTTCATCCCCTACGAGACGATCCGCTCGAAGTCGCAGCGCGACCACCATCCGAGCCCCTTCCCCGTGGCGCTGCCGGAGCGCTGCATCAAGCTGCATGGCAAGGGCGACGCGGTGGTGCTCGATCCCTTCCTCGGCGTCGGCGCAACGCTGCTTGCGGCGCAGCGGCTCGGCAACCGCGGCATCGGCATCGAGATCGATCCGACCTACGCGGAGTCCGCCGCCTGGCATCTGCGCGAGCGGCTGATCTGACGCACGACTCCGCTCCGGCGGATTAGGAAATCGTTAACCACTCCCGACCATGTTCGGCCCCGCGATTTTCGGCCGGCCGGCGCGCCGGCTCCTTCTCGAAGCGGGGCTCGCGTGGGGGAGAAGCTCAGGATATTCACAGGCAAGAGCGCCGGGCAGGCACGGACCTGCGCGTGCGACTGGCTGCGGAACTTTCGCGACCACGGCCCGCTCAAGATCAAGAGCATCCGCGTCAGCGAGGAGGACGACCACTTCGTCGCGACGGTCACCTACGCCGAGATGCCGATCGAAACCTCGCCGCGCTATTTCGAAAACTACGAGCCGGTCTACGAAACGTAGGTGGCGTTAGAAGGCTTTCGGCAGTCCCGCCTGCCTGAAAATCGCGTTGGCGGTCGAGGTCTTGCTGATGTCGAAGGGCACGGCGAAGTGGCGGTTGGTGATCGGGCTCAGCCAAATCTCGTGACTGCCCTTGCCATGCCGAACGAAGCTGCAACCACCGTCTTTCAGTATTTGGATGAGCCGACGATAGAGCGGACCGGCCATCAGCCGGGCATGCTCGTGTGGATCATGAAACGCAGATTGAGCTTGCCCTTGTGGCCGTTCAACTCGGCGACCTCCGGTGCGATCTCCCACACGCGCGCAACCAAGGCGTCCAGCGTGTCCGCCTCGGTGGCGATCGGCAGAGCATCGGCCTCCGCAATCCACCGGTCACCCATGGGGTCGCAGTAGAGGTTCACGTCGTAGAACGGGCCAGCGCCGGCACGCTGCTCGGGAACGATGGCAGTAAAGGCGTTCATGGGCCGGAATGTCGTCTTCCGGTATGGCACTGTCAACGGCGGCTTGCCGCGGCGATTGCCTCGGATACCCGGAGATTTGTGCACATATGCCGGACGATCCGCTCAATTCGGGCTTGCGCCGCGCCGTTCTCGTCGTCGCGCTTCTGAACCTCGCCTATTTCGGCGTGGAGTTCTCCGTCGCGCTTCGGATCGGCTCGGTCTCGCTCTTCGCCGACAGCGTCGATTTTCTCGAAGACACGTCGGTCAACCTCTTGATCCTTGTGGCGCTCGGCTGGAGCGCGAAGAACCGCGCGCGGCTCGGGATGGTTCTCGCCGGCATCCTGCTCGTGCCCGGTCTCGCGGCGCTGTGGACGGCGGTGCAGAAATTTGCGGCGCCCGTGGTGCCGGAGGCGGTGCCGCTGACGCTGACGGGCGGCGGCGCGCTCATCGTCAATTTCGCCTGCGCCTTCATCCTCTCGCGCTACCGGCATCACTCCGGCAGCCTGACCCGCGCCGCCTTCCTCTCCGCCCGCAACGACGCGCTCGCCAACGTCGCGATCATCGCGGCCGGGCTGGTGACGGCGGCGGTGCTTTCGATCTGGCCGGATTTGATCGTCGGCCTCGGGATCGTGGCCCTCAACGCGAACGCGGCGCGGGAGGTGTATTTGAGGGCGAAGGAAGAGCACGCAGGAGAAGCGGAGGCTTAGGCGTGACGTTGCGCGAACCGCTTAGCAGTCGGACTGGAACGCTGCGGCACGGGTGCGTTCCGGCGATCAGGCGCGTCAGCAAGCGCTGGACATAGATGCTGCGCGGTGGGCGTGTCTCCGGGCGTCGAACTTAATCCCGACCAAAATGACTCCGGTATAGTGCCGTCAGTTTCTCGTTCCTTTGGACAAACCCTGCCCTCAACAACCCACTCCACGCCGAAAAGAAAACGTCTGCCGCAGGCATACCCGCAACTCCTCGCAGTTTGGCAATCTGCTCCATTCCGATAAGGCGGCAGAGGCGCTGTCCTTCAACTGTCCACGCTGTGGCGCAAACCTCAGAGAAGAAGACATCCTGTTCAGCAAGGCGGACAATCTCGTCTACGAAAGATCCGCAAAGCGCATTGAAGGCCTCCGGGTGCCGATACCGCCTTTCCACGCCGAAATTCGCTATGTACATCTTGTATGACCGTTCTCCGCCAACGATCGGTATATCCAGATCGGTCACTGTTATTTGCGAATCGCGCAGGATTCCGAGCTTCGCTCGCTCGAACACATCATCGTTCAGGCACACAAAATGCCAGTCACCGATCACCTTATCGTCAGAAACAAGCACCCTCCAAGAATAACTCATAGCACTGAAAATTGGAGCCCATTGCCTCGCATCACCCTCATCAACCGGCGTGATGTGCGGATAGGCGGAGACGTCATTTACGATTAACTCTTTTAAGAGTTCTTCAAGTACCTGCTCCTCATCGATAAGCCCTACGTCAATTCTATATTTCTGCGCAGCGCGCAATATGATGTAGTCGTACCCGAGAACGGTGTAGTCTGAGGTTCTCACTCTGGTTTCTTCTGCCCACTGAACAAAGAGGGTTTCAAGCTCTTCCTGCGTTAGCCCATACTCGTCCTTCACTCGTTGAAGCACCTGTTGTCCCTTCGGTCGTGTAAGTCCGTGCTCCCACCGCCACAACGTTGACTTCTCTACGCCAATCCTCCGAGCCATTTCCTCCTGGGTAAGGCCACGAGCTTCGCGCAGTGAACGGAGGCGTTTCGAGAGTGTTGTCTGCGGCATCGCTGTCTCTCAGGGGCGACCATCGCGTTCAATTGTTAATACGTGCAGACTTCATGCAACGGTGACACTTACTGCAATCGACATGCGTCTATATCACTCCTACGCCTTCTCAGTCTGGCCTGAATTCCGCACTTAAGGAAGAAGGAGATTGCAAAAGATGAGCGAGAGAGATCGATCAGATCGAGTTGCCAGCGTCAGTGTCGACCGGCACACCGACAGTCCCAGCCACTGGTTCCCTTGGAGCGCCACTGTGACGCTGGAAGACGGGCGGGTCGGTTCGGCGACCGGAGGAACGAGTAAATCAGCGACGCGCTCAGCGGTATCTGACGCTCGGGATAGCAAGTGAAAAACTGAGGTGACAGCCGCGCCACCTGGGGTCCAGATGGCCGGCTGCCGACTATTGAGAACGCAAAATGGCCATCAAGCTATCGGAGGTTCGGGATGAAGACCTCGCCAGTCTTTTCGCTTGGCGTAATACGCGGAGCTATATTGATCACTGCACTCGGCTCCAAGGACCTTTGTCACTTGGCGGAATTCCAGGCAGAATTTCGGCGTTCGTTTGAATCCGGGCGACACTGGCAGTCGATTGTACGGTGTGAGAGCGGTGGCGCAATTGGGACTATCTACTCTTACGACTATTCTGAGCGGGACAGCTGCTGCTCGGTCACACTCTACCTGGCCGAAGAGCATCGCTCTTTGGGGCGAGGTGTTTTCGCCGCGCTAAGATTCTGTCATATGCTTTTTGACGAGCTAAAATTGTTCAAGGTGTATTTTGACGTGTATGAAAGCAATCAGCCTGTGATAAATATGCTGATAAGGTGTAGTCTTCCTCTTGAAGTTTGCTTTAGGCATCACGTCTTTATTAATGGGTTTCGGCGTGATATGCTGCGTTTTGCTTTGTACAGGCCGCTTCTCGAAGATCTGATGAGCCGATATCTTCGGCACAAACGGAGCGCGCCAGGCGATCCATTTCTACTTAATCCGCCGCCACCGCCCCCAGCTTCTCCTTGACCGGCAGCGCCGCGCCCAGCCGATCCGACTCGAACGCCAAATCCAGCACATGCTGCAATTCCGCGGCGCGGCGGAAGCTCGGCTCCAGGGTCTCGCCAAGGCGCACTGCCTCGACGAACGTCTCGTAGGTGGTCGGCACGCCCGGGCAGTTCGACCTCGCGCCAAGTCTGCGTGTTCACGTCCTCCCCAGCGCAAAGCCTGAGCCCCATCTTCTCGCTCTCGAACCAGATTTCGAGGCTGCCCTTGGTGCCATAGACGCCGACCTTCTGCGCGTTGGCGTAGCCCGGCATCCAGCGCGACGACTGCACCACGCCGAGCGCACCGCTGTCGAACTCGAGCGACATGATGAAGCTGTCGTTGGCGTCGAGGCCGTATTCGCCGATGCGCTCGCCCGGTGCCTTCGGAAATGTCTTCAGCCGGCAATGGACGGAGACCGGCATCTGGTCGGCGACGTAGGCGGCGAAATCGAGGATGTGGATGCCGAGATCGCCGAGCACGCCCTTCGAGCCGTGCGCGCTCGAAAGCCGCCACAGCCAGGTCTCCAAGGTGCGCCAGTCGCCCCAATGGTTGCCGACGAGCCAGGAATGGAGGAACGCCGCGTCGATGTGGCGGACCTCGCCGATCGTGCCGTCCTCGACGAGCCGCCGCCCCATCTGCATCACCGGCAGGCCGCGATAGCGCAGGTTGACCATGGCGACGACGCCCGCCTGCCCCGCCGCCTCGGTCATCGCCAGCGCCTCCGGATAGGTCGGCGCCAGCGGCTTCTCGCAGAGCATCGGAACACCGGCCTTAATCAGCCGCATCGTGGTCGAATAGTGCACGGCGTCGGGCGTCACGTTGGTGACCGCATCAAATCCGCCCCAGGCGATCGCCTCTTCCAGGTCGGTGAAATATCTCGGGATGCGGTGCCGCTCGCAGAACGCCTTCACGCGCGCTTCGGACACGTCGACGCCGGCGACGATCGCGCAGCCTTCGATCTGATTGAAGAAATGCACGTGGCGCTCGGCCATCGCGCCGGTGCCGAGGAGGAGGATGCGGACGGGCTTCATCGAAACCCCGCCTCGTCCGGCGCATGAAGATGCGGGCCGCGGCTTTCGATCTTCTCCGGCGCCTTCTCGGTCGGCACGTTCGGCGCCGCGTCGATGTTCTTCCAGCGCGGCAGCGGGTTGTGCGCCCAGTTCACCGCGTTCCGAAGGATCTGCCCGATCTCCGGCTGATGGTAGATGGGGTATGTCTCGTGGCCGGGCGAGAGATAGAAGACGCGGCCCGCGCCGCGCCGCCACGTCATGCCGGAGCGGAACACCTCGCCGCCTTGGTACCAGGAGATGAACACGGTCTCGTCCGGCTCCGGCACGGTGAAGGGCTCGCCGTACATCTCCGTCATCGGCACCTCGACGCATTCGCCGAGACCCGCCGCGATCGGGTGATTGCGGTTGATGACCCAAAGCCGCTCGCGCTCGCCCGCCTCGCGCCATTTCAGGCTGCACGGCGTGCCCATGACGCGCTTGAAGATTTTCGAGAAGTGGCCGGAGTGGAGCACGATCAGCCCCATCCCCTCCCAGACGCGCTGTGCCACGCGCTCGACGACCGCGTCGGCGACCTCGCCATGCGCCTTGTGGCCCCACCACAAGATCACATCGGTCGCATCGAGACGCGCTTCATGGAGGCCGTGTTCGGGCTCCTGCAACGTCGCCGTCTCCGCGGTGATGTTGCCGCCTTCGCGGAGTGCTGCCGCGATCGCGTTGTGCATACCGTCGGGATAGATCTCCCGGACCGCAGCGTTCTCGCGCTCGTGGATGTTCTCGCCCCAGACGAGAGCCCGGATCGGCATCGATCTGCTCCTTAGAACCTTGTGGGAGTGTGGTCAGGCAGCCGAGCGGCGCGCCGACTTCAACCAGTTTCTCAGGCGCTCCACAGCTTCGTCGAGCACCTCGTCGCGTTTCGAAAAGCAGAGACGCAGAAAGCTCTTCGGCGCATCCGTGACATAGAAGGCGGAGACCGGCACGGAGGCAACGCCCGCCTCCACGGTCAGCCGCTTGGCGAGCGCCGCGTCATCTCCGTCAAGCCCGAGCGGCTTCATGTCGAGGGTCAGGAAATAGGTGCCTTCGCAGTCGATGACACCCATTCCTAGTTTCGAACAGGCCTGCGCCAGCCGGTCGCGCTTCTTCTGAAGCCCGCCGGCGAGATCACTGAAATACCCCTCCTCCTTGCCGAGGCCGTAGGCGACCGCCTTCTGTAGGTTAGGCGGCGTCGTGAACGTCGTGAACTGGTGAGCTTTCACGATCGGATCGAGCAGCTTCGGCGCGGCCGTGACGTAGCCAACCTTCCAGCCTGTCAGCGAAAAGCTCTTTCCGGCGGAGCCGATGGCGACGGTGCGGTCACGCACGCTGGCGATCGACAGCATGGAGTTGTGCTTTCTTCCGTCGAAGACGATGTGCTCGTAGACCTCGTCGGCGATGACATAGGCATCGTGCCGCACGCAGAGTTCTGCGATCAGCATCAGTTCGTCGCGCGAGAATACCTTCGCTGCCGGATTCTGCGGGTTGTTCAAGAGGATGGCCTTGGTCTTCGGCGAGAAGGCCTTCGCCAGGGCGTCGCCGTCGAGCGTCCAGTTCGGCGGCGTCACCCGCACCAGCTTCGGAATGCCCCCTGCCCTTTTCACAAGCGGCAGGTAGCAATCGTAGAGCGGCTCGATCAGCACGACCTCATCGCCCGGCTCCACGATCGCGTTGATCGCGTCGGATAAAGCCTCAGTTGCCCCCGATGTCACGAGCACCTCGCGCGCGGGGTCGACATTAAGCCCGTGGAAGCGCTTCCAGTTCGCGGCCACCGCCTCGCGGAGCGCCATTACCCCCATCATCGGCGGGTACTGGTTGGGGCCCTCGATCAACGCCTCGGCGGCCTTGCGGCGGATGTCCTCCGGCCCGTCGACGTCCGGGAATCCCTGGCCGAGATTGACCGCCTTATGCGCAATCGCCAGGCGGCTCATCTCCTCGAAGATCGTCGTCGGCAGGCCGGTATAGACGGAGTTCGTGGGTTTCATTTCGTGGAGCTCGCGTCGCTCTGGAGCACAGCTAAGCCGCGAAGGCAGGCGCCCGCAAGCCTCGGAAAGCCGGAGGGCGGCAGGCCCGCCCCTCACCCGCTGCGGGTGTCGTTGGCGCATTCTTAACCCGACTTTGCCAAATCTGCCTTGTCTTCCCGCGAGACTGCCATGGCTCAACCTCAGTCGGACCACAACTACGAGGAGGCAATCAGCCGCCTCAGGAGCGACCTCCGCGACGACGCGGAGATGTTCGACCTCGCGCCGGTGTCGCTCTGGCTTGAGGATTTCAGCGCGGTCAAGAAGCTCTTCGACGCCTGGCGGAAGGCCGGGGTCACGTCGGTCAGGGAGTACCTTCTCGCCGACTCCTCGCGCATCAGGGTCTGCTCGAGCCTGATCCGCGTCATCAAGGTGAACCGCGAGACGCTGTCGCTTTTCGAGGCGCCCGACCTCCCGCATCTCGTTGAGAACATCGAGAACGTGTTCCGCGACGAGATGCTGGCCCATCACATCCAGGAGCTTGACCAGCTCTGGAACGGCGCCACCGAGTTCGTCAGCAGCACTGTCAACTACACGCTCGGCGGGCGGCGGCTCGACGTGCAGGTCAAGGGTAGCATCCTTCCCGGCTACGAAGGCGACTGGGGGCGCGTGCTCCTCGCCGTCGAGGACGTTACTGAGCGCGAGGCGAGCCGCAAGCGCCTTGCCGCAAGCGAGATCTACGCGCGCGGGCTCTTCCAGCACTCGCCGGTGTCGCTGTGGGTGGAGGACTTCAGCAGCATCAAGAGGCTGCTCGACGAGTTGCGCGATCGCGGCATCTCCGATTTCCGCGTCTTCACCGACGTTCATCCGGAGTTCGTGCGGCGCTGCATGAGCGAGATCCATGTCATCGACGTGAACCGACACACGCTCAAGCTCTTCGCCGCGCCCGACCGCGCCACGCTCCTCAATCGCCTGAACGAAATATTCCGCGACAACATGGAGCATCACTTCAGGGAGCAGCTCATCGACCTTTGGGACGGCAAGCTCTTCCAACTCCGCGAGGTGGTGAACTACGCGCTCGACGGCAGCGAGCTTCATGTCCACCTGCAGTTCTCTGTGCTACCCGGCTACGAGAACGACTGGTCGCTGGTGCAGGTGGCGCTGACCGACATCACGGCGCGCAAGAAGGCCGAGGCCTATCTCGAATATCTCGGCAAGCACGACGTGCTGACCAAGCTCTACAACCGCTCCTTCTATGTCGACGAACTGAACCGGCTGGAGCGCCAGGATCCGTTCCCGGTCTCAGTCGTCATGGTGGACCTGAACGGGCTCAAGGCCACGAACGACACCCTCGGCCACGCGGCCGGCGACGCACTCTTGCGCCGCGTCGGCGAGGTTCTGAGCAAGGCGGTCGACAGGCCGCGCACCGCGGCGCGGATCGGCGGCGACGAGTTCGCCCTGCTCTTGCCGGCGACCGACGAGCGGCAGGCCGCGACGCTGGTCGAGACGATCCAGAACCTGGTGGAGCTCAACAACCAGTTCTATTCGACGGCGCCGATCAACCTTTCGCTCGGCGCGGCGACCTGCCGGCCCGGCGAGCGGCTGGAGGACGTCACGAAGCGCGCCGACGCGGAGATGTACGAGGCGAAGCGCGAGTTCTATTCGCACCACTTGATGGCGAGCGCGGCCGAGTAGCTCTGCCGGAGGCCGCCAGAAGAAGCGCGCCTATTCGAGGATATCGACACCCTCGAAGGCGTGGCGGCCAAGCGGGTCCATCTTGAAACCAACGACGTTCGCGCGCGTCGCCATGAACACCACCGAATGCGCGATCGGCACCCACGGTGCCTCGTCGTGGAAAATGACCTGCGCCTGACGATAGAGCCTCTCGCGCTCGCCGCGGTCGGACACCCGCTTCGCCTCGGTGACGAGCTTGTCGTAGTCGGCGTCGCACCAGCGGGCGATGTTGTTGCCGCCGATCCGTGCCGCGGTGCAGCCGAGGAGCACGTCGAGGAAGTTGTCGGGGTCGCCGTTGTCGCCGGTCCAGCCGTAGAGAGCCATCGACATCTCGCCGTTCTGCAGGATCGTGCGGTAGGTGGCCCAGTCGGCAGATTTCAGCGTCGCGCGAATGCCGATCTTGGCAAGGTCGTATTGGATGAGCTCGGCAACCCGCTTGCCGTTCGGGTTGTAGGGGCGGCTCACCGGTATGTACCAGAGATCGGTGTCGAAGCCCTCGGCGAGCCCCGCGTCGATCATCAACTGTTGCGCGGCGGCCGGATCGTACGGGTACGGCTCGATGTCGTCGTTGTATGACCAGAGCGTCGGCGGGATCGGGTTCTTCGCGACGACGCCGGCGCCCTGATAGACCGCCTCGATGATCGCCTCCTTGTCGACCGCCATGTTGATGGCGCGGCGGACGCGGACATCGTTGAAAGGCGGCCTCGTCGTGTTCATGGCCAGATAGCCGATGTTGAAGCCTTCCTGCTCGAGGAACTTCAGGTCCGGGTCGGCCTCGATTGCCGCGCGGTCGCCCGGATTGGGGAAAGCGATTACGTGGCACTCGCCTGCCTTGAGCTTGGTCAGGCGCACGGCAGCGTTCGGGGTGATGGAGAAAACCAGCGTGTCGATCGGCTGGCGGCCCTCCCAGTATTGGTCGAAGGCGCGGTAGCGCACCGCCACGTCGGGCTGGAAGCTGACGAACTGGAACGGGCCGGTCCCGATCGGCTCTTCGTCGATCTTCTCCGGCGTGCCCGCCTTCAGGAGCTGATCGGCGTATTCGGCGGACTGCACGCTGTTGAAGGGCATGGCGAGGTCGGCGATGAACGGCGCCTCCGGGCGGTTCAAGCGAAAGCGCACCGTGTAGTCGTCGAGCTTGTCGATCGACTTCAACAGCGACGGCATCCCCATGTCCTTGAAGTAGCCGTAGTTGGTGCCGCCCACCTGATGGTACGGGTGATCGTCCCGCCACTGTCGCTCGAAGGAGAAGAGCACGTCGTCCGCATTCATCTCGCGGCTCGGCGTGAAGCTCTCGTTGGAATGGAATTTCACGCCGTGACGGAGATGGACCACGTATTCAAGGCCGTCGTCGGAGACCGTCCAGGATTCGGCAAGCGACGGCACCGGCTCGGTCGAGCCGGGCGGAAACGCGACGAGCGTGTTGAAGAAGAGCCGCCCGACGTTCAGGCCGGTCGTCGTCGTCACGATCTGCGGATTGAGCGATTCCGGATTGCCTTCCGAGCAGAAAACCAGCGTCTTCGCGGGCGCAACATTCGCCGAGACCGCCAAGGCCGACGCCACGGCGGCCGCAATCACAATTCGCATAAACCTATGCTCCCTCGAGCTGGAGGCGCCGTTCGGATATGACTTCCGCTGTGTCGATCACCTTCGGAATATCGATGGTGAAGCGCGTGCCCCGTCCGACCTTGCTGTAGAGATTGACGTGGCCCTGCAGGCGGCTCGTCACGAGGTTGTAGACGATGTGGAGCCCGAGGCCGGTATTGCCCGTGCTCCGGCCGGTCGTGAAGAAGGGGTCGAACACTCTGCCGATGTTCTGCGGCGGAATGCCCTTGCCGTCGTCGGCGAAGACGATGCGAAGCGTATCCGAGCGCGGCTCGCTCACGCGGATCGAGAGACGGCCCGCTCTGGTCCGGCGCATAGGCGTGCGCGATGGCATTGGTGATGAGGTTGGTCAGCACCTGGCCGAGCGCGCCGGGATAGGTGTCGACCATCACGCCCTCCGGGCATTCGATCTGCACCTCGTGCTTGGTCTTGCGCAGGATCGGCCGGAGGCTGGTCAGGAGATCCTGGAGCCAGGCATCCATCAGGAAGGGACGGCGCTCGCCGCTCGCCTGGTCGGCCGCCACCTGCTTGAAGCTGTGGACGAGGTCGGCGGCGCGCGAGAGGTTTCCGTAAAGGAGCTGCGTCCCTTCGCGCATACGCTCCACGAACCGCTCCAGCACCGAGCGCTGCAGCTTGCCGCTCGCAGCGACCTCGCCGAAGCGCTTCGCCTCGTCGCCTAGAAGCGTCGCGGTGGTCAGCGCGATTCCGAGCGGCGTGTTGATCTCGTGGGCGACGCCGGCGACGAGCTGGCCGAGCGAGGCGAGCTTCTCCGCCTGGATCAGGTCGGTCTGCGTCTTGCGCAACTCCGAGAGCGCCGCATCGGCGCGGTCCTTGGATTTCCTGAGCGCCTGCTCGCGACGGCCGATCTCGGTGATGAACACGTTGGTGGCGCGCGCCATGTCACCAAGCTCGTCGCGGCGGTTGAAATCGGCGATCGGACCGGCGCGCGCATTCTCCGACAGCTCCGTCATGCGGGTTTGAAGCAGCCGCAACGGCCGGGTGATGGAGCGCGCAACCGCAATTCCAGTCAGCGAGCCGAGCAGGAGGCCGAAGGCGGCCCCGAACAACAGGATGTTGCGCACGAGCGCGCCGATCTGCTCGGCGTTCCGCGTCAGGCTCTCGTTCAGGAAGCGCGCGCCGTCGATCATGCGGCGTGTGGTGGCATCCATCTCGTCGAGGATGCGGCTCTGCTCCTTGAGGCCGTCGAGCGACGTGGCAAGGCCCTTCCGCCACTGGTCGAGCGCGTCGATCATCTCCGACTGGATCAGCGGCGAGATCGGCATCGACGACATGACATGGCTCAGGTCGAGGCTGGAATCGTGGATCTGCGCGATCGCGGCGGTGTCGCGATTCGACAGCGCCGCGGCGGTGCGATTGGAGAGCTTCAGCGTCTCGATCGCGATGTCCTGCGTGGCGCGCTCTGTCTCCGCCGACTGCACCGAGTAGGTCAGAAGCTCCGCGACCTCGTCCTGGATCGCGCCCATCTCGGTGGAATGGACCTTGAGCAGCCGCTCGATCCAAGTGGTGAGCGCCGTGCGCGCACTATCGCTTGCCGCCTTGGCGGCGGGCGTCGAGCCGACGCTTCGCTGATAGGCGTCGAGAAGATTGGCAAATTCCCCCTTCTCCCGAGCAAGCCCAGCGGCGTCGAGCGCCTCGTTCAGGCGGGCCGCGGAAGCCTTCAGACGCCCGATCTCGAAATTGAAACGGTCGCCCGCCGCGCTCGACGGCGTCATCGCCAGCGAGTTCGGCCGCGCGCGATAGAGTGCCACGTCAGCCACCGTGGCGTTCATGTTGTTCGCCTGATCGACGATGTCGCGCTCGAGCCGCAGCCTGCGATCGCCGTCGGCAAGCGACTCGACGATGTCGGCGTTGGAGCTGTGCTGGCGCTCGCGCGCCTCGTCGGTGAGCCGGACGAGCGTGTTGGCGCGCTCGGCCATTTCCGCCACCAGCCCGTCGTTGCGCACCGAGACGTCGACCAGCCGGCGCATGTTCTCGCGATAGCGCTGCAGCGAATCCATCGCTGCCTTCGCCGAATCGACGTTGCCCTCGTCGCGGACCACGCCCGAGAGCCGAATCAGATCGAAGCGCGCCTGCTCCGCGTAGGTCAGGAAGAGCTCGTAGTGGTGCGTGCGGTCGCCGCTTTTCGTCTCGAGGAAATCGTCGCGCGAGGCGCGCGCCGAAAGGAGGTTCCGGTAGATCGTGCCGGCGAGGACAGCGCCGGAGCGGGCGCGGTCGGCCTCGTTCAAAAGCACGAAGGCGGCGAGCGCAATCGCCGCCGCTATCGTGATCGGAATACCGCCGACCAGAAAGACCTTGTAGGTGATCCGCATTCCACCACCTCGGCCACCACCCCGGCCGGGTCCCCACGCCCGGCGCCCGCCGATCTTACCAGAGGGGGGCGGAGGGGGGCGAGATGCGGACAGCGCACCGGGCGGGGGGTTCGGTACTCCGGCGCGCGCGTTCATGAGCGAGCCGTCACAGGTTGGTGGTTTCTAGCGCTGCGCGATCTCCGCAGAGGGAATGCGCAGGAGAACCGTGGTGGACTGATCGGCCTGGTAGCCGACGGTGATGGTGCGGACGCGGGGCGCCGGACGGCCGTCTGCCGTCGCGAGGCAGGACGCGTCGACGTTCGGCCAAGTCGCCGCGGCGCAACCGGCGCGCTTCGGCAGATCGCCCTTGGAAGCTTGCGCAGCGGCCAGTGTCGGATCGGCGGTCGCCTCGGAAATCAGCGCGAAAGCGGCCCCGATCCGGTCGGCGGCGACGTCAACGTCGTTGCGGTTTGAGGCATGCGCGCCGCCGTTCGACGGCGAAAGGACCAGCCCGGCAATGATCAGAGCGAGGCCCAAAAGGATCGCGGCGGCGACGAATTTGCGTGATTCGATCATCTTGAAACCCTCCGGAGCTCTCGGCTCCCCCAATGGCGAGGATGTTTAGCCGAAGCCCTTTTCACGGTGTTTTCGCGGGTCACCGAAAGGTGTTTCGTTAACCTCTCGATTGTTTCTTCACGGCACTCCGGGAGGAAACAAACCGGGGAGCCTCTGCGGTTCCGACGGAGGCCGCGGCGATTATCAGTGGCTCCCCTCCGGGCCTTGGAAACCGACGGCTACAGCAGGAATTGGGGCAGCAGCCCCTTGGGCGGCGGCCTTTGCGGCGTAGTACCTCCTCAGAAGCAGCGTCGAAGCCGCAATTCCGGGAAGCGCCAGCAGGATGGATGCCGACAACGGCACACCGGCCGCGGTGAGAGCCGCTGAGCAAAGACAGGCCGTGCCGCACCCGATGTCCCAGCCGGCTTCGGTCGCCAATTGGAAGCGCAGAGGGCAAGGCGAGGCCTTGGCGAGATTGTAGGTCGCCGACGCGAGGGCCGGGATGAGCAACGGCATGACCAGCGCGCCGAGCGCATTTGCGCCGACCGCAAGCCAGGGCGATCCGAGGCTCGCCGCCCGCAAAAGCACCACGGCGGCCACCGCTCCATAGGCGACGACCGCAATTTTGCGGCCGTGCCCAGCGTCGATTCGGCGGCCGAGGAAGAGCCCGCAGACCGCTCCGACCAAGCCCGCCGCTGCCATGGCGCCGCCATAGGCGGAGATGCTTTCGCCGAGCGAGAGGAAAAGCGCGATCTGCCATACGAAAAGGAAGGAGGCATCGAACCAGCCGTCGAGCGCCATCAGCGCCACGGCCAGTCCCGCCGTGCGGAATGTGCCCGGCGCTTTCGGCATGATCGCGACGTTCGGCACGCCGAGGAGCGGGATGGCGGCGGCCGCCTGGACGAGACCCACTCCGGCGAAGGTCCATCGCGTCCCCACGGTCGCGATCGCTAGGGCGCCGAGCGCTGGGGCGACAATGCCGGCGACCGCGACCAGCGCCTCACGCGCGCCGATTTGGTGGCCGCGGAACTCCGCGTCGCCGAGCGCCGCGAAGTAGGCGTTGTAGGCGACCCAGTAGAAGACCTCCGCGATCGAGGTCGTAGCGCAGAGCACCAGCAGACGCGCGGTCGACGCCCCTCACCTCGGCAAGCAGCGGGTACTGAAGCGCCATGCCGAGGGTGCCGACGATGAGCAGTAGGCTTCAGCCCCCAGCGCTTGGCGAGCGGCAGGATCGCGGGCCGCAGCACGAATCGGCCAATGAGAATCGCGGCCTGCGCCACGAGCGCCGCCGGCGCGGACACGCCGGCGCGAAGCAGGATCACCAGAAAGAAGATGCCGCCGGCACCGTGCGCGAGGGCCTGGATGCCGGAATGCAAGTTGACGCGGTTGATCGCGTCATTGCGCAGAAAAGCCATGAGAAACCGACGGAAATGAGTGCGGGGAGACCGGCCTCAAGGGCTGGTCAAGCGGCCTGATTGGCTAAGCGTCGTTCCCACACATGGAGGCACCCTCCGTCAGTCCGACGGACTATTGTCCGAGGGCACGGCAGATTGCAACCGGCATTCCGCCGGCCGAGCCCTGTCCAAGACTTTAAGCGTCGCCGCCGCCGTCGGGCGAGAACACGTAGCCGGCGCCGCGCACGGTCTTGATGACGCGCGGATGCGCGGGGTCGGGCTCGATCTTGCGGCGGATGCGGGTGATCCTCACGTCGATCGCGCGGTCGAACGCTTCCGAGTCGCGCGCCTGGGCGAGGTCGAGCAGCCGCTCGCGGGTGAGCACCCGCTTCGGATTCTCAGCGAAAGCTTTCAGGAGGCCGAACTCCGAGGCGGTCAGCGGATGCTCGTTCCCCTCGTCGTCGCGAAGCGTGCGTGCGTCGAGGTCGAGCCACTTCGTTCCCATCCTGACTGTCTGGTTCGGCGTGCCGGCCGCGCCCGGAGGTGCCGAGGTGCTGCGCCGAAGCACCGAGCGCACGCGCGCCAGAAGCTCGCGCATCTCGCAGGGCTTGGCGAGATAGTCGTCGGCACCGAGCTCAAGCCCCACGACGCGGTCGATCGGGCTCGCGGTCGCCGTCAGCATGATCACCGGCACGTTCCCGGACTGCTTCAGAAAACGGATCAGCGACAGCCCGTCCTCTTCCGGCATGTTCAGGTCGAGCACGACAAGGTCCGGTCGCGCCTTGCCGACGGCCGACCGAAGCGACGGGCCACCGTCGCAAAGCGTCACGTCGAAGCCGTGCATCTTCAGGTAATCGCCGATCATGTCGCGAGCGGCGGCCTCGTCATCGACCACGAAGATGTTCTGCTGCTGGGTCATTCCGCATCCATTTCATCGTGCAGCGGCAACGCAATAGCAAACACGGCCCCATTCGAGGAGTCGCGACTCTCCACGAAGATGCGGCCGTTGTGAAGGTCGATGATGCGCTTGGCAATGGACAAGCCCAGACCGGTCGAGGTCTCGCCGCCGGTCGGCTTGGCGGAAAGCCGCTGGAAACGGCCGAAGACGCGCTCCCTGTCCTCCGGCAGCAGGCCCGGCCCGTCATCGGCGACCCGGATCAGAGCCTCGCCGTCCTCGCGCGTCAGGCTGACGTCGATATGGCCCCCGAGGGGGCTGTATTTCACGGCGTTCGAGATCAGATTGTCGACCGCCTCGCGGAGCCTCTCGGTGTCGCCCGCCACACGCAGGCCGGGCTCGACGGAGACGTGCAACTCCTGGTCCTTGCCGCTTGCCAGCTTGCGATTGTGATCGGAGACCTCCGACACGAGAACGCCGAGGTCGAGCTCGTAGGAGCGCACCGAGATGTCGACCGCATCGGCGCGTGCGTCCGCGATCAGATCCTCCACCATCGCGGTCAGGCGGCGCGCCGATTGGCGAATGTGCTCAATCTGATCGCGCGCCTGCGGTTCCGGAAACGGCTCCTTCGATAGAATCTCCTTCAGGATCTCCGCGCGGCCGAGGATGACGCCGAGCGGGTTCTTCAGGTCATGGGCTACGGTGCCGAGCACCTCGCCCTTGAAGGCATTGGCGCGCTTCAGCCGCTCGCTCTGGTTCTCCAGCCGCTCCTTGGCGGCGAGAAGCTGGGAGGTGCGCTTCGCGACCTTCTCTTCCAGGCGAAGATTGGCGCGCTCGAGCTGCTCGTAGAGCGTGACGTTGTCGAAGGCGGCGGCAAGGCGGCTGCAGAAGACCTCGACCAGCGCCTTGTCGGTGTCGGAAAGCTCCTTGTCGGCATCCATCAGCGCCACGATCTCGCGGCCGCTGCCAGTGCCGATATAAAGAAGATAGCGGCCGCGCGAGAAATCGTGGCAGCAGCTGTCGAAGGCGGCGTGGATCAGCCCGAGCAAGCTCGGGCTCAAGCGCAGGGCCGTCCGCCCCGACATAGTCGCGGTAGCTGCCGGAGCCGGCGAGCACGGTGAGGCCGTTGACGCTTTCGGTCTCGCGCAGGACGAGGATGCCGGCACAATCGACCGCCATCAGCGACGCGAGCTGCGTCAGCACGCCCTCGGCCAGCCGTTGCAGCGAGCGCTGGTCGAAAAGCGTCGCCGCGGCATCGATGATGATCTCCAGCCCGCGCCGCGTCTGCACCAGCTTCAGGAGCTGCTCGTAGCTTCGCAGCGCCGCCGTCAGCGTGGTGAAGAGCTTGTCGGCGGTGAGCTCGGTCTTCGCCTTGTAGTCGTTGATGTCGTAGTCGACGACGACCTGGCGCTCCGGCGCCTGGCCGGGCTGGCCGGTGCGCAGGATGATGCGGACGGTCTCGTTCTTCAGCTCCTCGCGCACGAACTGGACAAGCTCGAGCCCCGCCCCCTCCGTCTCCATGACGACGTCGAGCAGGATGACGGCCATGTCGGGGTTGGCGCGGAAGAGGTCGCGCGCCTCCGCCGCGGAGCGGGCCGAGAGCAGTTCCAGCCTGCGTCCGTGCAGGGTGAAGTCCTGCAGCACGAAGCGCGTGCCGGTATGGACGCCCTGGTCGTCGTCGACGATCGCCACCTTCCAGCGCGGCAGGTCCGGCGCCGGCTGGGCGGCTTCGTCGTCGATCAGCGTAACGAATTCGGCCTCTTCGGCCATCGATGGGGCTCCCGGCGGACTCGAGGCTCCAAGTTTCACCCGTCGCGACGCCGAGGAAAAGAGGGAAGGCGCGCCGGAAGGCAGAGCACTCGCTTTTGCGGAGGCTGGCTGGGGCGCCAGGATTCGAACCTGGGGTGGCGGGACCAAAACCCGCTGCCTTACCGCTTGGCTACGCCCCAATCCGCTGAGTCGCCGGCGATATAGCCCCTCCCCCCGCCCGCGGCAACGAAGCCGCCCGGCTCGCCGCATGGGCTTACAACGCTTTGGCAAGAGGTCGGGAATGGTCGGAGCGGCAGGATTTGAACCTGCGACCCCCTGCTCCCGAAGCAGGTGCGCTACCAAGCTGCGCTACGCTCCGCCAAGGCGGGCGGATATAGCCGCTGCCCGCGGCGTCGCAAGGTCGCGGCGCCCGGGACATGGCGCAGCGGCCACGGAAAAGCGGCCCGCCGGAGCGGGCCGCTTCGCTTCCCGGCCGAGGAGGCGAGCCGGGCGCGGAGGTCAGCGCCGCTTACATCTTCGGCAGCAGCACCTTGTCGATCACGTGGATCACGCCGTTCGACTGATTCACGTCGGCGATCGTCACCTTCGCCGCGTTGCCGCTCTCGTCGTAGATCCAGAGGCTTGTCGCCCTTCACCTCGGCGGTGATGGTGTCGCCCGACACGGTCGTCAGGTTCACCTTGCCGCCCATCGCCTTCGCCTTGGCCATGATGTCGGCGCCGGACATGTCGCCGGCGACGACGTGATAGGTGAGGATATGGACGAGCGTGTCCTTGTTCTCAGGC
This sequence comes from uncultured Alphaproteobacteria bacterium, assembly GCA_963792885.1. Classification (GTDB taxonomy): domain Bacteria; phylum Pseudomonadota; class Alphaproteobacteria; order Rhizobiales; family Afifellaceae; genus DASWJZ01. Next base: position 241,747 of record CAWBXX010000001.1, read on the forward strand.
TTCAGCAGGTTGTCGACCGTGCCGGCCGGCAGCGCCTCGAAGGCGGCGTTGACCGGTGCGAAGACCGTGAACGGCCCCGGTCCGGAGAGCGTGTCAACGAGGCCGGCGGCCTTCACCGCGGCGACGAGCGTGGTGTGGTCCTTCGAATTGACCGCGTTCTCGATGATATTCTTTTCAACGTACATCGGCGCACCGCCGACCATCACCGGATCGGCCGCGAAGGACGGCACTGCTGCAACGCCGGCGCCGAGAACCGCCGCGGTCGCAGCGATGCGCGCGAAATTCGAAAAGCTTTTCTGCATGTCTGTCTCCCGCTTTCCCTGGATTGGGTGCGTGAGCCGCTACGGGTGCCGGCGGCGGAAAGTTTTCGGCTCCGCCCCGCGAGCACGGTCACTTGATCGTGAGGTTTTTGCACTGCGATGCGCCGGTTCGGCTCGCGGAACCGCGGGTCGCGATCCTGCTGCGCGCCGCCGTGGTAACCAGCGCGCGATTTAACCGCCCTGGGCCTCCAGGACACGCAAATCGCGGAGAATCGTGGTGTTGCGGCGCATTCTTCGGCGGCGTTGCAGTTGATTTCCGCGGCCAATCCGTCCTTACCTAGCGGCCAGTGGGCGCGGACGGGGGTCCGGCCTCGGTTTTATCCCAGTGGGAGGTTTTTCATGCATCTCAGACCTATCGTGAAGGCGGCGCTGTTGGGCGTCAGCCTCGCGGCCCTTGCGGGCGCCGGCGCTTCGGCGAAGACGCTCGTCTATTGTTCCGAAGCGAGCCCCGAAGGTTTCGACCCCGGTCTCTATACCGCCGGCACGACCTTCGATGCCGCCTCGCGCACGATCTACAACCGGCTGCTCGAATTCAAGCACGGCAGCACCGAGCTGACGCCCGGCCTCGCGGAGAGCTACGACGTCTCCGACGACGGGCTGGAATACACCTTCCATCTGCGTCCGGGCGTGAAATTCCAGACCACCGACTTCTTCACCCCGACGCGCGACTTCAACGCCGACGACGTGGTCTTCTCCTTCGACCGGCAGCTCAACGCCAGACAATCCCTGGAACCAATACGTCGCCGGCGCGGCCTGGGAATATTCCGCCGGCATGGGCTTTCCCGACCTCATCAAGAGCGTCGAGAAGGTCGACGACATGACGGTGAAGTTCACGCTGAACCGTCCCGAGGCGCCGTTCCTCGCCGATCTCGCGATGGACTTCGCCTCGATCGTGTCGAAGGAATACGCCGACAAGCTGCAGGCCGACGGCAATATGGAGCAGCTCAACCAGAAGCCGGTCGGCACCGGCCCGTTCACCTTCGTCGCCTATCAGCCTGACGCGGTCATCCGCTACAAGGCGAATCCCGACTACTGGGCTGGCAAGCAGCCGATCGACGATCTCGTCTTCGCCATCACGACCGGATGCTTCGGTGCGCGTGCAGAAGCTGAAGGCCGGCGAGTGCCAGATCATGCCGTATCCGAACGCGGCTGACGTCGAGGAGCTGAAGGCCGACCCCAACCTGCAGGTGATGCAGCAGGAAGGCCTGAACGTCGCCTACCTCGCCTACAACACCCAGCAGACGCCGTTCGACAACGTGAGAGGTCCGCAAAGCCCTCAACATGGCGATCGACAAGCAGGCGATCGTCGAGCCGGTCTTCCAGGGCGCGGCGACGTCGCGAAGAGCCCTATCCCGCCGACGATGTGGTCCTACAACGTGACCTCCAGGACGATCCCTACGATCCAGAGGCGGCGAAGAAGCTGCTCGACGAGGCCGGCGTCAAGGACCTGTAGATGAAGATCTGGGCGATGCCCGTGGCGCGGCCCTACATGCTCAACGCGCGTCGCGCGGCCGAGATCATGCAGGCCGACCTCGCCAAGATCGGCGTCAGGCGGAGATCGTCACCTATCGAGTGGGCGCGAATACCTGAAGCGCTCGAAGGCCCGGTGGACCGCGACGGCGCGGTGATGCTCGGCTGGACCGGCGACAACGGCGATCCGGACAACTTCCTCGACACGCTGCTCGGCTGCGACGCCGTCGGCGGCAACAACACGCGCGAATGGTGCAACAAGGAGTTCGACGACCTGGTCACGAAGGCCAAGGCAGACGACCGACCAGGCCGAGCGCACGAAGCTCTACGAGCAGGCGCAGGTGATCTTCAAGCGAGAGGCGCCGTGGGATACGCTCGACCACTCGTTGGTCTTCATGCCGATGAGCAAGAAGGTCACGCGGCTACGCGATGGATCCGCTCGGCTATCATCGCTTCGACGGCGTCGACATCGCGGAGTAGCGGCAGATTGACCCGGAGCGCCCCCAAAGCGGGGGCGCTCCAAACGGCTCTGGGGGCCGCAATGTCTGCCACTGACGCATAGCGACGCGCGGGATGCTGCGGTTCATCCTCGGGCGCATCGCCGTTCTGATCCCGACCTTCATCGGCGTCTCGATCATCGCCTTCTCTTTCATTCGGGTGCTTCCGGGCGACCCGGTCATGCTGATGTCGGGCGAGCATGCGATGACGCCCGAGCGGCATGCGGCTGATCATGCATCAGCTTGGCTACGACCGGCCGATAGTCGTGCAATATCTCGACTATCTCGGCCAGGTCGCTCAGCGGCGACTTCGGCAAGTCGATCGTCACCAAGCGGCCGGTGCTCGAGGAGTTCCTGATACGCTTTCCCGGCAACGCTTGAGCTGTCGATCTGCGCCATCGTCTTCGCCGTCATTCTTGGCATTCCCGCCGGGGTCTTCGCGGCCGTCAAGCGAGGCTCGGTGATCGACCAGGCGATGATGGGCACGGCGCTCGTCGGCTATTCCATGCCGATCTTCTGGTGGGGCCTGCTGCTGATCATCCTTTTCTCCGGCATGCTTGGACTGGACGCCGGTGTCGGGCCGCATTTCCTTGCTCTATTACTTCCCGCCGGTGACCGGCTTCATGCTGATCGACTCGCTGCTGTCGGGCCAGAAGGGCGCATTCGCCTCGGCGGTCAGCCACCTCATCCTGCCGTCCATCGTGCTCGGCACCATTCCGCTTGCCGTCATCGCGCGGCAGACGCGTTCGGCCATGCTCGAAGTGCTGAGCGAGGACTATGTGCGCACCGCGCGCGCCAAGGGTCTGCCGCCGCGGCGCGTCATCGGGCTGCACGCGCTGCGCAACGCGCTGATCCCGGTCATCACCACAATCGGCCTGCAGGTCGGCGTGCTGATGGCCGGCGCGATCCTGACCGAGACGATTTTCTCCTGGCCGGGCATCGGCAAGTGGATGGTCAATTCGGTCTTCCGGCGCGACTATCCGGTGATCCAGGGCGGGCTGTTGATCATCGCCGCGATCGATCATGGTGGTGAATCTCGGCGTCGATCTCTCTACGGCCTGATCAATCCGCGCATCCGGCACCATTGAGGCGGCCATGGCCGAGAGCGCTGCGAGAACGCGGCCGAGCCGGACTTTGGACAGCGCCTCGCGTCGCCATGTTGGCCGAGTTCTGGCACTATTTCTCCGAGAACCGCGGCGCCTGATCGGTCTCGTCGTCTTCGTGCTTCTCGTGCTGATCGGCGATCTTCGCGCCGCTGATCGCGCCGCACAGCCCGATCGTGCACGTTCCCGACGCTCAGCTCGTGCCGCCAGCTTGGGAGCAGGGCGGTCGCGCGGAATTCCTGCTCGGCACCGACGCGATCGGGCGCGACATGCTTTCGCGCTTGATCTACGGCGCGCGCTTCTCGCTCTTCGTCGGCGTCGTCGTCGTGGTGCGTGGCGCTCACGAGCGGCATCGTCATCGGCCTTGTCGCCGGCTATTTCGGCGGCTGGGTCGACGTCGTGATCATGCGCCTCATGGACGTCATCCTGGCGTTTCCGTCGCTGCTGCTGGCGCTCGTCCTCGTCGCCGTGCTCGGGCCCGGGCTCACTCAACGCGATGATCGCGATCGCGCTCGTCTATCAGCCGCATTTCGTGCGGCTGACGCGCGCCGCTGTGCTTTCGGAGAAGGGCAAGGATTACGTCATCTCAGCGCGCGTCGCCGGCGCCGGGCCGTTGCGGCTGATGCTGAAGACCATCCTGCCGAACTGCCTGGCGCCGCTCATCGTGCAGGCGACGCTCTCCTTCTCCTCCGCCATCCTCGACGCCGCGGCGCTCGGCTTCCTCGGCATGGGCGCGCAGCCGCCGACGCCCGAATGGGGCACCATGCTCGCCGAGGCGCGCGAGTTCATCCTGCGCGCCTGGTGGGTGGTGACCTTCCCGGGTCTTGCCATCCTCATCGCCGTGCTCGCCATCAACCTCGTCGGCGACGGCCTCCGCGACGCGCTCGATCCGAAGCTCAAGCGGAGCTGAGCGTGTCGCTTCTCGAGATCCGCAACCTCTCCGTCACGTTCGCCACCGCGGTCGGGCCGTTCAAGGCGGTCGACGGCGTCGACCTCGACGTCGAAGCGGGCGAAGTCGTGGCTATCGTCGGGGAGTCCGGCTCGGGCAAATCGGTCGCCATGCTCGCCGTCATGGGCCTCCTGCCGAAGACCGCGACGGTGACGGCCGACCGGCTCGCCTTCGGCGGCGAAGACCTTTTCGGCATCTCCGCCCGCCGGAAGCGCGCGCTCATCGGCAAAGACATGGCGATGATCTTCCAGGAGCCGATGTCGAGCCTCAACCCGTGCTTCACCGTCGGATTCCAGATCGGCGAGGCGCTGAAGACGCATCTCGGCATGGATCACACGGCGCGGCGACAGCGCTCGGTGGAGCTGCTTCAGGAGGTCGGCATTCCGGAGCCTGAGCGGCGGCTCACCGCCTTCCCGCACCAGCTCTCCGGCGGCATGAGCCAGCGGGTGATGATCGCAATGGCGATCGCCTGCCGCCCGAAGCTCCTGATCGCCGACGAGCCGACGACGGCGCTCGACGTCACGATCCAGGCGCAGATTCTCGACCTGCTCGTCTGCCCTTCAGGCGGAGACCGGCATGGGCCTCGTGCTCATCACCCACTCGATGGGCGTGGTCGCGGAGACCGCGCACCGCGTCGTCGTCCAGTATGCCGGCCAGCAGGTCGAGCAGCAGCCCGTGCGTGGGCTCTTCGCCATGCCGCACCACCCCTACACCGTGGCACTTCTCGATGCCCTCCCCGACCGCGCGACGGGCGACCGGCTGCCGGCGATCCCCGGCGTCGTGCCCGGGCAGGGCGACCGCCCCGATGGCTGCCTCTTCAATCCGCGCTGCGGCTTCGCGACCGATCTTTGCCGCAAAGTGGCGCCGCCCCAGCAGTCGAGCGCGCTCGGCCGTGCGCTCTGCCATTATCCGAGGAATGCTCGGCCGGAGGCGGCATGAGCGCGGTCATCGAGGCCGTCGATCTCGCGCGAAGTTACGCAGTCAGTCGCGGGGCGTTCCGCGAAGCCGCGATCGTGCGGGCGCTTGTCGGCACAACCTTCTCCGTCGAAGCGGGGAAGACGCTCGCCGTCGTCGGTGAGTCGGGTTGCGGAAAGTCGACACTGGCGCGGATCGTCACAATGATCGAGCCGGCAAGCGGCGGAACGCTCGCGATCGACGGCGTCGATGTCGGGGGCGCCGACCGGCGTGAGTTGCAGGCGCTCCGCCGCACGGTGCAGATCGTCTTCCAGAATCCGTATGGGTCACTGAACCCGCGCCAGAAGGTCGGCTCGATCCTGGAGGAGCCGCTGGTCATCAACACGCCGCTGAGCGCCGCACGAGCGGCGCGCGAAGGCGTTCGACATGCTGCGCCGCGTCGGACTCCGGCCCGAGCACTACGGACGCTATCCGCACATGTTCTCAGGCGGGCAGCGGCAGCGGATCGCGATCGCCCGCGCGTTGATGCTGGAGCCGAAGATCGTCGTGCTCGACGAACCGGTCTCAGCGCTCGACGTGTCGATCCAGGCGCAGATCCTCAATCTGCTCGCCGACCTGCAGGACCAGTTCGGACTGACCTACATCTTCATCAGCCACGACCTTTCGGTCGTGCGTTTCGTCGCCGACGACGTCATGGTGATGTATCTCGGACGACCGGTCGAGATCGCTCCGGTTGCGGAAATCTTCCGTAACCCCCTGCATCCCTATACCCGTGCGCTCCTCTCGGCGACGCCGGTCGCCGATCCGCAGAAGCGGCGCGAGAAGATAAAGCTCGAAGGCGAGCTCCCCTCGCCTTTCGATCCGCCGAGCGGCTGCCCGTTCCATCCGCGCTGCCCCTACCGGCGCGAACCTATCTGCATCGGGGAGCGCCCACCGCTCATGCGCAAGGGCGAGACGCTGCACGCCTGCTACGGCGTTGCCGAGGGCTGGATCCCCGAAGGCGCGGGAGCGCCGACGCTCAGCGCCTGACGAGACGCGCGCCGGCCGATACGAGCGCGGCGGCGAGCGCGAGCTTCACGATGTCGCCGAGGATGAAGGGCACCACGCCAGCGCTCAGCGCGCTCGCCGCGCCAATGCCGTGCGCACCGCTCGAAAGCGCCGCGAACCATGCAAGCCAGGCGAAGCCCAGCACGAAGACGATGGCGTCGCCGAGCACCATCACGCCAAAGAGTTTCAACGGATTGCGGTCGAAGCCCCGCTCGGCGAGCCAACCGATCACGAAGGCCTCGACGGCGAAGCCGACGAGGAAGCCGCCGGTCGTGCCCATCATGTACGGCAGCCCGATGCCACGCTCCGGAGTGCCTGAGAACACCGGTATGCCGAAGGCTCCTTCCGCCAGGTAGAGCGCAACGGTGGCGAGGCCGAGGCGGGAGCCGTAGGCCGCGGCGATCAGCGCAACCGCGCCCGTCTGAAGCGTCATCGGCACGGGCCAGAACGGCACTTGGATCTTGGCCGAAGCCCAAAGGATCAGGCTGCCGATGATCGCAAAGCCCAACAGCGCTGTGGCCCTCCCGGCGCTGTCCTCCGGAATAAAGCGGCCGACAAGCGGCCCCCTCGCAACAGTGGCATTCATGTCATCCGCCCTTCCGCGCGTCCCTCGTCCCCTATAGAGAGCGCGCAAAGAAGCAGCAAGAAGCCGGGCGTATGTCGCTTCAATTCAGCCGGGAATTCGCGCCGCCGATCGGTGAACCGGTGGTGGTTGCGCCGGGCGTGCGCCGTGTGACCGCAGGCAACGCCGGGCCGTTCACCTTCCGTGGGACGAACACGTTCCTGATCGGCGAGGGCACGCTTGCCGTGCTCGATCCAGGTCCCGCCGACCCGGCCCATATCGACGCTCTCATGCGCGCGATCGGTGATGCGCGCGTCGCCCAAATCCTCGTTTCGCATACGCATCGCGACCATTCCCCCGGCGCGCGGCTTTTGAAGGAGCGGAGCGGACGCGCCGATCCTTGCAGCCGGACCGCACCGCCCGGCGCGTGCGGCGCGGGCGGGAGAAGAAGCACGACTCGATGCAGGCGGCGATCTCGACTTCGTTCCGGACGAGGTGCTTGCCGACGGCGCCATGGTCGAGGGTGACGGCTACCGGCTCGAAGCCATCGCGACGCCGGGGCACACGGGGAACCACCTCGCCTTCGCCTGGAGCGAACCCGGCATCATCTTCCCGGGCGATCATGTGATGGGCTGGTCGACAACGGTTGTCGCGCCGCCCGACGGATCCATGGCTGACTACATGGCTTCGCTCGACAAGCTCATCGCGCGACCGGAGCGCCTCTATCTCCCTGCGCATGGCGCGGAGATCCGAGACGGGCCGGACTACGCCCGCGCGCTCCGGACGCACCGCAAGATGCGCGAGGCGGCGATCCTCGAAGGGCTCAGGCAGGGCGACCGTTCGATCCGCGAGATCGTCGCCCGCGTCTATGCGGGGCTCGACCCGATGCTCTTCGCCGCTGCCGGGCTCTCGACGCTCGCCCACCTTGAGAACCTCGTCGCGCGCGGCGCCGTCGTCGCAGACGGAGAGCCGACGCTTACAGCGCGCTACTGGCCGGCGGAAGCGACGCCGGACCCTGCGGCGCCCGGCTCCGGCTGAAGAAGGGCGTCGAGCTTCGTGAAGAAGCCCTTGATCCGCCTGGCGTTCTGACCGAGGTCGTGCTCCCCGCTGCGGGAAGCGGAGCGCATGTCCACCTGCGTGCTTCCGTCGTCGGTCACCTCAAGGCGGATCACCACATCGTCGATGAATCCGAAGATCGGCGTCGGGGCGACGGCCTCGATCGTCGCCTCCTCGATCGTGTCTGGCGTCACCAGCCCGCTGTCCGGTTGCGCTTCCGCCGGCTGCGCCTCCGTCGCCACCCCGCCGCGCGATTGGGTCATTTCCGTCTTCGCTGCGAGCGCCTGTTTCAGCTCGTCATCCTCGGCGACGACCGGAGCCGTGTCGGCGCTCGAGTTCGCGGATGGGAGAAACTGGGGGCGGAACTCGCCGGTCACGGTCCAGCGGTTCGCGTCGATGACGCTGCGAACCGCCGCGTAAACATCACCAAGCGGCAGGGGATAAAGGCGCGGAGCAAGATCGGGATACCCGGCCTCCTGTCGCGCCATCCCGTCGGCATCAAGGGCCCCATGCATGGCAGCCGAGGTGACGAAGGGCGGTGGATCGCTGAGATCGGTGGAGACGTCGGAGACGCGCGGATAGGCGATCGCGGCCGCCGCTACCAAGCCGAGCACGACGAGAACCGGCGAGGCGTAAAAGATCGCGACAAAGGCCGAGCCGGCGCCCTGCGCGCCCGAGATCCAGATGTCGGCCAGCGAATAGACCGCGAGCCCGAGCGCTGCGAGGCCGAGCGCGAAGCCGACGACGAGCACGGGCTCAAGCGCCGACTGCGGCACGACGCCGACGCGCATGCCGCCGACGCCGAGCAGGAGCACCGGCAGCGCAAGGCCGCCGGCAAGGCGCGCCCACGACGCCGCGCGCGAGCGTCGGCTCGTGATATTTCGGCGTATCAGCGGCATCCCCAGCTCCAATGCCGCGCAGTATCCCCGCGTCTATCCCTCGGGCAAGCGATAGTCACGGAAACGCTCACGCAACTCGGTCTTCTTGATCTTCCCGGTCGCAGTGTGCGGTATCTGATCGACGAAGACCACATCGTCGGGCAGCCACCACTTGGCGACCTTCGGCCGCAGGAACTCAAGGAGCGCGTCCTTGCTCGGCGTCGCCTCCGCCTTTGCCACGACGATCAGCAGCGGGCGCTCATCCCATTTCGGATGGTGGACGCCGATCACCGCGGCCTCGGCCACCGCCGGGTGGCTGACGGCGAGGTTCTCCAGGTCGATCGACGATATCCATTCGCCACCGGACTTGATGACGTCCTTGGAGCGGTCGGTGATGCGCATGTAGCCGTGTCTGTCGATGTGGGCGATGTCGCCCGTGTCGAACCAGCCATCCTCGTCGAGTATCTCCGATCTCATCGCGGAAATAAGCGCGCGACACCGCCGGCCCGCGCACCTTCAGCCGGCCGAAAGTCGTGCCATCCCGGGGTCGCTCCTCGTTGGCATCGTCGGTGACCACAAGCTCGACCCCGAAGGGCGCATGTCCCTGCTTCTCCTGCAAGGCGTAGCGCGGCTCCTTTTCGAGATCGGCCACCTCAGGCTTGAAGCTGCACACGGTGCCGAGCGGGCTCATCTCAGTCATGCCCCAGGCGTGCAGCACGCGCACGCCGTAGCGCTCCTCAAAACCTTCAATGAGCGCGCGCGGGCATGCCGCTCCGCCGATCACCACGCGCTCCAGATGGGGCAGCGCTCCGCCGGTCGCGTCGAGGTGCTGAAGCAGCCCCAGCCAGATCGTCGGCACCGCCGCCGTGCACGTGACGCGCTCCGTGTTCAGGAACTCGTGGAGCGACGCGCCGTCGAGCTTCGCACCCGGCATGATGAGAGCTGCGCCCGCCATCGGCGCGGTGAAGGCGATGCCCCAGCAGTTGGCGTGGAACATCGGCACCACCGGCATGATGCGGTCCGCCGCCCGCATGCCGATCATGTCCGGCGTGTTGGAGATGAAGGAGTGGAGAACGTTGGAGCGGTGCGAGTAGACGACGCCCTTCGGATTCCCCGTCGTGCCGGAGGTGTAGCACATGCCGGCCGCCGTGTTCTCGTCGAACTCCCGCCAGGCGAAATCCTCGTCCGCAGCCAGCCACTCCTCGTAGGGCTCCGCGTCGAGCGGCGTGTCGGGCATGTGCGCCGCGTCGGTCAGCACCACCACCTTCTCCACGGACTTCATGTGGTCGCGGAGCTTCTCCACGAGCGGCAGGAACGTCAGGTCGACGAAGAGCACCCGGTCTTCCGCGTCGTTCACGATCCAGGCGATCTGCTCCGGGAAGAGGCGCGGGTTGACCGTATGGTATATGCCGCCCAGGCCCAGCAATCCGTACCAGACCTCGAGATGCCGCCACGTGTTCCAGGCGAGCGTCGCGCCGCGGTCGCCGAGGCGGAATCCGTCGCTGTCCAGGCGCTTGGCCACCCGCCGCGCCCGCGCCTGTACCTCGCGGTAGTTCGTGCGGTGGATCGGCCCTTCGACCGAGCGGGACACCACCTCCCGGTCGCCGTGCTGGCGCGCGGCATGGTCGATGATCTTGTGGCACAGGAGCGGCCACTCCTGCATCAATCCGCGCATCGCTTCCTCCTGATGTTTTGCCGGGAATCTTCGCCGGTTAGCCGCGTGCTGGCAAGGCGCGTTTGCACGGGTTCCGGATTGCATGCACCGGAGTTCCCGTATCCACGGGCCGGTCGCACCGCAGCATGACGCTCTTTCAGAAGAGCCCGGCCACCAGCCGCGCGGCGATCGCCCACATCACGATGCCGATCAGCGTGTCGAGCACACGCCAGGCGCGCCGGTCGGCGAAGATGCGCGAGAGGAGCGCTGCGCCGTAGCCAAGGCCGAAGAACCAGACGAAGGACGCCGCGGCTGCGCCCGCGCCGTAGGCGATCCGCGCCCCGCCCTCATAACGGCCGGATAAGCTGCCGATCAGAAGCACGGTGTCGAGATAGACATGCGGGTTCAGGAATGTGAAAGCGAGACAGGCGGCAATCGCCGCGCCGAGCCGCTCGCTTTCTCCTTCCGCCGCCTGCATCGCCTCCGGCCTCAGCGCGCGCAGGAAGCTGCGGACGCCGTATCCGAAGAGGAAGAGCGCGCCGCCGGCACTGACGACGAGGAGCGCCGTGTCCGACCTCGCTACGAGCGCGCCGAGCCCGGCGACGCCGGCGGCGATCAGGATCGCGTCGGAGAGCGAGCAGACGAGGCAGATCGCAAAGACGAACTTTCGCTTGAGCCCCTGCCGAAGCACAAAGGCGTTCTGCGCGCCGATCGCGATAATCAGGCTCGCGCCCAGGAGAAAGCCCGGAAAGCGCCGCCGCGAGCGGCGCTGCGTCCGTCATTTCAGCCAGGCGGCAAGCCGCTCGACGCCCTCGCCAATCGCCTCCTCGTTGCCTGCAAAGGAGAAGCGCATGTAGCGGTGGCCGCGCGTGTGGTCGAAGTCGGGGCCAGGCGTCGCGGCGACGCCCGCCTCGTTCAGCATGCGGCTTGCGAAATCGTGCGCGTCGTTGGTGAAGCGGGCGACGGAGGCATAGACATAGAAGGCGCCGTCGACCGGAAGCAGCTCGTCGAAGCCGAGAGCCGGCAGGCGCTCGAGCAGCAGCGCGCGGTTGCGCATGTAGCCGGCCTTCACCGCCTCAAGCTCCTGCGTCCCGTCGAAGGCGGCGACGGCGGCGCGCTGCGAGAGCTCCGGGACCGAGATGTAGAGCGACTGCGATAGCCGCTCGAACGGGCGAACAAGCTCGTCGGGCAGCACCAGCCAGCCGACGCGCCAGCCGGTCATGCAATAGTATTTCGAGAAGGAGTTGACGACGATCGCATGCTCGCCGAGCCGCAGCGCCGTCTCGGCGCGGCCTTCGTAGACGAGGCCGTGATAGATCTCGTCGGAGATGAAGCGGATGCCGAGAGCGTCGCAGGTCTCGACCAGGCGCTTCAATTCCTCCGGCGAGGTCATCGTGCCGGTCGGATTGGCGGGGCTCGCGACGAGCACGCCGGCAAGCGGCGCTTCGGCATTTGCGCGCTCGACATGCTCCGCGGTGAGCGCCCAGCGTGTGTCGGGCCCGACCTCGATCTCGACCGCCTGGAGGCCGAGCGCCTTCAGGATGTTTCGGTAAGCGGGATAGCCGGGCGAGGCCATGGCGATGCGGTCGCCCGCATCGAAGGCGCCGAGGAAGAGCAGGTTGAAGCCGCCCGAGGAGCCGGTCGTGACCATCACGCGGGAGGGCGACAGATCGACGCCGTAGGCGTCCAGGTAGTGGCGGGCGATCCGGGTGCGGAGCGGCATGATGCCGAGCGCCTCGGTGTAGCCGAGCCGCCCGCCCTCCAGCGCCGCGCGGGCCGCAGCGAGCACGCAAGCCGGGGCCGGAGCGCCCGGCTGGCCCACCTCCATGTGGATCACTTTGCGCCCGGCCGCTTCGAGTGCTGCGGCGGCCGCCAGCACGTCCATGGCCAGAAACGGCTCGACCTCGCTTCGCCGCGAGGCCTTCAACATGGCGCGTTCAACATAACTTGCCTTTCTTTCGACGCTTCATTTCGCTAGGCAAACCGCGGAAAGATGGGTGTTTCGGCGCCCTCGCCGCCCCGAATTCGAACGGGCATTGGAAAAATCGGATATCGCGAGTGACGTCCAGCTTTTTCGCTTCACGCCGCGCACAGGCGCTTCCGCTTCTTCTTGCCGCGAGCGTCGCGCTTGCCCCAGTCGCCGAGGCGCAGAATCGCCGTCCGACCGTCATCCGCGACGCGGAGATCGAGACGCTCCTGCGCGACTACGCCAAGCCGATCTTCGCGGCAGCGGGCGTCAGCTCGCGCGACGCTCAGATCGTGATCGTCGACGACCGCTCCTTCAACGCGTTCGTGGCGAGCGGGCGGCGCATGGTGATCAACACCGGGACGCTTATCGATTTCAAAGACGCCGAACGAGGTGATCGGCGTGATCGCGCACGAGACCGGCCACCTTGCGGGCGGACACCTGGAGAAGCTGCACAACGAGGTCGCGCGCGCGCAGGTGATCGGCGCAGTGATCGGGCTGATCGGCATGGCGGGCGTGGCGGCCGGCGTCGCAACGGGCAATACGGCGGGCGCGCAGATGGGCTCGGCCGCGACGACGATGGGGTCCGGCGTCGCGCTCCGCACGCTCTTGAGCTACAAGCGCGACCAGGAATACGCGGCCGACCGCGCCGCCGTCACCTTCCTGAACGCCACGCATCAGTCGGCGAAAGGGATGGTCACCACCTTCCAGCGCTTCGTCGACCAGACGCTCGTCTCGGCGCGCTATGCCGACCCCTATGCGCAGTCCCACCCGATGCCGCGCGACCGGCTCAATCGGTTGGAGGCGCTGGCGCGCAAGAGCCCCTATTGGGACGTGACGGACAGCGCCGCGCTGCAATTCCGCCACGACATGATGCGCGCCAAGATCGTTGCCTACAGCGAGGCGCCCAACGCGGTCGCCCGCCGCTACCCAAGCTCCGACAAGAGCCTGCCGGCGCAATATGCGCGCGCCGTCGTCGCCTACCGCACGGGAAGCACGCGCGACGCGGTCAAAGCCGTCGACGCGCTCATCGCGCAAATTCCCGACTACGCCTATTTCTACGAGCTGAAGGGCCAGATCCTGTTCGAGGCCGGCAAGGCGCGCGAGGCGATCGCGCCGCTTCGCCGCGCCGTGCAACTGGCGCCGAGCCCCGGCCTGATCCGCATCCTGCTGGGCTCCGCCGAGCTCGCGGGCGGCGACCCCGGCGCTGCCGTCGCGGACCTCCGGACCGGCCTCGACGACGAGCCGCTGGCGGATGTCGGCTACCGCCAGCTCGCCACCGCCTACCAGAAGCTCGGCAAGGTCGCGGACGCGGAACTGGCGACGGCGGAGGGCCTGCTCATCGCCGGCGACGTCCAGGAAGCGCAGGCTTTCGCCCGCCGCGCGCAGGCAAAATTTGCAACCGGTTCACCAGGATGGCTTAAGGCGGACGACATTATCGGCTACCAGGACCCCAACGGATGACGGGATCTGGGCGCCGCGGCGCAAGGAAGGGACCCATGTCGAAATATCTCAGCATTGCGGCAGCGTTGGCGGCGGCGATCCTGACGGCGGTCTTCCTGGCAAATCCCAGCCAGGCCGAGATGGACGCCGCGCAGAAGGCGGAGATCGAGAAGATCGTCCGCGACTACATCCTCGCCAACCCGGAGATCATCGACGAGGCCGGGCAGGCGCTGCAGAAGAAGCGCGACGAGCAGTTGGCCGCGCAGCAGAGCAAGACGATCGAGGACAAGGCCGCGACGATCTTCAACTCGAAGAACCAGATGGTGCTCGGCAACCCGGACGGGCCGATCACGCTGGTCGAGTTCTTCGACTACAACTGCACCTATTGCCGGCGCGCTGTCTCGGACATGACGGCGCTGCTTCAGGCCAACCCGGACCTCAAGATGGTGATGAAGGAGTTCCCGATCCTCGCGGAGGGCTCCGTGGAAGCCGCGCGCATCTCGGTGGCGGTGAAGGAGATTGCGCCCGACAAGTATCTCGACTTCCACCGCGAGCTCTTCTCGCGCCCCGGCCAGGCGAGCGCGACGAAGGCGCTCGAAGTGGCGAGCGATCTCGGCCTCGACACCGATGCGCTCAAGGCCGCGGCGAACCAGGCGGACGTGACAGCGGGCCTGCAGGAGGTGCATCAGCTCGCGACCGATCTCGGCATCTCCGGCACGCCCTCCTACGTGATCGGCAAGGAGATCGTGCCCGGCGCGATCGGCTTTGACGGATTGCAGGCGATGGTGAGCTCTCTGCGCCAATGCGGCGCGACGGTGTGCTGATGAAGGCTTTCTTTCTCGCCCTCTTCACCTGGTGGAACGGCGCCACCGTCGGCACGCGCTTCTTCACGTGGCGCAAGGGCGACTTCGTCGGCGAGGACGAATTCGGCAACCGGTATTTTCGCGACCGGGACAACAAGAAGCGCTGGGTCATCTACAACGGCGAGGCGGAAGCCTCGCGCATCCCGCCGGCGTGGCACGGCTGGATGCATCACCGCACCGACGTGCCGCCGACCGAGGACAGCTACAAGCCGCACCCTTGGGAGAAGCCGCATCTGCCGAACCTGACCGGCACCCCCGCCGCCTATCGGCCGAAGGGCTCGATTCTGAGCCCGGAGAAACGGCCGGAAGTCAGCGGCGACTACGAGCCATGGACTCCGGCGTGAGACCAAGCTGGCCGAAGTGGGGCCAGGCGAAGGCGCCGACCGAAGAGCGCCCTAACCTCCCCCTTGCGGGGAGGTCGAAGTCCGGCGAGCGGAGCGAGGCGAATTTCGGGAGGGGGGCGAACGGCTCGACGCTGCTCCCCCCTCCCGGAGTTTTCCTCGCCTCGCGGCTCGACAAAGTCCGACCTCCCCTCAAGGGGGAGGTTAAGGGCGCTGGCCGCCCCTGGCGTGCGCGTTGCCCTGCGCAGCCTGCCTACCAGCTTAGGCGTCACCATCGTGCTGGGTCTGACCGCCTTGCTCGCGACGCCCGCGTTCGCCGCGCCGATCAACAACCCGGTCGCGGAGTTCACCGGGCTCGACAAGATCACCGGGCGCACCATCACCTTCGACGTCGCGATCGACGAGACGGTGCAGTTCGGCGCGCTGCAGGTGACGCCGCGCGTCTGCCATACGCGCCCGCCGACCGAGCCGGCGCAGACCACCGCCTTCGTCGAGGTCGACGAGATCACGCTCGCCAACAAGATCCAGCGGATCTTCAGCGGCTGGATGTTCGCCGCAAGCCCGGGCCTGCACGCGGTCGAGCACCCCGTCTACGACGTGTGGCTCGTCGACTGCAAAGTGGCGATGGGCGAAGAGAAGAAGCCGGCGGCCGAGCCCGAGGCGATCCCCGAGACGGAGCTCCCGTCGACGAACGACGTGCCGGAGGATTAGGGGCGGAAAGTCTCCACGATATCGATCGGGCCGCAGCAGTGTGCGACGAAGGTGTCGTGGAGAAGCAGCGCTCCCACGCGCCTAACCCCTCACCCGTCGCCTTCGGCGACACCCTCTCCCATTGGGAGAGGGTTGGTGCCCTACTCTTGCGCGTCGAGAAGCGTCAGCGCCTCCGCGCCGCTTAGCACGTCGTCGCCCGCACCGAAATCAGCCTCGGCCGCCAACGCCGCGTCGAGTATCTCGACATAGTCGTCGCGCGGGACTTCCACCGCGCCGAACTGCGTCAGGTGCGCGGTGATGAACTGTGCGTCGAGGAGCTTGAAGCCGCCGCGCTTCAGCCGCGCCACGAGATGCACCAGCGCCACTTTCGAGGCGTCGCGCTCAAGTGCGAACATGCTCTCGCCGAAGAACGCGGCGCGGAGTTTTACCCCGTAGAGCCCGCCGACGAGCCGCCCCTCGCGCCATGCCTCGACGGTGTGGACGTGGCCCAAGCGAAAGAGCGCGCCGTAGAGCTTTCGGATCGGCGCGTTGATCCAGGTCGCGCGGCGGCCGGGTCTGGGCGCCGCGCACGCGTCGATCACAGCATCGAAGTCGGAGTCGATGCGAATCTCGAAGCGGTCGGAGCGCAGCGTGCGGGCAAGCCGGCGCGGCACGTGGAAGGATTCGAGCGGAATGACGCCGCGCATCTCCGGCTCGACCCAATAGAGCGTCGGGTCCTCGGCGGAATCCGCCATCGGGAAGATGCCGCAGGCATAAGCGCGCAGGAGCAGCGACGGCGTGACGAGGTCCTGATCCTTGTCCCGCGGCCGCGCCATCGGGCTCAGTCGGGCCCTGCCGGGCGCACGGAAAGGTATTCCTCCAGCCAGCGGATGTCGTAAGCGCCGTCGAGGATCGCCTTCTCGCGCACCAGCGACTGGAAGAGCGGAATCGTGGTGCGGACACCGTCGACGACGAACTCGTCGAGCGAGCGCTTCAGCCGCGCCAGGCATTCGACGCGGTTGCGGCCGTGCACGATCAGCTTGCCGATCAGGCTGTCGTAGTAAGGCGGCACCGCGTAGCCCTGATAGACGGCGGAATCGACGCGCACGCCGAGCCCGCCCGGCGGATGGAAATAGGTGATCGTGCCGGGCGACGGCGCGAAGGTCGCCGGGATGCTCGGCGTTGATGCGGCACTCGATGGCGTGGCCGGAGAAGGCAACGCTCTCCTGCTTCACCGAGAGCGGCGAGCCCGACGCGATCCGAAGCTGCTCGACCACGATGTCGATGCCGGTGATCGCCTCGGTAATCGGGTGCTCGACCTGCAGCCGCGTGTTCATCTCGATGAAATAGAACTCGCCGTCCTCGTAGAGGAACTCGATCGTGCCGGCGCCGGAATAGCCGAGATTGGCGATCGCGTCGGCGACGGTCTTGCCGATCCGTGCGCGCTCTTTGTCGTTCAGCGCCGGCGACGGCGCCTCTTCCCAGATCTTCTGATGGCGGCGCTGGAGCGAGCAGTCGCGCTCGCCGAGATGCACGGCGCCGCCCTTGCCGTCGCCCAGCACCTGCACTTCGATGTGGCGCGGGCGCGCCAGATACTTCTCGATATAGACGGCGTCGTCGCCGAAGGCCTTTCCCGCTTCGTTGCGGGCCATCGCCATCGCGCGCTCGAGGTCCGAGACGCGCTCCGCGACCTTCATGCCGCGCCCGCCGCCGCCGGCGACCGCCTTGATCAGCACCGGATAGCCGACCTCGGCGGCGACCTGCGCCGCCTCCTGCTCGTCGAAGACCGCGCCGCGCGAGCCCGGCACCACCGGAATGCCGAGGCTCTCCGCCGTCTCCTTGGCGCGGATCTTGTCGCCCATCATGCGGATGTGGTCGCCCGTCGGGCCGATGAAGACGATGTCATGCGCGGCGAGGATGTCGGCGAACTTGGCGTTCTCCGAGAGGAAGCCGTAGCCCGGATGGACGGCGTCTGCGCCGGTGATCTCGCAGGCGGAGACGATGCTCGGGATGTTGAGATAGCTCTCCGATGCGGGCGGCGGGCCGATGCACACGCTCTCGTCGGCAAGGCGCACATGCATCGCGTCGGCGTCGGCGGTCGAATGCACGGCGACGGTCTCGATGCCGAGCTCCTTGCAGGCTCTCAGCACGCGCAGCGCGATCTCGCCGCGATTGGCGATCAGGACCTTGGAGAACATCTAAGCGCCGAGTGCTGAGCTGCGCGTAACCTCCCCCTTGAGGGGAGGTCGAAGTTTCCGAGCCGCAGGCGACGGAATTTCGGGAGGGTGAGAGCACAAGTGCCGCGACCCCTCCCGGATTTTCGGTCTCGCTTCGCGCGACGAAAATCCGACCTCCCTCAAGGGGGAGGTTAAGGGTACTGACTTCGCCAATGCCGAGCGCATCTCGCGCCGCTACTCGATGATCATCAGCGGCTGGCCGAACTCCACCGGCTGGCCGTCCTCGACCAGGATGTCGGCGACGCGGCCGGCGCGAGGCGCGGCGACCTCGTTCATGTGCTTCATCGCCTCGACGATCAGAATCGTCTGCCCGGCGCGCACGACATCGCCGATCTCCACGAACGGCTTGGCGGACGGATCGGCGGCGCGATAGGCGGTGCCGACCATCGGCGAGGGCACGCAGCCCGGATGCCGCGACGGGTCGAGCTGCTTCGCCTCGCTCGCCTCAGATGCCGCCTGCGCTTCGGCCGGCGCCTTCGGACGGCGACTCGACATAGGCGACTGCGCTCGGCGCGCGCGCGCGCCACGCGGATGCGGAAATCGTCCTGCTCGATCTCGATCTCCGAGAGCTCCGTCTCCTTCAGAAGCGCGGCAAGCTCGCGGATCAGCTCCTTGTCGACGCCAGGCTTCTTCTCGCCCATCAACTCATTTCCGTTCGGGCGCGGCCGCCTTGAGCGCGGCCAGGCCATCGATTGCCAAGAGATAGGAGTCCGCACCGAAGCCGCAGATCACGCCTTTGGCAACCGGCGAGATCATGGAATGGTGGCGGAAAGCTTCACGCGCGAAGACGTTTGAGAGGTGCACCTCGATGACCGGCGCGTCGATGGCGCGGATGGCGTCGTGAAGTGCGATGGAGGTGTGCGTGTAGGCGCCGGCGTTCAAGACCACGCCGGCCGAGTCGGCCGCCTCGTGCAGCCAGTCGACCAGCTCGCCCTCGTGGTTCGACTGGCGGAACACGACCTCGAAGCCGTGCGCGGCGGCGCGCTTCTTCGCCTTCTTCTCGATATCGGCGAGCGTCATCGTTCCGTAGATCTGCGACTCGCGCTTGCCGAGGCGGTTGAGGTTCGGGCCGTTCAGGATGTGGATCGCGGGGGCCATCTCGCGGCATTCGCTGGCGTTTCCGGCCTCCGGCGGCCGGCGCTCGTTTTATAGGCGGTTTCGGTCATGCGCAAAGCCGCCGTCATCGGAGTGCAAAAAAAGAAGTGCATGAGCGCCGGCCCCGCTCGCCGGTGAGTCGGGCAGGGCCGCCAGTCGGGACGCCACGGTTTTCCCCGCTTTCCCCCTTCCCCACCGGCGCTCAACAGCGGCGGCTGAAAGTTCGCACCGGGAATTGTCAAGACTTGACCCCCCCTCTCGCTCGCCCTTAGCCTCGAAACCCTGTCGCCAAGAGTCGTGTCGACGGGCGGCGGAAATCCAGCGTTCGCACGTGTAGAGGTGCTGTCCGAGCGATCGGCCGGCGCAGTGGAATTTCTGCGCTGAAAAGCACAAAATGTAGTGCGTAACCCTCTGTTAATCTCTATATGTAGAAAGTTGGGCTGCGGGGACGCGGCCCGGAATCGGGGCGCTGAACCAGAAAAATGAGGGCATCGGGCGGGCTGTCCGATGTTAAAGTGGGCGGGCGCGATGCTCGGCCCGTCGTTGAGAATGGAGCGGGGCAAAAATGCGGATTGAACGTCACTACACCACCAAGGGTCAGTCGCCTTACGAGACGGTCGAGTTCCGTACGGCGACGAGCGAGATCCGCAATCCCGACGGCTCGGTGGTCTTCCGCCTCGACGCGATCGAGGTGCCCGCGGCCTGGAGCCAGGTCGCGACCGACGTCCTTGCACAGAAATATTTCCGCAAGGCGGGCGTGCCCGCGCGCCTGAAGAAGATCGAGGAGAACTCCGTCCCCTCCTTCCTGTGGCGCTCGGAGGCGGACGAGGCGGCGCTCGCCGAGCTTCCCGAGGCGGAGCGATCCGGCTCGGAGATGGACGCGCGGCAGGTCTTCGACCGGCTCGCCGGCACCTGGACCTATTGGGGCTGGAAGGGCGGCTACTTCTCCTCGGAGGAGGACGCGCAGGCGTTCTACGACGAGCTTCGCTACATGCTCGCCACGCAGAAGGCGGCGCCGAACTCCCCGCAATGGTTCAACACCGGGCTCCACTGGGCCTACGGCATCGATGGCCCGAGCCAGGGCCATTATTACGTCGACCATTGGACGAAGGAGCTGGTGAAGTCGGAGACGGCTTACGAGCACCCGCAGCCGCATGCCTGCTTCATCCAGTCGGTGTCGGACGACCTCGTCAACGAGGGCGGCATCATGGACCTTTGGGTGCGCGAGGCGCGCCTCTTCAAATACGGCTCCGGCACCGGCTCCAACTTCTCGCGGCTGCGCGGCGAGGGCGAGCGGCTTTCGGGCGGCGGCAAGTCGTCCGGCCTGATGAGCTTCCTGAAGATCGGCGACCGCGCGGCGGGCGCCATCAAGTCGGGCGGCACGACGCGCCGCGCGGCGAAGATGGTGGTGGTCGACGTCGACCATCCCGACATCGAGAATTACGTGAACTGGAAGGTGAAGGAGGAGCAGAAGGTCGCCGCGCTCGTCGCCGGCTCGAAGGCCTGCGCCAGGCACCTCTCCTTGATCATGCGCGCCTGCGTGAACTGCGAGGGCCCGGGCGACGACTGCTTCGATCCGCAGAAGAACCCGGCGCTGAAGCGCGAGATCCGCGCCGCGAAGCGCGCCAACGTGCCGGAGAACTACATCAAGCGCGTGATGCAGTTCGCCAAGCAGGGCTATTCCAAGATCGAGTTCCCGATCTTCGACCTCGACTGGGATTCGGAGGCCTACCTCACCGTCTCCGGCCAGAACTCCAACAATTCGGTGCGCGTCACCGACGAGTTCCTGCGCGGCGGTCGAGGACGACAAGGACTGGAACCTCACCTTCCGCATCACCGGCAAGGTGGCGAAGACGCTGCCGGCGCGCGAGCTGTGGGAGACGATCGGCAAGGCCGCCTGGCAATCGGCCGATCCCGGCATCCAGTACCACACGACGATCAACGACTGGCACACCTGCCGGGCGGACGGCGAGATCATCGCCTCCAATCCGTGCTCGGAGTACATGTTCCTCGACGACACGGCCTGCAATCTCGCCTCGATGAACCTGCTGCAGTTCCGTAAGGACGACGGCGAGCTTCGACACGCGTCGCCTACGAGCATGCCGTGCGGCTGTGGACGATCGTGCTCGAGATCTCCGTCGCTGATGGCGCAGTTCCCGTCGAAGGAGATCGCGCAGCTCTCCTACGACTACCGCACGCTCGGCCTCGGCTACGCCAATATCGGCGGGCTCCTGATGACCTCCGGCATCCCCTACGATTCGCCGGAAGGCCGCGCGATCTGCGGCGCGCTGACCGCGATCATGACCGGCGTCGCCTATGCCACCTCCGCGGAGATGGCGGGCGAGCTCGGCGCCTTCCCGGCGTTCGAGCGGAACCGCGAGGTGATGCTGCGCGTCATGCGCAACCACGCCCGCGCCGCGCGCGGCCAGGGCCACGGCTACGAGCAGCTCGCACACCAACCCGGTGCCGCTCGACCATCGCGAATTGCCCGGACGCGAATCCTTGTCGAGCGCGCCGTCGCCGCGTGGGAGCGCGCGGTCAATCTCGGCGAGCAGCACGGCTATCGCAACGCCCAGGCGACCGTGATCGCGCCGACCGGCACGATCGGCCTCGTCATGGATTGCGACACGACCGGCATCGAGCCCGACTTCGCGCTGGTGAAGTTCAAGAAGCTCGCCGGCGGCGGCTACTTCAAGATCATCAACCGCGCCGTGCCGGAGGCGCTCGCGACGCTCGGCTATTCGCTGCCGGAGATCGAGGCGATCGTCACCTACGCGGTCGGCCGCGGCACGCTGAAGGGCGCGCCGGGGATCAACCACGACACGCTGAAGGCCAAGGGCTTCACCGAGGAGAAGCTCGTCGCAGATGGAGGCCGGCCTCGCCTCCGCCTTCGACATCAAGTTCGCCTTCAACAAATGGTCGCTCGGCGAGGAGTTCTGCCGCGACGCGCTGAAGCTCTCCGCCGAGCAGCTCGCCGACCCGCAGCTCGACCTGCTCGCCGCGATCGGCTTCTCCAGGAAGGACATCGACGCCGCCAACGTCTTCGTCTGCGGGGCGATGACGCTGGAAGGCGCGCCGCATCTGAAGGCCGAGCACCTGCCGGTCTTCGACTGCGCCAGCCCCTGCGGGCGGCTCGGCAAGCGCTCGCTCTCTGGGAGAGCCACATCCGCATGATGGCGGCGGCGCAGCCGTTCATCTCCGGCGCCATCTCCAAGACCATCAACATGCCGAACAGCGCGACGGTCGAGGAGTGCAAGGACGCCTACATGCTGTCGTGGAAGCTGGCCTTGAAGGCGAACGCGCTCTACCGCGACGGCTCCAAGCTCTCGCAGCCCTTGAACGCCTCGCTCATCGCCGACGACGAGGAGGACGAGGAGGAGGCGCTGGAGACGCTGATCGCGTCGACCGCCCCCGCCCGCGCCGCCTCGATGGCGGAGCGGATCGTGGAGCGCATCGTCGAACGCGAGGTGCGCGGGCGCGAAAAGCTTCCCGGCCGGCGCAAGGGCTATACGCAGAAGGCCATCGTCGGCGGCCACAAGGTCTATCTCCGCACCGGCGAATACGACGACGGGCGGCATCGGCGAGATCTTCATCGACATGCACAAGGAAGGCGCCGCCTTCCGCGCGATGATGAACAACTTCGCCATCGCCATCTCGCTCGGCCTGCAATACGGCGTGCCGCTCGAGGAATACGTGGAGGCCTTCACCTTCACGCGCTTCGAGCCGGCGGGCGTCGTCATGGGCAACGAGGCGATCAAGAACGCCACCTCGATCCTCGACTACATCTTCCGCGAGCTCGCCGTCTCCTATCTCGGCCGCCACGACCTCGCGCATGTGCAGCCGGAGGACATCGGCTCGACCACGATCGGCCGCGGCGTCGAGGCGGAGAAGCCGCGCCGCCGCGCCGGTCTCCAACGGTTTCGTGCGCGGCCAGGGCGGACGATTCCGCCTGCTCGACAACGATGCGCGGGGGGACGCGCGCGGCGAGGCGAAGGGCGGCGGACAGGCGGTCGCAGGGCGGCGCGCATGCCTCGCCCGCCAAGCTCGCGCAGATCGGGCCTCGTCGCCGCGATCTCCTCGGCCAAGCCGCTGGTCGGCTCAGGCGGCGGCTCAGGCTCCGGCGGCGCCACGGCGCTGAAGCGCGAGACGCAGCCGGAAGTCTCCACCGAGCCCGCCGGCTACGCCGCCAACGCACCGCACGCGCACGAGCATGCCGAGGCGAGGACGCCGCGCCCGACAAGGCGCAGAAGGCCGCCGAGGCGCGCATGAAGGGCTACGAGGGCGAAGCCTGCGGCGAATGCGGGAATTTCACGATGGTCCGAAACGGCACCTGCCTGAAGTGCGACACGTGCGGAAGCACGAGCGGGTGTTCGTAGGCGCCGCGGATTTTCTCAGGACCTTGAAGGCCCGGCTTAGCCGGGCCTTTCTCTTTTCGGATACCCTCTCTTTCTATCAAGACATGGACATTGTCCTCCTGGAAATTTTCTCCTCTTGACATATCTGTCCAAAGACTTTAGATAGGGCCCGAAAGGACATCCGCGATGGCCAATCTTTCCCGAACCGCATTGCTCGAATTCATCGACTACCTCGCCAATAAGGGCTTGATGAACAAGACGACCGCATCCGCGCGCAAGGCTGCCGCAAACCGAGTGCTCGGAATACTGGACGACGCCGAAGCAAACGACGTTTCCAAGATCGATCTCGATGAGGTTATGACGAGATTCCACAATCTGGAGGGCGCCAAGTTTACGCCGGATAGCCTGAACACGTACAAGAGCCGGCTTAAGTCGGCGATCGAAGATTTCGTCCGGTATCAGCGGGACCCACTCAATTTCAGGCCTACGACGCAAAACACTGGGCGGCGTCTCGCCGAGCGCCAGAAGCCTGCAGGTAACGCCGAGACCTCGCGGAAAAGCGTCAACCCGCCGGTCGCATCGGCCGAAGCTCCTCCGGCATCGGTGAGCATTCTGCCCATCCCAATTCGTCCGGATCTCACGATCAAGATCCAGGGCCTTCCCTACGACCTCACGCCTCAAGAGGCCTTGAAGATCGCCAATGTCGTTAGAGCGATGGCTGTCTCAGATTGACGCGGTGTCCATAGCCGCTGTCATCTCGGCGCACGCCGAGCATCCGGAGGCCGCTGGGCCGGGAGTTCCAACCCCGCAGCCCGGCGGCCCCCACCGTTTGTGACAGTAGAATAGAAACTGCTTATCAAATGTTCAATCTCAGCCGCTGGCCCGCCGCGAGCAGAAATGCCGGGACCGGCGTCCATCATACCGACTAACCCTCATCCGTCGCCTTCGGCGACACCTTCTCCCAAGCTTGGGAGAAGGTCGAAGGTGGCGCCGTCGCGCCTAAGCCGCCTCCCTTACCGTAGGTATGCGCTTCACTTCATCCCGCAGCTTCTCCGAGGCGTGCCAGAGGTCGTAGGCTTGCTGCATCCGGAGCCAGAGGCCGGGCCCGTTGCCGCAGAATTTTCCGAGCCGCAACGCCATCTCCGGCGTCACCGACGTGCGCTCCGAGAGGATGCGGTGAAGCGTCTGCCGCGTGATCCCGAGGTGCCCCGCCGCCTCGGCCACCGACATGCGCAGCGCAGGCAGAACCGTCTCGCGCAAGACTGCGCCCGGATGAGTCGGCGCCCGATTGGGCCGTCCGGCTGCGAATTCCTTACTCATGCGCTTCTCCTCTGCGCCTAATGGTAGTTCTCCAGGTCGACGCGCCAAGCTTCGCCGTCTTCGAACTCGAACGTGATGCAGACCGGCCCATTCACATGGACCGTATAGCGTCTCGGCTTGATACCTCGCAGCGCGTGAAAGTCGTAGCCGGGGATGTCCATGTCCTCCGGACGCTCCGCAGCATCGAGCGCGTCAAGGCGCTCCAGGATGCGCTGATGCAGCCGCGGATCGACTTTTCCAGATCGGCCGCTGCGCCAAAGATCACGGAGGCCCTTGTGCCTGAACGACCTGATCACAAGATTTGTGTAACTTGTTATGTTACACTTGTCAACCCAGGCGTTACGTCCTTCGCAGGCAGATCGGCGTGTTCGACCGCCAGGGCCGATTGGACGAAGCGGTGAGGTTTGCTAGTCTCGTTGCCGTGCTCCGTCTCGTCCTCATCACCGCCAGTTTCTTCCTGACCATCGCTTCCGCGTGGGCAGAGGGCCCCTCCTTCGATTGCGCCAAAGCCAAAGCACCCGACGAGATCGTCATCTGCGGCGACGAGCAGCTTGCGCAGCTCGATCGGTTGGCGGCGCTGGCCTACGACGAGGCGCGGCACGCGAGCGGACGCTCTTCGGCGCGGGCGGCGGCGCGCGACGGGCTTGCGGCGCGGAGCCATTGCGGAGCTGACCGAGACTGCATCATGTCCGTGCAGGTCGCGACCATCATCAAGTTCCAGCAACTCGGCGCGACGGTCACCCTGCCCGATTGGGCGATGAGCGCCACGATGGATGGATCGAACGCGGGCGACGGCGGCACGCTTCCGACCGAGATCGGCCAGTGCGCCAACACGACGATCGTCGAGATCACCAGCCGCTTCCAAGCCGACATCAACGCCGATCCGGACGACGGCAGCGCCGTCACCTTCGAGAACGGCGGCGGGCAGGTCTCTTACGAGAAGGTGCGGGAGATCATCGACTCGCGCGTCGGCGACCCGGTGCTGATGTGCCTCGTCGAGCTTCCGCAGGACTGCCCGCCCGGCGACGACCGCGGCCGCATCTACACGACGACGAACCTCAGAACGCAGGAATCGTGGACGCTATCCGACTCGCAGCATTCCTGCGGCGGGGCGTGAGCGACGGCGTGGCGTCCTGCGGTGCCGTCATCCTGACGTTCTCCCAATCACCTCGGGACCGTGCTATGCCTCGGGCATGACCCGCGTCGAACGCATCGAGAAGGAAATCGCCGAGCTCTCCGCGCGGGAGCTTGAGGATTTCCGCGCGTGGTTCGAGGCTTTCGACGCCGCACGCTGGGATGAGAAGCTTGAGCGGGACGCGGCTTCTGGTGCCCTTGACGCACTCGCCGAGGAAGCCCTCGCGGGCCATCGCGCCGGACGCAGCAAGCCTCTGTGAGGCACTTCGCGAGCCGCGCCTTCTGGCACGCCTATGACCGATTGCCGGAACCAACCCGCCGCGTTGCAGACCGGAACTTCGAGCTTCTGAAAGAAGATTCCCGGCATCCAGCCCTCCACTTCAAGCAGATCGGGCGCTATCGATCGGTTCGCGTCGGACTCGGCTATCGAGCCTTGGGCGTCGATGCCGACGGAGACGTTGTCTGGTTCTGGATCGGCACGCACGCGGAATACGACAAACTGTTGCGCCGATAGCCTTTGCGTGTCGCAACCTCCCGCTACTTCCCCGCCGCTTTCCGGAGCGCGTCGTTGATGCGGTCCTGCCAGCCGGGGCCGCCTTCCTGGAAATGCTCCAGCACGTCCTTGTCGATGCGGAGCGAGACAAGCTCCCTGACGCCCGGCAGAGCCGGAGGCTGCGGCGCGGAAGGCGGCGGCTTCGTCGTCGCGGACTTGAACGCGGCTTCGGCCTTCTCGCGTGAGCCCATCGTTCGGTAGGTGCGGTCCGGTGGCTTCGTCATCTCGCCTATTCCTTCTTCAACAGCCGCATCGGGAAGATCTCGTAGCGGCCGAGCCCCTCGACGACTACCGGATCCTTGTCGGTGATGGCGCGCGCTGCCGCCTCGTCCTCCGCCTCGACGATTCCCATGCCGAAGACGCCGGCCGGATCGAACACCGGGCCGAAGGCGACGCCTTTGCCGCTTTCGAGAACCGTCCGGAGGTAGGCGGCATGGCGCGTCATCGATTCTGCCTCCGCCTCGGTCATCTCGAAAGCGAAATTCGGGCGCGGTGGGATCAGCTTGAGGAAGAAGTGCGGCATTGCTCACATCTCCGGGGTATGCGAGCGCGGGATCATCCGCCGGCACCTTTCCCGCCGCAAGCGGCTGTCACTGAATGGCCAGCGCGTCGCGATTTGGCCACCGCCGCCTGGCTTGCTAAGGTTCTGGTATGATACCGCGTAGCTTCGTCCTCCCCTTCCTCGCCGCCCTCTCCCTTCCTCTCGCTGCCCCGCCGGCCGCCGCCTATAGCAAGGCCGCGGACTACCTGATCGCCGGGCAGCTCAAGGAGGCCTGCCCGGACGGCAATGGGCACATGTCGGCTGCCGGTGTGATCGAGCGCGACCTGACCGGCGACGGCAAGAAGGACCTCATCCTCAGTCACGACGGCATCACCTGCGGCGATGTCGGCCGCAGCCAGTTCTGCGGCGCGCAGGCATGCTCGGTGCTGATCTATGTGCGGCGGGGGGCGCTGCTTCAACTCGGGCGGGAGGAGCTCAGCGTCGGCGTCAGCGTGACCGACGGCTCGCCGACGCCGGTCGTGAACCTCACGGCACCCGGTGGCGCGCGCTCCACCCTGCAATGGAGCGACGGGGCATTCCGCTAGCGAAACCGCCTTCCTGCCTCCCCATTGACCTTCGTCAAAGCACCGCCCGATAGCCTGCGGCATCAAGAATTCCGATTGTCCGGAGAATTCCAATGCTTATTCCCCACGGCACGCTCGTTGCAGTCGCCGACGGCACCAAGATCGAGCTCTTCCACAATGACGGCGATGAGACGGACCTGAAGCTTTCCGCCCTGCCGAAGCCGGATATCCACGCCCACGGGAAAGATTCCGGTGGCCACCACCGGTCGAGCACGGCAGAGCATGCCAAGCATCTCCAGGAGGAGGACGCGTTCGCGGCGGCCGTGGTCGGCTGGCTCAACCACCAAACGATCGGGGGCAAGATCGAGCACCTCATCGTCATCGCCGCGCCGCGGGCGCTCGGCGAGATGCGCCGGCACTATCATGTGACCTTGAAGAACAGGCTCCTCGGTGAGCTGGCAAAGGAGCTGACCGGCCAGCCGGCGGCAACGATCGAGCACGAGCTGAAGCTCCTGCACACGGCCTGACGGGCCTGGGAGAGCGGCAGAAAGAGCGGCTCGCCGCGGCGCGAGTGTTTCGCGGAAGCCGCTGGCGCCGCTTGAAGAACCGGCCTATGGAACCCGGCCGGTACAGGAAGGCCGGGGGAGCCAGCCTTGAACAAGCATACGAGTGTGGAGGAAAGCGCCGCAGCCGGGGCCGCCACCGGAACGGTGACCGCGATCCTCATCGCGATCTCCTTCTCCCATATGCTGAACGACACCGTTCAGTCGCTCTTCCCGGCGATCTACCCGTTCCTCAAGGATCATTTCGCGCTCACCTACACGCAGATCGGGCTCATCACCTTCACGTTTCAGGTGACGGCGTCGCTGCTTCAGCCCGTCGTCGGCATCGTCACGGACAGGCGGCCGCAGCCCTATTCGCTCGCGGTCGGAATGAGCTGCTCGCTCGTGGGGCTGCTGCTCCTCGCCTTCGCGTCGAGCTTCCCGGAGATTTTGCTTGCGGCGGCGCTGGTCGGGCTCGGCTCCGCGGTGTTCCACCCGGAATCCTCGCGCGTCGCGCGAATGGCTTCAGGGGGTCGCTACGGGCTCGCGCAATCCACCTTCCAGGTCGGCGGCAATGTCGGCACCGCGCTCGGGCCGCTCGCCGCGGCCTTCATCGTCATCCCAGGCGGGCAGCACTCGATCGCCTGGTTCTCGCTGGTAGCGCTGCTTGCGATCGTGGTCCTGTCAGGCGTCGGCAATTGGTACAGGCGCCAGTTCGCCTTCCACCTTCGCGCCGGCATAGGGAAGCTCGCCGCGCACGGACTCTCCTCGCGTCGCGTCGCCTTGTCGATCGTCGTCCTGATGGCGCTGACCTTCTCCAAGTTTTTCTACATGGCGGCGATGACGAGCTACTACACGTTCTTCCTCATCCATAAGTTCGGCGTCTCGGTGCAGGCCTCGCAGGTCCATCTCTTCGTGTTCCTCGGAGCTGTCGCCGCCGGCACCTTCTTCGGCGGGCCGCTCGGCGACCGTTTCGGCCGCAAGCTTGTGATCTGGTTCTCGATCCTCGGCGTGCTGCCGTTCTCGCTGCTTCTCCCCTACGCGAACCTCTTCTGGACGGGCGTGCTCTCGGTCGCGATCGGTGTCATCCTGGCCTCGGCGTTCTCGACGATCGTCGTCTTCGCGCAGGAGCTGATGCCCGGCCGCGTCGGCACGATCGCCGGCATCTTCTTCGGCTTCGCCTTCGGCATGGGCGGCATCGGCGCCGCCGTCATCGGCACGCTCGCCGACGCGACCAGCATCGAGTTCGTCTTCCGCGTCTGCGCTTTCCTGCCGGCGATCGGCATCCTTACGATCTTCCTGCCCGACCTCAGCCGCGTCCGGACCACCGAGCCGGGCGGCCATCGGAAGACGGCCTGAGCCGCACGATTTGGGGATTTCGCAGCGACGGACTATATCGCTGCGATGCTCCGACTGTTGTTGGCCTGCATTGCCGCATTTCTTCTGTCGCCCGCGGCGGCGCAGGACCGCGTCCCGCAGGGGATCGGCTTTGCCCAGGCCGAGGAAGGCACCTGGCTCTGCCGGCATGAGGACGCAAGCGAGGCGCTCGCTTGCGCACGCGAGCACTGCCTTGAAGAGGCGCCGGGCCAGGAGTGCGTGCAGACGGCGTGGTGCTTCCCGGCCGGCTGGTCGGGCACGATGACGGTGTGGCTCGCGGATTTTCACACGACGCGCGTGCTTTGCGGTATGGCCGACGAGGAGACGCTTCGGCTGATGCTCGCGGCGCTCTGCCTGACGGAGTTCGAAGCGACGCATTGCGACCTGGCGCTGACGGTCGACCCGGACGGCAATGAGCGCGAGGTCACCGACGTGAGCTTCGAGGGCGGCGGCGCGCACGCCGCCGGCCAGCGAAAAGGCGGCGCCGGATGGCGCCGAGCCTGCGCCCGCGGCCGAAGATTCGGGTGAACAGAAAAAGTAAGCGAGGAGTGCCTGTGACCGACAATCCCCTGCTCAAGGAATGGAAGACGCCGTTCGAGACGCCGCCGTTCTCGGAGATCGCGCCGGAGCACTTCCGCCCGGCCTTCGACGCGGCGCTCGCCGAGCACGACGCGGAAATCGCGACAATCGCAGAGAGTTCCGAAGCGCCGAGCTTCGGCAACACGGTCGATGCGCTTGAGCTCGCCGGCGAGACGCTTCGCCGCGTCGCCTCGGTGTTCTTTGGCCTCTGCGGTGCGAACACCAACGACGCGCTCGAGGCGACGGAGCGCGACATCGCGCCGATCCTCGCCAAGCACAGCTCGGCGATCTTCCTGAACGAGCCGCTCTTCCGCCGCATCGACGCGCTCAAGCAGAAGAAAGCGGACCTCGGTCTAACGAAGGAGCAAGCGCGCGTGCTGGAGCGCCTGCATCTTGCGTTCGTGCGCCAGGGCGCTGCGCTTTCGCCGGACAAGAAGGAGCGGCTGGCGGAGATCACCGAGCGGCTCGCGATACTCGGCACGCAGTTCGGCCAGAACGTGCTCGCCGACGAGCGCGCCTATACGCTGGTGCTAGAGGGCGAGGCCGACCTCGCCGGGCTCCCGGAGTCGCTCTGCGAAGCAGCGGCGGCCGCCGCCACCGAGCGCGGCATGGCCGGCAAGCACGTCATCACGCTCTCCCGCTCGCTGATCGAGCCGTTCCTGCAATTCTCCACCCGCCGCGACCTGCGGGAGACCGCCTTCAAGGCGTGGGTCTCGCGCGGCGAAGGTGGGGGCGCGACCGACAACGCCGCGATCATCTCCGAGATGGTCCAGCTCCGGATCGAGCGGGCCCACTTCCTCGGCTACGACACCTACGCTGCCTTCCGCCTCGACGATACGATGGCGAAGACGCCGGAGGCGGCGCTTGGCCTGCTTCACTCCGTATGGCAGCCGGCGCGGGAGAAGGCGCTTCGCGAAAGCGATGCGCTGCAGACCCTGATTCAGGCGGAGGGCGGCAACTTCACGCTCGCGCCCTGGGATTGGCGCTACTACGCGGAGAAGCGTCGGAAGGCGGAGTTCGACATCGACGAGGGTGCACTCAAGCCATATCTCAAGCTCGACAACATGATCGCGGCGGCGTTCGACACCGCGCACCGGCTCTTTGGGCTCAATTTCACGCCCCGCACCGACATCCCCGTCTACCACTCCGACGTCCGCGCCTGGGAAGTGACCGATACCGACGGGCGCCATGTCGGGCTCTTCCTGGGTGACTATTTCGCGCGGCCCTCGAAGCGGAGCGGCGCCTGGATGAGCACTTTCCGCAGCCAGGAGAAGCTCGCCGGCGATATCCGCCCGATCGTCTACAATGTCATGAATTTCTCGAAACCAGGCCCCGGCGCGCCGGCGCTCATCAGCTTCGAGGACGCGCGCACGCTCTTCCACGAGTTCGGGCACGGGCTGCACGCCCTCCTCTCCGACGTCACCTACCGCTCGATCTCGGGTACGAGCGTCGCTACGGACTTCGTGGAGTTTCCGTCGCAGCTCTACGAGCACTGGCTGGAAGAGCCGGAGGTGCTCCGCCGCTTCGCTACGCACACGGAAAGCGGCGAGCCAATACCGGAGACGCTGCTCGCGAAGCTCAAAGCCGCGCGCACCTTCAACCAGGGCTTCGCGACGGTCGAATACGTCTCTTCGGCCCTGGTCGATCTCGACTTCCACCGCCTCTCCGAGGCAGGCGACATCGACGTCGCGGCGTTCGAACGCGAGTCGCTTCAGAAGATCGGCATGCCGGAGGCGATCGTCATGCGGCACCGGCCGACCCATTTTGCGCACGTTTTCTCCGGCGGCTATGCGGCGGGCTACTACAGCTATCTCTGGTCGGAGGTGCTCGACGCCGACGGCTTCGCCGCCTTCACGGAAGCCGGCGATGTCTTCGATCCGGCGACCGCGAAGCGGCTGAAGGAATTCGTCTATTCGGCCGGCTATTTGCGCGAGCCGGCCGAGGCCTACAAGGAGCTTCCGCGGGCGGATGCCCGAGCCCGAGCCGCTTCTCAGGAAGCGCGGACTGATCGAAGCGCCTGCCGCGGAGGCGTAGCCCTCCCTATTCCGCGGCCTCCGGCTGCGCGGCGGCGCTGACGCGGGCCCGCTCGCCCGCGCGGCGCTGGCGGAGCGTTATCAAATTGCTGGTCGGCGATGACGCCGATCAGGATGACCGAGCCCATCACGGCGAAGTTCAGCGACGAGGGAATGCCGAGCAGGTTGACGAGGTTCTGGAGCACCTGGAGCAGCACGGTGCCGAGAACGACGCCGATGATCGAGCCCTCGCCGCCGCGCAGCGAGAACCCGCCGAGCACCGCCGCCGCGATGGCGTAGAGCTCATAGAAGTTGCCGTGGCCCGAAGGCAGGATCGAGCGCGTGTACATGGCGAAGAAGATCGCCGCCAGCGCCGCCATCGTCGTGCAGATCACGTAGGCGGCAACGATCACGCGGGTTGTGCGGATGCCCGAATAGCGCGCTGCCTCCTCGTTCTTGCCGACCGCGTACAGATAGCGGCCGAAGACCGAGCGGTGCAGCACCACCCACATCACGACCGCCAGCACGAGCATGATGAAGAAGGCGTGCGGGATGGGAATGGTGTGAAACGAGCCGCCGGTGAGAAGCGCGACGACATCCGTACGCCCCGTGGTGATCCATTCGAGGTCGGGGAAATTCACGCCGAACGGGAAGCCGGCGGTTGCGTCCTTCGTGTAGAAGCGCGCGACGCCGCGGTAGATCAGCAGGCCGCAGAGCGTCACCACGAACGGCTGCAGCTTCAGCTTGGTGATCAGCAGGCCGTGGATCAGCCCCATCAGGACGCCGATCCCCAGCACCAGCACCGCCGCGACCGGCCACCAGACGCCCTTGTTGGCGATGAGATCGACAAAGATGACGCCGAGCAGCGCGATGATCGAGCCGACCGACAGCTCGATGCCGCCCGTGATGATCACGAATGCCCTGGCCGATCGAGAATATGCCGAACAGGCCGACCAGGTTGGCGGTGTTGGCGATGTTGATCGGCGACAGGAAGCGGGGATTGATGATCGCGACCACCGCCCCTACGACGATGATCAGCACCAGCAGACCCAGGTCTTTCTTCAGCATCCCCTGCCCCGTTCCTAGATCGACCTGCCGACGGCCAGCCGCAGTATGTTCTCTTCACTGCACTGGGCGCGATCGAGAGTACCTTGGATGTGCCCCTCGTGCATCACCGCAACGCGGTCGGAGACGCCGATCACTTCTTCCATGTCCGAGGAGATCATCAGGACGGCGACCCCGGAATCCGACAGGCTGCGCATCAGGTGATAGATCTCGGCCTTCGCGCCGACATCGATGCCGCGCGTCGGCTCGTCGAAGATGATGGCCTTGGGTTTCATGGCCAGCCATTTGGCGAGCACGACCTTCTGCTGGTTGCCGCCCGAGAGCGAGGACGTCAGCTGGGAAACGTCGGAGGTGCGGATGTCGAGGTCGGAGCGGCTGCGCTCCGCCTGCTCCAGCTCGGCGTCCTGCGAGACGACGATGCTGTGCGCGTAGGCGCGCAGGTCGGGCAGCGTAATGTTCTGCGCGATCGAAAGATCGAGCAGCAGTCCGGCGCCCTTGCGATCCTCCGGCACAAGGAAGACGCCGGCCCGGACAGCGTCGGCGGAGGTCGCAAAGCGCACCTCCTGGCCGTCAAGGAGGCACGCTTCCGCCCTGCGGCCGGTCGATGCCGAACAGGACCCGCGCGAGTTCCGTGCGCCCGGCGCCGACGAGGCCCGCGAGCCCAAGAATCTCGCCGGCATGGAGGTCGAGGCTGATCTCGCGGTGCCGGATAGGTGGACGTGCGAACGCCCTTGATGGAGAGCACGGCCTCTCCGCCGATTCGTTGCCGGGGGACACGTAATGGACCTTGAGGTCGCGGCCGACCATCAGCCGGACCATGGTGTCGTGGTTGATCGCTTCGCCTTCGAGCGCGCCCACCAGATTGCCGTCGCGCAGCACCAGGACGCGATCGGCGGCCTGAACCACTTCGTTCAGCCGGTGCGAGATGAAGATGACCGCGATGCCGTGCGCCTTGAGGCCGGCGATCACCTGCAGCAGCTTCTCGGTCTCTGCGATCGGCAGGCTCGAGGTCGGCTCGTCGAGGATGACGAGGCGCGACTGGAGGCTCAGCGCCTTGGCGATCTCGACCATCTGCTGCTGGGCGAGCGAGAGCCGTCGCCACCGGCGTGGCGGGCGAGAAGGTCGCCCCGAGCCGGTCGAGGAAGGGCTGGACGGCCTTCTGGAGCTTGTCGTCGTCGACCAGCTTCAGGAAGCCGTACTTTCTCGGCTCGCGCCCGATATAGACGTTGGCGGCGACGCTCAGGTTGTCGAACAGGTTGAGTTCCTGATGGACGAAGGCGAATGCCGGCTGCCATCGACTGGGCAACGGAGAGCGACGGATGGACGACGCCGTCGATTTCGATGGTGCCCCGGTCGGGCTCGATCACGCCGCCGAGGATCTTCATCAGGGTCGATTTGCCGGCGCCGTTCTCTCCGACCAGCCCGATCACCTCGCCGGGCCGAACCTCCATGCTGAAATCGGCCAGCGCCACGACGCCGGGATAGGTCTTGCGCAGACCCGACAGCTTCATGAAGGGGTCGGTGGAGGCCGACGATGCGGCAGCAGCGGTCTCAGACGCGGTCATCGCGCCAGGACATAGCAGGGGCCGCCTGAAGGAATGCCCGCAGCCGGCGAACCGGCTGCGGGCATCGAGGACGATGGACTAGCCGCCAGCAAGCTTCTTCTGGAAGTCTTCCTGGAACTGCTTGACGTTGTCCTTGGTCAGCGTCAGGCCCGGGATGATGATGATCCCGTCGGCGGGGATCTTCGACTTGTCGCCCTTGAGGTAGTCGGCGATCAGGTGCGCGCTCTGGATGCCCCACTCATAGGGGTTCTGCACGACCGTGCCGGCGATCGAGCCCTCGGCGACGCCACCCAGCGTGATCGGGTCTTCGTCGAAGCCGACGACCGTGATCTGGCCGAGCTTGCCGGCGTCCTTCAGCGCCTCGTACATGCGCGGCGTGTTGTAGGAGTAGAAGCCGACCATGCAGTTCACGTCGGGATTGGCGACGAGCACGTCGTCAACGTTGGCGCGAGCGCGGGTCTGGTCGATGTCGTCGCCGCGGACGTCGATCAGCTCGAGGCCGGTGCCCTTGACCGCTATCGTTGTAGCCCTGCGATGCGCTCCTTGGCATTGTCGGCGCCGGGGAGCCCGACGAAGCCGATGCACTTGCCCTGCTTGCCCGCCATCGCCGTCTTCATCAGCTCGCCGGCCATGTTGCCGAGCTCGGACGTTGGACGAGCCGATATAGGCGACGCGCTTGGACTGGGTCGCGTCGGAGTCGAAGGTGAAGAACGGGATCTGCGCGGCGACCGTGTTGATCGCATCGGTCGAGGTCGGCGGATCGACCACCGACACCGAGATGGCATCGACGCCGGCGGCGACGAGGTCGTCCATCATGCGCTTCTGCACGGCGGCGTCGGCGCGCTCGGGGTACTTGAAGCTGAGCGTAACGTCGGGCAGCTCGGTCTGCGCCTTGGCGACCGCCGCTTCCATGATCTTCCAGAAATCCGATGGACCGTTCACGACGAACGCGATCTCGGGCTTGTCCTGCGCCTGCGCGAAACCGCTCGCCGCCAGCGAGACAGCCAAAGCAAAGCCCAACCGATTGAATGTCTTCATGAACACCTCCCTGAATACGACTGTGCGTTGTTCTGGGCCGTCCCGCCTCTGCCAGTCGCCGACAACAGCGAATAGCTAATTTCTATTAGTTCATCAACTCCCATTCGGACTCAGAGGCGTTCACGGAACCGGTAACCGGCAAATATTAGGAGAAAGACGCCGGGCGAGCCGAATGGGCTGGCTACCCGGGGCGCTGCTGGCGCGGGCTCGGGCGCGGCGCTATAAGCCGCCTCCATTCCTTTGAGGTCCCCCATGCCGCTTTCCATGTCCGAGGCTTCAGTTCCCGCCATCACGCAGATGCTGACGGCGCTCTCGGCGATCCTCGACAAGGCGGCCGCGCATCGCCGCGGCGCACGGCATCGACCCCGCCGAACTCATCGAGCCCGGCTTGCGCCGGATATGCTCCCCCTCAAGCGCCAGGTGACGATAGCGAGCGACCACGCCAAGGGTATCGTGGCGCGCCTTTCGGGCCGCGAAATCCCGAAGTTCGAAGATACGGAAATCGACGTTCGACGAGTTGAAGGAGCGGCTCGACAAAACGCTCGCCTTCGTCAAAAGCGTGCCGGCAGCGGCGATCGACGGGTCGGAGACGCGCGAGATTTCGCTGCCGCTCAGGAGTGGCCGGACGCTCGCCTTCACGGGTCAGAGCTATCTGATCCAGTTCGCTCTGCCGAACTTCTATTTCCACGTAGACAACGGCATACGACATCCTGCGTCACAAGGGCCTGGAGATCGGCAAGCGCGACTTCATGGGCCCGCAGCCCTAGCGCGGAGTCGCCCGATGTCGCCGGAGCTCTACGTCGCCTATCTCATCGCAACGGTCGTCATCATCGTCGTGCCTGGGCCGACGGTGACTCTGATCATCGCGAACAGCCTCTCGCACGGAACGCGCGCCGGGCTCCTCAACGTCGCGGGGACACAGCTCGGCATCGCGCTCATGATCGCGCTCGTCGGTGTCGGGCTCGCCTCGCTCATCGCGGCGCTCGGCTGGTGGTTCGAGGTCGTCCGGCTCATCGGCGCCGCCTATCTCGTCTATCTCGGCGTGAAGCTTCTGCGCGCAACAGGAGCGCTCGGAGCAGCGGGCACCGCGCCCGTGCCGCGCGTCGGCTTCTTCCTGCAGGGCTTTCTCGTCGCCACTCAGCAATCCGAAGACGCTTGTCTTCTTCGGCGCCTTCATCCCGCAATTCATCGACCCGAACGGCGACTATGCGCTGCAGGTCCTGATCATGGGCGCGACCGCCGTCGTCGTCGCCTCGATCTCCGACGGGCTCTACGCCGTGCTTGTCGGGGGCGCCGGGCGCCGTATCTCGGAGACGCGCGTGCGCTGGCTCTCGAAGATCAGCGGCGGCGTGCTGATCGGCGGCGGCCTGTGGCTGGCGCTGACACGGACGAGGTGAAGAA
The DNA here is from genome assembly GCA_963792885.1 of uncultured Alphaproteobacteria bacterium. GTDB lineage: Bacteria > Pseudomonadota > Alphaproteobacteria > Rhizobiales > Afifellaceae > DASWJZ01. The sequence continues at coordinate 278,839 of CAWBXX010000001.1, forward strand.
GCGGGCACCGCGCCAGCGGAACCTTCGCACAAGGGAAAAAGGGCTAGCGCTGTCGGAGACGCTGCAGCAATTCCTTCGTCGGGTAGCCGTCAGCGGGAAGACCTAAGGCAAGCTGCGCCTGCTTCACGCCTTTGCGCGTGATCTCGCCGAGCCGCCCGTCAGGCTCGCCGGCATCGTGACCCATGCGCGTTCAGCCGCTTCTGCACCTCGCGCATCTCCGCGGAGGTGAGGATCGGCGGAGCGTTGCCGGGGTCGAGCCGAGGGGCGCCGGAAAGCCGCGTCGCGAAATAGGCGGCGGCGAGTGAGTAGTTCGAACTCTGGTTCCATTCCCAGAAGATCAGGAAGTTCCGGTAGGCCAGGAACGCCGGCCCGAGCCGCCCCATCGGCAGAAGCAAGGCAGCGGCCACGTTGTCTGCCGGTAGCGCGCCGCCGTCCCTCCGCGTCACGCCAGCCGCCGCCCAGAAGCGGCGCGGCTTCAGGTTCTCGCGCGCTGCCTCCTGCCAGGGCACGCCATCCGACACGCGCACTTCCTCAAGCCACGGCTCGCCACGGCGCCAGCCGATCGATTTCAGATAGTTGGCGCCGGAGGCGAGCGCATCGGCGACGCTGCCGACCAGATCGCGGCGGCCGTCGCCGTCATAGTCGACAGCGTATTTCAGATAGTTCGTCGGCGTGAACTGCACCTGTCCGACAGCACCCGCCCACGAGCCCTTCAGTTCGTTGAGCGTCAGGTCGCCATGATCGAGGAGCGTCAGCGCCCCCATCAACTCGGCGCGGAAGGCTTCCGGACGGCGGCAATCATAGGCAAGCGTGGCAAGCGAGGAGAGGAGCGGCGTGTTGCCCATGTAGCCGCCGAAGTCCGTCTCGAGCCCCCAGAGGGCGACGATGACGCCGCCGGGCACGCCGTAATCGCGCTCGACCTGGGCAAGGGTCCGCGCATGCGCCCGCATCAGCTCGGTGCCGCGCTTCAGGCGCGCCGCGCTCACCGCGCTGTAGAGGTAGTCGAGGAAGCTTTGCGAAAGGCTTGGCTGGCCGCGATCCTGCCGCACCACCCTTTCGTCGAGCTTCAGCCCGTCGAGCGCGCGAAGCGTCCGCGCGGAAATGCCGGCGGCCGCCGCATCCTTCTTCACGCCGCCAAGCCACGCGTTGAAGCTCTCCTTGCGGCAGCTGAAATCGGCGTTGGCGTACCCGCCGAGCCCGCAGCAAAATGCGAGCGTCGCAAGGAACAGCCTCCCGCCCGGCACGCCGCGCCTACGCATAGCCCAGCCTGATCGCATCGAGTTCTGAGCAGAGCTTCTCGCGCAGGCTCAAAGGCTCAAGGATTTCGGCCTCCGCTCCCAGCCAACGGACGAGCGGCAGAACCGTCTCGGGATCGGTCTCCGGCCACGACATCACCACGCGCCCGTCGCTGCCTTCGAAATAAGCGGCGTGGCGATAGAACCAGTCGCGGCGCAGCCTCGCCGCGGCATCGGCGCTCATGCCGATGCGGCAGCCTTCGTTCCGCTTCTCCCAAGTGCGCATGGCGCTTTCCAGCCATTGCCGCCCGAGGAGCGTGCGCACGTCGAAGTCGGGCATCGGACGGAAAGCCATACCGGTCACCTTGATTGTGATCACGCGGTCGGCGCGCCACATCCTGATCTCGCCGGCTTCGAGCGAGCGACCGACGAGATACCAAAGGTCGCGATCCCAAAGCAGCCCGTGCGGCTCGACCTCGTGCTCTCTCTCGCTCGTCCGCTTCGGGTTGCGGTGGGTCATCTCCACGCGGCGTTGCGCCAGGATGCCCTCAAGAAACGTGTCGACGACGGCTTGATGCTCCTCGGGGCGCTCGGGCGGCCGCGGACCGTGAAATATGTCATCCGGCTGCCGCTCGATGCCGACGATTCTCGGCCCGTTCGCCAGGATGTCGCGGGCCGACTTCGGAAGCGCCGCAAGGAGCTTCGCCTCCGCTGCTTCGAGGTCGCCCTTGAGCGGCGTCGTCTCAAGCCCGCGGACGACCGTCAGCGCCACCAGGAGCGCCGTCGTCTCGACACGGTTCAGCGCAATCGGCGGCGAGAGATAGTCGCCGGAAAGCCGGAAACCGCCTTCCGCGCCGCGCTCCGCCTCAACCGGAATGCCGAGCGCGATCAGCCGGTCGATGTCCCGGTAGATCGTTCTGACGGACACCTCGAAACGCGCCGCGAGTTCCGACGCCGGAAAGAGCTTCCGGCGCGTCAGCAGAAGCAGGATCGCGAGGGCGCGCTCCAGCGGATTCACAGGATTCTCCCGGTCCGAACGATCATTTTTCCCAGGGCAGAAAAGAGCCCATCAATCATGACATCGCGCTGGCAGGTATGGGGTCTTATTCCCGCTCCGCAAACAGAGGAGCACGGCTATGGCCAACGTTTCTACCACACCGCGCCGGGTGTCGTTCGCCGATGCGCCTGGAAGCCTGGTTCGCCGCTTGGCTCAAGGCGCTCAGGGAGGTGAAAGTGCAGGCGGAGCTTACGAACAAGCTCAAGGGGGTCGACGATCACCTCCTGCGCGACATGGGGCTGACCTGGACCGGCAGGCGCTACGAGCAGGTTGTCCGCGACGAAGATGAACGCCTTTAAGGGCAGAACGCCTTCAGCCAGGAAGCAGCGAACAGCAAGGCGATCAGATCGGATTGCCCGCAAGGCGCCGCACGTTCTGGCGCCATTCTGCATTGAGATCGGTAAGTGCATTGCCGATGCGGGCCATCGGGCTCATCGCCGGCAGCACCACGACCTTCGTCCCGATCGGGACGCGATTATAGAGGTCGATCACGTCGGCGTTCAGCATGCGGATGCAGCCGGAGGACACCGCCGTGCCGATCGACTTCGGCTCGTTCGTGCCGTGGATGCGGTAGAGCGTGTCCCTGCCATTCTGGAACAGGTACATCGCGCGCGCGCCGAGCGGATTGTCGGGGCCGCCGTCCATGCCTTTGGCATATTGGCGGGCGCGCTCGTCGCGCTGCCTGCATCTCGACCGGCGGATACCATTTCGGCCATTCGCGCTTCATCTGAATGGTCGCGGTGCCGTTCCAGGCGAAGCCTTCGCGGCCGACGCCGATGCCATAGCGGCGCGCCTTGCCGTTCGGCTCGACGAGATAGAGATAGCGTCTGCCCCGGATCGACGACGACGGTGCCCGGCGCCTCGCCGGTCGGGTCGCGCACGATCTGGCGATGGAACTGAGCGGGAATGGTCGCGAGATTGACCGGCGGAACCTTGAAGGGCTCGTCGCTCGCAGGAACGAGGATACCGGAGCCTTCGCCGGGTGCGTAGGCCAGCGGGCCCGTCGCCGGGATCGCGCTGCAGGCACCGAGAAACGCGCTCGCCGCCCCGGCGAGGAAGAACCGTCTGTTGATCACGCCACCCACTCCGGATCACGGCCCATCTGCCCCGCAAACCGCGGCCGCCCGCTCATGCTACGAGGATCGCCAGGGTAAGGCAATTCGAGGCATCTCGGTTCCCGCGAGAACACCAAAGCGTTGCTGCCGCGCCACGTTTCAGGCCGCCGGGTCGCCCCAGAGCTCCTGGAGGCGCTGCGCCCGCCCGCATCCGAACTTGTAGAACTTGTAGCGGGCGGCGTTCGTCACGTGAAAATTCTGGTGGTAGCCTTCGGCCGGGTAGAACGTGCTGGCGGGCAGGATCTTGGTCTGGATCGGCTTGCCGAGCTTGGCGGCGACCTTCTCCTTGCTCGCCTTGGCAAGCGCCTCCTCCTCAGGGGTCGCGACGAAGATTGCGCTCAAATACTGGCTGCCCTTGTCGCAGAACTGGCCGCGCGCATCGAGCGGGTCGATGTTATGCCAATAGGCGTCGAGAAGCTGCGCGTAGGTGACCTTCGCAGGGTCGTAGTCGACCTTCACCGACTCGAAGTGCCCGGTGCCGCCGTTCGACACCTGCTCGTAGGTGGGATTCTGGACGTGTCCGCCCGTATAGCCGGACGTCGTGGCGACGACACCCGGCACCTTGTCGAAAGCTTCCTCCATGCACCAGAAGCAACCGCCCGCGAAGATGGCGGACTTCTGTTCCGCCGCGGCTCCGTTCGCGGCCGCAAGCGAGATAAGCGCAAACAGCGCCGCGGCGAAGGCCTTGAGATGCCTCATCATCCTTCTCCCACCCGAGTCGCATCCGACAATCGATGCGCGGCGGGAACGCGGCAAGAGCCCCTACGCGAACGTGAAGCTTCGCGAGCTTCTCGGGTACTTCTCAGTTGTGCTCTTCAGGCAGCATCGGGAGGGGGTGGAACTCTATCCCCTCGTCGGCCAGCGCCCGGGCGTCCTCCTTCGAGGCCTCGCCGTAAATGCCGCGCCTTTCCGCCTCCTTGTAGTGGATGCGGCGCGCCTCCTCGGCAAAACGCGGGCCGACATAGTCGGCATTCGCCGTCAGGTGCTCGCGCAGCTTCCGGAGCATGGAGATTGTCTCCTCCTGCTCCGGCATGTTGGCTGCGAGGCGCATGGAGCTCTTCTTGCGCGCGGTCGACACGGACGGCGCCATCAGCGCCTTATCGACCTCCTCCGAGCCGCACACGGGGCAGACGAGCATGCCCTCGGACTTCTGCGCGTCGTAGGCAGCAGAATCGGCGAACCACGCCTCGAAGTCGTGCCCATCGATGCACGCTAGCGAATAGCGGATCATGACGCCGTCCTCAGCGCCGGCTTCTCCTCGGGAAGCGAGAAAGGGCGCTCGTTCTTGAGCGAAGGGATGCGTCGGCGCGCATCTTCGGAAAGTGCCGGGTCGATCTCAGCGAGGATGACTTCCGCGCCTTCGCCGCCGCCTTCGGCGAGAATCTCGCCCCACGGAGACACGATCATGGAATGCCCAAAAGTCTCGCGGCCGTCGGCGTGGCGACCGGCCTGCGCGGCGGAGATGACGAAGGCTCCGTTCTCGATGGCGCGCGCCCGCTGCAGCACATGCCAGTGCGCTTCGCCTGTCTGCTTCGTGAAGGCCGCGGGCGCGGTGAGCGCCGTCGCGCCGGCATGCGCCTCCGCGCGATAGAGATGCGGAAAGCGGATGTCGTAGCAGATCGAGACGCCGAGCCTGAGCCACGGCAAGTCCACCACGATGGCGCTGTCGCCCGGATAATAGACAGCGGACTCACGCCAGCTCTCGCCGCTCGGAAGATCGACATCGAAGAGATGGATCTTGTCGTAGCGTGCGATGACATCGCCCTTGCGACCGAAGATCAGCGCGCGGTTGGCGATCTTGCCGTCGGCGGCCTTGAGCGCGAAGGACCCGATGTGGAGCACGATGCCGAGCTCCGCCGCGAGCGCGGAGAAGCGCTTCACCGCCTCGTCGGATTGTTCCGGTGCGATCGCCGCAGCGAGCGACGCGCGGTTCCGCTCCACGATGTTGGTCATCTCCGGCGTCTGGACGTAGCTCGCGCCGGCGCGAGCCGCCTCGCGCACGAGCCGCTCCACGGTCTCGATGTTCTCCGCGACGTTGGTCGAGGATTGGAGCTGGACGCAGGCCGCCTTGAACTTCATGCCGCTGCCTCTGAGGCGAGCATGCGGTCAAGCTCGCCTGCGCGCCTGTAGGGCGTAAAGCTCGTCGCAGCCGCCGACGTGCCGCTCGCCGATGAATATCTGCGGGAAGGTGAAACGGCCGGAGCGCTCGATCATTTCGCTGCCGCTTCTCAGGAGCGCCGGTCGCGTCGATCTCGTCGAAGGCGACGCCCCTTTCGGTGAGCAGGCCCTTTGCGGCGGTGCAATAGCCGCAGAACCTGCGCGTATAGATGGTTACCTTGGGCATCGCGGCGCTCACAAATCCCGTTTCCGCTCAAGTATATGTAATTTCACACAACATTTGCAAAAGAAGGGTTCATCGGACCACGCGCGCAAAGGTCAGGACGTCGACCGCCGCGGCCCCTGCCCGGAGAAGCGCCCGGGTCGCCGCCTTGGCGGTCGCGCCGGACGTATAGACATCGTCGACGAGCAGAATGTCGCGGCCGGCGATCTTTGCCGCCATGGCCTCCGGGACCCGGAAGGCGCCGCGCACGTTGTCGGCCCGCTGGGCGGCGCTCAGCCCGACCTGCTGGCGGGTCGCCTTGACCCGCTCCACGACGAAGGGGTCATGCGGGATACCCGTCAACCGGGAAAGCCGCGCCGCAAGAAGCGCGGACTGGTTGAATCGTCGCCTCCAAAGCCGCCAGCGGTAGAGCGGCACCGGCACGATCAGGGCGCAGTCGGCAAGGAGCGGCTCGACAGCCCGCCGCATCGACTTCGCCATGACATCGGCCATGTGCGGCCGATCATAATACTTCATCTGGTGCACGAGCCGCCGTGCCACGTCTCCATAGATGGCTGCGGCGCGAGCGCGTCGAAACGGCGGGGGGTCAGCCAGCGCTTCGGCCGAGACGATCCCCTCCCCCAGCTCATAGGCGAAGGGCGTGCCGTAGACCGGGCAGAGCGGCGGCGCGATGAAGCGGATCGCCGACCAGCAGGCGGCGCAAAGCGCGTCGCTGTCGCCGACGGCGTTGCCGCAGCCCGGGCACGTCGGGGGCAGCACTAGGTCGACCGCAAGTCCGGCAAGGCGCGCCAGGCCGAGGTCGGTGCGTTTGAGCGCCAGCATGCCGCCATGCTATCGCGGCGCCCTAGCCGGGTCACCCATGGTCGCAGAGATCACCGACAAGCGACTTCTCCGCAGCCGCCTCGCGCGCGCGCATCGGCGCGGCGAGGCGCGCGCGGGATTTCTGGTCGAGCATGCCGCCGCCGACCTCGTCGAGCGTCTTTCCGCGATCGAGCGCCGCTTCGACATCGCGGTCGCGCATGGCGGACAGACGCAGGCGCTTGCCGACGCGCTCCTTGCCTCCGGAAAGGTCGAGCGCGTCTTTCGCCTTGAGCAGACGCAGGCTGCTTTCGGCCCCGGCGCAACGGGCTTTGTCGGAGACGAGGAGGCGCTTCCGCTCGCGCCGGAATCGATCGACCTCTTCGTCTCGACGCTAGCCTTGCAGTGGACCAACGATCTTCCCGGCGCGCTCGTTCAGATCCGCGCGGCGCTCAAGCCCGACGGGCTTCTGCTTGCCGCGATGACGGGCGGGCGGACACTGGCAGAGCTCCGCGAAGCTCTTGCTGCTGCGGAAAGCGAGGTCCGCGGCGGCGCAAGTCCGCGCGTTCTGCCTGCCGCGGACGTGCGCGATCTCGGTGCGCTTCTACAACGCGCCGGCTTGGCGCTTCCCGTTGTCGACCACGACGCGCTCGACGGTGCGCTACGACACGGCGTTCGATCTCTTTCGCGATCTGAAGGAAATGGGCGCCACGAACGCTTCGCCGGAGCGGGACCGGCGTCCGGCGCGGAAGGAGATGTTCCTCCGCGCGGCGGCGATCTATGCGGAGCGCTTCAGCGATCCGGACGGGCGCGTGCGCGCGACCTTCGACATCGTCTCGCTCTCGGGCTGGTCGCCGCACGAGAGCCAGCAGAAGCCTGCCAGGCGCGGATCTGGGAGAGTCAGTCTGGCGGACGCGCTCGCGCCGACGAAGCGGCAGCGCTGAGCCGTGTATCGCGGAGCTTAGCCGCCTCCGCCGCCTCCAACGAGCGCCGTGGCGATCGCCGCCAGCTTGTTGTAGAGCCCGGTCAACGCTCCGCCGGTTGCGGAAATGCCGATCACCACGACGGCGATCATGGCACAGATCAGGCCGTACTCGATGGCGGTCGCCCCGCGCTCGTCGACGACGAAACGCCTAAAGACGCCTTCGCTCCGCACGCCGTGCATCCTCCCTCAGAGCAGGTCAGCGAGATGGCTGATCAAGGGGGCATCGGCGGGCGGCATCGGGTATTCCCTGAGCCTGCTCGCCCGGACCCATTTGATTTCCGGGGCTTCCTTTGCCACGGGGCTCCCTTCCCATCTGCGGCAAATGAAAAGTGCCAACAAAAGATGAAATTCTGGATAATCGTAGGTGCTAAAAGTCAGGGGGGCGAGGCAGGGCTTTGTGACGGTTACTGAAAGCTCCTCATAGAGTTCCCGGATCAGCGCATCCTCCAGGGTCTCCCCCTCCTCCACCTTTCCCCCCGGAAACTCCCAGAGCCCGGCCAGCGACCGCCCTTCCGGCCGCTTGGCGATCAGGACACGATTGTCGGGGTCGATCAGGGCGCAGGCGACCACGAGCAGCGGCGGCATGCCGGCTTGTAGCCCTCACGGAGGCAGTCGTTCCGCCAGGCGAATTCAAACTGATCGTGCGGGAGGGGGTGCCTGCCCTGGCTGGCCGCAAGATAGGGGCCGGCCGTTCCATCGATATAGACGATGAAGCGGGCCTTCATCCCGCCCGTGGCTTTGACTTCCCCGCATATCTGGCCGGTTCTCTCATCCCCAGTCACCTGGACGTTCAAGAACTGCGCCGACGGATCGCCGACCTCCACGCGGATCTTTTCCTCAGCGCGCTCGGTCTCCCTCGCTTGCCAGTCGCGTCCAGAGCAGGCGCCAAGGCCGAGAAGCGCAAAGACCAGAAACCGCCTTGCATGCGTCCGCCGCACGGCGGTCGGTATGAGAGGCGGGCTTCGCAAAGGGAAAGCCTCAGCTCCGATAGTCGGCGTTGATGGCGATGTAGCCGGCGGTCAGATCGCAGGTCCAAACCGTCGCCTTTCCGCTCCCGATGCCGAGGTCGGCGCGGAGGACGAGCTCGGGCCGCTTCATGTATTCGGAGACGGCGTCTTCCGAATAGGATGGATCGCGCTCGCCGGTATGGGCGACGCGATGGTCGCCGAACCAGATTGCAAGGCGGTCGCGGTCGGCCGGTTCGCCCGCCTTGCCGACAGCCATCACCACGCGGCCCCAGTTCGCGTCTTCGCCGGCGATTGCCGTCTTGACGAGCGGTGAGTTGGCGATCGACAGCGCAACCCGCTTGGCGGAGGCGTCGGACTCCGCTCCGCTCACCACCACCTCCACGAATTTCGACGCCCCCTCCCCGTCGCGCACGACGAGCTGCGCCAGTTCGCGGCAGAGATCGGCGAGCCCTGCCCTGAAGCTTAGAAGGGCGTCGCCGCTTCGATCGAGCTGCGGCACGCCGCGCGTCGCTGCGTCGCCGGTCGCGAAAGCGAGCACGGTGTCCGACGTCGAGGTGTCGCCGTCGACCGTCGTCGCATTGAAGCTACCGGCGACCGCATCTTCCAGACACGATTGCAGCGCGGCCGCGCCGATCGGCGCATCGGTGAAGATGAAGGAGAGCATCGTCGCCATGTCGGGCGCGATCATGCCCGATCCCTTGGCGATGCCGTTGAGGACAACGTCGCCGGAGCCGACACGGACCCTCCGTGTCGCAAGCTTCGGGAAGGTGTCGGTGGTCATGATGGCGCGCGCCGCGCCGAGAAAGCCACCGGGCTCCGCCTCCCTCGCGAGCCACGCGAGGTTCTCGGCGAATGGCTTCGGATCGAGCGGCTCTCCGATGACACCGGTCGAGGCGAGGAATATTTCGCCGACGTCGCAGCCGACCGCATTCGCCGCCGCGGCGGCCGTCGCCTCAACCGCCTGCCGCCCCTTCATGCCGGTGAAGGCGTTGGCATTGCCGGAATTGACGACGAGGGCCCTCGCCTTGCCGCCCTTCAGGCGGGCACGGTCCCAGTCGACCGGCGCGGAGGCGCAGCGCGACTTGGTGAACACGCCGGCGACCGTCGCCGCCGGATCGAAGCGGACGAGGAGGAGGTCGGTCCGCCCCTTGTAGCGGATGCCCGCTTCGGCGGTCGCCAGACCGGATGCCGGCAAGCGCCGGCGCCTCCGGATAGGAGGTCGGCGCGAACGGCGACGCCGCACCCGCCATGGTCGCGCGAACCGGGACTTAAGGCTTCGGCTGCTCGGCCGGGGCCGGCGTTTCCGGAGCGGCTTCCGGCGTCGCGGGCGCCGCTTCGGGCGCAGCAGGCGCCGCCTCGGGCGCGGCAGGCGCTGCCGGCTGGTCGACGATCTCCACCGGATACTTGTCGCGCAGCCCGGCGAGGATGGTCTCGAACTTCTGCCGCATCAGATAGTTCCGGAGCTGCGCCTCGACCTCCGCGAAGCTCGGCGGCTCGCTCATGCGCTTCTCTTCCACCTTGATCACGTGCCAGCCGAACTGCGACTTCACCGGCTCCTGCGTGATCTGTCCGGGCTCGAGCGCGAAGGCGGCCTTCTCGAACTCCGGCACCATCTGGCCGGCGCCGAAGAAACCGAGGTCACCGCCGTTCTGGCCGCTCGGATCCTTCGACTGCTTTGCGAGCTCGGCGAAGTCGGCGCCGCCCTTAAGCTCCTCGATGATCTTCTCCGCTTCTTCCTTGGTGTCGACCAGGATGTGGCGGGCGCGCACCTGTGGCACGGGCTTGTGCGCCTTCACGACGAGCGACTGGTAGCCGTCCTGAAGCTCGGCGTCCGTGAGCCCATTCACGATCGCGTGCTCGACGTAGAGATTGCGCAGGGCCTGCAGCCTCAGAAATTCCGCGCGCGCATCGAAATCAGGGCCTTGGTCGAGACTTCTCGTCGCGGGCCGCCTGCGCCAGAAGCTCCATGTTAACAACGGCATCGATCAGGACGCTCCGCTGCTGCGCCTCGGGCACGTTGGTAAGCTCGCTCGCGAAGGCGTCCTTGGCGATCTGTAGCTCCCGCTCCGTCACCTTATTGTCGCCGACCGTCGCCAACACGGTGTCCGGATCGCGCGCCGGCTCGGCTGACGCGGCCTCCGCGGGTTTTGCATCCTGGGCGCGGACGGCCTGAGGCGCCGTGGCAGCAACCAGAAGTGCCGCCAGCATGGCCGGCACGACTCTCAGCATGGGGGGCATATCCACTCCTTCAGGGGGGCATGAGGCGCGGCCAATCTGCCGAAGCGCCAGCGTTGACAGAGCTTTGGCCCGTTCTTATCTGTCGCGTGTCCCGCAGTCCACTGCCGGGCGTAAGTTCACGTGCGGCATTAGCCGCCCTAAGTCCTCAATACAAGCTTGCGAAAAAGGCGAGCTTTTTGTGGCGGGCGATCTCCGGCGCCCGCATCGCTGATCGGAAAGGTGGCGCATGCTTGGCTTGGGCAATCTGGGCCGCAAGGTCTTCGGATCGGCAAACGACAGGCGCGTCAAGCGCTACCAGCCCACGGTCGACGCGATCAATGCTCTGGAGCCCGAATATGAGCGGCTGAGCGACGCGGAGCTGCGCGCCAAGACCGACGAGTTCCGCAAGCAGATCGCCGACGGCACGACGCTCGAGACCCTTCTGCCGGATGCCTTCGCGACGGTGCGCGAAGCGGCGAAGCGCACGCTCGGCCAGCGGCACTTCGACGTGCAGCTCGTCGGCGGCATGGTCCTGAACGAAGGCTCGATCGCCGAGATGAAGACCGGCGAGGGCAAGACGCTCGTCGCCACCCTCCCCGTCTATCTGAACGCGCTCACCGGCCGCGGCGTCCACGTCGTCACCGTCAACGACTACCTCGCGAAGCGCGACTCCGAGTGGATGGGCCGCATCTACACGTTCCTCGGGCTCTCCGTCGGCGTCATCGTGCACGGGCTGCAGCCCGGCCGAGCGGCGCGCCGCCTACGCGGCCGACGTCACCTACGGCACCAACAACGAGTTCGGCTTCGACTATCTGCGCGACAACATGGAATACAACGTCCAGAACATGGTGCAGCGCGGGCACTATTACGCGATCGTCGACGAGGTCGACTCCATCCTGGTCGACGAGGCGCGGACGCCGCTCATCATCTCCGGCCCGACCGAGGACCGCTCGGAGCTCTACATCGCCATCGACGGCGTCATCCCGCAGCTCGGCGAGGGCGACTACGAGCTCGACGAGAAGGTGCGCACGGCGAGCTTCACCGAAGACGGCACCGAGAGGGTGGAGAAGCATTCTCGCAGCGCAAGGCATGTTGAAGGGCGAGTCGCTCTACGACGTGGAGAACGTGGCGATCGTCCACCACATCAACAACGCGCTCCGCGCCCACAAGCTCTTCCAGCGCGACAAGGACTACATCGTCAAGAACGGCCAGGTGATCATCATCGACGAGTTCACCGGCCGCATGATGGAAGGCCGGCGCTACTCCGACGGGCTGCATCAGGCGCTCGAAGCGAAGGAGCACGTCAAGATCCAGCCGGAGAACCAGACGCTCGCCTCGATCACCTTCCAGAACTATTTCCGCCTCTACGAGAAGCTCGCCGGCATGACCGGCACGGCCACCACCGAGGCCGAGGAATTCATCGACATCTACAATCTCGACGTGGTCGAGGTGCCGACCAACCGGCCGATGGTGCGCATCGACGACCACGATGAGGTCTATCGGACGGCAGACGAGAAGTACACGGCGATCCTCGACCTGATCGAGGATTGCAAGTCGCGCGCGCAGCCGGTGCTTGTCGGCACGACCTCGATCGAGAAGTCGGAGCTTCTTGCGGGCCTCTTGCGCAAGCGCGGGTGGCAGCAGCGCGACTTCTCCGATCCGAAGGCGCTCGCGACGCTGTTCAGCGACCCGATGAAGAGCAAGGTCTTCACCATCCTGAACGCGCGCTACCACGAGCAGGAGGCCTATATCGTCGCGCAGGCCGGCGTGCCCGGTGCGGTGACGATCGCCACCAACATGGCCGGACGCGGCACCGACATCCAGCTCGGCGGCAACGCCGACATGCGGGTGATGCACGAGCTCGCCGACGTGCCCGAAGGGCCGGAGCGCGGCGAGCGCGAGAAGAAGATCCGCGCCGAGGTCGAGCGGCTCAAAGCACTGGCGCTTCAGGCGAGCGCGGGCGGTCTCTACATCATCGGCACGGAGCGGCACGAAAGCCGCCGCATCGACAACCAGCTCCGCGGCCGCTCCGGACGCCAGGGCGACCCCGGCCATTCGAAGTTCTTCCTGTCGCTGCAGGACGACTTGATGCGCATCTTCGGCTCCGACCGCATGGACGGGATGCTGCAGAAGCTCGGCCTCAAGGACGGCGAGGCGATCGTCCATCCCTGGATCAACAAGGCGCTGGAGCGCGCGCAGGCGAAGGTCGAGGCGCACAACTTCGACATCCGCAAGAACCTCCTGAAGTTCGACAACGTGATGAACGACCAGCGCAAGGTCATCTTCGAGCAACGCATCGAGCTGATGACCGACGAGCACGCCGGCGACACCGTGCGCGACATGCGCCGCGAGGTCATCGACGAGCATGGTCGACAAGTTCATCCCGGAGCGCGCCTACGCGGAGCAGTGGGACGTCGAGGGGCTCTCCAAGGCCGCGAGAGAGCAGCTCAACCTCGACCTTCCGGTCAAGGACTGGGCGGCGGAGGAAGGCATCGCCGACGACGAGATCCGCGAGCGCCTCTCCAAGGCGAGCGACGAGCTGATGGCGCGCAAGGTCGCGCGCTTCGGGCCGGAGCTGATGCGCGCGGTCGAGAAGCAGGTGCTTTTGCAGACGCTCGACCATTTGTGGCGCGAGCATCTCGCGACGCTCGACCATCTGCGCTCGGTGATCGGCTTCCGCGGCTACGCGCAGCGCGATCCGCTCAACGAATACAAGACCGAGAGCTTCGAGCTCTTCCAGCACCTGATCGCCAATCTCCGCCGCGCGGTCACCGGGCAGCTCGCGCACGTGGAGATCCAGCAGCGCCCGCGCGCCGCCTCCTCCGTTGCCGGCCGGCGAGGAGCACCACATCAACGCCTCGACCGGCGAAGACGAGATGGCCGACGACAAGGCGGCGACGGCAAAGCCGACGGCGCGCCAGGCGAAGCGCGACGCCTCTAATCCCACCACCTGGGGCAAGGTCGGCCGCAACGAGCCCTGCCCCTGCGGCTCAGGCAAGAAATACAAGCAGTGCCACGGGATGGTGATCGCCTAGGCCCAAAGTGCATCGCGCAGGCGTCTGCGGGTGGGAGCCGGGATCACACTTCGGAAGTCGGCGCCGAAGCGAACATGGCCGCGCCGCCCGTCTAACTTCGCATCTTGACCCATTTCGGACATCGATGACCGGTGCCCCAGCGAGACGTCGTGCCAGGTCGGTGTCGCGATCTTGATCTCGGGACGATTTGGTTGATGATCTAGCTGTCCGCCAGCGATGGAACACTTGGCTGCCTCATAGAACGCCTTGCGATGTTTCCGGACCGGCGATTTTGGAGAAGCATCCTCGGCCGGGCGTGAGGGATCGATCAGGCATCGGCGTCTCCTATTGCCGGCCGCAGCGCCCATTGCGTTTGATGCCAGATGGTGAAGAGTACGGCGGACCTGTAGGCCGGCCCGTGATGCAGCGAAGAGGCCATGCTTGAGATCTCACCGCAGCTGCTCAAGAAAGTCTCCATCTTCGGCGGGCTCAACGACGACTCGCTTGCTTTCTTGCTGGAGCAGTCCAACCGGGTGGACGTGGCGCGCAACGACTTCTTCTTCAAGGAGGGTCAAGGCGCGAACGCATTCTTCATTCTCGAGCAGGGCCGCGTGGCGGTGATCAAGGATTGGCAGGGGCAGCAGTTCCTGCTCAGCGAACTGTCCGAGGGTGACTGCTTCGGGGAGATGGCATTGATCGAGGTGCACGCCCGCAATGCCTCGGTGCTGGCGTTGGAGGCTTGCCGCGCAATTCGGCTGGGGTTCGATTCAGTATTCAAGCTCTACAAGCGCGACCTGCAACGGTCCACCCTGCTGCAGATGAATCTGGCGCGGGAGGTGAGCCGGCGGCTGCGCGACGCCAACGAGCGCCTGTTCGAGTCCCGTGTGAACCCCGAGGCACGCATGCAGGAGCCCGGCTACCCCGAATTCTCACCCCGATTCCACTGAGGCGGTTATTGAATTCGCTGTTCGGTTCTCGGAAGTCAGTCAAAGTCGAAGCCACTTCCGTTGAGCGAGAAGGCATTCAAGGCGCTCATCCGCGCCGCAGCGGCATTGAACGCTTTGAAGTAAGCGGCCGTATCGCCCGTCAGTGCCTTGGCCTAGTCCGAGCGAGCTCGGCTCAGTTCGCTCCGGCCTGCGCCTCGCCCGGCTTCTTCTTGATCAGCCGCAGAACCATCCCGGTCAGCCCTTCGTCCTCGGACGAAGCGGAGGCGTAGGAATTGGCAACCGGCGGGTCGAACGCGGCGCTTCCGGCAAGCATCCGCTCCTGAAGCGTCGCCGTCTCCGAGGGCGTGGTCCCAGATGCTGCCGCGGGCTGCTGCGCATCCTCCGTCGCCGTCCGAAGCTCCGGAACCGGCAGGAAGCCGGCGCCTGCCGCAGCAGCCGTCGTCGAGGCGGCGGGTGCTGAAGACGCGGTCGGAGAGGCAGTGGCGACCGACGCGGATGCTGGCCGCGGAGCGGGTGCCGCTGCCAGTGCGGCCTGTGTAGCAGAGGTGACGGTCGTCACCGCGGGAGCCGGAAGCTTCGCAGTCTCGACAGCGGGCGGCGTCGCCACGCTAGCGGGCGCCGGCTGAACGCTCGCGGTCGTCGCGGGCTCGAGCGAGACGGTGCCAGCGACCGACATCGGAAGCGGCGCGGCGCGCTGCGCCGAGGTCGGCGTCGCTATGGCGACCTGCAATGCCTGCGCACCGTTGCCGCCTTCGCGCCGATCGAGGCGATCGGCGATCAGCAGCATCTTGGCGTTGTCGCGCGCTTCCTTCTCCTCCACCGCGATGCGGATCGGCTCCGGCATCGACATCGGCGGACAGGAGGCCGACGCGTTGAAGCTGCGGCCCTCCGTCGGCACGGAATTGAAGACGTAGCGGTGCTCGCAGACGTCGACCTTCGGAGGCTGGCCCGTCACGTCGAAGTGGTCGTAGCCTTCCTTCAGCATCATCCAGAACGGCATGTTCGGATCGTTGCGATGCTTGGCGATGTTCTCCGGCGTCATGCGGAACGGGTAGGCCTCGACCTGGAACTCGCGCTGCCCGCCTTGGAAGGCGAGCCGGCCAAGCGTGTAGATCTCCTGGATGTTCTCGTCCGTCATCGAGTAGCAACCGCGCGACGAACAGGCGCCGTGCACCATCAGCTCGGAGCCGGTCCGGCCGAGCGAGCGGTCGAACTCGTTCGGGTAGCCCATGTTGAAAGCGAGATAGTAGTCGGAGTCCGGATTCATCTGCGCCGGGCGGATCGTGTAGAAGCCTTCCGGGGCCTGCCGGTCGCCTTCCTTGATCTTCGGGCCAAGCACGCCGGACCAGGCGCAGATGTCGTAATCCTTCAGGAACACGTAGCGGCCCGTCGACTTCTGTTGCTTCCAGACCTCGAGCGTCGAGTCTTCCTTGAAGATGCGGATCAGGATCGGAGAGCGCAGGTCCATGCCCTTGCGCTCGACAAGCGCGCGCGTCTTGGCGTCAAGCGGGCGCATGTGCTTCGGCAACGTGCCGCTGTAATCGGAGCACGAGGCCAGCGTCAGCGCCACCAGCGCTGCCGCCAAGGCCAAGCTCGCGCGGCCGATCCTTGAGAAGCGAACCATCCCTACTCCCTACGCATCCCGGGAATTTTTCGGCGCAGAGAGTGGATTCCTCAAGGTTACCGAAGCGTTAGCGTTGTCGCGTCCAAGCATATGCACCCCTCGGGACGGTCCCGCTCGTATCGTGAATCTCTACTAAATCGACCTGCCGATGGCGAGGAATTTCTCCCGACGCTGCCTGAGGATAGCGTCCCGGTCGAGCCCCGCAAGGTCATTCAAGGCCGCACGGATCACATCTCCCGTGCGGTCGATCACCGTATCGGGATCGCGGTGCGCCCCGCCGAGCGGCTCTTCCACCACGCCGTCGATGACCTTCAGGCTGATGAGGTCGGTCGCCGTGATCTTCATTGCGGTCGCTGCGTCCTGGGCCCGGCCCGAATCGCGCCATAGTATGGAGGCCGCGCCTTCCGGGGAAATCACCGTATAGATGGCGTGCTCCAACATGTACACACGGTTCGCCGTGGCGAGCGCAATGGCCCCGCCAGACCCACCTTCGCCGATGATTACGGCGACATTGGGCGTGCCCAGCCTGAGGCAGGCCTCAGTGGAGCGGGCGATCGCCTCCGCCTGTCCGCGCGCCTCCGCGTCGACGCCGGGATAGGCGCCGGCCGTGTCGACCAGCGAGATCACGGGCATCTTGAAGCGGTCGGCAAGCTCCATAATCCGCACGGCTTTGCGGTAGCCTTCCGGCCGCGCCATGCCGAAATTGTGCTTGAGCCGGGTCTGGGTGTCCTCGCCCTTCTCCTGCGCCAGGATGGCGACCGGATCGCCCTGGAAACGGCCGAGACCCGCTACGATCGCCTGGTCGTCGCCGAACTTCCGGTCCCCGGCGAGCATCTCGAGATCGGTGAAGAGGCGGGAGAGGTAGTGCTTGGCGTGCGGGCGGTCGGGGTGGCGCGCGACCTGGGTCTTCTGCCAGGGCGTGAGGCGAGCGTAGATCGTCGCGAGCGAGTCGCGCGCTTTTCCCTCCAGCGTTGCGATCTCGTCGGCGACGGAGACGCTGTCGGCGGTCTCCAGGCGCCTCAGCTCCTGGATCTGACCTTCGAGGTCGGCAACCGGCTTTTCGAAGTCGAGATAGGTCCGCATCGCGTCCTTGCGCCGCCTGAAACGGCGGCGATTACCTGAAATTGCGGCGGAAACTGGCCATGGGACCGAGTCGAAGTCAAGGCGAGGGTCCGGCATGGGCCTCTCCTCCGGCCGCCGAGGCGTCGCCTGTGGCAAGAGAATTGAGCGACTGCGCCCATTGTGCTTGCGCGGCGGTCAGCGCGCCGTCCACCTTGAGCTTGCCGGAAATCGCCACCGCCTCCTGAAGGAGCGCGGAGGCCCTCGCCTGGTCGACCGCGTAGCTCAGGTCGAAGAGGCCGATCACCAGGTCCCATTGCCAGACGGGGTCCTTGGGGTTGAGCGCCACCAGCTGACGGGAGACGGCCACCAATTCCTCGAAAAGGGCGCGGGCCTTAGCGTTATCACCGGCCTTCAGCTCGATGTCGCCGATCTCGTTGAGGACCACCGCCAGGTTCCGCCGCCAGCCGGCGTTGTCCAGCTGCCGCTTCGTGAGCAGCCGATAGATATCGACCGCCTCGCGGTATGCGCTCCGCGCGCCTTCGCTGTCGCCCGCGGAGAGCTTCATGTCGCCGATCCGGTCGAGCCCGACTGCCACGTCGGCCTGCCATTGCACATTGTCGGGGTCGCTGTCGGCCAGCTTGTGGAACATGGCGAGGCTGTCCTGGTAGACCGCGGTGGCACCGGCCGTGTCACCGGCGGCGCGTTTCATGCCTCCCACCTTGTTCAGGCTGATCGCGACATCGTTCTGCCACTCGACGTTGGACGGATCCCGCTCCAGCAGAGAGCGCGCGATGGCTAGCAACTCCTCGTAGGCATCCGCTGCGCTCTTGGTGTCGCCACCTGCGAGGCGCAGCTCCGCGATATTGTCGAGGCTCACCGATACGTTGCGCGACCATTCCGCGTTCTTCGGGTCGAGCCGCGCAAGACGACGGCGGATGTCGAGCGCCTCCTCGTACCCGGCGAGCGCTTCCTTGCTCGCGCCCGTGCGCGACTGGACCGCCGCAACATCGTCAAGGACCGATGCGAGATCGGTCTGGAAGAGCGTGTTGTTGAGCTCGGCTTCGGCAAGCGCCCGGCGAATGGTCAACGCCTCCCGATAGGACGCCAGCGCTGCCTCCATGTCGCCGGCGTAGTAATCCGTATCGCCGATCTTCGTCAGCCCGACCGAAAGATCGCGCCGCCGCATTTCGTCCTTCTCGTCCTCGCGAACGAGTCGGCGGCGGATCACGACGCTCTCCTCCTGCGCCGCGCGCGCTGCGGCAGTATCGCCGAGCGAGGTCTTCAAGTCGGCGAGATTCTCCAACGCCAGCGAGAGATCGTGCGCGACCTGAGTGTTGTCGGGCTGAAGCTCGGCGTTCTTGCGGGCAATTGCGAGGGCCTCGTCGTAGGCGGCCACGGCGCCCACACTGTCGCCGCTCGCCGACTTGAGATCGCCTTCGCGCCCTAGAAGCAGCGCCAGAATGCCCAGCGACTGCCAGTCGTCTGCGTCCTTCGCCACCAGGCCACGGGCGATCTCGATGGCTTTGTCGTAGGCGGCCGCTGCCGCCGGGCTGTCGCCCTTCAGAACATAAAGAGAGCCGAACTCGCCTTGGATCGCTGCGCGAATGCGCAGAACGCCCGGGTCGTCTGCCGCCGCATCGAAGAGCGGCGCCGCAGCTCTGTCGGCCGCGTCGAGCATCCGCTGCCGACTTTCGATCGGAACGCCTTCGACGTCCTGCAGCCCTTCCGCCATCTCGGTGAAAACACCTTGCATCGTGGCCGTGGCGACGCGGAAATTGCGTTGCGCCTGCTCTTTCGCCGCCTTCTCTGCGACGGCGCGCTGTTCGGCTAGCTGCTGCTGCTCCACCGCGACGCCCCGCTGCCAATAAGCGAGACCGGCTAGTCCTACGCCGACGATCGCGGTCGCGAGCGAGACGGCGACCGCGATCCGCTGACGGCGACCTTCGGCGCGGCGGCTCGCAAGAAGCAGATCGAGAATTTCGTCGGAAGGCGAAGGCGCCGCGGGCGGCTTGCGATCGCTCCACGCCTGCGCGTCCTTGAGTGCGACGCCGCGCAGGAGCAGCGCCGGCGAGCGCTCGCGGGACAGCCACTGGCGGGCGCGATCGGCGAGCCGCGTGTGCTCCTTCAGCCACGCCTGATCGGTATTCAGGGCCGCGACGAGCGTCGGCAGATGCGTGTCGAAGTTGAAAGCGCCCTCGGCCGGCAGCACGTGAAGGCGGCTCAGCGACTCCGGCAGGCTCTCCGGAGCGACCGCCTCGATCGCCACCGGGATCAGGCGCTTGTTCAGCCGCAGTGCCTCGCTGAGCTCCCAGTCGCACCAGCGCGACTCGACGGAGCCCTTGCTGACGAGCCAAACCATCGTGTCGGAGGCGCGGATGAAGTCGGCGAGCTCGCTCTGCCATTCCTCGCCGTAGGGAAGATCGCGCCGGTCGATCGCGACGGCGAATCCGGCTTCCTCCAAGGCCGCGACGAGCCGATCCGCCGCCTCCAGATCGCGCCGCGAATAGGAGAGGAAGATTTTGAGGCGTCCGCTTGCGTTCTCGTCGCTCACGCGTCGCTCCGCGGCACCGGCCCGGAAGTTGTCCCGCGCATCGCCGTAGGGAGCCGCAAATGCGCGACTCCCGCAACCCTTCGGCTGGATCGTTATGAACGCTCCGCCAGCGGATGGTGCTTGTTGACGAGCTCCTTCAGCCGCTCGTCGAGAACGTGCGTATAGATCTGCGTCGTCGAGATGTCGGCATGGCCGAGCAGCGTCTGCACGATGCGGAGGTCGGCGCCACCGGAGAGAAGATGGGTCGCAAAGGCATGGCGTAGCACGTGCGGCGAGAGCTTGCGCGCATCGAGGCCGGCGCGCGCAGCGACACCCTTCAGGTCGCGCGCGAAGGCCTGCCGCGTCACGTGTCCGCTCGCGCTGTCGGCGGGAAAGAGCCACTTCGTGTCCGGCCTGCCGAGCGCCGCCCGTTGCTCGCGATAGAGATCGAGCGCGGCGTGGGAAGCGACGTTGAGCGGCACCAGCCGCTCGCGCCCGCCCTTGCCCTTGACCGCGATCAGGGGCCGCCCGGCACGCCCGGCCGAATGCGGCAGCGCGACAAGCTCCGAGACGCGCAGCCCGGTCGCATAGAGAAGCTCCAGCAGCGCCAGCATGCGCAGCGCTGCAAGCCGGCGGAGCGGCGTCAGCTCCGCTTCAGCGGCTGCGCTCTGCGCGGCTTCGAGAAGCTTGTCGACGTCGCCGACGGAAAGAACGATCGGCAGGTGCCTGCGCGGCTTCGGCCGCTCCGCCGTTGCGGTCGGATCGTCGGAGCGGATTCCCTCGGCGACGAGGAACTTGAAGAATTGCCTGAGCGCGGAGAGCCGTCGCGCCTGCGAAGTGGCGGCGAGCCCGCGCTCCGAGAGCGACGCGAGATAGCGGCGCACCTCTTCAATCGAGGCCACCGCGAGTCGCCCACAGATCTCACGGAAGTCTTCCAGATCACGGCGATAGGCGGCAAGCGTATTGAAGCTCGCGCCGCGTTCTGCCGCGAGCATCTCAAGAAACGCTTCCATCAGCGCCGCGTCGCGCGTCCCGCCGCCGCCCGCGGAGCGCGCTCCGCTCACGGCTGCAATCGATCCGCCGGTATGCGCACGCTCATCTCTCGCTGTTTCGGCTCTACCGAGATCACCAAGGCGACCATCGCGCCGTAAACCACCGCGGCAATGAGGCCGAGAACAACCAATAGTCTTATGAGGCTAGGCATCGATCCGCATATTCGCCGAATCCGGTCTAACCCGTCCGGCGCGCGGATATCAAGGCAAGGAACCAGGGCGCATGAGCGCGCCAACTGCTAGACTTGCGTCTCTTTCCGCCACAAGACGTCGAGCCAGCCCAGCCCTTGGGCGTTGTGGTGCATATCGTAGAAGGAGATGACGCGATAGCCCGCCTCCTGCATGAACCTTAGCATCTCCGACGGACTCGGCTGCCCCTCATATATCTCGCCGAAGTTCATCTCGGAGAGAACGCAGGATATGCAGCCGGCGGCGAGCATTTCCGCTGCCCCGCGCAAGACCTCCAAGTCGAATCCCTGGGTATCCGTCTTGAGAAGGTCTATGTGCGCAAGACCCAACTCGCGGCAATAGCCATCAACAGTGACGACCGGAACCTCGATCGACGCGGTCACCTCCGACCAGTTCGCGACACCCGATGGGAGAACCGAGTTCATATCGGAATGCGCATAAAGGAACAGATTCGTGGCGCCCGGCTTGGCGCCAACGGCCGTGTTGTTCAGCATTATTCCCGCATAGCTCGACGCCGCCGCCTGGAGCCTCAGAAAGGTCTGTGGATCCGGCTCGAAGGCGTGAATTGAAGCCCGCGGGAACAGGCCCTTGAACCTTGCGACGGACTGCCCGGCGTTCGCACCGACATCGAAAATAACGTCCGGGCTCGGACAGCATCGCCGGAGGTCGTCGTTCAGGTCAATTCCAAAGCCGTCGGACACTCTGCGGACGTCGACCCCAGTCCGGCGCGCCAGAACCTTCAGCCTGCTGCGGATTGTCATGGCACCGCTCCTACCGCTCCTCCCGCCCTGAAACAATTCGCGCTAGTGCGGCGGCCGAAAGTAGTTGTGGACAGCAGAGGCGGGTCGCCCGCTGCGTGGTAGCGAGGCTCGTCTTGACTCGCCGGGGAGCCGCGGCGCACCAGGATCGGCGGAGGTTCTCGTCCATGGAAGCGCGCCACGCCGTCGTCGGCGGCGACCAGATCGATCGCGTCGTCTCGCGCCTTGGCAGGCGCTCGATCGTGCTCGTCGGCATGATGGGGGCGGGCAAGACCTCGATCGGACGGCGGCTCGCCGGTCTGTTGCACGTGCCCTTCCTCGATGCCGACAACGAGATCGAGAAGGCGGCCAACCTAACGATCCCGGAGATCTTCGAGCACTACGGCGAGGCGCATTTCCGCGAAGGCGAGGAGCGTGTCCTGGCGCGGCTCTTGGCGAGCGGGCCGGCGGTGGTGGCGACCGGCGGCGGCGCCTTCATGAGCGAGGAGACGCGCAATCGCTGCCGCGAAAGCGGCATCACGATCTGGCTCAAGGCGGACGTGCCGGTGCTGCTTGAGCGCGTACGCAAGAAGGGCAATCGTCCGCTTCTCAACCGACCCCATCCGGAAAAGGTGTTGCGGCAGCTCCTCGCCGAACGCGAGCCGATCTATCGGCAGGCTGATATCGTGGTCGCCTCGCGCGAGGGACCGCACCAGGCGGTGATCGCGGAGATCGTCTCCGCGCTCGACGCGCTGCTTCGCCAGGGAGCCACGCCTTGAAGGCCGAGACCGTCCGCGTCGCGCTTGGCGAGCGCAGCTATGACGTCTTGATCGGACCCGGCCTTCTCGCAGGGGCCGGCGAGCGGATCGTCGCGCTTATGCCCGGCCGCAACGTCGCGGTCGTCACCGATGAGAACGTGGCGAAACGGCACCTCCCGACGCTCCGCGAAGCGCTGAAAGCGAGCGGAATCACCGCCGCCGAGATCGTCGTGCCGCCGGGCGAGTCGTCGAAGAGCTTTTCGAGGCTGCAAGCCGTCGTCGAGGCGGTCCTCGACGCGCGGCTCGAGCGTGGCGATGCGGTCGTGGCGCTCGGCGGCGGCGTCGTCGGCGACCTCGCAGGCTTCGCCGCGGCAATCATACGGCGCGGCATGCACCTCATCCAGATGCCGACCTCGCTCCTGGCGCAGGTCAATTCCAGCGTCGGGGGCAAGACCGGCATCAATGCGCGCCAGGGCAAGAACCTCGTCGGCGCCTTCATGCAGCCGGACCTCGTGCTCGCCGACACCGAGGTGCTCGACACCCTGCCCGAGCGCGAGTTCCGGGCCGGCTACGCCGAGATGGCGAAGGCCGGACTGATCGGCGACGAGAAGTTCTTTGCGTGGCTTGAAGAGAACCGCGCGAAAGTCTTCTCCGGTGGCGCTGCACGCATCCGTGCGATCGCCGAATGCGTGCGCTTCAAGGCGCGGACCGTCGCCGCCGACGAGCGCGAGACCGGCGAGCGGGCGCTTCTCAATCTCGGCCACACGTTCGGCCACGCGATCGAGGCCGGCTGCGGCTTCGACGCCGCACGGCTCGTGCACGGCGAGGCGGTCGCGATCGGTATCGTTCTCGCGCACGATTTCTCGGTGGCGGAAGGACTTGCGCCTGCCACCGATGCCGAGCGCGCGCGAAAGCACCTGAAGGAAGCCGGCCTTCCGGTCTCGCTCGCCGACGTGCCCGGCCCACCGCTTCCGGTCGAGGAGCTGATGCGCCACATCGCGCAGGACAAGAAGGTGAAACGCGGGCGCCTGACCTTCATCCTGACGCGCGGCATCGGCAAGGCCTTCATCGCCGACGACGTGCCGCCGGAGAAGGTGAAGGCGTTCTTGAAGGGGCAAGTGAAGGGCTAGGCGAGTGTGCTCGCATGGGGAAGAACGCACTCTCGGATTCTGAAGCTTCAGCGCTTGCAGCGGCGTCGCTCGACTGGCTTGTCGAAAGCGGGCTCGCCGGTGGCGATCTGCCGGAGCTTGTCGCCGGTCTGGGCGCCGTCGACGCGGGCGGGATGGCGGGTCCTTCGTTCCGGTGTGCGACAGTGATCAGTGACGGAGGCCAACCGAATTCGGATAGCGTCAGCGGCCGTCGCTGGGCCCAAATGTCCGCAGCGCCTCGCCGTCGGAAACGCGCGCCCGGATATAGTAGTCGGCCCACTCGGCAATCTTGGGATAGCCGGACGCCGCGATCGTTGCGGCACAAGCTGCGCCAAGGTCAAACGCGGTTTGCCGCAGATCAACGCCGGGGCCAAGGAGCGCCCAATGCGCACCCGGCCTGCCGTAGGGCATTCCGACGCTGCCCGGATTGACCACAAGCCGGCCATTCGCAAGGCGCACGTAAGGCATGTGCGTATGGCCACACACCACAGTTTGGGTCTCGGCACGCAGCTCCACGAAGACTTCCTCCCAGCGCGGAAGGCGGGAGTCGACGAGCACGACCTCCTCGTCACCTCGCGGCGTAGCGTGGCAGAAGTGGACTTCGCCGAGCCCATCGATCGTCAGCGTCAACGAAAGCGGAAGCGCCGCGAGCACATCGAGGTGCTTTGCTCCGAGCTGTTCGGCCGCCCATGCGAATATCCCGTCGAGTTCCGCTCGCCCCGCGATCACGCCGGTGCTCGACCAGCAAGCGGTCTGCGTTGCCGGAAATCCAGACGGCGCGGTCGCCGAGGCCGAGCAGCCGATCGATGACCTCGCAGGGCTGCGGTCCCGCCGCGACGTCTCCTAGGATGACCACACAGTCGGCGGCCTCGAAATCGGGCTCGGCCAGAACAGCCTCGAGCGCGGGCAGCACGCCATGGATGTCCGACAGTACCTGCAACGCGCTTCAGCATCCTTGCCGCCCTAACAAATGGCGCGATTTGTGGGTGTCGCTGCGACTACCAGACCGCCCCGAGAATACCCATATCACGGCCGCGCTTGGCCCTCTCCCGGCGCGCTTGGGGTGACGGCAAGGGCGTGGACGGGGCCAGCCAGCTCTTCCGAAAGCACTTGGTTCACCATCCGATGGCGCTCGACGCGGCTCTTTCCCGCAAAGGCCGCGGAAACGAGAACGACCCTGAAATGCGTCTCACCCTCCGGCCGCGCTCCGATGTGGCCGGCATGGCGGTGGGAACTCGTCGACGATCTCTAGGCTCTCGGGCCGGAACGCGTCGGTGAGCTTCTGTTCAATACGGGATTTGACCGACACGATGACGCAATCCTTTTCCGATATTGTGACGCGCCTTGAGAGCCGCGCCGCCGAAGGGCATAGTTGAAGAGATGAAGCTCGAACTCGGCCTATTTCAACAAGATCCGGATCGATTCCGGCAGGACCGCCCGCCGGCGCCCGGAACCGGTCCGGCGCGGCTGCGATATGGTCGGCTGCAAGGAGGGCGGCACGCACAAGGCGCCGAAGGGCCGCGCGCAGGAGGGCGAGTATTTCTGGTTCTGCCTCGACCACGTCCGCCAGTACAACAAATCCTACAACTATTTCAGCGGCATGAACGACGCCGCGATCCAGGCCTTCCAGCGCGATGCGACGATCGGTCACCGCCCGACCTGGCAGATGGGCGTCAACGCCGGGCCCGACCAGCCGGCCCGCGCGGCCCGTTCAGCCGGGTTCACCTGGTCCGGCCGGGCGCAGGACCCTTTCCGCTTCTTCGGCGACGGCTTCCAGGCGCGCGGACCGGACCCGGAGCGCCGCAAGGTGCACAATATGGAGGCCCGGTCGCTGGCGACGCTCGGGCTTGAGGCCTCCGCCACCGCCACGGAAATCAAGGCGCGCTATAAGCTCCTGGTCAAACGCCACCATCCCGACGCCAATGGCGGCGACCGCTCGCTGGAGGACCGCCTGCGAGAGATCATTCAAGCTTATAGCTATCTGAAGAGCGTCGGTTTCTGCTAATTCCCTTCCGGTTTCGCCCGGATTCTCTCCCCCAGGCGCCGGACCCTTCGTCCAAGAGGATTTCTCGATGACTGCAACCGCTGAAGAATTGCTCGCGGTTCCCGATATGACGGTCTCCGCCCGGCAGCTCTTCGGGATCGATTCCGATCTCGAGGTGCCGGCCTTCTCGGAGCCGAACGAGCACGTTCCCGAGGTCGACGAGGATTACCTCTTCGATCGCGAGACGACGCTCGCCATTCTCGCCGGCTTCGCCCGAAACCGACGCGTCATCGTCACCGGCTATCACGGCACGGGCAAGTCGACCCATATCGAGCAGGTCGCCGCACGGCTCAACTGGCCGTGCGTGCGCGTCAACCTCGACAGCCACATCAGCCGTATCGACCTCGTCGGCAAGGACGCGATCGTGCTCAAGGAAGGGAAGCAGGTCACGGAGTTCCGCGACGGCATCCTGCCCTGGGCCTATCAGCACAACGTCGCGCTCTGCTTCGACGAATACGACGCCGGCCGGCCGGACGTGATGTTCGTGATCCAGCGCGTGCTTGAATCGTCGGGCCGGCTGACGCTGCTCGACCAGAGCCGGGTGATCAAGCCGCATCCGGCGTTCCGCCTGTTCGCGACGGCGAACACGATCGGGCTCGGCGACACGTCCGGCCTCTATCACGGCACGCAGCAGATCAACCAGGCGCAGATGGATCGCTGGTCGATCGTGACGACGCTGAATTACCTGCCGCACGACAACGAGGTCGACATCGTGCTCGCCAAGGTGAAGAGCCTTCGCACGCCGAAGGGCCGCGAGCAGGCGAGCCGCATGGTGCGCGTCGCCGATCTCTCGCGGAACGCCTTCATGAACGGCGACATCTCCACCGTCATGAGCCCGCGCACGGTGATCACCTGGGCGTGAGAACGCGGACATCTTCGGCGATCTCGGCTTCGCCTTCCGCGTCACGTTCCTGAACAAGTGCGACGAGCTGGAGCGGCCGCTCGTGGCGGAGTTCTATCAGCGCGCGCTCGGCGTCGAGCTGCCGGAATCCTCCGCCAATGTGGTGCTGAGCTAGTGCCGAGCGAAGGGTATCCAGTCATCCTCGGACGCGCGAAGCGCGAGCCGAGGACCCAGTATCGTCAACAGCAGGCGGCGTTGGACCCTCGGGTCGCGCTGCGCTTGCCCGAGGGTGACGAGGGAGATGGCGAGCAAGAAGCGGGAGGCGCCGACCGAACCGTTCAAGCGCGCCGTTGCCGGCTGCGTGCGTGCGGTCGCGGGCAAGCACGACCTCGAAGTCACGTTCGCCGCGGACCGCCCCCTGCTTCTTGCCCAGAAGGTGCGTCTTCCCGAGCCGCCGCGCCGGCTGACGCATCACGACGCCGCCGTCACGCGCGGCATCGGCGACGCGATGGCGCTCCGGCTCGCCTGCCACGACAGCAAGGTGCATCGCCGCTTCTCGCCGGAGGGGCGGCAGGCGCGCGCCATCTTCGACGCCGTCGAGCAGGCGCGCTGCGAGGCGATCGGCTCGCGCCGCATGGCCGGCGTGAAGGCCAATCTCGGCGCCATGCTGGAGGACCGCTTCCATCGCGCCAACATCGAGGAGATCAGCGAGCAGTCGGAAGCGCCGATGGAGGATGCGGTCGCGCTGATGGTGCGCGAGCGGCTGACCGGCGCGCAGCCGCCGAAGGCGGCGCGCAAGATCGTGGAGCTCTGGCGCGACACGATCGAGACGAAAGCCGGCAACGAGCTCGACCGGCTCGGCACGATCGCCGAGGATCAAAACGCCTTCGCCGAGGCCGTCCGCGACCTTCTCGTCTCACTCGACATGGGCGAGGAGCTCGGGCCGGAGACGGACGAGAGCGATGAGGACGAGAGCGACAACGCCGAAAGCTCGCCGGAGAACAACGAGGCCGCGCGCGGCGAAGCCGACCAGGACCAGAGCAATTCCGCCGACGATCAGGCCGAATCCTCGCGCGAAGAAGAGGAGGTCGGCGAGAAGGACGATTCCGACGCCACCTCCGAAGAATTCTCCGAGGAGGACGCGGCGGCCGATCGCGAGCCGTCGGGCGAGGCGCGGCGTCCGGACTTCAGCGGCCGCAACGAGCCGCAGATCGACTACAAGATCTTCTCCGCCAAGCACGACGAGATCGTGAACGCGGAGGACCTCTGCCCGCCGGAGGAGCTCGATCGGCTGCGCGCCTTTCTCGACAAGCAGCTCGCCAGCCTGCACGGCGCGGTCGCGCGGCTCGCCAACCGGCTGCAGCGCCGGCTCTTGGCGCAGCAGAACCGTGCTTGGGATTTCGATCTCGAAGAGGGCATGCTCGACCCGGCGCGGCTCTCGCGCGTCGTCATCGATCCGCTGTCGCCGCTTTCCTTCAAGCAGGAGCGCGACACCGCCTTCCGCGACACCGTCGTGACGCTGCTTCTCGACAACTCCGGGCTCGATGCGCGGGCGCCCGATCACCGTGGCGGCGACCTGCGCCGATATCCTGGCGCGGACGCTCGAGCGCTGCGGCGTCAAGGTCGAGATCCTCGGCTTCACCACGCGCGCGTGGAAGGGCGGCCAGTCGCGAGAGGAATGGCTCAGGGCCGGCAAGCCCCCTCACCCGGGCCGGCTCAACGACCTCCGCCACATCATCTACAAGCCCGCCGACGCGCCATGGCGGCGCGTGCGCCGCAATCTCGCGCTCATGATGCGCGAGGGGCTCCTGAAGGAAAACATCGACGGCGAGGCGCTCGACTGGGCGCACCGGCGGCTTCTCGTCAGGCCGGAGCAGCGCAAGATCCTGATGGTGATCTCCGACGGCGCGCCGGTCGACGACGCGACGCTCTCCGTCAACAGCGGCAACTACCTCGAGCGGCATCTGCGCTTCATGATCGAGGAGATCGAGCAGCGCTCCCCGGTCGAGCTGATCGCCATCGGCATCGGTCACGACGTGACGCGCTACTACACGCGCGCCGTGACGATCGTCGATGCGGAGGAGCTTGCCGGTGCGATGATGGAAAAGCTTGCCGAGCTCTTCGACGAGAAACCGGTGGCGCCTGTGCGAGGGCATCCGAGAAGGCGGCGCGCAGCGTGAGCCGACTCGCGCTTCCTGGCGCGCTGATAGGGCTCTGCGTCGCCTCGATCGCGGCGGCCGAGCCGATTCCGGTCACAGCGACGCGTCTCGACAGCTTCGCCTGGACCGAGGGGAGCGAGCCCAAGGCTCCCCTCGACTTCCTCGGCGGCCTGAGCCTCACCTCCACCGACAAGCGCTTCGGCGGGCTATCCGGGCTGGATATGCTCGATGCGGATACCGCGCTCATCATCAGCGATTCCGGTTGGTTCGTGCGCGCGCGCCTCGTGCATGAGGACGGACGACTGGTCGGCATAGCGGACGCCGATCTCGACAGCATCTTTCCCGACGGCAACACCGAGAAGGAGGTTGGTGACGTTGAGGACGTCGCGCTCGACCCGACCGACCGCCAGCGCGGCGTCATCGTGCGCGAGCGGCAGGCGAACGCGATGCTCACCTTCGAGCTTGAGGATGGCCGGCCGACGCAATTCGAGGCGAAGCGCGTCGGGGCGCCGGACAACCTCCTGCGCTCCAACAAGGGACTGGAAAGCGTCGCCTTTGCGCCCGCCGCATCGCCTGTGGCGGGCGAGATCGTCACGGTCGCTGAGCGCCCGCCTCACGGCATGAAGAACATCCCCGGCTGGGTCGCCGGCGTCGGCGCGTTCGAAGTCGTGCGCCGCGACGACTTCGACGTCTCGAGCGCACGCTTCCTGCCGAACGGCGACCTGATGCTCCTGGAACGCCGCTACTCTCCAGCCTGGGGGATATCGATGCGGCTCCGCCTCATCCCCGGCGACACGGTGAAGGTCGGCGCGCGGCTCGACGGCGAGATCCTGCTCGACGCCGGCATGGCGAGCCAGATCGACAACATGGAGGGGCTCGCGATCAGCGAAGACGCCGACGGCCGCTTGATCCTCACGCTCGTCTCCGACGACAATTACAGCATCCTGCAGCGGACGCTGATCCTGCAGTTCGCGCTCGACGCGGATTGACGGCGCCTCGGCAGATGACAGCGCTGACGCAGAAGAGAGAAAGCCCGCAAATCACGAAGGTTTCTAAAGGTCTTCTGCAAGCGCGGCGGCCAACGGCATTCTACGGATACCTGCGTTTCTTGCCGGAGCCAGGACGATGCAATACCGCCCACCAAACCAGATCCGTCGGCACTCCGACGGCTCGATCGATTTCGAGTTCTATGCTGCCCTAGGCCGGCGTGAACGCGCGATCATGGTCAAAAAGCAATTCAGAGGCATCGCGAAATGGATGGGGCGCGCCGCGAGCGGCCTGCGCGGGCAACGTCTTTAGCCCGCCTCAGGTTAGGTCGTCGCCGGCCGCATTGGCACGAAGTAGCCGACAATCACCCGATAGGGGATGAGCGCGAGGACGGCCATCAACAGCTTCACGGAGAAATCGCCGAGCGCCCAGGAGATCCAGCGCGGCGTCTCGGCGGTAAGGATCCCGAGGAGCGGTGCGGCTTCGACCGCGAAGCTGTCGTTCGCGCCGAGCATGACGAAGGCCGGCGCGAACGCGAGCGAGAAGAAGACAAGCGTGTCGACAGCCGACCCGGCGAGGCTGGAGAAGGACGGTGCCTTCCACCATGCGCGGTCGCGCAGAAGGTTGAAGATCGCGATGTCGAGAAGCTGGCCGACCAGAAACGCCGTGCCTGACGCGATGGCGATCCGCGGCGATGCAAACCCGGCTGAGAGCACAACGGCAATCGCAAAGCCGAGATAGACCACACGGCGCGCGACGCGCGGTCCCAAGAGGCGGTTCGTGGTGTCGGTGACGAGGAAGGCGATCGGGTAGCTGAACGCGCCCCAGGTCAGAAGGTCGGCGAGATTCAGCCGGCCGAGCGTCGCCTGAAATGGATGCTGGACGAGGACGTTCGAAAGAACGACGACGGCCGCCATCGCGGCGACCG
Source organism: uncultured Alphaproteobacteria bacterium (assembly GCA_963792885.1). Taxonomy (GTDB): domain Bacteria; phylum Pseudomonadota; class Alphaproteobacteria; order Rhizobiales; family Afifellaceae; genus DASWJZ01. Next base: position 309,575 of record CAWBXX010000001.1, read on the forward strand.
CGACGATAATCCCAAGAGTGCGCCCCGAGGCAGCCACGGACGCCTACGCGGCCGCGGCTTCTTCCGCCGCCTTCTCCGTCCGCTTGGCGATCACGTCCTTGCGCAGGATGCGCGCCTTCGGCGAGAGCTCCTCCTCGCGTGCCTTCACGAGGAAGGCGTCGAGGCCGCCGCGATGCTCCACGGTGCGGAGCGCGGCGACGGAGATCCTTGAGCTTCACCGTCCGTCCGAGCGCGTCGCTGATCAGCGACACCTGCTTCAAGTTCGGCAGGAAGCGGCGCTTGGACTTGTTGTTGGCGTGGCTCACATTGTTCCCAACGAGCACGGCCTTGCCGGTTAGTTCGCAGCGGCGCGCCATGGTCAAAACCTCTTGGTTCTTTGTTGTCGGCTCAAGCGCTTCCACACCCGCGCGAAACGTGCACGGGAAGCGAGGCCGAACCCATCTGTTCCGGAAGCGCACCCCTATAGTGACGCGGACCGGCAGGGTCAAGCGCGAGGGCCCGTGCGGAGCGCCGGAAAAGCCCTAGTTTCGGCGGATTGCGGCTCTATCCGACGCGTGAGGGGTAAGGAAGCTTCCATGAGACCCGTTAAGCTCGGGCTGGCGCTCATCTCGCTCGCCCTCCCCCTCCTCCCGCATGCCGCCAGTGCAGGCTCGCTCCGCACCGAATATTCGGTGACGGTGCGTGGCTTTCCCGTGGGTAGCGCCAAGCTCAAGGCAAATTTCGACGGCAGCCGCTACACGATCCAGTTTTCCGGCGGCATCCGCGGCCTCGCCCGCCTCTTCTCCAACGCCGAGACGTCTGCCGCCGCGGTCGGCGAACTTGGCGCCGACCGCCTGATTCCGAGCGAATACAAGCACCTATGGCGGGAGGACAACGAGACGGAATCCGTCGACATGCGTTTTTCCGGCCGGCGGCTCGCCGAGGTGTCGCGCGAGCCGCCCGAACAGCATCCCGAGCACTACGTTCCACTGACGAATGCCGACAAGGCCGACGTGCTCGATCCGGTGAGCGCCTTCGTGTGGGCGGTCGCCGGCGGCGTCTCGCCCGACATCTGCAGCCGCACGCTGCCGCTCATGGACGGCAAGCGGCGCTTCGATATCGACCTCTCCTTCAGCCGGATGGAGCGCTTCGCGACCAGCGATCGCTCTTTCCGTGGCCGCGCCGTCGTCTGTTCCTTCCGGTACCGGCCGGTCGCCGGCCAACGGATCGGCAAGACGAAGGGCGACACGATAACCGGCGACGGCGTGATGGAGGTTTGGATGGCTCCGGCCGGCGAGGGCTTGGCGGTGCCGGCGCGCCTTCAAATCGCCACGCGCATGGGTCGCGTCGTGATGACGGCGACGCGCTTCGAAGTGCACTGACCTCAGGGAAAGCGTGCCGCTACGGCACAGCTTTGCTAATGGCGGCAGGCGTCCAGAGCGGGCGCCGCCGTTCCGCCGCGCCCTTAACCCGCCGATAGCCACAAGATGTGGTGTGAACGAACACGGAAGCGGCGGATGAAGCCGATTCGTCGACGGTCTGTTCCAAAATCGGTCCTGTTCTGAATGCGTTAGGCCGGCGCGGCGGGGCGGCGATTTACCCGGCGGTTACTTCCGCGCAACCTGTGCGTTTCCGCCCCACTCTGCCCAACATCTTACCAGCGCGTTGAGACGGGCATCGCCCGGGACGCGAGTCGCTGATTCGCGCCGGCTTTGTTCCAAACTCGTTCCGCCGATCAACCCTACCTCGGAGTTGCATGAATCCGCATCGGTCGAGGGAATTTTCACATTTCGGCCTGCAAGGCGTGCTAACGCTCGCCGTATCCTGGAAAATCCTCAGCGCCTGACGCCATTTCCGACGAAATCATGCATGCCGCCCCCCGCCCGCGGCGCTTTAGCGCCCGGAACGTTACGGCCGTGCTCGGGCCGACCAATACCGGCAAGACGCACCTCGCGATCGAGCGGATGCTCGGTCACGAGAGCGGACTGATCGGGCTGCCGCTCAGGCTGCTCGCGCGCGAGGTTTATGCCCGCGTCGCCGCGCGCGCCGGAACCGACCAGGTGGCGCTCGTCACCGGCGAAGAGAAGATCCTTCCGGCCAATCCGCGCTATTGGGTCTCGACCGTCGAGGCGATGCCGCGCGAGACCGACGCCGCCTTCGTGGCAATCGACGAGGTGCAGATCGCCGGCGACCTCGAGCGCGGCCACGTCTTCACCGACCGCATCCTCAATCTTCGCGGCAGCCAGGAGACGCTGCTCCTCGGCGCGGCGACGATGCGCGGCATCATCGAGCAGCTTCTTCCCGGCGTGCATGTGGTGACGCGGCCGCGCATGTCGGTGCTAGCCTACGCGGGGCAGAAGAAGCTGACGCGGCTTCCGGAGCGCTCGGCGATCGTCGCCTTCTCTGCCGACGAGGTCTATGCGGTCGGCGAGTTGATCCGCCGCCAGCGTGGGGGTGCCGCTGTCGTGCTCGGCGCGCTTTCTCCACGCACGCGCAACAAGCAGGTGGAGCTCTATCAGAACGGCGACGTCGATTTCCTCGTGGCGACCGATGCGATCGGCATGGGGCTCAACCTCGACCTCGATCACGTCGCCTTCGCCTCGAACCGCAAATATGACGGCTATCAGTACCGCGAGCTCACCGCGGCGGAGCTCGGGCAGGTCGCCGGCCGCGCCGGTCGCCATATGCGCGACGGTACCTTCGGGGTGACGGCGCGCGTCGACCCCTTCCCCGATCCGCTCGTCGAGGCGCTCGAGACGCATCGCTTCGAGCCGGTCCGCACTATTCAATGGCGAAACGACGCGCTCGACACTTCGAGCCTTGCGGCGCTCAAGGCGAGCCTCGATGAAACACCCGGCATCCCTGGCCTCACCAAGGCTCCGCCTGCCGACGACCAGGTGGCGCTCGAGACGCTTTCGCGCGACGAGGAGATGGCCGACAAGGCGCGCGCGCCGGAAGCGGTGAGGCGCTTCTGGGATGCATGCCGGCTCCCCGACTATCGCAAGATCGCGCCTGCGCAGCATGCGGAGATCGTCGGCCAGATCTTCAGCTTCATCGTCGACGGCGGCGTGGTGCCCGACGACTGGATCGCCGGGCAGGTGCGCTCCGCCAACGTCGCGGAAGGCGACATCGACACGCTCTCGGCGCGGATCGCCCAGATACGCACCTGGACCTTCGTGGCGAACCAGCCAGACTGGCTCGCCGAGCCGGCCACCTGGCGCGACGAGACCAAGGCCGTCGAGGATTCGCTATCGGACGCGCTGCACGAGCGCCTGATCAAGCGCTTCGTCGACCGCCGCACGAGCGTGCTCATGCGGCGGCTCAAGGAGAATACGATGCTGGAGGCTGAGATCACGCCTGCCGGCGACGTGCTGGTCGAGGGCCATCACGTCGGCATGCTGCAAGGCTTCCGCTTCACGCCCGACCCGCAGGCGGAGGGCGCGGAGGCGCAGGCGCTTCGCGGCGCCGCGCAGAAGGTTCTTGCGACCGCCATTGCCGAGCGCGCGTCACAGCTCGCCCGCGCAGGCGACCGCGACATCGTGCTTTCGCTCGACGCGCATCTCAGATGGCAGGGCGAGCCGGTTGCGCGGCTCGTCGCCGGCGACGACGTTCTGAAGCCGCGGCTCGTGATCCTCGGCGACGAGCAGCTTTCCGGGCCGCCGCGCGAGCAGGTGGAGACGCGGCTCAACGCCTGGCTCACGTCGCATATCGGGACGTTACTCAAGCCCCTTATCGACCTCTCGTCAGATCAGACGATCACGGGCATGGCGCGCGGCATCGCGTTCCAGCTCGTGGAGAATCTCGGCGTGCTGGAGCGCCGCGCGGTGCTGGAAGAGGTGCGTGGGCTGAGCCAGGACGAGCGCGCGCTGCTTCGCCGCCACGGCGTCCGCTTCGGCGCCTACCACATCTACGTTCCGGTCCTCCTGAAGCCGGCGCCAAGCGCGCTCGCCGCGCTCGTTTGGGCGCTGAAGCATCGCGACCTCGCCGCATCGGGGCTTGCCGAGATGCAGGGCGTCTCCGGCTCCGGCCGCACCTCGACCGCCATCGACCCGGCGGTCGATCCGGAGATCTATCGGCGCTTCGGCTTCCGCATCTACGGCAGCCGCGCGATCCGCATCGATATCCTGGAGCGCCTCGCCGACCTGATCCGCCCGGCGCTTGCCTGGCGGCCGGGCGCAGCGGGCGAACCGCCCGCAGGCGCGTTCGCGGAGGGCGGAGGATTTTCCGTCACGCCGGCGATGACGTCGCTCCTTGGCGCGTCGGGCGAAGACCTCTCCGTCATCCTGCGCGGCCTCGGCTACCGGATGGAGCGGCGGCCGAAGCCGGCCGCGCCGGCGGTCCCGGCGACTGCGGCGCAGTCCGCCGATACGCCTCCTCCAGAGACGACCGCGATCGAAGCGCCGCCGGCGGAGATCCCATCGGCCGACGTCGCCGGACAGGCGGGAGCTGAATTGGCATCGGAGCCCGGCCAGCCTGAGACTCCGCCTGTCGAAGAGCCTCCGGTGCAGGAGCCTCAGGTGGAGCCGCCGGCAGAAACGCCGCCTTCGCCGGATGCTCCCCCGCCCGAGGAGCCACCCGTCCAAGAGCCCACTGCCGCTGCTCCGTCGGAGACGGTCGCGGCGGACGCCGAGCCGGAAACCGTGGAGGTCTGGCGGATCGGGCGTCCGCCGCGCGAACCGCGGAAGCCTCGCGGCGCCGGTCGTCAGCGCAACGAGCAACGCGGCGAGCCGCGTAGCGCCGACGGCGAGGAGAAGCGCGGCTTTGCTGCAAAATCGCGCGGTGGCGGAAAGGGCCGGCATCCGCGCAAGGAGCGCGAGGACGGGCGCGACCATGGCCGCCGCGAGGCCGCGCGCAACGATCGACCGCGGCCGCCGCGCGAGCGCCCGGTCGATCCCGACAGCCCGTTCGCCGCGCTTCAGGCACTCAAGAAGGATCTTGAGAAGAGCCGCGAATGACGGAGCCGGACGCACAGCGCATCGACAAATGGCTGTGGCACGCGCGCTTCGCCCGCACCCGCGGCGCGGCACAGGAGCTCGCCCGCTCCGGCCACGTGCGAGTTAACCGCGACAAGGTGCGCGAAGCGAGCCGGCTGGTGCGGACGGGCGACGTGCTGACGCTCAGTCTCCGACGCGGCATACGCGTCATCCGCATTCTCCGCATCGCGGAGCGGCGGGACGACTTCGACCGGGCGCGGCTTCTCTACGAGGACGCTGCCGCCGGCCAGCCCGGCGCACCGGCCGCCGATCCCTGGACGCAGGCCGGCGCCGAAGAGGCGTAGACGGCCGGTGCGGCACAGCTTGCGCCCGGGCCGCAGTGCCTTGGAACGTCTTTCTAATCAGAGCCGCCGGCGTTGCGGTCCTGCCCTTGCGGGACGCCGCCAAAGTCGATACGCCGCACGGCAAAATAGGCCAGGCCGGAGCCCCGCATGACCTACGTGGTCACCGAAAAATGCATTCGTTGCAAGTTCATGGATTGCGTCGAAGTCTGCCCCGTCGATTGTTTCTACGAAGGCGACAACATGCTCGTCATCCACCCCGACGAGTGCATCGACTGCGGTGTGTGTGAGCCCGAGTGCCCCGTCGACGCGATCCGGCCCGACACCGAGCCAGGCCTCGACCAGTGGCTGGCGCTGAACGCCGACTACGCCAGCCAATGGCCTAACATCACAATCAAGCGCGATGCGCCGGCAGACGCCCACGACTTCGAGACCGTGGAGGGGAAGTACGAGAAGTATTTCTCCAACGCGCCCGGCCAGGGTGACTGAACGGCCCCTTTGGTGTGTCCAGAGACCGGTCTAGCCCTGGCGCTTAGGGCGGGCCTGCGACAAAGGTGTGACCGCGCCGTGGTAAACGTCAGAATTGCTCAGAAACCAAGGGAAGTCGGGCATTCTTAATCACGTCTGCTCAGCCCATTATTCCCCTAATTCTCAACCGCATACTGTGGGCCGGGCAACAATCCCTTGATTTCTGGCGTTTTTTGCGCTATATACTGGGTTGTCAGGAAGAGCCCGGCAGCGGGCACAATCGGACAGAAGCGGATCGGGGGGCGTGCGCTGCGCCATACTGTGGCGTGGCCATCCGCAGGTTTGAACTTAGCATCGAGGATGCACCGGTTTTCGGCCGGCCATGTCCACCGTTCGCGCGGTGGCGACCGCTCGAAACGGAGCAGGAGTTTGACGCGTCATGTCTAAGAAGATCGTCCAGCGCCAGGGGTTCCGTACCGGCGAAAGCATTGTCTACCCCGCCCACGGCGTCGGCAAGATTGTCGAAATCGACGAGCAGGTCGTCGCCGGCATGAAGCTGGAGCTGTTCGTCATCACCTTTCAGAAGGACAAGATGACGCTTCGCGTTCCGGTGGCAAAAGCCGCGTCCGTCGGCATGCGCAAGCTCGCCGACGAGGCGACGGTCGGCAGGGCGTTTTCGACCGTGCGCGGCCGCGCCCGCGTGAAGCGCACGATGTGGAGCCGGCGCGCGCAGGAATACGAGGCGAAGATCAATTCCGGCGATCTGATCGCCATCTCCGAGGTCGTGCGCGACCTCTACCGCTCGCAGGCGCAGCCCGAGCCGTCCTACTCCGAGCGTCAGCTCTACGAGCAGGCGATCGACCGCATGTCGCGTGAAGTCGCCGTCGTCGAGAAGATCAGCGAGAGCGAGGCGGTCACCAAGATCGAGAAGGCCATCGAGGCGAGCCCGAAGCGCAAGCGCGCGCAGATGGACGAAGAGGCGAGCAAGGCCGCGGCCTGATCGCTCCCTGCAGACCGACAAACAAAAACGCCGCCTCTTGGGCGGCGTTTTTGTTTGCATCTCAGCGACACCTCAGGCCGGAATGATCCAGCGCTGCACATCGCGCAGCTCGTTGAGCTTGGTCTCGGCGCGGCGCCGCTTCAGCTGATCCTCGCCGGCGTCGGCGAGGTCTTCTTCGGCGTTGCGGATCTCCTGCGCCAGGTCTTCGGCGTCGAGATCCTCAAGCGGGATCGCCTGGTCGGCGAGGACTGTCAGGCCGCTCGGCGTCACGTCGGCGAAGCCGCCGCGCACGAAGAACTTCCGTACGGCGCCTGAGAGCGTCTTCATCTCGATCTGTCCCGGCTTCAGCGTGCTCATCACGGGCGCATGCTGCGCGAAGACCGTGAAATAGCCCTCCCCGCCCGGCACCACGACGGACTCAACACTCTCCGAGACGAGGAGACGGTCCGGCGACACGAGGTCGAATTTGAGCGGTTCAGCCATCTTTATCCTTCGGCCTCAGCCCGGCCGCGCTAGGCTGCCTCGGCGAGCTTCTGCGCCTTCTCCACGGCGGCCTCGATGGTGCCGACCATGTAGAAGGCCTGCTCGGGCAGGTGATCGTATTCGCCGGCGACGAGTCCCTTGAAGCCCTTGATGGTATCTTCGAGCTCGACGAAGACGCCGGGCGAGCCGGTGAACACTTCGGCGACATGGAAGGGCTGCGAGAGGAAGCGCTCGACCTTGCGCGCGCGCGCGACAACGAGCTTATCCTCTTCCGAGAGCTCATCCATGCCGAGAATGGCGATGATGTCCTGCAGCGACTTATAGCGCTGTAGCGTCTCCTGCACGCGACGGGCGACGTCGTAATGCTCGTCGCCGACGACGCGCGGATCGAGCAGGCGCGAGGTCGAATCGAGCGGATCGACGGCTGGGTAGATGCCCTTCTCGGAGATCGCGCGCGAGAGCGTCGTCGTTGCGTCGAGATGCGCGAAAGAGGTAGCCGGTGCCGGGTCGGTCAGGTCGTCTGCCGGCACGTAGATCGCCTGCACCGAGGTGATCGAGCCCTTGGTGGTGGTGGTGATGCGCTCCTGCAGCGCGCCCATGTCGGTGGCGAGCGTCGGCTGGTACCCGACCGCGCTCGGAATGCGGCCGAGAAGCGCAGACACTTCCGAGCCCGCCTGCGTGAAGCGGAAGATGTTGTCGACGAAGAAGAGCACGTCCTGGCCCTGGTCGCGGAAATACTCGGCGACCGTCAGTCCGGTCAGGCCGACGCGGGCACGGGCACCTGGCGGCTCGTTCATCTGACCGAAGATCAGCGCGCATTTGGAGCCTTCGGTCGAGCCGTTGTTCTTGTGCGGATCCTTGTTCACGCCGGACTCGATCATCTCGTGATAGAGGTCGTTGCCCTCGCGCGTGCGCTCGCCGACGCCGGCGAACACCGAGTAGCCGCCATGCGCCTTGGCGACGTTGTTGATGAGCTCCTGGATCAGCACCGTCTTGCCGACACCGGCGCCGCCGAAGAGTCCAATCTTACCCCCACGGGCGTAGGGCGCGAGCAGATCGACAACCTTGATCCCCGTGATCAGGATCTGCGCCTCGGTCGCCTGATCGACAAAGGACGGCGCCTCCTGATGGATGGCGCGCTTCTGCGCCGTCCTCACCGGACCAGCTTCGTCGACAGGCTCGCCGATGACGTTCATGATGCGGCCCAGCGTCTCCTCGCCGACCGGCACGGAGATCGGCTCGCCGGTGTCCTTCACCGCTTGGCCGCGGATGAGCCCCTCGCTCGTGTCCATGGCGATGGTGCGGACCGTATTCTCGCCGAGGTGCTGGGCAACTTCGAGCACCAGCCGGTTCCCGTGATTGTCGGTCTCAAGCGCGTTCAGAATCGCCGGCAGATCGCCCTCGAACTGGACGTCCACCACGGCGCCCGTCACCTGGGTGACGCGTCCGGCCTGATTTGGAATGTTGTTCGCCATGATGTCCTCACGTATCGGTTTCGGCGTCCGCGCCTAGACGGCTTCGGCGCCGGAGATAATCTCGATCAGCTCCTTGGTGATCTGGGCCTGACGCTGGCGATTATAGGAGAGAGTCAGGCGGTCGATCATGTCGCCGGCGTTGCGCGTGGCGTTGTCCATCGCGCTCATCTGCGCGCCATAGAAGGATGCAGCGTTCTCAAGCAGCGCCTTGAATATCTGGATGCCGACGTTCCGCGGCAACAGCTCGGCGAGAATCTCCTCCTCATCCGGCTCATATTCGTAGATGGCGCCGCCGAGTGCGGGAGGGGGCGCGTCGGCAGGCACTTCGGCAGGAATGATGCGCTGCGCCGTCGGCACCTGGCTAATCACGGAACGAAACTTCGAATAGTAGAGCGTGGCGACGTCGAAGGCGCCTTCTTCGAACATGGCGAGCAGGCGGTCGGCCACTTCCTTCGCCTCGGTGAAGCTGACCTGCTTCACATTGCGGAAGGTGAAGTGGTCGCTGATGCGATCAGCGTACTGACGTCGAAGGATGTCGTAGCCCTTGCGGCCGACGATGAGGAACTTGACGGTCTTTCCCTCCGCGATCAGCCGGCGCGCATCGTCTCGCGCAAGCCGCGCGATGGCGCTGTTGAAGGCGCCGGCAAGGCCGCGCTCGCCGGTCGCAACGAGAAGAAGATGCACTTCCTCCCTCCCGGTGCCGGCGATCAGCGCCGACGCACCGGGCTGACCCTTCGTGGCGCTCGCTATATTCGCCAGCACCTGGCTCATCCGCTCGGCATAGGGGCGCGCCGATTCCGCAGCTTCCTGCGCGCGCCGAAGCTTCGCCGCGGCGACCATCTGCATCGCTTTGGTGATCTTCTGCGTCGCCTTCACGGAGGCGATGCGATTGCGCAGGTCCTTGAGGCTCGCCATCGGCTGCTATCCCCTCGTCGCAGTCGGCGTCAGGCGAAGTTCTTCGCGAAGGTCTCGAGGATCGACTTCAGCTTGGCCTGAAGCTCCTCGCTCAGCTCGCCCTTGTCGCGGATCTGGTCGAGAACGTCCTTGTGCTCGGTCCGCATCAACGCGAGGAGCGCGGTCTCGAACTCGCGCACCTTCGCAAGCGGCAGCGGGTCCAGGAGACCAGAAGTGCCGGCGGAGATCACCACCACCTGCTCCTCGACCTTGAGCGGCGAGAACTGGGGTTGCTTCAGAAGCTCCGTCAGCCGCGCGCCGCGGTTCAGGAGCCGTTGCGTCGCTTGGTCGAGGTCGGAGCCGAACTGCGCGAAGGCGGCCATCTCGCGATACTGCGCAAGCTCGCCCTTGATGCGGCCTGCGACCTGCTTCATCGCCTTGATCTGTGCCGCGGAGCCGACGCGCGACACCGAGAGGCCGACGTTCACCGCCGGGCGGATGCCCTGGTAGAAGAGATCCGTCTCCAGGAAGATCTGGCCGTCCGTGATGGAGATGACGTTGGTCGGGATATAGGCCGACACGTCGTTCGCCTGCGTCTCGATCACCGGCAGCGCGGTCAGCGAGCCGGCGCCGTTGTCGTCGTTCATCTTCGCGGCGCGCTCGAGCAGGCGCGAATGGAGATAGAAGACGTCGCCCGGATAGGCTTCGCGTCCCGGCGGACGGCGAAGAAGCAGCGACATCTGGCGGTAGGCGACGGCCTGTTTGGAGAGGTCGTCATAGGCGATCACGGCATGCATGCCATTGTCACGGAAATACTCGCCCATGGCGCAACCGGAGAACGGCGCCAGGAACTGCAACGGTGCAGGCTCGGAGGCGGTCGCCGCGACGATGATCGAGTAGTCGAGCGCGCCGCGGTCTTCGAGCGTCTTGGCGAACTGCACAACGGTCGAGCGCTTCTGTCCGACGGCGACGTAGATGCAGTAGAGCTTCTTCTTCTCGTCACCGGCGTCGAAGGCCGGCTTCTGGTTCAGGATCGTGTCGAGGATGATCGCGGACTTGCCGGTCTGACGATCGCCGATGATGAGCTCGCGCTGGCCGCGACCGATCGGGATCAGCGCGTCGATGGCTTTCAGGCCCGTCGCCATCGGCTCGTGCACCGACTTGCGCGGGATGATGCCGGGCGCCTTCACGTCGACGCGGCGCTTCTCGGTCGACTCGATCGGGCCTTTGCCGTCGATCGGGTTGCCGAGCCCGTCGACCACGCGGCCGAGCAGCCCCATGCCGACCGGCACCTCGACGATGGCGCCGGTGCGCTTGACGGTGTCGCCTTCCTTAATCTCGCGGTCGGAGCCGAAGATGACGATGCCGACATTGTCGAGCTCGAGATTTAGCGCCATGCCGCGGACACCGTTCTCGAAGGCGACCATCTCGCCGGCCTGCACGTTATCGAGGCCGTAGACGCGGGCGATGCCGTCGCCCACGGACAGGACCTGCCCGACCTCCGAGACTTCCGCTTCCTTGCCGAAATTCTTGATCTGCTCGCGCAGGATCGAGGAGATTTCCGCGGCCCGAATATCCATCAGCCGACCTCTTTGAGCTGCGTTCTGACGTTCATCAATCTGGTGCGAAGCGACGTGTCGATCATGCGGGAGCCTACCTTGACGACAAGGCCGCCAAGGAGCGCCGGATTGACACGCGCGTGAAGCGTCACGTCCTTGCCCAGCTTCTCTTTCAGCGCCTCTTTCAAGGCGGCAACATGCGCGTCGCTCAATGCGTGCGCCGAGGTGACCTCGGCGGTGACTTCGCCGCGATAGCGTGCGGCCAGCTCGCGAAATCCGCGGATCATGCCCGGCAGCGCGAAAAGGCGCCGGTTGTGCGCGACGAGGCGAAGGAAGTTCTCGGTCAGCCCGCCGATCCCCGCCTTCTCGGCCACGGCACCGATAGCGCGCTGCTGATCCTCTGCGGAAAAGACCGGACTCTCCACCAGCCGCCTCAGATCGGCGCTCTCGTCGAGCATGTGAGAGAGGCTTTGAAGCTCACCTTCGATCCGGTCGACGGAAGATTCTTCGCGGGCGAGATCGAAAAAGGCAGAGGCGTATCGCTCGGCAACGCCGGAAACGGAGGAGGCTCGATCCGTCACGCGGGTCTCTCTTCCTTGTCAAACGGCCCGACGGCGACGGGCAAGCTCTGGGCAAAGGCACGGGGGGCGCGGTCCGGCGCCCCCCGAGCCACGCGCGGGGTCGTCTAGCATGGGGTTTTTGGCGGCGCAACACGGCCTGACAAGCCCGGTTTGGGGCTTTGACAAACCCGCTCCGTCGCCGGCCACAACGACCGCGACGCCGCGCCCGCTTGACCGCATCGTGCTAAGCGCCGCTGCTGTCCTTGTCGTTGCCTGCCACCACGGAGAGAAGATCATGCCCAGTCCGATCCCAACGATCGCAGTCGCCATCGTCGCGAGCCTCGGCCTGATCGGCAACGCGCTCGCGCACGCGCACCTGAAAGCGGCCATGCCGCCGGTGAAAGGCACGGTCGCGGCGTCTCCTTCCGAACTCGACCTTACGTTCACGGAGGGCGTCGACCTCGCGTTTACCGGCGTCGCGGTTGCAGGGCCAGGCAAAGAGACGGTCGAAACGGGCGAGGCAAAGCTCAAATCCGGAGACGACACAACGCTCATCGTACCGCTCATCGCGCCCCTCTCGGCCGGGACCTACACCGTCACCTGGCATGCCTTGTCAAAAGACGGGCACAAGACGAACGGCAGCTATACTTTTATCATCAAGCCCTGATGACTCCCGACGCCGCTCTCGTCGTTTGCCGTTTCTTCAACGACGCGTCGGCGATGCTCCTCTGGGGAACTTACGCTTACCTCGCGACGCTGGCCCCCAGAGACCTGGCGCTTGGGATCGGACGGTCCCTTCGGTCGTTCCGCGTCGTCATGGTCGCCGTCGCGGTCGCGACGACGGCGATGGCGCTTCCGCTTGAGGCCGCTGCGATCGGCGACGGCTGGCGCCACGCGGTCGATCCAGCGACGATCACCGCGGTGCTGTTCGAGACGAGCGTTGGGCGAGCTTGGCAGGCGCGGGCGGCTGCAACATTGCTTCTGGCTTTGTCGCTCGCCGCTCCCTTCCCCGGTTTTCGGGCGACGGCCCTCAGCGCGGGACTGTGCCTCGCAAGCCTGGCCGCGACCGGGCACGCGGCGATGCGCGAGGGATGGCTCGGCCTTTCGCAACGCGTCAACGACGCCACGCATCTCCTATCGGGCGGCGCCTGGCTTGGGGCGCTCGTGCCGCTGCTTCTTATTCTTCGGGCGGGCGACGACCCAAACCACCGGACGGATGCGACCTTAGCGCTCCACCGGTTTTCCACCGCCGGCCATTTTGCCGTCGCGCTTGTCGTCGCGACGGGGATCGTCAACACCGCCCTCGTGCTCGGCCGTTGGCCGACGGACTGGTCATCGACCTATCAGGCGATGCTCGCGGCAAAGATCGCTGTTGTTCTGGCGATGATCGTTTTGGCGACGGTCAATCGCTACATCCTTGTCCCAGAGATCGCAGGCGGGCGGGCAGATGCGGTGCGGGCCATCCGCCTCGGAGCCGCGGCAGAAATCGCTCTTGGGCTGTCTGCCATCGGCCTTGTCTCGGTGTTCGGCACGCTTGAGCCGGCATAGGCGCAAGGACGACGTTCGGCCGGTCCACAAGTTTCAAAGCCGTCTAACATATTGATCTGTCGAATATTTCTCCGTGAAACCAATGGAACGACGTCGAGGCGAGCACGTTGGTCGGGCATGTGGGGCTGACCTCTGAGTCGGAGAGTCCGGCCGCGGTCGACAGACAGGAGAATCTAATGAAGAAAGCGCTTGGCGCGGGCGTCGCCTGCATCGTTCTTGCTACGAGCAGCATCGTCACCCCGGCGGTCGCCGACTCGCATAACTACCGTCAGCAGGAGCGGGTGATGGGCAATTACTGCGACCGTCATCCAGGCGACCACGATTGCTGGGACTGGAACCACCACCGTGACCACTGGAACGAGTCCCGCTATCACGATTGGTATGGGCGCCACCGCCATGACTTCGGTCCTGCGGACGCGGCGGCGGCAGTTTTCGGCTTTGTAGCCGGGGCCGCTGCCGGGGCGATCAGCGGCGGCATGAACGGCGCGACCACCGGGTCACATCGCGCGGCCTGTGACGCGCGCTACCGCTCCTACGATTGGCGCACCGATACCTTCATGGGGTACGACGGCCAGCGTCATTACTGCCGGCTGTAGACGCGAGCCACGGTTGGCAGGAAGAGCCGGTCCGCCGGGCCGGCTCTTTCGTTACAGGAAGCTCATCGGGTCGATGTCGATCGCGACCTTGATCGAGCCGCGGGCCTTCGGCGCACGCTGAAGCCATGTGCGCAGCCAATCGTGCAAGCGGCTCACCTTGTCGGACTGCGCCAGCAACCGGAAACGGTGGCGGCCGCGGAGCACCGCGAAGGGCGCCTCGGCGGGGCCCCACAGCCTGACCCCCTCCTCCATCGGTGCAGCCATCGCCATTGCGCGCGCGTGCGCCTCGGCCGTCGGACGGTCGGCGGCGGAGACGATGATCGATGCGAGTCGGCCGAAGGGCGGCAGATGGCCGCGCCGCCGGTTCTCGATCTCACTCGCGTAGAACGCCTCGCGGTCGCCCGAGACGAGCGCTTGGACCACCGGATGGTCGGGCGAATAGGTCTGGATCAGGCCGCGGCTTTCCTGGCCGACGCGTCCCGCCCTGCCGGTCACCTGCGTCAGGAGCTGCCAGGTGCGCTCCGCCGCACGCGGATCGCCGTGGGACAGGCCGAGATCGGCGTCGACCACGCCGACCAGCGACAGGCCGGGGAAATTGTGGCCCTTGGCGACGAGCTGCGTTCCGACGACGATGTCGACCTCGCCGCGTTCGATGGCGCCGAGCTCCGCGCGCACACGCTCCCAGCCGCCGAGCATGTCGCTCGACATGACGAGCGTGCGCGCGTTGGGGAAACGCTCTAGCACCTCCTCCTGCAGGCGCTCCACCCCCGGGCCGATGGCGACGAGGCTCTCTTCAGAGCCGCAATTCGGGCAGGTCTCGGGCCGCCTCTCCTCGTGGCCGCAATGGTGGCAGACGAGGAGCTTGCGGAAGCGGTGCTCGACTAGCCAGGTCGAGCAGTTCGGGCAGGCGAAGCGATGCCCGCAGGTGCGGCAGAGCGTCAGCGGCGCGTAGCCGCGGCGGTTCAGGAAGAGCAGCGCCTGTTCGTGTTTTTCAATTGTCTCGGTGACCGCCGCCACCAGCGGCGGCGAGAGCCAGCGCCCGCGCTCCGGCGGATGACGCTTCAGGTCGATCGCGGCGACATCCGGCGCGATCGCCACGCCGAAGCGTGCCGGGAGCCGCAAATGCTGGTAGCGACTGCGGTCGGCGTTGACGCGGCTCTCGACGGAAGGCGTTGCAGAGGACAGCACGACGGGGAAGTCGGAGAGATTGCCGCGCACGACCGCCATGTCGCGTGCGTGGTAGGTGACCCCCTCTTCCTGTTTGTAGGCCTGGTCGTGCTCCTCATCGACGACGATCAGCCCGAGATTCGGAAATGGCAGGAAAAGCGCCGAGCGAGCGCCGACCAGCGCCCGCACCTCGCCACGCGCGACCGCGCGCCAAACGCGCGTGCGCGTCTTCGACCCGACCTCCGAATGCCATTCCGCCGGCCGCGAACCGAAGCGCGCGGCGAAGCGGTCGAGGAAGGCGCCGGTCAACGCGATCTCGGGCAAAAGAATCAGCGCCTGCTTGCCGCTGCGGAGCGTCTCGGCGACGGCCTCGAAATAGACCTCCGTCTTGCCGGCACCCGTGACGCCGTCGAGGAGCGATACGGAGAAGGCATCGCGCACGCTCTCACGCAGCGCGCTCGCCGCTGCTTCCTGCTCGGGGGAAAGCTCCGGGCGGGCATGGTCGGGATCGAGATCGGCGGCGATCGGGCGCGCCGGGATTGCGAGGCGCTCGAGCGTGCCACCGTCGAGGAGCCCATCGACGACGCCGGGCGATACACCGGCCGCGGCGGCCAACCCGGACTTCGACCAGGCGAGCCCGTTGGCGGCGACATCGAGCACACGCCGCCGCTCTGCCGTCATGCTGGCGGGTGGCGCGCCGGAAAGCCTGACGCCCAGCATCGGCTTCTCCGGCTCGAACGCCTGCGGGGCGCGGAGCACCATGCGCAGCACCATGCCGCGTGGCGTCAACGTGTAGTCCGCCACCCAGTCGACGAAGCGAATCAGCGCATCGGGGAGCGGCGGCGCGTCGTAGATGTGCTCAATCTCGCGCAGCTTCTTGGGCGACACATCGTCGGGCGCGGCCTTCCAGACGGCGCCCATCACCAGCCGCGTCCCGAGCGGCACTGCGACGATCGTTCCGGGAACGAGATCGCGGTCGGAGGCGTAGGTATAAGGCCCGTCGACCGCGACCGGCACGAGCACTGGGAGGAAGTGAGTCACAACCCGACCGTAGGGCGCTGCTGCAAATCCTCGACTTCGCCCGTTCCCGCCCCTTTCGCAAACGAAAGGGTAACCCTCCCATTCAAGGGGGAAGGGCTCTGGCGCAAAGACGGCAAAGGATCGGGCTGACGGAGGCGACTCATTTGAACTAGAAGGAACCCCGAACAATATCTCCCCGCAACTTAGGACCAGCCCGGAACACACCATGAAATTCTTCGTCGACACGGCGGACGTCGCCGAAATCCGCGATCTGAATGAAACCGGACTCCTCGACGGGGTCACCACCAACCCCACGCTGATCGCCAAATCGGGGCGGCCGATGCTTCAGGTCATCGAGGAAATCTGCGGCATCGTCGAGGGCGAGGTCTCCGCCGAGGTCGCCGCCACCGATTTCGACGGGATGATGAAGGAAGGCACGAAGCTCGCCGCGATCGCGAGCAACATTGCCGTCAAAGTGCCGCTCACCTGGGACGGGCTCAAGGCCTGCCGCGCGCTGCGGCAGCTCGGGCACAAGGTCAACGTGACGCTCTGCTTCAGCCCCAACCAGGCGCTGCTCGCGGCGAAGGCCGGCGCGACATTCATCTCGCCCTTCATCGGCCGGCTCGACGACATCAGCCTCGAGGGCATGGAACTGGTCGAGGACATCCGCACAATCTACGACAACTACGACTACGACACGCAGATCCTGGCGGCCTCGATCCGCTCGCCGAACCATGTGAAGCAGGCGGCGATGGCCGGTGCCGACGTCGCGACCGTGCCGGCAGCGGTCTTGAAGTCGCTTGTGAAGCATCCGCTGACCGACAAGGGGCTGGAAAGTTTTCTCGCGGATTGGAAGAAAACAGGTCAATCCATACTTTGAGCCCGACGCGGCCGCGAAAGTATCCTGCGCGCTCCTTAACCTTCTGGAGTTGCGCGCATGAGCGTTCGGCGCGAAGCGCACACGCGATCCTTTGCGAAGGCAGTCACCTGGCGGCTCACCGGCAGCCTCGACACTTTCGTGCTTAGTTTCATCATCACCGGGAGCTTCAAGTTCGCAAGCGGCATCGCCGGGACGGAGCTGGTGACGAAGATCGTCCTCTACTACTTCCACGAACGGGTCTGGGCGCTTGTTCCCTGGGGGCGGAACGGGGGCCCGAGCGCGGCGCGCGCATAACCGGCAAAGCACCCGGGTGAAACCGTCAACCTCTCGGGTCTATCCTCGCGCGTCGGAGATTCGATGCCCGAGCAAGACCTCATCCTCGTCACTGCCGCGCCGGGGGTCAGGCAGGCGGCGCTCGACTGGGCGCAGCATCTCGGCCATGAGCGGCGGCTTTCCGCAAAGACGCTCGAAGCTTACGGCCGTGATCTCGAGCAGTTCCTCCGTTTCCTGACCGGGCATCTCGGGGAGCCGCCCTCACCCGCTGCCATCTCGGACCTCAGACCCGCCGACGTCCGCGCCTTTTTGGCGCATCGCCGCACCGAAGGCGCCGGCGCCCGGACGCTCGGGCGGCAGATCGCCGCGCTTCGCTCCTTCGCCCGCTTCTGCGAGCGGCGCGGCATCGCCGCGACCACGGCGTTTTCAAGCGTGCGGCCGCCGAAGCAGCCGAAAAGCCTGCCGAAGGCGCTTTCGATCGGCGATAGCGCCGCGTTGATCGAGACGTCGGAGGCTCTGACCGAAGAGCCGTGGATCGCCGCCAGGGACGTGGCGGTGCTGATGCTTCTCTACGGCTGCGGCCTGCGGATCTCCGAGGCGCTGGGGATGACACGCGCGGAGGCACCGGTCGAGGATACAGAGTCGATTCGCGTCGTCGGCAAGGGCGGACGTGAGCGCATTGTGCCGGTGCTGCCTGCGGTGCGGCGCGCGATCGAGGACTATATCGGCCTCGTGCCCTTCGCTCCTGAGCCTGACGAGCCGCTTTTCCGCGGCGCGCGCGGCGGACCGCTATCGCCGCGCATCATCCAATTGGCGATCGCGCGGATTCGTGGCGCGCTCGGGCTTGAGACCAGCGTCACGCCGCATGCGCTCCGCCACTCCTTCGCCACGCACCTCCTTGGGCGCGGCGGCGATCTGCGCACGATCCAGGAGCTTCTCGGCCACGCCAGCCTGTCGACCACGCAGATCTACACAAGCGTCGATACGGAGCGGCTTCTCGACGTCTACCGGAAGGCGCACCCAAGGGCCTGAGCCGGCTAACGATCACCGTTCACCGCTTGTTGAACGGCGGCCGCTTTGCGGGAGGGCGGGAGCGCCGTAGGATTTCCTGTCTTCGAGCTCGATCAGGAGGTCTCGATGCAGAAACTCCTCCCCAGCCTCACCGTGGCGGCGGCGTTCGCGTTTTTCGCGTCGGCGGGGCAAGCCTGCGAATTCCATGCTCAGCAAGTGTCTGCCAGCCTTCCGAGCGAGGAAGTCGTGGCGATGAGCAGCGTGAGTGATGCGACAACTCCCGTTGTCATCGCGACCGACCAGACGGCCGTCGCGACGACCACACCCGAGTGCCCCGCGGGCCAGACGAATTGCGTACCCGCGGATAAGTAGTTTCTCCTCCGTGTCCTGGTGCTAGGGCGAACGCCGGCTTTCGGGCCGGCGTTCGTCTTTTCCGGCATCCGGCCTCGGCGCAATCGATGTGGACCGGCTTCAGCCTGCCCTTACGTGCCGCGCGCTATGGGCTTACGGCATGGAGATGCAGGCGCTCGATGATCTCTGCGACGATCTTGTCGACGCTCTGGTCGATCGACACGCGAATCGCCGGCTCGTCAGGGCCTGGCGGCTCCAGGGTCGCAAGCTGACTGTCGAGCAGGCTGGGCGGAAAGAAGTGGCCCTTACGGGCCTCGATCCGCGCGAGGAGGACCGCCCTCGTACCGTCGAGATAGACAAACATGACCGGGCGGACGGCGGCCTTGATGATCCGACCCCGATAGGCCCGCTTCAACGCAGAGCAGCTGACGATAATTCCCTTGTCCGGAGGCGTTTCGCGGATGGCCTTCCCGATAGCATCGAGCCACGGCCAGCGGTCGTCGTCGGTCAGCGGGATTCCCGCTGACATCTTCTCCACGTTCGATTTCGGATGAAATTCGTCGGCGTCGCGGAACGGTAAGCCAAGCCGCGCAGCAAGAGCTATGCCGACGGTCGACTTGCCGCTCGCGGAGACGCCCATCATCACGAGGGCGGGCGGGGACACGCTATCTTCGTCGCTCAAGGCCGAGCCTCCGTGCGTTCGTTCGCTGGCTGCTTCCCGAGCGGAGCAAGTATGCCGAGCCGTTGCTGCCATTCACGATGGAAGGCGACATAGCCAGGCGAGACGGCCTTCAGCTTCGCCCGGTCGCGCCGGTGAAGGGCGGGCAAGGCATGGAACGGCACGGCGGGATTGGTGTGGTGCTCGGCATGAAAGGGCATGTTCCAGGCGAGGAAGCGCAGCGGAAAGCCGGTCAGCGTCGTGCGCGTATTCTCCCAGAAATCCTCCACGAACGGCAGCCCGGTATGCTCGGCCAGCAGATACGCCCTCAAGAACGGCTGCCCGAGGATCGCCGGCAGAACCCAGTAGATCAGCGCCGCGTCGGAGCGGAAGATCACCGACAGCACGGCGACCGCCGCATAGATCGTCAGCATGATGCGCGCTTCGCGGACGAGCCGCGGCTCGAGGTGGCTCGGGACGAACGGCGCCGCCGCGTGGCCGGTGGCATTGCGGATCAGCAGCGCCGCCTGGCCCTTCCAGTAGCGCCAGCCGCTCAGATGAACGAGATAATCCGGCCAGGTCTCAACGCGCTTTGATTCAAGCTCCGGGTCGCGGCCGACGATCTGCGTGTAGCGGTGATGCGCGAAGTGGAAGGCGCGGAACCAGTTGGGCGGCAGAAGAAGCGCCAGGCCGGCAAGCCAGGCGACCGCATCGTTGAGGCGCCGCGAGCGGAAGGCCGTGCGGTGCACCGCCTCATGCAGCGGCGAGAAGAGGAACGTCAACACGATGCCGTGCGCGACAAGCGCGAACGGAAGAAACGGTGTGCCACGGCTCCAGGCAATCAGTGCGCCGGTCAGGCCGAGCAGGCCGACATGGCCCGCAAGATGGAGCAGGCCGGCGAAGTTCGACGGCGAAGGCGCCTCCGCGGCGTTCGGTCTTCCCATGCCTCAAATATGGATCGGTTTGAACCAGGCCGCCATCGCCGCCTCGCGCACCGCCTCAGACATCGTCGGGTGCGCATGGCAGGTTCGCGCGATATCTTCCGCCGAGCCGCCGAACTCCATGAGTACCACGGCCTCATGGATCATCTCGCCGGCGCCGAAGCCGACGATGTGGACGCCGAGCACGCGGTCGCTCGCCTTGTCGGCGATCACCTTCACGAAGCCGTCGGTGTGGTTCATGGCACGCGCGCGTCCGTTCGCGGTGAAGGGAAACTTGCCGACTTTGTATTCGATGCCGGCAGCCTTCAGCTCCTCCTCGCCGCGTCCGACGAAGGCGATCTCCGGCATCGTGTAGACGACGCTCGGAATCGCCTCATAGTTCACGTGCCCGGCCTGGCCGGCGAGAATCTCTGCGACGGCGGAGCCTTCATCCTCCGCCTTGTGGGCAAGCATCGGCCCGGCGATCGCATCGCCGATCGCGTAGATGCCGTCGACGTTGGTCTTGAAGTGACCGTCGGTCTTGACGCGGCCGCGCTCGTCAAACGCCACGCCAACCTCCTTCGTGCCGAGGCCCTCCGTGAAGGGGCGGCGCCCGATCGCGACGAGCACGATATCGGTCTCAAGAGTCTCCGTCGCGCCGTCGCCCTTCGCCGGCGCGACGGTGACGGAGAGTGCGCCGCCTTTCTTCTCCACGCTCGTCACCTTCGAGCCGAGGCGGAAGGCGAGGCCCTGCTTCTGAAAGATACGTTGGCTCTGCTTAGCCACCTCGCCGTCGAAACCCGGGAGGATGCGGTCGAGGAACTCGACGACCGTCACCTCCGCGCCGAGCCGTCGCCACACCGATCCGATCTCAAGGCCGATCACGCCGGCGCCGACGACGAGCATCCGCTTCGGCACGCTCTTCAGCTCAAGTGAGCCCGTCGAGGTGACGACCTCTTTCTCGTCGATTTCCACGCCCGGGAGCGGCGTTGACTCCGAGCCGGTGGCGATCACGATCGCCTTCGTCTCGATCGTCTGCTTGCTACCGTTCTCGAGCGTCACCTCGACCTTGCCGGGGGCGACGATGCGCGCGCTGCCGTGGAAGCCGTCGATCTTGTTCTTCTTGAAGAGGAACGCGACGCCGTCGACGTTCGCCTTAACGGTGGCGTCCTTGTGCGCCATCATCGCGGCGAGGTCGAGTTCGGGCGAGACCTTGATGCCGAGCTTGTCGAAGCCGTGCCCGGCCTCCTCGAACATCTCGGATGTGTAGAGCAGCGCCTTCGACGGAATGCAGCCGACATTGAGACAGGTGCCGCCCCAGGTCGCGCGCTTGTCGACGACGGCGACCTTCAGCCCGAGCTGGGCGGCGCGGATGGCGCACACATAGCCGCCCGGCCCTGCCCCGATGACGGTCAGATCGGTACTCAGCCATGACATCCTTTCTCGGCGTGCCCGCGTCGGGCGCAAATCTAACTGCTCCGGCGACGGCGCTCCAACCCTCAGGGTCGATGGCTGATCGCGCTCAGGCGAAGAGCGCGACGATCATCACAATGAGCCCGATGACGGAAACCGTCCAGACGAGCGTGCGCACGATGGGAAGCCCGATCGCGTAGATGGGGACGTAGACGATGCGCGCCCAGAACCAGATATGCGCACCGGTCGCTCCAAGGCCGCCCGCCTTCCCCGACACCGCAAGGGCGAGCGCCAGCGCCACGAAGGCGGGATACGTCTCGAGCAAATTGTAGAACGCGCGGCTGATGCGTCCGCCGTAGGTGTTCTCCAGCCGCCGCCCCTCGTCGCGCGGGCTGAATGCGTAGCCGAGGCCAAATTCTGTAACGCCCGCAAGCGTTTGCAGTACGAGTTGTACAAGAAGCAAAACCACCGACCAGCCCAAAAGCGTGACTTCGGTCGACATCGCCGCCGTTTCCATGATCTGCCCTCCCCTTCGCTGCCGGTAGCAGCCTAAAGATCGAGCACCAGTCGCTGCGGGTCCTCGATCGCCTCCTTCACACGCACCAGGAAGGTCACGGCCTCGCGGCCGTCGACGATCCGGTGGTCGTAGGAAAGGGCAAGATACATCATCGGGCGAATCACGACTTGTCCATTCCGCGCGACCGGCCGCTCCTCGATCCGGTGCATACCGAGGATGCCGGATTGCGGGGCGTTCAGGATCGGCGTCGACATCAGCGAGCCGTAGACGCCGCCGTTCGTTATGGTGAAGGTGCCGCCCTGCATCTCCTCGATCTTGAGCTGCCCGTCGCGGGCGCGCTTGCCGAAATCGTTGATGGTCTTCTCAACGCCGGCGATCGAGAGGTCCTGCGCGTCGCGGATGACCGGCACGACCAAGCCCTTCTCGGTGCCGACGGCGACGCCGATATGGTAGTAGTTCTTGTAGACGAGATCCTCGCCGTCGATCTCGGCGTTGACGGCCGGGATATCCTTCAGCGCCTGCACGCAGGCCTTCACGAAGAAGCCCATGAAGCCGAGGCGGACGCCGTGCTTCTTCTCGAAGACTTCGCGGTAGGTCTTCCGAAGGTCCATGACGGCGCCCATGTCCACGTCGTTGAACGTGGTGAGCATGGCCGCCGTGTTCTGTGCCTCTTTGAGACGCCGAGCGATCGTGAGCCTAAGCCGCGTCATCTTCACCCGCTCTTCGCGCTCCGCATCGCTCGCGGGGCTCGGCGCGCGCGGTGCCGGCGGGCGCGTCTCGGCCGGTGCCTTGGCGGGGCGCGCAAGCGCCTCCAGCACATCGCCCTTCAAGATCTGTCCGCGCTTGCCGCTGCCGCTCACCTCGTCGGGCGCAAGGCCCTTCTCGGCCATCATCTTCCCGGCCGCCGGCGAGGGCGGCATCTCGCCCTTCGGCTTTTCCGGCTCGGAGGCAGCCAGCGCGGGCTTGGCGCCGTCACCCTTCTTCGCCTCCGCCTTTACCTCTGGGCGCGGCGCAGCCTTTCCAGCTTCGCCCTCGGCGAGCATGCCGAGCAGGGCGCCGACTCCGACCGTCTCGCCGTCCTTGACGGAAATCTTCTCCAACCGACCGGCAGCGGGCGCGGGAACTTCGAGCGTCACCTTGTCGGTCTCAAGCTCCACCAGCGGCTCGTCGGCGGCGACGGCATCGCCTTCCTTCTTCAGCCATTGGCCGACGGTCGCTTCCGTCACCGACTCGCCGAGCGTCGGAACCTTGATTTCGAGAGCCATTACTGTTTCCCGTCCGCCTTAGGTGAGCTTCGTCAACCGAGCGCTTCCTCGACAAGCTGATCGCGCTGCGCGATGTGCTTCGACATCAGCCCGGTCGCGGGCGAGGCCGCGGCCGCGCGACCGGCATAGCGCACCGTCCGCTTGCCAGTGTCGAGACCGTCGAGAACAGCGTAGAGCCGCGGCTCGACGAAGGTCCAGGCTCCCATGTTCTGGGGCTCCTCCTGGCACCACACGATCTCGGCCTTCGGGAAGCGGGAGAGCAGGTCGCCCATGGCCTTCAGCGGGAACGGATAGAGCTGCTCGACGCGAAGAAGATAGATGTCGTCGACCCCGCGGGCATCGCGAGACTCGTAAAGGTCGAAATAGACCTTGCCCGAGCAGATCACCACACGCTTGATCCTGTTGTCAGACACGAGCTCGATCTTCTCGCCCTTCTGCATCTCGGCGTCATCGTAGAGAAGCCTGTGGAAGGTCGAGCCCTCCGCCATCTCGTCGAGACGCGATGTCGCGCGCTTGTGGCGAAGCAGCGACTTGGGCGACATCAGGATCAGCGGCTTGCGGAAGTTGCGGTGCATCTGCCGCCGCAGGACGTGGAAGTAGTTCGACGGCGTCGTGCAGTTCGCCACCTGCATGTTGTCCTCCGCGCAGGACTGCAAATAGCGCTCGAGCCTCGCCGAGGAATGCTCCGGCCCCTGCCCTTCGTAGCCGTGCGGAAGAAGCATCACGAGCCCTGACATCCGGAGCCATTTGCGCTCGCCGGAGGCGATGAACTGGTCGATCACGACCTGCGCGCCGTTGGCAAAGTCGCCGAACTGCGCCTCCCAGACGGTGAGCGCCTTCGGCTCGGCGAGCGAGTAGCCGGTACTCAAAGCCGAGCACGGCCTCTTCGGAGAGCATCGAATTGATGACCTCGAAGGTCGCCTGCTCGCCGCCGAGATCATTGAGCGGCGTATAGCGCTCCTCGGTGTCCTGGTCGAAGAGAACGGAGTGGCGCTGCGAGAAGGTGCCGCGCTCGACATCCTGGCCGGAGAGGCGAACCTTATAGCCTTCCTTCAGCAGCGTCGCGAAGGCGAGCGCCTCGCCGAGCGCCCAGTCAACACCGGCGCCGGACTCGACCATCTTGCGGCGATTGTCGAGGAACCGCTTCACGGTGCGATGGATGTGGAAGCCTTTCGGCACTCCTGAAAGCCGCGCGCCGATCTCCTTCAACGTCTCCAGCGCGACGCCGGTCTTGCCGACGCGGCGCTCGTCGCTCGCCTGCGGCGTGGCAAGACCCGACCACGCACCGTCGAGCCAGTCCGCCTTGTTCGGCCTGTAGGCTTGGCCTACCTCGAACTCCTCCTCAAGATGCCTGCGCCAGCCCTCCTTTGCCTCCTCGAACTCGTTGGCGGGGAAGACGCCCTCCTCGGCCAACTTCCTTCCATAGATTTCAAGCGTCGTCGGATGGTTGGCGATGGCCTTGTACATCAGCGGCTGTGTGAAGCCGGGCTCGTCGCCCTCGTTGTGGCCGTGGCGGCGATAGCAGAACACGTCGATGACGACCGGCTTGTGGAAGCGCTGGCGGAACTCGGTCGCGACCTTGGCGGCGTAGACAACAGCTTCCGGATCATCGCCATTCGCGTGGAAGATCGGCGCCTCGACGATCTTCGCGACGTCTGAGGGGTATGGCGAAGAACGCGAGTAGCGCGGATTGGTCGTGAAGCCGATCTGGTTGTTAACAATCACATGCACGGAACCGCCGGTGCGGTGACCGCGCAGCCCGGAAAGGCCGAAGCACTCCGCCACCACGCCTTGGCCGGCAAAGGCTGCATCGCCGTGGAGAAGGAGCGGCATGACCATGGCGCGCTCTCTTGTCGGCGAGCTGGTCCTGCTTGGCGCGCGCCTTACCGAGCACGACAGGATCGACGATCTCCAGGTGCGAAGGGTTCGCGGTCAGCGACAGGTGCACCTTGTTGCCGTCGAACTCGCGGTCGGACGAGGCGCCGAGGTGGTACTTCACGTCGCCTGAGCCTTCGACGTCGTCCGGTGCGTAAGAGCCGCCCTTGAACTCGTGGAAGATCGCGCGATGCGGCTTGCCCATCACCTGGGCGAGCACATTCAAGCGGCCGCGATGCGCCATGCCGAGCACGATGTCGCGGACACCGAGGGCGCCGCCGCGCTTGATGATCTGCTCGAGCGCCGGAATGACCGATTCCGCGCCGTCGAGGCCGAAGCGCTTGGTGCCGGTATATTTGACGTCGATGAACTTCTCGAAGCCTTCGGCCTCGATGAGCTTGTTCAGGATCGCGCGCTTGCCCTCGCGCGTGAAGGCAATGCCCTTGTCCGGACCTTCGATCCGCTCCTGCATCCAGGACTTCTCCGCCGGATCGGTGATGTGCATGAACTCCACGCCGAGCGTCGAGCAATAGGTGCGCCGGAGAATACCGAGCATCTCCGGGATGGTCGCGAATTCAAGTCCGAGCACGTGGTCGATGAAGATCGGACGGCCATAGTCGGCCTCGGTGAAACCGTAGGTCTCCGGGTCGAGCTCGTGATGCTCGTCGCGCAATCCGTCGAGCCCCAGCGGGTCGAGATTGGCGTGAAGGTGGCCGCGCATGCGGTAAGCGCGGATCATCATCAGCGCGCGCAGGGAGTCGCGCGTCGCCTGGAACACCTGCTGCTCGGAGACCTCGGCGCCGCGCGTCTGCGCTCCGCTCTTTATCTTGTCGCCGACGCGCTTCTCGACCGGCAGCCAGTTCGTGTCGAAAGCGGCGACGATCTCGCCGTTCGCCAGAATCGGCCAGTCGCTCCGCTGCCACTTCGGGCCGCGCGCATCGGCGATCGCCGCGTCCTTCGAATCTTTCAGGGAGGAGAAGAAGCCCTGCCAGTCGGCGTCCACCGAGTCCGGGCGCTCCTGGTAGCGGGCATAGAGGTCTTCGAGGTAGCTCGCGTTACCGCCGTAGAGGAATGACGAGAGCTGAAAAGCCTCGTTCTCTTCGCGTCGTGCCATCACGTCACACGGGGCCCTCGGCCCCGCCCTTTTTCCATCGTCGCCCTTGCAAGGGCCACGCCATCAGACCGCCCAGCGGTCCGGGGCTCCGATATCAGCCCTTCAAGAGCGCCGCCAGGGTCTCACCCAGCTTTGCAGGCGAAGGTGACACCCGGATGCCGGCCGCCTCGAGCGCGGCAATCTTGTCCTCCGCCCCGCCTTTTCCGCCTGAGATCACCGCTCCCGCGTGGCCCATCGTGCGGCCGGGCGGAGCCGTGCGGCCTGCGATAAAGCCGACAGACCGGCTTCCAGCGGCCCTTCTTCCTGGAATCCGCCAGGAATTGGGCAGCATCTTCCTCGGCGGAACCGCCGATCTCCCCGATCATGATGATCGATTTGGTAGCGTCATCGGCGAGGAACATCTCAAGCACATCGGTGAACTCCGTGCCCTTTACGGGATCCCCGCCGATCCCGACCGCGGTGGTCTGGCCGAGGCCGGTATTGGAGGTTTGAAACACCGCTTCATAAGTAAGTGTACCGGAGCGGGAGACAACTCCGACGGACCCTTTCTTGAAGATCGAGCCCGGCATGATGCCGATCTTGCACTCATCCGGAGTCAATACGCCGGGGCAATTCGGACCGATCAGGCGCGACTTGGAGCGGTCGAGCTTTGCCTTGACCTTGACCATGTCGAGGACCGGGATGCCCTCGGTGATGCAGACGATCAGCGGAATCTCCGCGTCGATCGCCTCCTCGATCGCTGCAGCCGCGCCGGCCGGCGGTACATATATTACCGAGGCGTTAGCGCCGGTCCGGTCCTTGGCCTCCGCGACGGAAGCGTAGATCGGCAGCTTCACCTCGCCGCCGTCGACCTTGCCCGTCCAGAACTCGCCGCCCTTCTTCGGGTGCGTGCCGGCAACCATCTTGGTTCCGTAGTAGGCGAGAGCCTGCTCGGTGTGGAACGTGCCGGTCCTACCGGTCAGGCCCTGGACGATGACCTTGGTGTCGCGGTTGACGAGGATCGACATGCGCTTCCTAACTCAGGCGCTCCAATTCCGTGACCGTGAGATCGCTCTTAGCGTTCCCGGTATTCAATGTCGTCGCCGGCTCGAACATCAGAACGACCGGCTCTTTCGTCAAAGACCGGGGCCGGTGCTCGACCTTGCGGGGGACGACCAGGAACTCGCCTTCGCCGAGCTCCACGCTCTCATCCCGGAAGTCGAGAGCGATCCGGCCGCGCAGGACGAGAAACGCCTCGTCCTCATTATCGTGCGCGTGCCAATCGAAGACCTCACCGAATTTGGCGACCTTGACCTGGGAGTCGTTAACGTCGCCGGCGACGTAGGGCCTGAACACCTCGTGTATCTGCCGATCGACCGCAGCAAGCAGATTGATCTTGGCCGGCGCCATCCGACTAGCCCTTTACGGCTTTCACGATCTTCTGCGCGGCGTCGTCGAGATCGTCGGCGGCCACTACGTCAAGTCCGCTTTCGTTCAAGATGCGCTTGCCGGCTGCTACGTTGGTGCCTTCCAGGCGAACGACGAGCGGGACCTTGAGGCCCACTTCCTTCACCGCGGCGACCACGCCTTCCGCGATCACGTCGCAGCGCATGATGCCGCCGAAGATGTTGACCAGGATGCCCTTCACATTCGGGTCGGCCGTGATGATCTTGAAAGCGGCCGTCACCTTCTCCTTGGAAGCGCCGCCGCCGACGTCGAGGAAGTTCGCCGGCTCCGCTCCGTAGAGCTTGATGATGTCCATCGTCGCCATGGCAAGCCCGGCGCCGTTCACCATGCAGCCGATCGAGCCGTCGAGCGCCACATAAGAAAGATCGTACTTGGAGGCCTCGATCTCCTTCGGGTCCTCCTCCGTCTCATCGCGAAGCGCCTGGATGTTCGGGTGGCGGAAGAGCGCGTTGTTGTCGAAGGAGACCTTGGCGTCGAGCACCCGCACGTGACCGTCCTTCATGACGATCAGCGGGTTGATCTCAAGCAGGCTCATGTCCTTCTCGACGAAGGCTTTGTAGAGCACCTTGAAAAGCGCCTTCCCCTCCGCCACGGCCGGGCCCTTGAGATCGAGGGCGGTCGCGAGGCGCGCGGCGTCGGCGTCGGTCACGCCGCGCTCAGGATCGACCGCGACGGTCACGATCCGCTCCGGCGTCGCCGCTGCGACAGTCTCGATGTCGACGCCGCCTTCGGTCGAAGCGACGAAGGCCACACGGCCGACGGTGCGATCGACGAGGAGCGAGAGATAAAGCTCGCGCGCGATGTCGGCGCCGTCCTCGACGTAGAGTTGGTTGACGAGTTTTCCCCCACTTCCTGTTTGTTTGGTTACGAGTGTGTTGCCAAGCATCTCCCTCGCATGGGCCGCCGCTTCGTCAACACTCTTGGCCACACGCACGCCGCCTTTGGCGTTCGGGCCAAGCTCTTTGAAGCGTCCTTTGCCGCGTCCGCCGGCGTGAATTTGCGTCTTCACGACGTAGATCGGACCGGGCAGCGACGATGCCGCCGCCTTGGCCTCGCCGGCGTCGGTGATCATGACGCCCGCGGCAACGGGGGCTCCGTAGGCCTTGAGGATCGCCTTGGCCTGGTACTCGTGAATATTCATCGGCGGATGTTTACGCGGTGTGCGTCAGGCAAGCGCTGGCTGGATACGGGCGCAAGCTTTGCACAGGCCCTGCACAGCCTCAACCGACTTGTCGAACATGGCGCGCTCGCCCCGATCGAGGTCGATCTCGATGATGCGCTCCACGCCACCCGCGCCGATGACGACGGGTACGCCCACATAGAGGTTTTCCAGACCGTACTGCCCCTCGAGCCGCGCGGCGCAGGGAAGCACGCGCTTCTTATCCTTGAGGAAGGATTCCGCCATCGAAATCACCGACGCGGCCGGCGCGTAGAAGGCCGAGCCGGTCTTCAGGAGGCCGACGATCTCGGCGCCGCCGTCGCGTGTCCGCTGCACGATGGCGTCCAGACGCTTGTCCGTGAGCCATCCCATTTTCACCAAGTCCGGCAATGGGATACCGGCAACAGTCGAATAGCGCACGAGCGGCACCATCGAGTCGCCGTGACCGCCGAGCACGAACGCCGTCACGTCCTCCACCGAGACATTGAACTCCTGCGCGAGGAAGTATCGGAGGCGCGAAGAGTTGAGCACGCCGGCCATGCCGACCACCATGCTCGCGGGCAACCCGGAGAACTTCTGCAGCGCCCACACCATCGCATCGAGCGGGTTGGTGACGCAGATCACGAATGCGTCGCCGGCGTACTTTCTTATGCCGGCGCCGACCTGCTCCATGACCTTGAGATTGATCTCGAGAAGATCGTCGCGGCTCATGCCCGGCTTGCGCGGCACACCCGCCGTGACCACGATCACGTCGGCGCCCTTGATCGCTTCATAAGACTGTGCGCCGGCGAAGCGCACATCGTAGCCGTCGATCGGAGAAGACTCCGCGATGTCGAGTGCCTTGCCGTCGGGGATGCCTTCCTGGATGTCGAAGAGCACGACATCTCCGAGCTCTTTTATTCCGATGAGATGGGCGAGCGTTCCACCGATCTGACCAGCGCCAATCAGCGCGATCTTCTTCCGCCCCATGGCTAGCCTCGTGACGTCGTTGATGTTGGGATGCGGGCGGGTCACTACCGCGATTGACCGACTCAGGCAAGCGCAACACAGTTGTAGAAAATTTATCGCGTGTGCGACTCAGCACTTACGCATTGATTGCGTCTTTGCTACCTTAATCGCCGGCCGACTGAACTGAGTCGGTCATCAGGGGAGACCATTATGGCCAAAGCAAAGACTGGCAGATCCTCTGCGAAGCGTCCTGGCAGGACAATCGCCGCGAAGAAGTCGTCGGTGAGAAAGGCTGCCAAGAAGAAGCCCGCAAAGAAAGCTGCCAAGAAGAAGACAGCGAAGAAGAAGGCCGCCAAGAAGCGGTAGCCCGACTCTTCACTCACTCTGAGGGCCCAGGCCTAACCGCCTGGGCCTTCTTCTTTTCTGGCGTTGGCGCTCCAGCATTCTCCCAGTAGGTATCCGATCGCATCTCGATCAATCGCGATGCGGTACGCGCGAACTCAAACGCCTCCGCTCCGTCCTTCCCTTGCCATAGCTCGTGCGGCTCGGCGGCAGCAGAGACGATCAATCGAACGCGTCGGTCGTAGAGCGTGTCGACGAGGTTGATGAGCCGCTTCGCTTCGTTCCTGCGCGCCGCTGAGAGAATCGGTACGTCGCTCACGAGGACGGTTCGAAAAGTATCCGAAATCTTAAGAAAATCGCCAGCGCCGAGCGGCCGCGCACAAAGATCCTCGAATGAGAACCGCGCGACGCCACCTGCCGCCTCCGGCACGACGATGCGCCGGCTCTTGTAATGAAGCTCTTCGCGCGTGCCTTTTGCTCGCCCGCTGAAGCGACGGAAGTGCGCGTCGAGACACGCGTCGGCTTCCGGACCAAGCGGCGTCGCATAGCGGCGCCCAGTGCCGGTCGTGTCGAGGCGATAGTCGCGCGGCGCATCGAGATGGAAGACCGCCATGCGCTCTTTGAGAAGAGCGATGAAGGGAAGGAAGAGCGCGCGGTTAAGACCGTCCTTGTAAAGTTCATCGGGAGCGACGTTGGTGGTCGCCACCACGACCACGCCACGTGCGAAGAGCTTTTCGAAGAGGCGGCCGAGGATCATCGCGTCGGCGATGTCGTAGACTGCGAACTCGTCGAAGCAGAGAAGCTCCGCCTCCGACGCGATCTCGGCAGCGACGGGCGCGATCGGATCACCCCCGCGCTTTCCATCGCTCTTCACGAGGTGACGATAGGCCGCGATCCGGTCATGCACATTGCCCATGAATTCGTGGAAATGCGCGCGGCGTTTCAGGCGAAGCGGGGCGGCGGCGTAGAAAAGGTCCATCAGCAGCGTCTTCCCGCGGCCGACTCCGCCCCAGATATAGAGTTCCGCGCGGCGTGGTCTTGCTGCCGCGCCGCCTCAGCCACCCGAGCGCACCGTTTCCGTTGCGGCGCTGCCGGTCCGCGAGCGCGGCCATCAGTTGGTCGAGCCCGTCGGCGAGCGCAGCCTGCGATGCGTCCGGCACGATCTCGCCGGAGCGCGCCATCGCCTCGTAGCGACGCCGAACAGTGTCCGACATTGGTGCTTGGTGTTTGCGAGGCTCTGGCCGGGGCTTTTCCAGCGCCACGACGCGTCGCGCGCTCAGCGCGAGACGCTGATCGGGCCGCCGCCCTCCGTCTGCCCGGTGAACTGGGTCTTCGACGAGGGATAGAGCCGCGCGACGGTTATGCCCGCGTCGTTCAGGAGCTGAACCTGCGACCCCTCCATGTTCCAGGCAGAGACAGTCTGCAGGCCAGGGCTCACACAGTTTCGGGTGGACGCGCGATAGCCGCCGGCCCACGTGGTCAGCGTCATGAAGAGCTGGCACGAATTGGTCGCCGTGCTGATCGTCCAGCCGCCGAGAAGATCGGTGCGGCCGAGCTCGCCGCTCGCCATCGGTGGCGGGGCCGGCTGCACTGCTGCGGTCTGCAAAGATGGATCGAGCGCGGCAAGGCCGGAGGGCTGCGCGGGCGCGACTGCGCCTGGCGGCGGCAGCGTCTCGCCGGTCACAGTGCCGGCCGGAGCGGCGCCGAGCGGCGGCGGCGCGATACTTTGCGGCGCATCGCGTCCAAACGAAAACATGCTGCAACCGCCGGCCAACAGGGCCGTTACACCAACGGCGATGAGTGAGTGAAAACGAACTGCCATGCTCTTCCTACACACCGACGCCGGCAAAACCGGCGGCCAAACACCCCCTAAATCCCGCAGGCTTGACCGCCTTACTTGCACGTCCTAGGGCCATTGTCACCAACGGCGGGTCGCAGCAAATGGCTGACTTGAGAAATGTCGTCCGAGCCCCCGCGCTCGACCTCAACACGCCGCACACGCCGCACATCGCCGACGTCCTGATTGCCGAGCGCGGCGAGAAGATCGTTAACAGCCGGCTCTGGCCGCTCGTTCGGCCGCTTCTCTACAGAATCCTGCATTACGACGACGCGGTGCGCATGGCCGACGAGATCGCGCCCCTCCCGGCACTGGCGGCAATGCAATATGTGAGCAAGCTGCTCTCGATCAACCTCGACGTCGCCGGCCTCGAGCGCCTTCCGAAAGAGGGCGCCGTCATCATCGCAGCGAATCACCCGACAGGAATCGCGGACGGCGTCGCCGTCTATGACGCCATCACGCGCGTGCGCCCCGACATCGCGATCTTCACCAACCGCGATGCGCTCCGTGTCAATTCGCGCCTCTCGGAATTCCTGATCCCGGTCGAGTGGCGCGAGGCGTTCCGCGACCGCGCCAAGATGCGCGAGACGCTGCAGCTCTCCTCGCGCGCCTTCCGCGAGGGGCGCGTCGTCGTGCTCTTTCCCTCCGGCCGCATTGCCTATTGGAAGGACGGGCGGCTCACCGAGCGCCCCTGGCAGAGCTCGGCGATTACGCTCGCGCGCAAGCAGGACCTGCCTATCGTTCCGATCAACGTGCAGTCACGCAACTCCGGCCTCTTCTATTGGTTCGCCAACTGGAACACCGAGCTTCGCGACATGACGGTGTTCCATGAACTCCTGAACAAGCGCGGCAAGACATTCCGTATCCGCGTCGGACACCCGATCCCGCCGGAGCGTTTCGCCGAGGGCGACCCGGCGGAGGTCACGCAGCGACTCCAGTCGTATGTGGTCCACCGCTTGGCAGCCGACAGCGACGCGGAGTTCTAGGAATCTCAAAGCTGCCGTGATCGCCGCGCCCGGCCATTCCGCCCCTTCGAGGCTTTTTCACCCCTCATGGTGAGGTGCGAGCGAAGCGAGCCTCGAACCATGGGGTGAAAAAGCACCTCGGGATGAGGGCGGAATGGATGTGCCGCTACTCACATCACGGTCTTCAGCATCCCGCCGTCGACGAAGTAGGTCGAGCCGATCGAATAGGTCGCCTTGTCGGAGCATAGGAACACGAAGAAGTGCGCAAGCTCCTCCGGGCTCGCGAAGCGCTTGATCGTCGCGTGCTCGTCGGCGACCGACTGGAGGTAGCCTTCCCAGTCGCCGCCCTTGTCCGCCGTCAGCTGTTTCGCTGTCTTGATCCAATCGGGCGTGAGAACGAGACCGGGATTGACGCAGTTAACGCGGATGTTGTCCTTCACCACCTCGCTCGCGAGCGTCTTTGAGAACATCATCAGCGCCGACTTGGTGACGTTGTAGATCGGCTCGTACCAAAGCGGCTGCGCGGCGCAGATCGATGCGTTGTGAAGGACGACCCCGCCTCCCCGCTTCTTCATCGACGGCACAAGCCCGCGCGCGAGCCTGACCGCCGCCATCAAGTGCAGGTCCCAATAGGCCTGCCACTTCGAGTCGGGCGCTTCCATTATCGTCTCGTTAGAGCCCGTGCCGGCATTGTTGATCAGGATGTCGGCGCCCCTGAACTTCTTCAGCGTCGCGGCGACGAGCGCATCGCAGCCTTCGGCGGTGGCAACGTCGCAGGCGACGGCAAGCGTCTTCACTCCGTGCTCACGCGCCACGCGGCGCGCTTCCTTCTTGAGACGATCCTCGCCCCGCGCGGCCATCACGATATTGGCGCCCTCCGCTGCGAGCCCTTCCGCCACGGCAAGGCCAATCCCGACGCTCGCGCCGGTGATCACGGCGACCTTGCCCGAGAGACCCAGGTCCATGCTCCCCTCCCCTTTGAGATCATCGTCACGCCCGGACTAATGCGGGCATCCAATCCGTGACTGCTCGGCTGCTCATGAACGTTTCGGAATGGATTTCCGGGTCAAGCCCGGCAATGACGACAGTTCTGGTGTGCCTCCGCAAGCGGCTCGCGGCTATGCCGCCCCGTCGACCAAAATCTGCAATTTGACATCGGCCGGCCGGCCCTCGGCGGCGCGCTCAAACGCGGGGATGCTCTTTTCGAATGGGAACGTCTCGGTGATGAGCGGCTTCAGATCGACCTTCCCCGACGCGATCAGCGCGATGGCGCGGTCATATTGGTGCGCGTAGCGGAAGACGGACTCGATGCGAAGCTCCTTGGTTGTGAGCGCAGCAACGTCGAAGGCGATTGGATCGACCGGCAGTCCCACCACGACAATGCACCCGCTCGGCCGCAGCAGCTCCGTGATCCTTTCCCAGGCCTTCGGCGCGCCGGAGCACTCGAAGACCACGTCGGCGCCCCAGTCGTCGGTGAGTTGCATCACCTCCGCGACCAGGTCCCTTTCGCGGATGTTGACGGGGATCACGCCTTGATAGCGGGCGGCAATGTCTAGCTTCGGCTGCGCAAGATCGGCGAGGACGACACGGGCGCAGCCGCCGGCGAGCGCCGCAAGCGCCACCATCGTGCCGATCGGCCCGGCGCCGAGCACCACCGCCGTATCGCCCGGCGTGATCCGCGCCTTCGTCGCCGCCTGCATGCCGACGGCGAAGGGCTCCACCATCGCGCCTTCCGCGAAGCTGACGTTATCCGGGAGCTTGAAGGTGTAGTTGGCGGGATGGATAGCGTAGGGCGTGAGCACGCCGTGGACCGGCGGCGTCGCCCAGAACCGCACCGCCGGGTCGACATTGTACATGCCGAGCCGGCTCGCGCGCGAATTCGGATCGGGAACCCCGGGCTCCATGCAGACGCGGTCGCCAAGCTTCAGGCGCTTCACGTTCTTGCCTACCTCGACCACGGTTCCTGCCGCCTCGTGGCCAAGCACCATCGGCTCCTTCACCACGAAGCCGCCGATCTTGCCGTGCGTATAATAGTGAACGTCGCTGCCGCAGATGCCGACGGTGTGGATCTTCACCTTCACGTCGTCGGGGCCGACCTCCTGCGGCAAGTCGATATCGCGGAGGGAGAGCTCGTGTTGGCGCTCAAGCACAAGTGCGCGCATGGGATCAGTCCTTCTCAGTCTACCGCTGCCGCGCGGCCCTCTCCCCTGGGGAGAGGGTGTCGCCGAAGGCGACGGGTGAGGGGAGGTACCGCCGCGCTTCGCTCACGCCTCTCCGGATCCCCTCATCCGGCTGCTTCGCAGCCACCTTCTCCCTATGGGAGTAGGTAAGCCTCACGCCGCCATCTTCTCCGGCGGCGACATCGCGCCGGTCATAATCGCGACCGCATCCGACATCGAATAATCCTTCGGGTCGATGACGGCGATGCGCTTGCCGAGCCTATGGATATGGATACGGTCGGCAACCTCGAAGACATGCGGCATGTTGTGGCTGATCAGGACGATCGGCAGCCCGCGCTTCTTCACGTCGAGCATAAGCTCCAGCACGCGGCGCGATTCCTTGACACCGAGCGCGGCCGTCGGTTCGTCCATGATGACGACGCGGCTCCCGAAGGCCGTAGCGCGGACGACGGCGACGCCCTGGCGCTGACCGCCCGACAACGTCTCAATCGGCTGCTTGATGTTCTGGATGGTGAGAAGGCCGAGCGCGTTCAGGTGCTCGCGCGCCTCCCGCCGCATCTCGGCGCGGTCGAGCAGGCGCAGGAATTGGCCGAGCGGGCCCGGCTTCCGCCGCTCGCGCCCGAGGAAGAGATTGTCCGCGATCGACAGCGCCGGCGACAAAGCAAGATCCTGGTAGACGGTCTCGATGCCGGCATTCCGCGCCTCGAGCGGCGAACGGAAAGTCACCACCTTGCCGTCGAGTAATATCTCGCCCTGGTCGGGCTGGAGAGCGCCGGCGAGCATCTTGATCAGCGTCGACTTGCCGGCGCCGTTGTCGCCGATGACGCCGAGGATCTCGTTCGGCATCAGGTCGAAATCGGCGTGGTCGAGCGCGACGACGCGCCCAAAGCGCTTCACGAGGTCGCGCGCCTGCAGGATCGGCTGGAGATCGCCGGCCGGCCCGGAAACCGACGAAGGCGCCTCCGAGCGAAGCTGGCCGACGCTGCTCATGCGGAAATCCTCCGCACCCATTGGTCGATTGTGACGGCAACGATGATGAGCACGCCGACGGTGAACTCCTGCCAGAGGTTATCGAGTCCGTAGAGCGCCAGGCCGTCGCGGAACACGCCCACGATCAGGGCCCCGATCAGCGTGCCGACAATCGAGCCGCGGCCGCCGAAAAGGCTGGTTCCACCGATCACCACGGCGGTGATGGAGTCGAGGTTCGCCGTCTGCCCGGCAAGCGGGCTGACCGCGCCGATGCGGCCGATCAGGATCCAGCCGGCGATGGCGCAGATAAATCCGGCGAGGCTGTAGACGGCGAGCAGCGTCTTCTGCGTGCTGATACCGGCGAGGCGCGCCGCCTCTGGGTCGTCGCCGGTCGCATAGACATGGCGACCAAAGGCCGTGCGGTTCAGCACGTACCAGATGACGCCGGCAAGCGCGAGCATCAGCATGGAGCCGAAAGTCACCGGCGCGCCACCGACTTTGAAGGATGCCCCCGTCGCCTGCAGGAAGGACGCGACCTCGGCAATCTCCTGCTGCCGGATCGTGGCACTTTTGGAATAGAAGAGGACCAGCGCCCCGAACACGCTCCACGTGCCGAGCGTCACAATGAAGGGCGGGAGCCTCAGATAGGTGACGAGCGCGCCGTTCACGTAGCCGCAGGCCATGCCGCAGAGGAGGCCGAGCGGGAATGCAATGAAGACGGGGACGCCCGAAACGACCGCGAGCCGCCCCATCACCACGGTGGCGAGGATCATGATGACGCCGACCGAGAGGTCGATGCCGGCCGTCAGGATGATTAGCGTCTGCGCGATGCCGAGCGTGCCGATGATCGTCACCTGCTGGAGGATCAGCGACAGATTGAAGGGCGCGAAGAAGCGCTCGCCCACGAGAATGCTGAAGACGATCAGTCCGATGACGAGCACGATGAACGGGATGGCCGTCGGATAGCTGTGGAGGAAATGCTGAAGGTGAGTCAGCGGACCGCGGCGCCCCCCCTCGAACGAAGCTACCGTCTGGTCGCTCGGAAGCCCGCTTTCGTAGTCAGCCGCTCCGATGCGTGCTGTCTCTTCGCTGGCGCTGTTCATTGCTCCCCCCGGCGTTTCCCCTCGCGCATCGTCGAGAAGGGCAACCGTTTCCGGTTGCCCTTCTTCTTTTCTAGGCAGTCTACGTAGTCTCGAAACCGAAGGGAATTAGCCCCAGCACAATTTCAGGCCTTCCTCCGTGGAAATGGAGGGCACGCCGTCAACCGGCTTATCGGTGATGAGCGTCGCACCGGTGTCGAAGAAGCCGCCCTTCTCAACGCCGTCCGGCAGCTTGCCGCTGGCGATCGTCTCGAGCGCCATCGACGCCATCTTGTGAGGATATTGCTGTGAGGTCGCGCCAATGATGCCCGCCTGCACATTCTTCACGCCCGGGCAGCCACCGTCGATCGAGACGACGAGCACGCTTCCGTCGTCCTTGCCGGCCGCCTTCAACGCCTCGTAGCCACCGGCCGCGGCGGGCTCGTTGATCGTGTACATCACGTTCACGTCGGGACACTTCTGGAGAAGCGTCTCCATCGCGGTGCGTCCACCGTCTTCGGCGCCGGAGCTCATCTCGTGGCCGCAGATGCGCGCGTCGTCCTCGTCGCCGTAGTGGTTCGGATCCTTCACGTCGATGCCGAAGCCGTGCATGAAGCCCTGGTCGCGCAGATAGTCGACCGTCGGCTGGTTCACGGTCAGATCGAGGAACGCGATCTTCGCGTCGGCCGCCTTGTCGCCGAGCGTGCCCTTGGCCCACTCGCCGATCAGCTCGCCGGCCTGGCGGTTGTCGGTTGCGAATGTGGCATCGGCGGCGTCCATGGGGTCGAGCGGCGTGTCGAGCACGATGACCATGAGACCGGCGTCGCGCGCCTTCTGGATCGTCGGCACGATTGCGGACGAGTCGGACGGCACGATCGCGAAGCCCTTGGCGCCGGCGGCGATCAGGCTCTCGATCGCGGCGACCTGGGTGTCGTTGTCGCCGTCATACTTGCCGGCGAAGGTCTGGAGGTCGAGGCCGAGCTCCTTGGCCTTCTCCTGCGCGCCTTCGCGCATCTTGACGAAGAAGGGGTTCCCCTCCGTCTTAGTAATGAGGCCGACGATTTCGGCCGCTGACGCGCTGCCGACAAGGCTGAAGGCGAGCGCGCTCGCCACGCTGATTAGGCGGATCTTGGTATTCACTGAAGTCCTCCCTTGGATCTCTCACGCCGACGGGTGCTTTTTTCTTATCCGTCGCTAGCTGGCACGAGCCCGCCGCGCGGCCGGCAACCCCTCGTAGCTCAAGGTTCATACCAAGACCGCGGGAAGTCAATAGATCAATCCGAATGATTTAGTCGTTGACACCCAACGCAAGCGCGCGACATCGTGCGCGACTGCCGGCAAAAGAAGCAGACTTGGAGGAGATGTGGATGCCTTGAAGCCGCCGAGCGCGGCGGCTGACGCTGCCAGGCAGCGGGCGGTTGACCCGAGCCGAGGCACCAACCAGAGCGGCGTCCGCGTCTACAACGAGCGCCTCGTGCTCTCGCTCATCCGGCGGCACGGCAGCGTCTCGAAAGCCGAGATCGCGCGCCTGACGGGGCTCTCGGCTCAGACTATCTCCGTCATCATGCGGCAGCTCGAATCCGACGGCCTCGTCGTCAAGGAAGCTCCGCAACGCGGCAAGATCGGCCAGCCTTCGGTGCCGTTCTCGCTCAATCCGAACGGCGCGTT
Organism: uncultured Alphaproteobacteria bacterium; assembly: GCA_963792885.1. Taxonomy (GTDB): domain Bacteria; phylum Pseudomonadota; class Alphaproteobacteria; order Rhizobiales; family Afifellaceae; genus DASWJZ01. The sequence goes on from CAWBXX010000001.1 coordinate 348,469, forward strand.
CTTCCTTGGCTTCAAGATCGGGCGGCGATCGAGCGATCTTGTGCTCCTCGACTTTCTGGGACGGCCGCTCAAGGGGCTGCGCGAGCCCTGCCGCTATCCGACGCCCGAAGGCGTGCTGGGCTTTGTGAAGCGCTCAACCGCCACACTCGTCGATGCACTGCCGCGCAAAAGCCGGGCGCGCATCTCCGGGATCGGCATCGCGGCACCGTTCGAGCTTTGGAACTGGGAGGAGCAGATCGGCGCGCCGCGCACCGTCCTCGACGGCTGGCGGAACTTCGACATCCGGCAGGAGATCGCGGAAGTCTGGGACTGGCCCGTCTATTTCTGCAACGATGCGACGGCGGCCTGCGGCGCCGAGCTGGTACTCGGCAATCCCAGCCACGCGCTCGACTTCCTCTACTTCTTCATCGGTTCCTTCGTCGGTGGCGGCGTGGTCCTGAATGGCAACCTCTATCCGGGGCGGAGCGGCAATGCCGGAGCGCTCGGATCGCTTCCCGTGCCGACGCTCGGTACGGACGGCGCGACCTCGCAGCAGCTCATCCGCAGCGCTTCGATCTACGTCCTTGAGAAGCGCATGGTTGCAGCCGGCCGTGACCCGCAGGTGCTCTCCCGCTCGCCCGACGATTGGGGGGACGTCGGACCCGAGCTCGACGAATGGGTCGCGGAGAGTGCCGCGAGCCTTGCCGCGGCGACGGTGGCGGCGATATCGGTGATCGACTTCGAGGCCGTGATCATCGACGGGGCGTTTCCCGCCGACGTGCGTCGCCGCATCGTGGAGGGCACGGCTCGGGAGATCGAGCGCTTCGACCGCCAGGGTCTGTCGCCAGTCGCCGTCCGCGAGGGGGCCGTCGGCTCCGGTGCGCGTGCCATCGGCGGCGCGTGCCTGCCGCTCCTCGCGAGCTTTTCGCGCGACCGCGAGGTCCTCTTCAAAGACGCGATCAGGGACGAAACGTAGGCCTGAGCACGCCGCGCTCCTACCCGGAGCGGCCCTTCAGGCCGGCGCGTGGCAGACCGCTTCGATGTTGTGGCCGTCCGGGTCGAGCACGAAGGCGCCGTAATAGTCCGGGTGATAGTGGGCGCGGATACCGGGCGCGCCGTTGTCGACGCCGCCGGCCGCGAGCCCGGCCTCGAAGAAGCGATCCACCGCCTCGCGGCCGTCCGCAACAAAGGCCACGTGGACGCGGGGCGCTGTCAGTTCACCGCTGCTGATCCAGAAAGAGGGCTTGCCGTCGCGTCCAAAGCCCGCGCCCTCGTAGCCCCCCGTCTCTTCCTTGGTGACGCGCATGATGACCGAAATGCCGAGGGGCGCGAGCGCCTGGGTATAAAAGCGCAGGGCTCGCGCATAGTCGCTGACCTGGAGTCCCAGATGATCGATGATGTTGATCATGTTCCCCTACCCCTCGATGCGGCGTGTCCTGTCTAAGACCATTATCAGACCAGATAATGACCGCAAATATTCAGTTGTCTTCGAACTTTTCCGGCCTCTCGTGGGGCTTTGACGAGGCCATATTTCGCATCTCTAAGTAACCGTCGCGCGTTTGCTGTCCGAGCATTCTTGAGTTGCATAGTGATAAAAGCTCCGATTGCATACATGGTCGCATACGCGCGCGCTTTCGCAAGCGCACGCATGAGTTTCCCTGGGGTTTGGCTTGCTACGAAGAGAGGTGCGAACTCAAACCTGTCGCGCGACCAGCATCTTCTTGATCTCGGCGATCGCCTTCGCCGGATTGAGACCCTTCGGGCAGGTCTGCGCGCAATTCATGATGGTATGGCAGCGATAGAGACGAAACGGGTCCTCAAGGTCGTCCAAGCGCTCGCCCGTCGCCTCGTCGCGCGAATCAATCAGCCAGCGATAGGCCTGTAGCAGGGCAGCAGGCCCGAGGTAGCGATCGCCATTCCACCAATAGCTCGGACACGAGGTCGAGCAGCAGGCGCAGAGGATGCACTCGTAGAGTCCGTCGAGCTTGCTGCGATCGTCGCGGCTCTGCAGCCGCTCCTTCTGCGGCGTCGGCGAGACGGTCTCCAGCCACGGCTCGATGAAGGCGTGCTGGGCATAGAAGCGCGTCAGATCCGGCACGAGATCCTTGATCACCGGCATGTGCGGGAGCGGATAGATCTTCACGGCGCCGCCGATCTCGCCATACCCCTTGGTGCAGGCGAGCGTATTCATGCCGTCGATATTCATGGCGCAGGAGCCGCAGATGCCCTCGCGGCATGAGCGGCGGAAGGTCAGCGTCGGATCGACCTTGTTCTTGATCCAGATGAGTGCGTCGAGAACCATCGGCCCGCAGTCGCCGGTATCGACGAAATAGGTGTCGATCCGCGGGTTTCTGCCGTCGTCCGGCTCCCAGCGATAGACGCGTAACTCGCGCAGGCTCTGGGCGCCGGCCGGCTTCGGCCAGGTCTTGCCAACCCCGATGCGGGAGTTCTTGGGAAGCGTGAACTGTACCATCGTCGCCCCTGTTCGCTCAGCGCTACCGCCGGTCCTTGCGGATCACGAGCTTCAAGCCGGACCAGACCTGATCGACCGCCGCGACCTTGACGTCGACGAGGTCGAGTTTGAGCGCCGCCTCGCGTACACGGTCCTCCGTCACGTCGGTTTCGACCCTCGCGGCCTTCTTCGGCCAGGAAACCCAGATCATCCCGTCGAGCTTCAGCGCCGCTTGCAGGCCCCCGAGGCCTTCGTCGAGCTCCGCCTTGTGCGTCGTGAAGGCATGAATCAGATCGTAGGAACCGGACGCCAGCTTCGTGGCCCAGCGTGGCTTCCGGACAACCCTTTTGAAAGGGACAGCGTTCGCCAGCCCATCGAGATCGGCCGGCAGGCCGATGAAAGCGGCGCTTTGGCCGGCTTTGTAGCCGAGCTTGTCCGGCAGCGGTCGCTTCGAATAGCCGGCGACGGCGATCACCATGGCGTCAGTACACCCGCGCTTTCGGCTCGATGTAGTTGATGTCGTTCGACAGCGTGTAGGTGTGCACGGCGCGCTCGTCGAGGCGAACGCGCTTTTCCTCGACGTCGGCGAAAGAGAGCGTGTGCTTCATCCAGTTGACGTCGTCGCGGTCGGGATAATCCTCGCGCGCATGCGCGCCGCGGCTCTCTGTGCGGTTAAAGGCGGATTCCATGGTGACCACCGCCTGCTCGACGAGGTTCTCGAATTCCAGCGTCTCGATCAGGTCGGTGTTCCAGATCAGGCCGCGGTCGGTCGTGCCCACATCGTCGGAAGCCCGCCACACGTCGCCGATCCGCGTGCGTCCCTGATCGAGAACCTCGCCGGTACGGAAGACGGCGCAGTTCTCCTGCATCACCTTCTGCATGCGGGTCCTGAGCTCGGCGGTCGGCACGGCGCCGTGGGCATGGCGTGCCGCATCGAGACGCGAAAGCGCCTTTTCGTCGGCGTCCTTCGGAAGCTCCGGGTGGCGCTCACCGGGTGAGATCGTCTCGGCGCAGCGCACGCCCGCGGCTCGGCCAAAGACGACGAGGTCGACGAGCGAGTTCGAGCCGAGCCGGTTGGCGCCGTGAACGGAGACGCAGGCCGCCTCGCCCACCGCCATCAGGCCCGGCACCACCGCGTCGGGGTCGCCGTTCGCCTTGGTCAGCGCCTCGCCGTGATAGTTCGTCGGGATGCCGCCCATGTTGTAGTGCACGGTCGGCAGCACCGGGATCGGCTCGCGCGTCACGTCGACGCTGGCGAAGATGCGCGCCAACTCCGAGATACCTGGGAGCCGCTCCTGCAGCACCGCCGGGTCGAGATGCTCCAGGTGCAGGTAAATGTATTCGCGCTCCTTGCCGACGCCCCTCCCCTCGCGGATCTCCACCGTCATGGCGCGCGAGACGACGTCGCGCGAAGCAAGGTCCTTGGCCGAAGGTGCGTAGCGCTCCATGAAGCGCTCACCCTCGGAATTCGACAGATAGCCGCCCTCGCCGCGCGCGCCCTCGGTGATCAGCATGCCGGCGCCGTAGATGCCGGTCGGATGGAACTGCACGAACTCCATGTCCTGCAGCGGCAGCCCGGCGCGAAGCACCATGGCGTTGCCGTCGCCGGTCTGCGTGTGGGCGCCGGTGCAGCTGAAGTAGATGCGGCCGTAGCCCCCGGTCGCGATCACCGTCTTGTGGGCGCGGAAGCGATGCAGCGTCCCGTCGTCGAGCGAGAGCGCCACGACGCCGCGGCAGGCGCCGCCGTCCATCAGAAGATCGATAGCGAAGTACTCGACGAAGAACTCCGCGGAGTGCCGGAGCGATTGGCCATACATCGTGTGGAGCATCGCGTGGCCGGTGCGGTCGGCAGCAGCGCAGGTGCGCTGCGCGATGCCCTTGCCGAACTCCGTCGTCATACCGCCGAACGGGCGCTGGTAAATAGTGCCCTCATCGGTGCGCGAGAACGGCACGCCCCAGTGCTCCAGCTCGTAGACCGCCTGCGGCGCGTTCTTGCAGAGATATTCGATTGCGTCCTGGTCGCCGAGCCAGTCCGACCCCTTGACGGTGTCGTACATGTGCCAGCGCCAATCGTCGGCGCCCATGTTGCCGAGCGCCGCAGCAATCCCGCCTTGTGCAGCGACGGTATGCGAGCGCGTCGGAAAGACTTTGGTGATGCAGGCGGTCTTCAGCCCGGCCTCGCTCGCACCGACGACGGCGCGGAGCCCGGAGCCGCCGGCGCCGACGACGACCACGTCGAACTCGTGCTCGATCACCGGATAGGCGCGGCCGTTGACCGCAGGCGCGCTGCCGTTGCCTGAGCCGTTGGTCTTGCCGTTTGCCGCCATCAGGCGCCTCCGAAGGCGATCTTGAGCACCGCGAAGGCCGCGACGAGCCCGACGCCCCAACAGAAAAGCCAGTTCACGACAAGCGCCGCGAGCTTCGGGAGCTCGCCTTGCACATAGTCCTCGACGATGATCTGCATGCCGACCCGCATATGGACGACCGTGACCAGGATTCCGGCGAGCATGATGAGCGCGACGAGCGGCGAGGTGAGCACATCGACCACGCGCTCGTAGGGCTCGCCGTTCAGCTTCACGACGATAAGGATGAAGAGCGTGAGCAGGATCAGAAGCGCGATCGAGGTCACGCGCTCCACGATGAAGGTGCCCGTACCCTTCTTGGCGGAACCGAGGCCGCGGACCTCGGCAAGCGGCGTGCGGATCGACTTCATCTCAGTGCGTACCCGACGGTCCAGACGACGAAGGTGAGCACGATCGAGCCGACGATCGTGGCCCAGCCGAGCCGGCTGGCGGTCGGGACGTCGAGGCCCCAGCCGGTGTCCCAGATCAGGTGGCGGACGCCGCCCAGCATGTGATGGATCAGCGTCCAGGTGTAGCCGAAAAGGATGAGCCGCCCGAGCCAGGAGCCGAAGAAGGCGTTGGCGATGTCGAACGCGCCCGGACCGGACGCGGCGGCGAGCAGCCACCAGGCGAGCAACGGCATGCCGAAATAGAGTGCGAAGCCGGTGATGCGGTGCAGGCCCGACATCAAATAGGTGATGGTCGGGCGCCAGATTGTCAGATGCGGGGAAAGCGGGCGGGACGCCGCCTTCAGATGAGTCTCAGCCATGGCGCCGATACGCATACCGCAGCGCGGCAAGCGAGGCAAAGGGGAGCTGGGGCTTCGCCGCGGGCAAGTTGGCGCGGCTTATGAAGGGCGCCCGCGGGTCGCTCTTATCTCTTCTGCAACTCTTCCTGGCGGCGGCGGTATTCGCGCTCGAGGCCCTCAATGTGGCCGAGCACGTTCTCCAGGGCTTCCTTCTTGGAATCGTCCTCGGCTTCCTCGACCCACTGCGCGAACTCCTCGCGCAACGTAAAGAGAAGATCGAGGCCGCCTTTCACCTCGCTCAGCTCAGTTTCCGCGCCCGAAGTACTGTCGCCCGGCATCTGCGATCACCCGCTGTGCTTTATGGAGGTGCGATGTCCGCCCTCCCTAAACGCCAATCGCCGCGGCGGCAACCACGTCAAATGTGCAGAACGTTTGGGTGCAGCGGCCGGAGCGGAGTCCGCAGGGCTCATCAGTGTCCCGCTGCCGCCCTTGCCATCGGCCGTTTCGCCAGCGGCACGAAGAGCACCACGGCGAAGAAGAGCAGCGCCAGGATCAGGAAGATGTCGGAGAAGGCCATCACCAGCGCCTCGCCGCGGACGCGGTTCGCGAGCATCTTCAGCGCCGCCATGTCGGCGTCGGAGCCGAGCGCCGCGGCGACGTTGTGGGCGATCGACGCCAGCCGCTCGGTCGCCGCCGGACGGCTCCAGGTGACCGCCTCGTGCAGGCGCGCGATATGCAGGTCCCAGCGGTCGTTAAGGACCGTGGTGATAACCGCAAGGCCGATGGCGCCGCCCAGGTTGCGCATCAGGTTGAAGAGGCCGGAGGCGTTCTTGAGCCGCTCCGGCGGCAACGTGCCGAGCGCCAGCATGGAGACCGGGATCATCGCGATCATCAGCCCAACGCCGCGCATCGCCTGCGGGATGAAGAGCTCGCCGAACGCCCAGTCGCGGGTGATCGGAACGAGCTCCAGGCAGGAGACCGCGACGAGGCCCATGCCGAACGCGATCATGATGCGTGGGTCGGCGCGCTGCGCGATGCGCCCGCTGATCGGCGCGGCGAGCATCATGAAGACGCCGGTCACGAACACGGTCTCGCCAATCTGCAGCAAATCGTAGCCGCGCACGCGCGCCAGGTAGACAGGGTAGAGATAGACGAGGCCGTAGAGCCCGATGCCGAGCACAAAGATGAAGAGCGAGCCGGTAGCGAAATTCCGGTCGAGATAGGCCTTCAAGTCGACGATCGGATTCTTCGCGGTCAGCGCGCGGGCGAAGAAGCAGATGCTGGCGATGCCCGAGACGATCGCGAAGGTGAGGATTGTCGGATCGTTGAACCAGTCGTTCGTAGACCCCTCCTCCAGCACATATTCCAGGCTGCCGAGAAAGACGGCGAGGGTCGCCACGCCGAAATAGTCGAACTCCCTCAGAACCTTCAGGTTCGGCTTATCGAAATCGACGAGGAGCAGCGTCGCGGCGGTCACCGCGACGCCCGGGAAGACGTTCACCAGGAAAAGCCAGTGCCAGGAGAAGACGTTGGTGAGATAACCGCCGACCGTCGGGCCGACCGTCGGCGCCAGCGTCGCGATCAGCCCGACGATGGCGGAGATCATGCCCTGGCGGCTGCGCGGAAAGATGGTGTAGGCGGCGGCGAAGACTGACGGGATCATGGCGCCGCCGATAAATCCCTGGAGCGCGCGCCAGACGATCATCTGGTCGATCGACGTGGCGGTGGCGCAGCCGACGCTTGCGAGCGTGAAGCCGGCGGCGGCGGCGGCGAAGAGGTAGCGCGTCGACAGCGCACGGCCGAGGAAGCCGGTCAGCGGGATCATGACGATCTCGGCGACCAGGTAGGATGTCTGCACCCACGGAATTTCGTCGGCGCTCGCGGAGAGGCCGGCCTGGATCTCGGCAAGCGACGAGGCGACGATCTGGATGTCCAGGATCGCCATGAACATGCCGACCGCGAGCGCCACGAAGGCGGCGATCTGCCGGGGTGGAACCGGCGGATCGGCTATTTCCGTGGCAGGCCGCTCGGCCATGGCGTTGCTTCCGGAGGCTTCCGTCAGCGCGACGCCACGCCGGCCGTGCCGGTGCGCGTATCGACGGCGACGACCACCGACATGCCCGGCCGGACCAGATCCGCTGCGGCTACCGTCGCCGGAACGCGGACCCGCACGGCGAGCCGCTGCACGACCTTGGTGAAGTTGCCGGTAGCATTGTCGGGCGGTAGCAGGCTGAAGACCGAGCCGGAGGCCGGCGCAATGCTCTCGACCGTGCCTTTGATGTCGTGGTCCGGGAACGCGTCGACGGAGATGTCCGCCGTCTGCCCCGGCCGCAGGTCGGCGAGCTGCGTCTCCTTGAAGTTCGCGTCGACATAGATGTCCTGGAGCGGCACCAGCGCCATCAGCCGCGTTCCCGGCTGCACATATTCGCCAGGCTCGGCCGCGCGGTTGCCGACGACGCCGTCGAAGGGCGCGCGCACGATCGTGTGGTCGAGATCGAGCTTCGCCTTGTCGACAGCAAGCTTGTCCTGATCGAGGACTCGCTCGCCTTCCGTCTTCTGGGCGGAGAGCACGGCGGCGTTCGCTTCGGCGGTCGTCACCCCGGCGCTCGCGGCGTCGACTGCGGCGTTGGCCTGCAACAGCTCGGCTCTCGTGGAGTCAACCGCCTTCTGCGTACCGAACGACTTGTCGGCAAGCGCGGCGGCGCGATCATATTCGATCTTGGCGTTGGCAGCGCCGGCCTCAGCGGAGGCGAGCTCCGCGCGAGCTTGCGCCACTTGTGCCTCACCGGCGGATATCTGCTCACCGATGCGGGAGACGGCGGCCTGCTGAACTGCGACCTGCGCCTCGGCCTGCTGGAGCGCGAGGCGGTAGTCGGAATCGTCAATGAAAAGAAGCGGCGTCCCTGCGGTCACGCGGGCGTTGTCGGCGACCGGAACGGACTTGATGTAGCCCGCGACCTTGGGCGCAATCACCGCAGTGTCCGCGCTCACATAAGCGTCGTCGGTCGAGACCACGAAGCGCCCGTGCGTCCACCAGCCATGGCCGAAATAGCCGCCGATTGCGGCAACAGCGATGACAAGTGCACCGGCCAACGCCAGCCGCCGTCCTCCGCGCTTCGGCGCGGCGGGCCTCGGCGCGGCATCGGAGACCGCATCCTGCGGCGCGACAGGCCGCTCGGATCGCGCCTCGTCCGCCGGCGATGGCCGCTCAAGCGACGGCCCGCCGGGAAAAGCCCGCAAAACCGTGCCCGTTTCCGTGCCTTTTCAGGGACTCTTTCGGCATTCGCCGGCCGCGGCAGGTGCCTTGATCGGCGTTCACGAGCACCTTCGGCATGGGGCTCTCCAAATCTTGATTGCAGAACTCGATATCGAACCGAACGGTTCGGTCAGGCCGCTTGAAGTGGACCATCGCTCGCGCTATTTCAAGATCGAACCGAACGGTTCGGTCACAAATTTCTTTGATGAATGTGTCCGGCCCGTTTCGTCCTAGTTTCGTCGGAGGGCTTTCGTAGGAGAATCGAGACAGGGCCCAGAGAGAAAAGCCGGAACGGCGGGCCCCAAACACGAGGAAATGCAGCGATGACGGAAATGACCGCTCCTCTCGCCGATCCGCCGCCAGCGCGTGAAGCAGGCGCCGGGCAGGACCCGCAGAAGCGGCGTCAAATTCTCGCTGGCGCGCGCAAGGTCTTCCTGAAGCACGGCTTCGACGCGGCGAGCATGAACGACATCGCGCGTGTCGCGGGCGTCTCCAAGGGAACGCTCTACGTCTACTTCGAGAATAAGGAGCGGCTCTTCACGTCGCTGATGCACGAAGAGCGCTCAAAGCAGGATTTCAGAGCCGACCCCGACGACCACGACGTCGCCGCGGTGCTCACGCGGCTCGGCCGCGACTTCATCACGTTTCTCTCAGCGCCGCATGTGATCCGCGCCAAGCGCTCCGTGATGGCGATCATCGAGCGAATGCCGGAGGTCGCAGCAGATTTCTATCGTGATGGTCCTACCGTCTGCATCGCCGACCTGACCCGATACCTTGAGGCGCAGGTGCGCGCGGGCGTGCTCTCGATCGACGACTGCAGGCTCGCGGCGCACCAGTTCCTCGACCTCGCGCAGGCCGGGATCATCAGGCCGCTTCTCTACGGCACGCAGTCGCACGTGCCCGCAGAGACGATCGAGCGGACGGTGAAGAGTGCGGTCGATGTCTTCCTAGCGGCCTACCAGCCGGAGGCAGGTGCCGCGAAGGGCCGTGAGCTGTCCCGCACCAAGCCGCGCAAACCATTACTTCAGCCGGCCGAATAGCCGGGGCGCTTCAAATCTTCCGGCTGTCGTAGGCCCAGTGGAGCAGCGCCTGGCGCTGGCGGCGCCGGCAATGGATATCGCCAGGCGCGCAGTTCTTCCTGATCTGCGCCGCGTGGCGACGGATCGCCTTCCAGCGCTTGATCTGCCGCGCGTCCTCCTCCGGCATCCGTCGCCCCATGTTGTAGCGGCAGTACCACTGGAACCAGCCGCGCGGGTCGTCGGGATGAATCCAGCCCTTCCGCCGCCATTCGGAGAGCGGCTGGCTAGCGTCGACGCCGAAGAAATTCAGCGCCTTGTCCGCGGGCCCGTTGGCGAGCCTCGCGCTCTTGAACCACGCCGCCGGGAACTCGTCGCGGCAGTCCGTCATGTATTTGCCGCCGAAGACACCGAGCTTCAGCATCTCGGACGGCGTCAGGTCTGGCTTGAACTCCGGATCGAAGTCTCTCCCTGCCCGCGCCGTTAGGACATAGCGATAGCCCCGCTGCATCTTGTCGTTCACCACGACCGTGCGAGGCATCGCTTCTGCCCAAATGCTGCCTAGGGTGCGGCTGCGTCAGCGCCCTGCCCTAACGCTCCACCACGCCGCAGGCGATGCGGTCCCCTGACTTACCCGAAGGCGGGCTCTTGTAGTCGTCGGCGCCGGCATGGATGACCAGCGACGTGCCGTCGTCGTCGAACAGGGTCGCCGGCGCGCCCTCCTTGAGCGTCACGCTGGGCATCAGGATCTCGATGGTCAGCGCGCCTGAATCGGGTACGTGGATATTCGGCATGTCGCCGGCATGTGGGCCACCGACCGTAAAGAAGCCATGCTCCGCGCCGCTGGGGTTGAAGTGGCCGCCGGCGGCGCCGAAGTCCGGCTCGCAGCTTCCGGTCTCGTGCAGATGAAAGCCGTGGACGCCCGGCGGTAGGCCGGTGAGCTCGGCGAGGATAAGAACCCCGGCCGGCGTCTCGGTGAACGTAACGGTGCCAAGCTCGGCGCCGTCGACACCCTTCATCACGGCCTTGGCTTTCGCCATCTCGTCCTGCGCGAGCGCAGGGGCGGCGAACAGAGCCGCAAGCGCGAGCGTACCGGCAACAATTCCCTTCATCAGCTTCTCCACTTCGTGGGTTCCTGGATGCGTCTCTTCAATCAGGCGCGGCCGGAGCCGTTCCTCAGTTTCGCTCGCTCAATACTCGGAAAGCTTGAACGCGTCGTCCCTCATGGCGTCCGTCCAGATGCCGGTGGCATCCTTCACCACCGCCTGGCCACAGACGATCTTTCCCGTCGTCGAGTCGAAGCTCATCGCCGGCGGGCGGTAAAGCTCCCAGCCCCTGTTCAGCGCCTCCGACACTTTCTTGCAGAAAGCGGCATCGTCCCGCCGGTCAACATCCGGTAGAGCCGCATCGCCTCAGGCCTCCGCCCTTTGCGCGCGCCTAGCACCTGCGAGGTCTTCCAGGATCGGACAATCCGGCCGGTGATCGCCGTGGCAGGCCTGAACGAGGGTGGAGAGCGTCTTCCGCATCGCCTTCAGCTCGGCGATCTTCGCATCGATCTCGCTGATATGCGCCTCAGCGAGTCGGCGCACGTCGGCGCTGGCGCGGCGCTTGTCGACGTAGAGCGAGAGCAGCCGGCGGCAGTCCTCGATCGAAAAGCCGAGCGCCCGCGCGCGCCGCAGAAAGCGGAGATTGTGGAGCGCGGTCTCCGAGTAGTCCCGGTAGTTGTTGTCGCGCCGGTCGGAGCGCACCAGCCCGATCTCCTCGTAATAACGGATGGTCTTGGCCGGTAGGCCGCTCGCCTTCGCGGCTGCGCCGATGTTCATGGCTTCTCTCCTTCGCGACCTTGAGGAGATGGTTCCAGCGATGGGAAGGTCAAGCCTCGCCCACCCTGAGCGGTGAGCGTGGGTGGAGAAGCAGCAGCGCCACCAGCACGAAGGGGGCGACGCCCAGGAGGCCCACGAAAAAAGCATCGAGGTCCGACCAATCGCCGAGGTCGACCGGCCTTCCCCGGAAAAGCGCGAGGCCGGAGAGCCAGCTCGTATGCGAGACGCCAAGGATGCCGAACGTGTTCAGCCCGAGATGCGCGCCGATTCCGGCTGCGAGATTGCCGGTCCTCACCACGAGCACGGTGGCTGTTGCCGCGAAGGCTGCGATGCTTGCCAGCATGGCGGCTGCCATTGGTAGAGAGGCGTGGGCGTTCCAGTGGAGCGCGGTGAAGAGCGCAAGCGGCAGGAGCGCCCAAATGATGGGGCTCCTGAAGCGCGCGGCGAGCGATTGGAGGAGATAGCCGCGAAACGTCAGCTCTTCGGCCGAGACCTGGAGAAAAAGGAGAAGGATTGTCGGGACGAGCCAAAGGAACCAAGTGCCGAGCCCGATCGCACTTCGCTCAACTGAAGAATCGACCAGCAATGTCGGCAGCTCTGCGAGCGCCGACGCGATAAGCGACGCGGCAAGGCCGCACCGGAAATCGCCCCAGGCGAGGTGGCCGCTCGCACCGAGAACCGTGCCCATCGGCCGCCAATGGACCCACCTGACGGCGAGGAAGACCCCCGCCGCCATTCCGGAAAACGACAAGAGCGCAATCTCAACGCCCGCCGGCGACGCGAGGACCGCATCGACGAACGCATTCGGGTCCTCCGCCAGGCGCCCGCCCAGCACAAAGGCGCCGAAAACGCCGCCTAGAGCGAAGGCGGCAACGGTGCTCGCCCCCCAAAGAAGCAGAATCAAGCCCGAGCCCAAACCGATCCGCCAGAGCCCCGACCGCTCGCGGGCGGCGCCGACATAGCGGCGGAAGGCGGAAGACGTCATTGCGAAGGTCCCGGTTTTCGGCGCGCCAGCGGTAGATCAAATTCGTTACCGGCATATCTGAGGCCAATTCTTCCCGCGACAGACGTCTGTGCCCCCGCCGCAACAGGGCGCGGCCGTCGCCGGGCGGCTCGGGGGCAGTGCCTGTTTGGGGTTGCTTTCGGGCCGCGCTGCGGGTTCGGTAACGTTTCGTCCCAAGGGGGTGCCGAGTTGAGAAGATTCTGCGCGTGCGCGTGTGTGCTGGCGGTTTTTCTACCGGCCTCCGCGCTTGCGCTCGAGCTTCCGCCGCAGCCTGGGCAGCCCGACCCCTCTGGCTGGTTCGTGCGCACGTATTTCCTTGGCAGCATTTCGAGCGCACCGGGCTCCTTCGCCGTTCTCCCGCCGGGCGCGACAGGTGGTGATCAGACCTCCTATCAGCCGCAGGAATTTTTCGGTGCCGGGGCCGGGATCGGCTACCAGTTCTCCGCCTGGGGGGTGCCCTTCCGCGCCGTCTTCGACAGTAGCCTGAACTTCCGCCACGACACCGATGTGGCCGCACTTCCTGCGCACACGCCCAACTACAAAGGCAATCTGCAGACGATCGATCTTCGGCTGAGCCTGCTTGCCGACGTGCTCGATTTCGGTTGGGGGCGCTTCTATGTCGGCGGCGGCATCGGCGGGACGCGGGTCAGGACCGAGGTCGAATTCGAGGGCACGCCGACCTCTGTCGTGAACACGGAGTGGAAGCCGTCTCCCTCCTTCGAGGCGGGAATCGCTTTCACCGGATTCTCTCGGCGTGTGATCCCCTACATTGGCTATCGCTTCCGCTGGATCGGCGAGACGAAGTCGGGGACTTTCTCGGACGGCTCCAAGGTCCGCTACAAGAACTTCAACGTCCACGACCTGATGTTCGGGCTCACGGTTCCGCTGCAGGAATACAGCGCCACCGACGCGGCGTTCGCGAGCCTGATGCCCTCAGCCGGGCCGGGCGAGAACATGTGGACAGGCTTTCATGTCGGCGCCTATGGCGGCTGGGGCGTCGCAGACGACCTCGACGTGACCGGGCTCGCGACCTCTGCCGGCGTGCCCTACAACGCGACCAACACCTACAGCCTCGGCAGCGACGGGTTTCTTGCCGGCGGCGAGATCGGTGTCGACTGGCAGTGGCGCTGGCTGGTGCTCGGGCTCGCCGGCGAAGCCGGCGTGATGGATTTCAACGGCAAGGCGACCGATCCGGCGTCCCCCGGTGGCGATACGACCACGAAGTTCTCCTCCGACTGGTACGGCGGAATGTCGGTGCGCGGCGGTCTCGCCTACGATCGCTTCCTCGCCTACGGCCGCGCCGGCGCGTTCTACGTCAACGCTGAAGCAAAGACGACCGACAACTGCACGACGGCGCCATGCGGCGCGGCGACCGCATCTGCTTCGGAGGACGACATCCTTTTCGGATGGTACCTCGGCGGCGGCATCGAATATGCGATCGGCAGCCATTGGAGCATCGGCGGCGAGTACCGCTTCATCCACCCGAACGACAAGCTGCAACCTGCCGGGACGTCGAGCTCGCTTGGGAGCGTGTCGCAAGAGGTGAAGATCAACCCGATCCACGCCGGCCGCGTTTCCGTGAACTTCCGCTGGTAGCGGGCCGCCGACGCGCGGCTTGTCGGCGCCTGCCGACCGGGTCTATTGAACCGGCATCCTGGACCGGAGGTCCCGCGTGCCGGCGCTGCGATCCTTGCCCGACAACATCACGATCGACTGCGCGGCAGGCAAGTCGGTGCTTGAAGCGGCGCGGCGCGGCCATCTCCCGATCGCGCATGCCTGCGGCGGCAAGGCAAAATGCTCGACCTGCCGCGTGTGGATTCTGGAAGGCAAGGCAGCATGCCCTGAGCCGGCTGAGGCCGAGGTCGCGCTGACGGCAAGGCTCGGGCTCGACGACAGCATTCGCCTTGCCTGCCAACTCCGCCCGACCGGTGACATCACGTTCCGCCGCCTGGTGCTCGACGAGACGGACCTCAGGATGGCTAGCCAATTGCAGCGGCAGCGCGGCGACCAAGGCGGGCGAGCTCAAGCCCGTCGTGCTGTTCTTCTCCGATGTCTCAGGCTTCACGTCCTTCTCCGAGACGCTCACGCCGTACGACGTGATGTACCTCTTGAACCGTTATTTCGCGCAGGCAGGCGAGATCATCGAGCGCAACGACGGCTACATCGACAAGTTCGTCGGCGACGGCCTGATGGCGATCTTCGGCGTCGAGGGTCAGCCCGACGCGCCGATCCGCGCCGTGAACGCCGCGCTTCAGACTCTCGCCGCCGTCGACCGCATGAAGCCCTTCTTCGCCTCCATGTACGGCATCGACTTCGATATCCGCATCGGCCTCCATCTCGGCGACGCTGTAATCGGATCGATCGGTTCGCCCGGCCACGAGCGGCTGACGGCGATCGGGGACGCAGTCAATCGTCGCGAGCCGCGTCGAGGCTGCAAACAAGGAGTCGGGCACGCGGATGCTCATCTCCGAAGCGCTCTACGAGCACGTGAAGGACGAGGTGGAGATGACGGACTTCGTCCGCGTCCGTCTGCGCGGCACGTCGGATCGCATCACGCTCTACGATATCGCGCGGCTCCAGCCGGAAACCGAACGACGGCTGAACGAGACCGCCGAACGCGAGACCATGCAGATTGCCGGCAAGAAATGGCACAAGGCGATCGCCGTCGATTCTCTTGTCGACGGCGAGCGCCAAATTCTCGAATTTCCCGGTCTCTATGTGGTCGTCCTGAAGAAGGGCGAGGAGGTCTACGCGTTCAACAATGCCTGCCCGCACTTGAAGCTTCCCTTCTTTGAGCAACGCGCGACCGATGCCGGCGGCGCTCCGCCAGAGAGCCCGATCTCCGATGAAGGTGTCATCAGATGCCGCTGGCACGAGAGCTGCTTCGATCTCGTGACCGGCGAGATCGTCACGCTGGGCGAGGGGCTGGACGAAGACGGGATGTCGCGCGGTCATGCCCATGCTTGGAGATATTTCGAAGAACCGCGCACCGTTGAACGCTCATTCCCTGGCGCGAGGAAGGTGGCCATATCTGGCTCGCGCTCGACTGACGAACGAAGGAGCACGCCATGTGCCGCAACATCCGAACGCTCTTCAATTTCGAGCCGCCAGCGACGGACGACGAGATTCGTGCCTCCGCGTTGCAATTCGTGCGCAAGCTTTCCGGCTTCACGCGGCCGTCGAAGGCGAACGAGGCGGCCTTCGACCGCGCGGTCATCGAGGTGACTGCCGCGGCGCGGCGGCTGATCACCTCGCTGGAGACGACAAGCCCGCCGAAGAACCGCGGAAATCGAGGCGCTGAAGGCGCGCGCACGCGCCGCCGTGCGCTACACGCTGAGACCGGCGTCGCCGGCGCCCGGTTCCTTTTGATCCGCTACTTCCGCGAACTCTGGACCGGAAGCCTGCCGCTCCCGCGCGCCCTCTGGTTCGACATGCTGGCCGTCGGAACGCTCGTCAACGCGGCCTCGCTCGTCGTCATGCTGATCCTCTTCGCGGCGCATGCGCCGACGGCGTTGCCGCTCGTCGTCTTCCTGGCGCCTATTCCCTACAATATCGCGCTCTTCGTCGGCGTCTGGCGGAGCGCATCGCAGGCAAGGGACGACTGGGCCTTCATCGCGCGCTCGATCGCCTCGATCTGGCTCGTCGCCGCGGTCGTTCTGGTGTGAAAACCGGCGGTACACCGGCAATCAAGAGGCGGTGATTCCAAAGCGAGGCGCTTCCCACGCCCCTCGCCCTGCTCCAAATAACCGACAGATATTGGGAGATCGACCGATGAACGCGCCCGACAAGAAGCCTTTTTCCATCCAGCCCTACGTCGCCCCGGCGCTCGCTGTCCTCGCGGTCGTGGCGCTGGTGCCCGTTGAGCGGCATTTTCCCCACGGCTTCCGCCGAAGAGGCGAAGGTCGTTCCGCCTGCGGCCCACGACGAGCCGCTCGCCTCGGCGCCGGGCATGGAGACGGCCGTCGTCGCCGGCGGCTGCTTCTGGGGTATCCAGGGCGTCTTCCAGCATGTGAAGGGCGTTACGATGGCCGTCTCCGGCTATTCCGGCGGCGACGCGGACACTGCGCACTACCAGGTGGTCGGCACCGGCATGACCGGCCACGCCGAGTCGGTCCAGATCACCTACGATCCGAGCCAGATCAGCTACGGCAAGCTCTTGCAGGTCTTCTTCTCCGTCGCGCTCGATCCGACACAGAAGGATCGCCAGGGACCGGACGTCGGCACGCAGTACCGCTCCGCGCTCTTCACGGCCAACGACAAGCAGGCGGAAATCGCCCGGGACTACATCGCGCAGCTCGACAAGGCCGGCGTGTTCGACAAGCCGATCGCGACGGAAGTTACGCCGTTCACAGCTTTCTACGCCGCTGAGGACTACCATCAGGACTATGCGACGCTGCACCCTGAGAGCGGCTACATCGCCTACAACGACCTGCCGAAAATCGCCGCTCTACAGGCACTCTTCCCCGACCTCTGGCGTGAAAAGCCGGTGCTGGTGAACGTCGCGGCGAAGAGCTAGCGCGGGCGACGTCGACGAGCCGGGGCCTACGTCTTTCTCTTTGCGACTGGCGCCGGCTTTCGCCGCCTTTTCGATACGCTCCGCCACCATTTCCTGCAGCCGCCAGAGATGGCGATCACGCAGGCCGACCTCCTCCAGGTGGAGGACGGTATTGTGCAGATATTCCGCCATCGAGCCGCGGTGACCGGAGGCGGTGGCGAGGGCGTCAGCGACCTGTTCGTCGCTCAACCCACCGACATAGCGGCCGCCGTTCCGGTCGATGACGAAGGTGATCGCGCGAAGCGGCCCCGCTGCCGTCGTGACATTCACCCAGCGCGGCCCGTGCGGCGACGGGCGAAAGCGCAGCTCGCGCTGAAACAGCCGCGTCATGTTCTCTTCAATCGCATGCGGCGGCAGGCGATAGGCGACGCCCTTCACCTGCCCGCCGCGATCGAGCGACAGCATGAGGCCCGGCCGCTCGGGATGACCGCGGAACCAACGGTCCCATCCGAGGCAGAAGGAGCGGTGCCAGCCGCGCACGACGCCTGTGCGCTTCTCGACGGAATCGAACGCGGTATTCCAGATGAGCGAGCCGTAGGCGAAGATCCACACTTCGTCGCTGGGTCCTTGAGCCAGCACCTCTGCAATCGTCGCGGTCTGTTCGGCTTCGGAGGCGAGTGTCGTTCCGGGCGGCGGAACCAGGTCTTCGATTGCGCGCCCGCCATGGGTGACGAGAGCCACGAGTTCGGGCGTCAGCCGCATGGCGCGCCGCGATGCTGGTTGAGACTAGTCGACACCCGACGGCGCCCTTCTTCACGGGCGCAAGCCGCTCCCGCCTAGTGCAATTGCCCGTGAAAGCGAGCAATGCGGACCTCGGCGGCGGTCGCGAGCTGCTTATGCGCCACCTCGACAGAATGGATGATGCCGTCGATCTCGGCCACCCAGAAATCCAGGAACTTGAAGAGCCGCGGATAGTCCGGTGCCACATCGTAGAACTGCCAGACGAAGGTCTGCAGCAGCTTCGGACGCTCGGGCATGTGGTAGAGGATATTCGCCGTGGCGAGGCCATAGCCGGCCCGTTCGCTCAAGAACACGGTGCGAAAGTCGTGATCGGTCGTCTCACGCATGTCGACCCTCTTCGTTGAGGACATTCGGGCAAATCGCCCAATGCAAATCCTAGCCTGAACTCTGAATTTACCAAATAGTTACAGTAGGTTATCAGCCCACGGCTGAGAGTGCTGCCAGGATTCGCCGATCTGATTGAACAAGATGCAGTCCTGACCGATTCTTGTGCATCAGCATCCGCCCTTTAGAAGTCTCTGCACCATCGGACAGCAGTGCTGTGGATGCGCCGCGTCTTGGGGCGAACCTAAGCCGGCTCCGTGCAATGATGCCGCGGCGGCAGACGGAGGAGGCGACCGTGGCTGACGAGACGACCGCGGCCGAAGCGCCGGAACGCCCGCTTAGTCGGGCGGAATATCTCGGGCTGGGCGCCATGGCGATGGCCGTCCTCGTTCTAGCCAACGACTTCGTGGCGCTCTCGGTGGCGTTGCCCGCGATGGAAGCGGCATTCAAGTCGGACGTCACGACCGTCCAATGGGCGATCAACGGCTATGCCCTGGTCTTCGGCGTGCTCATCGTGACGGGCGGACGCCTCGCCGACATGTTCGGGCGCCGCAAGGTGTTCTTCCTGGGTTCCGTGATCTTCGCATTCTTCTCGCTGCTCGGCGGCCTCGCACCCAATATCTACGTCATGTTGGGCGCGCGGGGCGCGATGGGCATCGGTGGCGCCCTGATGTGGCCGGCGATCCTGGGGATGACCTACGGGCTGCTTCCACCGAGCAAAGCCGGGCTGGCGGGCGGCCTGATCATCGGCGCCGCCGGGTTCGGGAACGCCGTCGGCCCGTTGCTCGGCGGGGTACTGACCGATTTCCTCAGCTGGCGATGGATATTCTATCTGAATCTGCCGATCGCCGCGCTTGCCGTGGTCGTCACCTGGTACATCATTCCTCTGGAGAAGCCCGACACCAAGACCCACCGCATCGACTATGGCGGCGTGGCCACGATCTCCGTGGGGCTCTTCGCACTCTTGTTGTCGCTGGACATGGGGACGGACCTCGGCTGGACCGATCCGCTGATCCTGGGGCTGCTCGTGCTCTCCGGCGCGAGCCTTGCGGGTTTCGTGTTCGCGGAGCGGCGTGCCGGCTCCGACGCCCTGGTCCCCAGCGACGTGCTCCGCAACCGGGGTTTCGCGGCCGCCAGCCTGGCAACTCTTCTGATGTCGGCGATCTTCTTCGCAGCGCTGCTCTATCTGCCGCAGTTCATGTCGAAGGAGCTTGGCTACTCGGCGGTGGGTGCCGGCGCCGGCCTGCTCCCGATGATGGCCGTGTTTGCGCTGACGTCGTTCGTGGCGGGACCACTCTACGCGCGGCTCGGGCCGAAGATCATCGTGTCGGCTGGAGCGGCCTGCCTTGCTGCCGGCATCTTCATCCTGTCGTTCGTCGATGCGGCCACGCCCTATGCGCACCTCATCCCGGGGATGATCGTGACTGGAGCCGGGGTCGGGCTCTTCTATTCGTCGGTGACCACGTCGGGCATCACCGCGCTCGACCATTCGCGATCGAGCTTAGCGGGCGCCATCATCTACATGGCGCAGATTGCCGGGGGAGCGATCGGCCTCGGACTGAACACCGCCATCGTCGTCACCGCTCCCTCGCTCCCGAAGGGCATCCACCGCGCCTTTATCGTTGACGCTGGCTTGGCGGTCGGCGGGCTCCTCGTCGCACTCTTCTTCGTGGGCGGGCAGGTCGACCGAGAGCGCCTGCGCTCAATGATGCACCATCATCGCGCCCATGCCTGAGGACGCGGACGCGCCCGATCACGTGGGCCGCTCGGATCTGCTGCAAGCGATAAGATCGGTGCGCACACCGAACGCCAGCTTCTCCGCCGCCCCGCGGCAGCTTATCTTCGTGCGCCGGCTAAGCCGGCGGCTGGGGACGCGGAAATGAAGGTCACGCTCGATCTCGGCAAGCTGCTTGCCGAGGGCAAGATTACGAAGGAGGAGCACGACCGGCTGATCAAGCTCGCCGCCGCCGGAACCGGTTCGCTCGCCTTCAACGTCCTCATCGGGTTCGGAACGATTGCGGTCGCCGCCGGTGCGGTGGCGCTCGTGCCTGACGCGATCACCGGCATCGTCATCGGGCTTATCGTGCTCGGCGCCGGCCTTGCACTGACGCTGACCGGGGCGACGCAGTGGGCTCTTCTCGCCAATATCTGCATCGTCGTCGGGGCGCTCGGGCTCGCCGGCGGCGTGGTGGTGCTCGACAACGCATCGATCGCTTCCTTCGTGGCGATCGCGATCGGCTTCGCCATCGCCGGCACGCTGGCGCGAAGCGGCCTCCTCATCGCGCTCTCGGTGCTCGCATTCTCGTCGTGCCTTGGCGCGCGCACCGACTACATGCACGCCACCTATTTCCTCGGCATCGAGGAGCCGGCGCTGACGATCATCGCCTTCAGCGCGGTGGCGCTGGTGACGTTCGTCGTCTCGAAGATGCTGCGCCACGATTTCGAGCGGCTGGCGATCGTGGCCTCACGCACGTCGCTGCTTCTCGTCAACTTCGGATTCTGGATCGGCTCGCTGTGGGGCGACGAGTTCCACACCCTTGTCATTCCCGACAGCGTCTTCATCATCGGATGGGCGCTGGCGCTGATCGGCGTCGGCATCTGGGCGGCGCGCGCCAACCGGCGCTGGGTGGTGAATCTCGCCGCGATCTTCGGCGCAATTCACTTCTACACGCAGTGGTTCGAGCGGCTCGGCGCAGAGCCTATTGCGATCCTCGTCGCCGGCCTGATCGCGCTCGGGATCGCACTCGGGCTCTGGCGGCTCAACAAGAGCCTCTGGGAACAGCCGAGCCCGGCCTGACATCCTTGCTTCAGCATGATCTTTTCCGAAAACCGGTATCCATTTTTCGGGATCATGCTCTAGTCGACGAGCACGCCGCCGGCCTCCACCAGCGCCTCGGGCGTATCGACGTCGAGACCCGCAGCGGCGCCGATCTCCACCCGCTCCACCAATTCCTCGTGGCGTGCGATGATGTGGCGCGCGCCGGTGTCGCCCGTGACCGCCATCAGTTCGGGGAAGAAAGCGCGAGACCAGAGCACAGGGTTGCCTCGCTTGCCGTTGACGGTCGGAAGGACGATCGCGGGCGCGGGCTTCGCCTCGAAGGCTCCGATCAGGCGATCCGCGATCGAAGCCGTGATCCCCGGCATGTCGGCGAGCAGGACCAGCGCGCCGCTCGCGCTCTCCGGCACGGCCGCGAGCCCCGCCTTCAGCGACGTTGCAAGGCCATCGGCGAAGTCCGGGTTGTGCACGACCTGCACGCTCAGCCCGGCGAGGGCCGCTGAGATATCCGCCGCGCGATGTCCCGTCACGACAATGACGGGATCGGCTTTGGAGGCAAGGGCGCTTTCCGCGACGCGGCGCACGAGCGGCGCGCCGTCGAAGCGGGCAAGCAACTTGTTCGGGCCGCGCATGCGGCGCGCCTGGCCGGCGGCGAGGATGACCGCGGCGACGCGCGGCGCTGACTCTGCGGTGGGCTCGCGCAGCTGCGGCCGCGACACGATCTCCATCAACAGGCCGCCGACGCCCATGCCGGTGATGTCGTCCTCGCGGACGTCGAGGCCGGCGAGCAGGCGCTGGAGCACCCAGTCGAAGCCGTTCTCGACCGGCGAGCGGGCGCAGCCCGGCGCGCCGAGCACGGGGCTGCCGCCGAGGTCGCCGATCAGAAGCAGATTGCCGGGGTCGACCGGCATGCCGAAATGGCGGACGCGCCCACCGGCCTTCTCGATCGCGGCGGGGATGACGTCGGCGCGGTCGGTGATCGCGGAGGCGCCGAAGGCGATCAGCAGCTCGGCGCCCTCAGCTTTCAACTTCGCCAGCGCTTCGGCAAGCGCAGCGGCATCATGCGGAACGCGAAGCTCTTCAAGGAGCGACGCGCCGGCCGGCTTCAGCCGCTCCTCGAGCACGTGCCGTGTCTTGTTCATGACCGAAGGCTTCAATCCGGGAAGCGTCGTCGCAGCGAGCCCAACCTTCAGCCCCTTCCAAGGAGCGACCGAGAGGATCGGCGCCAGCGCCCTCGCGCCCGCGGCCGCGACAACCGATCCCGGCAACGCGAAGGGAATGATCTTCACAGTCGCGACCATGCGGCCCGCTTCGACCGGCGCGAACTCAGGCAGCGTTGCCACGGTCAGGCCGGGATCGAGGCGGTTCAGCGCATCGACGCCCGCGCGGTCGACGACGAGGAGCCCGGCGCTCTCGGCGTAGAGATTGCAGCGGCCGGTGCCGGCCTCGTCGAGGCGGACGTTCTCGCCGTTCAGCGCCTCGGCGACGCGGCGCGCCGCTTCGTCCTCGTGCACGTCGCCCGGATCAAGCCGCGCCGCGATCACCTCGGCGACGCCCTCTTCGCGAAGCCGCGCGACGAGCGCAGCGTCGAGCCGCGTCCCCTTCTTCACGACGCCGGAGCGATGGCGGATCGAATGGGCGGCGATCGCGCCTTCAGCCTCGTCAAGCGGAACAGGTCCAAATTTCATCGGTTGCGCTTCAGTGTGCTGCTCAAGCGGCGATGCGCTCCGCCTGGCGTCCGCGACGGAGCGCCGCGATCACCTCGGCGAGGATGGCAACGGCGATCTCGGCCGGCGACTGCGCGCCGATGTCGACGCCGATCGGCGCATGGATCCGTTCGAGACTCGCCGGCGAAGCGCCCTGCCCCGCCAAGCGCTCGACGCGCGTGCCATGCGTCTTCCGGCTGCCGAGCGCACCGACATAGAAGCAGTTCGCGGAGAGCGCCGCGAGGATCGGATGGTCGTCGATCTTCGGATCGTGGGTCAGCGCGACGAGCCCGGTGAAAGCGTCGAGCGGCACGGTCTTCAACACCTCCTCCGGCCATTCCGCGTAAAGCGGCACGTCGGGGAAGCGCTCCGGGGTCGCGAACGCCGTGCGCGGATCGATGATCGTCACGTCGAAGCCGGCAAGCCGCGCCATCGGCGAAAGCGCCTGGCTGATATGAACCGCGCCGATCACGACGAGCCGTGGCGGCGGAACGTTGACGGTGAGGAAGGTGCGGCCGTCCTCCAGCATGCCGGAGCGGCCGGAGAGAAGCCGCTTGTGAAGCTCCGCGGCGAGCGGGTCCCTCCCTACCGCCTCGCCCGCGACGAGGCGCTCCTCGCCGGTTGCGGTGTCAGTCACCAGGATCGCGGCGCGGCGCGCATTTCGCGCTTCGTTCAGGGCCTTCAGGATGTCGAGCTTCATCGAACCGCCATTCCCGTTCGGATATCACGGTCCCTAAATAGACCCGGCGGCGGCTTTCCGCCACCGCCTGCCCGGCGCCCCCGGAGACTCGCGCATCCGGCGCTTGCCGCCCTCCAGGCGAAGCCGCATGCTTCCCGGCCAAGAAGAGCGCGGGAGGATGCGATGCAGATGAAGGAAGGGGGCGTGATCCAGGTCGCCTACGTCGTGCGGGACCTGGAAGCGTCGATGAAGCGGCACTCGGAGGTCGCCGGCATCGGGCCGTGGCACATCTACAAATTCGAGCCGGGCAAGATCCAGAACTACATCTATCGCGGCAAGCCGGCGAACCACACCTGCTGGATCGCGGTCACGCCTATGGGCGAAGGGCTCGGCTGCCAGGTGGAACTGATGCAGCCGATCTCAGGCCGCTCGATCTACGACGAGCATCTGGAGAAGCACGGCGAAGGCTTCCACCACGTGAAGCTCTATTATCCCGATTGCACGAAGGCGGTCGCCGAATATGCGAAGCGCGGCTACCCGGTCCTGCAGCAAGGCAAGATCGACGACGACGAGCACTACTATCTCGATACGGAGAAGGACTTCGGCTACATGATCGAGCTCGGCAACGCCGGACGCATCCGCGCGCCGGAGCGCGTGTTTCCGAGCTAGTTCTCAGAGTCCGGCGACGGTGTTGAAGAGATAGTTGACGCGCCCGCGGACGACGTCGGCGCGGTCTCCGCCGATGAAATCGTGGTGAAGGTAGTCGACGCCGATGCTCCAGTGATCGGTGAGCGCGTAGTCGACGCCCGCGCCGACCGTCCAGCCGACGGAATCCTCGATCCCCATGCCGCCGGTGACATAGGGCAAGAAGCGATTGAACGCATAGCCGAGGCGGCCGCGCACCGAGCCTACGCCGTGATGCCCCGGTCCCCAGTCGACGAAGCCGCCATCGACCTCGATTCCGGCGACGAGCCGCCCGTACTGCGTGTTCACGCCCGTCTGGCCGCCGGCCTCGACGCCGTCACTGAGACCCGCGCCATCGACGAAGCCCCAGCCGCCATGCGCGCCAACATAAAAACCGGTCCAGTTGAACGCGACGAGCGTCGGCGAGGTCATCGTCGTCGGCATCGGGCCGCCGCTCGCGAGGAGGCCGAAATGATAGCTCACGCGGCCGCGGAAATCGTCCGACGCACCGCGGTCGAACTCGTAATAGAGATATTCCGCGCCGACCGTCCAATGCCGCGTCAGCGCGAACTCCGCGCCGGTGCCGACCACCCAGCCGACGTCGTCGAACGACTTGAAGGCTGCGCCGCCGGTCGCGTAGACGAAGAAGCGGTCGAAGGCCAAGCCGCCCCGAAGGCGCACCGAGCCGACGGCGTCGGTGCCCTGCCAGTCGACCCAGCTCCCGTCGCCTTCCGCGCCGATGACAAAGGCATCCTTCTGCCAGTTGACGCCCACCTGGCCGCCCGCGACCGCGCCATCGACGAACGGTGCCTGGCCGAAGCCCCAGCCGCCATGCGCGCCGATATAGAAGCCGGTCCAGTTGAACGCGATCGGCGTCGGCGCCAGCATCGCCGGCTCGGGCGGCGGTACGGCGGTCACGGGCAGATCGGCCGCGGCGGCAGCGCCGCCGGCCAGCAGCACGAGCGCCGGCCCGAAAAGTCTGAACCGCGACATATTTGAGGCCCCCGGTCGGCAGCATCGACGCGCACAGGCGCCGCGCCGCAAATCCTCAGGGGAGCTATTCAGCGACGGCTAGCCGGCAGAGGCAAGCAGAAATGCCGGCGCCTCCCGCAAGCTATTGAACCTTCTCGACGAAGACCCTGATCCGGCCGCCGCAGGAGAGGCCGACGCGCCAGGCGGTCTCGTCAGCGACGCCGAACTCAAGCATCTTCGGCTTGCCGGACTCGATGACGTCGATCGCCTCGCCGACCACCGCGCCCTCGACGCATCCGCCCGAGACGGATCCCTCGAAATTCCCCTCGCCGTCTACGGCGAGATGGCTCCCGACCGGGCGCGGCGCGGAGCCCCAGGTCTCGACGACGGTGGCAAGCGCCACGTCGCGCCCTTCCGTGCGCCAGCGCTCCGCGGCGGAGAGAACGTCGAGATGGGGATCGATCTGAGCGTCGCTCACGGGGCTTCTCCCAATGGCGCGAATTTCGCGCTCAGAGTGACGTAGGCGCGCCGGACGCGGGGCGCAAGCGGAGAGACGGGATCCGCGGCTACTCGCCCGGCGTCTTCTCCACGAGCACGTCGACCGTGATGGAGCCGGCGTCCTCGAACCTCAGCGTCAGGGGAAAGGAATCGCCCTCCTTGAGGGGTTGCTTGAGGCCCGTGACCTCCAGGTGGTCACCGAAGGCAGCCAGCGAGACGGGCTCGCCGGGCTTTAGCTCCAATCCGTCGCCCCAGGGCCTGGCCACGCCCTGCTTGTCCTCTAGCGCGACGGCGTCGCCGGCCGGCGAGCTTGCCGCGATCAGGCGATCCGGCGCGGAACCGGACTGGAAGAGCGGACCATAGACGGACGCGCCTGCTTCGGTGCTTGGAGGCGCCCAGACATGGCCGATCTCCACCGTGCCGAGCTTGTAGCTGTGCGCAAAGGCGGGCGCCGCCAACACAGCCGGCAGAACAAAACAAAGCAGCAGGCGCGCTGCCCTTACGAAACAACCCATGTAAACCTCCACGCGGCGACTTTCCGTTGGGCTCTAGTTCCGTGGGGCGTCGTTGGCGAAGTCCGCCGTGCCGCCCCTCTTGGTCGCCGCATCTTCCAGCGTCGATCCGGCGTTGAGATTGCGCGCGGCGGCAAGGCGCTCATCGCCCTGCTTGTAGAATGTGTAGGACAGCGTCACGCGGCGGATCGCCAGCGCCTCTTTGTCATCAAGCAGATGCTTGTCGAGATAGAAGAGCACCGGCATCCGCGCCGACTCACCCGGCCCGAGCGTTTCGTCGGTGAAGCAGAAACACTGGATCTTGAAGAAATACGGCGCCGCCAGGAACGGCGTCACGTTGAACACGGCGTGCGCGACAACGGGTTCGTCGGACAGGTTCTTTGCATAGTAGTAGATGGTCATCGGCTTGCCGATCTCGGCCGTGACCTGGCGTTGCTCAGGGCGAAACTCCCAGTTCAGGTTCCCCCCGACGTTTGCGTCGAAGGAAACCTGCATCGTCTCCCCCGATACCGCCTCCGTCGTGCCGTCCAATGCGGCGCGGCGCACCGTGCCGCCATAGCCGGTGGCGGCGCAGAAGAGGCGGTAAAGGGTGGGCGAATAGATCACCCCGGTCGTCGCCAACCCCAGCAGACAGGCGCAGAGGATCAGCACGCCTCGGTGGCTCGGCTTTCTTTTCGCGCGTGGACCGTCGCGTTGCATCGGATCAGACCGGCGAGAATTGCAGGGCGGCTCTCTATCACGGCGAACGGATGCGGATGTGCGGCTTCACCGCACATGCGACGGTGCGCCACCCGTCGCCGGTGCGGCTGTCGGCTCCGGCTATTCCTTCACCGCGCCGGTCATCGCCTGGACGTAGTGGTTGACGAAGAACATGTAGACGATTGCGACGGGCACGGAGCCGAGCAGCGCGCCGGCCATCAGCGAACCCCAGCGGTAGATGTCGCCGTCGACGAACTCGGAGATGATCGCCGTCGGCACCGTCTTCTTCTCCGGTGAGGAGATGAAGGTCAGCGCGTAGATGAACTCATTCCAGCACAGCGTGAAGGCGAAGATGCCGGCGGAGATCAGCCCCGGACCGGAGAGCGGCAGGATGATCCGCAGAAGGATCTGCAGCCGGCCGGCGCCGTCGATCAGCGCGCATTCCTCCAGTTCGTAGGGGATCGACTTGAAATAGCCCATCAGGAGCCAGGTCGAGAACGGGATCAGGATGGTCGGATAGGTCAGGATCAGCGACCACGGCGAATCCCACAGCCCGTATTTCACCACGATCAGCGAGAGGGGAATGAAGAGGATCGAAGGCGGGACCAGGTAGGCGAGGAAGATGGCGCCGCCGATCCACTGCGACCCGCGATAACGAAGCCTGACGATGGCATAGGCGGCCATGACGCTGGCGATCATCGAGAGGAAGGTCGCGACGATCGCGATCATCATCGTGTTCCACATCCAGTGGAGGTAGTGGGTCTCGAAGAGGAGCGTCTTGATGTGCTGAAGCGTCGGATGCGCGACCCAATAGGGATTGTAGTTTCGTCATGTCGACGAGCTGCGCGTTCGGCTTAATCGCCGTCAGGAACATCCAATAGAACGGAAAGAGCAGCACGAAGACGATGATCGAAAGCGGCAGGTAGATCGTCACAACCTTGCGCGGCGTGGACATCAGATAGTCCATGCCGCTCATCGCCTCGGCCGCTCTCTCGACGCGCCGGGCACGCCGCTTGTCCGCCCAGGCGTTTACCCAGGGGAAGCCGGTGCGCGCGTCGCTCTCGCGCAGCGTGCCATCTTCGGGCTCGAGGTGATGCGGTCTGCCGATGGGGCGGCCGGCAAAGTCAGTCATCGGCCTCTCCCTGCTGCCATTTGCGCCGCTGCAGCCCGAACCAGGAGAAGAGGATGGCGGCGAGCAGGAACGGTATCATTGCGGTCGATATCGCCGCGCCCTCCCCGAGATAGCCGCCGAGAATGGCGCGCTGATAGGAGAGCGTCGCCATCAGATGCGTGGCGTTGACCGGCCCGCCGCGGGTGATCGCCCAGATCAGCTGGAAATCGGTGAAGGTGAAGAGGACGGAGAAGGTCATCACCACCGCGATGATCGGGGTGAGCATCGGATAGGTGATGTAGCGGAAGAGCTGCCAGCGCGTGGCGCCGTCGATCGTCGCCGCCTCGTAGAGCGACGGCGAGACAGTCTGCAGGCCGGCGAGCAGCGTGATCGCCACGAACGGCACGCCGCGCCAGATATTGGCGAAGATCACCGACCAGCGCGCATTCCATGGCTCGCCAAGGAAGTTGATGTTCTGGCTGATCAGGCCCCACTGCTCGAGCGTCCAGGAGATGATGGAGAACTGCGCGTCGTAGATCCACCAGAACGCGATCGCCGAAAGCACGGTCGGGATGATGAAAGGAAGGAGGACGATCGCTCTCAGGAACGCCTTGAAGGGCAGATGGTGGTTCAAGAGCATCGCCAGATAAAGGCCGATGCCGAACTTAAAGACGCTCGCCACGATCGTGTAGAGCAGCGTGTTGAAGACGGCGAGCCAGAAGACCGGATCGTCCGAAGCCAGAGGAAGTTGTCGAACCCGACGAACACCCCGGGCCGCCCGATGCGCGCGTCCGTCAGCGACAGCCAGATGCCGAGCCCGAGCGGCCAGGCGAGAAATAGAATGAGAAACCCGGCCGCCGGCAGCATGAACCAGAAGCCGAGCCAGTTGCGGTTGTGTTTGAGCCGCGTCCATGCCGATGGCCCCGCTGTCGTTGCGGCGACGGAATTCGCGAGGGTCGCGTCGACCATGATGCTCCGGGGCGTTGCGCGGAGCGCGCCGGGCGGATCAGCCGCCCGGCGCGCTAGGCCGGTTTAGCGGTAGATGCGCTTCGCCTGCCGTTCGGCGTTGGCTATCGCATCGTCGACGGACATGTTGCCGGTCGCGGCATTGGCGAACATGTCGAGCACGATGAAGTCAGCAAGCGCAGCCGCCGCCTTCTCGCCGACGGAGCCCTTGTAGCCGGCCGTCAGCGTGCGCTCCGAAACGTCCTTGAACACCGTCAGCTTCGGATCGTCGGTGAAGACGGGGTTGTCCAGGTAGCCCTTCAGCCCCGGCGTCAGATAGGCGACTGCAGCCTTCACCCACGGATTGTACTGCTCGGGCTTGAACATGTACTCGATGAAGCCCTTCGCCGCGCTCGGATACTTCGAATACTTGAAGATCATCATCGGGTAGGCGATGTGGAACTCCGTCGGCTTGCCGACAGGACCGACCGGCCAGTAGGCGTGGTTCATGTCCTTGTAGATCTCGGCCATCTTCGGAGCGGCGTCCTTGGTGGCCTGGTCGGCATCGGCCGGCGGATTGGCGCCGTTCCGCGCCGCCGGGTAGATCGACGCGCCGTTATTGGTGAGCCAGACCTCTTCGGACAGGAACGCCTTGTTGTTGTTGGAATCGTTCCACGAGGCGACGCCGGGGACCATGTATTTGTAGAGCTCGGTCACGTACTCCACGGCCTGCTTCGTCTCCGGCGAATTAATCACCACCTTGTCGTTCTCATCGACCAACGATCCGCCGAACGCCCACAGCGCCCAATGCACCCAGGCATTGCCGTCGCCGGTGGCGTGGCCGAGCGCCATGCCCATCGGCTTGCCGATGTCGTGCATCTTCTTGGCAAGCTCGAGGAAGCCCGCCGTATCGGTCGGAACGCCGTCGAACCCGGCTTCCTTCAACGCCGACTCGCGATAGTTGATCATGTTGCCGTTGTAGGCGACCGGGATATCGATCCACTCGTCGCCGGACTTGCCGTAGGCAATCGCGGAGTCGACCCAGCCGCCGTAGTCATTGCCCAGCTGGTTGGCGAGGTCGGTCAAGTCGACGAGCTTGTCGGGGAAAAGGTGCGGCAGCGAGTAAAGCCCCCAGACCATGTCCGGGCCCTGATCGACGTTGGCGGCGACGGAAGCTTTCGGCTGCACGTCGTCGAGCGACTCGTTCTGCACGTTGATGGTGACGCCGCAGTCGGCCTTGAAATTGGCGACGAGCTGCATGAAAGCGTCTTCTTCGGCCTGAACGAAGCGCTTCCAGCGCAACAGCGTCAACTCGGCGCCGTCTTCAGGCATGTTCTTGAGGTCGCAAGCGGCTGACGCTGTACTGGGTGCGCCCGCGAAGGCGAATGCCAGAAACACCGCTGCGACCAGGGCAGTGCTTCCGCGCAATGCCCTGACTCGATCGAGCTTCTTCATTGTTTTCCTCCCTTTGTGATTTCTCTTCTTGTGTTGCGCCCCTCTCTTTCTTTTTCGTTTTGGCCAGGCAGCGTCTAGATGCGCATACCGGACTGAGCGTCGAAGATGTGGACGTAGTCCTTCGCGGGCGCGAGCTTCACGGTCGAGCCCGGCTTCATCAGGAGCCGCTCGCGGAGCACTGCGGTGATCTGCTGACCGTCGAGGCGGGCGAATATCTGCACCTCAGCGCCGGTCGGCTCCACCACGCTCACCTCGACCTCCGTCCCGTTATCGCTGACGGAGAGATGCTCGGGTCGAATGCCGTAGACGACCGTCTGCCCCTCGCGCGCCGTCGTGCTGCTCGGAACCGGCAGCCGGCGTCCGTTAGATGTCTCGAACCAGGGACCGGAATCCTTCACGATCTTGCCGTTCAGGAAATTCATCGCCGGCGAGCCAATGAAGCCCGCGACGAAGAGGTTGCGCGGCTTGTCGTAGAGGTCGAGCGGCGCGCCGACCTGCTCCACCTCGCCGTCATGCATGACGACGATCTTGTCGGCCATGGTCATGGCCTCGATCTGGTCGTGCGTGACGTAGACGATGGTCGTGCCGAGCCGCTGGTGCAGCTCCTTGATCTCCGTGCGCATGGCGACGCGCAGCTTGGCGTCGAGGTTCGACAGCGGCTCGTCGAAGAGGAAGACTTGCGGGTCGCGCACAATGGCGCGGCCCATGGCGACACGCTGACGCTGACCGCCGGAGAGCTGGCGCGGATAGCGGGCGAGAAGCTCGGTCAGGCCGAGAATCTCCGCCGCGCGCCTGACGCGCTCCTCGATCAGCTTCTTCTCGGTGCGCCGGAGCTTCAGCGAGAAGCCCATGTTGTCGGCAACCGTCATGTGCGGATAGAGCGCATAGTTCTGGAACACCATGGCGATGTCGCGCTCTTTCGGCGGCACGTTGTTGACAACGCGCTCACCGATCATGATGTCGCCTTTGGAGATTTGCTCGAGCCCGGCGATCATGCGAAGCAGCGTCGACTTCCCGCAGCCGGATGGCCCGACCAGAATGACGAATTCGCCGTCGGTGATGTCGACGTTCACGCCGTGAATGACTTCGACCGTGCCGAAGGACTTGCGGACCTCGCGAAGTGCAACTGGTGCCATAGGACGTTCGTTCCCCACTCATTCTGCCGCGCGCAGGCGCGTCCCCGGCCCTTTACGACCGTGCCAGGAATGATTGCATGGCGGTCACGCCCTGCCAACCCGAAAGCCATGTTCCGGATTTGAGCTTAGAGGGCGGTTTCCAATCGGTACGTGAGCGCGGTGAGGTCGGTCGCGCCAGGCTTCAGCCCAAGGCCGGCGATCCGGCGACGCTGATTACGATCGCGGCGAAGTGCGTCGCGGCGGCGGCGACGACGAAGCCGTGCCAGATGGCGTTCTGAAACGGCAGCCGCTCCCAGAGATGGAAGATGAGCCCCATCGTATAGAGCCCGCCGCCGACGGCGAGGAGCACGAGCGCGGGCGTGTCGAGCGCATGGATGAGCGGCGGCAGAGCGACGACGCCGAGCCAGCCGAGCGCGAGATAGAGCCCTAGCGATATCCGATCGAAGAGGCGCCCGTGGAGAAGGCGGAGCGCGACGCCGGCGACCGCTACCGCCCAGACCGTGCCGATCAGGCTCCATTTCCAGGCGCCTTCAAGGTCGATCAGGGTGAAGGGCGTGTAGGTGCCGGCGATCATCAGGAAGATCGCCGAATGGTCGAGATGCTTTAGCCAGTCGGCGTGGCGGCTGAAGCGGCCCAGATTGTAGGCGCAAGAGCAGCCGAGCATCGCGAGGAGGCCCACTGAATAGATTGTGACCGCAGCAACGTCCTCCGCGCCTCCGTTGCGCGACGCGATCAGGAGAAGCGCGATTGCCCCGACCAAGCCGGCGATGATCGCGAGCACGTGGATCGCGCCGTCGACACCGATCTCCCAGCGATGGAAGCGCCGCCTGACCGCCGCCGTCGATAGCTCGAATGCTTCGCGTGCGGTCATGGGCGCCCTTCCCTCAAGCCGCGTCGAGCCAGCGGCGCGGATCGGCGCTCATGTGCGAGCCATTCGACAGCGCCTTGACGAGATCGCCAATGGCGTCGAGCGAATGGACGGGACGGAACTCGTCGACATGCGGCAGCATAACACGGACGCCGCGCGCTTTCGCCGAAAAGCCTTCGTAGCGTAAGAGCGGGTTCAGCCAGATCAGCCGCCGGCACGAGCGGTGCAGCCGGTCCATCTCGGCGGCGAGGTCGACGCCCGACTCGCCCTTGTCCTCGCGCTCAAGCCCGTCTGTGATGAGGAGCACGGTCGCGCCCTGGCCGAGCACACGGCGCGACCAGTCGCGATTGAAGGCGCGAAGATTGGAGGCGATACGCGTGCCGCCCGACCAGTCCTTCACCGCATCCGAGCAGCTTTCGAGCGCCTCGTCGGGGTCCTTCAGCCGGAGCTGGCGGGTGACGTTGGTGAGGCGCGTGCCGAAGACGAAAGTCTGCACGTGCCGCCGCTCCGACAGCGCATGCAGGAAATGCAGCATCAGCCGCGAATATTGCGTCATCGATCCGGAGATGTCGCAAAGCGCGACGATCGGCGGCCTGATCTCGGCGCGTGCGCGAAACGCCGGCATGATGATGTCGCCGCCCACCTTAAGCGATGCGCGCATCGTGCGGCGCGGATCGATGCGGCCATGCGTGGCGTGCTTCAGCCGCCGGGTCTTCAGGCGGTCGTCGGGAAGGAACAGCGCTGCGAGCGCGCGCTTCGCCTCGGCGATCTCGGCGTTCGTCATCTGCGCGAAGTCCTTGCGCTGCAGCACCTCGCGCGCGGAGACGGTGAGCTTCGCGTCGATCTCGACCTCTTCGTGCTTCTCGTCGCGACGCGATTCGGAGCCGAGCGCCTCGCGCACGCGCGTCTCGCCCGCGCGCGGCTTCTCCTTCTCGGCCCTGACCGGCGCGACCGGCGAAAGCAGAGCAAGCATCTTCTCGATCAATCCCCGTTGGCGCCAGAAAAGCTCGAACGCCTCGTGGAAGATGACGCGATGCTCGCGCTTCTTCACAAAAATAGAGTGAAGGGTCCAATAGAAGTCGTCGCGAGAGGCGATGCCCGCGGTCTCGACCGCGCGAATGGCGTCGATCACGGCTGCCGGACCGACGGGAATGCCCGCCTTCCTCAGCGCGCGGGCAAAGTGCACGATGTTGTCGGCAATCCGCCCGCCGGATTGAGTTGATGCTGTGTCTTCGCTCATGAAATCGGGCCGCATACCGGTGCGCGCGGAACCTTCTCCCATGGGGAGAAGGTGGCTGCGAAGCAGCCGGATGAGGGGATGCGGCGTGTGATCTTCATTCGTCGAACCCCTCACCCGTCGCCTTCGGCGACACCCTCTCCCCCAGGGAGAGGGTCGCCGGCGCTTTCTTCATCACTCCGCCGCCGCGAGTTCGGCTTTCACCTCGTCGAGGAGCGCCTTGGTCTGGCTCTTTTCGATGCGGGCGATGTCGTCCTGGTATTTCAGGAGCACGCCGAGCGTGTCGGAGACGACGCCCGTGTCGAGCGCCACCTGATCGAGCTCGGTCAGCGCGCCGGCCCAGTCGATCGTCTCGGCGACGCCGGGCCGCTTGAAGAGGTCCTCGCGACGAAGCCGCTGAACGAAGGCAACCACTTCCGCGGCGAGCCGCTCACGGATGCCGGGGATGCGAGTCGTCACGATCTCAAGCTCGCGCGCGGCGTCGGGGTAGTCGACCCAGTGATAGAAGCAGCGGCGCTTCAGCGCGTCGTGGATCTCGCGCGTGCGGTTCGTGGTGACGACGACGATCGGAGGATGCTCCGCGCGGATGGTACCGACCTCCGGCACCGTCACCTGGTTGTCGGCGAGGACTTCGAGCAGGAACGCCTCGAACGCCTCGTCGGCGCGGTCGAGCTCGTCGATCAGGAGGATCGGCGGGCCGGCGAGGTCCGGTTCAAGCGCCTGCAGGATCGGGCGCTTGATCAGGAAGCGGTCGGTGAAGATGTCCTTCGACAGCGTGTCGCGATCGATGTCGCCGGCGGCCTCCGCGAGCCTGATCTCCACCATCTGCGCCGCGTAGTTCCACTCATAGACGGCGGAGGCTACGTCGAGCCCCTCGTAGCACTGAAGGCGGATCAGCTTGCGCCCGAGCGTCTCGGCCAAAACCTTGGCGATCTCGGTCTTGCCCACCCCTGCCTCGCCTTCGAGGAAGAGCGGGCGGCCCATCTTCAGTGAGAGGTAAAGCACGGTCGCAAGCGACCGGTCGGCGATATAGCCGGCGGAGGAAAGCAGGGTCAGGGTTTCGTCGATAGAAGTGGGGACGGCAGGCATGCGGACTCGGCAAAAACTGGAGAACAGTCGCTATATAGGGCAGGAATCCGCCCGCCGCACCGTCGAATTGTCGCCCCACCGCACAGAATGGCACGCATCGTTAAGCCCAAGCCAATCTCGTTCCCGGAAGCCCGCCGCATCTGGCTCCGCACGCAGCGGCTCGATGCGCCGGCGCCGTTCGGCAGCGGGGCGGAGGCGACGCGCGCGGCGGTCGAGCACCTGGGCTACGTGCAGATCGACACGATCCACGTGATCGAGCGCTCACATCACCACATCCTCCATACCCGCATTCCGGACTATCGACGCGAGGATCTCCACCGCGCGCAGAGCACCGACAAGTCCATTTTCGAATACTGGACGCACGCGCTCTCCTATGTGCCGACCGAAGACTTCCGCTTCTTCGTCAGCGCGATGCGGCGCGAAGGGTTCGGGCCCAAGCGCTGGTTCGGATCGGTGACGAAAGCGGAACTCCGACGCGTGCTGCGGCTCCTGAAAACAGAGGGGGCGCTAACGATCCGCGACATCGACGACGAGGAACTCGTCGAGAAGGAGCACCCGTGGGCGAGCCGCAAGCCCTCGAAGCGGGCGCTGCAGCTCGCCTTCCACATGGGTCGCGTCACCATCGCCGAACGGAACGGCATGCTTGAAGACCTACGAGCTGACCGATCGGCATTTCGGCTGGGAGAAGCTTCCGCGCCCTGCCACCGAGCGCGAGGTGACGGAATATCTCCTCGACCGCGCACTCCGGGCGCAGGGGATCATCAGCCTCAATTCCGCCTGCTACATGGACGCGCCGCGAAAGCCCGCGATGCGGAAGCTGATCGAGCGGCGCGTGCGGCGCGGCGAACTTGTGCCGGTGGCAATCGAAGGCGCCGGCAAGACGGAGCACTGGGCAAAGCCGGAGACAGTCGAGGACGCCCTGCCCGGCTTGGAGCTCGTCCACATCCTGTCGCCATTCGACCCGCTCATCATCCAGCGGAAGCGGTTGAACCTCTTCTTCGGCTACGAGCACCGCTTCGAGGCCTATGTGCCGAAGGAGAAGCGGGTCCTCGGCTATTTCGCGCTTCCGGTGCTCGTCGGCGACGAGATCGTTGCCGCGATCGACCTCAAAACCGACCGCGCCAACGGCAAGCTGCTCATGCAAAAATGGACCTGGGTGGGCAATGGTGCGCCGCGTTCGCACAAGCGTCGGATCGAAGAGGCGCTGCAGCGGTTCGAGCGGTTCCAGCTCGACCGGTCGCTGTCTTGACGTCTTCGCCGGACGTTCCGGACCCTGCACCGGGGACGCTTGCGGGAAGCGCCCTAAGAGCAACGTTCCGCGTTAGCCCTCAGAGTGAGGCAATCGAAGAGAGCTGACTTTCCAGAACAACGCGCTGCTGCGATCCGCCCGTACTCTGGATCCTGTAATGCCAATCGCCGCGCTCTTCGGGGAGTAGGGCCACAACCTTATAGATGCCGGCGACCCCGCGATTGATCGCGGCCGAGGAAAGCCGCACCGACTGGCCTACCTTGAACTTATGACTTGGCATGAAAAGCTCCCTGCGCAAATCGATCGAGAGCGCGGAGGCCGCGCTCTCGAGATTTCACGCGTTGGTCGGTTACGCCGCCTGGAGATTCGCCGCAGCTTCCTTGCCGCTGCGCCGATCGGCTTGCACGTCGAAAGAGAGCTTCTGGCCCTCGACCAAGCCGCGCATACCGGCCGCTTCGAGCGCGGTTGCATGGACGAAAACGTCCTTGCTGCCGTCGTCGGGCGCGATGAAGCCGAAGCCTTTTTGCGAGTTATAGAATTTTACTGTGCCTGTTTTCATGGGATGTTCCTTTTCACTGTCAGTTGCACGCGAGAACAGCCGCGCAACGCGGCGTGTCCGGTTCAGAATCGAGATTTGGAGAGATAGTCTGAACGTGCGCCCGGCAGTGCCAGGACGAAACGGCCCAGTTGTCCGGCCAAAGATCGATCCTTGCATGTAAGGGAGCATTGCGACTTGTTCAAGGCTGACGCGGAATCCTGCTGCCGGCGCGGAGACTTGGCCCACCGCAATCTGTCTGGCGCGAGGTCGCCCCACACGCTCGCAGCGCCGCTCCTCACCATAAGGGCTGCCAGCGAACCCCAAATGCGCTAGTTCTGCCCCGACAAATGCCCAGTTCCACTCTTTTCTCGCCGATCTTCGCCTCAGCGACTGTCGGCGAGGTC
Source organism: uncultured Alphaproteobacteria bacterium (assembly GCA_963792885.1). Lineage (GTDB taxonomy): Bacteria > Pseudomonadota > Alphaproteobacteria > Rhizobiales > Afifellaceae > DASWJZ01. Next base: position 385,266 of record CAWBXX010000001.1, read on the forward strand.
TTCTCCGACCGTGCGCTCCTGCAGGGGATGCTCGATTTCGAGGCGGCGCTCGCCGCTTCGGAGGCGGAGGTCGGAATCATCCCGGCGACCGCGGTGGCGCCGATCAAATCGGCCTGCGACGCCGGGCTCTACGACATCGCAGAGATCGGAAAGGCCGCGGGGCCTGCGGGCAATGTCGCCATCCCGCTGGTCAAGGCGCTGACCGCAAAGGTCAACGAGCGGGCGCGCGGCTATGTCCATTGGGGGGCGACCAGCCAGGACGTGATCGACACGGGCTTCGCGCTTTGCGCGAAGCGCGCAACCGCGATCATGCGCGGCGACGCCATGGCTTCGATCGCGGCACTCACGGCGCTGATCGAGAGGCATCGCGGCAGCGTCATGGCCGGCCGCACGTTGATGCAGCAGGCTCTGCCGATCACGTTCGCCTACAAGGCCGCGGTCTGGCTCTCCGGTCTCGCGCACGCATTGGAACACCTGAACCGTGCCGAGGACGCGCTTGCGCTACAATTCGGCGGCGCTGCGGGGACGCTTGCGGCGCTCGGCGCCGACGGCGCGAAGGTCAGAGGCGTGCTTGCGGCGCGACTCAAGCTGAACGAAGCGCCGATCACTTGGCATACCGAGCGCGGGCGCATTTTCGATATCGCCGCCGCGCTCGCTGGGCTCTCCGGGGCTTCGGCGAAGATCGCGACGGACGTCGCTCTCCTCATGCAGACCGAGGTCGGCGAGGTCTTCGAGCCTGCGGCGCCCGGCAAGGGCGGCTCATCCACGTTGCCGCACAAGCGCAATCCGGTCGGCTCAATCGCGATCCGCGCCAACCATCGCCGCATCTCCGGAATGATGGCGACGATCGCGATGGGGCTTGAACAGGAGCACGAGCGCGCCGCCGGCGCCTGGGCGGCGGAATGGGAGACGCTGCGCGAGCTCTTCGTGCTTTCCGCGGGGAGCATCGAGCGGCTGCGTGAGATGCTTTCCGGCCTCGAGGTCGATCCGGAGCGGATGCGCCGAAACCTCGACGCGACGCTCGGCCTGCCGCTTGCCGAAAGCCTGATGATGGCGCTTGCGCCGAAGATCGGGCGCATGGAGGCGCATCATCGCGTCGAGGCGGCGTCGAAGCTCGCGCTCGCCAGCGACCGCCCGCTTGTCGAGGTCGCGAAGGCCGAGCCGGCGATCGCCGGCAACATCAGCGTCGAGGAGATCGATCGCGCGCTCGACCCTCGTCACTACCTCGGCAGCGCCGAGGCGATGATCGAGGCAGCGCTCAAAGCGGCGCGCGCTGTGACGGAGGCGCGTTGATGGCGGCGGTGACGGTCGGCGACGGCGCGCGCATCCACTACGAGATCGAAGGACGCGGCGACGGCCCTCCCCTCATCTTCTCAAACTCGCTCGGCACCAATCTTCACATGTGGGACGAGCAGGCGAAGGAAGCTCAAGGGCTCGGCTTCCGCGTGATCCGCTACGACCAGCGCGGCCACGGCCAGTCGGACGCGCCAGGCGGCGAATACACACTGAAGCGCCTCGCCGACGACGTGATCGATCTCCTCGACGCGCTCGAGATCGAGAAGGCGGTATTCTGTGGCCTGTCGATGGGCGGCATGACCGGCATGCACCTCGCCAAGCGTCATTCGCCACGCTTCTCGCGGCTCGCGCTCTGCAACACATCCGCATGGATGCCACCGCGCGAGAACTGGGACCTGCGCATCAAGACCGTGAACGAAAGCGGTCTGGAAGCAATCGTCGACCGTGTCCTCGGGCTCTGGTTCACGCCCGAATTTCGCGAGCGCGCGCCGACCGAGGTCGATCGCATCCGCGCCATGTTCCTTGCGAACGACCCCGGTGGCTATAACGGCTGCTGCGCCGCCGTTCGCGACATGGACGAGCGGGATCGTCTCGGCACGATCGAGGCTCCGGTTCTCGTGGTGATCGGCGCTCATGACCTGTCGACGACGCCGGAGGCCGGCCAATATGTCGTCAAGCACATTCCCGGTGCGCAAAAAGCGGTGCTCGACAGCGCGCACCTCTCGAACATCGAGCGCCGCGACGACTTCAATCGCATCGTGCTCGGATTCCTGTCGGGCGCCCACCACGGCAGCGCGCCGGGCGCATGAGCGTGCCCGTTGACGAAGCGATGTGGCCGGAGGCGCCGGTCGAGGGTTGGCTCGAAACGGCGGCGACGCTGCAGATGTGGTCGCAGATCGTCGGCAAGGTGCGCCTCGCCCGCTCGCCGCGTGAGAACCATTGGTGGCACGTCGCGCTCTATCTGACGGCGCGCGGCCTCACGACATCGGCGATCCCGGATGGCATGGGCGCGTTTCAGATCGATTTCGATTTTCTCGATCACCGCCTGATTATCGCGAAGAGCGACGGCCGGCGCGACGAGATGCAGCTTGCCGCCGTGCGCTCCGTCGCGGAGTTCTACGATGCGTTCATAAGCCGGCTCAGAGCGCTCGATATTAACGTCGCGATCTGGCCGGTGCCGGTAGAGGTCATGGTCGCCGTGCCCTTCAAGGAGAACGGCGCGCAGTGCGTGTATGTGCCGGCGGTCGCAGAGCGCATGTGGCGCATCCTCCTTGTCGCAGACGCCGCATTGAAGCGTTTCCGCTGGAGCTTTCTCGGCAAGTCGAGCCCATCGCATTTCTTCTGGGGAAGCTTCGATTTGGCGATGACGCGCTTTTCTGGTCGACCCGCGCCGCAGCACCCGGGCGGCGTGCCGAATCTCGCCGACTGGGTGACGCGCGAAGCCTATTCACACGAAGTGTGGAGCGCAGGCTTCTGGCCGGGGACGGCGGGAGGCTTCGAGCGCCCCGCCTTCTACGCCTACGCCTATCCGGAGCCGGCCGGCTTTGCCGCCGCACATGTTCAACCCGAGGCGGCGTCTTACGATCCAACGCTCCGAGAGTTCCTGCTCCCCTACGATGCGGTGCGGGCGCTTTCCGACCCCGAAGCCGCCGTCGCGGCCTTCCTGCAATCGACCTACGAGGCAGCGGCCGATCTCGGATCGTGGGATCGCGCCCGGCTGGAACGCTGAACGCTACGATTGACGGCGCGGCGGTACGGGGCTTGCATGGCCCAACTCGGTTCCCGCGCAGGCTTTCGGTGCATGAGTTGTGCGTCTCACGAGGCCTTGCTACCGTGCTTGATCGACATCCGGCCGAACCGGATGCTGACCAATTAATGCGGGACAACAACCCGCGAGGGGGAAAAGGCGGATGGAGTACTTCGTCCAGCAGCTCATCAACGGGCTGACGCTGGGGTCGATCTACGGATTGATCGCCATCGGTTATACGATGGTCTACGGCATCATCGGCATGATCAACTTCGCGCACGGCGACATCTTCATGGTGGGCGCTTTCATTGCGCTGATCGGGCTGATCGTCGTCGGCGTCACGGCCGGTATGCCCTTCTTCATTCTGATATTGGCGTTGCTGTTGGTCCTTATCGTCGCGATGCTGTTGACGGCGGTATGGGGCTGGACGGTCGAGCGCGTCGCCTACCGGCCGCTGCGCGGGTCGTTCCGGCTGGCGCCGCTCATCACCGCCATCGGCATGTCGATCGTCCTGCAGAACTTCGTCCAGATCGAACAGACCGCCCGTATCAAGCCGCTGCCGCCGATCATCAGCGGTGGCTACGCGATCATGGAGAAGGACGAATTCATCGTCCAGCTGTCCAACATCCAGATCATCATCATGGTCACCACGGTGGTGCTGATGACCGCCTTCACGCTTCTGATCTCGCGCACCGCTCTTGGCCGCGCCCAACGCGCCTGCGAACAGGATGCCCGGATGGCGGCGCTGCTCGGCGTCAATGTCGACCGCACGATCTCGATCACCTTCGTCGTCGGCGCTGCGCTCGCCGCCGTCGCCGGCATGATGTTCCTCCTCTACTACGGCGTGATCGACTTCTTCATCGGCTTCAACGCCGGCATCAAGGCGTTCACCGCCGCCGTGCTCGGCGGCATCGGCTCGCTTCCCGGCGCCATGCTCGGCGGGCTGCTGATTGGCCTGATCGAGGTTTTCTGGTCGGCCTACTTCACGGTCGAATATAAGGACGTGGCGGCCTTCTCGATCCTCGCCATCACCTTGATCTTCCTCCCCTCTGGCCTGTTGGGCAGGCCGGAAGTCGAGAAGGTCTGACATGGCGGCGGACGCTTCCCGGGAACCGACCGCTGACATCACCCCGGAAGGGGCCGAGATCCAGGAAGAGGAGCGCGCCCGCGCTTACGCCGGCGAGCCGCCGGCGGTGACCCCGATGCTGTCGGGCGATCTGCTCACGGCGTCGCTCAAGGATTCCGCGGTGGCGGCGCTTATCACGCTCGCCCTCGCCGGACCGCTGGTCGGACTGGAGACGGTCGCCGTCGGCGCGAGCAGCAACCTGCGGCTCGATACACACTGGGGATCGGTGGCGATTGCCGTCGCCATCGTCTTCTTCGGCCGGCTCCTCCTCAACGTGTTCGTGTGGAAGGCGGAGCGTCCGGTTACGGGTCGGTTTGCGGAGGGCTTCGCCGGGCTTCCGTCCATCCCCAATGTCGGCCCCGTTGCGTCGGGGCTGTTCCTCGCGGCTGCATTCGCCATCCCGGCGGTGACGGTCTTCTACTTCCCGCAGCAGAGCCGCTACGTGCTCGACCTCGGCACGCTGATCCTGACCTACGTGATGCTCGGCTGGGGGCTCAACATCGTGGTCGGGCTCGCCGGCCTGCTCGATCTCGGCTACGTCGCGTTTTATGCGGTCGGCGCCTATTCGTACGCCCTGATTGCCGAGCATTTCGGCTGGTCATTCTGGGCCTGCTTGCCCTTCGCCGGTTTGCTCGCCGCCTGCTGGGGCCTGATCCTCGGCTTCCCGGTGCTCAGGCTGCGCGGCGACTATCTTGCCATCGTCACGCTCGCCTTCGGCGAAATCGTCCGCCTCGTCCTGATCAACTGGTACGGTTTCACGCACGGACCGGACGGCATCAACAACGTGCCGCGGCCGAGCTTCTTCGGCCTGGAGTTCACCCGCGGCGCCGACGGCTTCGCCGCTCATTTCGATCTCAAATATTCACCCAACCACAGGATTATCTTCCTCTACTATCTGATCCTGGTTCTCGCGCTCGTCACCAACTTCGTGACGCTGCGCATCCGCCGCTTGCCCGTCGGCCGCGCTTGGGAAGCGCTCAGGGAAGACGAGATCGCCTGCCGCTCGCTTGGCATCAACACCACCAACACCAAGCTGACCGCCTTCGCCATGGGTGCGATGTTCGGCGGCTTCGCCGGGTCGTTCTTCGCCACCCGCCAGGGGTTCATCTCGCCGGAGAGCTTCAACTTCGTGGAGTCGGCGACGATCCTTGCGATCGTCGTGCTCGGCGGGCTCGGGAGCCAGATCGGGGTCGCCGTGGCGGCGGTGGTGATGATCGGCGGCATCGAAATGCTGCGCAATCTGACCTTCCTCAAGGCGATCTTCGGCCCCGATTTCGATCCGACCCAATACCGAATGTTGATCTTCGGACTCGTCATGGTGGCGATAATGGTATGGCGGCCACGCGGCCTGGTTTCGACCCGAAAACCATCGGTCTTTCTCAAGACCAAGAAGGCGGTGTCAGGCGCGCTCGTCGGCGAGGGGCACGGATGACCCGGTGGGAAACCGACCCGATCCTGACCATCGAGCATCTGACCATGCGGTTCGGTGGTCTGGTGGCGATCGGCGACCTGTCGTTCTCCGTCGGCCGCGGCGACATCACCGCCCTCATCGGCCCGAACGGCGCCGGCAAGACCACGGTGTTCAACTGCATCACCGGATTTTACAAACCGACGGAAGGCCGCATCGCGCTGGCGCATACTCCGGAGGCCTTCAACGGCCTGCTCGCGGCGACTGACCGCGGCTCGCGGGCGAGTCAGCAGCGGCAAGCTCTTTCTGCTCGAGCGCATGCCCGAAAACGAAATCACACATCACGCGCGCGTTGCTCGCACCTTCCAGAACATCCGACTGTTCGGCGGCATGACCGTGCTCGAAAACCTCATGGTCGCCCAGCACAACAAGCTGATGGCGGCTTCCGGCTACAGTGTCATTGGTCTCTTCGGCCTGCCGTCATACCGCGCCGCGCTCCAGGAGGCCGTGGACAAGTCGGTCTACTGGTTGAAGCAAGTCGGTCTCTTGGAGCGCGCCGACGACCCCGCCTCCGATCTTCCCTACGGTGCACAGCGGCGCCTTGAGATCGCGCGCGCCATGTGCACCGACCCGCTGCTGCTTTGCCTCGACGAGCCGGCGGCCGGCCTGAACCCGCATGAATCCTCCGAACTCAACGAGTTGCTCCGCTTCATCCGCGACAAGCATGACCTGTCGGTGCTGCTCATCGAGCATGACATGGGCGTGGTCATGGAGATTTCGGACCACATCGTCGTGCTCGACTACGGCGTGAAGATTTCCGACGGTTCCGCCGAGTTCGTGCGCAGCGACCCACGCGTCATCGCCGCCTATCTCGGCGTCGCGGATGACGAGGTCAAGCACGTTGCGAAGGAGGCGGTGCAGTGAGCACGCCTCTTCTCACCGTTCGCGGGGTCTCGACCTATTACGGCAAGATCATCGCGCTGCGCGGTGTCGACGTCGATGTCAACGAGGGTGAGATCGTCACCCTGATCGGCGCCAACGGCGCCGGCAAGTCGACGCTTATGATGACCATCTGCGGCAGCCCGCGAGCGCGCTCCGGCGCGATCCACTTCGACGGCACCGACATCACTCACATGCCGACCCACGAAATCATGCGCATGGCGATCGCGCAGGCGCCGGAGGGGCGACACATCTTTCCGCGCATGACGGTGCTGGAAAACCTGCAGATGGGCTCCGTCGTTACGAGCGACGACCATTTCGACGAAGACCTGGCGCGCGTCTACGAAATCTTTCCGGTGCTCAAGCAGCGCTCCGTCCAGCGCGGCGGCACGCTATCCGGCGGCGAGCAACAGATGCTTGCCATCGCTCGCGCGCTCATGAGCCGGCCGCGCCTCTTGCTTCTCGACGAGCCTTCTCTCGGTCTTGGCGCCGCTTCTCGTCCGACAGATATTCACTGTGTTGCGCGAGCTGAACGAAAGGGACGGGCTGACCGTCTTTCTGGTCGAGCAGAACGCCTACCACGCACTGAAGCTTGCACACCGCGGCTATGTCATGGTCAACGGCAAGATCACGATGGCGGGGACAGGCAAGGAGCTTCTCGCCCGGGAGGAGGTGCGCATGGCTTATCTCGAAGGTGGCAAGCACTAGCAGCGGGACGGCGTCATGGGTGTTGTCTGGGAAACTACGATCGTCGATTTCTTGCTCGTCACCGTCTTTCTTGGTGGCGGCGCCGCCTACCTCACCGGCCGCGCCATGGCTATTGTCTGGAGTCCGCTGCCGTTGCTTGGGTTCTACATATTGCTGCTGAACGCCGCCGTGCGCTTTATCCATTACTCTCTTTTCGGCGGCACGTTGCTTTCTTTGCACTACTACGGTGTCGACCTGATCGTTCTCCTGATTCTCGCCGGGCTCGGCTTCCGGCTGACCCGGTCGGGTCAAATGGCCGGCCAATACGGCTGGCTTTACCAGCGCGCCGGCCCGCTTGCGTGGCGGCGTCGCTCGACCGCTGGCGGCGAGACACAGTAGCTTTTCCGGGGAGATTGCGCCATTTCAGCCAGCAAGATAGGCTGAGGTCAGTGGGGGCTTCTGCCTCCGGAAGGTACGGTGCTCAACAGCACCAGTTTTGGAGAGGACTTAAACTCATGGGAAAACTACTGAAGGCCGGCATTGCGCTGACAATTGCAGTGGCCGCCGCGGGCACCGCGCATGCGCAGATCGCGATCGCGACAGCCGGGCCGATGACGGGCCAGTACGCCGCGTTCGGCGCACAGCTCAAAGCTGGTGCTGAGCAGGCGGTCGCCGATATCAACGCCGCCGGCGGCGTCCTCGGCCAGCAACTTACGCTAGAGGTCGGCGATGATGCGTGCGATCCGAAGCAAGCGGTCGCCGTCGCCAATCAGCTCGTCGCCAAGGGCGTGGTCTTCGTCGCCGGCCATTTCTGCTCCGGCTCATCGATCCCCGCCTCGTCCGTCTATAGCGATGCTGGCGTCATCCAGATCTCTCCGGCTTCGACCAACCCGAAATTCACCGACGAGCGCCCCGGTCCGGGCACCTTCCGCGTTTGCGGCCGCGACGATCAGCAAGGCGAGATCGCGGGCAAGTTCCTGGCCGAGCACTTCGGCGACAAGAATATCGCCATCGTCGACGACAAGAGCACCTACGGAAAAGGCCTTGCCGACGAGACGCGCAAGTTCATGAACGAAGCCGGCAAAAAAGAAGTGCTCGACAAGTCCTATAACGCTGGCGAGAAGGACTACACCGCGCTGGTCTCCAAGCTGAAGGCCAACAACATCGATGTCCTCTACGTTGGCGGCTATCACCCTGAGGCTGGCCTTATCAAGCGCCAGATGGTTGATCAGGGCATGAGCACGATCCTCGTCTCCGGCGACGCGCTCGTCACCGACGAGTACTGGCAGATCACCGGCGACGCCGGCAACGGCACGCTGATGACCTTCTCGCCGGACCCGCGCAAGAATCCGGAAGCCAAGCCCGTCGTCGACGAGCTTGAGGCCGCTGGCCGCACGACCGAGGGCTATTCGCTCTACACCTACGCCGCCGTCAAGGCGTGGGCCGATGCCGTCGCGGCGGCCGGCACGACCGACTTCGACGCGGTCGTGAAGGCGCTCGACGCAGGCACGTTCAAGACCGTGCTCGGGGACCTCAAGTTCAACGACAAGGGCGACGTCACCCTGCCCGGCTACGTCGTCTATGAGTGGAAGGACGGCAAATACGACTATATGCAGATGTAGTCGGCTGCCTCACCGTTTCGCCGCTTCGGCGGCGGAGAAACCCCGGCGGCAGCGCCGGGGTTTTTTTTGTCTTGCGTCGGTGGCTATGTGAGGTCGTCTGGCGGCCGAATGGTCGCCGTCACCTCGGTGGAGTTTGAGCCATGAAGGGAACTATGCTCGGACGGCTGGTGCTGGCGTCGATCGTTTTGCTGTTCGGCTGTTCCGACAACGGCCCCTATCTCGACATCTCCGGCGGCGGCTTCATCTTCAATTACCGTGTGTCGGAAGCTTACGCCGGGTTCATCGCCGCGCCGTTGCGCACCCTTCCAGAACATTCGCGTATCGAGGCGACCTTCGAGGATCCGGCCGGCGGCACGCCGATCGTGCTGACCATGGATGTCGTGCCAGCGCGCAAGCAATATTCGTTCTCGACCCCGCCACTCTCCGGCATCAAGGCCAACACCGACTATGACGTAGCGATCCGACTGGTCGCGGCCGACGGCAGCGAGATCGAGAAGATCGACAAGAAGTTCCGCTCCGATGTCGACAAGTTCGTGCTGGCGGATAAGCCGCTCACCGTCGGTCCGGGATACACGAAGAATCCGGCGCTGAACCAGAACAGCCAATGAGCCCCTTCCCGGGCCTTTCGATCGGCCATGCCACCGACACTGCCCTCAAATCCGGCGTCACCGTCTTTCTGCCGGATGCGCCGGCGATCGCCGCTGTCCATGTCTCCGGCGGCGCGCCGGCAAGCCGCGAAGCCGCGGCTCTCAGCCCCGAAAACAGCGTGGAGCGCGTCGACGCGATCGTGCTCACGGGTGGCTCGGCCTTCGGACTTGCCGCTGCCGACGGCGCGATGGACTGGCTCGCCGCCCATGGGCGCGGCTTTGCGGTCGGTCCGGTGCGCGTCCCGATCGTCGCCGCGGCGGCGCTCTTCGACCTCTTGAACGGCGGCGAAAAGCCGGCCGACCTCGCCTCCGCCTATCGTGGGCTCGCGCGCACCGCCTGCGATGCGGCCGGCAGCGATGTCGCGATCGGCAGTGTCGGCGCGGGAACCGGTGCGACCACCGCCGATCTCAAGGGCGGGTTCGGCGCCGCAGAGACGGTGCTCTCGGACGGGAGCCGCGTCGCCGCTTTCGTGGCGGTCAACGCCGTCGGCCGCGTCACGCTGGGCACAACGCCGCATTTCCGCGCCGCGCCGTTCGAGTGCGGGGCGGAGTTCGGCGGCCTCGGATTTCCGGCGGAGCTCCCGCCCGATGCCGGCGCCGTGGTGACCAAGCGGCCAATGGAGCCGGCGGCGAGCACGACGATCGCCCTTATCGCGACCGACTGCGCGCTCTCCCGCGCCGAGGCGAAACGCCTCGCGATCACAGCGCATGACGGGATCGCTCTCGGCGTCTTCCCCGCGCATACGCCCTTCGATGGCGACACGGTGTTCGCGCTTGCAACCGGGACGCGGGCTTTCTCCGGGGGCGTCCAGGCGCTCGGGCCGCTTTGCGCGGCGGCCCCCGCGACGCTTGCTCGCGCCATCGCGCGCGCAGTCTTCACCGCAACGCCCGCGCCGAACGACCGCTTCCCCACCTGGCGGGAGCGCTATCTCAAGGGCTGATTATGGCCCCGATCTCCATCGACGCGGCCGAAGCTCCCGTGCTAGGGCCGCCTCGCCATGGCCCGACCGCTCAAGATCGCCGCCTCGATCCTCGCTTCCGATTTCAGCCGCCTCGGCGAGGAGGTTGAGGCTGTCGACGCCGCCGGTGCGGACTGGATCCATCTCGACGTGATGGACGGACACTTCGTGCCGAACATTACCTTCGGCGCCCCCGTCGTCCGCGATCTTCGTGCACGCAGCAGGAAGCCCTTCGACCTGCACCTGATGATCTCGCCGGCGGACCCCTATCTCGCCGATTTCGCCAAAGCCGGCGCGGACTCGATCAATGTTCACGCCGAAGCGGGGCCGAATCTCGACCGCTCGCTTCAGGCGATCCGCGCGCTCGGCAAACGGGCCGGCGTGGCGATCAACCCGGCGACTCCGGTCAGCGCCATCGAGCACGTCGTCGACCGGCTCGACATCATCATCGTGATGACAGTCAATCCCGGTTTCGGCGGGCAGGCCTTCATTCCGGCGATGCTTGAGAAGATCCGGCAGGTTAAGGCGCTTACAGGCGGCCGCGAGATCGACATCACGGTCGACGGTGGCATCGACGCCGAGACCGCCGGTCCGGCCGTCTCGGCCGGGGCCAACGTGCTCGTCGCGGGTGCGGCGATTTTCCGGGGTGCCGGGAGCTACGCGGAGAACATCGCGGCAATCCGCAAGGCGGCGGGCAAGGCGAGCGGCGGATGGGCGTGAGCCGCCAGCGGCCGCAAAGATCGGCGCGGCTCTAAGAGGGCGCGAAGTCTGAAGGGGCTCGCCCGAGCCGCGCTTGCCCCGGCCTACGGAGTCGCCATTGCGGTTGCTTTCGCGCTCCCCTGGTATCTCATAGGTCGCCAGATCGACGGCCGTGCTCTCGCCGCCACGCTCTGGTTCGGGCTTGCCGCGGCGCTGTCGGCGGGCCTTGCCATCTTCGCGATGCGCCTCCTCGCACAGCGCCCCTGGAGCGCGAGGTTCGCGGCGGCGCTCTTCCTGCTCCTGCTGGGAACGGCGGGGCTTTCCACCTTCTTCATGACCCTTGAGGGCATCCTCACTACGCACCAGCGCTACAAATTCACGATCCTCTTCAAGCTCTGGATATTCGCAGTCTCGGGCGTCGGCGAGCTTTACAACGTGCTGGCGATCGCTGCGCGGCTCCTGCTGCCGCTTGGCCTGCCGCTCACCGTGCTCTTCGCCATCCTCGTCGCGCGCAAGCCGCGTTGAAAATCGCGACGCTCTGCTATGCCGTTTCGGCAGAAACGGAGCCCCGATGATCCCGCGCTACAGCCGACCGGAGATGGCCGAAATCTGGTCGCCCGCGACGAAGTTCCGCATCTGGTTCGAGATCGAAGCCCACGCGCTCGACGCAATGGCGGAGCTCGGCCAGGTGCCGAAAGAGGCGGCGGCCAAAGTCTGGGAGAAGGGCCGGAACGCCGCCTTCGACATCGAGCGCATCGACGCGATCGAGCGCGAGGTGAAGCACGACGTCATCGCCTTTCTCACGCACCTGGGCGAGATCGTCGGGCCGGAGGCGCGGTTCGTGCATCTCGGCCTCACCTCCTCCGACGTGCTGGACACCTGCCTCAACGTGCAGCTCACGCGCGCCGCCGACATCTTGATCGCCGATCTCGACGCGCTGCTTGCCGCGCTGAAGCGGCGCGCCTTCGAGCACAAGGACACGCCGACGATCGGGCGTTCGCACGGCATCCATGCGGAGCCGACGACCTTCGGCCTCAAGCTCGCCTTCGCCTACGCGGAGTTCGCGCGCGCCAAAGCGCGGCTTCTCAGCGCTCGCGAGGAGGTCGCGACGGTTGCGATCTCCGGCGCGGTCGGCACCTTCGCCAATGTCGACCCACGCGTCGAGGCGCATGTCGCGCGCGCGCTTCATCTGAAGCCCGAGCCGATCTCGACGCAGGTGATCCCGCGCGACCGCCACGCGATGTTCTTCGCGACGCTGGCTGTCGTGGCCTCTTCGGTGGAGCGGCTCGCGACCGAGATCCGCCACTTGCAGCGCACCGAGGTGCTGGAGGTGGAGGAGTATTTCTCGCCGGGTCAGAAGGGCTCCTCGGCCATGCCGCATAAGCGCAACCCGGTGCTCTCGGAGAACCTTGTGGGTCTTGCGCGGATGGTGCGGGCCTATGCCACCCCGGCGATGGAGAACGTGGCGCTCTGGCATGAGCGCGACATCTCGCATTCCTCGGTCGAGCGGATGATCGGGCCGGACGCGACGGTGACGCTCGACTTCGCTCTGGCGCGGCTTGCCGGCGTCATCGACAAGCTCGTCGTCTACCCGGAACGCATGCGGAAGAACCTCGACAGCCTCGGCGGCCTGGTCCACTCGCAGCGTGTGCTTCTCGCGCTGATCGATGCGGGCTTGTCGCGCGAGGCGGCTTACGCCCTCGTCCAGCGAAACGCGATGAAGGTCTGGGAGACTGGGGCAGATTTCCTGAGCGAGCTTCTGGCCGATGCCGAAGTGACGGCCACGCTTCCCGAATGCACGATTCGCGGGATTTTCGACCTCGGCTACCATGCCAAACGGGTCGACACGATCTTCGCTCGGGTCTTCAACGCGGCCTGAAGCTCGGCCCCCTGCGGATCACCGAAGAGTTGTGGGTCGCTGGAAAATCCCTGTGAGTTGCCTTGTTCCTGACTTTTCGTCGGCGTAGGGGTTCGCCGCATTACGGTTTCGTAAGGAACCGTGGAACGCGGCAGTGTTCTGCACGTTTTGGGCGAAGCCGCTTTCGTGGGAAAGGAATTCCGCATGGCTGCCAATCGTCAGGGTAGTTCGTCGAACAGCACCCTCTATTTCATCGTCGGCGCGCTGATCATCGCGGTTTTGATCATCGGCTGGTTCATGTACGGCAAGCAGGAGACGCCGCCTGCCGAGCCGGTTGCGACCGAGGCTCCGGCAATGGCGCCCGCACCGGCTCCCGAGCCTGCGCCTGCCATGGCGCCCGCCGCGCCAGAGCCTGCTCCGGCCATGGCGCCGGAACCCGCGCCCGCCATGGCACCCAAATCGACCCCCGCCATGGCGCCTGAGTCCGCGCCAGCGACGGCGCCGGAGTCGACACCGGCCATGGCTCCGGAGCCGGCACCGACCACGACCCAGCCGGCGGCGCCCGCAACGGCACAGTAGCTGCGGCGCTGCGTCGCTCTTGGGAGGCGCCACCGGTCTTGGCGCCTCCTCCCCCTCACCGTTCTAGCCTTCGCGACCGTGACAGTGGTATGTGAGCCGGCAAATGGCGCGGCGGCTAGATCGAGGAGAGTGGAGATGAGGACAGCGGCCACCAACCTTCGAACATGACGAACGGCAGGCGGCCTGACTTGCGCGGTCCGTCGCGTGAGGCCGGCGAAGACTCCCCGACGACCGAGAGCCTCCGCGACACCCCGGTTCCGCGCCGGAACTACACGCTCGCCATTGCCGTGGCGCTGATCGTCTTCCTGGCGCTCATCGGCATCCGCGTGCTTTGGAGCAGCATGTCGGGCAGCCCGATCCCGACATTACCGGAGCAGGGAGAGTCGACGCCGCAGGCTCCCACGCCGTCGAACTGATCTGCCGTCAGGCCGCGCCTTTCGAGGCGGCGACGAGCGCGTTCGCACCGGCGCTCAGATAGTTGAAGTCGCTGCCGAGCGCGATAAGGCGAAAGCCCTGTTCGCGCGCCCGGCGTCCGGCTTCAGCGGTGATGCCCAGTGTGCACGCGATCTTCCCGGCCGCGGTAGCCTTCGCAGCCACTTCCGCAGCGGCGGCCAGCATGCTCGCGTCGTTCGGAGCGACCTTCGCCCCATTCGAAAGCGCTATCGAGAAGTCCGACGGGCCGACGAATACGCCATCAATTCCGTCGACGGCGAGGATTTCGTCAACCACCGCCTGCGCCGCGCGCGTCTCGATCATGGCTATGGCGAGGGTCTCGCGATTGGCCTGTCCGAGATAGGCCTGCGGATCTGCGACATCGTTGAGCGCCATCACGCGCGTCGGACCCCAGGAGCGTTCGCCGAGGGGTGGAAATTTCATGTACCCGGCGAAGGCCTTGGCGTCCGCGACGGAATTCACCATCGGCGCAATGACGGCGGAAGCGCCGAAGTCGAGCGCGCGGCTCGCCATCTCGAAGCGGCCGACCGGGACGCGCACGATCGCCGGCTTTCCCGCAAGCGAGATCGCGGCGACGCCGCGCATGACGCTCTCGGTCGAGTGGCAGCCGTGCTGCATGTCGAGCGTCACCGCATCGAAACTGCTGCGCGCCAGGAATTCGGCCACGAGCGGATCGGGGATCGCCGACCACGCGGTGAAGAGGGTCTCGCCGGCGGCAAGCCGCGAGCCAATGGTGTCCTGAGCCAAAAGCGTTATCCTACTTGCCAGCTTCGATCTGTGCGGCGGCTTCGATCAGCAGCTCTTCCATGGTACGGCGGATCTGGTGGTCGGACTGGTCAACTCCGGCGGCGTCGAAATCGCCGCGGACCTTGCGGAAGACGTCTTCCTCGCCAGCCTCCTGCATATCGGCGCGAATGACTTCGCGCGCGTAGGATTCGGCCTCCTCGCCGGTCTTCCCAAGCTTCTCCGCGGCCCAGAGGCCGAGAAGCTTGTTCCGCCGCGCCGTCGCCTTGAAACGCAGCTCCTCGTCGTGGGCGAACTTGTTCTCAAAGCCTTCCTTGCGTTTGTCGAAGGTCGTCATCCGTCTCTCTCCAGGGGCCTCGGCCTTTCCCTAGCGGCGTAGGCGGAAAGGCGCAACGACCCGCGCGCACGGCCGGCTTGTGGGATTTCGGCGCATTGTTTCTTTCCAGGGATTCCGCTAGGTTCCGCGCCGCAGACGGATCGGCAGCGATTCCGCCACTTGCCGGTGCCTTACACGCGTCCACATATCCTGACCCCATGAGAGCCATGAACCGCCGCCGCCGCATCTATGAGGGCAAGGCCAAGATCCTTTATGAGGGTCCGGAACCTGGCACGCTGATCCAGCACTTCAAGGATGACGCCACCGCTTTCAACGCCAAGAAGCATGAGATCGTCGACGGCAAAGGCGTCCTCAACAACCGCATCTCCGAATACATCTTCAACCACCTGAACGGAATGGGCATCCCGACCCACTTCATCCGCGCGCTCAACATGCGCGAGCAGCTGATCCGCGAAGTCGAGATCATCCCGCTTGAAGTGGTCGTCAGGAACGTCGCCGCAGGGTCGCTGTCGCAGCGGCTTGGGCTGGAGGAAGGCACCGCCCTCCCCCGCTCGATCATCGAGTTCTACTACAAGAACGACAAGCTCAACGATCCGATGGTGTCGGAGGAGCACATCACCGCTTTCGGCTGGGCGAGCCCGCAGGAGATCGACGACGTCATGTCGCTCGCGATCCGCGTCAACGACTTCCTCTCCGGCCTCTTCCTCGGCGTCGGCATCCGGTTGATCGACTTCAAGATGGAATGCGGGCGGCTTTGGGAAAACGACATAATGCGGATCGTCGTTGCCGACGAGATTTCCCCTGATTCCTGCCGCCTCTGGGACATCAACACCAACGAGAAGCTCGACAAGGACCGCTTCCGCCGCGACATGGGCGGAATGCTGGAGGCCTATCAGGACGTGGCGCGCCGCCTCGGCATCCTGAACGAGAACGAGCGGGCGCCGAAAGGCGGCCCTGTGCTGGTGAAATAGGCCCGCGGCCTCGGGAATCGAGCACGGGGGCATGAAGGCGCGCGTCTTCGTCACGCTGAAAGAGGGTGTCCTCGATCCGCAGGGCCTCGCCATCCAGGGTGCACTCGGCGCGCTGGGATTCTCCGACGTCAACGCAGTGCGCCAGGGCAAGGTGTTCGATATCGAGCTTTCCGATGCCGCCGACGCCGAAGCGCGGCTCAAGGCCATGTGCGAGAAGCTCCTCGCCAACACGGTGATCGAGAACTATTCGATCGAGGTGCTGGCGTCGTAAGCCCGAGCAGCCAGGCACGATATGCCCTGTCTGAAACCCTATGAGCCTCTTAACGTCCCGAAGCCCGTGGCCGACGACGACCTCTTCCACCGCCGTCGCGAACCCTCGTACCTCCCGACACGACTCGCAGAATTTCGAGGAGGCTCGTCGTCACCTGTACGCGTATCCGCTGGCTCATGCGGATCGCCGGCGCCACGGACATCTGATCGAGGAAGCGACGACTTTCGGGTCACGGACCTTCATCTCGCATGCAGTGGACATTGCCATCTGGGTCGCAAGGAGGCGGAGCTCGGATGCAAGGCAAAGGATGCTACGAGGGGCGAGCAGAACCAAGCTCCTCCGGCTCCACGGTCGACTTCGGCGCAGGCGAGGTGACGCATGCGTGGCCGCATATCGACTTCAGCTGGTTTAACTGACGCTAGCTCGACGCCGTCGCAGACGGAGCGGCTCGCGCCGAGATGATCGTCGACAGCTCCGACCGACAAGATCGATAGCGATCTCGACGCTCGGGTCTCGCCGCACGCATGCTTCGCATGGATCGCGCTCGGCTTCGACGTCGACAAGTGGATCGCCATCCTCAAGCGATCACACGCGACAACGGGAGCTATCTCCGCGCATCGTCAACCTTCGCCCTCTCCTATCTGAGAAGGATTCGAAAACACGAAGCCTGCGCTGGTCGCGTTCCAGAAGGCGGCGGAAATAGAGGCCGCAGATCAGAAATGCTGGCAAGCCGTGCGGAGCGGGTTCTTCTCGCCCACGGCCGATGCTATCTGAGCGGCGCGGAGGCCGAGCTTCGCCGCGCCCTCCACTGGCTCCTCTGAGGCACGTCCGCTCGACGATGAAATCCGCCGTCATCCTCTTCCCAGGCACCAACCGAGAGCGCGACATGGCGGCGGCCTTGAAGCGCGCGTGCGGGCGCGAGCCTGCGATCGTCTGGCACGGGGAGACGAGCCTTCCCGAGGTCGACCTGATCGTGCTGCCGGGCGGCTTCTCCTTCGGCGACTATCTGCGCTCCGGCGCCATTGCCGCACGCTCCCCCGTGATGCCGGAGGTGGTAAAGCGAGCGCGGGACGGCGCGCTCGTGCTCGGCGTCTGCAACGGCTTCCAGACGCTCTGCGAGGTCGGGCTCCTGCCGGGCGTGCTCATGCGCAACGCCTCGCTCAAGTTCGTCTGCCGCGAGGTCCGGCTCGAAGTCGTAAACACGCAGACGCCGTTCACCAGGCTCTACCGCCCGCGGCAGGTCATCCGCTGCCCGGTCGCGCATGCCGACGGCAACTATTTTGCCGATGACCAAACGCTCGACCGGCTGGAAGACGAAGGCCGAAATCGTCTTCCGCTACGCCGCGGACACCAATCCGAACGGATCGCGCCGTGACATCGCCGGAATCCTGAATGAGAGGGGCAACGTGCTCGGAATGATGCCGCATCCGGAAGACCTGACCGAGGCCGCGCAAGGCGGCACGGACGGGCTGCCGCTCTTCCAGAGCCTCGCTGCGGGCTTCGTGGAGAAGGCC
This sequence comes from uncultured Alphaproteobacteria bacterium, assembly GCA_963792885.1. GTDB lineage: Bacteria > Pseudomonadota > Alphaproteobacteria > Rhizobiales > Afifellaceae > DASWJZ01. Next base: position 403,123 of record CAWBXX010000001.1, read on the forward strand.
GCGTGAGGCGCATTGCGGCGCTCGCCGCACTGGTGTTCCTGCTGGCCGCCTGCCAGACCACGCCGAAGGACTACATCGAGTTCCACGCCGGCCTCGATTCGACGACCGTCGCCGACCATATCACCGGCATGGTTCGCATGTGCTGGTTCGATGGAAAGCGAAAAGCGTTCGCCGACTATTCCTATGCGCCCGAGGCCGGCTCGTCTTCCACGCGCGTCCTGATCGTGCCGAAGGACGCGCCACACGGGCTACCGGCGCTCATCATCGACATCCGGAAGGCCAAGCGCGGCACTGACGTCAGAACTCTTCGGCCCGCTGATGCAGACCGGAGACGCCGATCCGATCCGCCGCGATGTCATGCGCTGGACCGGCGGCGCGCGCGACTGCTGAGCGAATGCTCCGGAACGAGACGCCGATCACGCCCGAGCTCATCGCCGAGCACGGGCTGAAGCCCGACGAATACCAGCGCATCCTCGACCTCATCGGCCGCGAGCCGACGCTGACGGAGCTCGGCATCTTCTCGGCGATGTGGAACGAGCACTGCTCCTACAAGAGCTCGAAGAAGTGGCTGCGCACTCTGCCGACCAAGGGGAAGGTCGTGATCCAGGGGCCCGGCGAGAACGCCGGCGTCATCGACATCGGCGAAGGTCTTGTCGCCGTCTTCAAGATGGAGAGCCACAACCACCCCTCCTACATCGAGCCCTATCAGGGCGCTGCGACGGGCGTCGGCGGCATCTTGCGCGATGTCTTCACGATGGGGGCGCGTCCGATCGCGGCCTTGAACGCGCTCCGCTTCGGCGACCCGGAGCACCCGCGCACGCGGCATCTCGTGGCGGGCGTCGTCGCCGGCATCGGCGGCTACGGCAATTCCTTCGGGGTGCCGACGGTCGGCGGCGAGGTCAACTTCCACCGCCGCTACAACGGCAATTGCCTTGTCAACGCATTCGCGCTCGGCATCGCGAAGAAGGACGCGATCTTCACCTCCAAGGCGGAGGGTGTCGGGCTTCCCGTCGTCTATCTCGGCGCCAAGACGGGGCGCGACGGGGTCGGCGGCGCGACCATGGCCTCGGCGGAGTTCGACCACCGCATCGAAGAGAAGCGCCCGACCGTACAGGTCGGCGATCCCTTCACCGAGAAGCGGCTGCTCGAAGCATGTCTTGAGCTTATGCAATCGGGCGCGGTCGTCGCGATCCAGGACATGGGGGCCGCGGGCCTCACCTGCTCCGCCGTCGAGATGGGGGCGAGAGGCGATCTCGGCATCGCGCTCGATCTCGACAAGGTGCCGACGCGCGAGCCAGGTATGACGGCCTACGAGATGATGCTCTCGGAGAGCCAGGAGCGGATGCTGATGGTGCTCCGGCCGGACAAGCATGCGGAGGCCGAAGCGATCTTCAAGAAATGGGGCCTCGACTTCGCCGATGTCGGGCGAACCACCGACGACCTTCGCTTCCGCATCTCACGCCACGGCGACCAGGTCGCCGACCTGCCGATCAAGGACCTTGGCGACGAGGCGCCCGAATATGACCGGCCATGGGCGGCGCCGGTGAGCCCCGCCGAGATGAACGGCGCCGGCCTGCCACCCTGTGACGTCGCCGAGGCGCTGCTCACGCTGATCGGCTCGCCCGATCTCTCCTCCCGACGCTGGGTGTTCGAGCAATACGATCATCTCGTGCAGGGGAACACCGTGCAGCGGCCGGGTGGCGACGCGGCGGTGGTCAGGATCGATGGAAGCGAACGTGCGCTCGCGCTCGCTCTCGACGTGACGCCGCGCTACGTGGAGGCCGATCCCTTCGAGGGCGCGAAGCAAGCGGTGGCGGAATGCTGGCGCAACCTGACTGCCGTCGGCGCGACGCCGCTTGCCGTGACCGACAACCTGAATTTCGGTAATCCCGAAAAGCCGGAGGTGATGGGCGCCTTCGTGCGCGCAATCGAGGGACTCGGCGCCGCGTGCCGTGCGCTCGACTTCCCGATCGTGTCCGGCAACGTGTCGCTCTACAACGAGACGAACGGCGTCGCGATCCTGCCGACACCCACGATCGGCGGCGTCGGGCTCATCGCAGATTGGCGGAAGAGCGCTACGCTCGCCTTCAAGGCCGAGGGCGAAGCGATCATGCTCGCCGGCGCGCCACCTTCCTGGGGCACGCATCTCGGCCAGTCGCTCTATCTGCGCGATGTGCTCGGTCGCGAAGAGGGTCCGCCGCCGCCTGTCGACCTCAGCCACGAGAAGCGGGTAGGCGATTTCGTCCGCGCTCTCGTTTCAGATGGGCTCGTCACCGCGGTCCACGATGTCTCCGACGGCGGCTTGGCAATAGCGCTCGCCGAGATGGCGATGGCGGGGTATCGGCGCGCGCGTAAGCCAGATCGGCGAACACGACACGGCTGCCCTCTTCTTTGGCGAGGACCAGGGCCGCTACCTCCTCACCTGCCATCCGCAAGCGCAGGAGGCGCTTTGGGAGCGCGCCGAGAAGGCGGGCATTTTCCTGCCCTTTGTCGGCACGACGGGCGGAGCGGAGCTGACGCTCGGCTCGGCGCGGCCCCTCGCGGTCTCGGAGCTCCGGAGCCGGCACGAAAGCTGGTTCCCGCGCTACATGGGCGAAATTCCGGCCTAAACCGCCGTTTTGGCACTGGCTTTGCAGCGCAGCCGCCCAGGCCCCACATTGACCCGGCCCGTCGGCGCGCCCAAATTGATAGCGGCGCGGGAAGCCGATTCCGGGTCCGGAGAGTTTTCGCCATGCCGATGAACGCGAGCGATATCGAGCGCCTGATCAAGTCCGCCCTGCCGGACGCCCGGGTCTCAATCCGCGAGCTCGCCGCCGACGGCGACCACTACGCCGCGGAGGTCGTCTCCGAGCAGTTTCGCGGCAAGAGCCGTGTGCAGCAGCACCAGATGGTGTATGAGGCGCTCAAAGGGAACATGGGTGGGGCGTTGCACGCGCTTGCGCTGCAGACGAGCGTCCCAGACTGAAGGGGTGGCGGAGCACGCCAAGGAGATCGAGATGGACGGTATCCACGACTGGATCGACAGCCAGGTCAAGTCTAACGACGTGGTGCTCTTCATGAAGGGCACGCCGACCTTCCCGCAGTGCGGGTTCTCGGGCCAGGTCGTGCAGATCCTGGACTATCTGGGCGTCCCCTATTCAGGCATCAACGTGCTTGAGTTCGACGATCTTCGCCAAGGCATCAAGGCCTTCTCCGACTGGCCGACGATCCCGCAGCTCTACGTGAAGGGCGAGTTCGTCGGCGGCGCCGACATCATTCGTGAGATGTTCCAGGCGGGTGAGCTGAAGAGCCTGTTCGAGAACAAGGGCGTTCTCGTCGCGGCCTGACGCCCAGTCAAACGGCTTTCCATGACGGCGGTTGTAGCGCGTATCCGCGCCGGCGACGCGAAAGCGCTGATAGACGAGCGCGACGCCGTGGTCATCGACGTGCGCGAGCCCTCCGAGATCAGAGCGAGCGGTATAGTGCCGGGCGCGATCAACATTCCGCTCGCGGCGTTCCTAGCGAAGACCGACCCAGCTTCGGCGGAGCGCGAAGCGGCGCTCAGCCCGGAGCGGCCGGTCATCCTCTATTGCGCCTCCGGCAAGCGCTCCGAGTTCGCCGGGAGCAAGCTGCTCGAATTCGGATACAGCGAAGTCTTCAACCTCGGCGGCCTGAGAGATTGGCAAATGGCCGGGCTGCCGGTGGACGACGCAGCCGTTTAGTCGTAACTCCGTTTGCGAACACTCCTTTCGCTTCATCCAAGCTGCAAAGAAATTCCCCGAGCGCGTGCCCGCGGCGCGTGCGCGTGCCGCTTCTTGAGACGGGGTTTCGATGACTGAGAATCCGAGCGAGCCGGCTCGCGCGCGCCTGCCCTATTGGGAGTTCGTCACCATCGTGGCGTTCCTGATGGCGCTGAACGCCATGGCAATTGACGTGATACTCCCCGCCTTGCAGCAGATCGGCGCCAGCCTCGACGTCGTCGACGAGAACGCGCGGCAACTTCCCCTCACCGCCTATATCGCCGTCTTCGGGCTGTCGCAGTTGGCCTATGGCACGGTATCGGACCATTTCGGCAGACGCCCAGTCCTGATTTTCGGGCTGGTTGTCTACGTCGTCGGTTGCACCGGCGCGGCGTTCTCCGACAATTTCCCCCTATTCCTCGCCATGCGGGCACTGCAGGGCTTCGGCGCCGGCGCGACGCGCGTCATCGCGATGTCGGTCATCCGCGACACGTTCGGCGGCCGGCGCATGGCGAGCGTGATGTCGCTGGCCATGATGGTGTTCATGGCGGTGCCGATCATCGCACCGGGCATAGGGCAGATCATCCTGATGGTTTCGGGATGGCGCGCGATCCTGGGCTTCATCGCGCTTTTCGGGTTGATGATGACTATGTGGTGCTCGCTGCGCCTACCGGAGACGCTCGCCGACGAAGATCGACGCGCGCTTCGTGTCGGACCGATCCTCGAGGCGTTCCGCATCGTCCTCTCGAACCGCGTGGCGTCCGGCTATGCGCTCGCCGCCGGGCTGATCTTCGGCTGCCTCTTCGGCTACCTCAACTCGGCACAGCAGATCTACCAGGAGCAGTATCACCTCGGCGCGCTCTTCCCCGTCGCGTTCTCGAGCGGCGCGGTCCTCATCGCCGTCGCCTCGTTCACCAACTCGCGCCTGGTCGAACGACTGGGGATGCGGCTTCTTTCCCATGGCGCGCTCGCCGGCTTCGCGGCGATCTCGGCGCTCCTCTGCATCCTCGCGCTCCTTGAGGAGGGCCACGTGCCGTTCTGGGTCTTCTACGGCGCCAACATATTATGGTTCGCGTGCTTCGCTTTCATCGGCACCAACTTCAATGCTCTCGCCATGGATCCGCTCGGTCACGTTGCCGGCACGGCATCCTCGGTCGTGAGCTCGGTGCAAACGGTTCTTGGCGGAATCCTAGGCGCGCTCGTCGGACTCGCCTACGATGGGACCGTGCTGCCACTTAGCCTCGGCTTCCTGGCGATGTCGCTCGCGAGCTTCGCCGTCATCGCCCTGACGGAGCGGAAGCGGCTTTTCGGACGGGTGGCACCGACGGAGTAGAAACACCGGCGCGGCCTCAGGCGGCAGCCGGACTCTCGGGCTTCCGCAACGTCACCACCGTGATCTCGGGCGGAACGCCGAAGCGGATCGGCAGGATCGAGCAGCCGAGACCAGCGGAGACGACGAGGTCGCGCCCGCCTTCGCGGATGTGGCCGTAGGCGAAACGCTCGCCATAAGCGGAGGGGATGACCGGGCGGCCGAAGAACGGCAGCCGCACCTGCCCGCCATGCGTATGTCCGGAGAGCGTGACCGCGAAGCGGTCGGGCACATCAACAAAGAGGTCCGGCTCATGCGCCATCAGAACAGCCGGCGCATCGTCGGTGATCTGCGCGAGCGTCCCCGGCAAGTCATCCTCGCCTTTAAAGCGTCCGTGCCCGAGCGGATGCGCGACCATGCTGTCCGTGCCGGCGAGCCAGAAGGGCGTCTCGCCGCCGAGCTTGACGGCGCGGTTCTGGTAGACAGGGATGCCGGCCTCTTCGAGCGCGGCCTTCACCGCCTCGGGGTCGGACCACCAGTCGTGGTTTCCAAGTACCGCATGGACCCCAAGAGGCGCCTTCAGCGCGGCAAGCGCCGAGCCCCACTCCGACGCTTTGACGCTGCCACTCCTGAACCGCTGACCAATGCCGGAAACGTAGTCGCCCAACGCCAGGATGACGTCACCGCCGAGCCCGTTCGCCGTCGCGACGACCTCCCGGATGCGCTCCGGCGACATCCAGGGGCGGCAGGCGTGTATGTCGGCGACGAGGACCATCCTGAGCGGCCGGTCGTAGGTCCAGCGCGGCGTCTTGATGTCCCATTCGGTGACGACGAGGCGGAGTCCCGGCTCGACCGCGAAGGCATAGCCTCCGAAGCCGCCGCTCAGGGCAAGACCGCCCAGAGCTCCCGTAACGAACTGCCGACGCGTGATCATCGCCTCTCATACCTGAAAAAGCAGAACACCCGCCGGATGAGGCGGGTGTTTGGTAAACCGGCGGCCAAAAAGGCGGCGTCAGCGCGAGTAGAACTCGACAACCTGGTTCGGCTCCATGATCACCGGATAGGGCACGTCGGAGAAAGCCGGCTGGCGCAGATAGCGCGCCGTCATCTTGCCGTGATCCACTTCGACGTAGTCCGGCACGTCGCGCTCGGCGAGATCGATCGAACTCCAGCACCAGCCCGAGCTGCTTCGATTTCTCGCGCACTTCGATCACGTCGCCGATCTTGCAGCGATAGCTCGGGATCGTCACGCGCCTGCCGTTCACCTTCACGTGGCCGTGGTTGACGAACTGCCGCGCCGCGAAGGGCGTCGGCACGAACTTGGCGCGATAAACGATGGCATCGAGGCGCAACTCCAGGAGCCCGATCAGGTTCTGCGAGGTGTCGCCCTTCATGCGCGCCGCCTCCTCGTACGTCTTTCGGAACTGGCGCTCGGAAATGTTGGCGTAGTAGCCCTTCAGCTTCTGCTTGGCCTTTAGCTGCGTGCCGAAGTCGGAGAGCTTCTGCTTGCGCCGCTGGCCGTGCTGGCCGGGGCCGTATTCGCGCTTGTTGACGGGGCTCTTCGGGCGGCCCCAGACATTCTCGCCCATGCGGCGGTCGAGCTTGTACTTCGCCGCGTTGCGTTTGCTCATTTCTCATCCTTACCGTTTCGTGTCACGAAACGCGCCCATCCTCTGCCGCGGTCGCCCGCGGCCGACAGGGGTTGGCGGAGCACGCCATTTCCGGATTTTCGGAAGAACCCCACGGGAGCGTAAACGCCTGCGGCGAACCGCAGGCGCGGGCGTTCAACTAGGGTTTTTGCCCTGCAATGTCAAATTCCGGCGCCTCGACCGAAAGGCCGTGCGCGGCAAGAAGCGCGGCAAGGGCACCCGACGGCGCCGCGCCGCTGGTGAGCGTCGCCACGCTTGCGCCGCCGGTCGCTACCGAGCGTCCTTCCAGAACGCTTGCAAGCCGGCGTGCGATCGCGGGCGCCGGGTCGAGCCAGGTCACCGGCCAGGGTGCGATCTCCGCCATCACGTCGGCGAGAAAGGGATAATGCGTGCAGGCAAGCACGACGATGTCGGTGCGCCGGCCGTCGGTCTCTACAAAACATGGGGCGATCTGCTCGGCGATGACGTCACGGTCGATCGTGTCGCCGCGCATACGCGCCTCGGCCTCTGCCGCTAGAGCCGGCGCCCCGACGAGCCGCACGTGGCAGCCGCCGGCGAACTGCCGGATCAGCTCGCGCGTGTAGTCGCGCTTCATCGTGCCCGGCGTTGCGAGCACGGCCACGAAGCCACTTCGGGTCTGTTCCGCCGCCGGCTTCACCGCGGGCACCGTGCCGACGAAGGGGAGATTGAAGCGTGCGCGGAGCGGCGGGAGCACGAGGGTGGAAGCCGTGTTGCAGGCGATGACGATCGCCGCCGGCGCGTGCTTGGCGATCAGCTCGCCCATCAGCGCGACGATGTGCTCGGAGAGCGCCTGCTCCTCCCACGCGCCATAAGGGAAAGCCGCGTCATCGGCGACGTAGACGACGCGGATGTCTGGCATCTCGGCCCGGATGGCGCGAAGCACCGAGAGCCCGCCGACACCGGAATCGAAGACGAGGACCGGCCCGCCGTCACTCATCCTCGGCCTCAGGTCGCTGTTTTCGCCCCAGCGCTCCGATCGCGCCGTGGAGGACATCGATCTCGTCGCGCGTGAAGCCGGCGCGCTGCAGGATGGCGCGCAGGTTCTGCACCATGGTCGGCTTCATGTCCTCGGTGCGGAAATAGCCGGTCGGCTCGAGCGCTTCTTCGAGATGGCGCATCAGGCCGATGAGATGCTCCTTTGGCGCCGGCGTTAGCTCGATCTGCGACACGCCACTGCGCGTCGGGAGCGCGCCGTCGAGGCCGGCGGAAAGCCATTCGTAACTGACGAGAAGAACCGCCTGCGCGATATTGAGCGAGGCAAATTTCGGGTTGACCGGAAAGGTGACGATCGCGTCGGCAAGCCCGATCTCCTCGTTGGTGAGGCCCCAGCGCTCGCGCCCGAAGAGCACGCCCGCCGCCGCGCCGGCTGAGGCGCGCTTTCGCAACTCCTCAGCGGCTTCGCGGGGGCCCATCACCGCTTTGGGCAGATCGCGCGTACGCGCGGTCGTCGCGAAGACGAAGTTCAGGTCGGCGATCGCGGCCTCGGCGGAATCGAAAACACGAACGTCGTCGACGATACCGGTCGCGCCCGACGCCGCCGCCCGCGCCTTCGCGCTCGGCCAGCCGTCGCGGGGCCTGACGAGGCGGAGGTCGGCGAGGCCGAAATTCGCCATGGCGCGCGCCGCCGCGCCGATGTTCTCCCCCATCTGCGGCTCGACGAGGACGATTGCAGGCGACCGCCTGCCTAATCCTTCTTGCTCGGGCTCGGCCATTCTCTCTCCGGGCGCCAAACGTGGGGCGCGCCCGGCTCTCTAGCGCATCGCGGCGCGCTTTGCCTCCTTGGCGACGCCGTCCAGGAGCATCTCAAGTCCGGTGTCGAAAGTCTTCAGGTGGTGCGCCGGCTTGAAATAGGGCCCGACGGCGGCGACGTTCGGATAGTCGCGCGGCACGGCGGCGTCCTCGACCGGCTCGGCCGCCGAAGGGCCGTTGGCATAGCCGGCGGTCTCGTCGAGCGCGGCGCCGATCACGTAGTAGCTCAATGAGCGGAAGAGCCGCGCCGCCGCTTCGTCATTGAGCCCCGCTTCCCGGAAGATCGCAATCCAGCCGTCGAGCCAGCAGAGCGCAGTCGGCGTGTTCATCCTGTGCAATGCCATGAATTGGAAGAATGCCGGGTTGCCGAGCGCCATGTTCCGGATGTCATGCGCGCCCGTGCGCAATCGATCCAGCCAAGCGCCATCCGGCAACGGCGGCATAGCCGTGATCTGCCGGTCGAGCAGCGCGTCCATCAGATGCGCCTTGCTCGGGTAGTGGTGGTAGATGCTCATGGCTTCACAGCCCAGAGCCTGCGCTAGCTTGCGCGTGCTGAAAGCCGCGAGCCCGTCACGCTCTATGAGCTTGAGCGCGGCCCTCTCGATGCGCTCCTTGGTGAGCGGCCTGCGCTCGCCACCCGCTGAAGATTTCGTTGTGGTTCTCTTCGATCGAGACAACGTGAAAAACTCCGCTTGCTTTCCTTACGGTGTAAGGCTACGAATGCCGCCGAACCTTACGCCGTAAGGTCGAAAGCCGCAAGGAGAGGAAGCCATGTTTGCCGAAATGCTCGTAAACGCCCGCATCGGGCTCGCTCTTGCCGCCCTTACAGGTTTCGTCGCGCTAGCGCCGCAGGGTGCGTCTGCGGCCGACGCCACTGCCACACCGGAAGCCGCGATGAAAGACATCGAGGCCACTTTCGGCGCCGTGCCGAGTTTCATCAAAGCCCTGCCGCAAGCCGCCGTCCCGGGGGCGTGGGCGGAGCTCAAGGCGATCGAGCTGAGCCCCGACACGGCACTGACGCCCAAGGAAAAATCTCTGATTTCGCTCGCCGTCGCGGCGCAGATTCCGTGCCAGTACCTGCATCTACGCCGACACGGTATCTGCGAAGCAGGCCGGCGCAACCGACGAAGAGATCGCCGAGGCGGTGACCATGGCGGCGCTCGCCCGCCATTGGAGCACGATCTTCAATGGCATGCAGATCGACTTCGATACGTTCAAGAAGGAGTACGATGCGGCGATGGCCGCAGGCAAATAGCCTCGCCCACCGCACGGGTTGCCGCCCGGCTGAGCGCCGGGCGGTCAATTTTCCGCTCAGCGCTCTTCGGACGGATAGAACGCCGAAGGCTTCGCGCCGACGAACCAATCGGGCTGCACCCAGCGGCCGGGGATGTGCTTCGTCGACCAATCGGCGAGCGCCTGAAGCACCGGCAGCAGGTCGGCGCCCGCGGGGGTCAGCGCGTATTCGAAACGGTCGGGTCGACTCTGATAGCGCCTCTTCGATACGAGCCCGAATCTCTCCAGCTTCTCCAGGCGGTCGGCGAGGATGTTCGTCGAGATACGCTCGGGAATGTCGAGCAACGCCGCGAAGCGGTGGCGGCCTGCGAAGATCGTCCGCAGCACAACGAGCGTCCACTTGTCGCCAACGACGTCGAGCGCAGAGGACACCGGACAGGGGGAGCGGTAGGCCACCGTCAAAGCACCATTCCTTCGATTGTCAGCAGTGAGTGACTTGCGTCTTGCAAGTTACAAAAGTCTATGCTTCGCTCCATTCACTTGCAACTCGCAAGTCAGGGGGGAGATATGACCGAAGATCCGATGGTAGTGCGCCTTAGGACGGCGCTCGAGGGCTTGCCGATCCGTGAGCAGAAGATGTTCGGAGGCACCTGCTTCATGCTTTCCGGCAATATGCTCGTTGGCACCTCGAAGCGCGGACTTCTTGTTCGCGTCGGCAAGGATGCTCATGCGAAAGCGCTCACCCGCCCGCATACGCAGCCGATGGAGATGGGCGGGCGCTCGATGGAGGGCTACATCTTCGTGGCGGAGGAAGGGACAAAGAGCGCAAAGGATTTGAAGAGCTGGATCGGCCTCGCCCGAGCGTTCGTCGAGACTCTGCCACCGAAGGCCGAGAAGGCGAAAAGGCCGATGGGAGGGCGCGGAACGCCGAAGACGCCAGCTGCAAAGGCGGGCGGGAAGGTGGCGTCATGAGCGCGCTCCTCATTCCCTTCCTGGTCTATGTCATCGTGACCTTCGCCATCGCCTTCGCTTGGCATTTGAAGATCTTCGAGGCGCGCTATAAGGCGCTCGAAATCTACCGCGACGACATGAAGCCGCTGTTCGGGCTGGGCTCAATGGCGATCCAGGGCGTCTGCTTCGCGATGGTCTACAGCGCGCTTTTTGCGTCGATCGAAGCATGGTTCTCGCGCGCCCTCGCCTACGCCGTCTTCGGCGCCTTGTTCTCGTGGAGCTTCTCGACGCTCGCCGTTTCCGCGAAGAACAAGATGCGCTCAATCCGCGACTACGTCGCAATCGAGACGGCCTTCACCGCCCTCCAGTGGGTCGTGGTCGCGGCGATCACGGCAGCATTGGTCTAGCCCGACGCGGGCCAACAAACCGCCCGCTTTCCTGGCGGTTGGCGCGGAAGCCCGGCCTTGCTATAGGGCGCGGACCCTCCCCCGCGCCCATTGCGCGCTTCCAGCGATGAAAGGCCTGCCTTAGATGCCGAAGATCAAGGTCGCCAACCCGGTCGTCGAGCTCGATGGCGACGAGATGACGCGCATCATCTGGCAGCTCATCAAAGACAAGCTGATCCACCCCTATCTCGACGTCGAGCTCGAGTATTTCGACCTCAGCGTCGAGCATCGCGACGCTACCAACGACCAGGTCACGATCGACGCGGCGAACGCCATCAAGAAGGCGGGCGTCGGCGTGAAATGCGCGACCATCACCCCTGACGAAGCGCGGGTGAAGGAGTTCGGCCTGAAAGAGATGTGGAAGTCGCCGAACGGCACGATCCGCAACATCCTGGGCGGCGTCATCTTCCGCGAACCGATCATCTGCCGCAATGTGCCGCGCCTCGTTCCGGGCTGGACAAAGCCGATCGTCATCGGCCGCCACGCCTACGGCGACCAGTATCGCGCCACCGACTTCCGTTTCCCTGGCAAGGGCAGGCTGACGCTGAAATTCGCCGGCGAGGACGGCACGATTATCGAGCGCGATGTCTTCGACGCGCCAAGCTCCGGCGTCGTCATGGCGATGTACAACCTCGACGATTCGATCCGCGATTTCGCCCGCGCTTCGCTGAACTACGGGCTTGCGCGCAACTACCCGGTCTACCTCTCGACCAAGAACACGATCCTCAAGGCCTATGACGGACGCTTCAAGGATCTCTTCCAGGAGATCTTCGACGCGGAGTTCAAGGCGGAGTACGACAAGCGCAAGCTCACCTACGAGCACCGGCTGATCGACGACATGGTGGCGGCGGCTCTGAAGTGGTCGGGCGGCTACATCTGGGCCTGTAAGAACTACGACGGCGACGTTCAGTCCGACACCGTGGCGCAGGGCTTCGGCTCACTCGGGCTGATGACCTCCGTATTGATGTCGCCGGACGGCAGGACGGTTGAGGCGGAGGCGGCGCACGGCACCGTCACCCGCCATTACCGGCTGCACCAGCAGGGCAAGGAGACCTCGACGAACTCCGCCGCATCGATCTTCGCCTGGACGCGCGGCCTCGCGCACCGCGGCAAGCTCGACGGAAACGAGGAGCTCATCCGCTTCGCCGAGACGCTGGAGAAGGTCACCGTTGCCACGATCGAGGAAGGCTTCATGACGAAGGACCTCGCACTCCTTGTCGGACCAGATCAGCCGTGGCTTTCGACAATGGGCTTTCTCGACAAGGTTGACGCAAACCTGAAAAAGGCAATGGCGTCAGCCTGATAGCGCCATCGACGCCCATGCGCCTTACCGGGGCCGTTTTTTCCTGATAGAAAATCGGGATGGATCAGTTGCGGGGTCCCAGAATGATTCGAGCCCTTCTCGGTGCGGCGTTTCCGATCGTCGGGCTTGCGCTCGCCGCGGCCTTTGCCGGCCCCGACCTCGTGACGGGCACAAGCGGCGCGCCGATGATCGTCAGCGGCGGCGACCATGTCAGCCTCGCATCTGCTAACTTCAACGGCGAAGCCTGCGCCTCGACGCTCCTTTACGGTGAGACGCCCGATGCCGACAAGGACGAGGGCGTTCGTGTCGTTGCGGTCGCGCTTCAGCCGAACGGCAGGACGATCGAGCTCGGCACGAGCGAGACCCCCGGCGCAGACGGAACCATCCGCGAGACCGTGCTGCTTCTCTTCGACGACAAAGGGCAGCTTGTCTCGGCCAGCAGGCCAGCGGAGATGCAGGCTGCGGCCCACGGCGACTGCGTCAAGGCTCCGAAGCCGAGCAGCCGGAAGCCGGTCTAGCCCGACGCCGAGTTACGTCGCTTCAGGCGGCGATTTCTTCGATCCGGCCAGCAATTGCTTTGAGCGCGGCTTCCGCCGCGCCGCCGTTTGGTCCGCCCGCCTGTGCAAGGTCAGGCCGGCCGCCGCCGCCCGTACCTCCGAGCGCAGCGGAGCCGATGCGCGCGAGATCGACGGCACTAATCCTGTCGGTCAGATCGTCGGTGACGCCGACGACAAGGCCCGCCTTGCCGTCGTTGACGCCGACAATGGCAACGACTCCGGAGCCGACCTGGCGCTTGCCCTGGTCGACAAGGCCGCGGAGATCTTTCGGCGCGACGCCCTCGACCGCGCGCGCAAGCACGTTGATCGCGCCGATCTGCCTCACCGCAGGCTCCGCCGCGCCGTCGCCGCCCATCGCGAGCTTCTTCTTCGCGTCGGCAAGCTCGCGCTCGAGCCGCCTCCGCTCTTCGACGAGCGCATCGACCCGCGTCACGGCCTCGTCCGGCCTGACCTTCAGCTTCGCGGCGATCTCGCGCACGCGCTTGTCCTGATCCGCGAGATGATGGCGCGCGGCGGCGCCGGTCAGCGCCTCGACGCGCCTGACACCGGCAGCAACGGCGCCCTCGTTGACCAGCGTGACGAGCCCGATCTCGCCGGTGCGGCCGACATGCGTGCCCCCGCAGAGCTCGATCGAGTAGGTCTTGCCGGCATTCTCGCCGGCGAGCGCCTTCCCCATCGAGACGACGCGCACCTCGTCGCCATATTTCTCGCCGAAGAGCGCCATCGCTCCTGATTGGATCGCGCTGTCGCGGTCCATCAGGCGCGTCTCGACCGGCGCGTCCTGCAGCACGACAGCGTTCGCCATCTCCTCGACCGACGCGATTTCCTCGTCCGACATCGGCTTCGGATGCGAGAAGTCGAAGCGCAGCCGGTCAGGCGCGACAAGCGAGCCTTTCTGCGCGACATGTGTGCCGAGCGAAGAGCGAAGTGCTGCGTGGAGAAGATGCGTCGCCGAATGATTGGCACGGATCGCTGTGCGGCGCGCACCGTCGATCGTGAGCTTCACCGCCTGGCCGGGCACGAAGCCGCCATGCTCGACCTTGCCGACATGGACTAAGAGGCCGTCGGCCTTCTTCTGCGTGTCGGCCACATGGAAGCGCGCGCCGTTCTCCGACACGATCGTTCCGGTGTCCCCGACCTGGCCACCCAACTCGCCATAGAACGGAGTCTGGTTGACGATGACCGCGCCGTCCTCGCCCTCGCCAAGGGAATCGACCTCGGCGCCTTCCTTGACGAGCGCCAGAACCTGCGCTTCGGCCGCCTCGGCTGAGTAGCCAAGGAATTCCGTTGCCCCGAAACGGTCGCGAAGCGTCAGCCACACGCCCTCCGTCGCCGCTTCGCCCGAACCGGCCCAGCTCTTCCGCGCCTCGGCGCGCTGGCGCTCCATGGCGTCGGTGAAGCTGCTGATGTCGACGCCGATGCCGCGCGGCTTCAGTGCGTCCTGCGTCAGGTCCAGCGGGAAGCCATAGGTGTCGTAGAGCTTGAAGGCGGTCTCGCCGTCGAAGGTGTCACCGTGCTTCAGGTCGCCTGACGCCTCCTCGAGGAGCGAAAGGCCGCGGGCCAGCGTCTTCTGGAAGCGGCCTTCCTCCAGACGCAACGTCTCGGTGATGAGCCCCTCGGCGCGGCCGAGCTCCGGATAGGCCTGGCCCATCTCGTGGACGAGCGTCGGCACGAGTCGAAAGATGGTAGGCTCCGAAGCGCCGAGAAGATGCGCGTGGCGCATGGCGCGGCGCATGATGCGGCGGAGAACATAGCCGCGCCCCTCGTTCGACGGCAGCACGCCGTCCGCGATCAGAAAGCTCGTCGCGCGCAGATGATCCGCAATGACGCGCGGGCTCGCCTGATTGATGGCGCCGCTTGAGCGGCCGACGTGCTCGTGAACGCTCGCGATCAGCGTCCTGAAGAGATCGATGTCGAAATTATTGGTGACGCCCTGAAGGATAGCCGTGATGCGCTCAAGCCCCATGCCGGTGTCGATGGAGGGCCTGGGCAGGTCGACCCGCGTCGTCTCGTCGACCTGCTCGAATTGCATGAAGACGAGGTTCCAGAACTCGAGGAAGCGGTCGCCGTCCTCCTCCGTGGAGCCCGGCGGGCCGCCAACGACAGCCTCGCCCTGATCGTAGAAGATTTCGGAGCAATAGCCGCACGGGCCGATCGGCCCCATTGCCCAGAGATTTTCCTCGTGACCGACGATGCGCCCGTCCGGCAGGCCGGCGATCTTCTTCCATAGATCGCGCGCCACGTCGTCGGTCGGATAGACAGTCACCCAAAGCCGGTCTTTCGCCAGCCCGAACTCCCCGGTGACGAGATTCCACGCAAGCTCGATCGCGCGCTCCTTGAAGTAGTCTCCGAAGGAGAAGTTGCCGAGCATCTCGAAGAAGGTGTGGTGGCGCGCGGTGTAGCCGACATTGTCGAGGTCGTTGTGCTTGCCGCCGGCGCGCACGACCTTCTGCGCGGTAACCGCGCGCGGGAAAGGCGGCTTCGACTTGCCGGTGAAATAGTCCTTGAACTGGACCATGCCGGCATTGGTGAACATCAACGTCGGGTCGTTGCGCGGCACGAGCGGACCAGAGGGCACGCGCTCGTGGCCCTCGCCGGCGAAGTAGTCCAAAAACGCTGTTCGGATCTCGTTGACGCTCGCCATCTCAAAACACTGCAAAGCCGCGGAAGCGGCGGAAGTCGCGGCATTTAGACTGGGGGCGCAAGGACTGTCCAGCAAGCCCCGCGCCCTACCATCCGGCAGTCGCGAGGCGGCGGATCAAAAAGGTGCCGGCCGAGCGCCGCTCTCCAAAGAGGGCGGCGCTTCAGCCAGCTCAAAGCGACGCCGTATTCAGCAGCGAACCGGGATCGCCCATTCGGCCGGGGGCTCCCAGATATGATAGTCGCGCGTAATCCAGCGGTAGCCGTTGATACATTCGTCCGAGCTTGAGAAGTCTCGCGGCGTGGAGGTCGGATACGCGGAATGCGGAAAATAGGACTCGCGAGGGTTCGGCTGCGTCATGTCGTAGGCCTGGCCGGCGAGAGGCTGCCCCTGGCTTCCCGCGTAAGATGCCGAGGACAACGCCAGGAGGCCGACAGCCGCAACAGCGGCGAGCCGCGCAGTCGGCGAAAGACGGCGTGCAAGCATTTCAAATCTCCATTCGCCCCGCCTCTTGGAGCAAGAGGTAGGGGACGCGCCGCAGTCTTTAAACCCAAATCGTGTTTCTAAATCCGAATCGTGTTTCCGGAACGTTGCAGCCGATAACGGCCCCGGGAGAGCGACCCGCGCCGTCGCCCCGCCGCCGGGCCGGGAGCGGTCGTGGGCATCCCCGCTTTGGTGAACATAGCGTCTACCCGTCCCGCGGAGCCGAAGCCCGGAAGGCGCGTCACGGAGCTTTGAGAAGCCGCGAGAATTCATGGAATGTTCGGGCTGCCGCTTCCGCGCTAGCTTTGCCGAAACCGGAGAACAGGAGCCCGATGCCAGCGATCCCGAAGCGCAGCGCGACCGCGGCCGTCGTATTCTTCGCGATGCTTACCGCGGTCTTACCGCTCGCGGCGCCGGCCGCTGCACAGGACTGGCAGAACCGCCTGCCGCTCCAGAGCGATCCGGCAGAGCGAGCGGCCGAGCGCGAGCGACTTTTCTCGGCTCTCGCCTCCGCTCAGAGCCAAAGCGACGCGGAGACCCTTGCCTTCCAAATCTGGGCGCTCTGGTTCCGTGCGCCCAACGCGGAGGCGCGAGACCTCATGGATCAGGCGATGGAGCGCCGGCGCACCTACGACATTGCGGGTGCGGTCGCCATTCTCGACAAGCTCGTGGCGCTCACACCCGATTGGGCCGAAGCCTGGAACCAGCGCGCGACAATGCGATACATGACGGAGGACTACGAAGGCTCGCTCGCCGATATCGAACGCGTGCTTCAGCTCGAGCCGAAGCACTTCGGCGCGCTTGCCGGCCAGGCGCTCATCCTGATGCGGAACGGCCGCTTCGATACGGCGCAGTCGGTGCTGCGGAGAGCGGTGGAGATCAACCCATTCCTTGCTGAGCGCGCGCTCCTCATCGAAGAGCCGAAGCCGGACGGCAAAGATATCTGAGCCGACTACTCCCCCTCTTCCCCAGCGGGCGAGCGCCCTACCCTTCCGCCGCCTCGGCGTCGTCCGCGTCGTCGCCGTCGAGCTTGCTCGCCACGAGGCCGGCGTTCTGGCGAATGGCAAGCTCGATCGCCGCGGCGATGTCGGGATTGTCCTTCAGGAAGGTCTTGGCGTTCTCGCGGCCCTGGCCGAGGCGCTGGCTGTCGTAAGAGAACCAGGCACCTGACTTTTCCACGATGCCAGCCTTGACGCCGAGATCGATCAGCTCGCCATTCTTCGAGATACCCTCGCCGTACATGATGTCGAACTCGACCTGCCGGAACGGCGGCGCGAGCTTGTTCTTGACCACCTTCACGCGCGTCTGGTTGCCAACAACCTCGTCGCGCTCCTTGATCTGTCCGATGCGGCGGATGTCGAGGCGGACGGAGGCATAGAACTTCAATGCGTTGCCGCCGGTCGTCGTCTCCGGGCTCCCGAACATCACGCCGATCTTCATGCGTATCTGGTTGATGAAGATCACCATCGTGTTGGAGCGCGAGATGGAGCCGGTGAGCTTTCTCAGAGCCTGGCTCATCAGCCGCGCCTGCAGGCCGGGCAATTGGTCGCCCATCTCGCCCTCAAGTTCTGCACGCGGCGTAAGGGCGGCAACAGAATCGACGACGAGGATGTCGACGGCGCCGGAGCGGACCAGCGTGTCAGCGATCTCGAGCGCCTGTTCGCCCGTGTCCGGCTGCGAGATCAGAAGATCGTCCAGCTTGACCCCAAGCTTCCTGGCGTAGGCCGGATCGAGCGCATGCTCCGCGTCGACGAAGGCGCAGATGCCGCCACGCTTCTGCGCCTCGGCGACGGCATGGAGCGCAAGCGTCGTCTTTCCGGAGGATTCCGGCCCGTAAATCTCAACGATGCGTCCGCGCGGAAGACCACCAACGCCGAGCGCGAGGTCGAGGCCGAGCGAGCCGGTCGGGATGGTGGCGATCTCCACCACCTTGCCGTCCTGCCCGAGCCGCATGATGGAGCCCTTGCCGAAGGCTCGCTCGATCTGGGAGAGCGCGGCGTCGAGCGCCTTCGTCTTGTCCATTCCGTCCCTGTTCTCGACAACTCGCAGCGGCGCTACCATGGCATCCCCCAATCGACTTCGGAAGGTGGCGGCCTCTCGCCACCGGTGGTGCGCATGTATCTGCTTTGTTCTCGAAATTGTCAAGAACGAAGTGAGAACTTCAACCGGCAGCTACCGTGCTTCTACGCTGCGCCATGTCCCCCTCCCCGCTCACAGCAGCGTCGTCCCCGCGCCGGTCGATGGAGAATTCCACGCGGTTCCCGCCGCCGGCTTTGGCCCGATAAAGCGCGGCGTCCGCCTCGCCCATCAAAGTGTCGAGCGACTGCGCCCCGCGCAGGCTCGCAACGCCGATGCTGACCGTAAACTTCACCTCTCCACGGCCGCTTTCGATCTTTGCGTCGGCCACAGCGCGCCTGAGACGCTCGGCCAGCACTAGCGCCTGATCGATCCGGCTCTCGGCGAGCGCCACCGCGAATTCGTCACCACCTAGGCGGCCCAAAACGTCGCCGGCGCGGATGATTTCCATCATCCTATCCGTGAGCGTCTTTAGAAGGCGGTCGCCGGTCGGGTGGCCCCATCCGTCATTGACGGACTTGAACCGGTCGAGATCGATCAGGACAAGCGCCGTCGAAGAGCCGTTGCGGCCCGCTCGCGCGAGCATCCGGCCGACCTCGTCCGTGAACCCACGGCGATTACTGACGCCGGTCAGCGGGTCGAGCAGCGCGGCTTCGCGGTGCTGATTGCCGATCGCCTCCTTGCCGATGGAGAGGAGCAGGAAAGAGAGCACGACCGCGGCGGCAAGCATCTCGATCAGACCTGCCGGATTGAGCGGCGCCGCTACGCCGACGTCGGTGGCGAGCACGGAGCCCGGCGCGAAAAGCGCCGCCAGGAATCGGACGACGAAAACCAAGCCGTGGATCGAGAGGAGCAGCGCCGCGAGCGGCATGATCCCCCAGCGCTGCGGCGCCATCCGCCACAATTCGCCGGCCAGCGCGAAGGCATAGGCGGCAAGCAGCGGCGCGGTGACGAGAATCCGCCCGCGGACGTCGTCGTCGAACGGCGACAGCCAGCAGGCCGCTACCCAAAGCACTGCGGGCGCTAGCGCCAGCGGCCAATTTCCTTTGCCGCTGGTGAAATACCGAGCCGCCTGCCAAGCGAGCCCATAGGCAAGCAGGCGAAGCCCGTTCGCGATATCGATCGCTAGTAGGCCCGGGAACCGGTCGCGTGCTCCAACGAGCGCGGCGGCAACGGCGCACATCAAGAAGCAAAGCGTCCATACGCCGAACGCAGGCACGCTGCGATTCTGCGTCCAGGTCAAAGCGAGGAGGCCAGCGATAACGCCGCAAACGACGACGAGCGCCGTCACCAACGTCCCAGCGTCCAGACCCACGAGTCCCCCTCAGGTTCGAGAACGTGCCTCCCGGCGCACAATCCACGGGTTGCGCAAAGCATCTATTAACACGCGCGAAGCCGCCGATCACGGACACGCCAGCCTGGTGGCCTATGCCTCGAGCGTCGCCTTTACGGTGGTAGCCAACTCCTTCAATGAAAATGGCTTTGGAAGAAACTGGAAGCTTTTCTCGTCCTTCGGCAAATGCCGCTCGAAGGCGTCTTCGGCATAGCCGGAGACAAAAATAATCTTCAAATCCGGCTGGCGCCCCCGGAGCTCGCGCAGAAGCGTCGGCCCGTCCATGCCGGGCATCACCACGTCGGAGATGACGAGGTCGACGGGCTCGTCGAGGCCGGAGATCAGGTCAAGCGCCTCCTGTCCGGAGGCCGCCTGATAGACGGTGTAGCCGCGTGCCTCTAGCGCGCGGCCGGCGAAGGCGCGCACGGCCTCCTCGTCTTCAACCAGAAGAATGCGGGCGCTGCCGGTCAGGTCGGATGGACCAGCGGTCTGCGTCTCGCCGCGCTTCTCCTCCTCCGGCTGCTGCTCGTGGCGCGGCAGCAGGATGCGGAAGGTGGTCCCGGCGCCAGGCCTGGAATCGACGTAAATGTAGCCGCCGGTCTGCTTGACGATGCCGTAGACGGTGGAGAGGCCGAGGCCCGTCCCCTGCCCGACGCCTTTCGTGGTGAAGAACGGCTCGAAGATCTTCGCCTTCACCTCTGCGGTCATGCCGGTGCCGGTATCGGCGACCTCAAGGAGCACGTATTCGCCGGGCTTGAAGCCCTGTTCCTTGAACTTCGCGCTCTCCGCCGCGGTCACGTTGGCGGTGCGGATCTTCAGCTTGCCGCCGTCGAGCATGGCGTCGCGGGCGTTGACCGCGAGGTTCACGATCACCTGCTCGAGCTGGTTCAGGTCCGCCTTGATCGGCCAGACGTCGCGGCCGTGGATCACTTCGAGCTCGGTCGTCTCGCCCAGAAGTCGGGCGAGGAGCACGGAGATATCGGAAAGCGCTGCGTCGAGATCAATGACAGTCGGGCGCAGCGTCTGCCGCCGGGAGAACGCCAAGAGCTGTCGGACAAGGCCCGCCGCACGGTTGGCGTTCTGCTTGATGTTCATGATGTCCTGGAAGGACGGATCGGTCGGGCGGTGCGACGTGAGAAGGAGATCGGAGAAGCCGATGATCGCCGTCAGCATGTTGTTGAAGTCGTGCGCGATGCCGCCGGCGAGCTGGCCGACCGCTTGCATCTTCTGGCTCTGCGCAAACTGCTGCTCTAGCGCGCGCTGCTCAGTCGTCTCGAGCGCGTAGATCACCGCGGCATCCTCGCTCTCGTCCGATTCCAGGATCGGCGAGACGAAGAAGCGGGCGCTCTGATCGGGAACGTCGGCAAGCGCGGCGTCGACAGCGGGGATCTGACTCTGGCCGGCGATCGCCGCGCTGACCGCAGCGGCGATGCTAGCGCGATCGGATTCCCGCACAAGCTCCGAAAGGCTCCGCCCGGCGGCGCCCTTTTTGCCGAAGAGCATCACGAAGCGCGCATTGGTGAGCGCAATCCGCCCCTCGCGGTCGACGGAAGCGATCGCCATCGGCGTGTTGTTGAAGAAGCGCGCGAAGCGCATCTCCGCGATGCGGCCGGCCTCGCGGTCGTCGCCCGGATGCAAGTCGAGTACGAGCGTGCGGGAGGCGCCGACCGTGCCGTCGGGGGCGACCGGGACGCGGTGGATCAGGCGCACGGGAAGCCGCGTCCCGTCGGTGCGCACGAGGTCGATGTTGAGAATCTTCGGCTCGAGCGGATTGGGATTCCCCGCCTGCAGGACGGAGAGGCTCTCGACCGTCACGATGTCGCGGATCTGCGCGGCGCCCGGCTCAAACTCGGCGAGGTCGATACCGATCCACTCCGCAAGCGTAGCATTCATGTAGCGGATGCGCCCGTCCGGCTCGAGCGAGAAGAAGCCGGCCGGCGCGTGGTCGAGGTAGTCGATGGCGTTCTGGAGCTCCTGGAAGATGTTCTCCTGGTGCTCGCGCTCGCGCGTGATATCGGCGATGAGCCAGCCGATCCGCGCTTCCGGCCCGCCAGCCGGGTTGACGCGCACGCGGTACCAGCGCGCGCCGCTCGTCCTTCCGCCGATTCCGCCAGGCACTCGGATCTCTTCGCTCGCACGGCGACCGCGGTCGGCGGCGACGGCAAGCCGGTGAATCGCCTCCGCGGCGTCGGGGCTATCGGAGAAGAGCCGCTCGATCGAATGAAGGTCACTGTCGGCCGCCGCGTCCGTCAGCTTCAGATAGGCGGCGTTCGCCCAGAGCGGCGTGCCGTCGGCGGCCGCCATCAGGACGCCTTCCGCCATATTCTCCAGGAGTCCCTGCGCCGCGTCGCCTGATTCGACCGGCGCCTCCGGCGGGTTCCGCCAGCCGAAGATACCGGCCGCCAGCCCGAACAGCGCCACCACGCCGACGGTGGAAAGAAGCCCGACGACGGCGAGGACGAGGATCGCGGCGGCAGGCTCGGGAAGCAGCAGATAGCCGCTTGCCGCGGCGAAAAGGACGACCACGAGCGCCGCCACAAAGGCGAATCGCCTACCGGCGGATCGCCCCACGTCCGCCTCGACCGTGCCGTCTTGCCGCATCTTAATCGACCCCCGCGAGAGCCTATCCGATTCGCTCGGCCGCAGCCGGCGCAGCTTGTATGCTCGCGATTCGCAATTCAACGGCACGGGGCCATTGACAAGACAGGGAAATTGAACGCCAAGACCGTTCCGTCTATGGTCGCGGCACGGCTCGGGGTGCCACGGAGAGGGAGACGTTGATGCAACTTGGCCTCGTCGGCGTCGTTTTGATCACGATTGCCGTGGTCGCCATGATCGGCCTGGTTGTGCTGGTGCTGAGGGTGACGGTTTTCGGCGGCCAAAGGGACTATTTCCGCCAGAGATCACCACTTCTGGACGATGAGCCGATGGACGGCAGCCGGATCGATATCGTGGAGACCCGCGAAATCGACGGGCGGCGGAAGCTCGTGCTCGTGCGCTGCGACGACGTAGAGCATCTGATCGTCGTTGGCGGGCCCGCCGACCTTGTCGTGGAAAACGACGTGAGGAAGGCGCGGACGCAGTCCTCTACGCCGAGAGCCCCTGCCCCGCCGCCGGCACAGACACCGCAGCCCGCCGCAGCAAAACAACAGGTCTCGCCGGCAGTCGGCGCCTCGCTCGACGCCGCCGTCGCGGCTGCCGTGCCGCGAAACGCGGAAACACCGCGACCGGCGGCTCCGGCACCGCGTGCCCCGCTGCCCCAGCGCAACACGGTCACCGCCGTCGCCGCGCGACCGACCGGGCGGAACGGCGAGGCGCCGCGTCCCGTGGCGCCTGCAGCGAAAGCTGGGCCGACTCGCGTCACAATCCAGCACCCGCCGTCCGGCGATCAACAGCGCCGCGCCGCGCCGGCTGCCCACATTCGTGTCAGTCCACAGCCCGCGCTCGCCGTCGCCCCCGCTCCCCCGCCGCGTCCGCAGCCGGAGAGACAGCCGCAAATGCGGGCGGAGAAGCAGCCGCGGACAGAGAATCAGGCGCGAGCCGAACGCACCAACAACGTGCGGAACGGCGGAGCTCCGGTCGGATTGCCCCAGGCTCAGGTTCCCTGGGCGGAGTTGGACACGATCGAGGCCGACATCGTGCAGGCGCTCCGTCTCGATGGGCCGAGGCGGGCCGAGACGGCGGAGCCGCAAAGCGCCGAGGCCGCTCAGCCGGCGCGCGAGGCCGAGCCGGCGAAGCCCGTGGAATCCTCAGCCACCCTCGGCGACCTTGCTGACCGGCTGGAAGAAGCGCTGGCACGCGAGATGCAGTCCGTCGGCCCGAACGGCCCGAAGCGGGCCGAGGCGAGCGCTGCCGCGGCTACCGCTCCGGAGAAAGGCACGGATAACGCGAGCGCCAAGCGGCTCGTAGCCCGCGACAAACCGGAAAAGAAGCCGGAGCCGGCGCAGCAACCGACCGTGAGCGCAGCGCCCGAGCCGCCGCAGCCCGCTGCGCCGCGCGAGACGGCCCAGAACGAGCGCCGCGAAGAGGCGCCGGTTATCAGCCTTAGTGCGCGCCGCCGCGAAGTCTCAGACCCGCTCGAGGACGAAATGGCCCGACTCCTGGGCGAGCTTACGGGCGACAAGGGGCGGTAAGAGCGACTGGCGCGTTCGCGCGCTAGGCAAGCGTCAGGGTCATTCCCGGAAGCGGCAGGCCGTCGATCCGCGTGCTCCAGCTTTCGCCGGGCGTGACCGGAAAGGCGCGGGTCACCGTTCCCGTCGTCACGATATCGCCGACGCGGATCCTAAAGTCGAATGGCGTATCGGCCAGCCCGCGCACGAGATGACGAAGCGCCGTCAGGGGACCGCCGCCGAGGACGTTCCGGCCGACGCCGCGGTCGATCTCAACGCCATTCTTGAAGAGCGCGACAGAGAAATTGGAAAGCGCCGCGAGCCAGCGCTCGCGCTCCTCCGGTCGAATGCCGACGAAAGGTCCGTGGCGATAGCGGCCGTGGAGCGCGAAGGCGGCAACCGTGTCGGCCGCCTTGAAGCGCCAAGCCGGAAACACAGACTGCACTATCTCAAAGCCGTGCGCTGCTGCGTCGATGCAGCCAAGGAGCGCACGCTCGTCCATCTCCGGATCGGGCAGCGCAGAAATGCGGAAGGCGATCTCAGGCTCGATCCTCGGCTCCGACAGTCCGTCGAGGGGACACACTGCGGCTTTGGGATCGGCCGCCGATCCCGCCGAAGCGTAGGTCGAAGCGTACATCGGGCCCCAGATCGGAGCATGCACACCGTATTCGTCCCAGATCGTCTCGTTGGTAAAGCCGATTTTCCAGCCGACCGGCCGCTCGCCGCGCGCCCTCCTCGCGCGGGTGATCTCCGACGACACGACATAGGCGTCGAGAAGATCGAAATCGGACAGATCATCAGTGATCGGCGGAATCGAAGCGCCGTTGTCGCCGGCCGCGAGGATCAGCGCGGCGAGCCTTCCGATCTCTTCGTCGGATAACGGCACTGTCTCAGTGTTCGCGCTGGCGCCCGCTCCGCACGGGCGCTCAGCATCTTCCTATTCGTCGCGATAGACGCGTTCGCGCCGCTCGTGACGTTCCTGCGCTTCGATCGACAGCGTGGCGATCGGGCGCGCATCGAGGCGCTTCAGGCTGATCGGCTCGCCCGTTTCTTCGCAATAGCCGTAGGTTCCGTCGTCGATCCGCTTCAGAGCGGCGTTGATCTTCGAGATGAGCTTGCGCTGGCGGTCACGGGCGCGAAGCTCGATCGATCGGTCGGTTTCCGATGACGCGCGGTCCGCGTAGTCGGGATGGTTATGGCTCTCAGCCTGCAAGGCCTCAAGCGTCTCCCGGCTCTCCGCCAGGATTTCGTCTCTCCACTGTATGAGCTTCTTTCGGAAGTACTCCCGCTGCCGCTCGTTCATGAATGGCTCGCGGTCGCTCGGCCTGTAACCGTTTACCTTAGACAGCACCGGCATGGTCAACAGCATCCCTCACTCCCCGCTGCGCGCGCATATACGGGAGAAGCCGCGGGGGTTGCAAGCGGAATGGTTTGAAGCATTTGTGAAAAGAGCCGCAAACTTAACACGTTAGCTTAGCGCCGGTATTTGCCGATCTTTAACCTTGCCGTGGCAGGCTCCGGGAATGCGCAATGTAGTACAGAGTTTGCGGACAGAAGCCGAGGCACAAGCACGAGAGCTGCTGCAAGCGATCGAAGCTGCCGAAGGCGTGATTGTCTCCACCATCGAACGCGAATGTGCGGCGCTCCGCGCCGGACAGATGCTTGCAGCGCAAGCGCTCCGCGTGCGGCTGCGCGACGCTGCCAAGCTCTATATCAACCTGACGCGCGCCGCGCGCGCATCGTTGTGGACGCTGGACCAGGTCGTGCCCGGGATCTCCGAGGTTCTCAACACGAGGCGCGACGCCTTTGCGGCACTGCTCAGGGTCGAGCTCGCGGTGCTGGCCGCGGAACGCGCCGCCTCTGAGCAGGAAGAGACTCCTCCGGAGGAGCCCGTGCTTTCGGCGCCCCCAGCGCCATTGCGGGCCATTCGCCGCCGCCGTGAAAGGCGCCGCCGCGCCGGCTGATACGGATCGTGGACTACCCCACGCGACTGCTGCAGCGCTCATAGCTTTGCTGCGCTGAGAGCGCGCGACTGCGTTCGGCCCCGCCGGACCGTATCCCACGTTGTTGCTGCTTCCCATCGAACCGAGAGCCGGCGGCGGATCGCGTATCGCGTCGTGTCCCGACCTTCGACACCACTGGCAACGCGGAAACGCGAAGCCGGCCAAGCACAGCCAGCCGGCGTGGACACGCTTTTCGCCCTCAATCGGACTCCGGCCGCAAACCTTGGAAGTCCTTCCAAGAAAAGCCGAACCGCCGCAGGCGGCGGCCAAGCAAAAGCGGTGTTCCGGCAAGCGGTTTCACCGGTTAAGTAATTGTGATCCTTAACCAATAGTAAACATAAAACCCCCGATTTGATCGTTATCGGTATTTTAACTTGTCGGAGTTTTTCGACAGGAGAGTAATTGATGCGTAGGAACAGGGCGCTCCTTCTCAGGGGTGCAGCGGTCGCCGCGCTGATGGGCTCGGCGGCCTTCTTCGTTTCCGGCACAGCGAACAGTGCCGGTTTCGCAGCTGGAGCCAGCGGGTGGACTCCAAAAGGCGAGCGGTCCGGATATCTCATCCTGGTGGCCAGCAAGAACAACAACGGCTCGCCGGGCGGCGACCAGGGCGACAACCATGGCGGCGACCAGGGCGACAACCACGGCGGCGACCAGGGCGACAACCACGGCGGCGACCAGGGCGACAACCACGGCGGCGACCAGGGCGACAACCACGGCGGCGACCAGGGCGACAACCACGGCGGCGACCAGGGCGACAACCATGGCGGCGACCAGGGCGACAACCATGGCGGCGACCAGGGCGACAACCACGGCGGCGACCAGGGCGACAACCACGGCGGCGACCAGGGCGACAACCACGGTGGCGACCAGGGCGACAACCATGGCGGCGACCAGGGCGACAACCACGGCGGCGACCAGGGCGACAACCACGGCGGCGACCAGGGCGACAACCACGGCGGCGACCAGGGCGACAACCACGGCGGCGACCAGGGCGACAACCATGGCGGCGACCAGGGCGACAACCACGGCGGCGACCAGGGCGACAACCACGGCGGCGACCAGGGCGACAACCACGGCGGCGACCAGGGCGACAACCACGGCGGCGACCAGGGCGACAACCACGGCGGCGACCAGGGCGACAACCACGGCGGCGACCAGGGCAAGGACGATGATGGCCCGACCGGCGGCACGCCAAGCGCGACCGGTCTTTCGCGAGGCAGCAAGGAGTATGACGACAGCCTGAAGACCGAGCCGCTGATCGGCCTCGGCAACCTCCCGAGCGACGACGTGACGGGCTCGATCGGGCCGGTCTGCGGAGCCTACGAGATCTCAGGCCGAACTCATCTTCGGACGGTGGACTAACATCGAAAGCGCGCCGCGGCTCGCCTTCACAGTCCCCTGCACGCCACTACAATAACGAAACGCCGGCGGTGGACCGTCACAGACGGCCCACCGCCGAAGAATGAGATTTCCCGACTGAGCCCAGCGTTCAGTTGCGCGTCGCTCGCGGGCCAAGGAGCACGATGTCCCAGCGGCTGCGGTTCGAGGCGCTCTGCATCTTGATGAAGGTGTAGCGCGTGCGTTGCCAAGGCGAGACGCGCGCCGAAAGATTGTCGAGCACGAAGTCTGCCAAGCTCGCGCGCAGCACCAGGACGACGTGCGTCTCGTTCGTTGCTCCGACGACGACGGCGAGGAAAAGCTGCGCTGGCGGCACACCCGCCTCGATGAGGCGCTGCATCTTCAGAAGCGCGAAGTCTTCACAGTCGCCCGCGCCGTTCGGGAGCGTCCAATATTCTGGCGTCCCGTAGAGCGCCGCATCCGTTGTCTCTTTGACCTCGCGATTGACGGCGATGTTTATCGACTGTGCGAGCCCGACATAGTCGCCATGGCTGGCGCTGCCGCGCCCGTTGGAACAGACCCAGGCGTAGCGCGCGCAGATGCCGACAAAACCGGCGGGCGGCGGACCTGCCCGGAACGACGTCAGAAATGCGGATCCGGGCGCCGGCTCTTTCGCGACTGCCGGGACGCCGAGCACAACCGCCATAAGCGCCGACAGGCCGGCGACATACGTCCGAACGGTACGCGAGACGAACACGTTTCGAGCCCCCCAATTCTCGGGCGTATCGTCGCACAGGGGGATTAAAAGTTCGACCCGCCGCTGGCGTCAACACCGGGAAAAAGAGAGGCGACCGGCCGTCCCGCGGCCGTGACAGAAGGGTACTCCGCTTGGCTGTCGGCGGGGAAGGCAACGGCAGAATTGAAATGCTTCGCTTCACCCGCCATGATGCTTGTGGGGGCTTCAATGCGCGGCGTGCGGCCCGCGTGCGGAGGTGACGCATGGCTCGGCCATTGCGCGAGGGTATCGAAGTCCTCCAGCTGACCACCAAGGCCACGCTCGCAGTGCTCGCTTTGGCCTCGGGCGTGTACACCTATATCGGCGTGCGCGACCTGCTCGACGGCTCGGCCACCGTCGTCTTTCTCGGCGCGTTCATCTACTCGGCCGCCGTCTCCGTCGGCATCTATGCCTTCTGGACATTCCTCATGCGGCTGATGCCGCATGTCCGCCAGGCCTCGCATCGGAACGCGCTGATCGGTTCGATCCTGCTCGGCTCGGTCATGATCATGGCGATGTCGTCGTGGCTGAACGCTGCCGCGCTCGCCGGCTCCGCCGCGATCGAGCAGCACCTTTCGCGCGCCGCCGAAGGCTATGCGGACGCGCTCGACAAGGCGCATTCGAACGCGCTTGCGGCGCAGTCCCTGCTTCCCGATATCCAGCTCGCCTCGGCGCGCTTCGCGCGACTAGCGGCAGACGAGCGCGCGTCGGGCGCGCTGACCGGCACGTCCGGCTCAGGCACCGTCGTGCAGCTCCTGACGCAGATGTCGAACGACCTGAGCGGGCTCTCCGACGAGATCATCCAATCACGCGAGACGGTGAAGTCGCTCTACGAAGAAGGCGGCAACGACATCTCGCGCATGCGCGCACTCGTCTCCGCCAACGGCCCGGTGACGCTCCGCTCCGACCAGTTCGGCGAACAGGCGGTCGCGCTTGCCGGCGTCATTACAAGCCTGCAGCAGACCTCCGTCGCGCCGGCGGTGCGTCGCGCTGCCGACGATCTCGCCGCCACCTTCATCGCCCCGGTCGCCGACGGTGGCACGCAGGATTTGCGCAACAGGCAGGAGACGGTGGTGGAGAATGTCACTAGCGCCGTCGCTGCGCAGTCGAAGGCGCTTGCCGCGGCCGCCGATCAGGTGCTCGCGACGGATATCGTCAGGCCCGAGCGCTTCGTGCCGCTGTCACGGCCGGCGGCTGTGATTCGCTACGCCGCCGACTTCCTGCCCTCGTGGGCAGGCGCCATCTCGATCGACCTCCTCCCCGCAGTGCTCGTGCTGATCCTCGTCGTGGCTCACAGCGCCAGCCGCCGTGACGAGGACCCGTTGGCCATCGACAACGTGATGACCGCTGCCGACATGATGCAGGCGATGCGGCTTTACGAGCGCATGCGACGCGAGGAGCTTCACACCGAGCGGCTCGGCGAGCCGACGGCCCCCGAAGCACCGGCAGCGCCCGTTCCGCCTCCACCACCTGCGCCGCCGCAAGACCGGGCCGACTCCAACAAGGTGACACCGCTTTCGCAGCGGGGCCGCGGCGAGGCCGGATGACATGCGCGTCGCGAAGGTCGCCACCGACCGGCTGAAAGCGCTTCCGGAAGGCACGCTGCTTACGCATGTCTTCTACGCGATGGCGGCGCTCACCGTCGTCGTGCTTCTCCTCGACTTGCGCACGCTGATGGCGAACGGAGCGAATGCCTCCGCCGGGTTGCCGGCGCTCTCCCCGGTCCGCATGGAGCGGCCGGAACGCGACAACCAGATCCGCCCCTATCTCCCCGCGACGCGGCCGATGGCGCCGGACGAGACCAGCGAGCGGCTGCAATCGCGTCCGCGCGAGGAGAGCGAAGCCGCGCCCATGCATTTCCGTCTCGGCACGCACGGCGCAGCCTTCGCGGAAGGCACCATCACGCCGGGGACAGCCGACGCGTTCGCCGAGTTCTTGGCGGCAGCGCGCTCGGCGGACGTGAAGGAGATCGTGCTTCATTCCCCCGGCGGATCGGTGAACGACGCAGAAGAGATGGCGCATACGATCCGCGATCTCGGCCTCGATACGCGCGTTCTCGCCGATGGCTACTGCGCCTCCTCCTGCCCGCTCGTCTTCGCCGGCGGCGTTCAAGCGCTTCGCCGACAAGACGTCGTGGATCGGCGTGCACCAGGTCTTCGCGCTGACGACCGCGTTCGGCTCGCTCGCCGACGGCATGGAGCAGGCCCAGGTCGTAAGCGCCACGGCGCAGGACATGCTTTCCGACTTCGGCGTCGATCCGCTGGTCTGGACGCGCGCAATGTCGACGCCGAAGGAGAAGCTCTACCTCTTCACGCCGGAGGAGATGACCGCGCTGAAGTTGGCCGACGAAGGTGGAAGGGTAAGCGCTGCTCGTTGTCCTGTCGTCATTGCCGGGCTTGACCCGGCGATCCATTCCGTCACCATCCCCGCGCCACGACCGTTCCGGAATGCATGCCGGATCAAGTCCGGGCATGACGACAGTTCTGAAGTGGCCATTCTCCGATGCCCCGTCTACTCCTCCTTCGCCACGCGACCGCCGAGCGGGCCGGACCCGGCCAGACCGATCACGAGCGCGCGCTGACAAAAAGCGGGCGCAAGGAATTGAAGGCGGTCGGCAAGACGCTCGCCAGGCGCGGCGAGACGGTCGATCTCGTGCTCTCCTCCGATTCGAAGCGGACGCGGGAGACATGGGATAACGTCGCGGAGAAATTCGGCGGTGCGCCCGAGGTCCGCTTCCTGCGCGCCCTCTACGAGGCGCAGAACTACGTATCGATCATCAAGGAGGAAGGCGGTGCGGCGAACGCCATCCTTGTCGTCGGCCACAATCCGGCGATGCATGCAACCGCGCTCTCCCTTGCCGAGAGCCTCGCGGGCCGAGACGGCGAGAAGCTCCGGGCCGGCTTCCCGAAGGCCGCGCTGGCGATCCTCGATTTCGACGGCAGCTTGGGGGTCGCTCCGCCCGGGCCAGCTGCGCCTCGTCGCCTTCATCGAAGCCGAAGCCTGAGACGCCGGCAGTCCGCTCCTTGCTCTACGCCTGGCGCGCGACGAGCAGCGCCCCAACCGCAATCAGCGCTACGCCGAGCCAATTGGCGAGCGCCAGGTTCTCGCCAAGAAAGGCCGCGCCGAAAATCGCCACCAACACTACGCTCAGCTTGTCGATCGGCGCGACGCGCGCTGCGTCGCCGATCTTGAGCGCGCGGAAATAGCAGAGCCACGACGCTCCGGTCGCGAGCCCGGAGAGCACCAGGAAGACGAGGCTCCGCGGCGCGACCGTGTCGATCCGCACCCACGACCCCTCCAGCGTCAAGATCAACGCGAACGCGATCAGGATGACGATCGTGCGCAGGAAAGTGGCGAAGTCGGACCCGACATTCTCGACGCCGATCTTGGCGAAGATCGCGGTTAACGCGGCGAAGACGGCGGAAAGCACGGCCCAGAGTTGCCAGGAGGCGAGAAGTGGCTTCATTCGAGGGCTCCCTCGCGGATTGTCAGACGCCGAAACCTGCCCATATTGGTAGCGGGAGAACGCCTTGCCGGCCATCACCACAGTCACCGACGAGGCGCGGATCGTCGCCGCCAATGTGCTCGACGCGGTTGCCGGCGGCGGCACGCCGACCGTCAGGCTTGGCGTCACCGGGCTGTCGCGCGCGGGCAAGACCGTCTTCATCACCGCGCTCGTCCACAATCTGATTCACGGCGGGCGATTGCCCCTTTTCAACGCCTATCGCGACGGCCGGCTTGTCGAGTCGAGGCTTAGGCCGCAGCCCGACGACGACGTGCCGCGCTTCGACTACGAGGCGCATGTCCGCGACCTTGTCGAGCGGCGCGTCTGGCCGCAATCGACCAAGCGGATCAGCGAGCTTCGCGTCGTCATCGACTATGAATCGGGACGCTTCCTGAAGCGGCGGATCGGCCGCGGGCGGCTCAATCTCGACATCGTGGACTATCCCGGCGAATGGCTGCTCGACCTCGCGCTTCTCAGGAAGAGCTACGCGGAATGGTCGGCGGAGTCGCTTTCGCTGTCGCGCGAGAGGCACCGCGCCGGCGTTGCGAGGAAATGGCATGCGGCGCTTGCCGGCGTCGAGGCCGACGGGCCGGAGGACGAAGCGACGGCGCGCAAGCTCGCCTGCGCCTTCGCCGACTACCTTTCCGCCGCACGCGCCGACGAGCACGCGCTCTCGATGCTCCCGCCGGGACGTTTCCTGATGCCGGGCGATCTCGAAGGCTCGCCGGCGCTCACCTTCGCGCCGCTCGACGTTCAGCTGGATCACAAGGCGAAGAGCGGCACGCTCGCGGCGATGATGGCGCGGCGCTACGAGGCGTACAAGACGCATGTGGTGAAGCCGTTCTTCCGCGATCACTTCGCGCGGCTCGACCGGCAGATCGTGCTCGTCGACATGCTGGCGGCGCTCAACGCCGGACCGGCGGCGCTCCGCGATCTCGAAGCGGCGCTCGCCGACGTGCTCTCCGCGTTCCGACCCGGGCGCGCGAGCTGGCTCACCGCGATCCTGACGCGGAAGATCGACCGCATCCTCTTCGCAGCGACCAAGGCCGACCACGTGCATCACTCCGACCACGAAAATCTCGCCGGCCTGCTGCAGCGGCTGACGCGCCGCGCCGCGGAGCGCGCCTCAATTCTCCGGCGCCAAGGTGCGCGTCGTGCCGCTTGCGGCCGTCCGCGCCACGCGGGAGGTGAGCGTCAAGCGCGGCGGCGAGCGGCTTCCAGCGATCGCCGGTATCCCGATGGCGGGCGAGCGCGTCGGCGGCGAGGTCTACGACGGGGAGACCGAGATCGCGCTCTTTCCAGGCGACTTGCCCTCCGACCCGGAGGACATCTTCGAATTGCCCGGCCCAACCGACGCGCGCGAACTCCAGGAGGAAGCCATCGCACTCCGGTTCCTGCGCTTCCGCCCACCGCATCTCGAGGGAACTGCGGAGGGGCTGACGCTGTCGCTGCCGCATATTCGGCTCGACCAGACGCTTGAATTCCTGATCGGCGACAAGCTCGCATGAGAACGCCCGAGAAAAGACGCCAACCCGGCGCAGTGAGGATCGACCACCCCTCGGTCGAGTTGATCGAGGAGGAAGCGCTCGAAGGGCTCGAGCCGGTCGAGGCCGACGCGCATCACGCGGTCGAGGAGATCGTGCATCCGCCGCGACGCGGCTTTCGCTTCGGCGCGCTTGCAGCGGCGACCGGCGGCGCCATCGCGTCGCTCGCGATCGGCGTCGCGTTCGATTCGCTTGTCCGCGATCTCTTCTCGCGCGCCGAATGGCTCGGCTGGGTGGCGCTTGCCCTGATCGCGCTCTTCGTCTTCGCGTTCCTTGCGCTCGTCGGCCGCGAGGTTGCCGGGCTCTTCCGGCTGAAGCGGCTCGCGCGACTGAGGCTCGCCTGCGACGAAGCCGCTGCGAGCAACAAGCGCGACGAAGCCGTGGCTGCTCTTCGCGCGGTACTTCATCTTTATCGCGGACGGCCCGACACGGCGCGCGCGCGCCGCGTCGTCGCCGCGCAGCTTACGGAGATCATCGACGGGCGCGATCTCCTGGCGCTTGCGGAGCGCGATCTCGTCGCGCCGCTCGACGCGCGCGCCAAGGCGCTCGCCTCCGCGGCCGCACGGCGCGTCTCCGTGGTGACGGCGGTCAGCCCGCGCGCCTTCTTCGATGTCGCCTTCGTGCTTTTCGAAAGCGTGCGGCTCATCCGGCGGATCGCCGCGATCTATGGCGGGCGGCCCGGCACGCTCGGCCTCTTCCGCTTGCTCAAGGCAGTCTTGAGCCACCTGGCGGTGACCGGCTCGATAGCGGTCGGCGACACCATCCTGCAGCAGCTCGTCGGTCATGGGCTCGCGGGCCGGCTCTCCGCCAAGCTCGGCGAAGGGGTGGTGAACGGGCTTATGACGGCGCGGATCGGGCTCTCGGCGATGGATGTCTGCCGGCCGCTTCCCTTCCTCGCCGCAGAACGGCCGCGGCTCAAGGATCTGGCCGGCAATCTGGTGGCGCTGAGCGAGGGTAATGACGCAGCGGCAACAAAGCGTTAGGCTTAACAGTCCGTTCACGCCTTGTTTCCTAGACTGCCGCGGACCCCTCGCCTTTCGGAGCCACCGATGCCCCGCGTCACCGCCTTTGCCCTTTCGGCCGCCTTTGCGCTCGCCGCCGCCCTCCCGGCGCATGCGAGCCAAGCGGGGGACTTCATGCAGCGCTTCTCCGGGGCGTGGATCGGCTCGGGCCAGGTCCTTTTCGGAGCGGAGCCGCGGCCGGAATTCGCCTGCGAGCTGAAAGGCGACCCGGATGTGGGCCGGCTCACCTTCGGTATGACCGGGCAATGCCGGATGGGTGGGCTCTCGGCGGCGATCTATGCGCAGCTGCGCTACAACGCCGACACCAACCGCTACTACGGGCAGTTCATGGACGGGGCTGCGGGAGACGGTGCCGATATCATCGGGGCGCGCGCCGGCGAGGCGATCTCGCTCAAGCTGATGCGCGGCTCGCTGCAGGGCCGGCTTGCGGCCGAGACCGTCGGCAACGACCAGATGAAGGTCGTGATCTATTACCGCGATCCGAACACGCAGTCTGAGACTCCGGTCGCGACCATGGGCTTCACGCGCAAGGAGCTCATCACCGGGTCGATCACGCCAAGGAATTGAGGAAGCGCGGAGCGCGACAAACCCTCTCCCATAGGGAGAGGGTGGCTGCGGAGCAGCCGGGTGAGCGGTTGCGGCGGCAGTTCTCCCCTTCACTGTCCACAGCGAAGAGAGCCAAGGCAGAGGTCGCATCCCCTCACCCGGCTGCTCCGCAGCCACCCTCTCCCTATGGCAGAGGGTTTTCGCGCGGTGTCGTCTTCGCCCTCTTCTTCAGCCTCGCCTCACCCGCCTTCGCGCAGACTACGGTCGACCTTGAGCTGGTCCTCGCCATCGACGCGTCGAGCTCTGTCGATCCAAGCGAATGGGAATTGCAGCGCCAAGGCTACGCCGCCGCGTTTCGTGACCGGGAGATACAGGCGGCGCTCGCCTCCGGCCCCAACAAGCGCGTCGCGGTCGCCGTCGTCGTGTGGGCCGACGCCACGGTGCCGCGATGGGAAAGCGCATGGTTCGTGCTTTCAACGCCCGCCGACGGCGAGCAGATGGCAGGCTTCATGGCGGTGCTGCCGCGGGTGCCCGAAGGCGGGACCGGGATCGGCGCCGGAGTCGCCACAGCGGTTCGGAAGTTCGAGCGGAACGGGCTCAGTGCGCCACGCCAAGTGGTCGATGTCTCCGGCGACGGCCGCGAGACACCGCCGCGCGAGAACGTCGTACTGATGCCGATGGCGCGCGCGCTCGCGGATGCAAAGCGCGTCATTATCAACGGGCTCGCCATCGTCAACCAGGAAGACCTGAGCCTTGCCACCTGGTACCGCAACAATGTCATCACCGGCCCCGGGAGCTTCGTCATCACGGCGACCGACTATTCGAAGTTCGGCACGGCGATCCGCAAGAAGCTCCTCAAGGAGATCGAGCACCAGGAGCGGCTCAGCCGGCGGTGAGGCGGCTTATGTAATCCGCGTCTTCCTCAGTCGCACTTCGTCGAGCTCCACACCAAATCCGGGCCTGTTGGAGAGCACGATTATCCCGTCCGCTGCGATGTCTTGCGTTTCCGTCATCATGTAGTCGCGCCGCTTAAGCGACCATTCCGGCGGGTCGAAGGGAAACTCCAGGAACGGCGCATTCGTCAGCCCGCAGGTGAAGTGGGCGTTGGCGACGTAGGAGAGCCCGTTCGACCATGTGTGCGGCGTGAAGATAAGGCCCGCCGCCTCCGCCGCCTGCGCGACCGGACGAAGACCGGTGATGCCGCCGGTCAGCGCCACGTCGGGCTGCAGCACGTCGAGGCAGCCTTCCTCGATCAGGTCGCGGAACTCGTAAAGCTCGCGGTTCATCTCGCCGCCGGCGATCTTGATCTCCACGGCATCGCGGAGGCGCCGCATACCCTTGCGGTCGCCGCGATGCAGCGGCTCCTCCATCCAGTAGACGGAGAGCCGCTCAAGCTCGCGCGCCACCGGCAGCGCCTCGTCGAAGGTCCACGGCGTCTCGTCGTCGTGGCTCATGCGCCAACCCTGATTGCAGTCGACCATCAGCTCGAGCCTGTCGCCGACGCGCTTGCGCACGGCTTCAAGCGCCTTGATGTCGTCACGCCAGTCGCCGCGATGGAAGCGAATCTTCATGCCGCGGAAGTCGCGCGCCAGATAGCGCTCCGCCGCCTCCGCCATCTCGCCCGCGTCGCGGAGCGTCGCCGAGGAGGCGTATGCCGGCACGCGGTCGCTCCGCCCGCCGAGGAGCTTCCATACCGGCTCGCCGGCGATCTTGCCCGAAAGGTCCCACAGCGCGAGGTCGAGCGGCCAACAGCGCCCGTAGTGGAACTGGATGTTGTCGAGGATTCTGGCGTGGCGCTCTATGTCGCGCGGATCGCGGCCGACGAAGAGGTGCTCGTGGCCTTTGAAGCCCGCCATCGTGTCGCCCGAGCCGACCCCCTCGAAGCCCTCGTCGGTCTTCACGCGCACGATGGTGATGTCGAAGTTGTCGCGCGGCCGGAAATCCCAGCTCGGCCTGAACGGCGGGTCGAGCGGCAGACGATGATGGGTGATCTCGATCGCAGCGATTCTCATGGGTGCCTCGGTGTGACCCTCTCCCTTGGGGAGAGGGTGTCGCCGAAGGCGACGGGTGAGGGGTTACCACCTTGTCGGAGGATCATCCGGCCCGTATCCCCTCATCCGGCCGCTTCGCGGCCACCTTCTCCCCCTGGGAGAAGGTTCGGCTTCAGCCGAAGCGTCATTTCCGCCAGCGGCAGAAGATCTTCGTCGGCGACCAAGCGCTTCGTCGACTTGCGCATGGCGGCGTTCTCGGGCGCGGCCATCGCCGCGGCGAGCGCCTCCGCAGTGAGGCCCGGCGCCGCAGCGTGCGTGCTGAGGTCGAGACCGACCTCCGTCG
This sequence comes from uncultured Alphaproteobacteria bacterium, assembly GCA_963792885.1. GTDB lineage: Bacteria > Pseudomonadota > Alphaproteobacteria > Rhizobiales > Afifellaceae > DASWJZ01. The sequence continues at coordinate 439,769 of CAWBXX010000001.1, forward strand.
CAAGCCGCCGGAAGGCCGCGGGAACCTTGTCCGCATCGGCGCCCTCCCCCATCGCTTCGGCGACGCGCGCAAAATCCTCGCGATTCCCTTCGACCACCCACTCAGCGGTGGCAGCCATGGCGAGCGTGACGGCAAGCCCGTGCGGCACTGGCGCGAGCGAGCCGAGGGCATGGCCGATATTGTGCGCGAGCGCGGTGCCGGCCCTGTGGATCGCAAGCCCGGCAAGCGCAGCCGCCTCCAGCATCTTTTCGCGCGCATCGATGTTCTTCGGCTCGCGCACGGCAATCGGAAGGCTCTCCACCACCATGCGGATCGCCTGATACGCTGCGGCGTCGCTCTCGGGCGAAGCGTGGCGGTTGGTCGCCGCCTCGATCGCGTGAACGAGCGCGTCCATCCCGGTCATCGCGGTGAATTTCGGCGGGAGCCCGACGGTCAGCTCCGGATCGAGCAGCGCCAGGTCGGCTTCGAGCGGCGCCCCCCAGAACCAGAACTTGGTCTTGGACGCATCGGAGACCACCGAGATGCCTGTCATCTCCGAGCCGGTGCCGGCGGTCGTGGGCACGCAGACGATGGAGACGAACTTCTCCGGCAGAGGCTCGCCCGCGAGGCGGAAGGTCGAGACCGGCATATCGGTCGACAACACCGCAGCGGCGAGCTTCCCGGCATCGAGCGCCGAGCCGCCGCCGAGACAGACGACCGCCTTCGTCTCCGCCAGCTTGCCGAGAGTACGCGCGGCTTCCACCTGCGCCTCCTTCGGCTCGCCCGCGATCTCCGAATAGACCTCGACGGAGAGGCCGGCATCGCGAAGCGCCTTCGCGGCGCGGTCGACGATGCCGAACGGCCTCAGACCGGAATCCGCAACGAGGAGCACCGACGCGCCGTCGCCGGCCAGCGCCGCGACCTCCTCGCCGAGGCTTGCGAGCGAGCCCGCGCCGGAAACGGTGCGCGGACCGTAGGAAACGCCGTGGAACGACATGGCCGCTCACCTAGCAGATCGGGCGTGGAATTCCCTCCACTTCCGCCCCCCGGCGAAAGCGTCAGTGCGTCGCGGGCGTCGTCTCCATTTGGATCACCGGCTCCATTGCCATCAACTGCTCGTGCGGAAGATGGCAGCGGATGCGATGGCCGGGCGACGGCTCGAAGATCGGCGGCGGGATCACGTCGCAGGTTCCTGCGATCATGTAAGGGCAGCGGGTGGAGAACGGACAGCCCTTGGGTGGGTTCGAGGGCGAGGGAATTTCCCCGGTCAGGAGCACCTTGCGCTTCTTCACGTGCGTATCGGCGATCGGCACCGCCGACAGGAGCGCTTCCGTATAAGGGTGATAGGGCGGCGAGAATATCTCGTCCGTCGTCCCCTGCTCCATGATCTGGCCGAGATACATGACGACGATGCGGTCGGCGAGATAGCGCACCACCGAAAGATCGTGGCTGATGAAAAGCAGCGTCGTGCGGTGCTCGTGCTGGATGTCCATCAGAAGCTCGGTCACCGCCGCTTGCACCGAGACGTCGAGCGCGGAGACAGGCTCATCGGCGATGACGACGGCGGGGTTGCCGGCGAAGGCGCGGGCGATGCCGACGCGCTGCTTCTGGCCGCCGGAGAGCTGGCGCGGCCGGCGCTTGGCGAAGTCGCGCGGCAGCTTCACCGTATCGAGCAACTGCATGACGCGCGCCTGCACCTTGGCCTCGTCCGTCTCGGCGCCGAACTTGCGGATGACGCGGGCGATCTGACCGCCGACGGAGTGGCTCGGATTCAGCGTGTCGAACGGGTTCTGGAAGATCATCTGCAAGCCGGCGATCGTGCTCTTGCTGCGCTTGTCGACCGGCAGATCGCCGAGCTCGAGATTGCCGAGCACAACGTGGCCGTCGGTAGCCCCTTCAAGCCCCATCAGTACCTTGGCGAAGGTCGACTTGCCACAGCCGGACTTCGCCGACAATGGCGACGGTCTCCGCTTCGCGCGCGTCGAAGCTGATCTTCTCGTTGGCCTTCACCGTCTTCGCCTCGCCGGCGAAGAAGAGCGCGCCTTGCTCGATCTCGTAGTGCTTGGTGAGGTCGTCGACCTTCAGGACGACGTCGCCGGGCGCTGTGGCCTCGCGCTCGGTCCCGGCGCCAAGCCGCGCGTCCCAGTCGATCTCGTCGATCCTGACACAGCGCGAGGCGTGGAAGTCGGTGCTCGGTACCTCCACCATCGGGATCGCGCCGGCGTCGCAGCGTCCGGCGGCGAAGAAATCGCAGCGCGGGCCGAAATTGCAGCCGGGCGGGCGCTGATGCGGCAGCGGCAGCTGGCCCGGAATGGCGACCAGCGGATGGCTGTTCTTGTCGGCGCCGGGAATGGGGATGGAGGCGAAAAGGCCGCGCGTATAGGGATGGCGCATGGCATCGAAGACGGTGGCGATCGAGCCCACCTCAACCGCCTCGCCGGAATACATCACCGTGATGCGGTCGCAGGTCTCCAGGATCAGCCCGAGATTGTGGGAGATGTAGATCATCGAGGTCCCGAACTCGGACGCGATCTCCTTGATGAGCTCCACGATCCCCGCCTCCACCGTCACGTCGAGCGCCGTCGTCGGCTCGTCGAGGAGAAGGAGCTTCGGATTGGAGAGAAGCGCCATGGCGATGACCACGCGCTGCTGCTGGCCGCCGGAAATCTGATGCGGGTAGGAGTTCATGATGCGCTCGGGGTCGGGCAGGCGCACGCTCGCCAGCATCTTGCGCGCCCGCTCCATCGCCTCCGCCTTGCCGACGCCGTCGTGGTAGATCGGCACTTCGGCAAGCTGCTCGCCGCACATCATCGACGGGTTCAGCGATGCCATCGGCTCCTGATAGACCATGGCGATCTTTGAGCCGCGAATCTGGCGGAGCTCCTCCTCGCTCATGGTGCGCATGTCACGCCCTTCGAACAGGATCTCGCCGGAGACGACACGCCCGTTCGAGCCCATGTACTGCATGATGGCGAGCGCGACGGTCGACTTGCCGCAGCCCGACTCGCCGACGATCCCCTGCGCCTCGCCCGGCATCAGCTTCATGTTGAAGTCGACGACCGCGGGAATCTCGCCGGCACGTGTGAAGTAGGAGATGCAGAGGTTGCGGCATTCGAGCACCGGCACTTCGCCGGGCGTCGAGCGCACGTCGTGGGAAACGGATGCTTCGCTTGCGACCGCCATCAATCCCTCATGCTCATTTCGCGCAGGCCGTCCGCCATCAGATTGAAGCCGAGGATGAGACTGGAGACGGAAAGCGCCGGGATGAGGAGCATATAAGAGAACTTGAAGACGAGCGCTGTCGACGACGCCTCCTTGATCATCAGCCCCCAATCGGGATCGGGCGGCTGCAGGCCGAGGCCGAGAAAGGTGAGCGTGGTGATGGCAACGGTAGTGTAGCCGAGGCGGAGGCATGCATCGACGATGAGCGGCCCGCGCACGTTCGGCAGAAGCTCGATCACCATGATCCAAAGCGGCGGCTCCCCGCGCGTCTGCGCCGCGAAGATGTAGTCACGCGTCTTCACGTCGAGCGCGAGCCCGCGCACAATGCGCATGATCGCCGGCGCCGAGGAGAAGGTGACGGCGATGACGATGTTGAATCCCGAGGGGCCTAGATAGTTCAGGATCAGGATGAAGAGGATCATTACCGGGAAGGAGAGGAGCACGTTCGCGAAGAACGACACCACCTGGTCCCACCAGCCGCCGAGATAGCCGGCGATCAGGCCGAGCATCGTGCCGACGATATAGGCGACGACCGTCGCGGTGATGCCCCAGACGATAACGCGCTGGCAGCCCCAGATCGTGCGCGAAAGCATGTCGCGGCCGCGGGTGTCCGTGCCGAGCCAATAGAAGACGCCGTTCTTGTCGGTGAACGGCGTGACGAAGGGCGCGACCGGCTTGTTCGGATCAAGAAGCGGCAGATAGGGCGCGCTCACCGCGAGTACCAGCCAGAAGAAAACGAGCGTCACGCCGATGACCGCGATGGGCGATTCGCGCCAGCTCCATACGGCGACGGCATAGAGAAGCAACGCCGCCGGGATTGCCGGCAGCAGAATGAGATTCTGCAGGTCGCCGAGATGGTCCTTGAACATCACGTAGGCGACGAGCGGCACCCACATGAGAAGAAGCAGCACGATCACCCCACGCGGCTCGGCAAGCCGGGAGAAGAGCGGACGGGGCGGAAGTGGTGCAGCGACGACGGCCATCTTCTCCCCTAGCTGAAGCGGATGCGCGGGTTCAGGAAGGTGTAGCCCACGTCCGAGATGAGCTGTGAGATGACGGCGACGAGAACGGCGGCGAGCGTCGCGGCCTGCACGACGTAAAGATCGCCGAAGAGCGCGGCGTCGAGCAGGAGCTTTCCGAAACCGGAGTACTGGAAGAAGACTTCGACAACCACGACACCCGACAGCAGCCAGTTGAGCTGCAGCACGATCACCGTGAAGGGCGCTATCAAAGCGTTGCGAAGCACGTGCTTCATGATCACGCGGCGATAGGGGATGCCCTTCAGCACCGCCGTTCGGATGTATTGCGAGGTCATCACCTCCGCTACGGAAGCGCGCGTCATGCGCGCCACGTAGCCGAAATCGTAGAGGACCAGCGTCAGCACCGGGAGCACGATGTATATGAGTCCGTCGCCCTTCGATTTCGCCGGCAGCCAACCGAGCCCGAGCGCAAAGACGACGGTGAGGATGATCGCCGTGGCGATCTCCGGAATTGAGGTGAAGAGCACGGAGACGAAGGTGATAGCGCGATCCTGCACCTTACCTTCGCGGATGCCGGCGAGAACGCCGGTTATGAGCGCGAGCGGGATCATCAGCGCGAAGACCCAGAAGGCCAGGATGCCTGTCTTGATCAGCGCATGGCCGAGCAGGAAGCCGACATCGGCATTCTTCTGGAAGGAGCGTCCGAAATCGCCGTGCGCGAGTCCCCACACCCATTTTCCGTAGCGGGCGTAGATCGGGACGTTCAGCCCCTTCGACTCAAGCCACTTCTCGTAGTCGGCTTCAGTCAGCGTCGCGACCGCGAAGCCGCCGAGCTCGTTGACCGCGAGCTGCTTCTTGAATTTCGGGCTGTCGAAAACAACGAAGAGGACAAGAGAGACGACGGCCATGATCAGAGCCATCTGCAGAAGTCGCTGCAGGATGAGCTTCAGCATCGTCCGCCGCCCCCGTTCTTCTCTTACCCCTCAGGAGCCGGCGGCGCCCCGCCGGCTCGCGAAGCCCGCGCCCGTATTCCGGGCGCGAGCCGGGAGTCCGTCAGGACTCGATCCAGACCTTGTTGAACTGATGGTACTGGGTCGGATGGGGCGGGTAGTTGTGCACCTTGTTGGTCGTGATCGTGTAGACCGGCCTCCAGATCGGCTGGACCATGATGGCGTCGTCCTGGAGGATCTTCTCCACCGGCTCCATCAGCGCCCGCCGCGCTTCGACGTCGAGCGTGGCCTCGGCCGCGTCGAGATGCTTTTCCCACTCCGGATTTGAGTAGCCGGTCTCATTCCAGGCGACACCGGTGCGATAGGCGAGCGAGAGGACCATCGTTCCGAGCGGGCGATGTGTCCAGGACGTGGCGCCGAACGGCGTCTGGGTCCAGATTTCCCAGTATTTCGAGGCAGGCATCACGTTGACGTTGAGCGTGATCCCGGCCTCCTTGAGCTGGTCGCGCATCGCCTCGGCAACGGCCTGGTGCCAGGGGCCGTCGGTATTGCCCACGTCGATGGTGACCTCCAGCCCTTCTTTACCGGCTTCCTTCAACAGCGCCTTGGCGGCTTCGACGTCGCGCACAAGCGGCGGCAGTGCGAAATATTCCGGATGGATCGGCGCGACGTGGTGGTTCTCGGCGACGTCGCCGGCCTCACCGAAGATCAGCGTCCGCAAGACGGAGTTGTCGACGGATTTGACGATGGCCTGACGCACGCGTTTGTCCGTGAACGGCTCCTCCGTGACATGGAAGCGGCAGCACACGGTCTGCGCGGTGCGCGCTGCGATGATCGTCCCGTCGATCGACTGCGCGAGCGGCATCTGCTCGATGCCGAACTGGTAGATCGCGTCGGCTTCGCCGGACGCAAACGCCGTCAGCTGGTTGTCGGCGTCGTAGTGCAGGTAGTGGATCTCGTCGAGATAGACGTCGCCGCCCCAATAGGGACCGTCGCGGCGCTTGAGGATCGCCTTGTCCGCCACGGCGAACTCGGTGAGCTGATAAGGGCCGGTGCCGACGTGGTTCTCGGAGAAGGGCGCCTGGAAGCCGCGGTGCACGATCGCCGTTGGGTAGTTGTAAAGATCCTCCGGCACCGACAACACCGACTTCGTCAGGTGCAGCACGACGGTGTGATCGTCGACCTGCTCAAGCGAGCCCTCGATCATGCGCGACACCATCTTGGCCGAGCCGTCGTCGTTCTTCTCGCCCGAATCGACCTGCTCGGTCATCGCGGCGAAAGTGGAGAGGCCGGCATTGGACGAGGCGATCGCCGGATCCATCCAGCGGGTGAAGTTGAACATCACGTCTTCGGCCGTGAAGTCGTCACCGTTCGACCACTTGACGCCTTGGCGAAGATGCAGCGTCCAGCTCTTCAGATCGTCTGAGGCTTCCCAGCTCTCCGCCAGCATGGGATGCGTGACGTTCTCCGGATCGGTGAAGGCGATGTATTCCAGCATCTGGCGGCTGACATTCGACATCTGCGTCCACGAATAGTTCGCCGGGTCTTCCATCTTCTGGATTTCCATGGCGACGCGGAGGATGCCGCCCTTCTTCGCGTTCGGATCATCCATGAAGGGGAGCATGCCCGCCTGCGCGTATGCCGGAGCAGGCAACCCCGCCATCGCGTATGCGGCGCCTGCCGCCACGCCCGTCAGAGCCGCTACTCGAATAAATTCACGTCGGCTCAGGCGCCCGCGCTCCATGAGCTCGAACGCCTCCTTCGCTTTCGGATGGAGATCTTTTAGAAGACGCCATCTTCGCTTCTCCCTTTTTCAAGGCGGCAATGCCGCCCGTGTTTCACCAGGGATGCCCGCATCCCTGATCTTTCGGGGATCGCGTGCTCCGTTTGGAGCGGAGCCTAGCATGCGAGGGGCGCAAACGCGCAAGCCGCCGAACGGCTTTTGCTTTCGCAGTGTCGTGAAGTGATTAGCGGATGTCGCGATCAGATCGTTTCCGCGGCTTGATTCCGCTTTGGTAGCAAAGGGCGGCCGCAGGGTGGTTGCTTCATCGCGCAACACGAATGGGCCGTGCTTAGGGCAGCGGGCCTCGCAGGAAGGCGTCCAATGCTGGAGGCGGGCGACGAGCCTTCGCAACGCCGCGCGCGACGGGCCGGCGGCCGCGCCGGGAACCTGCGCCGCGGAGGCGGCGCTATCCAGCAAATGCCGTGGACGATTCCCTCCAACCCCGACCGGCCGACCGAGCCGCTCGACGAGGAGGCTGTCGAGCGCGTCCACAATGGCGCGATGCGCATTCTGGAGGAGATCGGCATTCTCTTCCTGAACGACGAAGCGCTAAGCGTCTTCAAGCAGGCCGGCTGCGACGTCGATATGGGCGAGCAGCGCGTCAAGATGGACCGCGCCTTCGTGATGGAGCAGGTGAAGAAAGCGCCCTCCTCCTTCACCATCACGCCGCGCAACCCGGAGCGGGTCGTCACCGTCGGCGGCGACTCCATGCTCTTCGTCAACGTGTCGAGCCCGCCGAACGCCATGGACCTCGACCGCGGACGACGGCCTGGCGACCGCGAGAGCTTCCGCGACCTCATGAAGCTGACGCAGTATTTCAACTGCATCCATCTGGCGGGCGGCTATCCGGTCGAGCCGATCGATATCCACGCATCGATCCGCCACCTCGATGCGATCCACGACAAGCTCGTGCTGACCGACAAGGTCGTGCACGCCTATTCGCTCGGCAAGGAACGCGTCGAAGATGCGATGGAGATGGTCAGGATCGCCGGGGGGCTCAGCCACGAGGAATTCGAGGCGACGCCGCGGATGTACACGAACATCAACTCGTCATCGCCGCTCAAGCACGACTTTCCGATGCTCGACGGCGCGATGCGGCTCGCGCGCCGCGGCCAGCCGGTCATCGTGACCCCCTTCACACTATCGGGCGCGATGGCCCCGGTGACGATCACGGGCGCCGTCGCGCAGCAGACGGCGGAGGCGCTCTGCCTCGTTGCGCTCCTGCAATTGATCCGGCCGGGCACGCCCGTGGTCTACGGCTCGTTCACCTCCAACGTCGACATGAAGTCGGGCGCACCGGCCTTCGGCACGCCGGAATATATGCGCGCAACGCAAATCTCCGGGCAGATGGCGCGCCATTACGGCCTGCCGCTTCGCGCCTCGAACGCCTGCGCGGCGAATGCGCCGGACGGTCAGGCGGTGTGGGAGAGCGTCTTCTCACTTTGGGCCTGCGTCACCGCGAAAGCGAACGTCGTCTATCATGCCGCCGGATGGCTCGAAGGCGGGCTGACCGCGTCTTACGAGAAGTTCGTGATGGACTGCGAGACGTTGCAGCAGGTCATGCACTACATGAAGCCGGTGCCGGTCACCGACGACGACGTTGCGGTGGAAGCGATCCGCGACGTCGGCCCGCGCGGGCATTTCTTCGGCGCCGCCCATACGCAGGCGCGCTACGAGACGGCGTTCTACAGTCCGTTCCTCTCCGACTGGCGCAATTTCGAGCGCTGGTCGCTCGACGGCGCGGTCCAGACGCCGGAACGCGCCAACCGCATCTGGAAGCAGATCCTGGCGGAATTCGAGCCGCCGCCGCTCGACCCGGCGATCGCGGAAGAACTGCAGAGCTTCGTGGAGCGCCGCAAGCGCGAAGGCGGCGCCCCGACGGACTTTTGAGACATCGTTTTGGCAGGCTGGGAGGCTGACCGCCGATGAAATCGCATACCCAGGTCGTCATCATCGGCGGCGGCGTCGTCGGCTGCTCCGTGCTCTATCATCTGACCAAGGCCGGCTGGAAAGACGTGACGCTGATCGAGCGGAGCGAGCTGACGTCCGGCTCAAGCTGGCACGCGGCCGGCGGCTTCCACACGCTGAACTCCGACCCGAACGTCGCGAAGCTGCAGGCCTATACGGTGGGGCTGTACAAGGAGATCGAAGCGATCTCCGGCCAATCGTGCGGCCTGCATCTGACCGGCGGGCTGCAGCTCGCCGACACGCCGGAGCGGCTCGACTGGCTGAAGATGGCGCATGCGCGCGGGCGCTATCTCGGCATGGAGACGGAGATCATCTCCGCGGCGGAAGCCAAGAGGCTCCTGCCGCTCATCGACGAAAAGTACGTCGTCGGCGCACTGTGGGACCCGATCGAAGGCCACCTCGATCCCTACGGCACCACGCACGCTTATGCGAAGTCGGCGCGGATCGCCGGTGCGGAGATCGTGCTCCACAATCGCGTGACGGAGCTCGTGCACAACATCGACGGCACGTGGAAGGTCGTGACCGAGCAAGGCACGATCGAAGCGGAGCATGTCGTCAACGCCGGCGGGCTCTGGGCGCGGGAGATCGGCCGCATGGTCGGGCTTGAGCTGCCCGTGCTTGCCATGGAGCACCACTACATCCTGACGGAGGACATGCCGGAGGTCGCCGAGCTCGTGCGCGAGACCGGCAAGGAGATGGTCCACGCCATCGATTTCTCCGGCGAAATCTATACGCGGCAGGAGCGGCAGGGCCTGCTCCTCGGCACCTACGAGAAGGAGGCGACGCCGTGGTCGCCGAAGGAGACGCCGTGGGACTTCGGGCAGGATCTGCTCGAGCCGAACCTCGACCGCATCGCGCCGTCGCTGGAAGTCGGCTTCAAGCATTTCCCGGCGCTGGAGAAGACAGGCATCCGTCGGATCGTCAACGGGCCCTTCACCTTCGCGCCGGACGGCAATCCGCTCGTCGGCCCGGTGAAAGGGGTCAGGAATTTCTGGTGCGCCTGCGCCGTCATGGCTGGTTTCAGCCAGGGTGGCGGCGTCGGCCTCGCGCTGTCGAACTGGATGATCGACGGCGATCCGGGCTTCGACGTCTGGGCGATGGACGTCGCCCGCTTCGGCGACTGGGCGACGCTCGGCTACACCAACGCCAAGGTGCGCGAGAACTATTCGCGGCGCTTCCGCATCCGCTTTCCGAACGAGGAGCTTCCCGCCGCGCGGCCGATGCAGACGACCGCGCTCTACGACAAGATGGTCGCGCAGGGCGCGGTCATGGGCGACTCGTGGGGGCTGGAGACCCCGCTCTGGTTCGCGCCGAAGGGCGTCGAGCCGAAGGACATCGTCTCCTTCCGTCGCTCCAACGATTTCCCGCACGTGAAAGCTGAATGCCGCGCTGTGCGCGAGCGCGTCGGCATCACCGAAATCGCGAACTTCGCCAAATATTCGATTACCGGGCCGGGCGCCGAAGCGTTCCTCTCGCGACTGATGACAAACCGCATGCCGAAAACCGGGCGGATCATGCTCAGCCCGATGCTGAACGAGAAAGGCAAGCTTATCGGCGACTTCACCATCGCCAAAGCCGGTGACGACCGCTTCATGATGTGGGGATCGAGCCAGGCGCAGATATATCACATGCGCTGGTTTGAGCGGCATCTGCCCGCCGACAAGTCCGTCGCGATCCGCCCGCTCGGCATGGATCTCGTCGGTCTGTCAATCGCCGGCCCGCGCGCCCGCGACGTGCTTGCCAAGCTCACGGACGAGGACGTGTCGAGTGCGGCTTTCCGCTTTCTCGATTTCCGCGAGACGAACCTCGCGTCCGTGCCGGTGATGCTGAACCGCGTCACCTATACCGGCGATCTCGGCTACGAGATCTGGGTCGCGCCCGAATATCAGCGCCGCCTCTACGAGAAGGTCATGGAGGCGGGCGCGGAGTTCGGCATCGCAAATTTCGGAATGCGCGCCCTCCTCTCGCTGCGCCTCGAAAAGAACTGGCCGACCTGGTTCCGCGAGCTCCGCCCAATCTACGGGCCCTTTGAGGCGGATGTCGGCCGTTTCGTCGACCTGAAGAAGAACGATTTCATCGGGCGCGAGAAGGCGGCCGAAGAGAAGGAGAGTGGCGGCATACTCCGCCGCGTCACCTTCGCTGTCGACGCCGACGACGCCGATGTCTTGGGCGACGAACCGATCTGGCACGACGGCAAGGTGGTCGGCTGGGTCACGTCAGGCGGATATGCGCACACCGTCGAGCGCTCGCTCGCGCAAGGCTATGTGCCGAAGGAGCTGGTCGCGAACGGCGGCGACTTCGAGATCGAGATTCTCGGCGACCGTCGTCGCGCTGCGATCGAGCCCGAGCCGCTCTTCGATCCGGAAGGCGCTCGGATGCGTGGGTAGGCCGCGCATCGCTGTTCCGTGACCCACGCCCCGCCTAGTCTTCAGGCAGGAACGCCGGATTGAAGAGGATTTCCCAAATATGGCCGTCGGGATCCTGAAAATAGCCGGCATAACCGCCCCAGAACGTCTTCCGCGCCGGCATCGTGATGCTCGCTCCCGCCTGCTCGGCCTGAGCCATCACCTGGTCAACCTCGGCTTCACTGGACACGTTGTGCCCGATGCTGAATTCAGTGGGGCTGTGCGGCGTTGGCTCGATTCCGGCGTCGCGTCCGAGGTCGCTGCGCGGGAATAGGGCAAGCAAGTTGCCGCCCTCAAGGCGGAAAAACACGACCGCGCCATGCTCGAACTCCTGCCCGACGATGCCGTCGGTCCGCAGGCCGAGGCCTTCGCGATAGAATTTCAACGACTTCTCGAGATCGTCTACCCCGAGCGTTAATATGCCAAATCGCGCTCGCATCGCTCTTCTCCTTTGCCAATGCTTATTCGGTCCCTCGCCAGAGGCGAGATGGCGGCGGACCATAAGTGGCGAAAATGCCGAATGTGGCAGTGCGGGGATTGAACGAATCGGCCAGGACGCGGCTGCAGGCGCCGCCCGCAGGAGGCGGGTGCCAGAATGACGCTTAGAATCATATGAACGGCGGAGCGTGACGCATGGACTCTGTTCCCGCACGCGCAGTTGGAGAGTTTCGTCATTGGTCGGTGACGACGGCAGGTCATCGAGCGTTCTCCTCGATATGGGCCCACAGACTTCCTGAGAATGGTGCGGCACCGATCGCGGTTGCGTCCGACGGAACGATCGACCTGCAATGGATCGGCCACGCATTCAGAGTCGCCGGCCCCGACAGGGAAGCGGTGATCGAGGATCTACCCGCCGGAGCACTTGTAATCGGATTCCGATTCCGGCCCGCCGCAGCCGCGGCGTGGCTCGGAATCGCTGCCTGTGAGATCGCCGATCAGCGGCCCGAGCTTGAGGCCTTGTGGGGCACTCGCGCGCGGCGCGCTGCGATGGACGTAGCTGACGAGAGGAACATCGACCGACTCGTTCGGTCGCTTCAGGCCGTCGTTGGTCGGATGGCGCCTGAATTCGAGAGCGCCGATCAGGAGATGCGGGCGGCCTATGGGTTCGTCGCCGCCGGCGCTTCGCCCAGCACAACGCTTGTTCCCTGGCTCGGCCGCGCTCTCGGCATCAGCGAGAGGACATTGCGTCGCCGCTTCGAGGAAATCTTTGGCTATGGACCGAAGACCTTGGACCGCATCCTCCGATATCAGCGCTATCTTCGTTTGGCGGAGAAGTCATCGGAAAGCACGGCCATTCTCGCGGTCGAAGCCGGTTATTCCGATCAGGCACACCTCGTCCGCGAGAGCCGCCGCCTAACCGGAAGCACGCCGCGCCAGCTTGCGCGTCTGTCGCGCGCGCAGTCCGACATGCCGGCGGCGTTCTCGGCCGCGGGAATGCTCTCAGGTAGCCTGCCAACACCAGACCACCGACAGCGGCGATGTTGAGTGGGAAAGATCCGGGAGGCGCAAGGATGCGTGGCTAGGCCGCGTTCTCAGGTATTTCCCTTCATCAAACGCGGACAGTTTCTTGAACGGCCGTAGATGATGCCGGAAGCTGGGATCTTCCCTGACGGCGCTTGCAGTGTCGTGCCTCGCAATCCATAAACTTGGCGGCAGAACGGTTCGGAGGCTGGCGTGCGGCCATCTCCCTCGGCATCTCTCGGGGCAGGCCTTGCGGCGCGGATGGCTGCCGCTGCACTCTGCGCCCTACTGTTGGCCGGGACGGCTGCGGCGCGGGAAGAGCGGGCGGTTCAACGCACGATATCCGAGGCCTTCAAGGCCGGTAAGCTGAACGGGCTTCACGCCGCGCTTGTGATCTTCCAGGGCGAGACGTTGGCCGAAGTCTATTTCGACGGCAAGGACGAGAAATGGAGTGAAGGGCTAGGCGTCGTCTCTCACGGGCCCGACACGCTGCACGACATCCGCTCGATCACGAAGTCGGTGGTCGGCCTGCTCTACGGGATCGCGCTGGCCGACAGGAAGGTTCCCGGCCCTGATGCGCCGCTCCTGGCGCAGTTGCCCGAGTATGCCGATCTTGCCGGCGACCCCCTGCGCGACAGCATTACCGTCGGGGATGCGCTGGCGATGAAGTTGGGCGTCATTTGGAAGGATGATGATGTCGGCACGATTGCTATGGACCATGCCAAGGACCGCTACCGATACATCCTGGACCAGCCGATGGTCGCGGCACCCGGGGAGGAGTGGTCCTACAACGGCGGAGCGACAGCGCTGATCGGCAAGCTGATCGAGGACGGCGCCGGGATGGCACTGGACGACTATGCCCGCGACAAACTGTTTAAGCCGCTTGGTATCACGCGGTGGGAGTGGAGGCACGGCGAGGACGGTGAGCCCTCGGCCGCTTGGGGGCTTCGGCTGACGGCGCGCGACCTGGGAAAGATCGGCCGACTGGTGTTGGACGGCGGAATGTTCGTGGGACGCCGGGTCGTTCCGCGCGATTGGCTTGACGAGATGTTCACGCCGCGCACGAGTCTGTCTGGCGTTCGCTACGGCTATTTCTGGTGGCTGGCCGATTCCAATGACCCGCGGGGCTGGGTGTCAGGCCTCGGCAACCGACTGGCCGATACCGGCAACCCGCCGGCCTGGGTGGCGGGCATCGGCTACGGCGGACAGCGGCTTTCGGTGCAGGCGGACATCGGGCTGATCGTTGTGGTCCTTTCCGGCAACTACGGCGATCCCCAGGATTGGCGATGCGGATCATCGAAGAGTATGTTGCCCCCGAGCTCCGCCGGCGGCTGGGCAAGTGAACTATTGCCGGGGCGCGACCGCCCCAGGCCGCCCTGCCCAGCGCGCCGAGAATGGTGCCGCGCGCGAGCCTCCCATCGATGTTTTTCGCAAAGGGCGCCTGCACGGGCGGCGGCGACGGGTGCGTCTCAAATGTCCGCCGTACCTGGGCGCCGACTTCAGTCCGGCAGGCCGGCTTCGCGGAGACTGACGAGAATTTTCTCGAGCGTTTCGGGGTTGCGGATCGGAAGAGAATTGCGGAGCAGGTCGATCGTTGCGCCCGGCGCGACCTCCCGGAATTTCGCCAACGTCGCGCGCGCCTCGGGCAACTGCCCGGTCTGAGCCTGCGCTGCAGCCAGGACCCAGTAGCCCGATTCCGAGCCGGGGTTGAGCGTCAACGCGCGCTGCCCGGCTTCCAGCGCCGCGTCAGGGTTGCCGCGCAGGAGCTCGGCCGCCGCGACCATGTTGAGCGCGAGATAATATCCCGGCTCCCTCGGACCGAAGGCGACGGCCTGTTTCAGAAGCGTCAGTGCTCTCTCGTAGTCTTCGCACCACACCATTGCCGAGCCGGCAAAAGCCGCCACGAAGCTCGATAAGGGGTTGAGGTCGACCGCGTGGCGCACGGCATCGAGACCGGCGGCATAATCGACCTTCAGCGTCACCAGCGAGAAGCCGGCGACCACCATCGTCACCGCGTCGTCCGACCCGGCCGCGAGCGCACGCCGGGCCAGCGCGACTGCGGTGCCGAAGTCGTCCGGACCCGCCGGCGCCCAGGTCGGGCGCCTGACGCGCTGCAGCCGGCACCAGGCCGCGAAAGCCAGCGCTGGGGCATAATCGGGCTTTAGCGCGAGCGCGCGGTCGAGATAGCCGATGGCGACCAGGTTCTCGTCCGCGCGCAAGGCGATGGCACCGGGCTGGGCGCGGAGATAGAGGTCGTGGGCGGTAAGCTCGTCGTCGGGCTTTCGCTGTGCGCGCTCGATCTCTGCACTGCGCAGCGTGGGCGCCACGGCGCCGACGATGCTGGCGACGATCCGGTCCTGAAGGTCGAACGCGTCGTCGAGACTGCCTTCGTAGCGGTCGGCCCAAAGGTGCGTCCCGGTTGAGGCTTCGATCAGCTGACCGGTGATCCTGAGGCGGTTGCCGCCTTTCCGCGCGCTGCCTTCCAGCACGTAGCGCACGCCGAGGTCGGCGGCGACCTTGCGGATATCGACTGCCTGGCCCTTGTAGATGAAGGTCGAGTTGCGCGCGACGACGGCGACATCGGGGTAACGGGCGAGAGCGGTGATGATGTCCTCGACCACGCCGTCGACGAAATAGTCCTGCTCGGGATCGCCGGTCATGTTGGCGAAGGGCAGCACTGCAATCGAGGACTTTTCGGATGTGTCCGCCGCAACGACCGGCTGCGCCGGCAGCTCGGGCGGCGCGCTCGCGGCGACCTGCAAGGAATAGACCTTGATCAGGTCGGCGATGTTCTTGAGTTGCACCTGGCCCAGGTCGCTGACCGAAAGGTCGAGCCGGGACTTCACCTGCCGGTAGGCGTCCTCGGAAAGGCAGATCGCGCCGGGCGTCGCGATGCCTTCCAGGCGCGCAGCGATGTTGACGCCGTCGCCCATCAGGTCGCCGTCGCCCTCCTCGACCACGTCGCCCAAATGAATGCCCATGCGAAACTCGATCCGGCGGTCCGGCGGCACGCCCGCATTGCGCTCCTGCATCGAATTCTGCACTTCGATGGCGCAGCGCACGGCATCGACCACGCTGCGGAATTCGACCAGGGCGCCGTCGCCGGTACGCTTGACCACGCGTCCGTTATGCACCGAGATCGTCGGATCGATCAGGTCGCTGCGCAACGCCCGCAGCCGCGCCAGCGTGCGATCTTCGTCCGCACCCGTCAGCCGGCTGAACCCGACGACGTCGGCGGCGAGGATTGCGGCGAGCTTGCGCTGTTCGGTCATGATGTCCCGATGGTCACGTGCCGGAGCTATTGCGGCACCGGGCCTGGAGCGCAACCTGCTTTCTCGTCGCGACCGGTCGCGGGAGCCAAGGGGGTGGGCGCACGCCAATTACGCGACGGCGGCGGACACCTTGTCCCAGAACTCGCTCCGGTCGTTGGTGCGCGGGAACGGCCCCTCGGGCACCGGCACGCCGAGGAAGGCGCAGAGCGGCTCCCAGCCCTCTTTCACCTGGAAGAGGAGGAGCTGCGACGCGGGGATGGTCGCCTTGACAGCCGCGATATGGGCTTCGAATGCCGCCGCAAGGGCATCACGGTCGAGGCCGGGCGGAAAGCCGGTCTTCGAAATCACGCCGGCCGCCATCTCGAGCCAGGGCCGCATCGGCTCCGGTGCCGTATCGCGCATGCCGAGCAGCTTGTAGATGGTGGAGGAGAAGCTTTCGACCCAGCTTTCCACGCTACGGTGCGTCAGGATGAACTTGGCCTTCGGATAGGCCGCATAAAGCTCGCGGTGGAAGGCCGCGGTTGGCCAATCGACGGCAGAGATATAGCCGTCGTAGATCGCTTCCCAGTCAGGCTTGCCCGCCACCGCTGCCTGCCAAAGCGGCAGCTGCTTGGGCATGTTGATGAGGACTTCCTCCATGTGGTGACAAGGGCCGAGGCCGAGCTGGTTGATAGCGAGCTTCAACGAATACGTGCCGGTCCTGCCGACACCTGCGCCAATAACTTTGAGTGACACGCGCGTATCTCCAATACATTCCACGCCCGAACATTCCACGCCCGAAAACGGCAGGTCTGCGGGCATCGACCGAAGTTGCATGCAACTTTCGCCGATTGTCCAGCGACAATGGAAGCGCTTCCCGCGAGAGCACAAGACCACCCCGATTCCGTCCTGTCGCGTTCTGGACCGGGCGAGGCGCCGGCCGGAACGGGTCTATGAAGACATCGGGGGGACAATCGCTTGCGTCGTTGCGACGCCTAGTTCG
The DNA here is from genome assembly GCA_963792885.1 of uncultured Alphaproteobacteria bacterium. Lineage (GTDB taxonomy): Bacteria > Pseudomonadota > Alphaproteobacteria > Rhizobiales > Afifellaceae > DASWJZ01. The sequence goes on from CAWBXX010000001.1 coordinate 456,771, forward strand.
CCTCAACCGCGAGCAACTTGCCGCCGGCGCAACCTCGGTCGCTGGTGGAGACGGAGGTCGGCGGCGCGGCGAGGATCAGGTCAGCAAGATCGGTGTCCGACGCAATGTCGCCTTCGAGGTTGATCCAAAGCTCCGCGATGGTCGCGTTCTCACCTCTGCCGTTGCATTTGATGATGAGCCTTTCAGAGGCGCCAACGCCGAAGACCTCGTCGAATGTCTTTTCGATCTGACGGCGCGTGAGCCTCCTGCCGATGTTCTTCGCAAAGAGCGCCCGCACGGGCGACGCATTGAGCGCGTTTATGAGGCGCGCCGCCGCAGCGAAGTAGGCGTCGGGGTCTAGCTTCGAACCAAAACTGGCGGAGCAAGAGCCGTGCTTCGCCCACTCGTGCCGATGCAGCCCCGATTGGACGCCCGGCATCACCTTGCGGAGCTCGTCGAAGACGGGCTGGGAAAGCCGGATCGATGGCCCGTCCGGCAGGTCGATGTCACAGGCAGCCGGCGGCGCCCCGCGCGCAATAGCAGGGGTAGATCGCCTTGTCGCCGAGGTCGTCGGGCCAGAGCCCGTGCAGCGAAAGATGCGTCGCGTCGTAGCGGTCGGCGGTCTGCGTGCGGCATTCCCTCTTCGTCGCCGCCTCTCGGTCGCGCAGAAAGCCGGCTCCCAGCTCGCGGCAAGCACATAGCTCGTCCTGCGCGGCGGCCGACGCTGCCGGCCATCGAGGAGCAGCGCCGCGGCAGCGACATGGTCGCACCGCCGGCCAGCGACTTCGTGCCGCTTCATGCTGTCTCCGCTTGCCGCGCCATCGTGCCAGTCTAGCACGGTCAGGGCGGATGTCCGACTCGGACCTCCGGCGCGATGCTTCGCGTGACCACCCCTCACCCTTCCCCGGCCGCCGCCGCAAGATCGCGCCGTTCGAGATTCCCGAGCATCCGGGCGAGGCGCGCGCCGAAGGCGGCGCTCGATCGCTATGCCATGGAGAAGGCGGCGAGCCTCAATCAGCACGTCATCGGCTACGGCGCGCTTGCCGAGGGCGAATGGGCGGCGCTCGGGCTCGACGCGCCCGACATGGACGTCGGCGCGGCGCTATCGGCTGACGCGCATCCGCGCGGAGCTGAAGAAGCGCGACCTCGCCGGCATCGTCGTCTACGACCCGCTCAACGTCCGCTACGCCACCGACTCCACCGACATGCAGCTCTGGGTCACGCACAACGCCGTGCGCTATGCCTTCGTCGCGACCGAAGGCCCGGTGATCCTCTGGGACTTCCACAATTGCGAGCACCTCTCCTGGCACCTCGAACTGGTCGACGAAATCCGCCACGGCACCGCCTGGTTCTACTACGAGGCCGGCGAGCACACCGCGGAGCGCGCGCGCGCGCTGGGCCGCTGAGATCGCGGAGATACTGAAGGCCTGCGGCGGCGGCAATCGGCGGCTCGCCGTCGACAACATCAACCCGACCGGCGTCGCCGCGCTCGCGCGAATTGGGCATCAGCGTGCACGACGGCGCAGGAGGTGATGGAGCACGCGCGCACGGTGAAATGCGCCGACGAGCTGAAGGCCATGCGCCGCGCCATCGCCGCCTGCGAGGCGTCGATGCGCGTGATGGAGGACATGCGCTCATACCCGGCATGACCGAGAACGACCTCTGGGCGATCCTGCACGCGGAGAACATCCGCCGCGGCGGCGAGTGGATCGAGACGCGGCTCCTCTCCTCCGGTCCGCGCACCAATCCGTGGTTCCAGGAGTGCTCGGCGCGGGTGATCGAGGACGGCGACATCGTCGCCTTCGACACCGACCTGATCGGCGCCTACGGCTATTGCTGCGACATCTCCCGCACCTGGCTCGCCGGCGACAAGCGCCCGACCAACGAGCAGCGCTCGCTCTACGCCATGGCCGAGGAGCAGATCGCCGCGAACATCGAGATGCTGAAGCCCGGCGCGAGCTTCCGCGAGCTCTCGCACGCGGCGACGAGCCTGCCAGACGACTATCTCGCCAACCGCTATTCGGTGCTCTTCCACGGCGTCGGGCTCTGCGACGAATATCCGTCCGTCCCCTACCCGGAGGACTGGGAGCGCTCCGGCTACGAGGGCGTGCTTGAGCCCGGCATGGTGGTGTGCGTGGAAAGCTATGTCGGCCGCCACGGCGGCCACGAGGGCGTGAAGCTCGAGGAGCAGGTGCTCATCACCGAGACCGGCTACGAGCAGATGTCGCGCTATCCGCGCGACCGCGCGGCTGTCGTCGGCCGGCTGAGGCCTCTCAGCCAACGTGCCGCGCCGAGCGCGGCGATCGGCGAATAGTCCCATTCGTCGAATGTGCCAAGACCGGTGATCTGGAGTGCTGCGCGCGCCTGCTTCGTTGCCGGATCGACGAGCGCATCCTTGAATGCGGCGCGGATCGTCGCGACTTCGTCGTCGGACCGCTCGACTGCGGTGATGAGCGGCAGGCCCGGGCGAAGCGGCGTCGTCGGCGATCACCTTCAGCGCCGCCGCCGATTCCGCGCTCGTGGCGGAGCGCCAAGCGCCCAGCAGACGGCGTCGATGGCGGCGACATCCGCGCCTTCCGCCGCGACCGCGCGGATCGAGGCGCGGTGGCTGCCGGTCTCGATCCATTCGACGTTCGCGGGATCGACGCCGGCCTCCTTCATCGCGCTCTCTCAGCGCGAGAAAGCCGGAGAGCGAGTCGGCGCTGTTGTAGGCGAAACGCCGCCCGGCGAAGAGGCGGATCTCCTCCGCCGGCTCATCCGCGCGCGCGTCACGATCATGCTCGAATAGGCCGGCGCCCTGGCAGCCGGCAGCGTCGTAGATCGGGACGGCGACGAGCCGCACCATGCCGCGCAAGCCGCGTGGAGAACGGAAAGCCGCAGGTCTGCGACAGCACGAGACCGGGATCGCGCCAGACCGGCGTCTGGCTGGGTCGCGTGCGGTCGATCGCCGCGGGTGCGGCGATGCCGGCGGCGTTCAGCCGGTCGGCGACGGCCGCCCACAGCAGATCATGCGCCCACGCGACCTCCTGCCAGTCGTACATGGGCAACGACGCGACCGGTGCGAGACCGGCCAAAGCGGCTCAGCCCCGCCGCAGATAGGGATGCGGGACGGGGGCCTTTGCGCGGAAGAAGTAGCGTCGGATCACTTCGCCGTAGCCTTTGAAGCTGTAGCTCTCGTTCGCGGCGAGGAACGCCGCACGGTTCGCTCGGTAGAGCGCCGGCAAGAGCATACCACGCAACGCGCGGATTCTCGTGGTGGACGAAGTGGAGGTTGTTATTGAGGAAAAGCAGCCCGAAGACCGGCGACGCGTCCTCGACGATCACCGTGCGCCCGCCCTGCGTCTCGTGCGCCTGGTGCTCGGCGAAGGTGCGGATGTTCAGAAGCGAAAGGCCGGCATAGGCGGCGGCAGGCGTAGAGCCAGAGCGGAACGCCGCAGATCCAGACGGCCCAGCAGAGCACGAGCGCGACGCCGAGGAGATGCCGCAGCCAGGCGGAGAGCACCTGCCGGTCGCCGGCCCGCGATCAGCCGGATCTCGCTCGCCACGAACCCCACCGCCATCACCGCCGGCCCGATCGTGATGCGCCCGACGAAGGTGTTGTTCAGGTCGAGCACCTTCTGGATCGGCGGCCGGCAGCTTCTGCCAGTCGGCGATCGCGTAATAGAACGACTCCGGGATCGTCGTAGGGATCGGTCAGCGCTGCGTCGTTGTGGTGGCGAAGGTGCAGGCTCTTGAAGCGGCGATAGGGGAAGAGCAGCCCGAGCGGCAGAGAGACCAGCGCCTCGTTCAATGCCGCAACGCGCGTCGGGTGGCCGTGCGCGGCCTCGTGCTGCAGTGACGAGTGGAGCGTGATCAGCGGCGCGGCGACGACGACGAAAAGGAGCGGGCCGAGCTCGCCGTAAAATGCCGTCGCCAGAGCCCAGAACACGTAGCAGCCGACAAGCAAGGCGACGGTCGGCCATTCCACAGTCGCGAATCGACAGGCTCTGTCGTGCGCATGTCATTGATAAAAAGGCATTTTTCTTTTCACGACAATGTGAGATTGCGCACCTTATGTTGCATTTGGATTGCATCACGCCCGGTTGATGCGTAAAATCATCATATGTTGCCTTAACGCAACGATGCCGAGCAGCGATGGACACCCGCGAGCTCGGGCCGATCTTCCGCGAGCGCCTGCAGATCGTGATCGATCGCGCCGGCATCACGCGCGCCGCCTTCGCCAAGTCGATCGGCGTCGACCGCTCGGCGCTGACGCAGCTCCTCTCCGGCAGCTCGCTCCGCCTGCCGCGCGCCGACACGCTGCGGCGCATCTCGGGCGCCTATTCGGTCAGCCTCGACTGGCTGCTCGGGCTTTCGCAGGACGAGACGCTCGCGGCCGAGATCAAGCCGGCGCTCGAGATCGCCGAGGCGCAGGGCGCTCGACGAGGACACGCTGCTCGAGCGCTGGCACAAGGAAGCGGCCGGCTACAAGATCCGCTACGTCCCCTCGCAGATTCCCGATCTGCTCGAGGACGCCGGACGTCATCGCCTACGAATATTCCGGGCGCGCGACGCCGAGCCCGTCATGGCAGCTCCGCAACGCCGAGTTCCGCCTCGACTACAATCGCCGGCCGGAGACCGACATGGAGGTCTGCATGCCGCGCCAGCGGCTGGAGCTCCTGGCGGAAGGAAAGGGGCTTTGGGACGGCCTCCCCCGCGCCGCGCGCAAGCAGCAGCTCGACTACATGGCGAAGCTCGTGGACGAGCTTTATCCGGGCTTCCGCCTCTTCCTCTACGACCAGCGCCGCACCTACTCGATTCCCTACACGGTGTTCGGCCCGCAGCGCGCGGCAATCTTCGTCGGCGAGATGTATCTCGTGCTGAACACCATCGACCACATCCGCGCCCTCACCCGCCACTTCGACAACCTGATCCGCAACGCCGTCGTCGGCGCCAACGAGAGCGCGGCATACATTCGCGCGCTCAAGGTGAAATAGGACGAGAGCATTCGGCCTTGCCATCGCCGTGGCCGCGGCCGAAGCTCTCCCACGGAGATTTTCAGCGAATCGAAGGACCATGCCGCGTCTTCGGGGTTTCACGCGTGCTCCCCTATCCGCGCGAGCAACTCTTCGATCTCGCCGCCGACGTGGAGCGATACCCCGAGTTCCTTCCGTGGTGGCAGTCGGTGAAAATCCGGCAACGCGACGACACCGTCTACTACACCGACCAGGCTGTCGGCTTCGGGCCGATCCGGCAGCGCTTCTTCTCGAAGACCGTGCTTCGGCGACCGGAGGAGATCGAGGTGAGCTCCGCTGACGGAGAGTTCGAGACGTTCGAATTTAATTGGCGGTTCGAAACGAAGCCGAAGGGAATATCCAACGTCGCCCTGACCGGCGAAATCGAGCTTCGTGCGCCTCTTCTGCGAGGGCTCTTCGGGAGGCTGGTGGCGGACAGCGCCGACACAATTCTCGTCGGCGTTCGAGCGCCGCGCACGACTGATGCTGGGCACGCCGGTGCAGCACGCGCTCCGGCGATAGTCCTGGAAGCGCGGGCGACCGAAAGTTGATCGGAATCAAGGCAGGCGGCGTCGAATTGGGGACCTTGGCTGAAATGGGGTCGCGTGGGCGCTCCCTTCGGTTCTTGGGGGTTTGCCGGTGGCTTTGTCAGACGCGGGTTTGTTGCCGGCCTGCCCGTTCGCCGGCGAACCGCGAAGGCCCACAGCCGCGAAGAAAGCGCGCGATTCCCGACTATCTCACCACGCCCTACGGCTGGGCCTACCTGAACCGGAAGAACGCACGCCTGCTCGACCACGACGCCGTGGTGACGGCGATCCTGCTCGGCAATCATCGCCGGCTCCGACGCGCAGCGCTCGCCGAGATCACACCCGGCCAGCGCGTGCTGCAGGCGGCGCACGTCTATGGCTGCCTCATCCCGGAACTCGCCCGCCGCATCGGCCCGGAGGGCCGCCTCGACGTCGTCGATCTCGTGCCGCTGCAGGCGGCGCTTTGCCGGCGCAAGCTCCGGGGCTCGCCCATACCCGGGTGCGGATCGCCGACGCGGCGGAGCCCGGCGAGGGGATCTACGACGTCGTCAGCTGCTTCTTTCTCCTCCACGAGATCCCGGATGTGCAGAAGCGCGCTGTCGTCGACGCTCTTCTTGCCCGCGTCGCACCGGGCGGCAAGAGCGGTCTTCATCGACTATCACGCGCCCTCGGCGCTGGCATCCGCTTCGCCCTATCTTCCGTTGGCTTTTCGACCATCTGGAGCCGTTCGCCGACAGCCTTTGGCACCACGAAGTGCGGGAGTTCTCCCGCTTCGGCGGCGCGTTCCGTTGGGAGAAGACGACGTTCTTCGGCGGCGTCTATCAAAAGACGGTGGCGCACCGCGTTTGATCCAGGTCAAGGGCAGCAAGCCATCCTGAGGACAAGAGAAACGGGTTTCGCCCGGCGGCGATTCAGGGGGGACGATGAACGATCCTGAAGACGGGAGTTCCAGGCGCGGAATTCTCTCCCGTTTCTGGCGATTTCTCTGGAGGCCGAGCACGGCGATACCGCTCGCCGGGCTCCTCATCGTCGGCTTCGTCGGCGGAATCGTCTTCTGGGGGGCTTTCCATTGGTTCCTGGAATACACCAGCACCGAAGAGTTCTGCATCTCGTGCCATGAGATGCGCGACCACTCCTACACCGACCTCAAGGAGACCATCCATTTCGTCAACCGGACGGGCACGCGTGCGATCTGCACCGACTGCCACGTTCCGAAGGAATTCATCCGCAAGATCGGCGCGAAGATCGTCGCCACGAAAGACCTCTTCTTCCACCTGACCGGCAAGATCGACACGCCGGAGAAATACGAAGCGCATCGGCTCGGGATGGCGCTGTGGGTCTGGGACGAGATGAAGGCGAACGACTCGCGCGAGTGCCGGAACTGCCACCAGAACGTCTGGACCGATACGAGCGCCGAATTCGGCGGCGCCGCGCGCCACCACAAGCTGGCGCTGCAAGCCGGCAACATGACCTGCATCGACTGCCACCAGGGGATCGCACACACGCTGCCGAAGGAGTTCGTGCGGCCCGAAGACGACAAGCTGTTCGCCGATCCGAACGCGTGGCTCGTCGCGCTTCAAGCCATCGCCGCCGGCAAGAATTGACGAAAGCCCAAGCCGGGGTTTCGATGCGGCATGATTGCCGAAAGTTCTCAGCCCTCCGGGGCCAAGAATTCCGGAAGGCGCCAAAGCAAAGAAGGAGGATTACATGAAGACACTACCCATCTTTTCAGCCGCGGCGCTCGTCACGGCCGCATTGTCATTTGGCGGCACGGCGCAGGCAACGAACCTTTTCTTCGAGGGCGACATGGTGCGCGGCCACACGCAGGACGGGGCGACCGGACCGAGTTGCGTTCTGACCAGCCAGTACATGCGCCGCGAGGAAGTCGTGTGGCGCGTTCGTGTCCTCGACGAAACCGGCAAGCCGCTTGATGATTCCGGCCTGAAGAGCCTCACCGTCGTCCTCTCCGACGGCGAGAAATTCGACATGGGCTACGGCCAACATCCGCGCGGCAAGCACACCGACGCGTTCTGGGCCACCTCGTGGGTCATCCCGGCGGACTTCCCGACCGGAACGATGACCTACAAGGTCGTCGCCACCGACACGGATGGCACGGCCCACGAGTGGGCGCCTTTCAATGTCGAGCCCTCCAACCTGACGATCATCCCCGGCGAGGTGACGTTCACCAAGTGAGGGCACGTGACGTTCGCCAGACAAGGAGGAACGACCATGAGCATCGGGTTTGGATTACGTGGCCTCGTCGTCGTCGCGGCGCTCGCCGCGGCAGCGACGACGGCTGAGGCGGCGAGCGCGCCTACCGCTTCCGAGCTTGGCCCGGAAGCACAGCTCGTCGAACCGTCGGGCGGCTTCATGGGCCGACTGGCACTCACGCCGGATCACGGGCCGATCGGCACGCCCGTCACGGTCGCGGGAAGCGGCCTGCCGGCCGGACAAGAGTTCGACCTCGTCTGGCGCACCGTCAAGGGAAGCTGGAAGGTCGCCGACGCCGAATATCACGGGCGAGAATACACGCCGGTCGGCTACGTCATCGCCAAGGTGACCACGGATGCGTCAGGAGCATTCACAGCAAGCTTCGACGCGCCCGACGATTTCGGCTTCTACCATGACATCACGCTGCAAAGTGCTGACCGCGTGTTGACGCAGGCGGCCTTCAACGTCGACATGACCGTCGACATCTCGCCGTCGCACGGCGCGGTCGGGACGCCCATCACCGTCGACGTCAAGGGGATCGGATGGAAGCAGCTCGAAAACAGCTGGCTGCTTCTCTACGACAACGGCTTCACCGGGTGGATGTCGTCGGTGACGAATGCCGGCTCGGCGCACTTCACGATCCCGGCAACCGGCAGGCCGGGGACGCATGTGCTCGAAGTGCTCCACGGCGACTTCACGTTCCCCTACCGGAACATGCAGCAGTCGCCCGAGCCGAACCGGCCGCGCTTCGCAATCCCGTTCGAGATCACCGAGGGCGACCCGGTGCTGCCGCCTCCGCCCGAAGCACAGGCGCAGACGAGTGTCCGCGGGCTGCCCGAGCCGGGGGCGCTCAAGGTCGAACCGGCTTTCGCGCAGGTCGGTAAGCCGATCGTCGTCAGCGGCGACGGGTTCACCCCTGGAAAGACCTATTCGCTCAACTGGTCGAAAGTGACCGGCAACCGCGTGAGCGGCAGCGGGTGGGAAGAAAGCGAGAGCGTCATCGCGGAAGCGGCGGCCGACGCATCAGGCAAGCTCGTCTACGCGCTCGCCACGCCGGACGATCTCGGCGGCGTGCACAATCTGCGCGTGGAGGAGAACGGCGCCGACAAGAAGGGCGCCTTCTGGATCGCCCCGTCCGCCCTGCCGCTCGACGTGGCGGAGGGTCGCGCCGGAACAACCTTCACCGTTCATCTGAAGGGCGTCGGCTGGACGGAGACGGCCAACATCTACGCGATCGACTACGACAACAGCTATATCGGCTACGCCTGCGGCTTCAACAGCCAGGGCGACGTAGTGATCTACCTGCAGGCGACGGGCGATCCCGGCTGGCACTACGTCGATCTCTACCCGGCCGTCTACAAGGGCAAGGAAGGAAGACCGATCAACTTCCGCCTGCCGCAACTCACCTATGCCGACGATCACCCGGGCGAAGACCTGCCGCATTTCAGCTTCGCTTTCCGGATCACCGAGCCGACGGTGAACTAGGACAGGGAGCTTCCAGCTCTCCCATCGTCTGCTGGCGACTCCGACGAAGAGTTGCCAGCGGAGCTTTGTTTCTGGCGCTGCTCAATTCACGGCGTGAAGCTCGAAGTCGGTGAAGCCGATGGCGAGGTTCAACCCTTCCTGGGCCTGAACGCTGAGCGGCTGCAGCACGAAGGTCTTGCTCGACCCACCGATGAGCGCGTTAGCGCCCACGCCAACGCCGACGGTCGCTTCCGCCGAAAGCCCGCCGTACGACCCGGCAAGCGCGCCGGGCTGGTAGGAGTCGGCGGACGGGGCAAGGACAATCCATTTGATGACCGTTCGGGACGTCCTGCCGATATCAAGGCCGAACTTCCTCACGATGCCGGAATAGCGCTCCACCGGATGGTCGCCGGCCGGGTCGAAGCGGCAGGAGAGCCGGTTTTCGGACGTCACAATCAGGCCTCTCCCGGCTTCCTCGACGCAGTCGAGAAGGCCGACTTGGACGCGGTCCTCCGCATGTACCGGGAGCGAAGGAAGGACGCACAGGGCAATCAAGGCCAGCAGCTTTTTCATGGTTTTCTCCCAGGGTTCCGTCCCCACATTAAGATTAGCGCGATCCGCCGCATGCCGGAAACTTGCGGTGACGCGGCAAAGTGCTGTACCGCACTGCAACGAACGATCGAGGGCGTCATGGTCGCACTTGCAACCCTTCTCGACGAAAAGCGTGTCCTCCTCGCCGACGGCGCGACGGGCACCAATCTCTTCGCGGCGGGGCTAACCGCCGGCGATCCGCCGGAACTCTGGAACTTCGACTATCCGGAGGCCATTAGCACGCTGCTGAGCTCCTTTGTCGAAGCGGGCGCCGACATTATTCTTACCAACACCTTCGGTGCCAACCGGCATCGACTGAAGCTTCACAAGGCCGAAGATCGCGTCTTCGAGGTGAACAAGCGTGCCGCCGAGATCGGGCGTGCCGTCGCTGATGCCGCGCCCCGCCCGGTTATCGTCGCCGGCTCCATGGGTCCGACGGGCGAGCTCTTCGTGCCGCTCGGCGCGATGACAGAGGAGGACGCCGTCGCCGACTTCACCGAGCAGGCAAAGGGTCTGAAGGCCGGCGGCGCCGACGTCTGCTGGATCGAGACGATGTCGGCGGGCGAGGAGATGCGCGCCGCGGCGAAAGGCGCGATCGCAGCCGGCATGCCCTACACGGTCACGGCGAGCTTCGACACGGCCGGCCGCACCATGATGGGGCTCGCGCCAGCGGACCTTCCACACGTGTTCGAAACGCTCTCCGTGCAGCCGATCGCGATCGGCGCAAATTGCGGCGTCGGCGCTTCGGATCTCCTCCACTCGCTGGTGCAGATGACCGAGGCGAGCCCAGGCGTCGCCTTCATCGCCAAGTCGAATTGCGGCATCCCGCAGGTGCACGGTGAGCACGTCCACTATTCCGGCACGCCGGAGCTGATGGCCGACTATGCCCGCCTTGCCATGGATGCCGGCGCGCGGATCATCGGCGGCTGCTGCGGAACCTCGCCTGCGCATCTCGTCGCAATGCGTGCCGCGATCGATCAGCATTCGCCCGGATCGCGTCCGGGCCGCACTGAGATCGAAGCGCGGATCGGACCGCTCGTCAGCCCGCCGTCCGAAGGTCGCGCCCGCGAACGCCGCGGGCGCCGCGGCGGCAGTGCGGCGGCACAGGCTGGCTAAACCAAAAAGAAAGGCCGGGCATCGCCCGGCCTTTCCGCAAGACGCCTTCGTCCGTCAGGCGACGTTGCGCCAGTAATCGTCGCTGCGCCGCGTCCACTCGTCGACCTGGCGCTCCGCCTCGTCCTTGGCGACGCCGTAGCGCTCCTGGATGCGGCCGGCGAGCTGATCGCGCTTGCCCGAGACGACGTCGAGATCGTCGTCTGTCAGCTTGCCCCACTGCTCCTTGGCCTTGCCCTTGAACTGCTTCCAGTTCCCTTCAATGCGGTCCCAATTCATGCGTCTCTCCTTCAATGGTTCTGGTGCTAGAGAAACGGTCGGGCCGCGGCAGGGGTTCCGGACAAGCACGCGGAAGCGCTTAGCCGTCAGAACTCTCGCGATCATCGTCACTACCCTCGATCGGACCGTAATCGCGATTTGCGTCGTTCAGGCACCATCTCGCATCCTTCGCGGGCAAGCCGTAGCGCGTCCGGAGGCGGGCAAGCGCCGCCCGATCGCTCACGGCGAAGCCTACCGCGTCCGTTTCCAGAAGCCGCTCCCAGCCAGCCTTCACGCGGTCACCGATATCCCGCCACTTGGCCTCGACATGGTGCCGATTCATGTCCGCCTCCACGGTTGCGATGCGGGCTCAACGCCTCATTGTGGAGCAGGTTCCGCGGCCTCCCGGCCAAAGCGTCACCAACGTTTCATGTCCCTTCCGTAACGCTGATTTCGGTTCACAGTCGTGATTCGGGAGAGAGCGTGTCAGCGACCGGTCAGGCAGCGGAGGAACTGCGGCCCTCCGATGCGCTTCGCCAAGCGGTCCACCGCTTCAACGCCGCCTCCTTTGACGGTATTCGCGAGCGTGTCTTCACGCTCGCCTTCAAGGGCCTCGTCTATCCGCAGATCTGGGAAGACCCGGATGTCGACCTGAAAGCACTTGAGCTTCGTCCGGGCGCGCGGCTGGTCACCATTGCATCGGGGGGCTGCAACGTCCTCTCCTATCTGACAGCCAACCCGTCCGCGATCCTCGCCGTCGACCTGAACCGCGCGCATGTCGCGCTGACCAAACTCAAGCTTGCGGCAGTCAGCCAGCTGCCCTCCTACGATTCCTTTTATGCATTCTTCGGTGAGGCGGACTCAGGCGAGAATCTCGCCGCCTATCGCAGCTTCGTCCGCCCCGCGCTCGACGAGGAGACGCGCCGTTACTGGGAAGGGCGCGACTATCTCGGCCGCCGCCGCGTGACGCTCTTCAAGCGCGACATCTACCGCCACGGGCTCCTCGGCACGTTCATCGGCGCGGCGCATCTCGTCGCCCGCCTCTACGGCGCCAATCCGCGGAAAATGATGGAAGCGCGCTCGCTCGAAGAGCAGCAGCGTCTCTTCGACGCAACGCTGGCGCCCCTCTTCGACAAATCGCTCGTGCGCTGGCTCACCTCGAAGAAGACTTCTCTCTACGGGCTCGGCATCCCGCCCGCGCAATATGAGGCACTGGCACTCGCCTCGGGCGGCGACATGGCAGAGGTTTTGCGCGGGCGGCTGAAGCGGCTCGCCTGCGACTTCTCGCTTTCCGACAACTATTTCGCCTGGCAGGCCTTCGGCCGCGGCTATGCCGCGAGCGGTGCCGGGCCGCTGCCTCCCTATCTCCATCCACGGAACTTCGAAGTCATCCGGACACGCGCGGGCCGCGTCGGAGTGGTGCGAAGCTCCATCACCGATGCGTTGCTGAGAGAAGCGCCGGCCAGCGTCGACGCCTGCGTGCTTCTCGACGCGCAGGACTGGATGACCGACGCACAGCTGACTGCGCTCTGGCAGGCGATCACGCACGCAGCACGACCGGGCGCGCGCGTCATCTTCCGCACGGCGGCCGAGCCCTCGCTGCTTCCCGGGCGCCTCGACGAAACCGTCCTCGCCCGCTGGGCTTATCAGGCGGAGACAAGTCGCGCGCTTACGGCGGAAGACAGGTCGTCAATCTATGGTGGCTTCCACCTCTACGTCTTCAACGGATGAGCGCCCCCAATGGCAGCCCGGCCGCCGAGGTCCTGATGGACCAGGTCTATCGGCGGCAACGGCACATCTATGACGCTACGCGGAAGTATTTCCTGCTCGGCCGCGACACGCTGCTCGCAAGACTGAGCCCGCCGCCGGAGGGCACGGTGCTGGAGATCGGCTGCGGCACGGGACGCAACCTGATCGCGGCCGCACGCGCCTATCCCGACGCGCAGCTCTTCGGCCTCGACGTCTCTACCGCGATGCTCTCGAAGGCCCGTGGCAATATTCGCGGTGCGGGGCTCGAGAGCCGTATCACGCTGGCGCTCGGCGACGCGACACGTTTCGACGCGCAGGCGCTTTTCGGCCGCGCCGCCTTCGACCGCGCCTTCTTCTCTTACAGCCTCTCCATGATCCCCGCTTGGCGCGATGCCCTGTGCCAGGCTGCGGCGACCGTCGACCCCGACGGCGGGCGTCTTCTCGTCGTCGATTTCGGCGAGCAGGAGCGGCTTCCGAATTGGTTCCGGCGGATGCTCCGCGCCTGGCTCGCGAAATTCCACGTGATGCCGCGCGACGAGCTTCAGCCGGCGCTTGCCACGCTCGCCAAGTCATTGGGTGGCCAGCTTACCTTCCGCCCGCTCTACCGCGACTATGCGCGCTTCGCCGAGCTGTCGCGCTGACGCCTCTGGAAAGCCGCGACCTGCTATTCTAGCCAGCGAATGAAGCGTCCGAATCGTCGGGCGGGAGGATTCGCATGGCCGTCGACGTGGTCGCAAGTGACTCGGATTTCGCGCGCGCAAAGCTGAGAAGCCGGCAGGGAACACGGATCGCCGAAAGCCTGGCCGCAGAGGAGGCGGCGGGGCGGCTCCTCGCGCTCAGAGGACGCACGATCGCGCTCATGGTGATCGGCGTCTTCCTTCTGACGCTCGCGCCGTTTCCGGAAGTGCTCTTCTACGAGCTCCTGCTCGCGCTCTTCATCGTCGCCGGCTATGCGCGGCACGCGGTGGAGGCTCTCGGGCTCTTCCGCTGGTGGCAGCCCTATGCGCAGGTCGCGCTCGATTCGGCGCTGCTCGCTTTCACGCTCGTCGTCCCAAACCCAGTGGCGAGCGTGCATCTGCCGATCCAGATGGAGCTCAGGTTCGGTAACTTCGTCTATTTCTACGTACTCCTGGTCGGGCTCGCCTTCAGCTACCAGCCGAAGCTGCTCATCTGGGGCGGCATCACCGGAGCGGTCGCGTGGGGCTCTGCGGTCGGGTGGATCGCGCTCCTCCCTACCACCATCCTGACCTACCCCGAGCCCGCGACCGCCGATGCGATCATGTCGCGCACCGCGCTCCCGACCTTCGTCGACCTCGACCAGCCGATCCGCGACATCGTCGTCTTCCTCATCGTCGCCACGCTTCTCGCAGCCGTCGTGGCGCGCTCGCGCAATCTCGTCGAACGGCAGGCGGCGCTCGAACGCGAAAGGGGCAACCTCGCGCGCTACTTTCCGCCGGCGACCGTCGATCGCCTCGCGCGGCAGGACCAGGCGCTGGCGCAAACGCGCGAGCAGGATGCCGCGGTGCTGTTCGCCGACCTCGTCGGCTTCACCGCCTGGGCCGAGCGGCACACGCCGCAGGAAGCGATCGGGCTCTTACGCGAAGTGCACGCGCGGCTTGAAGACGAGGTGTTCCGCTGCGACGGCACGCTCGACAAGTTCATCGGGGACGGCCTGATGGCGACCTTCGGCACGCCCGATCCAACGCCGCGCGACGTGGTCAACGCGGTCAGGTGCCTCAAGTCGATGGCGGACGATTTCGCCGCCTGGAACGAGAGGCGGCGCACGCGCGGCAAAGCGCCGATCGATATCGCTATCGGCCTCCATTTCGGCCCGGTCGTCGTCGGCAATATCGGAACGGATCGGCGACTGGAGTTTGCCGTGCTCGGCGACACCGTCAACGTCGCGAGCCGACTGGAGGCGCTCACGCGCGAACTGAACTGCACGGCGCTGATCTCGACCGGCGTCGCGGATGCGCTCCGCCGGGAGGCGCCGGTCGAAGCCGACGCTCTTCTTTCCGGCTTCGCCGAGCGCGGCGAAGTGGCGATCAAGGGCCGCGCGCAGCCGGTCGCGGTTCTCGCCTACGGAAAGGGCGCAGTCAGAGCCTGAAGCCGTAGCGCGGCACGCTCTCCTTGTAGGCACGGTAGTCTTCGCCGAACTTCCGCTCGAGATAGCGCTCCTCGCGCAGGACTACGCCGTAGTGGAGCACGAAGCAGCTCACCACGACGAGGATGAAAGTCCATTCGAGGCTGAAGGCGAGAGTGATGCCGATGAGCGCCAAAATTCCTCCGACGTACATCGGATTGCGCAAGCGGCTGTAAACGCTGTCGCGCGCAATCACGAGCGACGGCTGGAACGGATTCACGTTCGTCCCGACGTGCACGAAGGCGCGCCTGGCGAGAACCAGCATCGCCAAGCCAATGACGAAAAGCACGACGCCGACAATCACGCGCAACAAGAACGGCAGGCGGGAGAAGGCCGAAAGCGGAAAGAGCCAGTCGAGGATCACGCCGACGACGAGCACAATCAGAGGAATCAGTGGGGGGAAGATGATGACGCCCGCAACGTCCTTCTCGTTATCCGGCATGGCTTCCTCCTCAGAAGCGCCGACAAGCTTGCAGCGATTTGTAACGACATTGTCCCAGGTTTCCGGCTCATGTCGCAACGACCGATCGCGCGAACGCCGCCATATGAAAGCGCGTCTGCGCCTCGGCGTAGCGCCATTCGGGCCCGACCGGGCAAGCATTCCGCGCATGGCAGCCGACGAGGAGACAGTCAGCATCTGGCGTGGCGATATGCGTCGCGCAGACCGGCACGTCATACGCGCTGCCGGTAAACGCGCCGACCGGGCACGCCGAGAGACAAGGCTTGTCGGCGCAGCTCTCGCACGGGCTCGGCACGTCTGAACGCGGCGGGAGCTCCAGGCGCTCCGCGAAAAGCATCGCCGCGCGCCAAGCGTGCCAGAGCCCGTATTCGGGATGGATCAGGATGCCGAGCGGCGAAGAATAGAGCGTCTCGGCGCGCAGCGCCCAGCGCTGGAAGGGCGGTGCGTCGGGGCCGAACGGATAGACGGCGCGCTCCCCGAACTCTTCCGCGATCGGATCGACGACGCGCTTCGTCCAGCGATCGAGCGGATTCGGCGCGCCGTCGATGCGCGGTGCAAAAGCTTCCCACATCGCCGAACCCGTATTGCCGACGAGGAGCACCGTTCCCACCGCGTCCATGCCAGCCTCGCCTGGCTCGGGATGAAACCCGCCACGGAGGATCAGCCCGTGCGTCGAGAGGGCCCGCGCGAGTCTACCCAGCACGATGGCTTGCCTCCGGCCGAGCAAGAATGGCAACATTGCTGACCCTTCTAGGGAGGCGAACAATGATCCTCATCGGCCAATACGACTCCCCGTTCACGCGCCGCGTCGGCATCGCTCTTACGCTCTACGACATGCCCTTCGAGCATCGAGGTTGGTCGACATTCGGCGATGCAGACAACATACGGCCCTTCAATCCGCTGACCCGTGTACCGACCCTGGTTCTCGACGATGGCGAAGTGCTGGTCGAGAGCCACAGCATTTTGGACTACCTCGATAGTCTCGTACCGGCCGATCGCCGAATGTTCCCGACCGCGGAACCGGCCCGCCGCCGGGCACTGAAGGTGGCCGCGCTGGCGACCGGGCTCAGCGACAAGGCCGTCGCCCTCTTTTACGAAAAGCTGCTGCACAAGGAGGTATCCGAGCTCTGGGTCAGGCGATGCCAGACGCAGATAGCCGCCGTTCTCGCTGTTCTTGAAGCAGACCGTGCAAAGCGAGGCGGCGATTACTGGTTCGGAGACAGAATCGGGCATGCCGACATCGCGGTCGCCGTGGCGCTCCGCTTCATTGCCGAGGCGCATGCGGAGCTGTTTCCCACGGCGGATCATCCGGCGCTTGCCGCCCATTCGGCCCGGCTCGAAGCGCTCACCGTGTTCGAGACCATCAGCCAGCCGTTCATCCCGCCGAGCTAGCTCTCAGGCGAACGCATCCGGCATCGAGGCCTTTTTCTTGGCCACGAAATCCTGCAGTGCCTCGTCGATGCTCACGTCGAGTGGCGGGGCTTCGTATTCGGCGAGCCATTTCTTCCAGATCGGGTTGGCGCGCTGTTCCGCCGTCTTCTCGCCCTCGGCCAGCCATTGCTCATAGGAATTGTTGTCGGCGATCGTCGAGCGGTAGAACGCCGTCTCGAAATTCGCCTGCGTGTGGGCGCAGCCGAGGTAATGCGCGCCTGGCCCGACCTCGCGGATGGCGGAAAGCGCCTGCCCGTTCTCGGTCAGATCCACGCCTTCAGCGAAGCGCTGCAGCATGGCGAGCTGATCGCAATCCATCACGAATTTCTCGTAACCGGAGGAGAGCCCGCCTTCGAGCCAGCCAGCCGCATGCAGCACGAAGTTGGTGCCGGCGAGAAGCGTCGTGTTCAGCGTGTTGGCGCTCTCGTAAGCCGCCTGCGCGTCGGCAACCTTGGAGGCGCACAAGCCGCCGCCGGTGCGGAAGGGAATGCCGAGACGGCGGGCAAGCTGCGCCGCGCCGTAGGAGACAAGCGACGGCTCCGGCGTGCCGAAGGTCGGCGCCCCGGACTGCATTGAGATCGAGGCGGCGAAGCATCCCATCAGAACCGGGGCCCCGGGCCGGCAAAGCTGCGTCAGGGCCGCACCCGCGAGCACCTCCGCGAGCACCTGCGCCAGCGTGCCGGCGACGGTCACCGGGCTCATGGCGCCGGCAAGGATGAAGGGCGTGACGATCGTGCCCTGCCCCGCGCGCGCATAGACCTTCAGCGCGCCGAGCATCGTGCCGTCGAAGACCATCGGCGAGTTGGCGTTGATGAGCGAGACCATCACGCAGTTCTCGGCGACGAACTCCTTGCCGAAGGTCATCTCGGCCATCGTCACGGAATTGGCGGCGCGCTCCGGATGGGTGACGGACCCCATGAAGGGTTTGTCGGAATAGCGGATGTGCGAATAGACCATGTCGAGGTGCCGCTTGTTGACGGGCACGTCGACCGGCTCGCAGACCGTTCCGCCGGAATGGTGGATGGCCGGCGCCTGGTAGGCGAGCTTCACGAAATTGCGGAAGTCTTCGATGGTGCCATAGCGGCGGCCCTTATCAAGATCGCGCACGAAGGGCGGGCCGTAGACCGGCGCGAAAACCGTGGCGTTGCCGCCAATCTCGACGGTGCGCTCGGGATTGCGCGCGTGCTGCGCGAAGGTCGCCGGCGCCGTCTTAAGCAGCGAGCGGCAGAGCCCCTTCGGGAAGTGCACACGCGTCCCCTTCACATCAGCGCCGGCGTCGCGCCAGAGCGCGAGCGCCTCCTCGTCGTCGCGGAACTCGATGCCGATTTCCTCAAGAATCAGGTCGGCGTTCGCCTCGATCAGCGACAGCCCTTCCTCGTCGAGCACCTCGTAGTTCGCGAGCTTGCGGCGGATGAAGGGAAGCTGCACGCGACCGCCCGCCTGCCGGCGCGCACGGCGCGCCTCGGCCCCGCCAGATCCGCGACGGCGGCGGCCCTCCCCTGATTCAGCTCCCTGATCTGCGCCGGAAAGCGACATATCCTCTCCCACCGGAGCTCAGAGGCCCCGCTTCTTTGCGGACGGTAGGAGCGGGCCGCCCGCCCCGCGCGCTTCCGAACGGCAGGGGGTGACGCTTGGTGGATACGCGAGGTGCCGAACGCTTGGATTTCCAAGCTCGCCGTGCTCTAGCGACGCGACTTCTCCGGAGCCTCGCACCATGCGCCTGACCGACTTCAAAGTGCTGACCTTCGACTGCTACGGCACACTCATCGACTGGGAGAGCGGCATGTTCGCGGCGCTTCAGCGGCTCATTGCCAAGGCCGGAGGTCTCTCGCGCGACACCGTGCTTCAAGCGCACGCGCACCATGAATCGCAGCAGCAGCTCACGACCCCGACGAAGCGCTACAGTGAGCTTCTCGCCGTTGTCTACAAGCGGCTCGCGGAGGACTGGGGCGTCGCCGTCACATGGGACGAGTGCCTCGCCTATGGTCGCTCGATCAAGGACTGGCCGGCCTTTCCGGATACGGCCGGCGCGCTTCAATATCTAAAGCAGCACTACAAGCTCGTCATCTTGTCGAACGTCGACAACGAGAGCTTCGCTTTCTCGAACAAGAAGCTTGGCGTCGCTTTCGATGCGATCTTCACCGCCGAGGACATCGGCTCCTACAAGCCGTCACCGCGGAACTTCGAATATATGCTCGATAAGCTGGCCGGGCGGGGTATCGCCAAAGGCGACATCCTGCACACGGCGGAGAGCCTGTTCCACGACCACGGCCCGGCGAACGATTTCGGCCTGGCGAATTGCTGGATCTATCGCCGCCACGAGGAGGGCGGCTTCGGGGCGACCATGAACCCGGGCCAGATGCCGAAGACCGATTTCCGGTTCACCTCGATGGCGGAGCTGGCCGAGGCGCACCGGGCGGCCCTGGCCGACGACGCCTAGCCTCGCCAAAGTCGCAGACCGCGCGGGCCGGCGTCGTTTCCAAGCGAGGTTCCCAAGAGCTTCCGCCCAATATAGAAGCACGCCCACGCCGCCCGTATCGCGGCGCTTTTGTTATGGAGCCCGAGATGGCCGACGACGATATCGTTCTTGCGGAGCTTTCCGACGACGACCTCGTCAAGCAGATGATGGACGACCTCTATGACGGACTCCTGGAGGAGATCCAGGAGAGCGTCCATATCCTGCTCGACCGCGGCTGGGCACCCTATGACGTCCTGACCAAGTCGCTGGTCGAGGGAATGCGCATCGTCGGCGAGGACTTCCGCGACGGCATTCTCTTCGTGCCGGAGGTGCTCCTCTCAGCAAACGCCATGAAGGCGGGGATGGTGATCCTTCGCCCGCTGCTTGCCGAGACCGGCGCGCCGAAGATCGGCAAGATGGTGATCGGGACGGTGAAGGGCGACATCCACGACATCGGCAAGAACCTCGTCGCCATGATGATGGAGGGCGCCGGCTTCGAGGTGATCAATCTCGGCATCAACAATCCGGTCGAGAACTACCTCGCCGCGATCGAAGAGCATCAGCCCGACATCATCGGGATGTCGGCGCTCCTGACGACGACCATGCCCTACATGAAGGTGGTCATCGACACGCTGAAGGCGAAGGGCATCCGCGACAACTACATCGTGCTCGTCGGCGGCGCTCCCTTGAACGAGGAGTTCGGCAAGGCGATCGGCGCCGATGCCTATTGCCGGGACGCGGCCGTGACCGTCGAGACGGCGAAGGACCTGATCAAGCGCAAGCACAACCGGCCCCCCGCGGACTGAGGCGGCAGACTAGCAGCGCTTGCGGCTCGCCCTCGGCGGCGTGGCCTGATGCCGCCAGGCGCTCGTCAGCGCCACCTTGAGATCGTCGAGCGTCAGCGCGGAAAGAGTTGCCGCCGTCCAGCCGGAGTCGCCCCATTTGTTCGGGATCTTCCGGTAAGCCTCGGGCTGCATCTCGCAACGAAGCTCCTGCTCCTCCGGCGGAAAGCGGATGTTCGCCGTGAGGTCGTCGGCGGCCAGCGTCGCGAAGATGCGCCGCGCCTTGAACGCGCGGCGATCGAAGTGCGGCGCCTCGATCGTGCCCTCCAGCGCGAGAGCTATCCGGCGGAGGTCGTCTGCGGCTGCCATCCGACGTTTCTGCCCGATCCGGAGTGCTGTTCCAAGAAATCTTCCTGAAATCTAAGGGCACTATCCGCCAGAGCACGGAGCCCTGAAGGAACGCGGCTCCAAGGGAGGATAGAATGGTCCGAACAGCCGTCAGCGCGGCGGTCCTTGCCGTAGCTCTGTTTTCGTCCGCGGCCAGAGCTGATGATGCCGAGGTCGCGCGCGGGAAGTACTTGGTGACGATCGGCGGGTGCAACGACTGCCACACGCCGGGATATTTCTTCGGCCAGCCGGACATGAACCGCTACCTCGGCGGTTCGGATGTGGCTTTCGAAATTCCCGGCCTCGGCGCCTTCGTCGGCCGCAACATCACACCCGACAAGGAGACCGGAATCGGCGACTGGACGACCGAGCAGATCGTCACCGCGCTTCAAACCGGCGTACGTCCCGACGGACGCGAGCTCGCGCCGATCATGCCCTGGCATGCCTTCGCCAACCTCACCGCGGAGGACGTCAATTCGATCGCCGCGTTCCTCAAGACAATCCCGCCGGTCAGCCATGAGGTGCCGGGGCCGTTCGGGCCTGGGGAAAAGGTGAGCGCCTTCCTCTTCCGGATATTGCCGCCCGGCGAGACGGCTGCCGCCGCGCCGAAATAGCCCGGATTTCCCGGCGCGCCGCAGGCCGGGCTGGCCGGGCGGAGCCGGAGATGCCATATGCGCGGGGATGAGCGCGACGCTGTCAGCTCCCTCTCCGGCTAAGCCCGTCGATGCCGAGACCGTTCTCGTCATCGCCTGCGGGGCGCTGGCGCGTGAGATCGGCGATATCGTCGAGGCGAACGGGCTCGATCACATCGCGCTCACTTGCCTGCCGGCGATCTGGCACAACAGGCCGGAGAAGATTGCACCCGGCGTGCGGGCGCTGATCCGTGAGAACCGAGATCGCTACAAGCGGATCGCCGTCGCCTACGCCGAGTGCGGGACGCAGGGCGAACTCGATAAGGTCTGCGCAGAGGAAGGCGTGCAGCGGATCGCCGGCCCGCACTGCTATTCGTTCTATTGGGGAAACGACGCTTTCGCGAAACGCGCGGAAGACGATATCGACGCTTTCTTCCTCACCGACTTCCTGGCGCGCCAATTCGAGAGTTTTGTGATCGAGCCGCTCGGGCTCGACCGCCACCCCGAGCTTCGCGACATGTATTTCGGCAATTACCGGCGGCTGATCTTCCTGCAGCAGACCGAAGACATGGCGCTGGAGAAGAAGGCGCGCGCGGCCGCGGAGCGCCTCGGGCTCAAATTCGAGAAGCGCGTCACTGGAATGGGCGACCTGGCAGGCTTCCTGAAAGCTTCCGTCCCCTATGATGGCGCTGGAAAGGACGGCCGCTGACCTCGTGCCCGCGCCTCGGCGGACACGAGCTGTCCATACCGATTTCCCGCGTGGCGCTACGAAAGCCTCTTGATGATCGAGACCGACGGACTGCTGCTCTTGTTTGCGCTGCTCACGTTTGAGAACGCCGGGATTCCCGTGCCCGGAGAAGCGAGCCTGATTGCCGCCTCCATCTACGCTGGGTCGACCGGCGGCATCGGGCTTGCGGCGGTCGTCATCGTCGCTACGGCCGCGATCGTCATAGGCGGCACCGTCGGCTATTCCGTCGGGCGCACACTCGGCAGCCGGCTCCTCGTGCATTACGGCCGCTACATCTGGCTGAACGAGGCGCGGCTCAAGACCGGCCGCTACCTCTTCATGCGGCACGGCGGGAAGATTATCTTCTTCGGACGCTTCGTCGTGCTGATACGCACCGCACTGACTCTGATCGCTGGTGCGAACCAGATGGGTTTTTCGCATTTCACTGTCGTCAACACGCTCGGGGGCTTCGTGTGGGTGCTCGTCGTCAGCAGCAGCGCCTATCTTTTCGGCCACGAGATGCGCCAGTTCGCGGGACCCGCGGCGGCCGCGGTCCTCGTCGGCACGCTGATCTTCCTCGCCGCGCTGATCGTGTTCTTCCGGCACCACGAGAAGGAGCTGGAGGCTCGGGCTGAGGCGGCCCTGCCCGGCCCGTTGACCTGAGCCGCGACCGCGCAAGCGTCGCAATCCGCTTCCCCCGTGTCGTGACGGGGCGACCGCCCGCGGCGAGGCGGCTGGGATAAGCGCGTGAAGCGGAGGTTCTTCTTGGCGAAACGGGTCATCGTCTACTGGCGCGACATCCCGGCCCAGGTGATCGTGAAGGCCGGGCGCAAGGCGGCGAAGCGCGAACTGCCGGAACGCTTCGTGCAGGCCATCGATGCTTGTGCGATGCGGGTGGGCGCGGTCGGCACCGACGCTTATCTCGCCGAATGGCGACGCGGCGAACCGGAGACTTGCGGCGACGATCTTGAGGCCGAGGCGGATGCGGCGCTAGCCCGCCTGGAGAGCGACTATGGCAGGGATCGGCTTCGGCAACTGGTCGATAACGGCGGCCGGCAAGAAGGCTAGGTCGGCCGGAGCCTATCAGCCGCACCACATCTCGGTCACGCGGCGGCTCAGGAAGCCCTACACGATCCGCCTGTGGTCGGTGCGGCATTCGCGCTTCCTCGAGCGCGTCTACTCGCTCTTGGCCGACTTCTTCCTGAAGATCGATCCGTTTTGGCGCTTCGTCGGCTATTCGCGCGCCGAGGCGCCGGTGAAATTCGTCGAGCGGCGCGTGAAGGGCCTCCTCTTCGACTGCCGCATGTGCGGGCAATGCATCCTCTCCTCGACCGGCATGTCGTGCCCGATGAATTGCCCGAAACGACTTCGCAACGGCCCCTGCGGCGGCGTGCGCGCCAACGGCAATTGCGAGGTCGAGCCCGGCATGCCGTGCGTGTGGGTGCAGGCATGGGCAGGCAGTCGCGAGATGCGCGGCGGCGATGCGATCCTGACGCTCCAGAGGCCGGTCGACTATTCGTTGCGCGAGACATCGGCATGGCTGCGCGTCACGGCGCAGGCGGCTGAAGCACGGAAGGCCAAGGCGTGACGGATCGCGACGAAAATCCTGCCGGCGTGCATCTGCCCCTCGATCCGCTTCCCGGCCACACGTCGCGCGGGCGGCTTGAGCGCGTGCTTCGGCGCGGCGAGTTCGCGGTGACGGCGGAGCTGAATCCGCCCGATTCCGCCGACCCGCAGGACGTCTATGACCGCGCCGCGATTTTCGAGGGCTGGGTCGACGCCATCAACGCCGTCGATGCGTCGGGCGCCAACTGCCACATGTCCTCCGTTGGCATCTGCGCGCTCCTGACCCGCATGGGCTACGCGGTCGTCATGCAGGCGGCCTGCCGCGACCGCAACCGCATCGCCGTCCAGGGCGACATCCTCGGCGCCGCAGCGATGGGCGTCGCCAACATCCTCTGCCTCACCGGCGACGGCGTGCAGGCCGGCGACCAGCCCGGCGCCCTCCCCGTCTTCGACCTCGATTCGATCTCGCTCCTGGAGACCGTGCGAACGATGCGCGACGAGGCGCGCTTCCTCTCCGGCCGCAAGATCACCTCGCCGCCGCATGTCTTCCTCGGCGCGGCGTCGAACCCCTTCGCGCCGCCCTACGAATTCCGACCGCTCAGGCTCGCTAAGAAGGTCGAGGCCGGAGCGCAGTTCGTGCAGACGCAATACTGCTTCGACGTGCCGATGTTCGAAAGGTTCATGCGGCAGGTGCGCGACCTCGGCCTGCACGAGAAATGCTTCATCATGGCCGGCGTCGGCCCCCTCGCCTCGGCCAAGACGGCGCGCTGGATCCGCTCCAACGTGCCGGGCATCCACGTTCCCGACGCGATCATCGCCAGACTCGAAGGCGCGGAGGACCAGAAGCTGGAAGGCAAGAAGCTCTGCATCGAGATCATCCAGCAGTGCCGCGAGATCGAGGGCGTCTCCGGCGTCCATGTCATGGCCTACAGACAGGAGGAGTTCGTCGCGGAAATCGTGCACGAATCCGGCATCCTCGCCGGGCGGCGGCCGTGGCGGCGCGAGGCGAGCCCGGACGACGCGCGGGTGGCGGAGCGGCTCAAGGACATCCTGACCGAGCGGCCGGGGGTGACACCGGAGGCCGCTGCGGAAGAGGTTGTGGCGCACGCGAGGGAGCCGGAAAGCCCGGTGTCTTGAAGAGAGCGACATAACGATATAAGGAACTCTTTATATGTTCGAGAGGGAAGCTTAATGACCCGCACCGTGCTGGCGTCGGCGACGAAGGAAGTGGTGATCGGCTTCGATCAGCCGTTCTGCGTGATCGGCGAGCGTATCAATCCGACCGGCCGCAAGAAGCTCGCGGCGGAGATGATCGTCGGCAATTTCGATACGGTTAAGAAGGACGCGCTGGAGCAGGTCGCCGCGGGCGCGCTCGTGCTCGACGTCAATGCCGGCGTCACCGCCGTCGATCCGAACACGACCGAGCCGCCGCTTCTCGTCGAGACCATCAAGATCGTGCAGAGCCTCGTCACCTGCCCGATCTCGATCGACTCTTCCGTGCCGGCGGCGCTTAAGGCGGGGCTTGAGGTCGCGGTCGGCCGGCCGCTCGTCAACTCGGTGACGGGCGAAGAGGACCGGCTGGAGACGATCCTGCCCTTGATCAAGAAATACGATGTGCCGGTGATCGCGATCTCCAACGACGAGACCGGCATCTCCGAAGACCCGGACGTGCGCTTCGCCGTCGCCAAGAAGATCGTCGAGCGCGCGATGGATCACGGCATCAAGCCGGAGGACATCGTGGTCGACCCGCTGGTCATGCCGATCGGCGCGATGGGCACGGCGGGGCGGCAGGTGTTCGCGCTGGTCCGGCGGCTCCGCGAGGAACTCAAGGTCAACACGAGCTGCGGCGCTTCGAACATCTCGTTCGGCCTGCCGCACCGGCACGGCATCAATGCCGCTTTCCTGCCGATGGCGATCGCCTCCGGCATGACCTCGGCGATCATGAACCCCTGCAGGCCGCAGGAGATGGAGGCTGTCAGAGGCGCCAACGTGCTGATGGGCACCGACCGCGACTGCATGACCTGGATCAGAACCTACCGCGACCATGTGCCGAGCGCCGCCGGCGCGCCGCCGCCCGTCAACGGCGAAGGCGCACATGCCACCGCCGAGGCCAAGGGCGCGGAGAGCGGTGGCCGCCGCCGCGGCGGACGCGAGGCAAGGCGCGGAAGGATGGGCGCATAGGCGGAAGATGAACGCCTCTCCTCCCGATCCCCTCGTTCTCTTCATGCCCTCGGGTCGCCGGGGGCGGTTTCCGATCGGCACGCCGGTGCTCGACGCGGCGCGCTCGCTCGGCGTCTATATCGAGAGCGTGTGCGGCGGGCGCGGCATCTGCGGGCGCTGCCAGATCGAGGTGGAGGACGGCCAGTTCGCCAAGCACGGCATCACCTCCTCGCAGGACCACCTCTCCCCCTTCACCGATACGGAGGCGCGCTACGTCTCGAAGCGCGGCGAGCTTTCCGGTCCGCGCCGCCTCTCATGCTCCGCCACGATCCAGGGCGACCTCGTCGTCGACGTGCCGCAGGACGTGCAGATCAACCGCCAGATCGTCAGGAAGCGCGCCGAGACTCGTGTCATCGAACGCGATCCGATCACGCAGCTCTGCTATGTGGAGGTCGACGAGCCGGACATGGAGAAGCCGCTCGGCGATACCGACCGGATGCTTCGCGTGCTCGCTCGTGACTGGCGTTTCGAAGGGCTTCGGATCGACTTCGACCTCCTGCCGCGCGTCCAGAAGATCCTGCGCGAAGGCGAATGGAAGGCGACAGCCGCGGTGCATCTTTCCGAGGGCGGCCCGGAGGTGATCGCGCTTTGGCCGGGCCTCAAGAATTTCGCCTGCGGCATCGCCGTCGACATCGGCTCGACCACCATCGCCTGCCATCTCTCGTCGCTGCTCTCCGGGCGTACGCTCGCTTCCGCCGGTATCCCCAATCCGCAGATCCGCTTCGGCGAAGACCTGATGAGCCGTGTCTCCTACGTGATGATGAATCCCAACGGTCGCGAAGCGATGACCAAGGCCGTGCGAGAGGCGATCGGCGTGCTGATCGGCAAGGTCTGCGCGGAGGCGGGCATCTCTTCCGACGATATCATCGACTGCGTCTTCGTCGGCAACCCGATCATGCATCACCTGTTCCTCGGCATCGATCCGACCGAGCTTGGCGGCGCGCCGTTCGCGCTCGCGGTCTCCAATGCGCTCAACTTCCGCGCCCGCGACATCGATTTGCCGGTGAACGAAGGCGCGCGCGTCTACACCCTGCCCTGCATCGCAGGCCATGTCGGCGCTGACGCGGCGGGCGCCACGCTGGCGGAAGGCCCGCATCGCGGCGAGGAGATCACGCTTCTGGTCGATGTCGGCACCAACGCGGAGATCGTGCTCGGCAACAAGGAGCGGCTCGTCGCCGCATCCTCGCCGACCGGACCGGCCTTCGAGGGCGCGGAGATATCTTCAGGCCAGCGCGCCGCGCCGGGTGCGATCGAGCGGGTCAGAATCGATCCCGAGACACTCGAGGCGAAGGTCAAAGTGATCGGCGGAGATCACTGGTCCGACGAGCCGGAATTTGCTGAGACTGCAGCGACCGTCGGCGTCACCGGCATCTGCGGCTCCGGCATCATCGAGGCGATCGCCGAGATGTTCCTGACCGGCATCATCTCCGCTGACGGCGTGATCGATGGATCGCTCGCGGCGAAGAGCGACCGCATCGTGCCGACCGGACGCACCTTCGGCTATGTGCTACGCCGCGCCGATCCGCTGCGGCAGATGCCTGAGCTCAAGATCCTGCAGACCGACGTGCGCGCCATCCAGCTCGCGAAGGCGGCGCTCTATGCCGGTGCGCGGCTCCTCATGGACAAGCTCGGCATCGGGACGGTCGACCGCATCAAGCTCGCCGGCGCCTTCGGCACCTATATCGATCCGAAATACGCGATGGTGATCGGCCTTGTCCCCGACTGCCCGCTCGACAAGGTGGCGGGCGTCGGCAACGCCGCAGGCACCGGCGCGCGCATGGCGCTCCTGAACAAAGGCTATCGCCAAGAGATCGAAAGCGTCGTGCGACGGATCGAGAAGATCGAGACGGCGATCGAGCCGCGCTTCCAAGAGCACTTCGTCAACGCCATGGCCTTCCCGAACAAGGCCGAGCCATTCCCGAACCTCGCCGCTGCGGTGACGCTTCCGGTGCGGCGGGCGGGCGCTCAGGCGGGCGGCGAAGAGGGCCGTCGCCGGCGCGGCCGGGCCGTCCGCCGCATGGCGGAATGAGCCTTCCGCCCGAACGGAAAGGTTAACACGCGCCCGTTTACCCTTCGGTGGTGACCGCCTGTTAGTGCTTCGGCGTCATGTCGGAGCCACTCAATGAGCGAAGCAGCCGTTGCGGGACTGCCCCGGCGGGCCACGGTCTTGCCAGCCTGCAACAGGCCGGCGATCCGGCATTCCCTCAAGGCCGAGGTGATTCAAGGCGCCATCGCCTATGACGCGCTCCGCGCGGACTGGCAGTGGATCGCCGAGCGGCAATCGGGCGCTCTCCTCTTCCAGACGCCGGAGATGCTCACGGCCTGGGCGAGGCATTTCCCGACACAGAATATTGCAACGATCGTCGTCCGCGATGGTGACCGGCCACTCCTGATCTGGCCGCTCGCGCTGGAGCGGCGCATGCTCTTCCGTATAGCGCGCGGCGCCGGTGCGCCGATCGGTCAATACGACGACATCCTTCTCGATACCGAGGCAGACGACGAGGCGGTGCTCAAGCAGGCGCTCGATGCGCTGAAGGCAACCATGCGCCCCGACCTTCTGATCCTGGAGCGGGTGCGCGCCGACAGCGCGCTGAGAAAGGCGCTCCACGACCTTTCTCCTCTTTGCTCGAAAGAAGCGGCAGCGTTCATCGATCTCTCGGGCGGCATCGACAAGGCGCTTGCCGCGATGAAGCCGACAGTCGCGAAGAAGCAGCGCAAGCGCTTCCGCCGCTTTTGTCGCGAGGGCTCGGTGCGCTTCGCGCTCGCCGAAAGTGCTGCCGAGGCGGAGGCGTGGCTCGGCGAAGCGCTGTCCTTGAAGCGTGATTGGCTCAAGGCCACCGGGCGCGTCAGCCGGGCCTTCGTCAAGGCGGAAAGCGGCAATTGCCTTGCCGAGCTCGCGCGCACGCTTTGGGATACGCGCTCCGGTCCGCGCATGATCGTCTCGAAGCTCAGCCTCGACGGCCGTGCCGCTGCATTCGAGGCGGGCTTCCGCCACGGTTCCACGTATTATCTCTATCTCCGCGCCTTCGCGCCGGAGCTCGCGACGCTCGGGCCAGGCAACGTCCTGACCCAGCATATGCTCGGCTGGTGTGCGGAGAACGGCATCGAGCGCTGCGACATGTTGGCGCCGCGCTCGCGCAACAAAAGCGAATGGCAGTCGGGCGAGGTAGCCGTTCTCGACTTGGCGCTCCCGATGACGCCGGGCGGACGCCTCTATCTGCGAACGGCGCTCACGACGATCGAGCCCGCGCTTCGCGAGGCCTTCTATGCTTTGCCGGCTTCGGTTCGTTCCGCGCTCGCCGGCCTGGCGCTCAGAATGTGAAGGCTAGATGTCGATCGAGTTTGCGGTGGACGTTTCGACAGACCGGGCGCTGACGCCCGAGGCGGAATTATTCGGACCTGAGCTTGCGGACGGCACGAGGTTCGACGTCGAGGTCGTGACCAGCGTCGATGCGCTCGATCGGATCGCGCCCGAATGGCACGCGCTCGAAGCGCTGTCTCCCGCCACCTGCGTCTTCCAAAGTTTCGCGCAGATCCGTCTTTGGGCGCACCGCTTCGTCGGGGGCGGACATGGGGCGGCGCTTCACGTCGCTGTCGTGAGGCGAGGCGGTCGGCCGGTCCTGATCCTTCCGACAATCGTCTCCGGATCTTCGCTGCTCCGTATTGCGCGGATCGCCGGCGATCCGATCGCGCAATACTCCGACCTTCTTCTCGATCCTTCGCTCGCCTCGCGCGCCGCTTTCGACACGGCGCTCGCATCGCTCGGGGAAGCAGGCGTCGACGCTGTCGTGCTTCGCCGCGTGCGCGACAACTCCCACCTCCTTCGCTTCGCTGCGCCATACTTGCGGCCGGCGACGGGACGAACGGTCGCACCCTTCGCGGATCTTTCGAATTTCACCGACTTCGCCGCGTTCAAGGAGAGCCTTTCCAAGAAGACGCGGCACAGCCTGCGCAATCGCCGCAACCACCTCGAACAGGCGGACGATTTCCGCTTCGAAATCTTCAGTGGCGGGCCGGAGGCGCGCGCCGTCGTCGCCGACGCCGTCGACTTGAAGCGCAAATGGCTGGTGCAGCGCGGCAGCCTATCGAGCGCCTTCATCGATCCGGCGACCAAGGCCTGCCTGCTCGACCTTGCGGAGAGCAAAGACAGCGGCGCCGTCACGACGCGCCTCGTGATCGGCGGCGAGGCCGCTGCGATCCGCTTCGGCTTCGAATATCGCGGCACGCACTTCGCCTATATGAGCGCCTACGACGCCCGCTTCTCGCACGTCTCGCCGGGAAAGCTCCTCATGGAGTTCGTGATCTCGGGATTTCGCGAGCGCGGATTTGAGCGCATCGACATGCTGCCGCCGGCTGGCCGCCACAAGAGCGACTGGTGCAAGCTAGAAGCGGGCGCAGCGGACTACACGCTGCCACTTTCCCGCACCGGACGCGCTTATGCCGAGATCTACCAGGAGCGCGTTCGTCCGGGGCTGAAGCGCGCCTTCGAGAAGATGCCGACGGCGCTACGCTCGCTCGCGGCCGCCCTCTTCGTCAGGGTCTGAGCTGAGGCCGTACCCGACGCGGTTCGGCGATCCGCCTATGCGACGCCGAGCTTCTTCTGCAGGCTGGTGGATGAGGTCGTGTACTGGAACACGATGCGCGCGTTCGGATCAACGACGCGCTTCGCTGCCTGCGCCATCAGCGCAGCCTCGTGGAAGCCGCAGAGGATGAGCTTCAGCTTTCCTGGATAGGAGTTGATGTCGCCGATCGCAAAGATGCCGGGCGAAGACGTCTCGAAGCGAACGGTGTCCACTTCGATGCGGTTCTCATTGAGGTTCAATCCCCACTCAGCGACCGGCCCGAGCTTCATGGTCAGCCCGAAGAACGGGAGCAGTCGTGTCGCGGCGATCTCAAGGTCGCCCTCGGGCCCCTTGACGACCGCGCCCTGCAAGTCGCCGTCGCTTCCGACGAGCGCGGCCACCTGGCCGATCTCGAAGCGGACCCTTCCGGCGTCGCGCAGCGCCAGCATCTTTTTGACGCCGTCGGGTGCGGCGCGGAACTCCGAGCGCCGATGCACCAGCGTCAGGCTCTTGGCGATGGGCTCAAGGTTCAGCACCCAATCGAGCGCGGAATCGCCGCCGCCAACGACCAGAAGGTCGTGGCCGCGGAAATCTTCCATGCGGCGGACCGAATAGAAGACGCTCCTGCCCTCAAAGGCCTCGATACCGGGGATCGGCGGCCGCTTCGGCTGGAAAGAACCGCCGCCGGCGGCGATGACGACCGCCTTGCAGGCGATCGTCGCGCCGGCATCGGTCGAGACGCGGAAGCCGCCATCCGTGCGCTCGACCGTGCTCACGATCTCGCCGAAATGAAACTGAGGATCGAACGGGTGTATTTGCTCCATCAGCTTGTCGACCAGCCCTTGTGCTGAGATCACCGGCCAGCCGGGAATGTCGTAGATCGGCTTCTCCGGATAGAGCTCGGTGCATTGTCCACCCGGACGATCGAGGATGTCGACCAAGTGGCACTTCAGATCGAGAAGGCCGAGCTCGAATACGGCGAAGAGCGCGACCGGGCCGGCGCCGACGATCACGACATCCGTCTCGGCAGAGGTCGTCGCGATGCTGCTCTGTTCGATCGGCTTGTTCATGCTTGCCCGTTCATGCCTGCGTGTTCATGCCTGCCTGTTCATGCCTGCTTGTCGGGCACTGTCACCACGAGGCCGTCGAGCTCATCGCTGACGGTGATCTGGCAGGAGAGCCGTGAGTTCGGCTTCAGCTCGTAGGCGAAGTCCAGCATGTCCTCTTCCATCGGCGAGGGGCCGCCGGTCTTCTGAAACCATTCCTCGTCCACGTAGACATGGCATGTCGCGCAGGCGCAGGCGCCGCCGCATTCCGCCTCGATGCCGGGGACGCCGTTGCGGATGGCGTTCTCCATAACGGTGGAGCCGTTCTCCGCCTCCACCTCGTAGCGCGTTCCGTCGGCGCCGATATAGGTAACCTTGGCCATGCTGCTCCGAGACGCGACCAATCCGCGACGATGGTTGGAGGGGGAAGACGCACGGGGTTTAGACTCCCGCGAAGGCGAAGTCAAGGCGGGTCGAAACGGAACAGGTCGCGGCAATCCGTCCGCGCGCCCGGCCTCAGATACCGGTGCGCCGCACGTAGGCAAGCGTCTGGTCGACGGCCTCCTTGAGCGGCGTCAGATCGGGGTTCTCGCTCATGATCTTCACTTCGAGGGAGCGTGCCTGCTGCGCGAGTAGCGTGGCGCCTATGTTGCGTGCGGAAGCCATCAAGGCGCGCAGGCGGTCGCTCCGCACCTGCCCGTCGGGGGCATTCTCGACCTGGCGCATCAGGCGCTCAACCTCGGTTGAAAAGAGCGCCAGCACCTCAACCTGCATGTTGGCGTCGCCGTTGGTATGCCGGTGAAGCTGCGCGGGGTCGAAAATCGGCACCGTGGTCGTCTGCATCTCAGAGGCGCTCGCTGTCTGAACCAATTCGTGTCCCGAACTGAGACATCACTTCGGTCGGCCCCATCAGGCCATTAACACGCCACATCTTTCTGCTGCACAACGCCACACAATCACGGTTTTTTCCTTTTAACGGTGAGACTGTGGCACTACAATTGCGAGCGGACAAGCGCGGGGAGGCGGGCCAGGATGGTCAGCATTCCGCCCACATTCGGTTCCAAGGCCAGAACCGAGTGGTGGTGGGAAGGCTGACGAGACTGAGGATGATGTCGCGCCGGGACATAGCTCGACTTCATTCCGTTTTGCCGTCGCCTGCCGCTTCGCGGCAGAGCGTCCGTTTTATGTTGTGTGCGGACGAGACGAGTGACGAATGAGTACGTTCCAGAAGTCTGATACGACGGAGTCCGCCCTCCTCGCCGTCGAAGAGGCGTTGAAGATCGACTTCAGGGGCCGTGGCAAGCCAGCCGCAGCCAGCGGTGGACAGAAGGCAAAGAGGATGGCGACAGGGACCGGCGCGCCTACGGCGCGGCAAACTCCGGCAGAGGAAGAAACGACACCAGCGGCGGCCCCAGAGCGCACCAGAGCCGCAAGCGAGCGTAAGTCTCCCGATCGGACCCGCACCCGACGCGCCGCCAACGACGACGTGCGCTCGGTCGGCAATCTCCTCTACGCACTTCAGCGCCGTCCTGCCTACACGCCCTTCTGGGTCGCGCTCCTCGTCTCAATTGCATGGGCCGGCCTCGGGCTCGCCTTCGGGCTCAGCGTGTGGGGCGACGAGATTTCGGCGCTCGGCGGCGTCGAGGACATGCGCGCCACGCCGCACCTTCTCGGGCTGGCGATCGGCATCGGCGGACCGATCCTGCTCTTCTGGGGCGTCGCCGTCCTCTTCTGGCGCGGACAGGAGATGCGCCTCGTCTCACGCACGATGACGGAGGTGGCGCTGCGACTTGCCGAGCCAGAGAACATCGCGAAGGAATCCGTCGTCACCGTCAGCCAGGCAATCCGCCGCGAGGTGGCGGCGATGGGCGACGGCATCGAGCGGGCGCTCGCGCGCGCCAGTGAGCTTGAGGTGCTCGTTCACAACGAAGTCGCCTCGCTCGAGCGCTCTTACACCGACAACGAGCTTCGCGTCCGCAGGCTGATCGACGAGCTCGTCACCGAGCGCGAGGCGATCGTGCAGAACGCCGAGCGCGTGCGGCAGGCGATCCGCGGCTCGCACGAATCCTTCTCCGCCGATCTCGCCGGCATCACCGACCAGATCGCGCTTGCCGCGGATGGCTCGGCGAAGCGTATCTCCGACCTTCTCGCAGGCCGCAGCCAGGCGATCACGCAGTCAATCGGCCAAACCGGCGACCAGGTCGTGGAGCTTCTCGCGTCGCGGAGCGACAGCCTTTTCCACCGGCTTAACGAGGCCGGCGACAGGCTTTCCGACACCATCGTCAACCGCGGCGACCTCCTGGTCGAGCGGCTGAACAACTCCGTCACCAGCGTCTCCGACACGTTCCTGGAGCACAGCGACGTCCTGATCGACCGGCTGAGCCGCACCACGGGCACGCTTTCCGACAGCTTCGCGGAGCGCGCAGAGGGCCTGCTTGAGCGGATCACGGTCACCAGTGAAGGCTTCACGGACTCGCTCCTTGCGCGCGGCGACGACCTTCTGATGCGGCTGGAGACGTCGAGTGGCCGGACGCTCAACTCGTTCAGCCAGCGCGGCGTCGATCTCGTCGACGAGATTCAGCAGGCGGGCGAGACGCTTTCCCGCAGCGTCACCGCCAGCGGCAACGAAGCTATGCAGCAGATGCGGGAGGCCGGCACCACCTTCGTCGAGGCGATGTCCGAGCAGACCAAGGAGATCGACGGCCGGCTCAGAGAAGCGCAAGACCGGCTCGACACGACGCTGACCGATCGTGCCGTCTCCGTCATCGACCGCTTCCAGGCCGCCGGCGACAAGATCTACCAGGCGGTGACGATCGACGGCGAAGCGCTGGTGCAGCGGCTTGGATCGCGCGCCGAAGAGATCGTCGACCTCGTCGCAGGCCAAGCCGACAGCACGACCGGCCGCATCGAGCGCGCGGCGGAGATCGTCAACACCGCGCTTGAAGCACGCTCCAAGGCCGTGATCGAGCATCTCGGGCAGACGGGCCAGACCGTCGCGCGCGCCATGAGCTCGCAGCTTCAAGAAGCGCAGGCCACGCTGGTCGGCGCCGGCGATCGGCTCGATGGCACCGGCCGCTCGGTCGTGGAGTCGCTTGAGCGCCATATCAATGAGGCGGAGTCGCTGCTCGTCTCGGCCAACGACCGGATCATCGAAACCGGCCGGACGGTGGAAGGCCATCTCCGCGGTCAGATCGAGGTGGTGGAACGCGAGCTGGCGTCCGCCGCCGAGCGCTTCGCCAATGTCGGCGTCGAGACGGAGCAGAACGTCGGTGCGCAGATTGGGCGTATCGAGACTGCCATCGAGGCCGGGAGCACGCGGATCAGCCATGCCGGCGAGCAGATCGTCGGCGACATCAGCCATCAGCTCGGCGGAATCGATGCGTCGCTGGAATCCGCGGACCAGCGCTTCCGCCTGATCGGCTCGGAGGTCGGCGCAGGCGTCTCCGCGCAGATCGCGCTGATCGACGCCTCCGTCGAGCTTGCCAAGCAGGGCCTCGACACGACCGGCGAGAAGCTCGTCGGCGAGGTCAACAGCCAGATCAGCGCCGTCGATGCGGCGCTCGCCGCGGCCGGCGCGCGGGTCATCAGCGATATCAACCGCCAGTCGGGCGCCGTCGAGGCGGCGCTTTCGGCCGCGAACGATCGCGTCGGCGGGACCGCCGGCACCGTGACGCAGGCGTTTGCCGCACAGGTCGACCGCATCGAGAGCATGGTCGGCATGGCCGGCGAGCGCCTCGACCAAGGCGGCGCACGCGTGGTCAGCGACATCGAACAGCAGATCTCCCTGATCAACGGCGCGCTCGGTTCCGCCAGCGAGCGCTTCCAGAAAGTGGGCGTCGACATGACGCTCGACGTCGGCATGCAGGTCGAGCGGATCGAGGGCGCGCTTCGAATCTGCCGGCCGCACACTCGGGGATTCCGGCGAGAAACTCGTCGGCGACATCAACCGGCAGGTCGGCTCGGTCGACGCCGTCCTCTCGTCCGCCAACGACCGCTTCGCTGCGACCGGCGACCGCATCGCCGCCTCGATCGACGCAAAGGTGGAGAACGTCGAGGGCCACCTCAACACCGCCAACGACCGGCTCAACAATTCCGGCGACCGCATCGCCGGCAACGTCGTTCAGCAGCTCGGCTCGATCGAAGCCGCTCTGGCGCTCGCCGACGAGCGGCTCGCCAATGTCGGCCGCGAAGTCTCTGGCCATATCGGCGAGCAGCTGAACAACGTCGAGACGACGTTGCGCGACGCACAGGGTCGCTTCGAGACGTCCGGCCGCGAGACCGCGATCGTCATTCGCGACCAGATGGGCGCGCTCAAGGATGTCATTTCCGCGACCGGCGAACAGACGGCCGCAGCGCTCACCACACGCAGCGAGGATCTGCGCCGGCAGATCGAAGCGAATATAGAGCGCATATCCGAAGTGCTCGATACGCGCGGCACCAACCTCGCGGCGACGCTGGGCGAGCGTAGCGCTGCCCTAGGATCGCTGATCGACACGCGCGTCGCACAGATCGGCGAGACGCTCGACTCGCGGCTGTCGGGCTTCGAGAGCCGGCTTACGGAAAGTGCCGAAGCGGCGGCGATCCGCCTCGCTTCGTCGGCAAGCACGATCGAGATCGCGGTCGAGGGCAGGCTCGCGGGCTTCGAGAACCGCGTCACCGCCCGCATCGGCGAGGTCACGCAGACCTTCGCCCAGCGCGCCGACGGCTTCGCCAACACGCTCGACGACCGCCTGGAGCGGATCAACTCGACGCTTGACGTCCGCGCCCGCCAGATCAGCGAGACGCTGGTCGCGCGCACTCGTGAGATGGCCGCTGCCTTCCACGACGGCCATAGCGAGATGTCGGCGGCGCTCGACACGCGCCTGCAGACGCTCGGCGACCAGCTTCAGACCCGCACGCACGAGCTGACCGAGACGATCGCCAACCGAATGATGGAGATCAACCGCGGCTTCGGCGAGCGGCTCCTGGCGCTCGAAAGCGATTTCACCGACCGCGCCAACTCCTTGCAGTCGACGCTCTCCGGCACCAGCGAGATGCTGAACGAGCGGACGGACAACCTGCAAACCACGCTGCAGGCGCGGCATGCCGACTTCGACCGCCTTCTCGACAACCGCTCGAACGCGCTTCTGCAGGCGCTCGACATGCGCTCGACCGCGCTGCTTGACGGTGTCGAGGGGCGCACCAAGGGCATGTCCGAGACGATCGCCGCGAACACGCAGGACCTCCTGCAAGACCTCGATCGGCGGCGCGAGCGCATGGTCGATGAGCTCGTCAACCACGGCCGCGACGTCGTGGAGACGATCGGCCGCCAGAGCGAGCAGTCAGCGGAAGCGATCGATTCCAACGTGCGCGGACTGCTCAGCACGCTCGGCATGCAGACGAGCGCCATCATGCAGGCGATGGAGGGCACCAACAGCCGCGTCCGCACGGAAGTGCAGGACATGGTCGGGCGCCTGGAAACCGCCAATTCGGCACTGCAGACCGTGCTCAACGACACGTCGCAGCAGCTCGCCAGCATCGAATCCACGCTGACGGAGCAGGTCTCGTCGCTGCGTGACGCGCTCTCGATCGCGACCCACGAGACCGGCCAGTCGCAGCGACAGCTTGCCGAGCAAGTCAACACGCTGCGCGAGGTCTCCACCTACGCACTCCGCGACATCTCGGCGATGGCCTCGCAGTTCGGCGAGCAGACGGAAGCGCTCTCCGAGACGAATGCCAGCCTGATGCACACGAACCAGCTGATGGAGGGCGGGCTTTCGGATCGGCGTGAAGCGTTGGAGGCAATCGCCACAGGGCTTGCGCAGCAGGCGGAAGCCGTGGAGGCGCGCCTCAGCCGGCTCACCTCGCTCCTTTCCAGCACGCTTGGGAATGCCGAGCAGCGTATCACCAGCGTCGCCAACACGGTGCGAGAGCGCGCCGAGGAGACGACGAGGCGGTCGGCCGAGCTTTTGACCGAGCGGCTCGCCGATGCGCAGGAGCAGATCGCCACACTCTCCGCCGAGCTCTTCCGCTTGGGCGAGAGCCTCGGTCGCGTCACCGAGGAATCGACACGCAGCGCATCGAGCCGCATCGCCGAGGTGCTGCGCGGCGCCGAGGACCGGATCACCGAGGTCGCCGAGGCGATTGCCCGCATCACGCAGGAAGCCGCGGGCGGCTCTTCGAGCGTGCTTGCCGCGGCGCTGACCAACGCCGAAGAGCGGGTTGCCGTGCTCAACGAGCAGCTCGGCGAGAAGGCCGAGGAGGCTGCACGCAACGCTATCGGCCAGTTCGAGACAATGCGGCTTGCCGCGATAACGGAAGGCCAGCGCGCCGTGGAGGGCGTGCAGATCGCGCGGCTCGCGCTCGAGGCCAAGGTGCGCGAGGCGACGAACGCCTCCGGCGAAGAGCTTCGCAATGCCGCGGGCGGCCTCGTCCAGGAAGTCAGCGGGGCCGTCGCCGAGGCGACGCGGCGCTTCGCCAAGACCGCCGACGAGTTGCGCATCGCAGCGCGCGATATGCAGCGTGAGCTGACTGAGACGCGCGAGGAGCTGCAGAAGGGCGTGCTCGAAATGCCGGCCGAGGCCATCGAGGCCTCGAACGCCATGCGCCGCGCCATTGCCGAGCAGATCGACGCCATCAACGAGCTGTCGAAGATCGTGGCAAAGAGCGCGGGCGAGACGATGCCGGCGCAGCCGCGCCCGTCGATGCCGCTCGCCTCGGGCCCCGTGGTCCCGCCTCCCGCGGCACCTGCCCAGGCCAAGCCAGCGTTCACGCCCCCGGCGTCGACGCTGACACCGCCGCCGGCGCCGCTGGCTTCTCCGCCGTCCTTCATGCCGCCCCCGACGTTCGCTCCGTCGGCGCCGTTTGCGCCGGGTGCGGGCGCGTCCACTCCTCCGCCGCTGCCGGAGCCGTTCGGCCGGCCGGCCGGCGCCGTTGCGACGGATGCGAAGATCGCCGCTGAGATCGGGGCTCCCCCGGTCACAACGCCGTCGCTCCGCCCGCGGCGGAACGGCGAAGCGCGCGGATGGGTTGCCGATCTTCTTAGGCGTGCTTCCTCCGACGAGCCTAAGGATACGGTCGCGGCCCAGCCGGAGGCAGCCGAGATCGCGGCAGCCGGCGGCAAGCGCTCCACGGCGCAGGTCGTGGAATCGCTCAACTCCCTCTCGATCGACATTGCGCGCGCGATCGATCACGAGGCCTCGGTCGAGCTTTGGGATCGCTACAAGCGCGGCGAGCGCAACGTCTTCACGCGGCGGCTCTATACGCTGCAGGGGCAGAAGACCTTCGACGAGCTACGGCGCAAATACGAGCGCGACTCCGACTTCCGCCGGGCGGTCGACAACTACATCGGCGATTTCGAGCGGCTCCTCGCGCAGGTCTCGAAGGACGATTCCGACCCTGCCGTGTCGCGCATGTATCTGACCTCCGACACCGGCAAGGTCTACACCATGCTTGCACACGCGGCTGGGCGGCTCGGGTAGGCTTCACGCGCAATTCCCCTACCTTCCCCCTTTGGCGGGGAAGTTCCCGGCGCGCCGCTAGCCAAACGCCCAGTTAGCGATGTCGGTAAAGGCCTGCTCCATGCCGCGGTCGAGCGCCGCGACGACAGCTGCGGTGCCCTTTCCCTGGACCGGCACGAGGTATTGGAAGACGCGCGATCGCACGACGCGGCCGTTCCGATCGTCCATGACCCGCACCGAGAAATCGACATGCGCGCCCTGCGTCGTCAGCTCGAAGGCGCGGACGTCGAGCACGACCTGATAGTCGATCAGGAGCCCCTGCCCCGGTACCGCGACAGCGCGGACGCGACCACTGTTCTGCAGCGTCTCTACGAGGCGCGTCTGCAGGAGCTTCGGCAGCCTGTCGCTCCAGACGGCGCCCGGCAGATAGGCATATTCCGACGGCGTCGGGCGGCCGGCGATGCGCTCCGAATCGAGCGCGCCGACAGTCGAGGGCTGAGGGACCAGAACCTGGATGTTGCGCTGGTGCGCGGGCGGCGCTGAGTTCAGAGAGGGCGCGCTCAGATCGAAGATCGCGCTCGGCGGCCCGGCGAGTAGGCTAGTGCAGCCGGCAAGCAGCGCGGCGAGGAGCGGCGTGGCCAAGCCGCCGGCGCGGCGCGGCACGCGCGCCGAGATCGCTCTTACTGACTTCACGCCAGACGCCCCCTCTTACCGCCGCCTTCCACCATATTCCGGCACGTTCTCGCCGCCCAATAGAAACCCGGTCGGATTGCGCTCCAGGTCCGAGATCACGCGGTCGAGCCGGCCGATTGTCCGTTGCCCCTCGGAGACCAGGCCTTGCAGGTCGCGCAGGCCACGACCACTGAAGTCGTTGAGGCCGCTGCCCAGCGTCGCCACTTGGGCGTTGAAATTGTCTGCCGCCGCCTTGATCGAGGCGAGCGTCGCGGTCGCATCCTCCAGGATTCCGCCGGGTCCCTGCCCCGCCATGTTGTCGAGCTTGCCCAAGAGCGAGTCGGCGCGCTGACTAAGCGCCTCGAACCGGTCCGAGACGCTGCGCGCATTGGCGACGATCTGGTTGATGTCATCGCTTGAGTCGCCGAGCGCGGAAGCGAACTTGTCGAGATTGTCGAGCGCGCGCGAGAGCTTTTCCGGATCGACGGCGGCGACGAGCGATTCCGACTTCTCGCCGAGTGTCGGCAGATGCTTGGAGAACTCCTCGGCGT
Organism: uncultured Alphaproteobacteria bacterium; assembly: GCA_963792885.1. Taxonomy (GTDB): domain Bacteria; phylum Pseudomonadota; class Alphaproteobacteria; order Rhizobiales; family Afifellaceae; genus DASWJZ01. Next base: position 496,733 of record CAWBXX010000001.1, read on the forward strand.
TGGCGGCGACCGCGTCGACCCGCGCGATGATCGAATCGAGCGCTTCGCGCTGCGCCGCAAGGCCCTCGCTCGTGGTGCGGATGCTCTTCAGCGTCGCGCTCACGTCCTGCGGGTCGATCGCGGCAAGGAGTGCGTCGCCCTTCGTGACGATGCCGTCGAGCTTGGTCGAGGCCTCCGCGATTCCCTTCGCGGCGGCGGAGCCGTTCGCGACGAGATCGGCGATGCCGTCGGAGTTCTCGGCGAGCGCGCCAGTGAACTTGCGTACGTCGAGGACGGCGAGCGAGATATCGTCTGAGTTGTCGGAGATCGTCTGCTCGAGCTTCTGCAACGCCTCATCAGCGCGGGAGAGAATCGTGCGCGCGCCGGCGAGAAGATCCTGCATCGACGAGCGCGTCGCGATGATCGTCGGGTTGGGCTGCGCCTGCCAGATCGGCGGCAGGTTCGGCGACCCGCCCGCCATCTCGATGTAACCGACGCCGGTCAGGCCCTGGAAGCCGAGCGTCACCTGCGTGTCAGCCTTCACCGAAGGCTTCGGCGTTAGGCGCAGCCCTGCAATCACGACCTTCGGATTTTGCGGGTCGAGGTCTAGGGTTTTCACATCGCCGATCTTGATGCCGTTGAAGACGACCTGGCTGCCGACGGAAAGGCCGGTCACCGGATCCTCGAAGATGACGGTAAGCGGCGCGTTGGCGTCCTCGCCGGCGCCGCGGGCGAGCCAGTAGATGAAGACGAAGCCGAGCGCCAGCACGACGAGCGTGAAGGCGCCGATCAGGGCTGTGTTGGCCTTTGTTTCCATCGCGTCACTTTACTACGCCAGCGCCGCCCGCGCTCTTTTGCCGGTGAAGTAACTTCTCACCCAGGGATGGTCGAAACGCTGCATTTCGGCAAGGCTGCCTTCAACGAGGACGCGCTTCTCGCCAATCACCGCCACACGATCGACGATCGCGTGCAGGGTGTCGAGGTCGTGGGTTACCATGACGACGGTCAGGCCCAAAGTGTTTCTGAGATCGGCGATCAGCGCGTCGAACTCCGATGCCGAGATTGGATCGAGCCCGGCGGTCGGCTCATCGAGAAAGAGAATGTCAGGGTCGAGGGCGAGCGCGCGAGCGAGCGCGGCGCGCTTGATCATGCCGCCGGAGAGCTCGGAAGGAAATTTCGCGGCATCGCTCTCATTCAGCCCCACGAGCTCGACCTTCAGGTTGGCGAGCGCGCGCACGAGGCGACCCGGAAGATCGAGAAACTCGCGCATTGGAATCTCGATGTTCTGAGCGACCGTCAGCGAAGAAAAGAGCGCGCCGAACTGGAAGAGCACACCCCACCGCCGCTCGATCTCGACGCTCGGGCCGTACGGTCCGAGCGTTGTGCCGAATGCTTCGATCTCGCCCTCCTGCGGCGTGACAAGGCCGAGGATGGAACGCATCAGCACCGACTTCCCCGTACCGGACGCCCCGACGATCGCGAGGATCTCGCCGCGCTTGACGTCGAAATCGAGATTCTCCAGCACCGCCGTGCCGCTAAATCCGACGGTCAGCCCGCGCACCCGGATGATCGCCTCGCCGCCACTGTTGCTTGCGCCGTTTTGGGCCATCAGAAGTTGATCATGCCGTAGAAGATGGCGAAGACGCCGTCGACCACGATCACCATGAAGATTGCCTTCACGACGGAGGCGGTCGTATGCCGACCGAGCGATTCCGCGCTGCCCTCCACCGCCATTCCCTCCGTGCAGGCGATCAGCGCGATGATGAGCGCCATGAAGGGCGCCTTGATGAGACCGCTCCACAACGAGGAAAAATCGACGGCGCCTTGCAGCCGCTGCAGGAAGGCGACCGGCGGAATCTCAACGTAAATCCAAAGTGTCAGCATCGCGCCGGCGAGCGTCGCGAGCACGGAGAGGAAGCTCAGCAGCGGCACGGTGATGACGAGGGCGAGCACGCGCGGCAGCACCAGCACGTTCACCGGGTCGAGGCCCATCACGCGAAGCGCGTCGATCTCCTCGCGCATCCGCATGGAGCCAAGCTCTGCGGTAATGGCACTGCCGGAGCGGCCGGCGACCATGATCGCGGTCAGAAGCGGCGCCAGCTCGCGCAGCGTCAGGATGCCGACCAGATCGACGGTGAAGACGCTCGCGCCGAAGAAGCGAAGCTGGAAGGCGCCCTGCTGCGCCACGATACAGCCGATCAGGAACGACATCACGACGATGATCGGCACGGCGCGAACGCCAGTCACCTCCGCCTGCCGCGCCACCGCCATGACGCGGAACGTGAGCGGGTGGGCGACAACGCGACCGAACTCGCGCACCGTTCCGCCCAGCATGTCGAGCAGTCTCGTCGCATCGCGGGCAACCAAGACCACGGTCTCGCCGATGTCCTCCAGGACGCCGCGGCGGGTACTGCGGCGGGGCGCCTCGGCGCGGTCGAGGACGTCGCGCACGCGCGAGAGAAGCGGTGCACGCTCCTCGTCGACGCCGCGCCACGCGACTCGGCCGCCATCGTCGATGGTCTGGCGCTCAAGCTTGGCGAGCAGGAAGGCGCCGGCGGTGTCGAGTGCGGCGACTTCGGAAAGATCGAGCACGAGCTGCCTCGGCCCGCCTTCGGGCAGCCCGAGGAGAACCTCGCCGATCTTCTGGTCGAGCTTCCGCGCCTCCTCGATCACCCAACCGCCGCCGGGAAAGAGGAAAAGGCGGCCGGCTTCGAAATGATGCTCCAGCGTAGCGGACATGAGGCGTCTCGACCGGCTGACGAATGCGCTGCCGCCGTGCTAGCAGGTGGCGCGGAAACGGCAAGTCTGGCCAATACCCACCCCTGCCACAAGCGCAAGGCGAGCACAGGCTGATGGCGATCGAAAAGCCTTATCTCCTCTTCCTCGGCGATGTGCACGATGCGCTCGCCGCCAAGACCGCGCACGGCGTCGTCGACTGGCGGCGCGAATGGTGCGTCGGACAGCTGCGGCTCCCCGGCTGCCGCGCCGATACCGGCCTGCCCGACATGGACATCAAGACGGCGCGCGAGGCGGGCGCGAAGACGCTCGTCATCGGCGCCGTCAATGCCGGCGGCGTTCTGCCGGAGAACTGGGCGGCGACGATCGTCGAGGCCATCGAGGCGGGAATGGATGTGGCAAGCGGCCTCCACGACCGGCTCTCCTCCTTCCCGGCCATCCGCGCTGCGGCGGAAAAGCACGGGGCGAAGCTGCATGAGGTGCGGCATTCGGACCGGCATTTCGCGACCGGAAAGGGCATGCGTCGAAGCGGCAAGCGGCTCCTTACCGTCGGCACGGACTGCTCGATCGGCAAGAAATACTCGGCGCTTGCGATCGAGAAGGAGATGCGGGAACGCGGCTACGCTACGGAGTTCTGCGCGACGGGGCAGACAGGCGTGCTGATCGCCGAGCGCGGCGCGGCGATCGATGCGGTCGCCGCAGACTTCATCTCCGGCGCGGTCGAATGGATCGCGCCTGAAGTGGCCGAAAACCACTGGCAGATCATCGAAGGCCAGGGCTCGCTCTTCCATCCCTCCTTCGCCGGCGTGACGCTCGGGCTCCTGCACGGCGCGCAGCCGGACCTCTTCGTCGTCTGCCACGAGCCGACCCGCACCACGATGCGCGGGGTTAAGACCCCCCTCCCCTCGATCGCCGCAGTCATCGAAGCGACGGTCACGCTCGGGCGGCTCACCAACCCGGACATCCGGGCGCTCGGAATCGCCATCAACACGGCGGCGCTCGGCGAAGAGGCGGCGCGGCGCTGCCTCGCGGAAACCTCGGTGGAATACCGCATGCCCGTCGTCGACCCGATCCGTACCGGCGTCGGCCCGCTCGTCGACCGCATCTCCGAGATTTTTGGCAGGCCATGACGATCTCCGTCAAAGCGCGGGCCGAGACCTGGCCGATCGCGGGGTCCTTCGTGATCTCGCGCGGGGCGCGGACGGAGGCCACCGTCGTCGTCGTGGAAGTCGGCGACGGCGCGCATGTCGGGCGCGGCGAGTGCGTGCCTTACGCGCGCTATGGCGAAACCGTGGAGAGCGTGCTTGCCACGATCGAGGGCGCGCCCGTCGACGATGGCCGCGAGGCGCTCCGCCGCGACATGCTGCCCGGCGCGGCACGGAACGCGCTCGACTGCGCGCTCTGGGACCTCGAGGCGAAGCAAAGCGGGACGCGGGTATGGAAGCTCGCCGGCCTCTCGGCGCCGAAGCCCGTCGTTACCTGCTTCACCCTCAGCCTCGGGACGCCGGAGACGATGGCCGAGGCCGCCCGTGCCGCCAAGCACCTCCGCATTCTCAAGGTGAAGCTTGGCGGTGACGGCGACGCGGCTCGAATTCATGCGGTGCGGCGCGCGGTGCCCGATGCCGAGCTCGTCGTCGACGCGAACGAAGCCTGGAACGCGGCGAACTTCGCCGAGAACCTACGAGCCTGCGCTGAGTCGCACGTCGCGCTGATCGAGCAGCCGCTGCCCGCTGGCTCCGATGAGCTCCTCCGCGACGTGGAGCACATCGTGCCGATCTACGCCGACGAAAGTGTGCACGTGGTGGCCGATCTCGACGCGCTTGCGGACAAATACGACGGTGTCAACGTGAAGCTCGACAAGGCCGGCGGGCTGACGGAGGCGCTCGCGCTGGTGCGCGAGTCGCGGCGGCGCAAGCTCCAGATCATGGTCGGCTGCATGGTGGCGACGTCGCTCGCCATGGCGCCGGCGATGCTGATCGCGCAGGAGGCGGACTTCGTCGACCTCGACGGGCCGCTTCTCCTCGCCAAAGACCGGACGCCGGGGCTTGTCTATTCCGACGCGTTGGTGACGCCGCCCGACCCGATGCTCTGGGGCTGAAGCCCGCGCTTCAGTCCGTTCGCGAGATAGGCCGCCGGCAGTTCCAGCGCCGCAGCGGCAAAGAAGGCGATCGTCGGCGACACGCGGAACAGCGGGCCGCCTGCTGCCATCGTCAAGGCAAGCATCGAGCTGTGGCAGAACTGATAGGCCGCCTGGAGGCGTGCTGTATGGCCGGGCGTGGCGACCGCGCCGATCGTCATCATGATGCCGAGATGCGTCATGCCGAAGGTCGCGCCGTGAAGCGTCTGCAGCGCGAAGGCTGCGGCCGGCGTCGACCGCGAAAGGGAAAAGCGACCACCGCACCAGCCCGGCCGCGCATCCCGCCAGGATGAAGCGCCGCGCGCCCCAGTTCGGCAGAAGCTTCTTCACGACGCCGAAGAGCGTCACCTCGACGGCGACGCTATAGGCCCAGAGCGATCCGATAAGCGTCGGGGAGAAGCCCTTCGACTGCCAATAGAGCGTGCCGAAAGAATAGAAGACGCCATGCGCGCCGAGCGTCAGCGTGCCGGCCATGAGCGCGCGGCGAAGGGTAGGGTCGGCGAAGGCCTTCTTCAGCCCGAATTTTTCCGCCGCCGGCGGCGGAGCCGGCACGCAAGGCGAGATCAGCGCCATCAGCCCCGCAGCCGTGTAAGCGCAAATCAGTACGGCGAGAACGGCGTTTCCGGCGAAATGCTGGGCCGCGGCCGCCGCGACGAGGCTCCCCGACATGAACCCGGCCGAGCCCCAGAGGCGCACGCGCGCATAGTCGATGCCGTGCTGGCGCACGCCGTAGAGAATCACGGCTTCGGAGAACGGCCCAAGCGCGCTCCAGAACATGAGCGCCGCGCCGGTGAAAAACAGGATCACCCAGAAGCCGGAGAAGAAAAACGGCACGAGAAAGAGCGACGCCGCCAGAAAGGCGTAGATCGCCGCAGCGGCGCGGAGGCTCGGGAGCCGGTCTGCGAACCCGACGAGGGCAGGTGAGACCAGGATCCGGATCAGGAGCGGCAGCGCCAGAATGATGCTGATTTCGCTGGGTCCGAGGTTCTTGGAGGCGAGCCAGATCGGAAAGAACGGCATGTAGATGCCGTTGGAAAAGAACATCGAGGCGGAAAACGCCGCGGCGCGAATGGCATAGGTGCGGGCAGCGCCGAACGGCATCTCGTAAGCCATTTCTAAAGCGTTTCCGGCTTCTCTAGGGCGAGGAAGACGCGTGGCGGGGTTTTCGGATGGGCGGCCGAAAGGGCTTCGGACCTATCAGCGAGTCTGATTTTTCCAGCCTTCTACAGGCGCTTTCCGGGACGACCAAGGGGCGATCGTTCCTGGCGGAATATCGGCGCCGCTGTCAGCCGACCGAGACCCTCGGGCTGCTCGACTCGCTGGAGCGCATTGAAACGACCATCGAAGGCGTGCGCAGCCAGCTCCGGCCGGAGCTTGTCGTGGGCGAGATCCAGCATGTCGCGATGACCCTCGATATCGCCGTCGAGGGGGTGAACGCCGATCCGGAAGGCGACGAGACGGCCCGGCGCTTCGCGCTTGTCGAGCGCGCGCGGCATGAGCTGCGGACACTCTCCGAGACGCTCATGGGCGAGACCGCGGAGCCGGAGAAGCCTGCTTCTCAGCCACGCTCGCGCAAGCCCTCCGCCCGGTAGGCGGCAAGGCCGGCGGCGAGGATGTCGTCGCCAACATTACCGCCCGAGAGCACGATCGTGATCGTCTTCCCCGCCGTCTCCAGCCGCCCGGCAAGGAGGGCTGCCAGACCCTCCGCACCTCCCGGCTCCACGACGAGCCGAAGCTCGTCGAAGGCGTAGCCGACGGCGAAAAGCGCCTCCGCATCGCTTGCAGCAAGGCCGCCGGCCAGCCTGCCCCTGTTCATCTCCCAGCCGATCGGGCCGGGCTCCTCCACAAGAAGCGCATCGGCGATGGAGCCGGCCTGCTTCGGATTGCGCTCGCGCTTCCCAGATTTCAGCGAGCGCGCGTAGTCGTCGAAGCCTTCCGGCTCCGCCGTGTAGACCGCAACGGCAGGGAAGCGCTCCGTCACCGCAAGCGCAACACCGGCAGCGAGCCCGCCGCCGCTTGCCGGCACGACGACGATGTCAGGCGCGAGGCCGAGCGCGGCGAAGTCATCGGCGATCTCCAGCCCGACCGTCCCCTGCCCGGCGATGACGAAGGGATCGTTGAAGGGATGCACGAAGGCACCGCCGATCTCTGCCAGAACCCGCGCGACGACGGCGTCGCGGTCCTCCGTGGCCCGGTCGTAGGCGACGACGCGTGCGCCGCTCCGCTCCGTCCGCCGGCGTTTCGGCAACGGCGCGTCCGCCGGCATGACGATCGTTGCCGGGACGCCGAAAAGCCGCGCCGCCTCCGCAACGCCCTGCGCGTGGTTGCCGGAAGAGACCGCCACAACGCCCTTCGCCCTCTCCGACGGGCCGAGGGCGGAAAGCGCATTGTAGGCCCCGCGAAACTTGAAGGAGCCGGTGCGCTGGAGGCTCTCCGGCTTCAGGTAGACGCGCGCCGACAGGCGCTCCGACAGCATCGGCGCAAAGAGAAGCGGCGTGCGGACCGCCTCTTTGGCGATGCGCTCTCGCGCGCGCTCGATGTCGGCGATGGTCGGAAGCGTGGTCATTGCGAGGCCTTAGTGCGGGCCGCCCGCGATAGCCGAGCTGCGCCGCTGAGGCAACGCGTCAGGCCGCCTTGCGAGCTATCGCTCCGTGTGCGCCGAGGATGTTGTCGCGGAACGCGTCGGCACTCGCCTCCCAGGAGAAGCCGAGCGAGAATTCGCGCGCGGCGTCCCGCGAGAGCCTCAGCGCGCCGAGCGCTGCTTTGCGCAGGTCGGCATCCAGAACGCCGGCGCTGGCGTCCGTCACCACGTCCTTCGGCCCGGTCACCGGGAATGCGGCCACCGGCAGGCCCGAGGCGAGCGCCTCCAGAAGCACGTTCCCGAACGTGTCTGTGAGGCTCGGGAAGACAAAGACGTCGGCGGCGGCGTATGCCCTCACCAGCTCCTCGGTCGACAGCGCGCCGAGGAAATGCGCTTCCGGAAAGGCTCTTGCCAGGTCGGCGCGCGCCGGGCCGTCGCCGACGACGACCTTTGAGCCCGGCAGGTCAAGCTTCAGGAAGGCTTCGAGGTTCTTCTCAACCGCGACGCGCCCAACGGATAGGAAGATCGGTCGCGGCAGCCCGAGATCGGCTTCCGGCCGAGGACGGAACAGCGCGTGGTCGACGCCGCGCGACCAGAAAACCAAGTTCCTGAAGCCGCGCCGCGAAAGATCATCGCGGAGCGACATCGTCGCCACCATGCAGGCCTGCCCCGCGTTGTGGAAGCGGCGCATGAAGGCATAACCCCAGGAGAGCGGCACGGGCACGCGGGCGGAGAGGTATTCGGGAAATTTCGTATGATAGCTCGTCGTAAAGCCGCGGCCGCGCGCGATCGCATGGCGACGCGCGAGGAGACCGAGCGGGCCTTCCGTCGCGATGTGGAGGAAGGCGTCCGGCTCGGCGTCGATCAGACGGCCAATCTCGCCCGGCGATGCGAGCGCGAGCGGAATCTGCGGATAGGTCGGACAGGGAATCGTCTTGAACCGATCCGGGCCGATAATGGCCACCTCGCTGCCGGAGGCGCGCAGGACACGCGTCACCTGGTCGAGCGAGTTCACGACCCCGTTGACCTGCGGAAACCAGGCGTCGGTGACGATGACGAGCCGGAATGGGCCTGTGCTCACGCGGCGACAGGTTCCCGCTGCTGCGCATCCGGGCGAAGTTGCACCGCGTTCAGGCCTTCGGCCCAACGGACGATCTCGAAGCGCCCGTCGTGGTGCTCGACCAGCGCCGTGCAGCTTTCGACCCAGTCGCCGCAATTGTAGTAGGCGATGCCAAAGTCGTTGTGCATTGCCGCGTAGTGGATGTGGCCGCAGATGACGCCGTCGATTTCGTGCTGACGCGCCTCGCGCGCCAACGCCTCCTCGAAGGCGCCTATGAAATTCACCGCGTTCTTGACCCTGAGCTTCGCCCAGGCGGAGAGCGACCAGTACGAGAAGCCGAAACGGCGGCGGACCATGTTGACGTAGGTGTTGGTGGCAAGCGCCGCCGCGTAGGCCCAGTCGCCGAAATGCGCGAGCCACGCCGCGTGGCGCACCACCACGTCGAACTGGTCGCCGTGGATGACGAGCAGCTGCCGGCCATCCGCTGTCGTGTGGATGTCGGTCGAGCGCACCTCGATCCCGCCGAAATGCGTTCCGAGGTAATCGCGCAGGAACTCGTCGTGGTTGCCGGGAAGGTAGACGACGCGTGCGCCCTTGCGCGCCTTCCTCAGGAGCTTCTGCGCGACGTCGTTGTGCGTCTGCGGCCAGTACCAATTCCGCCTGAGGCGCCAGCCGTCGACGATGTCGCCCACCAGATAGATCGTCTCGGCGTCGTAGCAGCGGAGAAAATCGAGGAGCAGATCCGCCTGGCAGCCACGCGTACCCAAATGCACATCAGAAATGAACATGGTGCGCACGTGGCGCGCCGGAAGCGCTGCGGGCATCAGTTCCCCTATCTGGGGGCCTTAATGGCTGATTCGGTTAGCATTTTTGTGACAAGCGCGGCCAGTCGCGGTTTCAAGTCGGAAGGTGGTTAATTGAAATGGCGTCGTTTTCACAACGTCCAACGATAGGACGGACCGGGCTGAGAAGTACAGGCCGGCTGCTCCCGAGCGTGGCGGTGGGGCAACAGGCCGCGTTGAGCAGCCACGTTCTTTCGCCCTGGAAAGAGGCGCACAGCGCGTCCGCCCTTGCATTCGCAGCGGGGCCGTTGGAAGCAGTCTCCGATCAACGAACAATGTCGGGAAGGACCCCATGAAGCTCGTCCGCTATGGCGCCAAGGGCGCCGAGAAACCAGGCCTGATCGACGCTGGAGGGCAGATCAGGGATCTCTCCGGCGAGGTCGAGGATTTCCGTCCCGAGCTGATGACCTTCGATCTGACGGCGCGCCTCGCGCGGCTCGATCCAGCCGGCCTGCCGGCGGTCAGCGGCAATCCGCGCCTCGGGCCGCCTGTCGCTCGGGTCGGCCACTTCGTCGCGGTGGGGCTGAACTACGCCGACCACGCGGCAGAATCGAACATGCCGATCCCGGCCGAGCCCGTGCTCTTCTCCAAGGCGCCGAGCTCAGTCTGCGGCCCCGACGACGACGTGATCGTCCCGAAGGGTTCCAAGAAGCTCGACTGGGAAGTCGAGCTCGCCTTCGTCATCGGCAAGCGCGCCTCCTACGTCAGCGAGGCCGACGCGCTCAGCCACGTGCTCGGCTACATGGTCTGCAACGATGTTTCGGAGCGCTTCTGGCAATTGGAAGGCACCGGCCAGTGGATCAAGGGAAAGAGCGCCGAGACGTTCGGGCCGCTCGGTCCGTGGCTCGTCACGGCCGACGAGGTCGGTGATCCGCAGAAGCTCGATATGTGGCTCGACGTTAACGGCACCCGCATGCAGACGGGCAGCACGGGCACGATGATCTTCAACGTCGCGACGCTCGTTTCCTACATCTCCGGCAAGATGGTGCTTGAGCCCGGCGACGTGGTGACCACCGGCACACCTCCCGGCGTCGGGCAGGGCAAGAAGCCGAATCCGGTCTTCCTCAAGCCCGGCGACGTCATGGAGCTTGGCGTCGCGAAGCTCGGCAAGCAGAAGCAGAAGGTTGTCGCCTATTCCGGATGAGACCTAGCCCGGCGTGATGCGCGTCGCCTTGCGCTCACGGGCGCGCTCGAGCCCAAGCTTGCGCTCGCGGAAGATGATGAAGATACCGGCGGCGACAACGATGGCGCCGCCGAGGATCACGCTGGAGCTCGGCACCTCGCCGAAGAGCAGGTAGCCCAGGCCAATGCCCCACAGCATCGAGACATAGTCGAAGGATGCGACGGTCGCCGCGTCGGCGTAGCGGTAGGCGGAGGTCATCATGATCTGGCCGATTCCCCCGAACAACCCGATCGCGACCAGGAGCGCCACTTCGCCGACGCTCGGCATCACCCAGCCGAACGGCAACGAGATGACGAGCGACAGCACTGACGAGCTCAGTGCGAAATAGAGAACGATCGATGCCGTCGTCTCGGTCCGCGTCATCGAGCGGATGAGAATCGCCGCATTCGCCCCACAAAACGCGCCGAAGAGCGCGATCATCGTGCCCAGGAACGCATTCCCGTGCGCCTCGCCTCCAACGAAGACGGTGAAGCGCGGCCACAGGATCACCAGGATTCCGAGGAAGCCGATCCCCACCGCCGACCAGCGATAAATGCGCACCGTCTCGCCGAGAACGATCGCCGCCAGCGCCACGACGATGAGCGGCGAGGCGTAGCCGATCGTCATCTGCTCCGGCAGCGGCAGGTAGCGGAGCGCGACGAAGCCGGAGGTCATCGCGAGGAGGCCTACGGTGCCGCGCACAACATGCTGCCACGGCTTGTTGGTCGCGATCGCGCCCGCCACCTCGCCCTGCCACAACAGCATGGCGGCGATCGGAACGAGAGCGAAGAACGATCGGGCGAAGACGATCTCGCCGGCAGGGATGCGGTCCGACGCGGCCTTCACGCAGACGAGCATCAAAGTGAAGACGAAGGTGGACGCGATCTTGAGCGCGATACCGCGGCTTGGATTCATTCAGCGCCGCCTAGCACGCCCAAGTCCCCGCCCCCCGCGCCATCGAAGCAAGCGTCCCGCTTGCTTCGATGGCGGATGAAAAACGCCTATCCCTTGGCAGCCTGGATGGCCTCCCAGACACGGAGCGGCGTCGCCGGCATGTCGATGTTGCGGATACCGTAGGCGCGGTTAAGCGCGTCGACGACCGCGTTCATCACCGTCGGCGTCGCACCGATCGTGCCCGCCTCCCCGGCTCCCTTGATGCCGAGCGCGTTCCACTTGCAAGGCACGTTGCGCGTCTGGAAATCGAAGGACGGCAGGTCGCCGGCGCGTGGCATGGCGTAGTCGTTGAAGGTGCCGGTGATGAGCTGTCCGTCGTCGTCGTAGACCGTATGCTCCAAAAGCGCCTGCCCGATCGATTGCGCCACACCGCCATGCACCTGGCCGGCAAGGAGCATCGGGTTCACGGTCGCGCCGAAGTCGTCGACGATCGTGTAGCGCACGATCTCGGTACGGCCGGTCTCCGGGTCGATCTCGACCTCGCAGACATGCGTCCCGTTCGGATAGGTGTGCTCCTCCGCCTTGAACTCGCCGGTCGCGGTCAGCTTCGTTTTGTCCTTCGCCTTCTTGGCGAGATCGACGTAGCTGATGCGGCGGTCGGTTCCGACGACGCGTGCCGTCCCGTCGGCAAGCTCGATGTCGCCTACGCCGGCCTCGAGCTCATCCGCGGCGAGCTCCTTGAGCTGCTCGGCAAGCGTCTTCGAGGCAAGGTCTACCGATGGCGCGCCGAGCGGCACGGAGCGCGAGCCGCCGGTGCCGCCGCCCGACGGCAGGTCGTCGGAATCGCCCTGCACGAGACGGATCCTGTCGTAGTCGACGCCCAGATGGCCGCCGACAAATTGCGCGTAGGCGGTTCGGTGCCCCTGCCCGTTCGACTGCGTGCCGATGTGGACGCTGACCACCCCATCGGCGTCGAGCGTCACCTTCGCCGGCTCCGATCCGCCGAAGGCGCAGATCTCGATGTAAGTGCCGAAACCGAAGCCACGGATCTTGCCGCGCGCTTTGCTGTCGGCGAGCCGCTTGTCGAAGGTCCCCGCCTCCGCAACGCCCAGCGCCTTGTCCATGTGCGCAGCGAACTCGCCGGTGTCATAGGTATGGTCGGTCGGGGTCCTGTAAGGCATCTGCTCTGGCTTGATGAAATTCCGCCGCCTTATCTCGGTCGGCGAAAGGCCGGTGACGCGCGCCGCCTCGTCCATCAGGCGCTCCAGCAGAAACGCCGCCTCGGGCCGCCCGGCGCCGCGATAGGCGTCGGTCGGGACCGTATTCGTGAAGACGGCGTTGCAATGCGCGTAGATCGTGGTGATGTCGTAGACCCCGGTCAGCATCGATATCGCTAGCCATGGGATGAAGGGGCCGAACTGATTGAAGTAGGCGCCCATAGCCGCAGTGAATTCGACGCGGAGGGCGGTTATGCGGCCGTTCTCATCAAGCGCCACGGCGCCCGTGGAAACGTGGTCGCGTCCGTGCGCGTCGGCGAGGAAGTGCTCGCTTCTGTCGCACACCCATTTCACCGGCCGCCCGGTCGCCTTCGCGGCCTTCGCGGCCAGCGGGTATTCGCGGTAGTTGAAGCCCTTGGTGCCGAACCCGCCGCCCACGTCGTAGGTCAGCACGCGCATCATCTCCGGGTCGATCTTGAGAACCTTGCACGCGGCATTGCGCAGGCCATGCACGCCTTGCGATCCGACCGTCACCGTGTAGCGGCCGCTCGCCTTGTCGTATTCGGCGACGACCGCCCGCGGCTCCATGTAGTTGCAGACGAGGCGATTGTTGATGATCGTGATCTCGGCGACGTGCGAGGCCTTCGCGAAAGCCGCATCCGTTGCCGTCTTGTCGCCCGCCTCGTATTCGAAGGCGAGATTCGAGCCCCTGTCCGGCCAGACGAGCGGCGCGTCCGGCGCTAGCGCCGACGCTGTGTCGGCGTTCGCCGGAAGCAACTCGTAGTCCACCTCGATCATCTCGGCCGCCGATCGCGCGGCGTTCAGGTCGTCGGCCACGACAAGGGCGATCGCATCACCAACATGGCGAACCACATCGCCGCAGAGCACCGGAAAAACCGGGGGCTCCACCGGACTCTTGAACGGGCCCATCCCAAGACAGGGCATCGGCGCCAGATCGGCCACGTCGGCCGCCGTCCACACGAGATGCACGCCGGGGGCGCTCCGCGCCTCCGACAGGTTGCCGACCTTGATGCGGGCATGTGCCGCTGCCGAGCGCAGCAAATAGGCGACAAGCGTTCCCGGCGGGGTCACGTCGGTCGTGTAGCGGCCTTTGCCCTGGATCAGTGATCCGTCCTCGATGCGGCGAGGCGAGGCGCCCATTCCGAATTTCGGCAGAGCGATGGCGTTCATGGCTGGCGATCCCTGCGGTTCTGAGGGGGAGGCTGACGGAATGACTGGAATCAAATGCGGCACAGGGACAGCGCCGCCCCTATGTTTTGGCATATCCCCCGACCCGACGACAACTGGCGCGGGGCGAAATCTTGCTTGCCCTCGGCGACCGTCAGGCAACGGTGCGGGTGATGACGCTCGCGGAGGTGGGGTCGGCGCCGTAGGTCTCCCCCGGCTCAAGCTGCAGAAGCTCGGCGAGGCGGGTGCGCGCGCGGCTGACGCGGCTCTTGATCGTGCCGACGGCGCATTCGCAGATTGCGGCCGCCTCTTCGTAGGAGAAGCCGGAGGCGCCGACGAGGATCAGCGCCTCACGCTGGTCGGCAGGAAGCTCGTTCAGCGCCTTGCGGAAATCGCTCATGTCCATGTGCCCGCCCTGCGCTGGCTGCGAGGCGAGACGCGCGGCGTAGGTGCCCTCCGCGTCCTCCACCTCGCGACCATGCTTGCGAAGCTGCGAATAGAACTCGTTGCGCAGGATAGTGAAGAGCCACGCCCGCAGGTTGGTGCCCTCCTGGAAGGTGTGGAACTTCGCCCACGCCTTCATCAGCGTCTCCTGCACGAGGTCGTCCGCCCGCTCGCTGCTCCCCGTCAGCGAAACGGCGAAGGCGCGCAGATTTGGAATCGACGCCAGCAGGTCTTCCCGCAAGGCTTTTGAAACCGCCATATGAGCGCTCAGGTCTTCTTGTCGATCGACTGTTCGAGCTTCTGAAGAAGCTCGATGAACTTGTCAGGAATCGGTTCGTTGACCACGTCTTCGTAATGCGCCCGCAAATGCTTCCCGATCTCGCGCTGAATGCGGGGATCGATCTGCGGTGCCGCGCCCTTGGCGGGGCGGGAAACCGTCCCAGCCTGCATCTTTTCGCCTCTTTTGTTTTGTCCGGCGCGAGACCCTCGGCGTTCCTTTGCCATTCCTGTTGCTCCAAGCGCGGGCGCAAACGCCCGGCGTCACCAGGAAGGACCGTCACGAAATCGCGCGTTGTCTTCCGCTCTCGCCGTTTCAACTGTCGTCTCAACGGCCGGCTTGCGCGCTGGTTCCGGGACTGATCGCGTTCCCCCAAATGTTTCAGCTCGATTAAGATTTTTGTTCGGCTTGGGCCAAATTTCGGCTCCGCCACAATCACTTAGCGCCTGAGGCTGAGCGTGCAAGGAAAAACGCGAAGGGTCCCGGAACAATTCACACCTCGGCTCGTTTTTCTTCGGCTTTGACGCGTTGCGTACGAAGCACGTCGAAGCCGGTCGTCGTTTCGAGCGCGTCGCGGATCCTCCCATTCGCGGCAAGGTCGAAGCGGCGCAATCGAAGGTCCCGGCCGGCCTCCTTATGCCCCTTCCCCCCTCGCGGGTCGGCCGGGACTTCCTGCAAGAGACGCTCATGCCGCATTCACCCAGAATGCTGCCGCGAGAGCAGCCATAAGCGCCGCGGCTGCCGAAATGCTCCAGAATGGTACTCGCATGTTCTCGCTCTGGCGGTCGCCCTGTCGCGCCTCCGTTATGCCGACTTTGTCGTTCATGTCAGCCTGCACATCCCGTCTCATTCCGGCAACGCTTTGAAGGGACTTAGGTTCCAGCGCGCGGAGCCTTTTGTTCTGTGGGCCTCAGCACCCGCAGTCCACCGCGGCGGGAGCGGATACTGAGCGGCGTCGCAAGCGTCACGATCTCTCCATCGAGGGAGGCATCGACTCTGGTCGTGGCGAGCCCGATCTCGATCTCTCGCGCGAACCACTTCTCAAGATGCGGATTGTCGGCGATCGCGCCAACGGCGATCAGCGCCGTCAGCTTGACGAGATCAGGCAGCCGGCGCGAGCGCACGACGTAGAGCCCGAGCGCGCCTTCGCTCGGATCATCGGCATAGGGAAGATGGCCTTCGCCGAGCGGGTTGTTGGAGAGGAGGATCGCCGCCGTGCGCCGGCGGAAGCTGCGGGCGTCGGCGAGGATCGTCGCGTCCAGCCGCGGCGGTCGGCGAACCACCATCCACCAGGCCTGCAAGCTCGCCCGCATCTTGCCGAGCCGCGAGGCGTAGTCCATCCGCTCGCGCGCCCGCACGAGCTTCGCGTGAAGGCCGATCGCGACGTGATGGACAAAGAGCCGGTCGTTCACCTCGCAGATGTCGACCTCGGCGAGGATTCCGTCGGCAAGTGCTGCGGCCGCCGCCTGCATCTCGAGCGGCATGCCGAGCGAGCGCGCGAAGAGGTTCATCGTTCCAAGCGGCAGAACGCCAAGCGCAACTCCGCACTCTGCCGCTGCGGCCGCGGCGGCCGAAATCGTCCCGTCGCCGCCGCCGGCGATTATCGCGTCCGCGTCTCCACTGCGGCAAGCTCGCTCGATGGCGCCGACCGCGTCCTTCCCTTCGCGTACCTCGGTCGCGACGGCGTGGCCGCGCTCCCGAAAGATCGCGGCAAGCGCCTCTGCGGCCTGCCCGGCGTCGACGCCGCGAAGCGCGCCAGCGTCGCGGTTCAGGATGAGGACAAGATTCATGAGGAGCGATTCCGGGCGGCCGAGGTAAACCGCGGCGTGCCGGGCACGGTTCCCTTGGCGGGCTCCGAATCTTTCAGGCGCTTCGCGCAGCAGTCTCGGAGAAGCGGCTAGGCCGGAGCGCGCGGAGCAGCTCCTTCTCCTCCGCATCAAGCGGGGCGGCGAGAAGCGCCTTGGCGGCAAGCGCCGAAAGGGCTGGCGAGGTCTGAATGCCGTAGCCGCCCTGACCGGCGTACCAGAAGAAGCCGGGCGCGCCGGCGTCGAAGCCGACGACCGGCACGCGATCGGCGACGAAAGTCCTGAGGCCCGCCCAGGTGGCCGATGGACGTGCGCGCGGCACGATCGTCGCGGTGTGAAAGCGCTCAAGCGCCGTCGCGACGTCGATATCGTCGGCATGGGCGTCGCACGGCTCCGACGGCGCTTCCTCGGAGAGGCTGACCATGAGCGCGCCTGTCTCCGGCTTGAAATAGAAGGTTTCGTCGACCGGGGTGGCAAACGGATGTGTCGGGAGCAGGGCCGCAATCTCCGGCGGGACAGGCAGCGTGGCGGCCGTGCGCCGCTTGGGCTGAAGCCCAACCGCGGCGACGCCAGCAAGCGCCGCGACGCGATCGGCCCAGGCGCCCGCGGCGTTCGCGACATACCGGCAAACGAATGTCCGCTCGCCCGCTTCAACGCGCCAGCCTTCCCCTTCCCTTCCGATGCTGTGCACCGGCGCGTCGGTCACGAAGGCCGCGCCGCCGCGTCTGGCGCCTTGCGCAAAACCGTAGAGGAGGGCGTGGGCATCGAGGTCGCGCGCGTTGGGCTCCAGAAATCCTGCGTCGGCCGCCTCCGGCCTCGAGCAGCGGCGCGCGCGCCTGCAGCGCATCCGTCTCGAGCCAGACGACTGTGGCCGTCTTCCGTGCCAGGTCGTACTCCGCTTCGAGCTTTGCGCGCTGAGCTGCACCGCCGAAGACCAGCCCGCCGCGCTTCCGCGACAGGGGCGCTTCGGAAAAGCCCTCCGGCGGCGACTCGAAGAAGGCTCGGCTCCAGCGCGTCAGGAGACGGATTGCGGGCGGGCCGTAGGCTTCGACGAAAAGCGCGGCGGAGCGGCCGGTCGCCTGCGTGCCGAGCTGCGCTTCCCCTTCCAAGAGGCAAACGCTGGCGTGCGGCGCGAGCCGCGCCGCAAGGCTTACCCCGGATATGCCGCCGCCGATGACGACGATGTCGAAGCTTTCGGCAGTCAACGGGCGAGCCAGCCGCCGTCGACGTTGAATATCGCGCCGGCAACGTAGCTAGCCGCCGGCGAGGCGAGGAAGACGGTGGCACCGGCGATCTCGTCGGCCTCGGCGAAGCGCCCCGCCGGTATGCGCGCGAGGAGATCGCGCATGCGCGCCGTATCCTGCCGCAGCGCCTCGGTGTTGTCGGTGACCACGTAGCCGGGAGCGATCGCATTCACGTTGATGCCCTTCGCCGTCCACTCATTGGCGAGCGCCTTGGTCAATCCGGCAACGGCATGCTTGGCGGCAGCGTAGCCCGGCACGCGGATGCCGCCCTGGAAGGAAAGCACCGACGCGATGTTGACGATGCGCCCGAAGCCGCGCGGGGCCATCGCCCGCGCCGCCGCCTGCGAAAGCAGCCAGACGGCGTCGATGTTCACATCCATCACCGCACGCCAGTCGGCCCAGGCGTGATCGAGCGCGTCGCCGCGGCGGATGATGCCGGCGTTGTTCACCAGGATGTCGAGCGGACCGAGGCGCGCTTCCACGTCCGCGATCAGGCTCTTGGCGCCCTCCTCGGTCAGTTTCCCGAGGTCGGCGCGGATCGGCTCCGCCTTGCGGCCAAGCGCACGGATCGCCGCGAGCGCATCGTCCCCAGCGTGCCGGTTGACGGTGATCGCGACGTCGGCGCCGCAGGCGGCGCAGGCTGTCGCGATCGCCGCGCCGATCCCGGTCGCGCCGCCGGTGACGAGCGCCCGTCGCCCGTTCAGCGAAAAGGAAGACGGCTCGATCATCAGCCCAGGTGCACCGTCACCACTCTACCGAAATGTCCTGCGGCTCCAGAAACTCCATGATGCCGTGATGGGCGCCCTCGCGGCCGATGCCCGACTGCTTCATTCCGCCGAAGGGCGCGGCCGGATCGGAGACGATGCCACAATTCAGCCCGACCATGCCGAAATCGAGCTTCTCGGAAAAGGCAAGGCCACGCTTCAGATTACCCGTGTAAACGTAGGCGACGAGCCCGTACTCGGTATCATTGCAGCGGGCGACGACATCCGCCTCGTCGGAGAACTTCGCGATCGGCGCAACCGGCCCGAATATCTCCTCTCTAAAGCAGCGCGCATCCTCGGGCACGTCGACGAGCACAGTCGGCTGATAGAAATAGCCGGGGCCGTTGCGGATCGCGCCGCCGGTCAAGACCTTGGCGCCGCGCTTCACCGCATCGTCGACGAGCTCGACCACCTTGTCGCGTGTCTTGGCATCGACGAGCGACCCTACCTCGATCCCCTCTTCCAGGCCGTTGCCGATCTTCATCGCTCCCATCTTGTCGGCGAGCTTCTTCGCAAACTGGTCGTGCACCTTGCCGTGCACGTAGAAGCGGTTGGCGGCGGTGCAGGCTTCCCCGATATTGCGCATCTTGGCGACGACGGCGCCGGAGACCGCGGCATCGATGTCGGCGTCGTCGAAGACGACGAAGGGCGCGTTGCCACCGAGCTCCATCGCCGGCGTCACGATGTTGTCCGCAGCGGACTTCAGAATCGTCCGCCCCACCTCCGTCGAGCCGGTGAAGGAGACGACGCGCACGCGCGGGTCGTGAAGCAAGGCGTCGACGAGCTTCCCCGATTGTCTGGAGGGGAGCGCGCTGACGACGCCTTTGGGCACGCCGGCCTTCTCCAGGATCGGCATCAGCGCGAGCATTGTGAGCGGCGTCGCCGAGGCCGGCTTCACGATCACCGGGCATCCGGCGGCGAGCGCGGGGCCGATCTTCCGCGTCGCCATTGCCGCCGGGAAATTCCAAGGCGTCACGAGCACGGCAATTCCGGCCGGCTTGTGCCCGACAAGGATGCGTGCGCCGGTCGACGGACCGCAATAAAGGTCGCCGATCGCGCGTACTGCCTCTTCGCTGCTCCAGCGGAAGAACTCCGCGGCATAGGCAATCTCACCGCGCGAATCCGGAAGGGCCTTGCCGTTCTCCAGCGTGATCAGGCGGGCGAATTCCTCCTTCTCCTCCATGATCAACTCAAAGGCCTTGCGCAGCACCTCGCCACGCTCGCGCGGCTTCAGTCCGGCCCAGGCCGGAAAGGCGCGCTCTGCAGCATCGATCGCCTCGATGCCGTCCAAGACGGCAGCACTCGCTACCGTTGCGATGACTTCGCCTGTCGCGGGGTTTTGAACATCGAAGGTCTCGCCATCGGAGCCGCGGCGCCATTCGCCGCCGAGGAAAAGGTCCGTTGGGACGTTTGAGATCGATGTGTCTTTCACGGTCGCGCCCTCCGCATCTCCGTCACAAACATCCTATCCTATCAACGCGTTCCGGCGAGCCGAAACGGCAGCACCCAGCTTTGTGGCGTGCGCTTCGAGAAACGCAAGAGCCGTCCGGCTCCTATTCCTGGTGCAGTGCAGCAAATCCATTCTCGCCGAAAGGAAATCGCATCCCCGTCATAGGTTCTTCGCAGGGAATCATCCTACTCTTTTTGCGCAAATCGCTGGTCTGGCCCCACGCGATCTGCCTTTGCCATTTTGTAACTTGAGAATTTCTGCCCACTGAGAGAACATTAGACCTGTCTTCGCTCGGAATCAGACAAGCATCCCTTTCATGCCCTATGCATGACGACGATTTAGCCCGTTAGGGCGATAGTTGCCTTTTCCCTGTATCAATCAGGACCTTGATCGTCGCAGGGACTAGTTTGTCTTCGGAGCCGGATGCCGAGCGCGGGTAACGGGGGGTCACAACATGACCCGTGCATTCTGAAGGAGACCTGAAATGGCCGAAGCGAAAGTGAAACTCACCAAGAAGGGCGACAAGGACAAGGTTCCGTCCGACAAGATCGGCAAAGGCAAGAAGCCGACGATGAGCGATGTCGAAGGCCAGGCGACCTACTGGACCGGCGCGATCTGCTGGAACTGCTGGGCGGTCAACGACGTCGTCGCCGACACCAATGTCTGGCTCGGCTACTACTGCTGGAACTGCGGCGCCTATTTCGAGGTCTGAGACATCCGGCGCAATTGGTGGGGCGGCGCAAGCCGCCCCATTTCCTTGCTTACCAGATTGCTACGAATTCCCGCGATAATGTGACGGGCGCTGCAAAAACTCGGGCAGATCAGCGTCCGAGCTGGAGGACCAGAGCATGGCGCTTCCGCAAGAGGCCACGACTGGCGCAGGGCCGGCCCCTGCCGAAGGCGACGTCGCCGCGCGCCGCGCTGCGTTCCGTGCCGAGAACACGCGGGCGACGCGCGACGCGTTGATCAGCGCGCTCCTTGCTCTCGCCGAAGCGGAGGTGGCGCGCGGGCACGAGGCAGCGACGGTCTCGGCTCTCGCTGAGGCATCCTCTCTCTTTCCCAGACGCCTTCCCGAAGATCCGGCGTGGCAGGGCCGCTTCGTCATGCTGAACCGGGCGAAGGCGGCGCTCGCGCAGCGACAGGACCGTCACGGCGACGCCGTGGACGCGTTCAAAGCAGCGCTCTCGGCAATTCCCGCGGAACCCGCGATCGCCGGCCGCGACGGCAACGCCGCGCGTCTGCAGCTTCTCGTCCGCCTCGCCCGCTCGCGGCTCGCTCTCGGCGAAGCTGCCGACGTCGAGTCGGACATGCGCGAGTGCGATGTCCTGATGGCCGAGCTCGAAGGGAAGATCCCCGCGCGCGCCATCGACACGATCCGCGCCGCGGTGCTTGGCAATGCCGGCGTCGCACAGGCGATACTCGGCAAGATGCAAACGGCCGAGGCGAAGCTCTCCGAGAGCATCGCCATCATCGATCGGCTCAATACGCCGGAGCTCGCCGACCTGAGACAGCAGGTCCTCTCCGCCTGGACGGACGTCTTGAGGCGGGGCGGAGGCGACGCGACGGCGCTCTTCGCCCGCACGGCGCCCACAGAGCACGCTCACGACGAGAGTTGCGGCTGTGGAGAGCCGCATCATCACGACCAACACGCCTCGCACGAGCATCACGAGCATCGCCATCCGCCTGCCGACCGGCCCGCGCGACGGCGCTGATGCCGTGGTTGCGGTCGGCGCGGCGAGATGCTTCAGATGCCGCCCGTTGAGATGAAGCCGCACGGGTCCGGGGGGAGACCGTGAAGGGACCGATCGCACGACCTGTGGCGCTGACGCCGCTCTCGTCGCGGCGGCTCGTGCGCTGGGCGCTGGCAGGCGATATCCGGCATCGTCGGGCCGTTCTACCTCGTCACCTGCCTCGCGGTCGTCACGAACATCGTGACGCTCTATAACGCGCAGCTCATCACCAATTTCATCGCGCAGGCGCAAAACAGCATTGCGGCGCACGAAGCACCGATACGCCGCCCCACGCCGCCGGCCGGCGACGCGGCGGCCCCTGCGCCGGCTACCGCGGCGGCAAGCAAGACCGCCAAGAAACCCGAGGGCGGCTTCGGCTTCATCGACGCGATCCTGCCCGACGCTATCGGCGCGACGGCGATCCTCTTCGCGTTGACGGCGATCCTCGGGATCGCGCTCGGCTACGCGAACCGCGTCGGTACGGTGTGGATCAACACCCTGATGCTGAGGGCATGCAACTCAGGCTGCACGACAAGCTGATCAGCCTTGGGCCGAGCTACCACGCCGCCACGACGTCGGCGAGAACCAGGCGGTCATCATGAACTATGCGCAGCAGGCGCAAGGCGCGCTCCGCGACGTGCTGTCCTCGCCGATCGTGCGCGCCATCTCGCTGCGTCTCGGCGATCGTGCTTCTCTTCTACAACCTCTCCAAGCTGCAGGGGCAGGGCGGCGTCGTCTACGTCATCGTCGCGATGCTTTTGATCATCCTGCCGCTCGGCGGATGGTGGCTGGCGGGTCGCATCGCGCCGCCAACAGCCTTGCTTCAGCAGCAGCAGAGCATGGTGGCGAACGCGCTCGTCGATTCACTGACCACGCCGCAGGAAGTGCAGCTCATGAACGCCGGGCCGCTTCGCTCAGCGACAGCTTGCCGCGCGGCTCAAGACGCAAGCCGAAGCGCAGCTCCGCAGCGCACTGCAAAGCGAGGTCGCGGTCCAGTTCCCGCAGGCGGTCCCGACCCTGCTGCAGATCGGCCTGATCCTTTGGGCGGTCTTCGTCGTCGGCGGCAGCGCTGCGGTGCAGGCGGCGGTCGCCATCTATCTCTTCGTGCCGCGCGTCGTCGCCCCGATCCAGGAGCTGATCACCTTCTACACGAGCATTAACAACGCCTGGCCGGCAGTGGAGAAGGTCGGGACGCTGCTCGACGAGCCGCTCGAGGTCGTCGACAGCGGCAAGAAGACCGAAGCGGACGTGACCGGCTACGACGTGGCGCTCGAGAACGTTACCTATCGCCCGACGCCGGAGCTGACAGTGCTGAGCGACGTTAGCTTCCGCTTCCCGTCCGGAAAGATCACCGCGCTCGTCGGGCTCTCCGGCTCCGGCAAGAGCACGATTCTGAAGGTCGATCTCGCGCCTTTTCGATCCGGACGGCGGGCGGTCACGGTCGGCGGCATGGACGTGAAGGACGATGCGGCTCGCCGAGCTCCGCTCGCTCATGGGAAGCGTGTCGCAGTTCCCGATGTTCATCGAAGCGGACGTGCGCGAGAACATGCGGCTCGCCGCACCCGACGCGAGCGATCAGGCGATGGAGCCGGCCTGCCGCGCAGCCGACATCTGGGACGCGCTCGAGCGCATGTCGCCCGGCGACCCGCTCGGCGCGCCGGTGTCGCGCGCGGCCGGCAAGGCGGGGCTCTCCGGCGGCGAGCGGCGGCGGCTTGCGATCGCCCGCACGCTGCTTGCCGATCCGCACATCCTGCTTCTCGACGAGCCGGCGGCGGGCATCGACGTCATCTCCGTCAACCGCATCGCCGACGAGCTGCGGCGCGTCGCGCCGGGCCGCACGATGCTGCTCGTCGAGCACAACATCCCGCTGATCTCCTCGGTCGCGGACATCGTCTGCTGCCTCGAGGACGGCAGCATCACCGACGTCGGCACGCCGGCGGAGCTTTCCGCGCGGCCGACGCTCTTCAAGAAGCTCATGGACACGCAGCTCGCCTACGGCGAAGAGGCCGAGTTCGACGTGAAGGCATCCGTGCCGGTCAGCGCGGATCGAGGCGCCTGCCGGGCACGGGCGCTCCGAAGGGCGCGCCCGGGCAGGGCCGCCCGGCCAGGCGCGTGCGGCAAAGCCCGGCGCACCGAAGGGAATGGCGCAACCGGCGTGATCCGCAGGGATCGCGGAGGAGAGATCAATGGCAGATGCGAAAGAAATCCGCGCGGGCCTGATGCAGCGCTACCTCGGCCTGGCGCCGGGGCTGGAGGATCAGGCGCTGAGCCTCATCGTCGAGACGGGCGTGCGCGCGGTCGGCGGCGACGAAGGCTCGCTGCTCGTCTACAATCCCGAAGCCAACGATCTCACCTTCGTCATGACCTACGGCAACAAGGAGGCCGAGCGCATGCTCGTCGGCACCAACGTGCCGATGGGGAGCCTCGCCGGCCTCGCCGCGGAGACCGGTCAGGTGCAGATCGGCGCGCCGCGCTACAAGGATGCGAAGCTGGCGGAGGCGGCCGGCAGCGTGCAGTCCGTCATCTCCGCGCCGATGATGATCGGCGACCGCCTGATCGGCGTCATCACGGCGATCTCCAACAAGCCGGACAAGCGCTTCACCGAGGCCGACGGCCAGCTCTATGCCTGTCTCGCGACTGTCGCGGCGCTCGTGGTCAACCAGGCGCTGCTGCTCGCGTCCCAAGGTGAGGGCGCAGAAGCGGCGGGCGCATCGCCGGCGGCGCTCGCGGCCGACCCGGCCGCGCAGGAGGTGATGGACCGCGTCGGCCGGCTGCTCATGCGCGACAGCGCCACCGTGCGACAGCTCGCGCGCATGCTCGAGGCGGTCGAGGCGATGGCGCCGGCGGGGCCGCGCAATGAGCCTGCCGAAGGGGCTGCTTCAGCGCGCCCTTGCGGTCCCGATCGAAGAGCTGGCGAAGGGCGAGCTTCGCGCCGGTCACGGTCGGCATCCTCGACAGCGGCATCGACGGCTCGCATCCCGACCTTGCGGGCCGCGTCGCCCGCGCCATGATCTTCGAGGCCGACGCGGAGGGCAACGTCGCGGCGCGCGAGAGCAATCCGACCGAGAACAACGACCTCTACGGCCACGGCACCGGCGTCGCCTCGATCATCGCGCGGATCGCACCGAACACGCGCTTCCTCGATTTCCGCGTGCTCGGCGGCAACAATCGCGGCAGCGGCGAGGCGCATGATCGCCGGCTTCGAGCCGGCGGTCGGAGCGAGCCGACGCTCCTCAATATGAGCCTCGCGGCGAGCGAGAAATACGTGCCGCGCATGAACGCGCTCTGCGAGAAGCGCCTACCGCCGAGGCATCACCATCGTCGCGGCACGGCGCAACATGCCGCTGCAGGACGAAGGCTTTCCGGCATCGCTCATTCCCTGCGTCGGCGTCGACAACGAGGGCGAAGGCCCGGAAGGGAGCTGGCTCTACCGTAACGAGGTGATCGAATATTCCGCGTACGGCGTGAACGTGCCGGTCGCAGCGCACGGCGGCGGCTACACGACGATGACCGGCACCAGCTTCGCGACGCCGATCATGTGCGGCTTCGTCGCGCTCCTCCTCGGCGCCCACCCCGGACTGCGGCCCTTCGAGGTAAAGGCGCTCCTGAAGGCTGCAGCGGCCGAGGGGGCGGGCTGACCGCCTTCTTCGCGACTGCGGGCTCGCCTTCGGCGCGGAGGTCATACATACGGAACGTGCCGTAGCCCTTGGCGAGCGGAACCATGCCGACATAGTTGCAGGTGAACTCGCCGCGCGTCTCAAGCAGCAGGACCGCCGCGAAGGCCTCCGTCACGAAGACGGCTCCAGGCGGCGTGATCGGCTCGATACGCGCTGCCCGCGACAGCGAGCGGCCATAGAAGGTGCCGCGGCCGATGACCGGATCCCAATCCGCGAACACCGGCCCGTAATGTGCGCCGACCCGCATCGTCGGCGCTTCGTGCGCGCCCCATCACGCTGCCGTCGATCGCCGCAAGCCGCGCCTGCACGGCGAGGCAGATCTCGGCAGCGCATTTGATATCGGGGACGACGAGATGGATGGCGTCGCCCCAGGTGTTCTTGAGCGCGACCGCCTCTCCCTTCTCCGCGACCACGTCGCCGATCGCGCGCATCACGGTGTTCCAGAAGATCGGCAGATATTTTTCCGGCATGCGGGAGAAGCCGGGAAGGTCGCCGAAGACCAGCGCGCTGCATTGCCGTGGAGCGACCGCTTTCCGGCGTCTTCGCCTAGCCGGGCCGCCGCCGAGATCGACGACCGTGTGACGCCGCCGCTTGTCCTTCGACCACGCCGTGGCCAATGGCGAATCGAGCGCGTCGCCGGCGGCATCGGTCAGGATCACCTGCAGCGCCTTGCCGTCGAGGTTCTGCGCGCGCTGGAGCGCCAATCCCATCGCGACGCGGCCAGCATGCTCGCCAAGCCCCGGATCGTCGGAGTCCGGGTCTTCTGCAATCGTGTCGAGACGGCTCGCCGCGGCGCAGCAAGCTTCAAAGCGGGCGCGCCACTCCTTGCCGGCATTCTTCAGCGCGACGGTTTTGAAGACGGGCTCGGGAAGCGACAGAATGACGTTGAGCTCGTTGCCGGCCGCAAGCGCGGCCTCGGCGAACATGATTTCGCTCGGGCTTCCGAGCGATCCGAAGACCGCGCCGGGATTGAGCTTCTTCAGCGCAGCGTCAATCCGTGCACGCGCCTCTGCGTCGGCCGGGCCGCGGCGGTATCGCCCCCAGGCGCCGGCATCGCCTTCGCCGCCGAAATAGTGGACCGTGATGCGCGGCGCGAGGGGCGCCAGGAACCGCTCGATCTCGGCGGCCGCACCGCCGGCTTCGGCAAGAAGCAGGCGGAGCTGGCGGCGCGTGGTCGAGCCCGCGCCTTCGTCGCCGAACGCGCGCGCGGCTTTCAGGTCGCTGCGTGCGCCCTCAAGGTCGCCGACGAGGATGTTCGCCTCGGCGCGCGTCGCGAGCGACCAGAAATCGGCGGCGTTCTTGACCTCGGGATCGGCAAGCACGCGCCTGGCGATCTTCGCTGCGTCCTTCTTGCGCCCGCCGAGAAAGGTCAGACTCGCCCAGTTGATCGCAGGATAGTAGGCGGGCTTCTTGTCGAAGATCCGCTTGTATGCGGCGGCCGCGCCGAGCAGCCCGGCGCGGCGCGGTGCGCCCTTCAGCTTCAGCGCCCTGATCCTTCAGGAGACGGCCTTCGAGCGCCAGCACGTCGGTATTCTCCGAGCGGTCGAGCTTCCAGTCATGGAAGCGCTGCATGGCGCGGTCGGTCGCCCCGGCGCGGGCGAGCGCCAGAACCGCCCTGTGCTTCAGCGTCTCGTTGTCGGGGAAGGTGGCGAGATGGCGGCTCGCCAGATCGAAGGCGGAAATCCACTCCGCCTTCCTGACCAACTGCTCCACCTCGGCGATCGCCTCCGCCGCGCCCGCTTCCATCCCATCGCTCCCAAGCTTGCGAGCCGATCTTATGCACGCACGCCACGCGACGGGAAAAGCCGAAAAAAGAACCGCCGCCCGAAGGCGGCGGCAAGTCTGGGAGGAGGTCGTCGGAGGGAGGGAGGGCCCGTCCGACGCAAACGACCATGCCGCAGTTCCCGCGCGCCGTTTGTGCGCAACCTCACAATCCGCGGAGCGGCATTGCGCGAGGCTTGGTTCTCGAAATCGCGCATCCCGCGAGAGGAGTGAAGACCATGATCAGGACCCTCGCAGCAGCCGCGCTCGCCGCCGCTTTCCTCGGATCGCGCGCCGAGGCCGACGGGCAGGATTGGCGCCCGGAGGGCCACGACAGCGCAGTCGCCGCCTGCCTCGATTTCAACAGCTACAAGCCCGCCAACCTCGTCGACGCGGTCGAGGACGGACTCGGCGACTGGGTCGTCTGGGTAAAGGACAAGGACGAAGATCTCTGGCTCTGCAATGCAAACGGCGAGGGCGACGTCTATGCGAACGTGCTCCTGAACGGCGATCTTCTCGACGGCGACGGCGCGAGGCTTATCGCCAAGGACCGCGACGGCCACCGGCCCGGCCCGGCCGAGAGCGCGGAACGGCTTTGCGCCGCGGTCGGCGATTACATGGAAGACCTCGAGATCGTCGCGACCGTCGACGACGCGCTCGGCGACTATGTCGTCTGGCTCAAGAACGGAGACGGCGCCTACTGGATGTGCAATGCGTCGGCCGACGCCAAGCTCTACAGCTTCGAGTCCGTGCAATATCCGCTCGACGGGTCGGTGAACGACGACGGTAGGTGCTGCGCGCCATACGAGGACCGGCAGAGCTGAACGCGGAAGACGCGGCGCCGGTCAGCTTGCGCCGGCGTCGGCCGGAAGCTCGACCAGCGCGCGCGGCTGCCAGGCGGCGACGTTCGAAATCGACCTCCGACGCTTCTGCCGGCGGCACGTCGATCGTACGCGCCTTGAGATCGGCTTCCGCCGCCGCGCGCGTATTCCCCTCCTCGGTGAAAAGCCGCTCCGCGAGCTTGGCGTGGAAAAGCTTCTGGACCGGATCGTCGCCGAGATCGACCAAAGCCAAGTGCGCCTCTGGAACACCGAGGTCGGCGGCCTTGCCGGCGAGCCACGCGAGGCCGTTCCGCTGGCGCGGCGTCGTCGCTTGATCGGCGAGGAAGGGATAGAGCAGCGGAAAGGACTCGATCAGCGTGCGCTGCGCCGTGGCGATGTAGGCGTCGCCGCTGCCGGCGTCGTCCTTCTGGCTCAGCGCGTAAGCCACGAGCGAGAAGGCCGGCGAGACGCCCATCGCCGCGGCGTCTCTGGCGATCGGCAGGTAATCCGCCTCGCGGCTCGTGTCGGAGCTGATCACGCGCGCGAGCTGGTAGGCGGTGCGGCCGTCTTTGGGCCGGCGGTCATGCTCGGCGCGGCATTCCTCTTCGGCCGCAGCGGCATCGACCTTGTCGAGCGTCAGCCCGGGGGCGCGCCTCAGCGGATCGTAGGGGTCGGCGGCGAGCAGGTCGCATTTGGTGGCGGACTGCCCTCCCCGCTCCAGGCCGACGAGCCCGGCCAGGAAGCCAATCGGCCAGCCGTATGTACTCATCCGGTACCAACCGCTCTGGAAGGTGGCATCCGCCGTGATCGCGCCCGCGTCGATCATCTCGGCGTTGACGTCGTCCTTCTCGGCGGCGAGCGCGAGAAGCTCTAGGACCCACGGCGCATGGTCCTTGGCGGTGCGCCCGTCGCCCAAGTCGGCAAGCTCAGCCTCGCGCATGGTCCGCGCCAAATTGGCGAGTGCGTACCCGTAGCCGGAGCCAACCCTGTTGAGGAGGTCCGTATCGAGCATCCAGCGGTCATCCCAAACCGTCTCGAACTGCTTCACCGACTCGCGCTCGATCGCGGCCGTCGCGTCGGAGGATGGTTCGGCGATGCCGACCCATCGCAGGATCTCGGCGTAGCGGAAACGCGCCTCGACATCGTCGGCGTTCGCCTCGACGATCGGTCGCATCAGATCGGCGCTCTCGTGCAGGACTTTCGCGGACTTGACGCCATCGTGGTCGTTCAGGAGCACGCCCCACCAGAAGAGCGAGCGGGCCCGCAGCCGGTTCCATTTTTCCTTTTCGGTGTCGTCGGCGTTCGCGGCGACAGCCTCGGCCATGGCGGCCGCCGATTCGAGCGCGCCCTCAACGGCCCGCACCTCCGCTTCCGCGCCGACGGCCGGCAGGGTCTCGAACTCGTAGCCTAGGAAGCCGAAGTCGATCGCATCCAGTTCCGAGCGGACCGCGTCCTTCGGCGTGGCGCCTACGGTGTCGGCGACGAGCGAACCGGCGCGGCGGAAAAGTCCAATTCCCTCGCCGCTCGCATCGATCGGCGTCGTCGAGCCGGCCGCGACCAGCTTGATGGCCTCCGCCGCCAGCCGGAACACGGTGGCGGGATCATTCTTCCCGCCGATCTCGTCGGCGAGTTCGAGGTATTCGCCGACGATGTCGGGCGACCATCCCGACGCGGCGCTCGTGCGCTCACCGAGCGTGATCAGAAGGTCGGCGGCGCCCTTCGGATCGTGAGCGCGCAGGTCGAAGACGCGCGCGCGCTCAAGCTCGTTCGTCAGGATCTCGAGCAGCGGCGAACCCGGCAGCGTGGCGACGAGCCGGTTTGCGTTCTCCATGTCGAAACTGTGCCGCGCCGCCGACTCCGACGGGATATCGGGAAGCGCGGCGGTGCCGGCGATCTCGGTCTCCGCCGGCTGCCACGCGTCGAGCCGCGCGATGACACCCAGCACGCGCTCGTCGGGAAGAAGCCGGGCGAGCTGCGCGCGGCGATGCCCCGCAAAGTCTGCATCGTCGTCGCGACCGTTGGCGCGATAGAGCCGCTCGGCGATCGAGAAATCGAAAAGAGCTTCGGCCAGGGAATCGAGGTCGTTGATGTGGCGCTCCTGCCAATGGCCGAAGAGCTGCGCGACGGTCGGATCGGAAGCGGTGTGCTCCCGCGCGGCATCGAGCAGCTCGGTCGCGATCGGCGCGCCGGCGGCGATCGCGCGCAACGCTGCGGACGGTACGCTTGTACCGAAGCGGACGGCGTCCTTGGCGATCGTCTGAAGGTCGAGGTCGCCGCGCTCCATCGCGATCCGCGCCAGCACGGCTCCCAGGATGCGGGTCGCGACCCGGTCTCCGCCTGCCGCGGCCTGAAGCACGCGGGAGAAGGCTGCGTCCTCGACAAGATCGCGCACGCTTGCGACCTGCCCACGCTGCGCCAGCGCCTCGACCGCACCGAGCGCGCGCATATCATCGGCGGTCGCGCAGTCCTGCGAGGCCGCGGGCGTGAGATCCGGCCTGTCTCCAATGAGACGCAGCTCGAGCATCGAGAGCCGCTGCGCCGCCGCCCGGCGGCAGCCGCTGTCGCTTCCCGCCGCCTTGGTGCGCTCCATGTCGCGATCCGCCATCAAGAGATCGAGATTGGAGTCGGCCTCCTGGTCGCGCCTGCTTCGCATCGCGACGAGACGCGCCGTATCGGTGATGTCGTCGGGCGGCGTCACGTCAGCGAAGTCGAAGGAAGCGGCAGCGTCGGTGTCCCATTCGACCGACAGCATCCGCCCATCGGAGCGGAGCGCGAGCACCGACGGGTTGGCGGGAAGGCGCGCGTGGCCGATCAGCGTGCCCGTCGTCGCGTCGAGCGAGGTGATGCGATCGTGGTCGTCAGCGACGGCGATCGACTTGTCGGTGGCGAACAATCCGGCAATGACGGGGGACGCGAAATAGGTCGCGTCGAACTTCACCGCCCAGGCGCCGCTTTCGTCCTGGTGAAAGCCGGAGATGCGACCGGCGTCATAGGCAACGGCGATGTCGCCATTCGACGAGAAGGCGACCGCCTTCGGGTTGGTCCAGCGAAGTATCCTCTGCCGCTCGCCGCCACCTCCAGTGCCGTCTTTCGCGCGCGAGTCCGATGCGCTCTCGGTCCCAACCGCCGAGTCCGTGGCCAGGGCGGGCGGCACCGCCGGGTCGACTTCGATCGCGGAGCTTGAGACCAGAGCAATGCGGTTCCGCTTGGGGTCACCGGCGATCCCGATGCGGCCCTCGGCCAGCCGCCGCAGCGGGGCGAAGCCTCGCGTTGCGACAGCCGCTGCGGGCGTCGCCGCGACGTTTCCCGATGTCGTGCCGGGGCCGGCAGGGCGCTGCTCCTGCCGCCCCGTCTCGGGCGCCTGATCGACAACGTCCACCCACCAGACGGACCCGGTCTTGTCGAGCAGCGCAAACGCCGTTGAGCCGGCGTCGGCGGCAACGATCCGCTCCACGTTATCGCTTTCGCTTGGAGCATCGCACTCGGTCTTGGGCGTTGACGCCTCCAGCTCGGCACGCGCCTCTCCGACCGCGGCGGTGCTGTTGTGCCAACCGACATTCGCGCCGTTTCCGACCGCCGCCACGAAGAGCAGCGATCCGTCGAAGTGCCGGAAAAGAAGCGATCGGCCGTCGCCGCCGAAAGCGACCGCAGAAATGCAGTTCGACTGGCTGATCTGCATCGGGCGGAAGGAGCGATCCTCCTCGAACTCCCCGTCCGGGCGCATCCGATAGACAAGGAGCTGCTGGTCATAGGTGACGCCTGCGATGCGGAACGTGTCGCCGTCCCGATAGACCGCGATCGAATTGGGCGCGACGTAGAGGTTGAGCTTCTGCCGCGTGGACGGCATGCGATAGTTCGCGAGCACACCGGTGGCCGCCACCCCGTTGCTCTCGACGGAGTCGGGAGCCTTTTCCACGATGCGGTAACCGCCGAGCCCGTCGAATGCGATCTCCCCCATGCGGGCATGCGAGGCCGCATCGAGCCGAACCACTTTCTGGCTCTCGTCCTGTGGAATCTGGAGGATGATGCCGGCGCCGGAGTTTTGGACGAGAAGGCTATAGCCGGGATTTCCGTCGATCATTGTATCGTGGATCGACGTCTGCGCCATCGTCATCCCTTTCGGGACGCTCTCAACCCAGCGCGCAGTTTCGGTGGCGACATCGTAGGCGGTCAGGCTCTGCGACACGCAATCCCCGGGGCAGGTGAGCGTCAACAGCAATTCGCCGTCCGGCGTGAGCTTTGCGTCGGTGACGCCGCTGTCGGTGGCGATTTCGCGAACCGTCTCCTCTTCGGTGTCCAGCGACAGGACCCTGCCGTCGGAGCCGCTGTTGACGAGCATGATGACGCGACGGGACAGAAGTCCAAGCAGCGTCACGTCGCCGATGCTGTCGTATTCCATCGCCTTGGCGATATTGTCGGTCGTCGCGGCGAAGGTGATCGTGCTCTCTGCGGGATCGACGTAGGCAACCTCGCCGGGGTTGCCGCCGAGCTTGAAATAGAGCGCGAAGCCGGCGCCGGTGTTCACCGGCCCGATCTGATCGAGGCCGACCTCGCCGTCGAGCTGCGGCATCGGGACCATGATCGGCGCCGCTTGCGTGTCCGCCCAGAGCGCGATCTGCCTGTCGTCCTTTTGGTCGTCGGGCGACGGCTCGTCGGTGACGATCGCGACGCGGCTTCCGTCCGGGGTCACGAGGTCGACGGCCGTTCCGAGATCGGCTCCCGACGGCAGCTCGAACGAGCCGAGAGCCGTCCCCGTCATCGCGTCGAACAGCCCGATGATCTTGTTGCCGGAGACCGTGCTCCCGTCGGCGCCCTTCCTATCAAGTGCGTAGACGCGGAAGCGGCCCGACGTTCCGGTCCAGCCCTCGAGGCCGCTATAGCCGAGGAAGTCCGGCAGCACGGGGAGCTCCGCCACCCGCTGGCGGGCGAACGCCTTGACCACCGGCTCGATCAGCCAGCGGTCGAGCGCTCCGCTGTCGGCGCCGATCAGATCCTGCCACAGCGTGCCGAGCAGGTTCGACGCGACCTCCCAGGAGCCCGACTGCTGCAACGTCGAGACGCGTTGCGCCACGAGCTCGAGATTCGAGCGCTGGAACTCGGCCCGCGCCTGCGCAGCGCGCTGGCGCTCCAGCTCGACCTGCGCCTCTGCCGCTTGGCGTGCGGCTACCTTCTCCCGCTCGGCGGCCACGATCGCCGCCTGGCGCGCCACTTCGGCTGCCTGGCGCGCGTCCTCGGCCGCCTTGCGCGCATCCTCGGCAGCTTGACGCTGGCGGTCGGCATCTTCGCGCGCTGCGGCCTCCGCTCTCGCGGAGTCGAGCGCCCGCTGCCGCTCCGCCTCGGCTGCCAGGCGTTGTCTATCCGCCTCTTCTCGCGCCGCGGTCTCGGCGCGCGCTGACTCCAGCGCCCGCTGCCGTTCGGCCTCGGCCGCCACCCGCTGCCGATCAGCCTCTTCGCGCGCTGCCGCTTCGGCTTGGGCGGAATTGAGCGCACGCTGGCGCTCCGCTTCCGCCGCCTCGCGTTGCCGGTCGGCTTCTTCGCGCGCCGCAGCCTCCGCCGTTGCAGCGTCGAGCGCGCGCTGTCGCTCAACCTCGGCTGCAGCCCGTTCCTGGTTCGCGCGCCAGGCGGAGTATCCAGCGAAGGCGGTCAGCGGCGTGACGATGCAGAGGATGACGATCACCGCCGCAGTTACCATCCGATTGCGCGACTTCTGCCGCTGCTCCTTCGCCCTCGCCTCCTCGTTCGCCTCCTCGGCGTGGCGGCTGTCGGCGAGGAATTTCGCCGTCTGCTCGAAGTCGCCGCCGTAACGCTTCGCCCAGGCTGCGGTCGGCAGCTCGTGATCCCACCAGCTGGCGTTGCTCGCGAGCGCGAGGCCGGAGAGAAGATTTGCCTCGCCGCGCTGATAACGCTCCGAGGAATCGACGAGCCGCCGCCAGGTGTCGGCCGCGGTGATCTCCAGCTGCAGCCATGCCGCGAACTCGTCCCACTGGCGGATCAGGCTCTCGTGACTGATGTCGATCAGCGTCGTCGATCGGAGCGGCGTCGGCCGCGGCGGCATCAGGAAATTTCGTCCCGGCCCGCGAAACGCCTCGATGATCTCGCGCACAGCGATCTCGTCGCCGCCGGCGATCGCGACAAGCTCTCCAAACTCCGTCGGCCGCCGCACCGCCTCGGCGA
This sequence comes from uncultured Alphaproteobacteria bacterium, assembly GCA_963792885.1. Taxonomy (GTDB): domain Bacteria; phylum Pseudomonadota; class Alphaproteobacteria; order Rhizobiales; family Afifellaceae; genus DASWJZ01. The sequence continues at coordinate 530,676 of CAWBXX010000001.1, forward strand.
GGCTCGATCCGGCCGTGAGCGCGCGGAAGATCGTTGGGGCGAGCGCCCGATGCTCCGGGAGCAGCTCCTCCAATATCTCACGGCCGTGCGCAGCGAGCGCGCCGCGCAGCCCGCCGACCGCTTCGTAGTCGGCGAGCTCCAGCACGATCGGACCGCCGGCGCTGCGTTCCGCCGCGATCGACCACAGGCGGTTCAAAACGTGCTGCATCAGCGGCAACTGATCGGCGCGCCGAACTAGACGCTCGAGCTGATGGCCGGTGTCGTCCTCGTCCCACGGCGCGAAAGACGTGAGGTCGTTCAGGAGCCGGTTCACGAGTGCCGGCTCGATGGAGAAGCCGCAGACCGCCGCCGGGCCGACGATCGCTTCGCGCACCTCGTCGCGGCCCATGCGCGGCGTCAGGTAGAGGCCGCGGTTGATCGCCTCGGAGAGCCCGTCGATCAGCGCCGCCGCTCCGAGATACTCGGAGCGCATGGTGATGGCGACATAGATGCGCGCGCGCTCGAGAGGCGCCTCTGCGCTTTCAAGCAGGGTCGCGACGAACGCCTCCGCCTCCTCGCGCTCGCTATAGGCGCCGTATCGGAAGAGCTCCTCGAACTGGTCGACGAGGAGAAGCAGGTTCGTGCCTTCCGGAAGGTTCGCCTCGCACCACTCGACGACGGAGCGTGGCCCGCGCGCGAGGAAGGTGCGCAGAAGCTTCACCTCCTCCTCGTCCGGCGTCGCGTCAGGGTTTTCGGCGACCGCCTTGATCAGCCCTTCGGCCATGTTGTGGAGCGGCTGCTCGCCGGGACGGAAATCGGCGATCAGCCAGCGCGATCCCGCCTGATGCAGGAGGCCGATCTCGAGCGCATCGAGCAGGCCGGTCTTGACCAGCGAGGACTTGCCGCTTCCCGACGCACCGAGCACGGCGAGGAAGCGCGTCGCCGCCAGCCGGTCGACCATATCGTCGACGCAGCCCTCTCGCCCGAAGAAGAGGTCCGTCTCTTCGCGTGTGAAGGAGCGCAGCCCCGGATAGGGGAGACGCCCTCCGGCGGTGCTCATTGAGGAAGACCCGTCAGGAACTGTCTCACGCTCTCCGCCGCCATGCCCTCGCGATACTCGATGCGCATGATCTCAGGCAGATCCATGCCGAAATCCGGCTTCGACCCCGGCGGGCCGAGGTAGATGGCGAGCGCCTTCAGGGGATGGCTGCGGCGATGCTTGAGCTTCGAATAGAGGCGGAGCTGGCCGCGCACCCACACGGGCGTCGCCTGGCCGTAGATCATCACCAGCGCGTCGCACTCGACGATGTTCTCCTCGAGATCGAGCCGCACATCCTCCGCGGAGCCCTGCAGGATCGGAACGGCGGCGCTGACATGGGCGCTGGTAAACTCGCGCCTGAGGTCTTCGGCGATGTTGGTGTCGCTGCCGTCGGCGTTGATGAAGATGAACTGCTCGGCGGAGGGCTGCGAGGCCGCGAGCGGGCGCTTCTCGGCGCGCTTGACGATGTCGGCCTTGAACGCTTCGAGCCCGATCCGCATCACGTTCTCGCCGGCAAGAAGGCTCGCGTGCTGCGGATCGGCGATGCTCACCGGATCGATGTCCGGGCGCAGCCACTGCAGGATCGGAAGCCCGCGCGTGATCGCGCGCTCGACCTGCAGGCGGTCGTAGCCTTGCGGCACGTCGGGCGGGCGCTTGGCGTGCGTGCGGCCGAGAAGCTGAACGAAGACGTCGGCGCGCGCGAGATCGGCCTCGACCGCGGCGGCGAATTCCAACCCACCCTGCGGATAGGTTCCCTGCGGCAGAACGCCGATGCCGAACTGCTCGACGTAACGGCGAACCTGCTCGCGCTCCTCGTCGAGATCGTCGGTAGTCTGGGCGAGAAAGACGGTGCCGCCCAAGCCCCCGACCAACGCATCGACAGCAGGCATGGCGGCCACAGTTGGCGCCGTCTGCGCCTTTTGCTCTTCGCGCATCTTCTTCAGCTGGCGGCGGATCTGCTCGCCGAGATCGAAGAGCGTCTGCATGTAGATATCGGAGCCGGTCGTCATCGTTACCGGGATCTCGCGCTCCGGATGCTTCTGCCAGAACGCCATGCGCTTCAGCTCGCGGATCGCACGCGGATATTCGTCGTTGGAATCGAGCGGCGAATATTCGATCGCGAAGATGCGGCCGCCGACGCCCATCGACTGCATGAAGGCGCCGAGCTCGCGCATCGTATAGGAGCTCTCGACGACGTAAGCGGGCGATGTCACCGCCACGAAGACGGCGGACGACGAGGCGTTCTCCATCAGCGCCTCGTCCAGCTTCACGCCGGTCTCAAGACTCGAATGGCCGGTGAAGTAGATGCGGAGACCATCTTCCTCGCGCACGCCGAGCCGCATGCGCAGCACTTTCTTCAAATCGCCGGCAAAAGCAGTCACCCAAGGCGGCGCGCTGCCGATGGCGACATCATCAATATGCGCGAAGCTAACAAATACGTCGCACTTGCAGTTCGGCACGTATGCCATGCTGCCCGTAACCCCTCGTTCGACGGCTCCCGCGTGGCGCAAACGATACACAGCGGGCGTGCAAATTGCGAGAGGCGGAGGGCCGGAATTCCGGGCCCGAAGCCTCAGATTCCGGAACCTTCGATCTCGGAGGGGAAGCGCACGCGTGTGCCGACAAGCCCGAAGGGACGGAGCTTCGGCAGGCGGCTCGGCAGCGGCAGCCAGCCCGTCAGCTCGGCGTCGGCGTAGACGATAATGCAACCAGGGTCTGAATCGGCGGCGATCCACCGCTCGTCGCGCTCGGCCCAGCGGACGACATCCATCTCCGCCGGGCCCTGCTCGCTGGCGCGCACGGACGCGAGCACCGTGGTGCCGTCCTTCGGCGCGGTGTCCATCGAACGCCACTCGCCTAAATCGGTGCTCATCATTGCCCCTGGGCCCTCGTTCCGCGTCATGACAAGGATGGCCCCCGCGCGGCGCAAGAGCAAGGTGCGGGGACGAAAGCTCAATCGCTGATCGCAATGCGATAGACGGGAAGGCCGGAGCGGCGGCGGACTTTGCTCTCGCCGTCGCGCGCCTCCTCGGTCCGGCCGACGGCGCGCACGGTGAGCCGCGGGCCGAATTCGGAGACGGCCGGCGCGGCGAAAGCGAGCGTCGCGAGCGGACGGCCGGAGGGAAAGCCCGGCATGTCGGAGCCGGCCTTCAGCCGCGCGATCATCTTCTCATCGGGCTTCATGTCGGCGGCGAGCACCGGCCCGAAATCGCAGATGACACGCAAAGCGTCGCCGCCCTTCTCGTTTGCAAGGCTCTCGGCCAAGCGGATCGCGGCTTCGAGCGAGGGGGCGACGATCGCCGTCCCCTCACCTGCCGTGCGCGAAGAGCGGGCGACGACGGAGAAGCCCTTGTCCTTGGCGAGGCGGGACTTCTTGACGGCCGCCTCGTCGGCGCGCCCGCCGGCTACGTCCCAAAGAAGCACGACGGGGCGGAAGGCGGAGGCGCCGCGGGCGCGCGCGGACTGCGGCTTGCGTGAGAAGGGGTAGGCGATCAGGTCGAGCGGCCGGCTGGCTTCGAGCCAGTCGGCGACGGCGCGGCTCGCGCCCGCCATATTCTTGGCTTCGGAGCCGTCGGTCACGGCGATCAACCTGCAGTCCGCCTGGAGCAAGTCGGCACGCAACATGGCGACGCCAGCGAGGAAGCGGAAGCCGTAGAAGAAGTGCCCGTCGAGATCGCGGTCGAGCGGCAATTCGTCGTCGATCAGCGTCAGCGAAGCGACCTGTTCGAGCACGTCGTCGAAGCGCTTTCGCCAGGGGACGACGCCCTCCGCATCGCCGATCGAGATGGAGAGCTCGGCGTAGCGGTCGATCGGGAACGGCAGGACGGCGTGGAAGGGGATGCCAAGCTCGATCGCGGCCTCGGCGATGACGATGTCGGAGCCGGAGGCGAGCGCGCCGAAGACGTTGCCGACATTCTTCTCCTTGAAGATTCGCTCCGCCTCGGCGCGGATCGCGCCGGCGGCCTCGGCCTGCGTCGCGGCATCCATCTCCGCGCCGCGGAAGAGGTGGCCCGGTGACGAGCGCGACGCTCCTGACGCCGAGAGCCGCTGCGGCCTTCCCCACGTCGAGATCGAGGCGCGGTGCGAGCCGGCGAAGCTGCAGCATGGTCGAGGCCTTGCCGCTGTCGGTGGCGTCGGCCGCGGCAGCGGCGCGCTTCAGCGCCTCTTCGCCGCCGTTCAGGTCGCCTGAGATCAGCAGCGCTTCGGCGCGCGTGGCCGCCGCCCAATAGTCGGTGGGCTTCTCGGGCAGGCGCTTCAGGACCTCGGCCGCAAGCGCCCTCGCCTCCTTCGCATTGCCGGCGACGAGCGCCATCGCCGCGGCGTTGATGCCCGCGTACCAGCTGCCGATCCGCCGCCAGATCGCCTGGTAAGCCTTGCCGGACTGCGCGGCGAGCATGGCATCGCCCGCGGCATCGGACTCGAACGCCATGTCCTTCAGAAGCCGCGCCTCGAGCGCGGCGAGATCGCCGACGAGCCGCTCCACCGCGCGAGCGTCGGCGGCGGGCTCGTCCTCGTCGTCGAAGGCGTCGTCGACCCATTCGCCGGCGAGCCGCTCGGGCGCGGCGAAGGGGTTCTTCAGCGCGCGAAGGGCGCGCTCGCGCAGCGCCTCGAGATCGCCGTCGGCGGTCAGCCGCGCGCCCTTCATGACGGCGATCGCCTCCTCGCGGTCGCCGCTTCGCGCGGCGGCGAGCGCGACGAGATGGAGAAGCTCGGGGCTTGAGGGGAAATAGCGCAGCATGTCGGCGCCGATGTTCCGCGCGGCGATCAGGTCGCCGCGGTCGATCTCAGCGGCGACATCGGCTACGGCGCGCTGAAGCGCCGAGCGGTCGCGGCCGGAGCGGAGCCCGGCGATCCGCACAAGGCGCGCATAGTCGGCGATCTCGATCCCGGCCGCGGTGGAGCCGACGAGGCCGGCGCGCTCCCATTCCTTGAGCCGCCGGCTCACGGTCTCGCGGCTGACGCCGAGCTCCTTCGCGATCTCCCCCTGATTGAGCTTCTTCGGGAAGCGGACGCGGTTCGAATGCGCCTCGCCGAGATCGGCGGCGAGCTCCACCAGCCAGTCGGCGAGCACGATGTCGGGATCCTCGCGGCTGGCGGTGTGCTCGGCCGCGATCGCGTCGAGCAGGCGGCGGGCGGAGAGCCGGACGAGGCGCGTGCGGATCGCCGGCTCAAGCTCGAAGAGCTCGGCCAGATCGCGCCAGGGAAGCGCGATCGCGCGCGCCGGGGTGAGCGCCCGCGCGGCGCTGACGCGCGTCGAGGGCTTCGGATCGAGGCCGGCGGCCAAAAGCTCCGTCTCGCCGAAGACATCGCCCCGCACAACGCGCGTCAGCCGCGCGGCACGACCGCCCTGGATCGAAGATCCGTCGGCGGAAAGCTGCACCTGGACCAGCGGCTCGGATGCGCGCTCGCCCGAGTCTTTCGCGCCGGCAAGCAGGTAGACGCAGTCGGCCGGCTCACCCGCCTCGAAGATCGCCTCGCCGGGCGCATAAGCGCGGGCGCGGAGCCGCAGGCCCGCGAGTCGCCGTCCGATCTCCGGATTGCCGGACTGGAAGAGGCGCGCGGAAAGAAGCGCTTCGTTGTCTGGGGTCGCCATAGGCTTAGACGAGGTTACGCCCGATTGAACGTTGTCCCTGTGTCTCGTTCTTGTGCGTCATTGACACACGGAACGCCAACTCGAAACATCGCCCGCCAGCGTTGTGGGGGCAGTGTGGATGGTGAAGCGGGCGGTCGCGAGTCGCTATTTCCGACGTGAAAGTCCTACTCAGACCAAAGAAGATGCGGTCCAACAGGAGAAGACCGGCGAGATCTGGGGAAGACCTGCTCGAATTGGAGGAGCGTTTCCTTGCGTCAAAGCCTACCTGGGATCGCTGCCGAAGGGACAAAGAGGCATTGAATTTACCACTGCGGTTGCTCCAGACCCCGAAAGCAGCAGCCCTTTCGAAGCCCGTTGGTACTATCCTAAGACACCCGGAGCGATGAAGCGCACCAACTCCGAGGGAGAGGTGTTTGCAGCTATCGCTGCTAAGGTTGTAAATTACCAGCCATGAGAGAGAGCCGACCGGCCAAGAACAATCGCACGAGCCGTGCCGCAACGCCGCTCCGAAAGCGGACGGCGGTCGCGGCCAAGCGACGGCCTTTGAGTGCAGCCAAGAAGACGAAGGATGTCCTCGCTGCGCGGCAGCTCCTGCGCAGTTACGAATTTGTGCCTCACGCGATCGTCGGCCAGCCAGTGACCGCCGTCGCCCGGCGAATGGGCCATTGGACGTTCAGGGGCAGCGACGACCTCGATGTGTTCACGGGAACTGCGTTTCGCTTCCACGGCATGCCGATCGCGATAAAACATTACGCGGGGCATCCCGCATCCACGTCGACGATCTACATCGATGCCAGCGTCAGCGATCGAAGGCAGATCGCCGAGACGATCGACGGCGTCTTGTCCGCGCTCGGGCTACCGGACGAGGATGTGCAATGGACCCGCTACTCGGGCAGAGGCAACAGAGCCAGGATTGAGGCAGCGGAGTAGTTCTGCGCGATGCTCTCTATGCCGCCGACGCAGTCGGCCGGCTCACCCGCCTCGAAGATCGCCTCGCCGGGCGCATAAGCGCGGGCGCGGAGCCGCAGGCCCGCGAGCCGCCGGCCGACCTCCGGATTGCTGGACTGGAAGAGGCGCGCGGAAAGAAGCGCTTCGTTGTCGGGATTGGCCATGCGTCAGGGAAAATGCGCCGGAAGCAGACGGATTGTCGATGGCCGAGGGCGCCGTCGGTGCGCCGGGGGCGATGACCTTTGCGGCGGAACCTTTCGCTGGCGGGTCACGGTCGCGGTCTTTCGATGGTGGACAGGGACCGACCAATCTAGGCGCGGCCTGCCGCGCATTGGTAAGTAAGCGCACCAACAGGCCTTTGGATTGTTGTGTAGAACTTAGGTGCTACACCAGCTCCTGCTCGAAGGCCTCCAGAACGGCGAGATGATCGTCGGTCTTTAGCGGTGCGGTGCAGTAGTAGATGTCTGCGCCAAACGGAACATTCACCCGCCGTGCGATCGTGAAAGGACACGGCTTTCTTCCGGCATAGGCCGTCACATCGGCGGCCACCTGTATGGCTGAGAAGGCGAACTCGAAAGCAGTCAGTCCATATCCCTTTTGGTACTCCCGCAAGGAACCATTCAGTCGTCGTAGAAACGAAAACGACCGGTCCCCGCTCATATTCATGCCAACAATAATATTGCTCTCGTAATGCCGTTCTCTCGGCGGCATATCAACCTGAACTAGCCCAAGCTCGGCCTCTGACCACGCCAGCAGATCATCGACAAAACGGTCTAAGAAATTAGTGTTAGCTCGGGAAGTGACTATTATCCCGTCCTGATAGATCGCAAGCTGATTTATTCCCACGTCGTCAAATACGCCGTGCTGAAATATCAATGTGTCCGATAGTAATTCCTGTTGCGATGGGACCTTTTGAAAGTGATATCGATTGAGAAGCGCTTCCAACGCCGTGGGCAGAAATAGCTGCCCCTTCGGCCTCCGTGCGTTGGCCAGAAATATGACCTGACTGTTGTCTATCGCCTTCAAATCCATACGTGCGCCCTCCGGCAGATAGAGATACGGGTGTCTTTTGTTCCGAAAGAGGAGCCTCTCCCCACGCTGAAAGGTTCTGATCTCGCTTGGTTGGGTTTGCCGTTTCCTCGGCGAGATATTCGTGCAGAACGTCCTCAGCCGGCTCAATCATGACCCTTATGCGAGCATCCAGCGTTTCGGCGAGGCGCCGCAAGGTGTTGAAGCTCCAGCTCTGATAGTCAGCTCTTTCAACGCGCGATATCGCCGGCTGTTTTGTGCCCAGTCTTGTGGCCAGTTCGTCCTGGCTCAACCCTCGACGTTCGCGCAATTCGATTAGTTGCCTCGCGATGCGGGAAGAGGACTCCGCCAAGAAAAAGCTGCGACGAAATTCAGGATCGCGCCGGAGCTTCTCGTAAACACCAAGTTCAATGGATGGTAGTGAGGCCATCAGCGCTTTCCTGAAGGACGTTTTCTACGGTTTTCTTGCGATCGAGTGCCAATTGATAGGCCCTCTGCTCTGCTTGGGGGGAAGTCTTCTTAAACACGTGCAGGACGACGATCCGCTGACCGTACACAGAAAACAGTACCCTTATCTGTTCCTTGTTCACCTTTAGGTTCGCTTGGCTCAACCCGTGGAGCCGTTTCGCCAACGGCTTGATCTTGTAGCCCGAGGGCTTGGGGCCGTCTCTTCGCATCGTCCGCAGCATAACCAGGACCGCGTTCGAAGCATCCAGGGGCAATCCCTCAATCTCCTTCCGCTGCACGGAATCCGACCACTGCGAAATGGTGTAGGGCATAGATATTACAAAATTGTTCTGCCTTCAAGCAGAGCGGTTGACATGCATAACAAAATCGTTATGGTCGAAACGACTCGCTTACGCGCGATTCTGAGACGCTTAACCTTCGGTTGTCGCGGAGAAAATTGCGCGCTCGCGGCAAAAAGGAACCTCTCTCCGCAGCTGAAGCGGCGACGCAGGAAAAGGAGTTTTTGAGGTGACGACTTACGATTTCACGAAGGACAACGTAGACAAAGCGCCAGCGGAACACGGCGCATACATTCTGTATGACGGCGGTGAACTCATCTACATCGGACGTGCGTCAGGGAACGAGGTAACGATCCGCAGTCGTCTCCAATGCCACCTTCGAGGAGACGAAGGGCCGTGCACGCAAGGCGCGACTCGATACTGGCGCGAGCCTAATGACCGCCCGATCGCTCGCGAGAAAGAGCTGTTGGATCGGTATGCCGCCAACAACAACGGCCGGCTTCCGAGATGTAACGAGCGGCGCGCTTAATCCCTAATTTCGCGGAGCCAACTTGGACGGCAGTGGCCACCTAACGCGGTGCCGGCGCCCGCCTCTTCACCAGCCGAGTTGAAGAGTAGCTCGCGGTCTCCGTACGGTAGGTCGCCATGAATGCGCAGCCGAAAGGGCGCGTCGCTGCCAGGAATGTGCGCAAACTGAATCGTCAGCCCGGAGACGGGATCTTCGATAATTTGCTCGCGGATCAAACACATTCCGCCGTTGGGCTTCAAAGCCATCCGCTGCCTGCCGTTTCCGCGCATTGAGCGTGAGTGATGCGCCTTGCGTTTAAGTTAACGTCCGTCGGGCCTTTCTAGTTGCTACACGGCTCCGCCTTCCGGTTCCCTTGACATCTCCCTTTCACGTGACATATATTTCTATCATGTGAAACAGAGAAAGGGCACATGGCGCGCGGCGCTCCATCCGGTGACGTGCTTCTCCTGATCCTTTCGGCTCTCGCGAGTCCGCATCGGCTGCGGATCATCGGCGAGCTGAAGCGCGGGCGGAACTACGTCAGCGAGCTCGCGCGGGTCGTGGGCTTGAGCCGTCCGCTTCTTCAGATGCACCTGTCGAAGCTCGAAGCGGCGGGGCTCGTCACGAGCCGGCTGGAGCTTTCGAGCGACGGCAAGGCCATGAAGTTCTACGAGCTTCTGCCCTTCTCTCTCACGCTGAACCCGGCCGCCGTGGCCGCTTCCATCTCGACGCTCTCCGCCAAGGGCGACGACAAATAGGAGTGATGCATGACGAACCAATGGATGATCATGGGCGCCTTCGTGCTCACGCTCGTCACGATCATCGCGGTGGTCGTGCTGTGGCGCGGCATGGAGGTCGCGCGCACGCAACTCGGCGCGGACAAGCAGGCCGACTACAGACAACTCGCCGAGACCTGCGCCGCCTTCCAGGAGCAGGCGAACGCAGAGCAGGCGAAGACCCGGAAGACGGTGGAGGAAATCCGCGACCGGCTGACGTCGGTGGAAAAGCTGCTCCGGGAGGTCGGGTGAGCGGGCACCGCCAGGTGGTATCCCCTGCCCTTTCAGCCCTGGCGAGAATTCAAACAGTTGTTTGAATTCTCAACCGTACCGGACGATTGCGCCGCAATATCATCATTCGCACTTGCGGTAGCACCTCTTGACTATGACGCCCGAATGTGGACGAGAATAAACGTTCATTCATTCGCGTGAGTGAATATTTCGCCGAAAACCGAGACAACTTATGAACGCACCCTCTCCGCGTGTGATTGCCGAAGACGTTCCTTCCGAGCGGCGCACGCACATCCTCGACGCAGCCGAGCGGAGCTTCATCCGCGGCGGCTTCCACCGCACGACCATGCAGGACGTTGCGGCCGAGGCGGGGATGAGCCCGGGCAACCTCTATCGCTACTTCGCCTCCAAGGACGCGCTCGTCGCGGGCCTTTGCGAGCGCGACCGCGTCGGCCTCGCCGACGAGTTCGCCGAATTGCGCGAGGGCGGCGGCGACTTCATGGACAAGTTCCGCGCGCTCGGCCGCCGGCACTTCAGCGACGAAATGCGCGACAAGGCGAAGCTCTGCCTGGAAATCTGGGCCGAGGCGACGCGCAACGCCGAAGTCTCGGAGCTGCAGACGGAGTTCGACTGCACCTTCGAGGAGCAGCTCGTCGAGACCTTCGAGGCCGCCAAGAAGCAGGGCGGCCTGCCCTCCGGCCTCAACAGCCGCGCCATCGCCTCCGTCATCGGCAAGCTCGGCGACGGCCTCTTCGTGCGCCGCGCGGTCGCCGCGGATTTCGACGCCGAGCGCGAGATCAACGAGGTCTTCGCCGTGATCTGCGCGCTCTTGAACGGCACCGTGGAGTTTCCACCTAGCTGTTCGTCCGACTCTTCCGCTTCTTCCGCTCCAGGGAGCACGTCATGAAGTTCAGTCGCATCCTGGCAGCGGTCATCGTTGTCGCCGCCACGCTCTGGATCGGGTCCGGCGTGCTCGGGCGCACCGAGCAGCCTGCCGAGACCACGGGCGAAACCGCCGCGCAGGCGGAAGCGCCGCTTTTCCAGGTCGCCGTCGTCACCGGGCGGGTCGAAGACCATTCGCGCGAGCTCCTGATCTCCGGCCATACGGAAGCGGACAACCGCGCGAGCGCGGTTGCGCGCGCGCAGGGCTCCATCGTAGAGCTCAAGGTGAAGCGCGGCGACCAGGTCAAGGAAGGCGACGTCCTCGCCACGCTTTCCGACGAGGCGCGCGACGCGCACGTCACGGAGGCCGAGGCGCTGGTGGTGCAGCGGCAGACGGAGCTTCAGTCCAAGCTGCAGCTCATCAAGCGCGGCGTGCTTCCCGCCAACGACGAGAAGCAGCTCGAAGCTGAGCTGCGCGGCGCCGAAGCCTCGCTCGCCGCGGCCAAGGCGGAGCGCGAGCGCGGGCTGATCCTCGCGCCGATCACCGGCGTCGTCTCGAACGCGCCGATGACCACCGGCCAGGCCGTGCAGGCCGGGAGCATGGTCGCCGAAGTGATCGCGCTCGATCCGATGCTCGCCGTCGCCGAGGTGGCCGAGCGCCAGCTTGGCCAGATCAATGCCGGCGACACGGCGGGCGTGCACCTCGTCACCGGCCAGGTGGCGACGGGCAAGGTCCGCTACGTCTCGCCGACCGCGAGCGCAGGAACCCGCACCTACCGGGTGGAGGTCGCGCTCGACAATGCCGACCATGCGATCGCCGACGGCGTGACGGCGCAGGTCGCGTTCAAGCTCGCGCCGGCGCCGGCCATGCGCGTGCCGCGCTCGGCGCTCACCTTCTCCGCCTCCGGCGAGCTCAGCGTACGCACGGTCGACGACACAGGCGTCGTTGTCTCCGTGCCGGTCACGATCGTGGAGGATGCGCACGACGCGCTTTGGCTCACCGGCCCGAAGGACGGCGCCACGGTTATCGTGCGCGGCCAGGACTTTGTGAAGGACGGCCAGCATGTCGAGCCGGTCGACGTCACCGACGCGCCGTCGGCGCTGATCTCCAACTCCTAGGCGCGCTCCAAATGGGCAATCCCGTCGACTACGCGATCAACCACGCGCGGCTGACGATCGCGATCCTGATCTTCCTGCTCACCGCGGGCCTCGTTGCCTATGTCTCGATTCCCAAGGAGGCGGAGCCGGACATCACGATCCCGATCGTTTACGTCAACGTCACGCAGCGCGGCATCAGTCCGGAAGACGCAGAGCGGCTCATCCTGAAGCCGCTCGAGACGAGCCTGAAGTCGGTCGAGAACGTCAAGGAGATGCGCTCCGCGGCCTTCGAGGGCGGCGGCTACGTGCTCCTGGAGTTCGAGGCGGGGTTCGATTCCAACTCGGCGCTCGCCGACGTGCGCGCCAAGGTCGACGACGCGAAGAGCGACCTGCCGAGCGACGCCGACGAGCCGCGCGTGCAAGAGGTCAACCTCTCGCTCTTCCCGGTGCTCGTGGTGGCGCTCGGCGGCGAGGTGCCGGAGCGCACGCTCCTGCAGCTCGCGCGCCAGACGCAGACGGCTGTCGAGCAGGTGCCGGGCGTGCTCTCCGCCGAGCTCAAGGGTGCGCGCGACGAGGCGGTAGAGATCATCACCGAGCCGATGCTGCTGCAGAGCTACAACATCCCGATGGAGAAGCTGATCTCCTCGTTCAACCTCGGGAACAGCCTGGTCGCCGCCGGCGCGCTCGAAGGTCAATCCGGCCGCTTCGCGGTCAAGGTGCCGTCGCTGATCGAGACGCCCGAAGACATCATGAACTACCCGGTCGCAAGCTCCGGCGCGACCACGGTAACGCTCGGCGACGTGGCCGAGGTGCGCCCGACCTTCAAGGATCCGAACCTCGATCACGCGCGTCAACGGCAAGCCGGCGATTACCATCGAGGTCTCAAAGCGGAGCGGCGCCAACCTAGTCGAGACGGTCGACGCCACGCGCAAGGTGGTCGAGGACCTAGCCAAGACCTGGCCCTCGACGGTGAAGGTGACCTTCACGCAGGATAAGTCGAAGGACATCCGCACCATGCTGCACGAGCTGCAGAACAGCGTCATCACCGCTGTTCTGCTCGTCGTGGTCATCATGCTGACGGTGCTCGGCGGACGCGCCTCGCTCTTCATCGGCATCGCGATTCCCGCCTCGTTCCTGACCGGCATCCTGGGGCTCTATCTCGCGGGGCTCACGGTCAACATCGTCGTGCTTTTCTCGCTGATCCTCGCCGTCGGCATGCTCGTCGACGACGCCATCATCGTCTCGGAATTCGCCGAGCGGCGCATGGCGGAAGGCATGGAGCCGCGCGCCGCCTATTCGCTCGCGGCGAAGCGCATGGCCGGGCCGGTGATCGCCGCCACGGCGACGCGCGTCGCCGCGTTCTCGCCGCTCCTCTTCTGGCCGGGGATTGTCGGCGAGTTCATGAAATACCTGCCGCTGACGCTGATCGCGACGCTTTCCGCCTCGCTCGCGGTAGCGCTCTTCTTCACGCCGACGCTCGGCGCGATGCTCGGCCGCGCCGGCAAGCCGGTCGAGGAGACGCATCTCCGCGACCGTGGTCCTTACATGCGCGTGGTGAGGCTTGCCCTCCACCACCCGCTGGCGACGCTCGGGCTCGCCGCGGTGCTGCTCGTCGGCGTCATCCAGGCTTACGGCACATTCGGCAACGGCGTGGAGTTCTTCCCCGACATCGAACCCGACTACGGGCTCGTGCAGGTCCGCGCGCGCGGCAACCTCTCCATCGAGGAGAAGGACGCGCTGGTGAGGCAGGTAGAGAACCGGCTCCTCGGCATGCCGGAGCTCGAGACCGTCTACGCGCGCGCCGGCGAAGGCCAGCGCGGCTCGCAGGAGGTTACCGAGGATACGGTCGGCACGGTGCAGTTCGAGCTTGTCGACTGGAAGAAGCGGCGCAAGGCGAGCGTCATCCTCGACGAGATCCGCGCCAAGACGCAGGACATCCCCGGCGTGATCGTGGAGGTGACGAAGCCCAACGCCGGCCCGCCGACCGGCAAGCCGGTGACGCTCGAGCTCAGCTCCGTCGATCCCGACCTGCTCTACCCGGCGGCGCGCAAGGTGGCGGCGATCGTCGCGGCCAATCCGGATGCGCGCGACGTGGACGACGGCCTGCCGCTCCCCGGCATCGACTGGAAGCTCGATGTCAACAAGGCAGAGGCAGCCAAGTACGGCGCGAGCCCGATCACTGTCGGCACCGCGGTCCAACTCGTGACGAACGGCGTCAAGGTCTCCGAGTACCGTCCCTCGAACACCGACAAGTCGGTGGACATCCTGGTGCGCTTCCCCGAGAATCGGCGCAGCCTCGACGAGCTCGACGAGCTCACCGTCAACACCAGCGCCGGCGCCGTGCCGATCGGGAACTTCGTGACGCGCACGGCGGCGCCGAAGGTCGGGCTCATCAACCGCGTCGCCGGCCAGCGGGTCGTCACCGTCACGGCGAACGTGGCGGAGGGCGTGCAGTCCGCCGCGGTGCAGAGCCAGATCCTCGACGCGCTCAAGACCGCCGATCTCGGGCCGGGCATCACCTACAAGATGAAGGGCGAGGACGAGGAGCGCGCGAAGGCGGGCGCCTTCCTGATGAAGGCGTTCGGCGCGGCGCTCTTCCTGATCTTCGCGATCCTGCTCGCGCAGTTCAACAAGTTCTCCAGCGTGATGCTGGTGCTCTCCGCCGTGCTCCTCTCCACGATCGGCGTCCTGATCGGGCTGATGGTCATGGGGCAGGCCTTCGGCGTGGTGATGACCGGCATCGGCGTCATCGCCAATGCCGGCGTCATCGTGAACAACAACATCGTGCTGATCGACACATACGACCGCCTAAGGCGCGAAGGCCGCGCGGCCTACGAAGCGATCCTCGAGACCTGCCGCGAGCGAGCGCGGCCGGTGGTGCTGACCGCTGTCACGGCCATGCTCGGCGTGCTCGCCATCGCCTTCGGCATCAACATCGACTTCGTGAACGCGCTCGGTTGCGATCGGCGCTCCGTCGACGCAGTGGTGGATCCATCTCTCCACCGCGATCGTCTTCGGGCTCGGCTTCGCGACCATCCTGACGCTGGTCGTGACTCCGGCTTCGCTGATGGCGATCGCGAACCTTGCCGCATGGCGGCAAAGGCGGCGCGAGAAGCGCGCGGCGCGGCAGGCGGAGCGCGCCGGCGCTAAAGGCGAACCTGTCGCCGACGTCGAGGATGCAGGACCAGAGTCCTTACCGCAGGCGGCGGAGTAGCCCCTCCCATTCGGAAGCGGCTGTGCCGCGTATGGCCGGGAGGACGCGGCAGGCCCAGGCTGCAGCCGATCGGCGCAACATCATCGTGCGGTCCTGAGTTTCGGGACGGACAGACCAAATGCGCCTATGAGCACCGTCAAGAGCGCGACGCTCGCAAGTACAATTCGCGGGCCGGAAACAGGCAGCAGAAACCCTGCCGAAAGCCCGCCTGCGGGACCACCGCTCTGCATGAGCGTCCGCATGATCGCAAAGCATCGGCCATGGTATCCCCGCGGGATGATCTTCATGCGCAGCGTCTGGCCCCAGATCGTGAGGGGCGCGCTGAAAGCGCCATAAAGGGCCATACCGATACCGACGCCGAACATGCCTCCGCCGACCGCCGCAATTGCGACGCCCACGCCACTCAGTATTGCGGCGAGGCAGATCGCGAGCCCTTCGGAGACCGGCAGCCGAAGGTTCCCGGCGGCGACCGACCCGGCCAACTCCCCAACCGCCAAGCAGGCAAGAAATACACCCGTAAGCTTCAGGGCCGGCGCCAAGAACGCTGCCTGTCAGAACCGGAACGACGACGAGCAGCGCACCGGTGCCAATGTTGAACATCAGATACATCGTCGTCGTGCTCAGAAGCACGGGGTTCTCGAAAATGAGCCTTGCGGCTGCAACAAGACTCACACCCGCCGCCGTGGATTCAGCGGGCGTTTCCTCCCGAACGCGACAGCGCACCGTCGCCAGGGCGAATGCCAGATAGGTGGCGGTGTCGAGGTAGAGAGCATCCAAGGGCCCGACGAACGCGATAAGAAACCCCGCGATCGGCGGCCCGGCAACGCCACCAAATGTGAACCCGATCGTCTCGAGCGAATTGGCTGCGTTCCGCTCCTCCTCTTCGACCATGGAGACAAGGAGGCTGGGCACGCCGGCAAGCGGTATCATCATGAAGAAGCCGAGTGCCGCGGCCGCAAAGTATACATGCCAGACCTGAAGGACCGCCATTGACGCCATGACGGGGAGCGAGGCGACGATTCCCGCCTTGATGACGGAATCCAGCGCCATGATCTTGCGCCGGTCAAAGCGGTCGAGGAGCCAACCGGCCAGCAAGCCGCCTGCAATGACCGGGGCCGTCAGCCAAAACGATAGCCACCCAACCGCGACCGAGGAGTCGGTTTCAGTCAGGACGTACCAGATCAAGGCGGTGTGGGTTATGGCGTCGCCCAGCACCGACAGGCTGAACGTCGCCCAGAATGCGCCGAATCGGCTCCGGGACGCCAAGACACGGCGGATGGTCATTTAGCCGGCTGAGGAACTGGCGTTCGATCTCGATGAGCTTTTGTTTTCGCCAGAGGCCGCCGCCGTAGCCGGTCAGCGAGCCGTCTGCGCCGATCACCCTGTGACAAGGGACGACGATCGCAATTCGGTTTGCACCGTTCGCACGCGCGACAGCACGGATCGCCGACGGCCGCCCAATATCGCGGGCGACGACACCGTACGATCGCGTCTCACCGACCGGTATTGTCCGGAGCCTTTGCCAGACGGATTTCGCGAATTCACTCCCGTGAAGCGCCAACGGGACAGAGAATTCAGCGCACCGCCCGTGAAAATATTCGGTGAGCTCCCGCTCCAGCAGGTCGATCGCCGGGCTGCGTCCCAGTCCGATACTGCCCTTGCATCGCGCGTAGAGCGCCTTCAGCTCCCGCGGCAGAGCCTTCCGATCCACAAATTCGAACAGGTGGATCGCTTGCTTGTCCGCAACGACGACCATCGGACCGAGCGGTGTTTCCAGCCAGTCGATCCGAAGCAACCCGCCATTCTTGAACGCCGATGGCGGCTGACCCAAGAGCTTTGCCATCGCGCTGCGAAACGCTGACGGTGAGTTGAAGCCCGCTTCGAGCTGTGCGTCGATCACTCGGCCGCCGTTCGCCAGCGTGCCGAGTCCAAATCGGATGCGATCCATGCGTGCCATCTCAAGAAATGTCATTCCGAACTGCCGTCTGAAGGCGCGACGAACCGTCGATGGATCGAAACCGAGAGCCGTAATGTCGCTCTCGGTCCAGCGATGCCCGTTGCGCTCCCTCAATTCGGCCAGCAGGACTTTGACCGCCGGGTCCGAGTTGGCGCTTGGGGCGACCGGATGGCAGCGCAGGCACGGGCGATATCCGGCCTCCACACACTCGGCGACCGAGCCGAAGAACTCGCAATTTTCCGCCTTCGGCTTTCTGGCGGGGCAAGTCAGGCGGCAAAAGACGCCCGTCGACGCAACTCCGACATAGACGCGCCCGTCAAAGGCGACGTCTCGCGCAACTAGGGCTCGATAGAGTGCGGCGTGGTCAGGCAGGTCGATGAGCATGCTCGCATTTTAGAAGATGCGCGGGCCGCGGCAGCCTGCAATCGGGCGCTTATTCCAGAAAGACACCGCGTGCCCAGAGGCATGCCGCAAGCAGTTCGCCGCCGAAGCGCTCAGGGAATCGCGTAGACTGAGACGGCATTGGCGATGCCGCGGAGGTTGGCGTTGTGGGCGGTCGGGGTCAGGCCCTCCGCCTTCAGCACGCCGGAGGCGCCTTCGTTCTCGACGACGGCGCCGGTCGCGAAGATCTCGCGCGATGTCGCAAGATGCTGCACGCGCGAGGCGATGTTCACGGTCTGCCCGAAATAATCCTGCCGCTCGTTCAGCGTGACGGCGATGCACGGCCCTTCGTGGATGCCGATCTTCAGGATCAGATCCTCGCGCCCCCGCGCATCGTTCAGCTTGCGCATCGCCTCGCGCATCCTGAGCGCCGCGGCAACGGCGCGGTCCGGCGTCGGGAACGTGGCCATCACGGCGTCGCCGATCGTCTTCACGACAGCGCCCGCCTCCGCCGCGACGATCTCATTCAACACGCTGAAATGCTCGCGCACGAGATCGAAGGCGACGAGGTCCCCTACCCGCTCATAGAGCTCGGTCGAGCCGCGGAGGTCGGTGAAGAGGAAGGTCAGGCTGGTGATCTTCAGCCGCTGATCGATGTCGAGCGTGTCGGCGCGGTAGACATCTCGGAAGGTCTGGTTGGAGAGGAGCCGCTTGGCCGTCAGGAACGGGCGGCGGTGCTCCATGACTTCGTGGAGCTCCTGGTCGGCGATGAAGACGCTCGGGATGAGCCGGCGGTCGGTGCGATTCTCCACCGTCAAGCGAAGCGGGCCAGGCCGCATCTCGCTCGTCTCATGCTGCGCCTCGTTCGTCTCGAAGACAAGCGCGAAAGCCTGGCGCTCCCTGGTCGGCTCTCCCTTCACGTCGATGAATTGCGCCGTGTGCGTAATCGGATCGAAGATGATGATGAACTTCGGTGGAAGCTGCAGCGAGATGATCGCCTTCTCGCCCGGCGGCAGATCGAGCGATTCGAGCGTTATCGCTTCCCAGAGCGTCTCGAAGTCTTCCGGCAACTCAAGTCCGGAACTGAAATAGAGCTGGCGGAAATACTCCATCGGCTCCATGTCGTCCGGATTATGCGCGGCGACGGCGCGCACGCGCGGGCTCACGGTGAAAGTGACCTCCACCATCTCGTCGAGCGTCGGCTCGTAGTTGGCGGCGCAGAGCGAGCAGGCATATTCGTCGCTGCGCACGGTCTTCAGCGTCGTGTTGGAATCGAGCACACCGCCGCAGCCGGGGCAAAGCACGTTCCAGGAAATCTCGAAGAGGCCGATCTTGGAGGCGTGGAGAAAGGCAGCGACCGTGCGCTCAGGATCGAGCCCGTTCTCCTTTGCGAAGGCGAGCGCGTTGATTCGCACAAGCTTGCGATCGGGGGCCTCGGCGACGAGCCGCTCCATCGCGTCGGCAACGGCCGGATCGGCCAATTGCCGCAGCAGCCCGAACATGGCGTCGGTATCGCTCATTTCCGGACATTCTACGCCTTAAGCCGGCGGAGGGCACCACCACGGCCGCACGAAAGCGCGACCAAGGGGTTGCACGGAAAGTTAAGCGAAACCAGGTCTATAGCGGCCGCAGCCGTGCCGGCGAGCACGCTGCTTTCCCATATCTTCGCTTGCGCGAGGCCAAAAAATGCCGATCCTCCGCGCCCGCGGATCACGAGCCTTCAAGAGGACCCGATGACGAGCCGTCCGCCGCGCATGCTGATCTACAGCCACGATTCGTTCGGGCTCGGGCATCTCCGCCGTTGCCGCACGATCGCGCAGTCGCTCGTCGCCTATCGCGACGACCTTTCGGTCATGATGATCGTCGGCTCGCCGATCGTGGGCGCCTTCTCCTTCTCGCCCAATGTTGAGTTCATTCGCGTGCCCGGCGTCGTGAAGCTTTCCAACGAGAGCTATCAGCCGCACAGCCCCGGGCTTTCCATCGAGGACCTGATCGCGATCCGCTCCGCCATCATCCTGGAGACGGCGCGCATCTTCGAGCCCGACATCTTCCTGGTCGACAAGGAGCCGCTGGGGCTCCGCGGTGAAGTCGGCCCGACGCTGGAATTCCTGAAGGGGAAGGGCAAGAGCCTCGTGCTCGGACTCCGCGACGTCATGGACGAGCCGACGCGGCTTGCAGAGGAATGGGACCGCAAGCGCTCGCTGCCGGCCCTGGAGGACCTCTACGACCACATCTGGATCTACGGCATCCCGGAAATCTGCGACCCGCTCGAAGGTATCGCGGTCTCCGACGCGGTTCGCCAGAAGACCCGCTTCACCGGCTATCTCCGGCGCGGCAAGACGCCTTCCGGTCTTTATCCGCCACCGCACGAGATCGAAGAGCCGTTCTATCTCGTCACGACCGGCGGCGGCGGGGACGGCGCGGCGCTCGTCGACTGGGTGCTCCGCGCCTACGAGTTCGACCCGACCTTCGACATGCCGGCGAAGATCGTGCTCGGGCCTTTCATGGGCACGAGCCAGCAGACCGGCTTCATGGAGCGCGTGGCGCGCATCAAGCATCTCGAAGCGATAGCGTTCGAGGCGAACATGGAAGCGCTGATGCAGCGCGCGCTCGCGGTCGTCGCCATGGGCGGCTACAACACCTTCTGCGAGATCCTGTCGCTCGACAAACGCGCGCTCATCCTGCCGAGGACGGCGCCGCGGGCGGAGCAATACATCCGTGCCACGCGCGCGAGCGAGCTCGACCTCGTCTCAATGATCGTGCCCGACGACACGACCGATCCGGGACAGCTCGTGGAGGCCATGCGCGCGCTGCCCTATCGGCGGCGGCCTTCAAAGGTGCATATCCCGGGACTGCTCGACGGGCTCTCCGTCGTCAACAGCCTGGTCGACCAGTATCTCGGCGACAAGGTGCCGGCGGTACGCTCGCCCCGACTTTCGGTCGTGGGCGGTGGCGGGTGAGGGCCGCGCAGGCCACGCCAGCCCTGAACCGGACGGAGACGCCTTGAGCCGCCTCGACTTCATGATCAGTCGGTTGACCGCGCAGCGCGCCTTGATGGAGGAAGCGGCGCGGCTCATCGCGGACCAGCCAGGCCCGGTGTTCGAGCTCGGGCTTGGCAGCGGCCGGACCTTCGACCACCTGCGACAGCTCCTGCCCGACCGCGAGATCTTCGCCTTCGACCGCGCCATCTCGGCGCATCCGAAATGCATCCCCGGTGGCGATCACCTGATCCTTGGGGAGATTCGCGAGACGCTGGAGTTCTGCGGCCCGCGTATCCCCGCAAAGCCCGTGTTCATCCACGTCGATCTCGGCTCCGGCGACCCAACGCAGGACCTGATCACGCGCTCCTGGCTCTCGCCGCTCGTCGCCAAATGGTGCGACCCCGGTACGATCGTGCTCGCCGACCGGCCGCTCAGTGGCTCCTTCAGGGATCTGCCACGACCGCCCGGCTGCCCGAAATCGGGGCACGCGCTGCTCCGCGCCGAGTGAGCGGCGGGGCTCCACTTCGACCGCGGATGCGCATCGCGTTCTACGCACCTCTGAAGCCGCCCGACCATCCGGTCGCGTCCGGCGACCGCACCATGGCGCGTGCGCTCTCAGCGGCGCTCGCGCTTGCCGGCCACGAGGTGATGCTCGCCTCGCACTTCCGCAGCTACGACGGCGGCGACGCGAAGCGGCAGTCGCGCGTTCGCGAAGAGGGACGCAAGCTCGCGCACCGCTATCTTCGCAAGATCAACAAGGGCGCCGAGCGGCCCGACCTCTGGTTCACCTATCACCTCTATCACAAGGCGCCGGACTGGCTCGGGCCGGTCGTCACGGAGCGGCTCGGCATTCCGTATGTCATCGCGGAAGCATCGTTCGCGCCGAAACAGGCGGGCGGGCCCTGGGACATCGGGCATCGGGCGGCAGCCGATGCGATCCGCCGCGCCGACCTCATCATCGAGCCGAACCCGGTCGACGCGGAGTGCGTGCGGCCGCTTGTTGCGTCGCCGGACCGCGTCGCATTGCTGCCTCCGTTCATTGAGACCGCCCCTTTTCGCGCACCGGACCGCGCCGAGACGCGGGCGTCGATCGGACAGACGTTTGGCCTCGAACAGGGTGAGCCGTGGCTCCTCGCCGTCGGCATGATGCGGGAGGACCAGAAGCTCCTCTCCTACCGGGTGCTTGCCGACGCACTCTCACGTCTCGTTGACCGTCGCTGGCGCCTGATCATCGCGGGCGCGGGCCCGGCCCAGGCCGCGGTGCGGCAAGCGTTCGCGCCGCTTGGAGAGCGCGTGCACTTCACCGGCGCCGTTGCGCCCGACATGCTGAAGCAGCTGTATCGCGCCGCCGACGTCTATGTCTGGCCGGCGATCAAGGAGGCGTGGGGGATGGCGCTGCTCGAAGCGCAGGCGGCAGGGCTCCCCGTCGTCGCCGGGCGAAGCGGCGGCGTGCCGAGTATCATCGCCGACGGCGAGACCGGGCTGTTAGCGCCGGAAGGCGACGCAGCATCCTTCGCCGAGGCGGTCGCGGCGCTTCTCGACGATCCGGCGCGCCGGGCGGCGATGGGCGAAGCCGCGATGCGAAAGGCCGCTAGCGACCACGATATCGGCGCCGCGGCGGAGACGCTCGACCGGCATCTCCGCAGTCTGCTCGCGCCATGACGCCACTTCTCGTCATCCGCCACGGCGCGACTGACTGGAATGCAGCAGGGCGGATCCAGGGCCGCACCGACCGGCCCCTTGACGATTCCGGCCGCGCCACGATCCGAGCATCGGAGCTGCCGCCCGGCTGGGGGAATGCGAACTGCCTCGCAAGCCCGCTTCGACGAGCGATGGAGACGGCGCGGCTCTTCGGCCTCGATCCGACGCCGGAGCCGCGGCTCGTCGAAATGGCGTGGGGCGAGTGGGAGGGGCGGCGGCTCTCCGAGCTTCGCGCCGAGCTCGGCGAGGCGATGGCGGCAAACGAGGCGCGCGGCCTCGACTTCCGTCCGCCGGGCGGCGAAAGCCCGCGCGACGTGCAGAAGCGGCTCGGCCCGCTGCTCAAAAGCCTCTCCGCGCCGACGATCTTCGTGACCCACAAGGGGGTCCTTCGCGCGCTCTATGCGCTTGCGACTGGCTGGAGCATGGCGGAAAAGGGATCGGACAAGCTCCGCGACGGCACGGCGCACTCTTTCCGCGTCTCCGCCGACGGCGCCCCGTCGGTCGAGAAGCTCAACATCCCGCTGGAGCGGAGGCTATGAAGAAGCGCGTCCTCTTTCACGTCCAGCATCTCCTTGGGGTCGGCCACCTGAAGCGCGCGGCCACATTGGCGCGGCGGATGGCGAAGGCCGGGCTCGAGGTCACGGTGGCCTACGGCGGCCGCCCGGTGCCGGAGGTGCGTTTCAAGAATGCCACTGTCGCGCCCCTTCCTGCCGCGACTATCTCCGGCGAAAATTTCTCCGAGCTTCTCAACGCCAAAGGAAAGCCGATCGACGACGCCTGGAAGGCGGCGCGGCGCGATGCGCTGATCGAGCTTTGGCGCAAGACCGACCCAGATGTGGTGCTGATCGAGCTCTTTCCCTTCGGGCGGCGGCAATTTCGCTTCGAGCTGCTGCCGCTTCTCGAAGCGATTCGCGCGGAGAAGAACCGTGCGCGCGTCGCCTGCTCGGTGCGCGACATCCTTGTCGCATCGAAGCGGCCCGGCCGCGACATCGAGACGGTCAACACGCTGCGCAAGCTCTTCGACGTCGTCCTCGTGCACGGCGACCCGAACGTGATTCGCCTCGATGCGACCTTCACCGAGGCCGGACGCATCTCCGACATGATCCGCTACACGGGCTACGTCGCCTCCTCGGTCGACGACGAGGCGCCTACGACCGGCGCCGGTGAGGTTGTCGTCTCTGCGGGCGGCGGCGCCGTCGGCGCACCGCTTCTCAGCGCCGCAATGGCGGCGCGGCCGTTGACCTCGCTCGCCGGCCATGTCTGGCATTTCCTGACCGGCCCCAACATCGGGGCGGAGGACTTCAACTCGCTCGCCTCGCACGCGAGCGAGCGGACCGTCGTCGAGCGCTTCTGCAACGACTTCGTCAACCGTCTTCACGCCTCGTCGCTCTCGATCTCGCAGGCGGGCTATAACACGACCATGGACATCCTGGCCGCGGGCGCGCGCGCGATCGTCGTTCCCTACGAGGCGAAAGGCGAGACGGAACAGCGGCTTCGCGCTGAGATTCTCGCGCGCAAGGGCCTCATCACGCTGCTTCCGGCCGCCGAACTCTCCCCACCCCGCATCGTCCAGGCAGTGCGCACGGCGATGGGGAAACCGCCGGCCTCCGTGAGCGCCGACGTTGCCGGCGCCGCGGCGACGGCGCGGATCATCGGCGAGCTCGCGGCGCAGCGCGGGAGCCGCTCGTGACGCGAATGCGGCAAGCGTCACGCTGCGGTCATTGCCAGGTCAACAATTCCATGGCCCCATGGGGACTATGAACGTGCAGGATCGGGCACAACCCCAGGCAGTCGACGACCTGCTGCAGATTCGTGACCTCTCGGTGCAGTTCCGCACGCTTGCCGGGCGCGTGCAGGCGGTCGACCACCTGTCGATGCGGGTCCGGCCGGGGAGCACGGTTGCCCTGGTCGGCGAGTCCGGGTCCGGCAAGTCCGTCACCGCGCAGGCGATCATGGGCATCCTGCCGCGCACGGCCCATGTCACGGACGGCGAAATCATCTTCAACGATCCGGTGACGGGGAAGCGCGACCTCGCCAAGCTCCCGGGTCATTCGAAGGAGTTCGTGGCGGTGCGCGGCGACCGCATCGGCATGATCTTCCAGGAGCCGATGACCTCGTTCTCGCCGCTCCACACGATCGGCGATCAGATCGGCGAGGCGCTCGCCGTGCACCGCAAGGTCACGCCGGAGGAGAAGCGCGAGCGCACCATCGAGATGCTGCGGCTCGTCGAGTTCCCGCGCCCCGAAGAAACCATCGACACTTATCCTTTTGAACTCTCCGGCGGGCTTCGCCAGCGCGCGATGATCGCGATGGCGCTGATGTGCCGGCCGGCGCTCCTCATCGCCGACGAACCGACAACGGCACTCGACGTGACTGTGCAGGCGCAGATCCTGAAGCTCATCCGCGACGTGCAGGACGAGCTCGGCATGGCCGTGCTTCTGATCACGCACGATCTCGGCGTCGTCGCCAACATGGCGGAAGAGGTAGTGGTCGCGCATCACGGCAAGGTGGTCGAAGCGGGGACGCTCAACGACATCTTCTCGCACCCGACGCATCCTTATCTGAAGGCGCTGCTCAACGCCGTGCCGCATTTCGACATGAAGCCAGGGGAACGGCTCAAGCCAATCCGCGAGATCGCAACGTCGATGGATCGGCTCGCCGGCTTCCCGCTCATCGACCGCAGCGACGGCACGCTTCTGGATGTGCGCCATCTCAGCAAGAGCTTCGGGATGCGCAAGCACCTGAAGTGGCTGTCGCGGGGGCAGGAACCGGTGGTGATGGCCCTGAATGACGTGAGCTTCCGAATCGAGCGTGGCGAGTGCCTCGGCCTCGTCGGCGAGTCCGGCTCCGGCAAGACCACCGTCTCCAAGGCGATCATGCGCGCGGTGCATATGGACGAGGGCGAGGTGCTCTTCTACGACCGCGGCCGCTCGGTCGATCTCCTGACGCTCGACATGAAGCAGCTCGAGCCGATCCGGCGGAAGATCCAGTACATCTTCCAGGACCCCTACTCCTCGCTCAATCCGCGCATGACGATCGGCACCATCCTCGCCGAGCCCTTCGTCATCCACCGGATCGGCAACGACGTAACGCGGCGCGCCGCCGCCGTGCGGCTGCTCGAGATGGTGGGACTCGGGCGCAGCACCTGAACCGCTATCCCCACAGCTTCTCCGGCGGCCAGCGGCAGCGGATCGGCATTGCGCGCGCGCTCGCGCTGCAGCCGGAGCTCGTCATCTGCGATGAGCCGGTGTCGGCGCTCGACGTGTCGATCCAGGCGCAGATCCGCATCTCCTCAAGGACTTGCAGAAGGAGATAGGGCTCACCTATCTGTTCATCTCGCACAACCTCGCGGTCATTAACTATATCGCCGACCGCATCGCAGTGATGTGCGCGGGGCGGCTCGTGGAGCTGGCGCCACGCGGCGAGCTCTTCCGCAACCCGGTGCATCCCTACACGCGGGCGTTGATGTCGGCGGTGCCCTACCCCGACCCGGAGCGACCGCTCGACTTCGCCGCGATCGGCGCGACGCGGCAGTCGAACCCGGCCGCCTGGCCGGAGCCGTTCTGTTGCGCCGGGGCCGGCGATCCCCCCATGCTGGAGATCGCCGAAGGACATTTCGTGCGCGCCTCCGCCCCGCCGGAGCGGACGGCGAGGCCCGTCATCGCGATGCCCGCTCGCACCTGAGCATAAGATTCCCAAGCCCGTCGTGGCGGTTAGACAGCGAAGCGGGCCGCCTGTTATAAGTTTCACAACCGGGACCGGGGAAATTCTTGCGAATCCCGCCCGAGGAGCACGCTTCGAGCGCCATGGAATCCAACATCTTCCGCTACACTTGGAGGTACTCCAGGCGCGACCAGATATGGCTCCTTCTGGTCGTCGTGGCGTCGCTCCCCTTCTATTTCCTGTCGCTCGACCTGCCGAAGTCGATCGTCAACGGGCCGATCCAGGGCCAGGGCTTCTCAAGCCCCACCGACACCGAGACGGTGATGCGCATCGCGTTCGACCTGCCGGGCTGGCTCTTCGGCGGCGGCGAGATCGTGCTCTTCGGGGGGCTCGAATTCGGGCGCGTCTCGACGCTCATCTATCTCTGCGTGCTCTTCCTCTTCTTCGTCCTGGTGAACGGCTACTTCAAGCTCTACATCTCGACGTTCAAGGGGCGGCTCGGCGAGCGCATGCTGCGGCGCATGCGCTTCCAGCTCATCGACACGCTGCTGCGCTTCCCGCTGCCGCAGTTCCGGCGGCTGCGCTCCTCCGAGATCGCCACCATGGTGAAGGACGAGGTGGAGCCCCTCGGGGGCTTTATCGGCGACGCCTTCGTGCAGCCCGCCTACCTGATGAGCCAGGCGATCACCGCGATGGTGTTCATCCTGATGCAGAGCGTAACGCTTGGCCTTGTCGCCGGGGGGATCGTCGCCGTCCAGATCGTCCTGATCCCGCGTCTTCGCCGCCGGCTCCTCGTGCTCGGCCGCGCGCGCCAGCTCACCGCCCGGCAGCTCGCGGGCCGCGTCGGCGAGGTTGTCGAAGGCATCGTCGGCATCCGCGTCAACGACACGTCGAACTGGGAGCGCGCGGAGATCGTCAACCGGCTGGCGCGCATCTTCTTCATTCGCTTCGACATCTATCAGTGGAAATTCCTGGTCAAGTTCATCAACAACCTGCTCGCCCAGGTCACGCCCTTCATCTTCTACCTGGTCGGCGGCTACCTCGCGATCACGGGGCGGCTCGATATCGGGCAGCTTGTCGCCGTCATCGCCGCCTACAAGGACCTGCCCTCGCCGCTCAAGGATCTGATCGACTGGGACCAGCAGCGCCTCGACGTGCAGGTCAAGTACACGCAGGTCGTAGAGAGCTTCACGCTCGCCAACGTACTCGATCCGGCGCTGCAGAAGCTCGACCCGAACCCGCCGCGGCGGATCGAGAACGAGATCGCGGCTTCAGGCGTCGTGATCCGCGACGAATCCGGCGCGACGCTGCTCGACTCCACGAGCGTCAGCGTCAAGCGCGGCGAAGCCGTCGCCGCAGTCGGACCGGTCGGCGCCGGCGGCGAATATCTCGCCGAAGCCTTCGCGCGCGTCGTCGATCCGGCGGCGGGCCGCGTGCTCATCGACGGCACGCAGATCGACACGCTGCCGGACTCGATGACGGGACGGCGCATCGGCTACGCGGAGGCGAATACCTATTTCCCGCAGGCTTCGATGCTCGATGCCCTGATCTATGGTCTCCGCCATGCGCCGCTCCGCACGTCAGAGAAGGATGCGCGCGAGGAGCGGCTGCGGCGCCTGGAAGCGCTCGCTTCCGGCAATCCCGAGACCGACATCGCCGACGACTGGGTCGACTACGAGGCGGCGGCGGCTACCGGTCCGGACGACCTCCTACTGCGGCTCCGCGAGGTGCTGGCGATCGTCGACCTCGAGAACGACGTCTACCGGCTGGGTCTCAGGAGCCGGATGCCGGAAGCCCAGATCAAGACCCTTGCGACCCGAGTGCTCGACGCGCGCGACGACTTCCGCGAGCGCCTCGGCAAGTCGCAGACCGAGCACTACGTCGAGATGTTCGATCCCGACCGCTATGTGGTCAATGCGTCGGTAAAGGAGAACCTGATCTTCGGCGTCGCCGACAGCGACGCGCTCAACGGACGGCTGGAGGACCATCCCTATCTCACCTCGGTGATCGCGGAGACGGGGCTTGAGGCGAAGCTCCTGACGATGGGCAAGAAGGTGGCGGAAACGCTGATAGACCTCTTCGGCGATCTCGCTCCGGACAATCCACTGCTCGAGCGCATGGACCTGATGGTGCCGGAGGAAATGGACACCTACCGCGCCATCGTGCGGCGCGTCGGCGCGTCGGCGGACGCGCCGCTCGATCCCGCCGATCGCCAGGCGCTCTTGCGCCTCGCCTACGGCTACATCGAGCCGCGGCACCGCCACGGACTTCTCGACGAGGCGCTGCAGGCGGAGATCGTGCGTGCGCGCAAGATCTTCGGCGAGAACCTGCCAGCGGATCTCCAAGGCGTGATCGAGTTCTACCAGACCGGCGTCTTCAACTCCGCGGCAACCGTGCAGGACAACGTGCTCTTCGGGCGCATCGTCGACACCTACGCGGAGGCCGGCGACCGCGTGAACGCGCTTCTGCGCGAGACCATGGACGCCCTCGACCTGACCGGCGCTGTGATCGAGCTCGGCCTTTCTTTCGACATAGGCAGTGGCGCCAAGCGCCTGTCGCTACCCGCAGCAGCAGAAGCTTGCGCTCGGCCGCGCCATCATGAAGCGGCCGGACGTGCTCGTCGTGAACCGCGCAATCGCCGCGCTCGACGCCAACGCGCAGGACGCAATGGTGACGCGCGTGCTCGACTATTCGCGCGCGGAGGAAGGCCCGCATTTCGCGGTGTACTGGGTGCTGAGCCACCACGCAGCGGGACAGTGGTTCGACCGCGTGCTGACCTTCGAGAACGGTCGGCTCGCGAAGTCGGTAGTGCGAACGGCAGGCGCGGTTGAGGAGGAGCACACGCTGGAGCCGGCGAAATAGATTTTTGCGGCCGAGGGCGCCAGGGCCGCAGGAAAGGTGGGGAGACGTGAGCTTGCTAAGCAACGAAGTCGAGCTTCTGCGACGGGTGCCGCTCTTTTCGGGGATCGAGCCCGCGCGGCTTAAGCTCCTGGCCTACACCTCCGACGTCATCACCTATCAGCCTGGCCAAGTGCTCATGCGCCAGGGTGACATCGGCGACGCCGCCTACGTGATCGTCAACGGCGACGCCGACGTCCTGGTCGGAACCGAGAACGGAACCATCCCGGTCGCGCATCTCCACGACGGAGATTTCCTCGGCGAGATCGCCATCCTCTGCGACACGCCGAGAACCGCCACCGTCATCGCCAAGACCGAGCTCAAGGCGCTGCGTATCCGCAAGGAGCCCTTCTTTGAGATGCTGCGGCAGTTCCCGGAGATGGCCGTGGAGATGACGCGCCTTCTCGCCGAGCGCCTGACGCGCACCACGGCGGAGCTCGTGGAGGCACAGCGCCGAGCGGCGGCCTCGTAGCCAGTCGATGTCGGACGCTTCGTTTCTGGTACGGATCTGGGGCGCACGGGGCAGCCTGCCTGCGCCCGCAGCCGGGAACTGCGAGTTCGGAAGCGATTCGCCCTGCGTCGAGGTCCGCTGCGGCTCCCACGTCCTCATCCTCGACGTCGGCTCCGGTGCTCAGGGCCTCGGCGCGCTCTTGGCGCAGGAGGGCGTGAAAGACTTCGACATCTTTCTCTCCCACTGCCATCTCGACCACGTCATCGGGCTGCCGTTCATGCAGCCGCTTTACGATACCAGCGTGCATGTGCGGCTCTATGCCGGGCACTTCCTCGACGACATGACCTGCCGGGAGATGGCGGAGCGCTTCATGGCGCCGCCCTTCTTCCCCATCACCCCGAAAATCTTCCATGCGGAAGTCGACTTCATCGACTTCCGCCCCCCGGCGACGCTCAGGCCGCACCCTGGAATCGTGCTCTCAACGGTACGGCTCAACCATCCGAACGGCGCGGTCGGCTTCCGCGTCGACTACCAGGGCCGCTCGATCTGCTACATCACGGACCACGAGCATATTCCCGGCCATCCGGACCCCGACCTCCTGGAGCTGATCAAGGGCACGCAGATCCTGATCTACGACTGCATGTATACGGACGCGGAGTTCGGCGCCTGCCGCGGCTACGGGCATTCGACCTGGGAGGAAGGCGTGCGGCTCTGCGAGGCGGCGGGGGTCGACCGGCTGGTCATCTTCCACCACCGCCCGGGCCGCGACGACGACGACATGCGGCGGATCGAGAAGCAGGCAAAAACCCGGTTTCCGGGCGCAATCGTTGCGCGCACCGGGCTTGAACTTCGTCCCTGAAAGATCGATCTGATCCGGGCCATGGCGGACACCAGCCTCATCACCCAGATCACCGACTGGCTGGTCGAGCAGTCGCTCGGCGAGCCCGAGATCGTGGAGCTCTTCGAAGGGGTCTGTAAGCGGCTCCGCGCCATCGGCGTCCCGGTTTCCCGCGCCATGCTGATGTGGTCCACCCTCCACCCCCTCTTTCGGGCGGAGAGCGTCCTGTGGGTCAAGGGCGAGCAGGCGGAGCTTGGCCAGTTCCGCCACCAGGACATCGTTACCGAACAATGGCTGCGCAGCCCGATGCACCACATGCTGAAGGAGAATTCGATCGGTCCTCCGCCGGAAGCTCACCGGGCCGGACGCGATGCTCGACTTCGGCATCACCAAAGATCTCGCGGAGGAGGGCTACACCGACTACCTCGTCATGCAGACCGAGCTCTTCTCGCGCGCGGCCTATTCCAACCGCGAGCGCCGCGGCATCTTCGTCACCTGGGCGTCCGACCGTCCGGGCGGCTTCATCGATGACGACCTCTCCGCATTGCAGCGCATTCAGCGGCGCCTTGCGATCGCCTGCAAGACCGTGATCCAGTCGCGCATCTCCCGCAACATTGCCGAGGCCTATCTCGGGCGCGAAACCGGCCAACGCGTGCTGAACGGCTCGATCCGTCTCGGCGACGGTGAACATACGCGCGCGCTCGTCTGGTATTCGGATCTGCGCAATTCTACGCGGCTCGCCGAGACGATGCCGAGCGAGACATTTCTGGAGCTGCTCAACGTCTATTTCGAGTGTTCCGCACGCCCGGCGATCGCCGCCGGCGGAGAGGTGCTCGCCTTCGTCGGGGACGCCGTGCTGGCGATCTTCCCGATAGAGAACGAAAAAGAGCTCTCCGCCATCACCCGCCGCGTCACGGCGGCGTTGAACGAATCCCTGGTCATGGCCGATCGCGTCAACGCGGAGCGCGTCGCGAAGAACCAGGAGCCGATCCGCTATGGGATCGCGCTCAATGTCGGCACGGTCATGTACGGCAATATCGGCGTGCCGGAGCGGCTCGCCTTCTCCGCAATCGGCCCGACCGTGATCGAGGTCGCGCGCATCGAGAAGCTCACCAAGACGGTCGGCGCGCGGGTCCTCGCGACGCAGCAGATCGCATCGATCGATCCGCCGCTCTGGCGCTCCATGGGCGCGCACCGGCTCGAAGGCGTCGGCGAGCCGCAGGAGCTCTTTGAGCTCCGTGAGGAAGCTGCGCGCGCGGCCGCGTGATGCGCCTCCGCCGTCTGCGCCTCGGGCTTTCGACGGTGCTCGGGCTTTCGCGGCGCGGCTTCTTCATCCCCTACCGCTATGCCGCCCAGGTGCCGCTTCGACGCGACCGACGGCCCTATGCGGCGCTCGAGCCGCTCTTCGCGGCGGCCGAGCCTGAGTTCCTGGCGCTGCTGAAGGCGATGGACACCTTCGCCGGCACCTTCCAGTCGATCGGCAAAGCGCCGCCGCCGGAGCCGCGGTGGAACCAGGACTGGTTTCCGCGCCTCGACGCCGCCGCGCTTTACACGCTCGTGCGCAAGAAGCGTCCGCGCCGCATCGTGGAGGTCGGCTCCGGCCACTCGACGCGGTTCATGGCGCGTGCGGTCCGCGACGGGGTGCTCTCAAACGAGATCATCGCGATCGACCCCGCGCCGCGCGCCGATATCAGCGGCACCGGCGCGACCATCATCCGCAAGACGGTGCAGGAGGCCGGGCTCGGCACGATCGGGAGGCTTGCCGCGGGCGATATCCTCTTCATCGACTCAAGCCACATCCTTATGCCCGGCACCGACGTCGATATTCTCTTCAACCACGTGCTGCCCGCCCTGCCGTCCGGCGTCCTCGTGCACATCCACGACATCTTCCTTCCCGACGACTATCCGCCGGAGTGGGAATGGCGCGGCTACAACGAGCAGCTCGGCGTCGCGGCACTGATCCAGGGGGGCGGCTACCGGCTCATCTGGGCAAGCCACTATGCGGCGACACGGATGGCGGCGGCGGTCGCGGAGAGCGCGGTCGGCTCGATCGCGCTCAAGCCTGGCGCCTTCGAGGCAAGCCTTTGGCTGGAGAAAGTGTGAGCTTCTCCCATAGGGGAGCGTCTATTCGTGGGGGTCGATGGCGTCGCGGAGGCCGTCGCCGAGGAACGAGAAGGCGAGCACCACCAGCATCACCGGGATCATCGGCGTGAGCAGCCACGGATAGAGCGCTACCGCCTCGATGTTCTGCGCCTCGTTCAAGAGCACGCCCCAGCTCGTGATCGGCGGGCGGAGGCCAAGGCCGAGGAAGGAAAGCGCCGTCTCCGCCAGGATCATCGAGGGGATCGTCAGCGATGCCGAGGCGATCAGGTGGCTGGTGAAATTCGGAACGAGATGCCGCCCGATGATGCGGCTCGGCCTCGCCCCCAGCATCTCGGCGGCGGCGACATAGTCCTCTTCGCGGAGCGCGA
Source organism: uncultured Alphaproteobacteria bacterium (assembly GCA_963792885.1). GTDB lineage: Bacteria > Pseudomonadota > Alphaproteobacteria > Rhizobiales > Afifellaceae > DASWJZ01. The sequence continues at coordinate 563,061 of CAWBXX010000001.1, forward strand.
AAAGCTTCGAGCGCACCGCGCGCGCGATCGACGGCCAATCGAGGAGCGCCAGGATCAACGTGATGCCGAAATAGATGAGCCGCGGGTCCCAGGTGACGGGGAGCGCGGCGGCGAGCGCCATCCAGAGCGGCAGCTCGGGAATGGAGCGCAGCACCTCCGTCACCCGCTGCACGATGGAATTGAAGAGCCCGCCGTAATAGCCGGCAATGCCGCCGATGGTGATGCCGATAACGTAGCTCAGCGTCACGCCGACGAGCCCGATCGTGAGCGAAATACGCGCGCCGTAGGTCAGCCGCGAGAACATGTCGCGCCCAAGCCGGTCGGTGCCGAGCAGGAACATCGTCCCCTTCTGCGGCGGGCAGACGAAATGGAAGCTGGAGTGGAAGAGGTCCCAGAAATTGTATCGCTCGCCGAAGCAGAAGAAGCGGATGCGCTCAGGCTTGGAGCGGTCGGACGTGTAATCGCGCTTTAACGTCTCCATGTTGAGCTTGAACTCGAGCGGATAGACGAAAGGACCGATGAGACGGCCTTCGTGGAAGAAGTGCACGCCCTGCGGCGGCGCATAGACGAAGCGCGAATGGCGGCTGTGGAGATCGTAGGGAGCGATGAACTCGGAGATCAGCACCGAGCCGTAGCTTGCGCCCAAGAAAGATCAGCGAGATGACGGCGAGCCGGTGGCGGAGAAACCGCCACCAGATGATCTGGGTCTGCGAGGCGTTGAGATATTTCTCCGAAGGCTTCGAGCCGGCGGAGACCGTCGCTTCCGGGTCGAATGCCTCGTCGGAGACGTAGTGCGCGAGCGGGATGTTCATCGCGCCGCGCCTCCGGCGAGCCTGATGCGCGGATCGAGCACGGCGAGCAGGACGTCGGAGACGAGCATGCCGATCACCGTCAGCACCGCGAGGAACATCAGGAACGAGCCGGCGAGATACATGTCCTGGCTTTGCAGCGAGCTGAGCAGCATCGGCCCGGTCGTCGGCAACGACATGACGGCGGAGACGATCACCGAGCTCGACACGATCTGCGGCAGAAGGCTGCCGATGTCGGCGATGAAGGGGTTGAGCGCCATCCTGAGCGGATAGCGGATGAGCAGGCGGCCCTCGGGCACGCCCTTGGCGCGCGCGGTCGTCACGTATTGCTTCTGCAACTCGTCGAGCAGGTTGGCGCGGAGCCGCCGGATCATGCCGGCGGTGCCGGATGTGCCGATGACGACGACAGGTATCCATAAGTGCTCAAGCACGGAGAGCGTCTTCGCAAGCGTCCACGGCTTGTCGACGAATTCGGGGTCCATGAGACCGCCGATCGACGTGCCGAACCAGACGTTGGCGAGATAGAGCAGAATCAGCGCGAGCAGGAAATTCGGCGTGGCGAGCCCGAGAAAACCGAGGAAGGAGAGGCCGTGGTCGGCGGCGCTGTACTGGTGCGTGGCGGAATAGACGCCGATCGGGAACGAGACGACGTAGATGAAGAGCACCGTGACGAAATTCAGCAAGAGGGTCAGGAACAGGCGGTCGCCGATCACGTCCGCTACCGGCTGGTTGTACTCGAAGGAGTAGCCGAGGTCGCCGTGAAGCAGTCCCGTCACCCAGACGAAGTACTGCTTCCAGAGCGGCAGATCGAGGCCGTATTGCTCACGCAGGAAGGCGATCTTCTCGTCGGCGAGCCGCTCGCCCGACGCCTGGATCTCGGCGATGTAGGTGGTCAGGTAATCGCCCGGCGGAGCCTGAATGATGATGAAGACGAGGACGCTGATACCGAGCAGCGTCCAGGCCATCGTGACCAGCCGGCGAAGCAGGAAGGCGACCATCCGCCCTCTCCTACCGATCGAGCCAGAAGGTTTCCGGCCGATACATGCCGAAATAGGCGCCGGGGTCGAAGTTGTATGTGCCGTTCTCCGGCACGTTGCGCACGTCGTTGTTGACGACGACAAGCTGCTCGACGCCCGACACGATGCCGATGGTGAAGACCTGATCCGTCCAGAGATCCAGGATCTTGTGCCAGATCGCCGCGCGCGCGTCGTTGGTGTCGGCCTGGCCCCATTCCTTGGTGAGGGCCATCAGCTTCTTCACCGAGTCCATGTCCGGCTCCTCGCCCATCTGGCCGCTGGTCTGCGCCCACAAGCCCCAGGCCGGCCACTCGAACTGGTCGGGAGAGAAAGGCGCGAACTCGACCGGCGACATGCCAGGCGTCAGAAGCGCATTCTCCAGCCCCCACCACACCGCCATCTGCGTGTCACCGGAGTTGATGCGATTATAGAAGACCTCGCGTTGCGACGGCTTGATGAAGAGTGAAACGCCGACTTTCTTCCAATGGTCGGCGACGAGCTCCAAAACGTCGGTCTGCTCGCTTTCCTCGCCGGCGGTCTCCACCACGATCTGCAGCGGGCGGCCATCGGGCAGAATCCGGATGCCATCGCTGTTCCGTTCGGTGAGGCCAAGACCATCGAGAAGCTCGTTCGCCTTGTCCGGATCGTACTCCGCCCACTTCGTCTGATACTCGTCCTCGAAGAGCGGCGATTTCGGCAGCACCGTGTTGTTGGAAGGCGTGGCGACGCCATAGAAGATGGTGTTGTTGATCTCGTCGCGGTCGATCGCGATGGACAGCGCCCGGCGGAAATCGGCGTTGCGGAAGAGGTCGCGGTAGACCGGATCGCTGTTGTTGAGGTCGGGATAGAGCGCCACGCGTGCACCCTTGGTCGCCAGCCAGCGGCGGACCTGATAGTTGCTGCGCCCTTCCGCCTCCTTCAGGAAGGTGAAGTTGGAGAAAGCGAGATAGGCGCCCTGCAGGTCGGACTCGCCGGCCGCCACCTTCGCCGGGATCAGGTCGGAGCTCGTGATCGAGAGCGCGACCTCATCAACATAGGGAAGCTGAAGGCCGTTCTCGTCAACGCGGTGGAAATAGGGATTGCGCTCGAAGACATAACGGTCGGAGGGAGGCTGCGTCTTCAAGACCCAGGGCTGAAGCGTTGGATAGTCGAGGTTGTCGTTTCGGTAGGAGCGGTCCTTGCTGTAGAGCAGCGCCACCCAGTTGCGCTCGCCAGCCTCCTTCGCCATCGCCTCGGCCTTCTCATCGCCGACATACTTTGCGTGGAACTGTTTCAGGTAATGCGCCGGGCGGAAGATCTCGATCGGCTGCGCGGCGGCGAGCGAAGGCAGGAAGAAGGAATTCGGCTTCGACCAACTATAGCGGATGGTGAGCGGATCGATGATCTCGACCGTGGGCTTCTGGCCGTCGACCAGAAGCTCCTTCGGCGGCCCGAAGCGCGAGACCTTCGGATCGTTCGCCATGTCCTCCCAGTAGAAGCGAAAATCCTCGGCCGTGAACGGCTCGCCGTCGGACCATTTGTGGCCGGGGCGAAGATGGAAGGTGAAGATCCGCCCCTCCTCTACGTCGAAGCTCTCGCAAAGGTCCGCGACGATGTCGTAGTCGGGCGTATAGCCGACGAGGCGCGCATAGCCGTAGATGACCATCATGCGCGTGTCCTTGGCACTGCCTCCGATCATACGAAGCGTGCCGCCGTATTTGCCCGGCTCCTTGTCGGTGCCGTCGTAGCTGACCACGAGGGGATGCTCGGGGATGCGCTCGGAGACCGGAGGCAGCGCGCCTGACTTGACCGCCGCCTCAAAGAAAGGCGGCTCCACCATTTTCGGCGCGTCACCGGCGAACGCTCCACGCGTCATCGCGGCCAGCGCACCGAACACCACAAGGGCGGCAACGCCGCTCGCGATCCGAAGGCCCATACTCACATCCCCTTCACACCCTTCCGCGGGGTCAGAAGGTAATTGCAATGGGTCTTGTCGGGGAAGAGCTTTTCGACGACGTAGCCGTTCGCATCGACCCAGAGCATGAATTCCGCGATCCGTTCGTCCACGACCTCAACGTAAAGGTGGGGATGTTGCGCTGCGATAAGCCCTGCTGCACCTGCGAGCGCCTCCATTTCCATGCCCTCGACGTCGATCTTGATGAAGTCGACCGGACCCCGGACGAGTGCGTCGAGCGGGCGCACTTGGACCGTGCCTTGGGGGTCGGGAACGAGGTGCGTGGCGCCGAGACCGGCGGTGGAAGACGGCACGGCCTTCAACTTTGCCGACGAAGCGCCGATGGCGAAGCCGAGTTGGGAGAGATCGACGTTCGCGAGCCGATTCTCCGCGACCGTCGCGCGGATGGCGGCGCAGGCGCGCGGCAGCGGCTCGATCGGGATGACGGTCTCGGCCTCCATGATAGCGGCGAAGAAGAGCGTGTGATTACCGGTATTGGCCCCAGCGTCGACGATGCGGAGCCCGCGCGGCAGCCTGTCGGCCAGGAAGCGAAGCTCCTCTTCCTCGAAGAAGAGCCCCCGCATCTGCTCCCGCTCGATAACGGGATTGAGCCCCGTGTAGGGGAGCTTCAACGCGCGGCCGTCATGGCGGAGGGTCATGAAGACCGGCTCCGATTCCAAATATTCGACGAGGCGCGTGCGGTCCTGATCGGCGACAGGCGGAAGCTCGGAGTGGAAGTGCGTCAGGCACTGAGCCGTCTTGCATGCGCGGCGGTCCTTCCACAGAGCGAGCATGTAGTCCGCGTACCAGCTTGACGTGTCAGGCGCGCGAAGCGCTTCGAGCGCCATGTCCGGCCGGACGAAATGGCTCGGCCCAATCCACCAACGAAGCGCGGCGTGGAAGAAGGTGACGAAGTCCTGTGCGGCAAGTCGCGTGATCCGCTCGAGCTTCGGGGGCGGGCCGCCCTCGGTGGCGAGCGCCGCGCCGCCCCACGCCGTGTCGTAGACGCGAAGCGCGGGCTGCATCTTCACGAAGATGTCGGGGACGAGCGTCTCCGCCGACGTGACGGCAAGCAGCCAGTCGAAGCCCTCCTTCGTCGCGCCTTCCGCCGCAGCGGCAATTATCCCAGGGCGCGCGCCGCTTGCCTCAAGCAGGACGATCTCGGCGAAATCGCCGGTGCCGATGACCCTGGCGGCATCAAGCGAGCGCAAGAGCCGATCCGCGTCGCCGCCCTCAGCCGGCAACACTACGAGCGCGCAACGAGCGGTCACCGAGAGTGATCCCGCGACGGATCGACCTCATCGAAGGAATGCCCGCGGCTGTAATTATCGTGGTAGGCGACGATCGGCTGTGGGCCGGGCGGCGACCAATAGAGGCCGAGCTTGAAGTAAGGCCCTTCCTCTTCGTTCTCGTAGGCGAGCGGCCCGCGCCAATCGACGACCGGCACGCGGTCCAACCAGATCTCGATCTCCGAAGTCGCATGGCGGGACCAGAAGACGCGGACGACGAAATCGTGCCAGACGCCCTTCGAAAAGTCAGCGATCCCCGCGAGCTCGTAACGGATATCGGGCTCCGGCGAGGCGACGCGCCCGTAGGCGCCGGTGAAGAAGATCCGGCCGGCGCGGTAGCGGATCGCAAGCGGCGGCTTGCCGGACGGATCGCCTAGCTTCGCCTGATCATGCCACTGCGCGAAGACGCAGCCGACGGTTTCCGGGAGCGAGAAGCCAGGGTCGATCAAGGTCGAGAAGCCGTACCAGACTTCCTCGTCCCAGACGACATTGTAAGGGTCGCGCAGCTCGGCGCGGTGTCCCTGCGAGACGTAATCGTCGGGACGAAGCTCGAAGCGGCAGGCAAGGGTTCCGGTGCTGACGACCTCCGACTGGATTCTTGCCGAGTGCTCGCCGGAAAGCCGCTTCACGCTCCAGCCGTCGAAGGTGCCGCTCTCAAAGTCGAGATGCACCGTCTTGAAGCTTGCGCCCTCGCCCCGGCTTGAAGATAGCAATGGTCCCATCCAAGTTTGGAGCAGCCGGCACCCCGCCCGGCGCCAGGATTTGCGCGAGGACCATGAACCGGATCGCCACAATCGTGAAGGGCTATCCCCGCCTTTCGGAGACCTTCATCGCGCAGGAAATCCTGGGCCTTGAGAAGCGCGGGGTCGCGCAGCTCATCGTCTCGCTCCGGCACCCGACCGAGGGCAAAGTGCACGACCTGAACCGCGAGATCGCGGCGGACGTGCTCTATCTCCCCGAATACCTGAAGGACGATCCGGCGCGCGTCGGCGCCGGGCGCGCATGGGCGGAGACGCAGCCCGGCTTTCGGCGCGCGGAGAAGGCATTTCGGGCCGACCTGAAGCGCGACGGCTCGGTCAACCGCCGCCGGCGCTTCGGCCAGGCCTGCGTGCTCGCGCGCGAGCTTCCCGACGACATCGACTGGATTCACACGCATTACCTCCACACGCCGGCATCGGTGGCACGCTACGCTGCGATGATACGCGGGCTTAGCTGGTCATTCTCCGCCCACGCCAAGGACATCTGGACGACGCCGAAATGGGAGCTGAAGGAAAAGCTCGCCGACGCGGCATGGGGCGTCACCTGCACGCGCGCCAACCTTGATTATCTGCACTCGCTAACCCCCTCCCCGCAAAAGATCGACCTCGTCTATCACGGGCTCGACTTCTCGCGCTTTCCGCCCGTGGCGAAGCGAGCGGCGCATGCCGGCGGGACATTCACGATCGTCTCGGTCGGCCGGGCGGTCGAGAAGAAGGGCTATTCCGATCTCCTCCGCGCGCTCGCCGAGCTTCGCGGCGACAAGAGCTGGCGCTTCGAGCATGCTGGCGGCGGCGCGCTCTCGAAGCGACTCAAGGCGGAGGCGGCGAGGCTCAAGATCGCCGACCGCGTGACATGGCATGGAAGCCAGGACCGAAGCTTCATCTTCGAGATGCTCGAGCGCGCCGACCTCTTCGTGCTGCCGTCGCGGCTCACGCGCTCGGGCGACCGCGACGGGCTGCCGAACGTGCTTATGGAAGCGCAGGCTTTCGCGGTCCCCGTGGTCGCGACCGACGTCTCCGGCATTCCGGAGCTCGTCAGGCACGGGAAGACCGGGTGGCTCGTCAAGGAGCGCGACACGAAAGGCCTCGCGCAGGCGATCCGCAAAATGATCGATGAGCCGGCGCTCCGTCTTCGCCTCGCCGAAGCCGGCGCCAAGGACGTGCGCGCCCGCTTCTCCTCCGAGCCCGGAATCGACTTCGTGGCCAAAAAGCTCGCGGCGTCCCGCGCCCGGCGCGAAGCGGCATGAGCAGCGACGCCGCGGGCGACGCCGCGCGGGATCGCGTCGTCGCGCTGCTCGACGAAGCGGTGGCGCGGTCGCGAACGATCGATTTCTGGTGGCGCGACGACGACGCGGAGGACGCGACTCCGGCGCTAGACCATCTGCTTGCGCTTGCGCGACAGCCATTCGCTGCCATTGGGGCTTGCCGTCGTGCCGAAGGGAGCGACCGGGGCGCTCGCCGCACGGCTCAAATCCGAGCCTAACGTCGCCGTGCTGCAGCACGGCTGGGCACACAAGAACCACGCGGCAGTGGGCGAGAAGAAGATCGAGCTCGGCGGCGTGCGGCCGGTTTCCGAGGTGCTCAAGGACCTCGGGCGCGGATTCGACCGGCTCCAGGGGCTCTTTGCGGAACAATTCCTTCCGGTGCTCGTGCCGCCGTGGAACCGTATCTCAGACGCGGTGCGCGAGGCGCGTAGCAGTCTCGGCCTTGCCGGCCTCTCCACGTCGGGCCCTTTGCCGGCTGGCGAGCCGCATCAAGTCAACGTGCATGTCGACATCTTCGCGTGGCGGCCGACGCGGCGGCCGCTCTCACGCGCCGAGGGCTACGAGCGGCTCGGCATCGAGGTCGAGCGGCGCCTTGCCGGCGCGCCGGAGCCGCTTGGGATCATGACGCATCATCTGGTGCATGAGGCGGCGAGCTGGGCTCTTCTCGACGAGATGCTCGCGATGCTTACGGAGCACCGCGCCACGCGGTGGCCGGAGGTTCGGCAGCTCTTCGATCTGTGAAGGGCACCGACGGCACGCTCTCCCGACTGGAGAGGGCCGGCTCGCGCTCTATTTTTCAAGGCCGTGATAGAGTCGGTACCAGTCTACGAACCGCTTCAGCCCCTCCTCCAGGGAGGTGCGCGGCCGATAGGCGAGATCGGCTTCCGCGCGGGAGATGTCGGCGTAGGTTATGGTCATCTCGCCCGGTTGGATCGGCAGCATCTCGATCTCGGCGCGCATTCCAAGGACGCCCTCCAGCGTGTTGATCATCCGCATCAGGGGCACTGGGCGGCCGTTGCCGATATTGTAGATGCGGTGAAGCGAACCACCCACGCTTGCCGGCCTGTCATTGGCGGCGACGACACCGGTCACCACGTCATCGACATAGGTAAAGTCGCGCATCATCTCGCCGTTGTTGAAGACACGGATCGGCTCGCCCTTCAGAATTGCCTCGGTGAAGAGCCAATAGGCCATGTCCGGCCTCCCCCAGGGCCCATAGGCGGAAAAGAAGCGAAGCCCGATCTGCGGTATCTGGAAGAGGTGGGCGTAGACATCGCTCATCAGCTCCTGCGACTTCTTCGTCGCGGCGTAGATGGAGGTCGGATGGTCGGTGTCCGACTCCTCGCGGAAGGGGACGTCGGCGGTTCGCCCGTAGACGGAGCTCGACGAGGCGTAGACGAAATTCTCCGGCGCACCTGAATAGCGGCAATGCTCAAGGATGTTCAGGTGTGCGGTGACGTTCGAGTTGACGTAGGCGTGCGGGTTCTCCAGCGCGTAGCGGACGTTCGCCTGCGCCGCCAGATGAATCACCGAGCGAGGCTGCTCGCCTTTCAGCGCCGCGGCGAGCGCCGCGCGATCGGTCAGATCAACCTGCTCGAACTTGAAGCCCGGGAAGGTCGAAAGCTGCACAAGCCGGCGCTGCTTCAGCTCCGTGTCGTAGAAGTTGTTCATGCTGTCGAGGCCGAGCACGCGCTCGCCGCGCTCCGCCAGTCGGCGCGCAACGTGGTAGCCGATGAAGCCGGCCACGCCAGTGACAAGAACCGTCATTACGAACCCATGCCAAGACGACCGGCTGACCGGTCGGCCGTGTAAACAAGCGGAATACTCCGCCGGCCCGGAATTGACCGGACGGAGCCGGAGAACGCCCCCAAGGCGAGCGGCCGGGCCGCAAGCGGCGGCACCGTAGCCTCGGCAGAAGCTCCCGCTCAAGAACCGTCGCGAAGGAATTGTGAGACGCGAGGACGCCCGCGGCGACTAGGGCTCGCCCGGTCCTTCGTCCGCGCGGCGGAAGATCGACCCAAGGAAGACGGCTAGACCCAGCGCCATCACCAGGCCCCACGGGCCGACGCCCTCTCCCAACGGCGCGAGAGCGGTTCCGGTGAATCCAAGCACCGCAGCGAAGAGCCCGACGCCGCCGAGGATGGATGCGATTCGGTTGTGCATTGGATAATTATAGCGCGTCGGTTGTATATTGTCTGCCAGTTGTGCCACACCGGAATCGGCCCGGAACGCCGCGTCTCCCCGCATGGCTGGATCGGCTGATGACCTACTTCTTCGCTTTCTCGGTCGCCGGACTGCTCGCCGCCGGCTTCGGCGCGCTGGCCTTTCGCTACGCGCGCACGCTCTGCCTGCACCTCCTCATCTTCTGGGTCTATTTCGTCGCGCTGCCGATCGCGACCGCCTGGCTCTACAACGGCCGACTCACCTCGCGCGCTCTGATCGGCCAGGACCTTTACGCGGACGCGCTCGCCGCGGAGCTTCCGGCGCACGCCCACCTCTACGTCCTTTATGGGCTCGGCGTACTCGTCGTCGCCTGTGCTTTCTCCGATGCGCGGCTTTCGGCCGACATCCGGCGGACGCTCGCCGCCCAGCGGTTCTCGATTGTCTGGCCGATCCTGGCCGCGGCAGCGGTGCTCATCGAGGCGGCCTGCAAGCTCAAATACGGGGTATTTCTTTCCGGTTCACACACGCTGGAGCGGATGCTGGCGCTCCCTTATGTCGTCTCGTCGCTGCTTCAGGTGCTCCGCATCCTGGCCTTCGGCCTCATCTGCTATCTCGCGGTGCTCTCCGCGCGCGTGCCCGCCCTCTTCCTCTTCTGCCTTGCCTATGCGCCGTACATCCTCGCCACGGATGGCCGTCGTTCAACGCTCATGGTGTTGATTACGTGCCTCGTGCTCCGCGGGCTGTCGCTCGGGTTCAAGCCGAACTTGCGGCTTGCGGCGATCGCCGGCGCGGCGCTGCTGTTCTTCGTCCTGGTCGGGCCGATCTTCGTCGAGGCGAGAGCGATCGCGAACTCTCTGCAGAGCACGGGGACGCCGATTGTTGCGGCACTGACCGAAGGCGCGAGCCGCGCACTCGACTCCTTCATCGGCGGGGAAACGGAGCTTGGGCAGGTCGCCGACAACATCGCGGAGCGCGGCAATGCCGGCACGTTCTTCCTGACGGTCGTGTCGCGGGGCGTCGAGCCGCAGTCCGGCGCCATGACGTGGGCATCGATCCTCTGGGCGATCCCGTCGGTGTTCGTGGTCAAGCCCGAGCTGCAGGTGGAGACGATGATCGAAGTCCTTGCGGGGATGCGCCTCGTCGACGACGCCAATTCCGTCCCCACCACCCTCTACGTCGATTTCGGCTGGCTCGGCGTGTTCCTGGCCGGCGTCGTGATGGCGCTCATCCTCTATCTGCTCGCCAAGCTGCTGAGCCGCGGCAACCAGTTCGGAATCCTCGAAGTGCTCGCCCTCGGCACGTTCTTCTCGCTCTCGTTCTCCATCGAAAGCGAGCTTCCAGGCGTGCTGGCGGCGCTGCGCTATCTGGCGCTCGTCGCGCCGCTCACGCTGCTCGCGCACTTCCTGACGTCGGGCCTGCGCACGTACAAGGCGCACCGGCGCGGTCGCTACACGTGGCGCTCGACGCCGCGGCGCCTCGGCACCGCGCCGCTGCTTCCGCGAGAAGGCTGAAAGATGCGGGAAGCGGGGGAGCAACAGGACTCAAACCTGTGACCCGCTGACTAAGAGTCAGAGATCAGTCGCGAGGCCCTTGTCCGGCATGGCCCGTCAATGCCGGGCCGGACGCGGCGCTCAAGCGGATCCGTCGTTTGCTACGCAGCCCTTTTCTTGCCGATAAGGCCGCGGTTCATAAGGAGCTCGGCGATCTGGACGGCGTTGGTCGCGGCGCCCTTGCGCAGATTGTCGGAGACGATCCACATGGAAAGCCCGTTCTCCACCGTCGGATCGGAGCGGATGCGCGAGATATAGGTCGCGTCCTCGCCGGCGCATTCGTAGGGCGTCATGTAGGTGTTCTCCGCCGGGTTATCGATCACAAGGCAGCCCGGCGCCTCGCGCAGGATGTCGCGCGCCTCCTCCGGCGCGATCTCGTTCTCGAACTCCACCGTCACCGCCTCCGAGTGCCCGACGAACACCGGCACGCGCACGCAGGTCGCGACAAGCTTGATCTTCGGATCGAGAATCTTCTTCGTCTCCGCCATCATCTTCCACTCTTCCTTGGTGGAGCCGTCTTCCATGAAGACGTCGATGTGCGGGATGACGTTGAAGGCGATGCGCTTCTGAAACTTCTTCGGCTCGATCGGGTCGGCGGTGAAGACGGCGCGCGTCTGGTTGAAGAGCTCGTCCATGCCCTCCTTACCGGCCCCCGAGACGGACTGGTAGGTCGCGACCACCACCCGCTTGATCCTGGCCTTGTCGTGCAGCGGCTTCAGCGCCACGACGAGCTGCGCGGTGGAGCAGTTCGGGTTGGCGATAATGTTCTTCTTGCCAAATCCCTCCACCGCGTCGGCGTTCACCTCCGGCACGATGAGCGGCACATCCTGGTCATAGCGCCAGGCTGAGGAATTATCGATGACGACGGCGCCCTGCCGTCCGATCTTCAGCGACCATTCCTTGGAGACGCTGCCACCGGCCGACATCAGGCAGATGTCCGTGCCGGAAAAATCGTAGTTCTCCAGCGCCTGGACCTTCAGCGTCCTGTCGCCGTAGGAGACCTCCGTCCCCTGGCTGCGCCGCGAAGCGAGCGCCACGACCTCGTCGGCCGGAAAGGCGCGCTCGTCGAGCACCGTCAGCATCTCCCGACCGACATTCCCGGTCGCGCCGACGACGGCGATCTTCAAACCCATCGGAGAACCTCCCTTTGCATCATTTTTCGCACGACGAGGTCGCCCGCACGTGGCAGGCGACCTTTATCCCTACCTTCTCACCGCGAGACGTTAGGGGCCAGCGGCACCACGTCGGCGGTGACCCGCTGTTTCGGCGCCCGGTCACCACTGAACACCTCTTCAAAGGCCCGCCCGAGGATATCGAGCCCTTCGTCGAGCTCGGCCTGGCCGATCGTCAGCGGCATCAGGCACTTGAGCACCTCGTCGTAAGAGCCGGCACGCTCGATGATGAGGCCGTGCTTGAAGGCATGTGCCGTCACCGCCGCGGCCAGATCGGGATCGGCACAGAGAATACCCTGCATCATCCCGCGTCCTCTCACTTCCAGAAGATCGCCTTGGAAACGGTTGACGAAGGCCTGCAGCCGCTCCTCCAGATGGACGCTCTTCTTGTGCACCTCCTCGGCGAAGTCCGGAGTGCGCCAATAATGCTCCAGCGCAGCCTCGGCGGTCACGAAGGCATGGTTGTTGCCACGGAACGTGCCGTTGTGCTCGCCCGGCCGCCAATCGTCGATCGCCCGGTCGATAAGCACGATGGCAAACGGCAGCCCAAGGCCGGAGATCGACTTCGACATGGTCACGATGTCGGGCTTTATTCCGGCTGCCTCGAAGCTGAAGAAGGTGTTCGTGCGCCCGCAACCGGCCTGCACGTCGTCGACGATGAGCAGGACGTCGAGGCGATTGCACAAGGCCCGCAGGCGCTTCAGCCAGTCGAGACGCGCGCTGTTCAGCCCGCCCTCGCCCTGCACCGTTTCCACGATCATCGCCGCCGGCGTATCGACGCCGCTCGACGGGTCGGAGAGCATGCGATCGATATAGGCGATGGTATCGACGTTGCTGCCGAAATAGCTGTCGTAGGGCATGACCGTGATGCCCTGCAGCGCTACGCCGGCCGCACGACGGAAATGCTGGTTGCCGGTCGCCGCCAGTGCGCCGACGGAAACGCCGTGGAAGCCGTTCGTGAAGCTGATCACATTGGTGCGGCCTTTGACCTTGCGGGCGATCTTCAGCGCCGCCTCCACCGCGTTGGTGCCGGTGGGGCCGGTGAACTGCACCACATAGTCAAGGCCGCGCGGGACGAAGACGATCTCCTCCATCGCCTCCAGGAAGTACTCCTTGGCGATGGTGTGAAGGTCGAGGCTGTGGGTGAGGCCGTCCGACTGGATGTAGGAGATCAGAGCCTCCTTCAGGACGGGATTGTTGTGCCCATAGTTCAGCGAGCCGGCGCCGGCGAGGAAATCGAGGTAGCGGCGGCCATGGGTATCCCAAAGCTCGGCGTTCAGCGCCCGCTTCCAGATGTTCGGGAACGACCGCGCATAGGATTGCACGTTCGATTCCAGACGGCGAAAAACCGCGTTTTCGGTCTCAGAGGGTTCGGATGCGATAGACATGGCTGCCTTCTCCCTTTGCGCGGCCGGTCCCGTCTTCGTTCTGGCTGTCAGGCCACGATAACCTAACAACCCACGCTGGACGACGGGTCGAGCTGTCCTTCGTGTGGGGCAGTATATCGTCCGAGACACACGCGGTTGTTTCGTCGGTGCCCGAAAAGAGTTTCGTGGGCGACGTAAATCCCGCCTTTGGCGCCTCCGCGGACATCCAGCGCGTCGCCCCACCCCGGGCATTGCCTCACAAATCAGTTTCGCTAGAAGGTTCTGGTAAAGCCTTGCCGGGCCGCTCGGCCGTCAGCAAGCCCTGAGCAAAGGAGAAACATATGGCGTTCGACCTCCCCGACCTGCCGTACGCGTACGATGCGCTCCAGCCGTACATGTCCAAGGAGACACTGGAGTTTCACCATGACAAGCACCACAAGGCCTATCTCGATACGATGACGACGATGATCGAGGGAACGGCCTATGCTGGGCTGCCGATCGAAGAAATCGTCAAGAAGAGCTTTTCTGAAGACCCGAAGCTCTTCAATCAGGCCGGGCAGTATTACAACCATCTGCATTTCTGGAAATGGATGCGGCCGCCATCGAAAGAACCACGCAGCATGCCGAGCAAACTTGAGGATCGCATACGACGCGACTTCGGCTCGTTCGTGAAATTCCGTGCCGCCTTCATCGAGGCGGGCAGGTCGCAGTTCGGCTCAGGCTGGGCCTGGCTGGCGCTGAAGGACGACAAGCTTGTCGTTATGAACACGCCGAACGGCGAAAATCCGCTCGTGCACGGCGCACGCCCGCTGCTCGGAATCGACGTGTGGGAGCACGCCTATTACATCGACTTCCGCAACCACAGGCCCAAATATCTCGAGAGCTGGTTCGACCATCTGGCCAACTGGGACTACGCGGCCGAGCTTTACGGCGAAGGGTGACCCGGAGCTCTCGTTCGGCGCCCCGGGAGCGGCCAAGTGGAACCCTCGACAACCTGATCGGGTGTCGGCTCAGAGTTCCACCTGACCTATTTTTTCGTGGCAGTGTCAGCGGCGACCCTTACTGAGCTGCGACTGCGCGCTGCGCGATCGCACGCTGCCGCGCCTGCGCTGAGAACCGCGGCTGCACGACTATCTGCGCCTGCGAGCCGAATTCGTCCTCGACGAACTGGAAGGCCGTCCGCCGATTGCGGAAGCAGCCACCTTTGCTATCGTCGTCGCATTGCACGAGCCAGATTCCCGCATGCGCCTCGCGAACGTAGACGCTCGGTCCAGTCGTCAAGGTCGAAATCGCTCTGAAGGCTGCCAGCGAACCTGCTCGTATCCAGGTAAATGACCTCACTCATAGCGCTCTCCTTAGTCGGCTGTGTCGCGTAGTTGCCGAGCGACATCGATCCGGCCCTTCGACGTTCGAGCGTCAGTCGTCCGATCGCTCTCCCGTCTTGATGTAACGATGTGTAACCGACGTAACGTCGTGTTTTTGTTTCGCGGCCCGCTGAAAGTGGTTTCTTAGGAAGCGCGTCTTTTTCGCGGAAAGCTGGGCGTTTCGTGGCATATGCGCGAACGCAAAGCGGCCACCGAAGACGACCGCTCACGCGGTTGTATTGCTTAGGAGAACGGGACGTTCGCCCGGGTCGGCGAACGCGGTCTCAGCCGCTGTTGCGCAGACCAGTCGCGATACCGTGGATCGCGAGGCGAATGCCTTCCACGACCCGTTCGTCGGTGTCGCCGGCGCGATGGCGGCGCAAGAGCTCCACCTGCAGATCGTTCAGCGGATCGAGATAGGGAAAGCGATTCTGGATCGAGCGCGCGAGAAGCGGGTTCTCTTCGAGCAAGGCCTCGCGCTCGGTCACTGCGAGGAGCATCTCGATCGTCAGCTCCAGTTCCTTTCGGATCCGCTCGAAGATTGTGGTGCGGAGGCCGACATCCTCGACCAGCTCCGCGTAGCGCGAGGCGATACCGATGTTGGTCTTCGCAAGCACCATCTCGATGTTGGAGAGCATCGCCTGCAGGAACGGCCACTCAGCGTATATGGCGCGAAGCGTCTTCATGCCTTGCGGATTCGCCGCGACATATTCGCTGACGGCAGTGCCGAAGCCATACCACGCCGGGAGCATGAGCCGGCACTGCGCCCAACTGAACACCCAGGGAATCGCGCGAAGATCCTCGATCTTGCGAGAATTGGTCCGCGAGGCCGGGCGACTGCCGATGTTGAGGTTCGCGATCTCGCCGATGACCGTCGACTGCCAGAAATAATCTTCAAAGCCCGGCGTCTCGTAGACCAGGGCGCGATAGGCTCGGTAGGCGGAGTCGGAGAGCGTTCCCATCGCTGCGAGAAATTCCGGCGCCGGCGCGGGTTGATGTTTGTGAAGCAGCGTCGCTTCGAGTGTCGCGGCGGCAAGAAGCTCAAGATTTCCGCGACCAAGCTCGGGATTGGAGTATTTCGCTGCGATGACCTCGCCCTGCTCGGTCACACGGATTGCGCCCTGCACCGCGCCGCCCGGCTGACCGAGAATCGCCTGATAGCTCGGGCCGCCGCCGCGGCCGACCGAGCCGCCGCGGCCATGGAAAAGTCTGAGCGTAATACCGTGCTTCGCGAAAACCTCGATCAGCGAAAGCTCTGCTTTGTAAAGCTCCCAGCTCGCGGTCAGGAAGCCGCCATCCTTGTTGCTGTCGGAATAGCCGAGCATCACTTCCTGCATGCCGCCGCGGTGCTTCAGCATCGTCACGTATTCGGGGATGCCGAGAAGCGCGTCCATGATGCGCGGGCAATTGCGCAGGTCCTCGATTGTCTCGAAAAGCGGAACGATGTTGACCGCAAGCTCGCCGCCGGGGCGCAGAAGCCACGCTTCTTTCAGAAGCAGCGCGACTTCGAGGATGTCGGAGACTGCATTGGCCTTGGAGATCACGTAGTTCGGGACGGATGCGGCGCCATAGAGCCGGTGCGCCTCCGCCGCCGCATTCACCATCGCAAGCTCGCGGTTCGTCTCTTCCGAATAGGACGACTGATGCGTTACGAGGGGCGTGACACTGCGAATCGCGTCGAGCAAGCTCTCGATACGCGATGCTTCGTCAAACTCTGCATAGTCACGGGTGCCGGCGCGCGCGAGAAGCTCCCCGACTGCGCGCTCATGCACGTCGGCGTTCTGGCGAAGATCGATGCCGGCAAGATGGAAGCCGAAGACATCGACGGCGCGGCGAAGCGAGCGGAGCCGTCCGCGCGCGAGAATCGCAGAGCCGTTCGCTTCGAGCGAACGCTGAAGCTCGGCCAGGTCGTTCGCAAGCTCCCCTGCGGCTGCGTAGGCGGGGACAGAACGACCACCTTTGCGGCCCATGTCCTCCTGCCCGAGCGCGCCCGCAGTCATGGAAAGACGTGCGATCATCGTCGCGACTGCGCGGCGATAAGGCTCCTCCTGGCGATGCTCTTCGACCTCGCCGGTCAGCTCCGCCAGGCGCATCACGCCCTCGGAGACTTCGACAAGCCGCGCGTCGAGCGACAGCTCGCCCATGAGCCTATGCAGCTTCTTGAAGTAGAGCCCGAGGACGCGGCGGTTCTGCAGCCGCAGCGCCTCGCGCAGAACAGGCGCGGTGACGTTCGGGTTTCCGTCGCGGTCGCCCCCGATCCAGCTTCCCATGCGGAGAAAGGAGGGAATGTCGACACCGTCCCACGCGGAATCGGCACGAAGCGTATCTTCCAGCACCGCATAGAAGTGCGGCAGCTCGCGCAGAAACGTCGTGTCGTAATAAAGAAGCCCGTTGTTGATCTCGTCGAGCGCACGCAGGCGCTTGCGGCGTAGGATCGAGGTCTGCCAGAGCGTCAGGATGGCGGCGCGCAGCGACACCTCCCGCGCGGCTTCCTCTTGCGGCGTTGAAAGCATGCGGTCGCGCTGCGCGAGAGAGCGCGCGATCTCCACCTCGCGTGCAATGCCGGTCATGCGGCGGACTTCGGTCGGATGCGCCGTCAGAACGGGGGTGACAAACGCGCTTTCGAAGAAACGCTTCAGGTCTTCGTTCGAGATTCCCGCCGCGCGGGTGCGTTCCAGCGCAAAGGCCATCGTGCCGGGCTCGGGCTTAAGCGCGGCGCGCGCCTTCGTGCGCGCCTGGCGGACGCGGTGATGGTCCTCGGCGATGTTGGCAAGCTGAGAGAAATGAAAGCCGGACCGGATCATCTTGATCGCCGCCGAAAGATCGAGGCTGGTCAGTGCCGCCTCGAGCCCTTCGTGCGTCGCCGGGTCCCGATCCCGGTGGTAGCTGATCGACAGCTGCCGAAGCCGCTCCATCGCGTCGAAGAGCTCTTCGCCTTCCTGCTCGCGAATCGTATCACCGAGAAGACGCCCGAGATACCGGATGTCCTCGCGGAGCGGCAGATCCTTGCTGCGCAGACGGGGCTGGCCCATGAGGTTTCCGGACGACCGCGAACATCGCCACAGGGCGTGCTAGGCTCACTCTCCCGGATCGCGGGACAGTCGGTCAAGCCTAGAGCCTGACGACGACTGCCGGGGACGGGTTAAAAGAGCGCCCCACAGGCGCCGCTTCAGGTCTGGGAGGGCCTGGCCTTGGACAGAAACGAAGCCGACGGGAAGCCGCGGGATGCCTTCGCGTCCGTCTCCGGGCTGGCGGAGCTGACGGAGGCAGACCGTCGCCAGTTCGAGGCGGAGGCCGTGCAGCTCCGCGTGCGGCGCGGCAGCGTGCTCGTCCGCCAGGGCGACCCGACCAACGAGCTCTACATCGTGCTCGCCGGACGCTTCCGGGTGACCCTCGACGGCCGGCCCGGCGTGATCGCCGAGATCGGTCCGGGTGAGCCGATCGGAGAGCTGGCGTTCTTCGGCAACGTCGCGCGGACGGCGAACGTGACCGCCGCACGCGACAGCGAAGTGCTTGTGCTGACGCGCGAGGCCTACGCGAAGGTCATAAGGCACGCGCCCGGCATCCAGGCGAGCATCCTGACGTCGATCGCGATGCGCCTGGCAGCAGTGACCGCGACCTCGCCCACGCTCAAGGCGCGACCGGCGCGAACCGTGGCGCTGCTCCCTATCGGGGAAAGCGGCAAGCTGCCGGACGGATTCCTGGAACGGCTGACGCGGGCGCTGTCGCCGCGACATGCGGTCGTCATCACCAGCGACATGATGCAGACGAAGCGCGCCCGGGATGGCGAAGCCGCGATCGGTCATTTCCTGGCGACCGTCGAGCAAGGCGCCGACATCGTCGTCTTCGTTCTCGATCGCGAGGCTGCCGCGCCGGGCCATCCCTGTCTGAACTATGCCGACGATCTCATGCTTGTCGCGCCATCCGCCGACGCGCGCGCCGAACCTTTGCAGATCGAGCGCGAGGCGGCGCGCTTCTTCACTCCGGAGCATCTGAGCCTGGTCGTCTGCCGCGAGAGATCCGACGCGCCGATCTCCGCAACCGCACGCTGGCTCAAGGACCGCGACGTCGCGCTTCATCACCACGTCGCGCTCGACAACCAGTCCGATTTCGAGCGCCTGGCGCGGTTCCTGACCGGCACCGCCACCGGGCTCGTGCTCGGCGGCGGCGGCGTTTTCGGATGCGCGCATATCGGTGTCGCCAGGGCGCTTAAAGAGGCGGGCGTCGCGATCGACTTCATCGGCGGGACGAGCGTCGGCGCCGGCGTCGCCGCTGCGCTTGCCGCCGGATTCGACCCGGACGAGATTCTGCACCGCGCCGAGGAGATGTTCGTGCGCAACCGCACGATGCGCCGGGTCACCGTCCCGATCTACAGCCTGCTCGACCATCGCGCGTTCGACACCTCCCTGCAGCGCCACTACGGCGACCGCAGGATGGAGGACCTGCCGCTCAACTGCTTCGCGGTCTCCGCGAACCTCACGAGCCGGCAGATGTACGTGCACCGGCGCGGACCTCTCTGGGAAGCCGTGCGCGCCTCGACCGCCATTCCCGGCATCCTGCCGCCGTTCATTGCCGAGGAAGGCGACGTGCTCGTCGACGGGGCACTGGTCGACAATGTTCCGGTCGACGTGATGCGGAAGCTCAAACTCGGCCCGAACATCGTCGTGCTTTTCCAGCATTCGGGCGAATGGCGATTTACCAAGGGCTACGCCGAGCTGCCGTCGCGCGGCGCGCTGTTACGGCATCTCATCCTGCGGCGGCGGGCGATGGACTACCCGACGCTCGTCTCGATCCTCATGCGCGGGATGTTTCTGTCGAGCGAGAGCATCAAGCGGATGAGCGCACCCGGCGATCTCTTCGTCTCACCCGCCGTGCCGCCGGAGATCCGGCTTCTTGACTGGCGCCGGAGCCGCGAGATCGCGGCGACCGCCTACGTTCAGATGAAGGACATTCTTTCGGCCAAAGGCGAGGCGCCGGCCGGGACGCATACCGCCTGAGTGGGATGCGGAACTCGAACTCGGCCCGGACCATGGGCGGGGCTGCAGACATCCCATCTGGGATCTTTGCAGCCCGGCGCCCCCCGGAGCCGAGAAGCCATCAGCGGCAGGGCATAGGGGTGTCCCAGTCCTCGTCGTCGTGTTCCATTATCCAGAACTTGCCGGGCTCGCAGTCCTCGACATCGACGATAAGCGAGCCGTTATCATCATCATCGGCATCGTCTTCATCGTCCGCCTCGTCGTCAGAGGTCGTTGCCGCCACGGCGGAGTAGCTGACCGAACCGCAGATCATCACGGCTTTGCCGTGCTTGTCCTTGCCGCTGTGGCACTGCGCGGCCTCTGCGGCGGGCATAAGCAGCATGAGGGTCGTAACTCCGGCCCCTGCAATGAGGGCCATCTTCAAGGTCATCATCAGGCGGGTCATCGGAATTCTCCCAACCGGAGGGTTTGGTGTGCGTCCGGCAGGGATGTCTTTGCCAGTTTACCGTTTCAGGCCTGTTTCCGACCTTCCGGAAAAGGGTTTCACTGAACCCAAATCTTCTGAAACATAATACTCGTCTTATTACCGCCGGCCGTGGGCGAATTTGCCCGCCCGGCCCAGCATCCGCAGCGCGGCGCCTCTAATATTTGTCCGCCTCCGCGAAAAAGCGGCTCAACAGCCCATCGTCGTTGTCCCATGCGCCGTTGGTCATGAGGATCACCCCCTCATTCTTCTCCGGGTCAAACCACATGTCGGCGCCGGCGCCATTGTCGGCCCCGTCATGACCCCAGACGACCCGGTCGCCGATCGTACCCTCGACCCAAACAAATCCTTGCGCCGGCTCAATCGGACTCTCGGTCTTCAGCATGTCCGCCACGGTCTCAGCTTTCAGAATTCGCTGACCGTTGTACTCGCCGCCTTGCATATAGGCGATCAGGAAATGCGCGAGCTCGGTCACGGAGGTGCGCAGCATGCCGTCCGGGTAGTCGACTTCGCCGTATTGACCGTAGGGAACGAAGCCGGACGAATTCTTGTCGTATGGCATGGCCAAGATCGATTGATCGATCCCCGCCAGTCGCCAGGAGGTGTTGACCATCCCAAGCGGCGCGAAGATGTGCGTCCGGCAGTACTCGTCGAAGGGAACGCCGCTGATCACCTCGACCAGGTAACCGACGATCACGAGGCCCATGTTCGAATAGTCGGACTTCGTTCCGGGTGCGGCCGACTCGAAATTCTTTTCCCAGTCATAATAGGCACCATCCGGTGTCAGATATCCCCTGGTGAAATCGCCAAGCGAAACGGGCGAATCCGCGCCGCGCGTCACGAACGATCCGATCGACGTACCGTAGGTGCACCATCCGGGGCAGTTGATGTAGTCGGGATTGTCGTCGATCGACGCGGTGTGGGTCAGTAGTTGCCGGAACGTGACGGGGGCGTCCGGCTCAAAGGGAATATCGACGTGGAACGGCAGATAGTTGTCGATGTCGTCGTCGAGCTTGAGCTTTCCCTCGTCGAATAGTTGCACGAGCGCGGTCGCGGTGATCGTCTTCGACACGGACCCAATGAGGAAGAGCGTGTCCGGCGTGACCGGTCTCTTCTGACCGATATCCGCCATTCCGGCCGCAGAGGCGCAAACAATTCGACCGTCCTTGATGATGACCGCTGCGAGGCCCGGGACATCGTAGGCCTTCAAGTGGGGTGCCAAATCCGTGTGGCAGGCCGGCACCGGCTCCCCGGCGGCGGCAGAGGAATGGGGCGCGATAATGCCGCAGGCGCCCAGGAAAGCGCCTAAAACCGAGGATCGGAGGCGCTTGGGACTGCCCTTGCGGGCGACGCCGGAGCCAAGACCAGAGGCGGCATCGCCGCGCGAAAAGGGATTCATCCACCAGCCCGGGATTGTTTACGACACGGTCAAGCGTAGGCCATCAGCGCGCCGACCGCCCAGAGCCTTACTCGGACGCCGACGCCGATTCAGTCGCCACGACAAGCAGTCGTGCATCCGATGAAAGCCCGAGGTGCTGGCGAAGCGGTCCGGCAAACGGCCCACCGAAGGCGGCCAGCAACCCGGCGGCTCCCGCCGCTCCGCTAAGCCCGGTGCGGATGCCGCAGGAGCCGAGCTCGGACGTCGCCTCGGTCGCCCAGGAATCCTCGATGGCGAGGCAGCAGCTGACCCCGGCATGCAGATTGGCGAATGCCGTCAAAGATATGGTCCCGCACTGAAGCACGCTCATCGCCGAGATCTCGCTGGCGGACACCGTCATCGGCTCTCCGGCGGCAAGCGCCGTCATGACACAGGCCGCCGGCTCGGGCTCAACCACCACCACCTTCGGCGAGCGGCCGCGCCGGACCTGCCGCGCCCACGTCGTGCCCGCAGACGCAAGCCCGCCGACGCCCGCCTGCAGAGAAACAACATCGATGCGGTCATCGCCGGACTGAGAGAGCTGCTCCTCGATCTCGGCGAAGGCCGTCGTGTACCCTGCCGTTACAAGCCGTGGGACGACATCCGATGCAGAGCGGGCGGTGTCGCTGATGAGCAATGCGCCCGCCTTTTCTCCAGCTTCGGCTGCAGCGTCCACCGACGCGTCATAGACGCCCTCGACCATCACCAGCTCGGCACCTTCCGATTCGATCGCCTTGCAACGGGCCGCCGAAACGAAGCTCGGCAGGTAAATTCGGGCCCCGAGACCGAACCACCGCGCCACGCGCGCGACGGCTCGCCCGTGGTTGCCGTCGGTCGCGGCGACCAGCGTCAGCGGGCGGAGAGTGGAGGCCCACGATTGCATGCTCTCGTGCGACAACGGTCCGTCCGGCATCGCTCCAAGGCGCTCGCGAAGCGCGGCGTAGGTCGCCCACGACGCGCCAAGGACCTTGAACGAGGGGAGCCCGAAGCGCGACGTCTCGTCCTTCACATAGACCTTCGCGACGCCGAAACGTTCGGCCAGACGCGGCGCCTCCACCAGCGGCGATTGCCGGTAGTCGGGAAGCCGACGGTGGAAGTCGATCGGGCGGTCGGCGCCGACCGCGGCAGGCGCTTCTGTCGGGATCCTCAAAAGGGCACGCATGATTTCCCTATCCGATGCGTTGGCTTGTTACGCGACCCTGGCCTGAACGAAAACCTGCTCTGGCGCACGCTCCGCGCCCTGAAGCGCCTCACCGACCACTTCCTTGGCGGGGTTTCCGCGCCAAGTCGTGTAGGGATCGAGGATCTCGCCCTTCATCAGGTAGGAATTCGCTTCGAGCACGACGTGTTCTCCCATCGTCACCCCGTAGTGAACGAGGCAGCCGGTGTGGATCGTGCAACCGACGCCGATCTTGATGTAGTCGGACTTGAAGACGCCCTCTTCGAGCGAGTGCGGCCAGAGGATCGAAAGCGCGTTCAGATTCGCGTAATCGCCGATCTCCATCAGCGTATATTCGGTCCAGCGCACGCCATCGTCGAAAACCATCTTCCCCATGCGGACGCCCTCGAGACGCGAGAAGATGTTCTTGAAGGGCGTCCCGGCGAAGCCGCCGGCGAGCTGGGTCAATCCGAACATGTGCCAGTGACGCTCGTGGAACCAGTAATAGCGGTCGAGGGCCAGCGCGATCTGCGGCCTGAGCGGACCGAACCCAAAACTCGCTCTTTCGATGAGCCACGCCCAGAACACCACGAAGACGAACGCGGAGAGCACGAATCCGAGCACCGACGCTAAGCCATAGACCGGGAACAATATGATCGCGACCGTCCCGAGCATCGCCACGACGAAATAGGCGAACCAGGTCTTCGCGAGGAACAGCACCGCGGTCACGAAGTTGTAGTGGTTCTTCGCCGAAATCCGCTGGCGGCGCGTCTCCTCGTCCATCTTGGCCATCTCGACGTCGCGCGTGGCGGCGCGCGGAATCTCGAAGGAAGGCGAACCGAGGAGCCCGACATCCTCCCGCATTGGGCCGTCGATCGGGATCAGCACCTTGGTCCCGAGCAGGCAGTTCTCGCCGGTCTTTCCGTCGACCGGATAGCGGACGTAGTTGCCGAGGTAGTTGTTGGCGCCGATCTTGACCGTGCCGACCTTGAACGACGAATTCGACATCGTCGTGTTGACCATCATCAGCCCGTCGGAAACCATCGTGCCGCTGCCGATATCGCAGAGGAACGGGTTGTCGTGGCCCTGGTCCTCGCCGAAGTTCGAGCCGGTCTGGACGATCGTGTTCAGCTTGTAGCCGATCCAGCGAACCCAGTGGACGACGCCACAGCTGTCGCCGAACAGGCGGTTGTAGAACACGGAGTTGGTGAGGAAGGCGATCATCTGCTGCGTGAAATAGTGGACGCCGTAGAGGACGTAGACCTTGTCCTTGCGGAGCAGAAGCTGCAGCAACCTCGGGATGCTGCCGTTGACGAGCAGCCCGGCGACAATGGCGAAGAGGAAGGCGGCAAGCGACAGCAGCGCGATCCTCCAACCTATGGAGAGCAGGTGCTGCGGCAGGGTGTCGGGGCTGACCCCGGCCATGCCGGTGATCTCGTAATAGAGCGGGTATAGCGCGTAGGCGATGAGGATCGGAATCGGCAGCAGCAGGAAGCCGGCGACCAGGAGAACGAGCGGATAGGTCACGCGCCGCAAGAGCGTGCAGCTCATCGGCTCTATGATGCAGTAGTTCGCCGTGGTTTCTATCGCGGGCGATCCGTGGAAATGCTTGCCGCGCGCAATCCGCTGCCCGCTGTGCAGCGAGGAGGAATGACCGAGTTGGGTGTCGTCCTCCATGACCGTGTTGATCTCGACCACGCTGGCTTCGCCGACGAAGGCGTTGTCGCCGATGCTGATCGGCCCGACATGGATGAAATTCGACTGCGCCTTGTAACCGAGGGCAACCGAGTCCTTGCGCAGGATCGTGCTGGAGCCGATCGAAATGAGGTCGGTGCAGACTGGCCCGAGCGCTGACTTTAGGGCCGTGTGCGAGCCGATCTTCGCGCCGAGCAGGCGAAGATAGAGATTGTAGATCGGGCCGCCGAGCTGCGCGATCGGCGCGGTCCGGATCAGGCCTTTGACGAGCCAGAAACGGAAGTAGCGGAGGCTCCAAACCGGGATCGCCTCCTCTTTCCATCGGCCGATCAGCAGCCACTTCGCGGCGATCGGGAGGACGCTGGTGAGCACGAAAAGCCCGACGGCGAAGGCGATGAGGCGCACATAAGCCGCACCGAGATCGGGCATCGGCGCGTAGGTCCAGCGGATGCCAACGACGACTATCCAAAGGCCGACGGCGCCGAAGCCGAGATACGAGGCAAGTTGCAGAGCGCCGCATCCGTAGTAGGAGAAGGCCGACGGGACGTGGAACGGCTCGCGCTTTGCCTCGCGCTTCGTTTCGCCCGCCGCCTCTCTCGGAAGCGAATCGAGATGGCGGGCCAGGGATTCGATCGTGGGGTTCAAATAGATGTCCCGTATGGACACGGCGGAAATGTGCAATCGCTTGCGGATCTCCGCGCCGAAGCGCGCCATCAGCAGCGAATGGGCGCCAAGGTCCTTGAAGAAATTGTCTTCGACCGAGGCGCGCTCGACTTTCATGATCTCGACGAGCGCGCCTTGCAGCGTGCGCTCCGTCTCCGTCCGCGCCTCGACGAACTTGCTCGTCGAAACCGCCACGCGCGGTCCCTTCGGCGCCGGCAGATTCTTGCGATCGGCCTTGTTGTTCGGCGTCATCGGAATGAGCGAAAGCTCTTCGAGATAGCCCGGGACCATGTAGTTCGGCAGATTGCGCCGCAGCATCTCGGACACGTCAGCTGCCGAGATGTCCGGGGCGCCCTGTTTGCGGGTGTAGTAGGCCACGAGCTCCACTGCGCCCGGCTCCGGCTCGTAGGGATTGACCACGGCCTGGGCGATCTCCGGCACCTGCATCAGCAACGCCTCGATCTCTTCGAGCTCGATGCGGTAGCCGCGAATCTTGACCTGCGTATCGATGCGACCGTTGAAATCGAGCTCGCCGTCCTCGCGGATACGGCCGAGATCACCGGTGCGGTAGATGTGCTTCGACGGATTGTTCGGCAGGTTCAGGAAGTCGGGAATGAACTTCTGCCGCGTGAGGTCTTCGCGGTTCAGATAGCCGCGGGCAAGCGCGATACCGGCGATGCCGATCTCGCCGACCGCGCCGTCCGGCACGACCTCGTCCTTGTTCTCGTCGAGGATGACGACCGTGTAGGTGGGGAGCGGCACGCCAATCGTGACGGGGTGGTCCGGAACCAGCACCCGGAGCGTCGAGCTTACCGAGCATTCCGTCGGCCCGTAGGCGTTCAGGATACGCCGGCCCGGCTTGTGCCAGCGGACGACGAGATGATGCGGCACGGACTCGCCGGAGAGGAGGATCACGCGCACATCCGGCAGATCCTCTTCGACGGTCGCCCACAAGGTCGGAACGCAGGGAAAGACCGTGACGCGGTGCTGGGAGAGGAAATCGTGCAGATCGGCGCCGAAAAGGCTTGCTCCCGATTTGCCCGAAATCAGCGTGGCGCCATTGATCAGCGGCACCCAGAGGTCCTCGACGTGAAAATCGAACGCGAGCGTCATCCCCTGATAGGCGCGATCCCCAACCCCGATCCCGTAAACCTCGCCGGCGACCTTGACGAAGTTGCAAATTCCCGCGTGGTCGATGGCAACGCCCTTCGGTTTGCCGGTCGTCCCCGACGTGTAGATGACATAGAAAAGCTGGTCGTCGGACGGGGGCGCCTCTTCGGCCGAAAGCCGGGCGGCGGACTTTTTTGCGACCGCCGCCGTGGCTTCATCGAGGAATATCTTGGGAGCATCAAATTCGGCGAGCTTCTCGTGAAATCGCGACACCGAGACGATCGCCTTGACCTCCGCGTCTTCCAGAATGAAGGCGATGCGGTCGGTCGGAAAGGCGGCGTCGAACGGCACATAGGCCGCGCCGATCTTCAGCACGGCCAGAAGCGCGACATAGGAATGAACGGATTTGTCGAACAGAAGACCGATGCGGTCCCCGGCCTTCAGGCCCTGGTCGAGCAGATAGCGCGCCGCCTGATTGGCCCGATCGTCGAGCTCGCGAAATGTGAGCGAGACATCCTCGGTGATGACCGCCAGATGATCCGCAGGCACCTGGTCAACGCGCTCTTCGAAGTAATGGTTGAGCCGCTCGCCCTCTCTCCAGCGCGGCGCGTTGTCGTGGTCCGTGTTCACCAGCATTTCTGCCCCCAAGAATCGATTCGGCCGCGTTCTCGGACCACTTCCCCCGCGTGCAACACTGCCCGCTCAGACGCGAAGAGCAACGACCCGCTCCGCCATCCAGTCGCCGGTCAGCGCCTTGCGCGCATCGCCGCGTACGGAACCCATATTCCCGCCCATCTCGCGTGGAGCCGGTTCGCTCATGACGTTCTCCCACTCCTGCAGGCGGTCGGGGCATGGCGCCGCCGGAGAACTAGCCGGAGACTACAGGGTTTTGGTTTCGTTCGGACCGGAAAAAGGTTTCGACCGGTTGGCGAAGTATTTCAAACAGATCGCGCGCCGGAAAGCGGAAATTCGGCAAGAAGCGCGCCATCCGCCGCGGACAAACGTTACCCCGCCGAGCGCACGCAGGCGCCGTTCCCTAGAAACAATTCGCGGGCGCCACGCAAAAGAAATCCAGGCTCGGCGAAACGACTTTCCCTCTCCGGCGCAATCAAGTGCGAAAGGAACCGCGCTAGAGTTCTTGATAAGCTGGCGGGCTTTTGGCCCGACTAGGGAGAGGCACCAGATGAGCACGCT
Source organism: uncultured Alphaproteobacteria bacterium (assembly GCA_963792885.1). Taxonomy (GTDB): domain Bacteria; phylum Pseudomonadota; class Alphaproteobacteria; order Rhizobiales; family Afifellaceae; genus DASWJZ01. Next base: position 590,445 of record CAWBXX010000001.1, read on the forward strand.
GCAAGCGGGGGCTGAGTTTTCATCGTCCACCATAGGCGGCCTTCAGATTCCGATCGGTCGGTCGGCCGAGCCGATCGTGAGGTCGCATCCGACGCCCCGCCCTGTGCCGCCGCTCAGCGCGCGCGCCGGAACGACCCCCGCCAGCATCGAGGCCGAGACCTCGACATCGATCTTCTTCGCCTCCGTCGACGCCGTGCAGCGTGCGCTCGCCGCGCGCGTGACCCTCGACCCCGTCGAGACCGCCTGCGCGGAGAGCTTACCGGCGGCCCGCTGATCGCGAGCGCTATCTCGCGGCGCGGATGCTGCTCAGGCACGCGCTTTCCAAGGCCGTCGACGGCAAAGTCGCGCCGGAAGACTGGCACTATCACGAGGGCCCGCAGGGCAAGCCGATGATGGCTGACGGGCTGCCCGCGCTTCAGTTCAACGTCTCGCATTCCGGCAACTGCGTCGCGGTCGCCGTCGGCAGAGGCGATCCGATCGGCATCGACATCGAGTGCCTGCGGCCGGACCAGAGCCTGGGTGTGATCCACGAGGTGCTGAGCGACGGCGAGCAGATCCGCATGCGCAAGTGCCCGGCGAGCCAGCAGTGGAACCAGTTCGTCCGGCTGTGGACGGCGAAGGAAGCCGCTGCGAAGGCGCTCGGCCTCGGCCTGTCGTTGGATTTTTCCACGATCGATGTGCAGCTCGATCCGCTCCGCGTCCTGCCTGCTCTATCCGCCGATGGGCGTTGCGGCTGAGTTCGAAGTCGCCTCGACGACGCTCACGAAAAACGGCAAGCCCTACGTGCTGACGGTCGCAAGATTGACCGGCGAGCGTCAGGTATGCTGAGCAGCCAAATCGAAGGAAGATCGCATTAGCGACTGGTGGGTGTAACAGGACTCGAACCTGTGACCCGCTGATTAAGAGTCAGCTGCTCTACCAACTGAGCTATACACCCTTGTCGCCGGCGGCTTTATAGGGATGCGCCCCGGTGTCCGCAACCCGCGCCTCCGTATTGGACGGCGCGGCCGGGTCCGGGCCGTCGCGGCGTTTCCCAGGAGCCCGTCTTGCCCGCACCGCCAGTTTTGAAATCCCGCATCGCCGGCGCCGACCGCGCGCCGGAGAATGGCCCGCGCTTTTCCAACATCAACCCCGCGACCGGCGAGACGCTCCATGAGGTCGCGGCGGCCGACGCCGCCCTCGTCGACGAGGCGGTGGCGGCGGCAAAGCGCGCGCAGCGGGAATGGACCGCCCTCCCCGCCGCGGAGCGCGGACGGGTCTTGAACCGCGTGGCCGGCCTGCTGCGCGAGCGGAAGATGGAACTTGCCAGGCTCGAAGTGCTCGATACCGGCAAGCCCATCCAGGAAGCGCCAGAGGCCGACATCGGCTCCGCAGCCGATTGCTTCGAGTTCTTCGCCGGCCTGACGCAGGCAATCCACGGCGAGCACATACCCGTCGGCGAGAGCGCCTTCGCCTATACGCGGCGCGAGCCGCTCGGCGTCTGCGCCGGGATCGGCGCGTGGAACTACCCGATCCAGATCGCGAGCTGGAAGACCGCGCCGGCGCTTGCCGCCGGCAACGCCATGGTCTTCAAGCCGAGCGAGCTGACGCCGGTCACCGCGGTCGAGCTGGCGAAAATCGTCGAAGAGTCGGGGGCGCCGAAGGGGCTCTTCTCCGTCGTGCTCGGCGCCGGCGAGGTCGGCGCAGCGCTCTCGACGCATCCGGGGATCGCCAAGATCTCGCTCACCGGCTCGGTGCCGACGGGAAAGCGCGTCATGGCAGCTGCGGCCACCACGCTCAAGCACGTCACGATGGAGCTCGGCGGCAAGTCGGCGCTTATCGTCTTTGCCGACGCCGATCTCGACGACGCGGTCTCCGCCGCGATCCTCGGTAACTTCTATACGCAAGGCGAGATCTGCTCGAACGGCACGCGAGTCTTCGTGGAAGAGAGCGTACGCACCGCCTTCGTGGAGAAGCTCGTCGCGCGAACAGAGAAGATCAAGGTCGGCGACCCGCTCGATCCGAAGACGCAGATGGGTCCGCTCATCTCCGCGGCGCATCTCGAAAAGGTGCTCTCCTACGTGGCGCGCGGCGAAGCGGAAGGCGCGAAGCTCCTGACCGGCGGGCAGCGTCTTAGGGAGGGCGCGCTCTCCCGCGGCAACTTCATGAGTCCCGGCGATCTTCGACGCCTGCCGAGACGACATGGGGATCGTCACCGAGGAGGTGTTCGGCCCGCTCCTCTCCGTGCTTCCTTTCGAGGAGGAGGCGGAGGTCGTGGCGCGCGCCAACGACACACCCTTCGGGCTCGCCGCCGGCGTGATGACGCGCGACCTCGCCCGTGCGCATCGCGTCGCCGCAGCGCTCGAGGCCGGCATCGTCTGGATCAACAGCTACAACCTGACGCCGGTCGCGATGCCCTTTGGCGGATCGAAGCAATCGGGGCTCGGACGCGAGAACGGGCTCGCCGCGCTCGACTTCTACAGCGAGCGCAAGAGTGTCTATGTGAACCTCGGGCGCGTGGAGGCGCCCTACTAGCGGGATCGCCGCATCCTGCCACAGCGCTCACAAGGGCGTGCTGAGCAGCGGAGACTGAAATGGACGTGAACATTTCCGACGCAACAACCCAGCTTGGCGCTTTCGGCTCGCTGCTGTGGACCTGGACGCAAGAGTTCCTGCCTCGCGTCGGCGGCGCGCTCCTCCTTCTCGCTCTCGGCTTCCTGGTCGCGGGCTGGGCCGCGCGCGGCGCCAGACGCCTGCTTGCGGGATCGCAGCGCATCGACCGCACGGTGGTGCCGGTGGTCTCAGCGGTGCTGCGCTACGGCATCATGATCATCGTCGTCGTCGCCGCGCTCGGTCAGCTCGGCGTACAGACCACATCGCTCCTTGCCGTGCTTGGCGCCGCGGGCCTCGCGATCGGGCTGGCGCTGCAGGGCACTTTGTCGAACATCGCCGCCGGCATGATGCTTCTCTGGCTCAGGCCGTTCGACATCGGCGACTACGTCGAGTTCTCAGGTACAGCGGGGACGGTGGAGGAGCTCGGGCTTTTCACCACGAGGCTCAAGACCTGGGACGGCATCTACAAATTCGTGCCGAACTCGCAGCTCTGGAACACGACGCTCACCAACTACACGCGCAACCCGACGCGGCTGGTGCTGCTCAATTTCGGCATTGCCTACGAGGACGACGTCGCCACCGGGCGCAAAGTGCTCCGCGAGATGGCGGCGGAGCATCCGAATGTGCTGAAGGAGCCGCCGCCGGCGGTCGTGCCTCTGTCGCTCGGCGACAGCTCAGTGGTGCTGCAACTCCGCGCCTGGGCGCCGACCTCGCTCTTCTGGGACACGCAGTGGGACCTGACGGAGAACGGCAAGAAGCGGCTCGAAGCCGCCGGCATCACCATCCCCTTCCCGCAGCGCGTCGTCCGCGTGGTCGGCCCGGGGGGCGCACACGACGGGCCGGCGAAGCTCGGGGCGCAATAGAACGCGCAACGAGGGCGGCGGATGCCGCCCTCAGGTCGTCTCGCAATCAGGCCGCGCTATTGGGCCTTGGCGACGTGCCAGGTGCCGTTAGCCTTGCCTTCGCCGGTCATGTCGCCGGGCTTCTTGTCCTGGATGAACGTGTAGAGCGGCTTGCCGTCATAGGCCCATTGCTTGGTGCCGTCGGTCCGCTCGATGATCGTCCAATCGCCTTCCGCCATGGCATCCGCTGCGGGCACGAACGGCGGCCAGTTCACCGCGCACTGATCGTAGCAGTTCGACTTCCCCATCTCGTCCTTGTCGAAGGTGTAGAGGGTCATGTCGGCCGAGTCGGAGTAGATCTTGCCCATGCTGGAATCCATGACCATCGCGGGCTCGGCGGCGAAGGATGGGGCGGCGGAAAGAAAGAGAAGCGCGGCCGAAAAGCCGATCGCACTACGCATTGACATTCCTCCTGAAACGGACGTGAGAGCTGCTCGCTTCGCCCGTCGCGGCCGTTGCGCGATCTCTGGGCGGGCAGCTCATCCTGCGCCCGGACGCTCCTCAACCGCCAATCACAGGCAGTGACAACTTCGTCAATCAGCCGGCTTCCTCTATTGCGTCTCTGCCGCCGCGCGGCATTCGTCGACCAGCGCGAAATAGCGCATCTCGTCCGCGACGCTGAGATTCTGCCGCATCATGTCACCCCAAAAGCCCTCCGCCTGCGCCTGCTCGGCGATACATCCGCAGGTCCGACGGCAGACCTCCACGTCCACCTCCAATTCCACGCAGGAGCGCGTGCAGCTTTCCAGGTAGGCGGGCTCGAAGCTCAACAGGTCCGGCGGGTAGATGCGGGCGGCGAGGTCGGTCAGGCCGAAGAGGATCGGCTGGTGCAGAAGGTAGATCAGGAGGCTGTGGCGGCCCACGAAGAGGAGTGCCGGCGGAACGCTCGCCGTCCGCCAAAGCGCAAGCTGCTCCAGCCCGAGGCGTGGCCAAAGCTTCGCCGCGGCGATCCCGGCGAGTATCGCGCCGAACCAGGGAAAAATTGGCACGAAGTCATTGGTACGCGGGAGGGTCGTGGAGAGCCCGATCCACAGAAGCGCCGAATGGTCGAAGAGCGGCGCGGAAAGGAAATGCGGCGCGGCGAAGCAGAAGACCGCCGCGGCGACTGTCAGCGCGATCGGCGCGCGAATGAACGCGAGGCCGAGCACGCTCGCGACGGCGATCTCATGCAGGATGCCGAAGAAGATGAAGGCATCGGGGAAGGTGAACCACGTGACGATTGTGATCGCGAGCGCACTCGCGACGATCACCGCAAGCCGGCGGAAATAGTGCCGCCAATTGATCCCGCGACGCGATGCGAGCACGAGGCTCACGCCGACAATGAAGAGGAACGCGCCGGCGATCGCATGTGCGAAGATGCGCCAGCCAAGCGCGGTGTCCACTTCGGCCGTGATGAAGCCGAAATAGCGAAGATCCCAGCAGAAATGATAGACCACCATCGCGGCGACCGCGATGCCGCGCGCTGCGTCGATCAACGGCAGACGCGGCGCGGGAGCCGCGGCGGCGGAGGGCTCCGTACAGCATCAGCTAACCGTTTCGGCCTGAAGCGTCAGGCTCACGCGAGTAGACGCGAGCTCGCTCACTCGCGGAAGCAGTTCTCATTCGAAGAAGCAAATCCTTACGCGGCAGGGTTGCCGGCTCCCTCCTGCCAGCTATAGTCGAGAAAAAGAAGCCTCATCCGATCCGCCGAGAAACGGCGCGCAGATGAGAGAACAACAAAGCGCCAAACAGGCGCAGGGAGGGAGCGATGACGAAAACAGCCAACAGGTTGACGAGAGCGTTTGTCGCATGTGCCGGCGGCGCCCTTGCGCTTGCGCTCGCTGCGGCCAGTCCGGCGGCGGCTCAGATCAAGCTCGTGGGCGCAAGCCAGTTCGACGAGAATCATGCCTTCACGAAGACGATGCGCAAGTTCGAGGAGCTGGTGAACGCCTGCTACACGGACGAGCCGATCGAGTGGGAGATGCATCTGAACTCCGAGCTCGGACTGGAGAAGGACTACGTCGCCTACATGAACCAGGGGCTGTCGGTCGACTATGCCGTCGCCTCGCCTGCCCACATGTCGACCTTCTCCAAGATGGCGCCCTTGATGGATATGCCATTCCTGTTCAGAGACGAAGACCACTGGCGCAAGGTGCTCGAAGCCGACGGACTGAAGCCGGTCGCAGACGACATCCTGAAGACCGCCGACATCAGGCTCCTCGGTTATGCCGGCGGCGGCACGCGCAACGTCTTCGCCAACTTCCCGATCCACAACATGGAAGAGATGAAGGGCCTGCCGATCCGCATGCAGGGCGCGCCGATCTGGACGCGCGTCTTCGAGGCGATCGGCGCGGCGCCGACGGTGATCGCGTATGATGAGGTTTATAACGCCATCCAAACCGGCGTCATCAAGGCTGCCGAGAACGAAGCGGCGGGTGTGGAGCAGATGAAGTTCTACGAGGTCGGCCCCTATCTGTCGCTGACCAAGCACGCCATCACCGTGCGGCCGCTCTTCATCTCCAACAAGACCTATCAGCGGCTGCCGCCAAAGCTGCAGCAATGCATCGATCAGGCCGGGCCGGAAGCCGGCAAATACGGCCGTGATATCGAAAGCGGCGAGGACTCGGCCAAGCTCCAGGCCATGGCCGACAAAGGCTGGCTGACGCTCGTTGAGTTCACCGACCGGGACAAGATGCTGGAGGCGGCCAATCCGGTGCTCAACGCCTACGCCGAGGAGCTCGGCGCGGGCGACGTGCTGAAAGCGATCCAGGCGATCAAGTAGCAAGCACTTGTCGCGACACGAATGGTCGTCGAGGCTCTATTGAGCCGGAGCCTCGCCCCTCAGTCCGCCCGCCTCGCGGGCGGACTTTTTCGCCCAGGTCACCCGACGCTCCGATGACCCGTATCCTCGACATCATCCATCTAGGCCTGAAGCTCCTGCTCGGCACGCTCGTCGGAGGGCTGATCATCCCGGTCTCGATGCAGGTGCTCTCGCGCTACACCGGCCTCATCCCGCGTTACATCTGGACAGAGGAGATCGCCCGCTTCTGCTTCATCTGGATGGTGATGGTGGGAGCTATGTGCGCAGCGCGAGACGGCACGCATTTCGACCTCGACCTTTTGCCGCGCTCCCTAGACCCGAGGGTCGAGGCGGCAAAGCGCATCTTCGTTCATGTCATGATGCTCGTCGTCGCCGGAGTCTTCATCTGGTACGGATGGGGCCTGATCGAATTCGGCTGGTACCAGACGTCGGAGATCTTCAGCCTCCCGATGAACTGGATCTTCGCCGCATGGCCGATTTCCGGCGTCGTCATCGCGCTCTTCCTGATCGAGAAGATCGTCAACGAGGTCAGGCTGACGCGCGGTGAAGCGCCATGACGCCGACCGTCGTCGCCTCGATCCTCTTTGGCCTCTTCCTCCTCTTCATCGTGCTCAGGGTGCCGGTTGCCTTCGCGCTGGCGCTCGCCTCCCTGCCGATCTTCTTCCTGGAGCCGCGGCTGACGCCGATCCTGCTCCTGCAGGAGATGTTCAAGTCGTACAACGCCTTCGTGCTTCTCGCGGTGCCCTTCTTCCTGCTTGCCGCCAACTTGATGAACGCGGCGGGGATCACCGACCGGCTGATACGCCTGTCGCGTGCGCTGGTCGGGCACCTTCCGGGCGGGCTCGGGCACGTCAACGTCATCGTCTCCATGTTCTTCGCCGGGATATCCGGAAGCTCCACGGCCGACGCGGCCGGAATCGGCTCGCTCCTGATCCCGCAAATGAAGAAGGAGGGCTTCACGCCCTCCTTCGCCGTCGCCGTCACGGCATGCTCCTCGGTGATGGGGGTCATCATCCCGCCGTCCATCCTCATGATCGTGTGGGGTGGGCTGATGTCGGTGTCGATCGGCGGGTTGTTCCTTGCCGGCGTCATTCCCGGCGTGCTGATCGCGGCAGCGCAGATGGTCACGGTCTACGTCTATGCGCGCAGGCACGGCATGGGCCTGCACGCGCGCGCGACACTGCGCGAGCTCGTGGTCGCCATCGCCGGGTCGATCCTCGCGCTCGCCACGCCGGTCATCATCGTCGGCGGCATCGTCGGCGGTTTCTTCACCCCGACCGAGGCGTCCGTCGTCGCCGCTCTCTACGCAATGCTCCTTGGCTTCGTCGTCTACCGCACGGTCGGGCTGAAGACCCTCGCCTATGTCCTCTATGACACCGGGCGCTTCGCCGGCATCGCGCTCTTCTGCATTGGCACGGCGAGCGCGTTCGGCTGGCTGCTCGCCTATTTCAAAGTGCCGGCGGCGCTCGTCGCCTACGTGCAGGCTATGAACCTCGGCGTCACAGAGATGGGGCTCGCCGTCGCCATCGCGTTTCTCATCATCGGCTGCTTCATCGACGCGATCCCGGCGATCATCATTCTCGGCACGGTGCTGTGGCCGGTCACGCAGGCGGTCGGCATGCATCCGATCCATTTCGCCATTATCGGGGTGATCAGCCTCGCCTTCGGGCTGGTGACGCCGCCTTACGGGCTCTGCCTCTTGATCTCATGCGCGATCGGCAAGATCTCGGTGCGCGAGGCGCTGCGCGACACGGCGATCATCCTTGCGCCAATGCTCGGGATTCTCGCGCTTGTGATCTTCTTCCCGTCGGTGTCGCTCTGGCTGCCGCGGCTCTTGATGCCGCAGTTCGTGAACTGATCCGTCGGGGGCCAGCGAATTTCGCAAGAGACCCCGTCTAATCTACTTCGCCAGCTGTCATCCCGGTTTGCCGCGTGAGCGGCAAGACCGGAACGTGCATGAACTCCGAAGCTTCGAGATTGGCAACTACGGCGGACTAAAGTCTTTCGCCGTGTTCATGGGTCCCGGACTGGCGCTGACGCGCCATCCGGGATGACAAAGGTTAGACGGGGTTACCCGGTAGGCTCATGCCGTTTGCGCCTGGGCGTGGATTCGGTCGCGGCGGGCCGAGAGCTTGTTCAGCGCCGAGAGATAAGCCTTCGCCGAGGCCACGAGCGTATCGGTGTCCGCCGCGCGGCCGGTGTAGGTCTTGCCGGCGGCCTGCAGGCGGACCGAAACCTCAGCCTGTGCGTCGGTGCCCTCTGTCACGGCGCTCACCTGATAGAGCTCGAGCTGCGCCTCGTGCGGGACGAGCGCCTTGATGCAGTTCAGGATCGCGTCGACGGGCCCATTACCGGTCGACTGGATCGTCTTGTGCTCGCCCTCGATGTCGAGGGTGATCGTGGCGGATTGCGGCCCCATCGTTCCGGCGATCACCGTCGCGGAGAGAAGGCGGATGCGGTCGTGCGCGGATGCGATCTCCTCGTCGACCAGTGCCTCGATGTCCTCGTCGTAGACGTGCTTCTTACGATCTGCGAGCGCCTTGAAGCGGTTGAAGGCGTCCTCGACAGCATTGTCGCCGAGCTGGTAGCCGAGCTCCTTCAGCTTCGACTTGAACGCCGCCCGACCCGAATGCTTGCCCATGATGAGCGAGGTCTTCGTTACACCGACGGATTCCGGTGTCATGATCTCGTAGGTGTTCGCATGCTTCAGCATCCCGTCCTGGTGGATGCCGCTTTCGTGCGCGAAGGCGTTCCGCCCGACGATCGCCTTGTTGTACTGGACCGGGAACGACGTCACCGCCGAGACAAGTCGCGAGGCGCGGGTCAGCTGCGTCGTGTCGATGCCGGTCGTGTAAGGGAGCGCGTCGCCGCGCGTCTTGAGCGCCATTACCACCTCTTCGAGCGCGGCATTGCCGGCGCGCTCGCCGAGGCCGTTGATGGTGCACTCGATCTGACGAGCGCCGGCTTCGACGCCGGCGAGCGAGTTCGCCACCGCCAGGCCGAGATCGTCGTGGCAGTGCACGGAGAACACGGCCTTGTCGGAATCCGGCACGCGCTCGCGGACTACCCGGAACATTGCGCCGTATTCCTCGGGCGTCGCATAGCCGACCGTGTCGGGGAGATTGATCGTAGTCGCGCCAGCGCGGATCGCCTGCTCAACGCAGCGGCAGAGATAGTCGATCGGCGTGCGGGTCGCGTCCATCGCCGACCACTCGACATTGTCGACGAGGTTGCGCGCCTGCGTCACGGTCGCCTGAATGATCTCGATCACCTGGTCCTCTCCCTTGCGCATCTGGTGGGCGAGATGGATCGGCGAGGTCGAGACGAAAGTGTGGATGCGCGGTTTTTCGGCGTGCTTCACCGCCTCGCCGGCGCGCGCGATGTCGGCGGAGATGGCGCGGGCGAGGCCGGCGACGACCGCCTTCTTCACGCGACGCGCGATCTCGGCCACTGCCTCGAAGTCGCCCTGCGAGGCGATCGGGAAGCCGGCCTCGATGATATCGACGCCCATCTCGTCGAGGAGATCGGCCACGTCGAGCTTCTCCTCCAGGGTCATCGTCGCGCCGGGGCACTGCTCGCCGTCGCGGAGCGTCGTGTCGAAGATCACGACGCGGTTCTCGTCGCGCTGCGCTTTCTTGCTCGTCATGGTCTGTCCTTCGGAATCTCGGGGCGGCTCAAGGGCCGCGTGTCGCGTCGCGGGCTTGTCTCTCGTCCCCTGAAGACCCGCCCTGCGCGGCTCGGCTCGCGAACCCGGGCTGTCGGCGCTTCAGGGGCGCCTAAGAAGGAGGGCGAGGGCGAGCGGAAGGCTTCGCGCTTTCTGCGCGTCCAGGTCGAAAAGCGGCAAATCAGGAAACCGCACGGCCGGGCCTTCGGTGTTTTCGCGCGGTGCTTTTACCGGTTTCCGGCGCTTTTCGCAACGGAAAGGAGGCCGGCCGTGGCTTCGAGCTTCACAGACTGGCGGCCTTGACCCTCTGGACCGTCATTCTCGGGCGAGCGCAGCGAGACCCGAGAACCCAGGAAACCGGAGCGTCGACCCCTGGGTCCTCGGCTCTGCGCTCCGCTCCGGCCGAGGATGACGGCGTGTGAGGATCGTCAGACCGCGAGCGTCCCGGCCGCCACGCGGACGGCGTTCCCGCCAATGCGGACATTCGTGAGCTTGCCGCCAGCGACAGCGGTCTCCAGACGGATCAGCGAGGGGCGCCCCATCTCGAAGCCCTGCTCGATGATCGCGGCGTGGTCGCCGTCCGGCATGGCGTCGAATTGCTGCACCGGCCCGGGAAAGGCGGCGACAGCGGAGCCTGTCGCGGGGTCCTCGTCGATCCCGTGCTCGGGCGCGAACATACGGGCGCGGAAGGCGTGGTCGTGCCCCTCGGTCTCGCGCGTATAGAGAAAGGCGCCGTCGCTCCCGAAGGCCTGCTGCCAACTCGCGCGGCTAGGCCGGGAGCGCCCGAGCGCCTCCATGTTGCGGACGGGAACGTAGTGATAGAGCACGCCGGCCGACCAGACGCTCGGCACGTGGTTCTCGAACCCAATGTCGGCGGGTGAAAGGTCGATCGCCGCGGCGATGAACTCCTTGGGCGCCGCCGGCGCCGCCGGCTCGGGCAGCTTCGGGCAGTCGAACTCGGCGAAGCCGATCGAATCGGAGACCCGGACGCCGCAGCGGATAGCGCCGACCTTCTCCTCAAGCACGATCACCGCATCGTGCTCGCCCGGATCGGAGAAGCGCGCGGCAGCCAGGCAGACTGCGGTACCGACGGTCGGATGGCCGGCGAAGGGAAGCTCGCGCGCCGGCGTGAAAATGCGGACAGCAGCCGAATGGGCGGGGTTCGCGGCCGGGCGCACGAAGACCGTCTCCGACAGATTGAACTCGCGGGCGATCGCCTGCATCGCCTCATCGTCGAGGCCCTCAGTGTCGAGCACGACGGCGAGCGGGTTCCCGGCAAGCGGGCGAGCGGTGAAGACGTCGAACACTTCGTAGCGGCGCGGCATGGTCCCTCATTCATATTCGAGGTGGCGGACAAGGCCGCGGATCGTCAGGCCCTGCACGATGACGGAGAAGATCACGACCGAATAGGTCGCGATGAGGATCGGCTCGCGAAACGGCCCGTAGGGGACCGATAGCGCCAGCGCAACGGAGATACCGCCGCGGACGCCGCCCCAGGTCAAGACCGCGACCGAGCCGCGCGAGAAGGCGCGCCTGAGCGCCGGAATGCCAAGCGGCACGACAATCGCCACGAAGCGCGCCACAAGCACCAGCGGGATCGCAGCAAGCGCCAGGCCGAGAAACGGCTGACGGATGCCGATGACCAGCACCTCCAGCCCGATCAGAAGGAAGAGCACGGCGTTCAGGAGCTCGTCGATCGTCTCCCAGAACTCGAAGAGATAGCGCCGGGTCGTCTCGCTCATCGCGACCGCCGCGCCGCGGTTTCCGACGAGAAGCCCGGCGACCACAACGGCGAGCGGACCGGACGTGTGCAGCGCCGAGGCGAGCGCATAGACACCGGTCACCAGGGCAAGCGAAAGCAGGATCTCGGTCGAGTAGTCGTCGATCGCCTGCATCGCCCGCACGGCCACGAAGCCGCCGGCGAGACCGAGCGCGACGCCGCCGACTGCTTCGATCAGGAAGATCTCGGCGGCATCGAGAAAGTCCGGCTCGCTTCCCCGCAATGCGATCGAAAGGAGCACAGAAAAGATCACGACGCCGACGCCATCATTGAAGAGGCTCTCGCCGGCGATCTTCATCTCCAGCCGCTCGGGGATATGGACCGACTTCAAGCAGCGAGAGCACGGCGACGGGGTCGGTCGGGCTGATCAGCGCGCCGAAGACGAGCGCCCAGGCGAGCGGCAACTCCACGCCCATCGCCTGAGCGGCCAGCCAGACGCTGCAGCCGACGAGCGCCGTCGAGATGACGACGCCGATCGTGGCGAGCACGCCGACCGGCCAGCGCACGTTCTTCAGAAGCCCGAAATCGACGTGGAGCGCGCCGGCGAAGAGCAGGAAGGCGAGCATGCCGTTCATCAGCGTGTCGAAGAAGTCGATCTGCGCGACCGCCGCCGTCACGGTCTCGCGCATGTCCGATCCGGGAATCAGGCGGTCGATCAGCATGAGCGCCAGCGAGGTGCAAAGCGCCATCACCAGAAGGCCGATCGACTGCGGCAGGCCGATGAAGCGCGTGTTCACCCAGGCAAAGAAGGCCGAGAGAACCAGAAGAAGCGCCGCGATCTCGAAAAGGCTGAGCATCGGGTGCTCGTAGCCGAAGAGCGCCAGGCGAGCCAGCCGCAGGATGGTCGGGCGTGCCGAGTCGCAACGAAATCGTTCAAATACAAGGGAGCGCGCTCCAAGGCTCCTTTCGGGCATAAAGGGGGAATCCGCGACGAAACAATTGCCCGGCCCGTGCAAAACAAAGCCCCAGCGGCGAAACCTTTTTCCCGTTTTGACGAAAACGCCCCGAAGCCGACCTCCCCTAGAACGGTGATCACCGAAGCAGGCGGGAGCGACCCGTCGCGCGGATCAGCCGGAAGACCGAAGCGTCTTCCAAGACGAGGTCTACAGGGGTGCACCGCAGACGCTCGCGGCACCGAATTGGGGAGATCACGATGAGAAAGATTCTGATCGCCGGAACGGCCGCCCTCTTCACCGCGCTCGCAGTTGCAGGGTCGACCGCCCCCGCGAACGCCTTCGGATTAAGCTTCGGCTACGGCGGCTCCGACTGGGGCGATGACGAGGATAGCGGTTTCGTTGTCGAGCTTCCGATCTACAGCAGCGACGCCACCGACGATGAGGACGACGACGCGCAGCACGTCGCCTGGTGCGAGGGTCGCTACAAGACCTACGACGAGGACTCCGACACCTACGCATACGCTCCCGGCAAGCGGAAAACCTGCGTAGCGCCTTTCGACTGAGCCTCGCGGCTCATCGAGGAGAGGGTCCCCCCGTCCCTCCGGGGGGGCCCTTTTCCTATTTCGATTTCCGCGGTTCGAGAAGGCGCCTCAGTTCTTGGCCTTGTCGACGAGCTGGTTAGCCTTGATCCACGGCATCATGGCGCGAAGCTTCTCGCCCACCTCTTCGATCGGATGCGCGTCATGCAAGCGCCGCGTCGCCTTGAAGCGCGGCATGCCGGCCTTCACCTCGGTCATCCAGGTGGAGGTGAATTTCCCCGTCTGGATGTCGGAAAGCACGCGCTTCATCTCCGCCTTCGTCTCATCGGTGACGATGCGTGGACCGGAGACGTATTCGCCGAACTCGGCGGTGTTGGAGATCGAGTAGTTCATGTTGGCGATGCCGCCCTCGTAGATCAGATCGACGATGAGCTTCACCTCGTGCAGGCACTCGAAATACGCCATCTCCGGCGCGTAGCCTGCTTCGACCAGCGTCTCGAAGCCGCCACGGATCAGCTCGACCAGACCGCCGCAGAGCACCACCTGCTCGCCGAAGAGGTCGGTCTCGCACTCCTCCTTGAAGGTCGTCTCGATGACGCCGGAGCGGCCGCCGCCGATGGCGCAGGCATAAGAGAGCGCGAGGTCATGCGCGTTGCCGGTCGCGTCCTGCGCGACGGCGATCAGGCAGGGCACGCCGCCGCCCTTCTGATATTCGCTCCGAACGGTGTGACCCGGCCCCTTCGGGGCGATCATGATCACGTCGACGCTCTTCTTCGGCTCGATCAGGTTGAAGTGGACATTGAGCCCATGGGCGAAGGCAACAGCCGCGCCGTCGCGGATGTTTTCCGCCACGTGGTCGCGATAGATGTCGGCCTGCAGCTCGTCCGGCGCGCAGAACATGATGAGGTCGGCCTGCTTCGCGGCGTCGGCGACCGACATCACCTTCAGCCCAGCGCCTTCAGCCTTTTTCGCCGAAGCGGAGCCCTCGCGGAGCGCGATCACCACATTCTTGGCGCCGGAATCGCGCAGGTTCAGCGCGTGCGCGTGGCCCTGACTGCCGAAGCCGACGATCGCGACCTTCTTTCCCTTGATCAGATTCACGTCCGCGTCGCGGTCGTAATAAACGCGCATGTCTTGCCCTTCTCGGTTGTTCAGCCGGCCAGTCCCTGCCGTCTTTTTTCGTCGAAGCTGCGGGGTTCTAGCTTTCGGGGCCGAACTGAGCAACCGGCCGCGTTCCAGCCGGTGCCGCCGGAGACCGGCCCGTGAGCGCACAAACGGCAACCCGAACGTCGCGGTCCTAAGGCGTCTCAAAAACGGCGAAAATTCCACCGACAGTCCTCAAAATATGACGGGTGCGGTAGTAACGGTCCCGCTGCTGCCGACCCGATCTCAGGGAGGACTTCGGAATGCGGACGACCCGCCTGGTTTGCCTGACATTCGGCTTATCGCTTTCGGCCATCATGCCGGCCCTTGCCGAGGCCCCGACGCCGGCCCAGCAGCAGGCCATCCGCTCGAATTGCGTCAGCGACTATCGGAAGGATTGCTCAGGCGTCCCGACCGGCGGCATGGATGCTCTGATTTGCCTCGAGCAGCACTCCGACAGCCTCTCGCCGGCGTGCAAATCGGCGGTCGAGGCGGTGGAGCCCGCGTCGACCGCGGCACCGGAGACGGCGGCCAAGCCGACTGAGAGCGCTCCGGCCTCGGCCGCTCCAAAGCCCGCCGAAAGCAGCGAAGCGAGCGCTCCCGCCGCGACGGCCGAGAAAACACCTGCCAGCGAACCGAGGCTGACCTTCCGCCAGGAGCTACGTATCGCCGGCGGGTCGTGTGGGGTCGATTTCCGACTGCTCTGCCCGAATCTGCCGATCGGCCACGGCAATGTGCTGTTTTGCCTGCAAGTCCACTGGCCGAGACTCGATCCGGCCTGCCGGGACGCCCTCACTTCGCTGGGCGTGAGCCCCTAGAAAACGTAATCGCCCACACCTGCTGCGAGACGGCCCGGATCTGCCGCCTTCGCGGTCAGCTCGTCATTGCGCCGGCACACGGGGCCGGGCCGCGGCGTATAGAGCGCGTTCGGCGCGCCCGTAGCGGGCGCGCACCTCCCGAAACGAGACGAGCCGCCGTTCAGACTCGTCCCACAATGCCAGGCGCACGCAGCCAAGGCTCTCGGCCAGTGTCAGCCGGCTGACGCCGCGCAGCTCCGGGTTGTCACGGAGCACCTGCCCCAAACGGTAGAACGGGATGCGGCTGCACAGATGATGAACGTGGTGCACACCGATATTGGCGGTGAACCAGCGCAGCACCGGGGGCAGGTCGTAGTGGGAGCTGCCATGTAGCGCCGTCTCGTGAAGGCTCCACTTCCGACCCTCCTCCCACGCCGTCTCCTCGAACTGATGCTGGACGTAGAAGAGCCAAACCCCGATCGAGGCCGCAAGGAGCGTGATCGGCAAGTGCACGAGGAGGAACGGGCCCACACCGACCGCCCACATGAGTGTCGTCGCAAAGAGCGCTATGCCAACATTCGTCGCCATAGTGCTCACCCAAGGCTGCCAGCCACTGCGCATCAGCCCGAGCGGAATTCTCTGCTGGAGCAGGAACAGATAGGCCGGGCCGACGCCGAACATCACAAGCGGATGCCGGTAGAGACGATATGCAAACCGCCGCAGCGCGGAGCGCGACAGGTATTCACGAACGGTCCAGGTTTCCACGTCGCCAATCCCGCGCCGATCGAGATTGCCGGAGGTGGCGTGATGGATCGCGTGCGAGCGACGCCAGCTGTCGTAAGGCGTGAGCGTGAAGACTCCAACGATGCGTCCGACCCAGTCGTTGGCGGCGCGCGCGCGGAAGAACGCGCCGTGCCCGCAATCATGCTGAATCATGAAGAGCCGCACGAGCAGACCTGCCGCGGGGACTGCAAGGAGAAGACAGAGCCAGACGTAACCGAAATGCACCGACGCCCACATCAAGGCCCAAAGCGCGACAAGCGGCACGGCCGTTATCGCGATCTCCGCGACGCTGCGAACCTCGTTCGGCTCGCGGTATCGCATGAGCCGCGCGGTCAGCGTGCGCGCGTCAAGATTTGTCTGGCCTGCAGATGGGCTGGCATTCGGCATGAGATCTCCCGGCGAGTTGGCGAGGCTGCACAGGAGGGTCCCGATCGGCCGCAGCGAATCTTGCTGGCGAACGTACGGAGGTGCACGTTCTGCTTGCCGGCAAACTAGACGTTTCCCGTCACATTACAATGAAATGCTACGAAGCGCGCCGCGCGACATCAGTGTCGGTGGGACAGAGGGCAAGGCCCTGCGGACCGGATTTCCGGCTCAAAGCTCGACGGTCTGCCCGGTTGATGGCATTTCGACGCGCGTCGACGTGAGCATCTCCGAGAAGCGCTGCATCGTCTCCTCCTCGCCGTGGACGAGGAATGTGCGGCTCGCATGCGTATGCTTATGCCAGGCGATGAGCTCCGCCTGATCGGCGTGGGCGGAGAAGCCGTTGATCGTGTGGATACGGGCTTTGACCGGGATTCGCTCGCCGAAAATGCTCACCTCTTTCGCCCCGTCGATGATCTGACGGGCGAGCGTGCCCCTGGCCGCGAAGCCGACGAAGATGACGCTCGCGTCGCGGCGCCAGAGATTGTGCTTCAGGTGATGGCGCACCCGCCCGCCGGTCGCCATCCCCGAACCGGCCATGATGATGGCGCCGCCGGTGATTCTGTTCAGCGCCATCGAGTTCGGCCGACTCCCTTGTGAAATGAAGGCCCGGTAGACCGAATGGATCGCGCCCCTCGCGGAAGAGCGCCATCGCCTCCTGGTCGAAGCATTCCGGATGGCGGCGGAAGATCTCGGTGGCCGAGATCGCCATCGGTGAATTGAGGAAGACCTGGATCGATCGCGTCAGCGCGCCCTTCTCGGTGCCCTCGCGCAAATAATAGAGAAGCTCCTGCGCACGCTCCAAGGCAAAGGTCGGGATGATGACGTTGCCACCGCGCCGGAATGCGTCGCCGACCGCGTCGTAGAGCTCAGCGACCGACGGCGGCAGCGGCTTGTGCAGCCGGTCGCCGTAGGTCGTCTCCATCACTACTACGTCGCTTCGCGGCGGCGGCGTCGGATCGCGCAGGATCGGTTTGCCGGAGTTCCCGATGTCGCCGGAGAACAACACGGTGCGACGATGGCCGTCTTCCTCAAGCTCGAGGAACAGGCACGCCGAGCCGAGGATGTGGCCCGCATCGATAAACGTCGCGCGAATTCCGGCGGCGAGATCGAGCGGCTTGCCGTATTCCGCGTTGCGTCCGAAGGCGTCGAACGTTCCGAGCGCATCGACCACGGAATAGAGCGGCTCGGCGTCGGCCTTCCGACCGCCGCGCCGCGTAGCCTTCCGCCATCGACGGCGCGAATCCTCCTCCTGCAGATTGGCAGCGTCGAGAAGCACGAGCCTCGCGAGCTCGCGCGACGCGGCCGTGGTGATGATCTCGCCGTTGAAGCCTCGCTTCACGAGCAGCGGAAGCCGGCCGCAATGGTCCAAATGCGCATGCGTCAGAAGCACGAAGTCGATGGCGGCGGCATCGAAGCCGAAGGGCTCGGCGTTGTCTTCCTCGAGCTCTCGGTTCCCCTGAAAGAGACCGCAATCGATCAGAATCTTGCGACCGGCGCACTCCACCAGGTGGCACGAGCCGGTGACGCCGCGATCGGCGCCGTGGAAGGACAATTTCACGATGCTCTCTCCGGCTGGCTGCGCGGGCTACCGACACCTACCACTTCAAACGAAGCCGAGGCTCCCGGCATTATGCCTCACGCTGGGCCGGATAAAGCGGCTTTCCGCAGGCGCTGTGCCAGCTCAGGATGCCGTCCCATATCTCCTCAGCGGTTTCCGCAAACCAGAACAGCTCGCGGTCTTCCAGGTCGATGACGCCTTCGTCGACGAGAAAATCGATGTCGACGGCGCGCCGCCAGAAGCTCTCGCCAACGAGCACGACGGGTATGGGCGCGATCTTCCGCGTCTGGATCAGCGTCAGAACCTCGAACAGCTCGTCGAAGGTGCCGTAGCCGCCGGGAAAGGCGACAAGCGCCCTCGCCCGCAGCAGGAAATGCAGCTTGCGGAGCGAGAAATAGTGGAAGTTGAAACAGAGGTCGGGCGTCACGTAGGGGTTCGGATATTGCTCATGCGGCAAGCTCACGTTCAAGCCGACCGACTTGGCGCCGAGGTCGAAGGCCCCGCGATTGGCCCCCTCCATGATTCCTGGGCCACCGCCGGTCATGACGACGATCTGATCCTTGCCGCGGCCCCGGTTGACCTCGCTGACGAGGCGCCCAAGCGCGCGCGCCACATCGTAGTACTGGCTTTTGGCGGCGATGCGCTCGGCGACGGTGAGCCGATAGGCGAGCGCCTTGTTCTCTGGGTCAGCCGCTAGGGCGGCGCGCAAGGATTCGAGCCTGCGCCGCGCCGCCTTCGGCTCGCAGATGCGGGTCGAGCCGAAGACGACGATCGTATGGTCGATGCCATGCTCGGCGAGAAGCAGCTCGGTCTTCAGGTAATCCATCTGCAGGCGCACGCCGCGCGCGTCATAGCGATGCAGAAAGTCCACGTCCTCGTCCGCCAGGCGGTAGTTTGGCGACGCCAAGATCGCCTGGACATGCGCCAGCGCCTCCGGATCCTCCTCGACCGTCTTCGGCTGCTGCCAGGGGAGCGGCTCGCGCCGCTCGCGGGGATGCGCGGGCGGCGGGACGCCAGGCCGTGGATCATTCGCCGGGCTTTTCGTGCTCATGCTCTCCCCGCCTTTGCTCGCTCCGCCCGATGGCGCATGAACCCTGGTCTTTCCCGAATGGGATTGAATGCCCGTGTCCGAGCCCGCCGGCCTGACACCTACGCCTTTTCAATCCCCGGAATCGCTGCAAGCTCTCCGACCCACGACTGTTTCGACCGCGTCCATACCTGCCGCCTTGGGATGAGTTCGTCCCGCTGCCTGATCGCACCGAGGCGGATGTTGTAGGCGGCCGTAGAGTCGTCGGGCGAGGTCGCGTAAATCGGCGACCCGCATCTCGGGCAGAACGCCTGCGCGCGCTTGCGGCCGCTCTCGGCCGTCTTGATGTAGATCGTCGGCTCCCCGGATAGGAGGCGGAAATCGTTCGGCGCGACCGGAATGGAGACACGGAAGGGGGCGCCGGAGAGGGTCTGACAGTCGGTGCAATGGCAGAGCGAGGTCTCCGCCGGGTCGACCTCCGCCTCAAACGTGATGAAGCCGCAATGGCATGCCCCGTCGATCTTCATGGACGCGTCCTCTCCCTTGCGCCGGCCCGCCCTCTCGGACAAAGGCTCTCATCCAACACCCGCAGGAGCGGTCATGTACGAACTTTTCATCGCCAACAAGAACTACTCGTCGTGGTCGCTCAGGCCGTGGGTGCTGATGAAGATGCTCGGCATCCCGTTTCAAGAGCGGATCACCCCGTTCCCACCGTCGGCGCCTGGGCGCACCGTCTTCAAGAGCTTCTCGCCGAGCGGCCAGGTGCCCTGCCTGATCGACGGCGACACGGTGGTCTGGGATTCGCTCGCGATCGCGGAATACCTCGCCGAGCGCCATGCCGGCGTCTGGCCTAACGACGCCGAGGCGCGCGCCTGGGCGCGCTCGGCTTCGGCCGAGATGCATTCCGGCTTCACGACGCTCCGCGGCGTCTGCAACATGAATTGCGGCATCCGCGTGAAGCTTAAGGAGGTCCCGTCGGCGCTCGAAGCGGACCTCGCCCGCCTCGCCGCGCTCTGGGCGGACGGGCTCGAAAGGTCCGGCGGGCCGTTCCTCGCAGGGCGCAATTTCTCCAACGTCGATGCGTTCTTCTGCCCCGTAGCGTTCCGGGCACAGACCTACGGCCTGCCGCTTGAAAGCGAAGCGAAGGCCTATGTGGAGCGGCTGCTGGCGCTGCCGGCGATGCGCGACTGGTACGAAGCCGGGCTGAAGGAGACCTGGCGGATCGAGAGCTACGAGGAGCTCGCGCGTGCCGCGGGTGATGTCGTCGGAGATCTTCGTGCGCTGGTCTAGGGCTCGTGCCTACCGCACGATCGTGATCGCCTCGGCGGCTCGGGTGATGGCGGTATAGAGCCAGCGCTCGCGCGTGTCGCGGAAGGCAAAGCTCTCGTCGAAGAGCACGATGCGGTCCCATTGCGAGCCTCGCCTGTGCACCGTCAGCGCGTAGTCGAATTCGTCGGTACGGCGGCGACGGTCGAAGGGCACTGCCTCCGGCCCCTCGCCAGCCTTCTGGCTTTGTTAATCGTTACGGGACACAACTGTTTGTTGTCGCTGTCCCTTTAAGCTCTGCACTGGAGCTGCGTCGTCGCGCCCCTTCCGCACGTTAGCTTCCGTCATAGGTAGATTTTACCGTGGTCACTTCGCTCAGCGAAACGTAGCCGCTGGCCTCCTAAGGCTGCATGCGCTTGCGCGCCGGTTCTTGCTTGCCGGCCCCGCCTACCTTGAGTGCGATCTGCCACCTCGCTCGCGAACGAGCCCGTCTTCGGCTGCCAAGACGCGGTGGTGGCACTGTTTCCGACGATCGCATCGGGCAGCGATCGAGTAGACGAGGCCGCGATCATCGCGCGTCGAAGGCGAGCGCCAAGCGCCTGCATATACCTCATCATGACTCAACCCACGAGCCGACCAATGCTGTTATGTCCTGGCGCCCGATCGTATCACGCATCGTCAGGCGATCAAGGCGAACGGGCCTGAGCCAGCCACATTCGGTTCGCAACGGCTGGTATCAGCGACAAGTACCTTCTGAGGAGCGCGGAACTGGTCATTCGCTTTTTGGGCCGACCGGGGAACAGCTTGCGGCCGGCGAAGGGCCGTCATCGCCCAAACGGCGCGCGAGTTTCCTCGGCTGTCGCGTGCGGGCGGCGGAATCGAGCGCCCTTCGCCATCGAGGCGTGCATACGCCAGTATATACGTTCACCGGCGCCCGCGGCTTCGATCACGGAGGACATGGTGGTCCGCGCCGGCGGGTTCGCCCGGCCGTGCGATCAAGGTGATCCGCCGTCACCGATGAGCGAACTAGCGGAGGGCTATAAACCACGCCGGCGGGCCGGAGGTCTACATTCCGCTCGCTCGTCATCATTTCAGACATTGAAGCCCCTGGTCGCACTATCCGCCGGGGCTGAAGAGGCTCCCAGGCGGTGCGACTCGATCGCAAGCGTTTCCCGGGGCCGGAAGGCGGCGATCCGGGCTGAGATTGTGTCGTGTGAAGATGCGGTCGAGAGGAAACGAGCCGGCACGTCTGCAAACTCAATCGCGCCCGCGTTAACTCGTCCCGCGCAGCCTTCGTTACCGCACGATCGTGATCGCTTCGGCCGCCCGCGTGATCGCCGTATAGAGCCAGCGCTCGCGCGTGTCGCGGAAGGCGAAGCTCTCGTCGAAGAGCACAATGTTGTCCCATTGCGAGCCCTTGAGCCTTGTGCACGGTCAACGCGTAGCCGTAGTCGAATTCGTCGGTGCGGCGTCTGCGATCGAAGGACACGGCCTCCGGTCCTTCCTCAAACATCGCCTTCAGCACGCGGATTTTCGCCGAGGCGCCGTGCGGGCCTTCGTCCTCCGACTTGACCAGCATGTTGATCGCCTGCCCGGCCCGCGTGCCGACGGACGACACGCGCCAGAGTCCCCCGTTCAAGAGCCCCTTCTCTGAGCTGTTCCTGAGGCAGACAAGCTTGTCACCGGCGGCCGGCAACAGGTCTTCGAAGCCCTTCAGGGCGCGGATGCGACGATTGAAGTTCTGCCTGGTGCGGTTGCGGCCGACCAAGACCTGGTCGGCGGCGAGCACGTCGTCGGCCTCGATCTCGTCGCGCGTGATGACGCGGCTCTCGCCATAGCTGCCGTAATCCGGCCGGCCGCCTTCGCGCACGGTCTGCGACAGCGCGATGATCGGGTTCTCTCGCGCCTGCCGGTGAATCTCCGTCAGCATCACGTCGGGCGCGTGCTCGGTGAAGAAGCCGGCGCCGCCTTCCGCTTTCACCGGCGGGAGTTGCCCCGGATCGCCAAGCACCAGAATCTTCGTGCCGAAAGAGAGAAGGTCGCGGCCGAGCTTCTCGTCAACCATGGAGCATTCGTCGACAATGACGAGCTTCGCCTTCTTCACCTCGCTAGACCGGTTCAACGCGAAGGCCGGCTGCAGCTCGCCGGTCTCCTTCTCGGTCTTCTCGCCGCGCGGGCGGTAGATCAGCGAATGCAGCGTGCGGGCGTTGGCGCAGCCGCGGTTGCGCATGACCTGCGCGGCCTTGCCGGTGAAGGCGGCGAAGAGAACCTCGCCCCCGCAATCGTCGGCGATCTTCTTCGCCAACGTCGTCTTTCCAGTGCCGGCGAAACCGAAGAGCCGGAAGACCTGCGGCATGGGTGATTTCAGCCAGCGCGAGACGGCGAGAAGCGCTGCGTCCTGCTGGGGGGAGACTTCCATCCGCGATTCAGTCCGCCGTTGCCCAAACGAGACTTGCCCGCCTCCCTAACATCTGGGCCGGAACACAACAAGAACCTGTGGCTGCATAAATGCCAGCTCTGAACCGCAAACAGGCCGGATACGACGCACTGCTACAATCTTTCTTGCCGCAAGCCGCCTCTACATCGCCTCCACGCCCCGCCCCAAGGCGGCGACGCCAGTGCGGCAGACCTCGACCAAGCCGAGCGGCTGCATGATGGCGATGAACTGCTCGATCTTCGAGGTGCGGCCGGTCAGCTGAAAGATGAAGTGCCCGGTCGTGGCGTCGACCACCTCCGCTTTGAAGGCGTCTGCGAGGCGCAACGCCTCGATGCGATCCTGACCCTCGCCCGCGACCTTTACCAGGGCCAGCTCGCGCTCAAGCGGCTTGTCCTGGTTCCGCTGGACGGCGAGCGTCGTCAGGTCCGTGACCCGGTGGACGCAGACCAAGCGGTCGAGCTGGCTCCTGATCTGCTCAAGCACGGCCTTCGTGCCGGTCGTCACCACGGTGATGCGCGAGAGGTGCTGCTCGTGCTGCGTCTCGGAGACGGTGAGGCTCTCGATGTTGTAGCCGCGGCCGGAAAAGAGGCCGATGACGCGCGCGAGCACGCCCGGCTCGTTGTCTACGACGACGGAGAGCGTGTGCGTCTCTTTCGGATCGTGCCGATCCTCCATGAAATAGGCGGAGGCAGGCGGCGTAAGGGGCGGCTCGCCTTGCGGCTCGGTTGTCATCTTGTTCATCTCCCCGCTCCTTCCTACACCATCACCTTGCCGGATTCACTGACGGCGCCGGCGATGTCCTCGTCCGTGGCCTCGGCGGGCAGCAGCATCTCGTTATGCGCCTTGCCCGACGGGATCATCGGGAAGCAATTCTCGAGATTGGCGACGCGGCAGTCGAAGAGGACGGGCTTCTTCACCTTGATCATCTCGTCGATCGCGTCGTCGAGCTCGCCCGGATGCTCGGCGCGCAAGCCGACGCAGCCATAGGCCTCGGCGAGCTTCACGAAGTCCGGCAGCGAGTCGGTGTAGGAGTGCGACAGGCGATTGCCGTGGAGGAGCTGCTGCCACTGCCTGACCATGCCCATGTACTGGTTGTTCAGGATGAATATCTTGACCGGCAGGTCATGCTGAACGGCGGTCGACATCTCCTGCATCGTCATCAGCACGGAGGCATCGCCGGCGATGTCGATGACGAGGCTTTCCGGGTGCGCGACCTGCACGCCAATCGCGGCCGGCAGGCCATAGCCCATCGTGCCGAGGCCGCCGGAGGTCATCCAGCGGTTCGGCTCCTCGAAGCGGTAGAACTGCGCCGCCCACATCTGGTGCTGGCCGACCTCGGTGGTGATGTAGACATCGCGGTCCTTGGTCGCCTGATAGAGGCGCTGGATCGCGTATTGCGGCATGATGGCCCGCTCGGAGGGACGATAGGAGAGCGAGTTCCTCGCGCGCCAGCGGGCGATCTGATCCCACCACTTGCGCGTCGCCGCCTCGCGCGGCTTGGCGACCTCCTTCTTCCAGACGATCAGCATGTCCTCCATGACCTGCGCCGCGTCGCCGACGATCGGCACGTCGACGCGGATGTTCTTGTTGATGGAGGACACGTCGACATCGACATGAATCTTGTGCGAGCCCGGCGAGAAGCCGTCGGTGCGGCCGGTGATGCGGTCATCGAAGCGCGCGCCGATGCAGATCATCACGTCGCAATCGTGCATCGCCATGTTGGCTTCGTAAGTGCCGTGCATGCCGAGCATGCCGAGCCAGTTCTTGCCGGAGGCCGGATAGGCGCCGAGCCCGAGCAGCGTCGAGGTGATCGGAAAGCCGGTCGCGGCGACGAGCTCGCGCAGGAGCTGGCTCGCCTTCGGACCGGAATTGATGACGCCGCCGCCGGTGTAGAAGACCGGGCGCTCGGCGCGCGCCATCAGCGCAACGGCATGGCGGATCGCCTCCGCCGGCCCCTTGCCTGCCGGGCGGTAGCCGGTGTGGCTGCGGCGAACCTCGTTCGGGCCCCAATATGTGCCCTTGGCGAACTGCACGTCCTTGGGGATGTCGACGACGACCGGCCCGGGCCTTCCCGTGGTCGCGACGTAGAAGGCCTCGTGCAGAATACGCGACAGGTCGTTCACGTCCTTCACCAGCCAATTGTGCTTGGTGCAGGGACGGGTGATGCCGACGGTATCGCACTCCTGGAAGGCGTCGGAGCCGATGAGATGGGTCGGCACCTGGGCCGTGATGCACACGAGGGGGATCGAATCCATGAGCGCGTCGGTGAGCGGTGTCACCATGTTGGTGGCGCCCGGCCCAGAGGTGACGAGCACGACGCCGGGCTTGCCCGAGGAACGAGCGTAGCCTTCGGCCGCGTGCCCCGCGCCCTGCTCGTGGCGCACCAGGATGTGGCGGACCTTCTCCTGCTGGATCAGCGCATCATAGATCGGAAGCGCAGCACCTCCGGGATATCCGAAAATGTTCTCAACGCCCTGATCCGCGAGCGCCTCTATGACCATCTCGGCGCCGGTCATCTGCTCTGGCATTCCCCTCACTCCCGCTTGGCCGCTCGTCTCCGAACGCTCACCCCGGAACAACAAAAAAGGGCCCCGACGGGACCCTTGCGACGCGCACCACCGATCGCGGCGACTCTATCGAGCCGCCTCGGCGGTGCGCAACTTTACGATAAGCTCACGCTTCATAGTGGGGCTCTTTTAGCGGCCTCCGCTCGCGCCGGTCAAGCACGGAGATGCCGGGCCCGAACCGGGCGGAGAGCGGACGGCTGCGATCACGATCAACGAAACCTCACCCAACACGATTGATTTCTCAGGGTGGCTTTTACGTCTTCCTCAACCGCCACGGCTATTATTTCCAATTCGCGCGATCACAAAAAAGCGTGTAACCAAAGATGCTTACGAGGGGCCGCGGTGCGGCCGCGGGGGCCAAGGTCCCAAGCGCTCGCGCCCGTATTGCCGGATTCTTTCTGGGTGCCGCCGGGATGGCCGCGGCGGCGGTAATCTACGCCCTCGCCTCCCCCGCGCTTTATGCCAACGTTGCCGCGTTCGTCATCTGCTGGATTCTTGCCGCGGCGGTCGTCATCGCCGCCTGCCTCCTTGCCGTGAAGCTCGACCACGCGCGGGCGGCGCTTGGCGAAGCTCGGGCCACAGTCGCCGCGGTCGAGCAGGACCGCGACATGCAGATCGACCGCCTTTCCGTGGCGATCAACAACATGTCGCAGGGGCTCTGCATGTTCAGCCCCGATCAGCGGCTGATCCTTTCCAACGTGCGCTACGCCGACCTCTACGGCATTCCGCGCGACAAGGTGCGGCCCGGCATGGCGCTCGCCGAGATTCTCGGCAACCGTATCGCCGCCGGCAACGTCCCGGCCATGGGCGAAGGCGCGCTGCGAGCGCGGCTGAAAGAGATCGCCGCGCGCGGCGAGCCGGCGGAGACGGTCGTCGAGCAAGAGGACGGGCGCGTCTTCCTGCTCGGCTATTTGCCGCTCGGGGACGGCGGCTGGGTCGCGACGCACCAGGACATCACCGACCGGCGCATCGCGGAGGCGAAGATCGCCTTCATGGCGCGGCACGACTCGCTGACGCGCCTTCCCAATCGCGTCTCGTTCCGCGACCGGCTTGAGAAATCCCTCGTCCGTCTAGGCCATGGCGAAGGCATCGCCATCCTCTGCCTCGACCTCGACCGCTTCAAGAGCGTCAACGACACGCTTGGGCATCATATCGGCGACCTCCTGCTCTGCGAGATCGCGAACCGGCTGAGAGGCTGCGTGCGCGAGTTCGACATGGTCGCTCGACTGAGCGGCGACGAGTTCGCCATCGTGCAGACGAGCGGCGCGCAGCCGGCTGAGTCGACGGCGCTCGCCCGCCGTATCGTGGAAGCGGTCGGAGAGCCCTGCAATCCCGACGGCCACCAGGTGGTCGTCGGCGCGAGCATCGGGATCGCGATCGCACCCGGCGACGGCGCCGCGGCGGACCGGCTGATGAAGAACGCCGACATGGCGCTCTATCGCGCCAAGGCCGACGGCCGTGCGACCTTCCGATTCTTCGAGCCCGAGATGGATGCGCGGATGCAGGCGCGGCGCGCATTGGAATTCGGATCTCCGGGCCGCGATCAGTGACGGCGAGTTCGCGCTGCACTATCAGCCGATCGTCGACCTCTCCACCGGCGAGATCCAAGGCTTCGAGGCGCTGCTTCGCTGGCAGCAACCCGCGCGCGGTCTCGTGTCGCCGGCCGAATTCATCCCGGTCGCCGAAGAGACCGGGCTCATCATGCCGCTCGGCGAATGGGTGATCCGGGAGGCGTGCCTTGAAGCCACGCGTTGGCCGGGCGACGCTAAGGTGGCGGTCAACCTTTCGCCGGCGCAGCTCCGCAGCCCCAACATCGTGCCAATCGTCAAGTCGGCGCTCGAGGAATCGCGGCTTGCGCCGGCGCGGCTGGAGCTGGAGATCACGGAGACCGTTCTGCTGCAGGACAGCGAGGCGACGCTCGCGACGCTGCACCGGCTGCGCGCTTTCGGCGTGCGCATCTCGATGGACGATTTCGGCACCGGCTATTCGTCGCTCAGCTACCTGCGCAAGTTCCCCTTCGATAAGATCAAGATCGACCGCTCGTTCATCCGCGACATGTCGCTCCACGACGACTGCACTGCGATCGTCCGCGCCGTCGCCACGCTCGGCAAGAGCCTCGGCATGAGGACGACCGCCGAGGGCGTGGAGACTGCAGACCAATTGGAGCGCGTGCGAAGCGAGGGTTGCACCGAGGTGCAGGGCTATTTCTTCGGCCCGGCGCGGCCGGCGGAAGAAGTCAGGCGGATGCTGGCCGACCGCAGCGGGACGCGAAGGGCGGTCGCTTGAGCCGGCAAAGAAGCCTCGGGTTTCGGGGCGTTCCGTAATGCCGCCGACGGTCGGCGAAACATCTTGTTAAGGTTCTGACCTAACCTCGTCTTCACGGCTTTCCCGTCTAGTGAAAGCGAAAAGTTTCCGTAATTCTGAGGGAGCTCCCACCCGTGTTCCTCGACGGCAGCCAGGTCCTGGAAAGCCACGACCCGAAGCTCGTGCTTCTTGCGACCGCCATTTGCGCGCTGGGAAGCTTCATCACGCTCTTTCTCTTCGCTCAGGCGCGCGAGGTCAGCGGCCAGGGGCGCAGCGGCTGGCTGTTCCTCGCCGGCTTCTCCGCCGGCGCCGTCATGTGGACCACGCATTTCGTGGCGCTGCTCGCGTTCCAGCCGGACATCAGCCTCGCCTACGACCCGGCGATGACGGGAGGCGCGTTCTTCGTCGGCGTTCTCCTTGCGACGATCGGTATGGTGATCGCGGCCTATGGACCGAAACACGCCGGGCTCATCGGCGGCGGCGTGGTCGGTAGCGCGGCGGTCGCCCTCCACTTTACCGCGATGGGAAGCCTTCGCGTCGCCGGCAAGATCGCGTGGGACCCGACGCTGCTTTTCGTCGGCGCGGTGCTCTGCATTGCTTGCGGCAGCCTTGCCATCGGCCGCGCCAGCAAGGAGGGACGTAACGTCCAGCTCATCGCGCCGCTGCTTCTGACCGCCGGCATCTTGGTCATGCATTTCTTGGGAATGGCAGCGATCACCATCGCCCCGTCGACGACAATCCCGATTCCGCCCAAGACCATCGACCCGACCATCCTTGGATACTTCGTCGGCGCCATGGTCATGCTGCTCGTCGGCACCGGCATCGCGACAATGATGATTGCGCGCGGCGCGCGCCGGGAGGCGCAAACGCAGCTCCGCAACATCGCCGATGCGTCGGTGGAAGGGCTGATCCTCACCAACGGCACGACGATCCTCGACTGCAACGAAAGCATCCGGGCTCTTGTCGGCCCGATCTGCGCGGCACGGCTCGCCAACACGCCGATCTGGGAGATCCTCGACTACAACGGTGACCACGACGCGGAGCGCTTCGAGGCACAGCTTCGCACCGACGAGGGCCCGATCCCGGTCGAGGTGATTTCGCGCAACACCCACGCGGAGGGCGCGGTCCGAAGGATTTTTGCCGTCCGCGACCTGCGTGAACGGCGCGCCGCCGAGCAGCGCATCCTGTTCCTGGCGCATTTCGACACGCTGACGGGGCTGCCGAACCGCGCCTCATTCCAGGACCGGCTTGAGAACGACATCGCCTCCATGAAAGTGCGCGGCGGCCAGCTCGCGCTGATGATCGTCGACCTCGACCGTTTCAAGGAGATCAACGACGTGCACGGCCACGCGGCCGGCGACGAGCTTCTGAAAGCAACGGCGGCGCGCATAACGGCGCTTCTCTCGCATACGGAGTTCGCAGCGCGACTCGGCGGCGACGAGTTCGTCATCGTGCAGACCGGCCGCGATCAGCCGGCATCGGCGGCGCGGCTTGCCGATAAGCTTCTCGAAGTCTTCTCCAAGCCGGTGCTTCTCGGCGGCCAGCCGTTCCACGTCGGGATGACGATCGGCGTCTCGGTCTTTCCGCGCGACGGCGACGCCACGCGCACGCTGCTCGCCAATGCCGATCTCGCGCTTTATCGCGCCAAGGAGCATGGGCGCGCCCGCGCCTGCTTCTTTACGCCGGACATGGACGAAACGGTGCGCGAGCGCCGCATCCTGGCGCAGCAGCTCACGCAAGCGCTCGAAAACGACGAGCTCGAGGTCCATTACCAGGCGCAGGCGTCGATCGCGACCGGCGAGATCATCGGCTTCGAGGCGCTGGCGCGCTGGAACCACCCGACGCACGGCTATATCGGCCCGTCGCAATTCATCCCTATCGCCGAGGAGACCGATCTCATCCTGCATCTCGGCGAATGGATTCTGCGCAAGGTCTGCAAGGAAGCCGCGAATTGGACGAAGCCCTACACGGTCGCGGTCAACCTTTCGCCGATCCAGTTCAAGCTCTCCAACCTACCGGAGCTCATTCACGAAATCCTGATCGAGACTGGCATGCCTCCGCACCGCCTGGAGCTGGAGATCACCGAGAGCGCGCTGATCGAGGACCTGCAGCGCACGCTCGACATGCTGCGCAAGATCAAGGCGCTCGGCGTCGCCATCGCCATGGACGACTTCGGCACCGGCTACTCGTCGCTCTCGACGCTGCAGGCGTTCCCGTTCGACAAGCTGAAGATCGACAAGAGCTTCGTCGACAAGATCGGCTCGCGCCAGCAGGCGGCCGTTATCGTGACCGCGGTGCTCGGGCTCGGGCGGAGCCTCGACATCCCGGTGCTTGCCGAGGGTGTGGAGAGCCAAGACCAGCGCGACTTCCTGAGCGACGAGGCATGCGCGCAGGCGCAGGGCTACCTGTTCGGACGGCCTGCGCCACTCTCCGAGATTCGGCATCTCGTCTACGCCGAGCCGGACGCCCCCGGGCCGACGATCGAATCGGCAAATCTGTCGGCGCCCGTCGTCGAAGTGCGGCGGCAGGCACGCGCGAGCTGAAGCCCGCTCAGGCGGCCACGCGCGGCCACTCCGGCATCTGGTTGCGGAACCAGGTTGATTGGCGCTTCGCGTAGCGCCGCGTCTCGGCTTTCGCCGTGGCGATCGCGCTCTCCAGCGTAACCTCGTCGCGAAGATGCGCTGCGAAGGCGCGGACGCCGATCGCCTTCATCGCCGGCAAGTCGGAGTCGAGATTTCGGGCGAGAAGCGCCTCGACCTCGGCAAGAGCGCCTTCCGCGACCATCCGGTCGAAGCGCACCTCGATACGGCGGTGCAGTTCGGCGCGCTCCGGCTCGAGCACGAAACGCAGAACGTCGTCGCCGACAAGCGGCGGTGCCGATTTCATCTTCTGCCACTCCGAAAGCGGACGGCCGGTCGCGTCGAGCACTTCGAGCGCCCGAAGCGTGCGCTGCGGATCGCTCGGCCGGATCGATGCAGCGGAGGCGGGGTCGCGCTCGGCGAGGAGGGCGTGGAGACCGGCGATGCCTTCCGCGCGAAGCCGCGCCGCCCATACCGCCCGCGTCTCGCGCGGGATCGCCGGAATCTCCGCGAGGCCTTCGGTCAATGCCTTGAAATAGAGGCCGGTGCCGCCCGTCACGACGGCGAGCGCGCCAGCACTCTCGGCCTCCTTCAGAACCGCCTCAGCATCGGCGAGCCACGCGCCAACCGAATAGCGCGCGGAAGCCGGCACGTGGCCGTAGAGCTTGTGCGGTGCGCGCGCTCTCGTCCTCGGCGGTCGGGCGGGCGGTCACGACGCGCAGCGCGTCATAGACCTGCATCGCGTCGGCGTTGACGATCCATGCGGTGCGGCCCTGCTTTGCCGCCTCTTCTGCGAGCCGGAGCGACGCCGCCGACTTGCCGCTCGCCGTCGGGCCGGCTATCAGCACCGCGCGCGCCTTCCCGACTGCGCCCCCGACTGGGCCAAGCGAAATCTCCATGACGCATGTCCTATCGCTCATCGCCGCCGAAGCGAAGGCGCTGCTCGGCGCCGACGACGGCGAGCGTGCGCGGAGGGCGCTCGAAGCGGCCGGCGCACAATCCGACGCGCCGCGCTGGCTTTCACCGGGCGAGGCCTGCGACATTCCCTTCGAGGGGGAGGCCGCAGCCGCGCGCGAGGCGGCGCAAGCTGCGCTCGCCGGCCGGCCCATCGACGTCAACGCCATCCCGGCCGAAGCGCGGCGCAAGAAGCTTCTTCTCGCCGACATGGATTCCACCATGATCGGGCAGGAGTGCATCGACGAGCTCGCGGCAGAGCTCGGGCTCCGCGACAAGGTCGCCGCGATCACCGAGCGCGCCATGCGTGGCGAGATCGCTTTTGCGCCAGCGCTCCGCGAACGTGTGGCTCTGCTCAAGGGCCTTCCGGCGACGGTCGTCGATAAGGTGCTAAGGACGCGGATCACTGTCACGCCGGGCGCACGCACGCTCGTCACGACGATGCGCGCGGCAGGAGCGCACACGACGCTCGTCTCCGGCGGATTCACCGCGTTCGTCGAGCCGGTCGCGCGGCGGATCGGCTTCGACGATACGCGCGCGAACACGCTTCTTGCCGAAGCGGAGCTCTTCACGGGCGAGGTCGCGGAGCCGATCCTCGGCGGCGAGGCTAAGGAGAGGGCGCTCGCGGAGCTCTCCGCACAATTGCGGCTCGCGCCCAACGAGACGCTCGCGGTCGGCGACGGGGCCAACGACGCCGGCATGGTCCGCCACGCAGGCCTCGGCGTTGCCTATCGTGCCAAGCCGACGCTGCGCGCCGTCGCCGCCGCGACGATCGACCACGGCGATCTGACTGGATTGCTGTTCCTGCAGGGTTTTTCGCGCGAGGAATTCGTCAGCGGATAACTCTGGCCGCAACATCCGATGTCGTCATGCCCGAACTTGATCCGGGCATCCACCCGTAACCCTTCCGCAGGACAACGAAGCGGCTCGCCGGGTCAAGCCCGGCGATGCCGATAGGGGTAGCGCTGGCGCGGTGCGCCTACTGTGCGGCGTCGAGGCGCAGCGACACGAAGCGCAGCTTGTTGTCCTCGCCGGAGACGAGGAGCATCACCGTGCGACGGCCCTCCGATTTCAGCTCCTCGATGCGGGCGGTGACCTCCTCGGCAGTCGACACGTCCTGCTGGCTCACCTGGACGATGACCTCGCCGGGCTTCAGGCTCTTCTCCGCCGCCTCGCTTCCGGGCTCGACCGCGGTCACGAGCACGCCCTCGACGCTGCTGTCGATCGAGAAGTCCTTGCGCGCCTCGTCGGTGATCGCGCCGAGCGTCAGGCCGAACATCTGCGCTGCGTCGTCCGGAGGTGGCGCTGAGTCGTCCTGCTGATCTCCGGTCGTCAGCGAAGCCTTCTTCACCGGCTCGTCCTCAAGCAGCCCGACATCGATCTTGAGCGTGATCTCCTTGCCGTCGCGCATCACCGTCACGTCGACCGTGTCGCCGGGCGGCGTGTCGGCGACAAGGCGCGGCAGAGCGCGCATCGTGTCGACCTTCTTGCCGTTGAACTCGACGACAATGTCGCCTTCCTTGATGCCGGCTTTCGCCGCAGGCCCGTCCGCGGTCAGCCCGGCGATGAAGGCGCCGGTCGCGTGGTCCATGCCGAGGCCCTCGGCGACGTCGTCGGTTACGTCCTGAATGCGCACGCCGATCCAGCCGCGCCGGACCTCGCCGAAGCGGCGCAGCTGCTCGATGACCGGTACGGCGATCTCGGAGGGCACCGAGAAGCCGATTCCGATCGAGCCGCCGGTCGGCGACATGATTGCCGTGTTGATGCCGACCACCTCGCCGTCGATGTTGAACAGCGGGCCGCCGGAATTGCCGCGGTTAATCGAGGCGTCGGTCTGGATGTAGTGGTCGTAGGGGCCGGAATTGATGTCGCGGTCGAGTGCCGAGACGATGCCCGCGGTGACCGTCCCGCCGAAGCCGAAGGGGTTGCCGATCGCCAGCACCCAGTCGCCGACGCGCATCCGCTCGGAGCGGCCGAATACGGCTGCTTTGAGCGGCTTCGGCGAATCCACCTTCAAAAGCGCCAGGTCGGTCTTGTCGTCGATGCCCACGACCGTGGCCTCGAGCTTCTCGCCGTTCGTGAAGTTGGCGACGATCTCGTCGGCGTCTGCGATCACGTGGTTGTTGGTGACGATCAGGCCCGAAGTATCGATCACGAACCCGGAGCCAAGCGACTGCACCGCCTGGCTGTCGGCGCCGTCGCCATTGTCGTCGAACAAGTCGTTGAAGAAATCGTCGCCCGGCGGCGTGTCGGGTGAGGCTGGCGGCTTCGGCGTGTGCTTGGCTATGGCGACACGCTGTGACGTGGAGATGTAGACGACGGAATCGAGCAGCCGTTCCGCCAGATCGGCGAAGGAGAAGACGGCGCCGCTACGGGTGACGGGGACGCCGCCTGGCGCGGCAGGCGCGGCGACCTCCTTCTCCGGCGTATTCTCGGGCGGCAGCGTCACGACGGGATTGTCGCCCGGCATGTGCGGAGCCGGCAGAATCGGGGGCGGCGTCACCGCTTCAGCCGGGGGCGCCGGCGCTGGCGTCGTCGTAGGCGCCGAAGGCTCAGACTGGACCGGAAGCGGCCCGAAAGCCGGTGTCAGAGCGCCCGGCCGGAAGCCGGCCGGCGCCGCAAAAGCCGTGGCCGAGGCCGCCAGCAACCCGACTGCCAAGGCCCCCCGCCCGATCAATCCCAATCTCATTCGAATCTCTCCGCCGCGAAGCGGTGGAAATCTTGCCGGAAATCCAGGCGATTGCACGGCCAACCGCTTCACATTTCGTTCACCCGCGCACCAGCCAAACAAGGGCTACGCCGATGGCGACAGATACTACGCCCGCGATCCTTAGCGTGTCTCCAGGCGATTGGATGGCATGCTGCGCCATCCTCTTCATCAGATCGGGAAAGAGCGCGTAAAGCGCCCCTTCCAACACAAGAACAAGCCCGATCGCCGTGGCGACGTCTTTCATTGAGCGGGCGTGACCGGTGCAGGCTCGGCGGCCGGTGTCGGCGCAGGCTGCGTCACTGTGCCTGCGGCATCGCCGCTGCCCGAATCTGCCGCCGGGCCGCCTTCGGCCCCGGCCGGTGCGCCAGCCGGCTCAGTTCCACCCGGCGCGGGCCCGCCGCCCTCACCCTTGAAGAAGCGGAAAAACTCCGAATCAGGCGAGAGCAGAAGCGAGGTGTTGTTTGCCGGCAGTGCCTGCTCGTAGGCGCGCATCGAGCGATAGAACTCGAAGAAGGACGGGTCCTTCTGATAGGCCTCGGCAAAGATGCGGCTCCGCTCCCCGTCGCCCTGCCCACGCAGGATCTCCGCTTCCCGCTCCGCCTCAGCGACCGTCACCACGGCCTCGCGATCGGCTTCGGCCCTGATCCGCGCCGCAAGCTCGGTGCCTCGGGCGCGAAGCTGAGCCGCCTCGGCGAGACGCTCCGCACGCATGCGCTCGAAGGTCTGCTGCGAGACTTCAGGCAGAAGGTCGGTGCGCTTGATGCGCACGTCGACGACGTCGATGCCGACCTCCGCGGTCAGCGGACGCAGCTGGTCCCGCACGTCGAGCATCATCTCGCCGCGCTGCTCGGACAGCGCCGCCTCGAAGCTCCGCTGGCCGTAGACGCGGCGGAGAGCCGCGTCCAGCCTCGTGCGCATGTTCTCGCGCGCAATCTCCAGGCTGCCGGAGACATTCTCGCGGAACTTGCGCGGGTCGGTGATCTTGAAGGCAACGAAGGCGTCGACGATGTAGCGCCGGCCGTCGCGCACCTGCACGCGAATATCCTCGAGGTCGAAGCTCAAGAGCCGAGCCTCGATGATCGACACCCTGTCGACCAGGTTCGTCGGCAGCTTGAAGTAGATGCCGGGCTTCTGGATGACGCGGGTGATCTCTCCGAAGCGGAGCACAAGCGCCTGCTTGCCCGCGTCGACGATAAAGATCGAGGAGTAGCCGAGGAAAGCGACGACGGCGAGCGCGATCAGGAGAACGGTAGCGCGTCTCATTGGCTGCCTCCCTGCGACGTCGTCACCGAGGGCGCCACTGGCGCCGCCGGCGCCGCCGGGCGGTTCTGCTGCAGCTGATCGAGCGGCAGATAGGGAAGTACGCCCGAGCCTCCGCTTTCCATGATGATCTTGTTGGAGTTCTTGAGCACCTTTTCCATCGTCTCCAGATAGAGGCGGGTGCGGGTCACGTCCTTGGCCTGCTCGTACTGGGTAAGGACCGAAAGGAAGCGCTGCGACTCGCCTTCCGCCTCTGCCACCACCTGCTGCTTGTAGCCCTGCGCGGTTTCCGTCACCTGCGCCGCCTCGCCGCGGGCGTCGCCGAGACGCTTGTTCGCGTATTGCTCGGCCTCGCGCTGGAAGCGGTCGAGATCCTGCTGGGCGCGCTGCACCTCCTCGAAGGCGTCGGCGACCTCGGCAGGCGGATCAGCGCGCTCAAGCTGAATGCCGACGATGGTGATGCCGGCGTCGTACGCGTCGAGTGTCTTCTGCAGCAGGTCGCGAACGCCCTCTTCCACCTCGGCGCGGCGCTCGGTGCGCACTTCCTCAGCGGTGGAGCGCCCGACCAGCTCGCGCATGGCGCTTTCCGCCACGCGTTGAAGGAAGCCCTGCGGGTCGTCGACGTCGAAGAGAAATTTCTTCGGGTCGCTGACGCGCCACAACACGGAGAAGTTGACGTCGACGATGTTCTGGTCGCCGGAGAGCATCAGGCTTGTATCGGTCGCGTTGCGGCGCGCGGTATCGGAACCGAAGAAGGTCCGCTGCACTTGAGTTGGAACCACCTCGACGGTTTCGACCGGCCAGAAGATGAAATGCAGGCCTTGCGTTGCGACTTGCTGCTTCGGCTTGCCGAAGACCAGCTCCTGCCCGAGCTCGTCCGGCTGCACCATGTAGATACTTTGGAAGGCCCAGAAGACGATCAGCGCGAGCACGATCAGCACGCCGACCAGGGCGTTGCTGCGGCCGCCCCCCGGAAGCACGTTGCGAAGGCGGTCCTGGCTACGTTTCAGGAGCTCTTCGAGATCGGGCGGCTGCGGCCCTCGCTGTTGTGGACCGCCACCCCAAGGTCCTCCGCCTCCCCCTTTCCAGCCGCCTCCGCCGGAATTGTTGCTCCAGGGCATTCATGCTCCTTATCGTCAACGACCCCCGGTGACGCTCGCGCGGGTTATAGGGACGCGGGCGAAGCCTGGCAACGCCGCGCGCTCCGCGGGTTTCCGGAAAGGCCGAAAAGCTTAACGGCGCCGGCGGTAGACGACGTGGACAGCGGTAGCAGTATCGCCGTCGCTCGCCGGCAGCGGCTCGCGCGAGACTTCCACCCAATCCTTGGGCGCGATTGCGGGAAAGCGAGTGTCGCCGGCGGGGCTCGCCACGACATGCGTCACGCAGAGGCGCGCAGCAAGCGGCATCGCTTCCGCGTAGATCTCGCCGCCGCCACCGACGCAGATTTCTTCGGCTTTGCGCTTCGCGGCGCATTCTTCCGCGAGCGCCAGCGCCTCCTTCAGGCTCGCGGCGACGAAAACGCCTTCCGCCGCGAAATCGGGCCGGCGGGTG
Organism: uncultured Alphaproteobacteria bacterium; assembly: GCA_963792885.1. Classification (GTDB taxonomy): domain Bacteria; phylum Pseudomonadota; class Alphaproteobacteria; order Rhizobiales; family Afifellaceae; genus DASWJZ01. Next base: position 626,980 of record CAWBXX010000001.1, read on the forward strand.
ACGACGATGACGTCGCGGCCATCGAGCACGCGCCCGATCAATTCGAAGGTCTTGCGACCCATGACGAGGGGTTTACCCATCGTAATCGCTCGGAACTTCCGCATATCGGCCTTGACCCGCCACGGCAGGCCGCCATTCGCGCCGATCACGCCGTTCTCCGCGACGGCGGCGACGAGCACGATCGGACGCGCCGAAGCGCCGGGCGCCGCGCTCAGGCCGACACCTCCGCCCTGATGTGCGGGTGCGGGTCGTAGCCGATCAGCTCGAAGTCACCGTAAACGAAATCGAAAATGCGGTGGACTTCGGGATTGAGCCGCATGGTCGGCAGCTTGCGCGGCGTGCGGCTTAGCTGTTCGTGCGCCTGATCGATGTGGTTCAGGTAGAGGTGCGCGTCGCCGAAGCTGTGCACGAAGTCGCCCGGCTTCAGCCCGGTCACCTGCGCGACCATCATCGTCAGCAGCGCGTAGGAGGCAATGTTGAACGGCACGCCGAGGAAGGTGTCGGCGGAGCGCTGATAGAGCTGGCAGGAGAGCCTGCCCTCCACGACGTAAAACTGGAACATGCAATGGCAGGGCGCGAGCGCCATCTTGTCGAGGTCGGCCGGGTTCCAGGCAGTGACGATCAGGCGGCGCGAATCGGGGTTCTTCTTGATCTGCTCGATCACATCGGAGATCTGGTCGATGACGCGGCCGTCGGGCGTGGCCCAAGAGCGCCACTGCTTGCCGTAGATCGGGCCGAGGTCGCCGTTCTCGTCGGCCCATTCATCCCATATGCGGACGCCGTTCTCCCTCAGCGTGCGGACATTCGTGTCGCCGGCGAGGAACCACAGCAGCTCATGCACGATCGACTTCACGTGCAGCTTCTTGGTGGTGACGAGCGGGAACCCGTCGGCGAGGTCGAAGCGCATCTGGTGGCCGAACACGGAAAGCGTGCCGGTACCGGTCCGGTCGGACTTCTTGACGCCTTCGTCGAGGACGCGGCCGAGGAGATCGAGGTATTGGCGCATCCGCGAAATGTAGTGCGATTCCGTGCCCGCGCCTATGCGCGCTGCCGGTCCTCCGGAAAAGCGGGGAAATCCGCGCCGGCGCGGCGCTTTTCCTGCGCCCCCAAAATCCCTATATTCCCAAGTGCCGGGGCAACCCGGCTACGGCGATAAACGGGCTACGTAATAAACCTATCGGACCCGGGGGCAGTACCCGGCGCCTCCACCATGAACCGCCGCCGGCAACGACGGCTGATGATGGGGGCGAAACAGGATCGACGAGGGCGTAAAGGTTGCTTTTTCGCTCGGTATGGTACCCGCCGTTATCGGGCCGAACATATAGTTGCGAATGACAACTATGCTCCGGTGGCCCTCGCCGCGTAATGCGGTCTGGGTATCGGAATTCAAGCCCTGAGGGGTAGCACTTTCAGGCGGGGTTCGGAGGCACCTGGCAACAGAAGCCTCCACTTTCCTTTCCCTCTTCCAGAAATGGCAAACTGGCCGCACGGCTTGCGTGTTGTTGCAAGCGCGCGAGCCTGCCTCTACGTTCCCGGCGATGGCTGAAGACCTGATCCGTTACGACGTGCTGGTGCAGGAGGCGCTGCGCAGCGTCGTCAAGAAAGTGCTGGCGGAGGTGGCGCAAGCCGGGCTTCCGGGCGAGCACCATTTCTTCGTCACCTTCTCCACCCGCTATCCGGGCGTACGCATCTCGCAACGGCTCCTCGACGAGTATCCGAGCGAGATGACGGTCGTGCTCCAGCATCAGTTCTGGGACCTCACCGTCACCGATTCCGCCTTCGGCGTCGGGCTCTCCTTCAAGGGCGTGCCGGAGACGCTTTACGTGCCCTTCCGCGCCGTCTCGAGCTTCGTCGATCCGCATGCCGGCTTCCAGGTGAAGTTCGATACGACCCCCGACCAAATCGTGCTTGAGGCGGCGGAGGGCGAGCCTTTGCTCGATACTGACCTCCCCCCCGTCGAGGTCGACGAGGCGCAAGAGGCGCAGACCGAGCCGGAACCCGGCACCGCAGACGTCGTCTCGCTCGACGCCTTCCGCAAGAAGAACGGCTGACGCCGCCACAATTCCGGCGCGGTGACGATCATCTTGCTTCCACCTGGGCGGGATGACAGAAGCCTTTTTCAGCGGACGCCTGAGGGACGGCGTGGGGAGCGCAATGAAAGAGACAAGGACGGAGACCGATTCGTTCGGTCCCCTCGAGGTTCCTGCCGACAAGTATTGGGGGGCGCAAACCGCCCGCTCGCTGATCAATTTCCGCATCGGCACAGAAACGATGCCGGTGCTCCTCATCCGCGCTTTCGGGATCATCAAGCGGGCGGCGGCGCTCACCAACAGGGACCTCGGAAAACTCGACCCGCGCCGCGCCGATGCGATCGCCGAGGCGGCGCAGGAGGTCATCGACGGCAAGCTCGACGACAACTTTCCCCTGGTCGTCTGGCAGACCGGCTCCGGCACGCAGACCAACATGAATGCCAACGAGGTGATCGCCAACCGCGCGATCGAGCTGCTTGGCGGCAAGCTCGGGTCGAAGGACCCGATCCACCCGAACGACGACGTCAACATGAGCCAGTCGTCGAACGACTCGTTCCCGACCGCCATGAACATCTCCGCAGCCGAAGCGATCGTGCAGCACCTCTTGCCGGCGGTGCAGCACCTGCGCGACGCGCTCGACCGCAAGGCGGCGCAGTTCGCGCACATCATCAAGATCGGGCGGACGCACACGCAGGATGCGACGCCGCTTACGCTCGGCCAGGAGTTCTCCGGCTACGTCGCGCAGCTCGAATACGGCGTCCGGCGCATCAAGCAGGCGACCGAATACCTCTTCGAGCTTGCGCAGGGCGGCACTGCGGTCGGCACCGGGCTCAACTGCCCCCCCGGATTCCCGGAGCGCTTCGCCGAGCTCGTTGCGGAGATCACCGGCCTCCCCTTCCGCACGGCGCCCAACAAGTTCGAGGCGCTCGCCGCGCACGACGCCTATGTCTTCGCCCACGGCGCGCTCAATTCGCTCGCCGTCTCGCTCTTCAAGATCGCCAACGACATCCGCCTGCTCGGCTCCGGTCCGCGCTCAGGACTCGGCGAGCTCAGCCTGCCGGAGAACGAGCCGGGTTCGTCGATCATGCCAGGCAAAGTCAATCCGACCCAGTCGGAGGCCATGACGATGGTCTGCACGCAGGTGATGGGCAACCACACGACGCTCACCGTGGCCGGCAGCCAAGGGCACTTCGAGCTCAACGTCTACAAGCCGGTCATGGCCTACAGCATGCTGCAATCGATCAGGCTCCTTGCCGACGCCTGCAACTCATTTGCCGACAATTGCGTCGCCGGGATCGAGGCCAACGAAGCGCACATCGCGGCATTGATGGAGCGCTCGCTCATGCTCGTCACCGCGCTGACCCCGAAGATCGGCTACGACAACGCGACGAAGGTCGCCAAGACGGCGCATAAGAACGGCACGACGCTGAAAGAGGAGGCGGTGAAGCTCGGCCTCGTCACGCCGGAGGAATTCGACGCGATCGTGCGGCCGGAGAACATGATCGGAGCGCGCTAAAGCCATGACGGAGATCGTCAATCTCCGCCTTGCCCGCAAGCGGAGGCGCCGTGCGGAGAAGGACGAGGCCGCGACCGCGAACCGCCTCGCCCATGGCCGCTCGAAGGCAGAGAAAACGCGAGCCGATCGCGTCGGCGCGCTTGACGCGACACGGCTCGAAGGGCATCGGCGGGAGCCAGGGCGCAAAGAGTGAGTGGTGAAGAGTGACGAGTACGGGCGGGGATTTTGCCGATGATCCGGAAGCGCTCCGTCAAGCTCAAGGGACACGCCACGAGCGTATCGCTTGAAGACGAGTACTGGTCGGAGCTCAGGCGCATGGCGCAGGCGCTCAAGCTGCCGGTAGCGGAGCTGATCGAGCGGATCGACGCCGGGAGGACGAGCGATAATCTCTCGTCGGCCCTACGGCTCGCCGGTGCTCGCCGACCTGAAAGCCCGCGCCGGAACCTGAAGCCTATCTGATCTTCACGATCGTTCCGTTCGGCAGCGTGCGATATTCGGCTGCCGGCGGCGTGGGCTTGACAGGCCGCGGGGTGGCCGCTCTTCGCGGCGGCGCCGCCTCGGGCGCAGTTTCGTCAGGCGCGGGCGCCATTTGCTCGGCCAAGGGGTTCGCTTCGTCAGGCACGGGCAGCGTCTCAATCGAAGCCGACGTGTCGGGGAGGAGATCGATCGGAGGCGTGAGGAGAAGCGGGTCGGCGCCCGGCGCCGTCGTCATCGGAGCGGCATCAAGAAGCATGGCGTTCGGGTCGCTGGGTGTCGCCCCGGTCGTCGGCGGTTCGTCGGGAGTCGCGGCAGGTGGCGGCGCCGGATCTTCCAGCGGAAGGCCCTGTTCTTCCGCTGCCCGCTTGGCCTCTTCGGCCTTTCGCGCCTCCTCGGCCTGGCGCGCCGCCTCTTCCGCCTCGACGCGCTTGCGCACCGCCTCGAGCTCCTCAAGCTCCTTCAGCTGGCGCTGCAGGAAGCGGCTACGAAGGAGATTCAAGAGTGGCTCGAGGTCGACCTGCCGGTCGGGATCGGCGATGTCGCCGGAAAAATGGATCGGCACGTAGGGCTGTCCCTCATCCGAGCCCGACCCCCCGTTCCGCACCACCCACTGGCTCTCAAGCGTGAGGCGACTGAGGTCGAAGCGCGCGTCGGCGAGGATCGCCGTCTCGCCGGACTGCATAGACACGGTCGGAATGCTCATGCTCCCGTTCGCGATCGCGAACGATCCCGCCACGCGTCCGACAGTGAGGGCGCCTGAACCGAAGAGGGTCGCGAAGGTCTCGCGCGCCTGGAGGTCGTCGGGCTCGGTCGGCCCCTCGGCCGCCGACATCACCGCGTTCAGCGCGTCCGGGTTCATCACGTTGATGCGGCCGGCATCGATGGAGAAGGACCCGCTCCCGCTGAGCGTCGCCACGACGCCTGCCGTGCTTCGCCCACGCCCGACCATATCGAACGATGCGTCAAGCGTTCCCGACGCGATCGGCACGCCGGAGCGCTCCCAGACCAGCTCATCAAGGGCGCCGCCCTTGAGCCCACCGCGGACCGACAGGTCAACGGCGCCGTCGGCAAGCGTCGCGGAGAGCGTCCCCTTCAGGACGCCGCCAGCAAAGACCGCGGAGGCAAGGTCGAGCTGCAGCTTGCCGTCGGCGAGTTGCGCGTCAAGCTTCGCGTCCTTGGCCGGCACCGGCCCGCCGAGGTCGAGCGTCGCGGCGTTGAGCGCGAGATCGAGCGACATCCCCTGCGGCAGAGCGACGGCGAACGGTGCGTCGCTCCACCCGCTCTCACCGACGCCGGGCTGCGCACCGATGCCGAAGCCGGCGAGCGTCGGAGCAGAGAGCGTCGTCAGGTCGAGATTTCCGGAAAGCTGCATCGCCGGTGCGAAGGTGGCGCTCAGCGCGCCGCTCATCGGCTCACCGTCGAAGGTGCCTTCGGCCAGGGTTATGCCGATGGTGCCGGCGGAATATTCGAAACTGCCGGAGGCCGATGCCGCATGCCCTTCGCCGATCCCCGGCACGGAGATCCCGGCGAGAAGAAGCGCGGGGTCGATGTCTTTGCTTTTCGCCGTGAAGGCGCCTTTGACAGCAGGCACGCCGTCGCGCTCGGCCGTCGTGCCGTCGTAGCTGACGTCGACGCCGGCGACGGACCCTTCCAGCGTCAGCTTGCCGTCCTTGGCCAGCGCGCCCTCGAAATCGGCGTCGAGCGCAAGCGGGCCCGAGCGCACGGGGAGCGCGGCAATGCCAAGCTGTCGAAGCACCGTGCCGCTGTCCGCCCCGTCGGCGTGGAGCTTGAGCGATCCGGCGAGCGTGGAGGGATCGCCGAGCGAGCCGCTCCCCTCCCCCACCAGCGTCACATGAGTCGCTGCGAAGCTTCCGGTCAGCGACAGGGAGATCTGCCCGCCAGCTTCGCCTGCCTTGGCCGAGATGTCGGCACTGACAGGAGAGAGAATTCGGCGCAACCTGATGCAGGCGCTGCACAATCCTGTTCTGCGGCATGAGGCTTGCGAGAAACGCAGCCGCGCCCTCGAAATTCTCCGCCTGGATCGAGGCGTAGACCTCGCCAGTGGGCTTATCGAGTGGATTCTTGATGTTGCCGCGCGCATCGATGCTGGCGCCGGCGAGGTCGGCAACTGTCAGGCGGCCGAGATTGAACTCGCCTCCCGCAAGCACGCCCTCGACCGCGACGGAGTGCGCGTCAACTCCGCCCGCGCTCAGGACGTCGGCTTTCAGCGACAGCGTCATCTGCTCGATGCTGCCGGCCGCGAACGACTTGCCGGTGAAGAGCTCGCCCAGCGCGCGCGCTTCCTCCAGGTCCGCGCGGTCCGCACCGAGATCGACCGCCACTATGTCGTTCCCCGACTGCGAGAAACGCCTGATCTCGACCGAGCCGCGCATGGTGCCGACGCCGGTCGCGGCAACGAGGTTCGCGAGGCGCTGCTCACCCGGGCGAAGATCGACGTCGGCCTCGACCGAGAAGCGCCCGATCTTCGAGGCCGAGCCTACCTCGCCGCGCCACCAGCTCGCGAGGGCCGCGGGGCGGTTCGACGCGATGCGGGCGTGACCCTCAAACGTCGTCTCGGGGTCGATGCCGATCGTTCCGCTCATCCCGACCTCGGTCTCGCCGGGCAGCGTCGCGCTGAAATCGTCGAGATGCCAGGCGCGATCGCCAGTCGAAAGGTCGGCGCTGACGGATTGAATCACCCCTCCGCCGACCACGGCCCCCTGCGCCCTCAAATGCAGCACTCCCGGGATTTTCGGCGTCGGAACATCGGGAATCTTCTCGGCGAGCGTTCGCACGGCGGCCTCGATAGCAACCGGCTGCTCCGCCCCACCGCCGAGCGTCCGGTCAATGTCGATCTGGCGGGCGGCGAGCGTCACATCGAAGCGCGGCGAAGGGCTGAAATCGATCTTTCCGGCCGTTTGCAGGATGAGCGGTCGCTCCGTCCCGCCGTAGGAAATCTGCATTTCGCTCACGGCGAGCGACACCGGATTAAGCGCGAAGGCGCCGCTTGCCCGGAAGTCCGCCCATGGTGAGCGCGGCGCGTCCTTCTTCTCAGGCTCTATGCCAGCCACGGTCGCCGTGCCCTCGTATTTCGGCGGCGCGTCCGCTGCGAACTGGAGCTGTCCTTCGGTTGTGAGCGAGACCGGGTATTTTGGCGAGCGCACCGAGAGCTTCGTGATGACCTCGCGATCGGTCAGGCGCCCGAAGGCGACCGATACCGCAACCGGCGCGCCGGCAAGCGTGAGGTTCGCGGTCACCCGACCTGGCCCCATCAAAGTGTCGGCCTCGACGACTGCATCGATGTTCCGAGCCTGCACCTCGCGCCGGTCGGCTCCGTAGGCGACCGAAGCGCTACCGTCGACGATCTCCAGACGCTCCAACGACACGTGCTCCGGCGCCGGCCCGCGCGCCGCGGTCAGCGCGCCGCTGTGGGCCGCAAGGTCGCCGATGTCGACATGGAAGACCGGGCGCTCCATCGTCATCTGCACGACGCGCACCTGGCCGCTCAGGAGCGGCGTCAGCTCGATCTCGGCACGGAAACGCTCCATCCGCACGTCGGGCTTCTTGGGGTCGCCGACGACGATGTCCGTGAAGCTCACCACGGGCGTCGGGAGAAGGCGCACGCCGACCTTGCCGGCGACTGTGACCGGGCGGCCGACATAGGCCGAGGCCTCGCGCTCGAACGTATCCCGATATGAAGTCCAATCGACGAAATGCGGCCCGATCAGAGCCGTGAACAAGATCACGATGATGAGACTGCCGGCAGCAATGAAGAACTTGCTCAGCTCGGATCTCCCTTCGTGGGGCTACGCGGTCAGCCGCAAGATTTTCCCCGGATTCATGATGTTCAGCGGATCGATGGCCTGCTTGATCGCGCGCATCACGTTAAGCGCAGAGCCAAGCTCTGTCTCAAGAAACGCGACTTTCCCCTGCCCGATACCGTGCTCACCGGTGCACGTGCCGTCCATGGCGATGGCGCGCTCGGCAAGCCGCCGGATCAGCTCCTCCGCGGCATGCATTTCTTTCGCATCGTTCGGATCGACGAGCACCTGAACGTGGAAATTCCCGTCGCCGACATGGCCGACGATCGGCGCAAGCAGCTTGAGCTCGGCGAGATCGGCTTGCGTCTCCCGCACGCAATCGGCGAGCCGCGAGATCGGCACGCAGGCGTCGGTGGCAAAGATGGTGGAACCGGGCCTCAGCCCCTTCACCGCGAAGTAAGCGTCGTGGCGTGCCTGCCAGAGCTTTTGCCGATCCTCCTCGCGGGTCTCCCACTTGAACTCGTCGCCGCCATGTTCAGCCGCGATGGCGCCGAACTCCTCCGCCTGCTCCTTCACGCCGGAGGGCGAGCCGTGGAATTCCAGGAAGAGCGCAGGCGTCTCCGGCAGGCCGAGATGCGAGTAGGCGTTGCTCGCCTTCACCTGCAGCGCGTCGAGCAGCTCGATCCGCGCCATCGGGATGCCGTACTGGATCGTGGCGATCACGGTCTGGCAGGCGGAGTCCACGTCAGGAAAGCTGCAGACGGCGGCGGAGATCGCCTGCGGGATTCCCTGCAGGCGGAGCGTCAGCTCGGTGATGATGCCGAGCGTGCCCTCCGAGCCGATCAGAAGCCGCGTCAGGTCGTAGCCGGCGGCGGTCTTCTTGGCGCGGTTCGCGGTCTTCAACAGCGAGCCGTCGGGCATCACCGCGGTCAGGTTCAGCACATTGTCCTTCATCGTGCCGTAGCGCACGGCGTTGGTGCCGGAGGCGCGCGTCGCAGCCATCCCACCGAGGCTCGCATCGGCGCCGGGATCGATCGGGAAGAAGAGACCGGAATCGCGAAGATGCGTATTCAGCTGCTTCCGCGTCACTCCCGGCTCGACGACGCAGTCGAGATCCTCGGCGTGGACGGCAAGCACGCGGTTCATGCGCGACATGTCGACGGAGATGCCGCCCAGCGGCGCGTTCAGATGCCCTTCGAGCGACGAGCCCGTGCCGAAGGGGATGACAGGCGTGCGGTGGTCGGCGCAGACGCGCACAATCTCCTGCACGTCCTCAACGCTCTCGGCGAAGACGACAGCGTCGGGGGGCTGGTTGGTAAGCCAAGTCGTCGTATGGCCGTGCTGCTCGCGCACGGACGCCGCTTCGGAGAGCCGCTCTCCAAACCTTTGTTTCAGGACTCCGATTGCAACGGCTGTCCTGTTCTCATCACGCTTCGCCACGGCAGCCACACTCATACGCCTGATCCGCTCCTTCGAAGCACGAAAAAAATGGCAAGAACGCGCTCACACCGTCTAAGTCGATCGCGCCAACTCACAATTGCGGATTTTGCCGCGCGCCGACCGCCCAAGGCACCGAAGCTTAGCCGAGTTCGCGCCGGTCGTGTTGTCTCGTTTTGCCGGCTACGAGGCGGTCGATCAGGCATAGTGGTTGCGGATGACCGCCGCAGCGATCTCGGCCGAATCGATCACGCCGACGACATCCGCCGGCCGCGGAACTGCACCTCCAGGCTTCACAACAATCGCGAAGGTACGCTCGCGCCGACTCATGCGGGTCACAATGGTGTTCAGAATGCTCGTCTCCGGCGAAATTACGAAATCCGTGGAGACTATGTCGCGAAGCGTCTGTTTGCCCTTCGCCGGCTTGTAGGGCACCGAGCCAAAGCGCACGAAGCCGAAGATGCGGCCGTCGTCGCTCACCACAATGTGTGCGCCGGGGTTCGCAGCCACCACGTCGAGCGCGGCCTGTATCTCGGTGTCGGCGGGAAGGACCACAAACTTCTGACTCATCAGGTCTTGTGCCTGCTGCACAAGGTACATGTTCGTGTGGCGGATCGTCGGGATGGGACGACCGCGATTCCTGAGCTTGATCGTGTAAATGTTCTCGGTGACGAGCCAGCGGCGGATACCGACGGAGAGCCCGACCGCAAGCACCAGCGGCACGATGACGTTGTAGTCGCGCGTCATCTCGAAGATCATCACGATCGCGGTCATCGATGCGCCGGTGGCACCGCCGACGATCGCACCCATGCCGACGACGGCAAACTCCGGCACCGAGAAGCCGGCCGACGGGTCGATCATGGCGCCGAATGCACCGACCGCTCCGCCGAGCGCCGCGCCGATGAAGAGCGACGGGGAGAAGACGCCGCCCGACGCCCCGGCGCCTAGGCTGATCGCCGTCGCGACGAGCTTGCCGATCAGCAAGGCGATGAACAGCGCGAGCGGATATTGGCCGTTGCTCACGATCTCCTGGATCGTGGCGTAGCCGACGCCAGAAGTATGAGGCTCGCCGGTGGTCAGAACAAAGCCGTAGCTCAACAGCCCGATCAGCAGCATGCCGATAATGTTCTGCGTGTAGGCGTTGCCGGGCAGCTTCGGAAACCAGTCCTCGCAAAAGGCGAGCAGCCGCACAAAGGCGAAGCAGACGGCGCCAGCGAGGACGCCGAGGATGGCAAAGGCGGCCAGCTGCAGCGCGTTGATCGCCGACTGCGGCTGCGCGAAGGAGAGGGGCACGAAGAAAGCGGGATCGAGCCCGAAGGCGATGCGGCCAAGATAGGTCGCGGTCGCCGTCGCCACGACGACAGGCAGGAACGTGCGCGGGCTGACCTCCGGCAGAAGCAGCTCGACCGCGAACATCACGCCGCCGAGCGGCGTGTTGAAGGTCGCCGAGATGCCAGCTCCGGCGCCGGCCGCAAGCAGCGTGATCTTCTGCCAGCGCGCCAGGTTCAGAGCGCGCGCCATGGTCGAGCCGAACGAAGCGCCGATCTGGATGATCGGGCCTTCGCGGCCGACCGAAGCGCCGCTTCCGATCGAGATCGCGGAGGCGATCGACTTCACCACGGCCACGATGCCGCGGACGTTACCGTTGTTGTGATAGACGGCGTACATCACCTCCGGCACGCCGTGCCCTTTGGCCTCCGGCGCGAAGGTCTTCACCAGGAACACGACGATCAGGCCGCCGATCACCGGCGCGAGGATGATGAACGGGCCGAACGGGCTCGCCGGCTCGAAATGGTTGGCGTCGTAGTGGAAAGAGAAGACACCGTTGAAGAAGAGGTTGTGCACCACCGAGATCATGTAGCGGAAGAGCACCGCGCCGGCGGCCGCGACCGCTCCGATCAGGAAGGCGACGACGCAGAGGACGGGGAGCGTTAAGACCCGGTCCTGAGGCTCATTGTCGGTAAGGGTGGCGCTGGCAGTCTTCGCGTCGGCGGGCAGATCCGTCACTTCTCATCCCTGTCGCTGCCCCCGACGCAAACCGGGCGGCGTCGGACGAATTGCTCGCAACGGGAGGGAAAGCGCCGGGTGCCGGGAGGCATGCACCTCCTGCACCGTGCGCGCTGCACGGTCAAGGCGAGGAGCGCGGGGTTCTGAAGGTAAATCGGATCTACCTGACGCCCCACGCCTCAAGCAGCGGACCTTCCGGGCCTGACACCGGGTCGCCGCGCGGAAGACCAAGTGCGGCGATCAGACGCTGCGCCTCTCTAAGCGGATATTCGCCCGGCTGCGTGATCCGGCCACTCTGGCCGGGCGGATAGCCGCCGACCACGGTGAACCCGCCGCGCTTCTCCGAAAGCCGCTTGTGGCCGACGCCCCCGGGAATCGCGACCACGTCGCCGGAGCGGAACGTGACCTTGATGCCGGCGTCGCCGCCGAAGCCGATCTCAGCCTCGCCTGCCACGCAGCCGAGCACCTCGTGGCCCGTGACGTGGAAGTGCCAGTAGTCGAAGACGCCGTCGACCCAGTTCCCGACCCAGTCGTTCTCGCGAAAGAGCGCCTGACACGCACTCGGCGTCCGAAGCGCCGGCCGAAGCCCTTGCGAATACAGAAGAAGCGGCAGGGAATTGTTCGGGATCTCGCCGTCAGGCTCGAACGTGAAGGACTGAACCGTTTCCGACACTTCTCCTCTTCCTTTCCCGGGTCGTTGTTTCCAAGCCTAACGCGAAAGGCAGCCCTGCGCTCCCTCGCCTTGTGCCCCGTGCTCGCAGATGGCACGGGACACAGCTTCAAGAAAACGGGAGGAGGCATGAGCGGAATCGCAATCGTAACCGGCGGCAGCCGCGGCATCGGCGCCGCCGTCTGCAAGCTTCTCGGCGCACAGGGCTATTCGGTCGTGGTGAACTATGCGCGCGACGCGAAGGCCGCCGACGCGGTCGTCGCTGACGTCGAGAAGGCGGGCGGAAAGGCGATCGCGGTTCAGGGAGACGTCGCGAACGAAGCCGACGTGCTGAAGCTCTTCCGCGCCTCAGACGAGGCGTTCGGGCCGCTCACCGCGCTCGTCAACAACGCCGGCGTGATCAACCGGCAATGCCGGATTGCCGACGTGACGGCGGAAGGCGTTTCGCGGGTGCTCGCGGTCAACGTGCTCGGCTCGATCCTCTGCGCCCGTGAGGCGGTCCGGCGGATGTCTACCGCGAAGGGCGGCAAGGGCGGCGCCATCGTGAACATCTCATCCGTCGCCGCGCGGCTCGGCGCGCCAAACGAATATGTCGACTACGCGGCTTCGAAGGGCGCCATCGATACCCTCACCGTGGGGTTGGCGCGCGAGGTGGCGGCCGAGGGCATTCGGGTGAACGCCGTCAGCCCGGGGCTCATCGACACGGAAATCCACGCGAGCGGCGGCGATCCCGGACGGCCGGAGCGCCTCAGGACGATGATCCCGATGCAGCGCGTCGGGACCGCGAAGGAGGTGGCGGAAGCGATCGTCTGGCTCCTCTCCGACGCCGCCGCCTATGTCACCGGCGCGAATATCGAGGTGACGGGCGGGCGCTGAGGATCGACCAGCCCATCTCAGTTTGTCATCCCGGAAGCGGCGCGAAGCGACGCTGTCCGGGACCTATGGACACCCGGCTATGTCATTGTCCGAAGCGGCCACCGGGCAGCCCGTTAGAGTTCATGGGTCCCGGTCTTGCCGCTGACGCGGCAAACCGGGATGACAAAATGCGAGGTCAGGCAAAAAACGGCGACGGCGATTCCCCCTCCAAGCCCCATATGAAGTCTGCGGCCGTACCTCGCCTCCGCCGCTCCGTTGCCCTATTGTTCTTGGAAGCTTCCGAATCGCGCGCCATCGAACGAGATGACGGAAATCGCCCGCCGGCACGACACCGCCGACCTCCCTGCCCCGCGCCCGGGCGGCATCGCCGCGCGCGCGCTCGCCGGCAGCGCCAAGCCGTGGCTGGAAAAGCTCAATCCCGAGCAGCTTCAGGCGGTCGAGCACACCGACGGGCCGCTCCTGGTGCTCGCCGGGGCCGGCACCGGCAAGACGCGGGTGCTGACGTCGCGGATCGCCAACATCCTAGCCTCCGGCCGCGCCTTCCCTTCGCAAATCCTCGCCGTCACCTTCACCAACAAGGCGGCGCGCGAGATGAAGATGCGCGTCGCAAAGCTGATCGGCGAGGGCCGCGCCGAGGGCATGCCCTGGCTCGGCACGTTCCATTCGATCGGCGTCAAGATCCTGCGCCGCCACGCGGAGATGGTGGGACTTCGGACCGACTTCACCATCCTCGACACCGACGACCAGATCCGGCTCCTGAAGCAGCTCATCACCGCCAACAACATCGACGAGAAGCGCTGGCCGGCGCGCCAGCTCGCCTCGGCGATCGACGGCTGGAAGAACCGCGGCCTGACACCAGACAAGGTTCCCGACGGTGAGGCTTACGCTTACGCGAACGGCAAAGGGCGCGAGCTCTACGCCGAATATCAGCAGCGGCTGAAGACGCTGAACGCCGCCGATTTCGGCGACCTGCTCCTGGAATGCCTTCGCCTCTTCCGCGAGCACGCCGACGTGCTCGCCGACTTCCAGAAGCGCTTCCGCTACATGCTGGTCGACGAATATCAGGACACCAACGTCGCGCAGTATCTGTGGCTGCGGCTCCTTGCGCAGGGGAACAAGAACATCTGCTGCGTCGGCGACGACGACCAGTCGATCTACGGCTGGCGCGGCGCGGAGGTCGACAACATCCTGCGCTTCGAGCGCGATTTTCCCGGCGCGACGGTCATCCGGCTTGAGCGCAACTACCGCTCGACCGGCCATATCCTCGCCGCCGCCTCCGGCCTGATCGCCCACAACGAAGGCCGGCTCGGCAAGACGCTCTTCACCGACACGGCGGAGATGGGGGCGCGGGTCTTCGTCACCTCCGGCTGGGATTCCTCGGAGGAGGCGCGCGCCGTCGGCGAGGACATCGAGCAGCTGCAGCGGCAGGGCGTCTCACTCAACGACATGGCGATCCTGGTGCGCGCCTCCTATCAGATGCGCGAGTTCGAAGACCGCTTCATCACGCTCGGGCTGAACTATCGCGTCATCGGCGGCCCGCGCTTCTACGAGCGCATGGAGATCCGCGACGCCCTCGCCTATCTCCGCGCCACGGCCAATCCGGCCGACGACCTCGCCTTCGAGCGCATCGTCAACACGCCGAAGCGCGGACTCGGCGCTTCGACCATCCAGTTCATCCATAGCCACGCGCGCGCGCGCAACGTTCCGCTGATGGCGGCGGCGGGCGAGCTGGTGCTGACGGAGGAGATCAAGGCGAAGCAGCGGCAGGCGCTCTCCGACCTTCTCAAGAACTTCGCGCGCTGGACGAGCCTTATCGAAACCATGCGCCACATCGACCTCGCCGAGATGATCCTCGAGGAGTCCGGCTACACGGAGATGTGGCAGATGGACCGCTCGGCGGAGGCGCCGGGGCGGCTCGAAAACCTCAAAGAGCTCGTCAACAACATGGGGGAATACGATTCCCTCCCGGCCTTCCTCGAGCATGTCGCGCTGGTCATGGATGCGGAGCGCGGCGAGACCGACGAGGCCGTCTCCATCATGACGCTGCACTCGGCGAAGGGGCTGGAGTTCGACATCGTCTACCTTCCCGGCTGGGAGGAAGGGCTCTTCCCCTCGCAGCGCACGATCGACGAGAACGGCAAGGCCGGCTTGGAAGAGGAGCGGCGGCTCGCCTATGTCGGCCTGACGCGGGCGCGCAAACAGGCGAAGATCTGGTTCGTCGCCAACCGGCGCACGCACGGGCTCTGGCAGTCGACGGTTCCATCGCGCTTCCTCGACGACCTGCCGGAGGCGCATGTCGAGGTGTCGGAGCCGGCAAGCTACGGCGGCTACGGTGCCGGAGGGATGGGCGGCTACGGAGCGATGGGGGGCGTCTCGCGCTTCGACAACATGGAGCCCTTCAACTCCGCCTATCGCACGCCCGGCTGGCAGCGGGCGCAGACGAACAAGGGCAAGGCCGACCCGCGCAAGCGCGTGGAGCGCGAGCCGGTGACGATCGAAGGCGAGCTCGTCGCGCGCAGCGTCATCGGCGGCACCGCGCGCTTCTCGACCGGCGACCGCGTGTTCCACCAGAAATTCGGGCCGGGCACCGTCGCCGCGGTCGACGGCAACAAGCTCACGGTCGATTTCGACAAGGCCGGCCAGAAGCGGGTGGTGGACAGCTTCGTCGAGGCGGCATAGGCGTCCCGAGGCGCTTGAAGAATATCCCGCAAGCGGCTTAGTGCGGCCCGATGACGCTGAAGGCCACGCTCACCGCCGCTTTTCCCGAAGCGCGGCGCATCTCGAATTTCCTGGAACGCGACTACGGCGATGACGGCGTCGCCGTCTCGCTCGACGAGCGCGCGGACGGCTCGTGGTCCGTCGATGCGTATTTCGAAGCGGGCGAGGCGGAGGAGATCGCGGAGCGGCTGCGCGATTGGCTTGGCGCCGACGCTTTCGGCGTGCCGCTCAAAGTCGAGGCGCTGCCGGAGACGGACTGGGTGAGCGCCGGGCTTAAGGCGCTGAGGCCGATCGCGGCCGGCCGCTTCCTGCTCCACGGCAGCCACGACCGCTGGCGTGTCCCGGCTGCGGCGATGCGCATCGAGATCGACGCCGGCCGCGCCTTCGGAACCGGCCACCACCCGACCACGACGGGGACGCTCTTCACGCTCGACCGGCTGATGCGGCGCTGGGATTTTCGACGCCCGCTCGACATCGGCACCGGCACCGGCGTTCTCGCGATCGCGATGGCGAAGGCGCTCCGGCGCCTCGTGATTGCCACCGACATCGATCCCGTGGCGATCGAGGTGGCGCGGGAGAACGCACGGCGGAACGGGGTCTCCGGGCTCGTGCGTCTCGCGGCCGCGGCGGGCGTCGAGGCGCGCATCATCCGCGAGGGCGCGCCGTTCGACCTCGTCGCCGCCAACATCCTGGCGGAGCCGCTCTGCGCGCTTGCGCCGCGCCTCGTACCGCTCATCGCGCGCGGCGGAATGCTGGTGCTCTCCGGCCTCCTGCCGCATCAGCGGGAGCGCGTCGCCGCCACCTATCGGGCGCAGGGCGTGCGGCTCGCGGCGGCGCGGATCTTCGACGGCTGGTCGGTGCTGGTGCTGGAAAAGCCGGCCTGAGTTCACGCGCTCTACCCCGGCCTTTGTCATCCCGGAAACGCCGCGTCCGCGGCGCTGTCCGGGACCCATGAACGCAGGAAACACGAGATCGGCGGCAGCCTTCTCTCGACACTCCGATGCTCATGGGTCCCGGTCTCGGCCTGCGGCCGAACCGGGATGACAAACGGAGAGGAGAACGGCTATCAACGCCACCCATGTTCCAAAGCTTCGCCGACACCGCCGATCCGACCAAGGGCGCCGCCCGCGCCGCCCTCCTCCGCGCCAAGCTGAAAGCCGCGGGGCTCGATGGCTTCATCGTGCCGCGCGCCGACGAGTATCAGGGCGAATACGTGCCGAAATCCTCCGAGCGCCTCGCCTGGCTGACCGGCTTCACCGGTTCGGCAGGCACCGCGGTCGTGCTTGCGGAGAAGGCGGCGATCTTCGTCGACGGCCGCTACACGCTGCAGGCTCGCGAGCAGGTCGACACGAAAGTGTTTGAGCCGGTCGCGGTCATGGACATGTCCGTCGCCGAATGGCTGAAGGCGAATGTCGGCCAGGGCGCGCGCATCGGCTACGACCCGTGGCTGATGACACGCGCGCAGGTGCGCCAGATCGCCAGGGCCCTTGAAAGCATCGGCGCGGAACTCGTCGCGGTCGAGGAGAACCCGCTCGACGCGGCTTGGACCGACCGGCCGGAGCCGCCGATCGCCGCGGTCTCGGAGCAGCCGGAGGAGCTTGCCGGCCGAGTCGGTCGAAGACAAGGTCGCCGAGGCAAGCGGCATCGTGAAGGACAAGCGCGCCGATACGGCCATCCTGACCGACCCGGCCTCGATCGCCTGGCTCTTCAACATCCGCGGCAGCGACATCGCGCACACGCCTTCGCCGCTCGCCTTCGCGGCAATCCCCGCCGAAGGACGGCCGGAGCTCTTTATCGACGGGCGCAAGCTGTCGAACGCCGTGCGCGACCGGCTGGAGAATGTCGCAGACGTGCGCGAGGCGCGCGATTTCTCCGCGCGGCTGACGGAGCTCGGCGGCGAAAAGCGCAAGGTGCTCTACGATCCGCAGGGCTCGGCTGAGGCCGTGGCGCGGCTCATCGAAGCCGCAGGCGGCACGATCGTCGAAGGCCCCGACCCGGTGGCGCTGCCGAAGGCGAAGAAGAACGCGACGGAGCTTCAGGGCGCGCGCTCCGCGCATATCCGCGACGGCGTCGCCATGGCGCGCTTCCTCCGCTTTGTCGAGACGAGCGCGCCTGGATCGCTGACGGAGATCGACGCGGCGAGGAGGCTCGAGACGTTTCGCGCCGAGACCGCGGAGGAAGACGGCGTGCCGCTCGCCGACCTCTCCTTCGACGCGATCTCTTCGACCGGCCCGAACGGCGCCATCAACCACTATCGCGTCACCGAGCGCACCAACCGCAAGCTCGACGCGGGCGATCTCTACCTGATCGATTCCGGCGGTCAGTACCGAGACGGCACAACCGACGTGACCCGCACCGTCCCGGTCGGGGAGCCTTCGCGCGAGCGGCTCGATCTTTTCCGCGACCGCTTCACCCGCGTCTTGAAAGGCCACATTGCGATTGCGACCGCGCGCTTTCCAAAGGGGACGACCGGTGCGCAGCTCGATCCCTTAGCGCGGCAGGCGCTCTGCCAGGCGGGCCTCGACTTCGACCACGGCACGGGCCACGGCGTTGGCTCCTATCTCTCCGTGCACGAAGGACCGCAGCGGATCGCCAAGACCGGCAATACGCCGCTCGAGCCCGGCATGATCATCTCCAACGAGCCCGGCTACTACCGCGCCGGCGATTTCGGCATCCGTATCGAGAACCTCGTGGTCGTGCGCGAGCTCGAGCCGGTGCCGGGCGGCGACCGGCCGATGCATTCCTTCGAGACGATCACGCTTGCGCCGATCGACCGGCGGCTGATCGAGCCGCTGCTGATGACAGCGGCAGAACTCGCCTGGCTCGACACCTATCACGCGCGCGTCTTCGGCGCGCTCTCCGGCTGGCCGACGCTTTCGGCCGACGATCGCGCCTGGCTCGAAGCCGCCTGCCGGCCGATCGTTGGGTGACAGTGCCTATCGCGCGCGCTCGTTCCTCGTCCGTGGCTCAAAGCGCCATCGCTTGACCTGAATCAAGGACCTGCTTGAGCGCATAGAGTGCACTGCTGTGCAGATCCATCCAATGCGCGAGGGTCTGGCGGCACGCGAAACGGCCCTCGCAAGGAGGGCATCATGAGAAGCTGCAACCTTGCATTCTCAGGCGTTATCGCCAGCAGTCTTTTGATCATCGGCCCAATCGCCATAATGCCGGTTTCTTCGGCACATGCGCAGCAACCTCAGCTGAGCTATTCGGAGGACATAGCTCCGATCTTCAGAGGGTGGTGTGTCTCCTGCCATCAGCCGGGCGGCGAAGGTTACGAGGCAAGCGGGCTTAACCTGGAGACGTACCAGGGATTGATGAAAGGCACAAAATTCGGGCCGATGGTTATCGCCGGCAAACCCGACGAGAGCAATCTCATCGTGCTCCTGGCCGGGCGCGCGTCGCCTGAGCTCCAGATGCCGCGCAACCATAAGCCGCTGCCTACCTGTCTTCGCCAGAATATCTGGAGATGGATCTTCCAGGGCGCGAAAGACAATTGACGGGGGCCACCGGCGGGGCTGCTTTGGATACGAATACTCCGGCGTCGACGAATGCCATGCCCGCAAGCCTAGCGGCGAACGCCATGTGCGGGGCGCAATTCTTAAATCAGTGTCCGTTCCTGGCGCTCAGCCGAAGCCCGAACTGACGCCGAGGATTTCTGCTCTTGGGCGATAAGCGGACGTCATGATCGCGCTCTCGGGAGCGCCTAATCCGACCCAAAGTTGACCTCCGGAGGCGCGGTGATGGTCCTTGCGTGGCCGGCCAAGACCCCGGTAGCGTCAGGGAGGCCAACATGACTTCGCTTATTCCAGGTGGCTGCTGTGGTTTCCGAAAT
Organism: uncultured Alphaproteobacteria bacterium; assembly: GCA_963792885.1. GTDB lineage: Bacteria > Pseudomonadota > Alphaproteobacteria > Rhizobiales > Afifellaceae > DASWJZ01. The sequence continues at coordinate 646,307 of CAWBXX010000001.1, forward strand.
TCACCGAGCCGACCAGTCGCAACCCAGCGCCATTATCTTCGAGAGCTATGGCTGGGGAGATGCTTCGGAGATCGCCAAGAAGATCAGGTCATCGCTAGAGGCGGCAGGCTTTCAAGTCTGGCTCGACCGCGACCAGATAAAGCCTGGTGAGCAGGATTTCTGGTCGCCGCTCCAGACGGCTCTCGAGAGCTGCCAACTCGTGGTGGCGCTGCTCAGCCCGTATTCGGTTCGGCTGACTAGCGACATGGCGAATGCGGAAGGAATCAGCGTTTGCCATAACGAGTTGATCCTCGCGGTCCGCATGAAGAAAGCGGTGATTTCCGTCACTGTGATCGAGTGCGAGCCGCCTCTTGCGATCAACCATTATGAGCCGATCGATCTGACCAACTGGCAGAGCTCGCCAACTGCCTACCAGGAGGGGATCGAGCAAATCCTGCACTGGATCCGGGAGGGCCTTGCCGACCGCCGCCGTTATCGGATCTTCGTCGACAACCTATCGCAGGATCGGCTGTCGTTCCCGGAGGAGCAAACTGCGGCGCTTGGCTTCGTCGGCCGCGACTGGGTGATGACGCGTCTCGACAGTTGGCTTGCAAGTGACAGCCGTTGTCTCCTCGTGGAGGCTGAACCGGGAAGCGGCAAGACGGCGTTGGTAGCTGAGCTTTTGCGGCGCAATCCCGGCGACCGCATCCTTGCCTATCACTTCTGCAATTCGCAGCGGGAGGAGACGGTCGATCCACGGCGGTTCATCCGCTCCCTCGCCGCAATGCTGTGCGGAACGGTGCCCGCCTATCGAGCACGCTTACGGAGCAGCGAAGACCTTGTGAGGGCGCTGAAGAGCGACGGCCAGCCGAGCACCATGCTGTGGCAGGGCATATTGGAGCCGCTGAGCGCGACGATGATGGACGGGCCACGCTACATCGTGGTCGACGCGCTCGACGAGGCCGTTGAGACTGCCGCCGGCGGAACGTCCATACCGCGGCTGTTGTCTGAGGCGATCCCCATTTTCCCCCAGTGGCTCAATCTCGTGGTGACGTCTCGCCCGCATGATCGTGTGTTGCCGCTCTTCCAGTCCGCCGAACAATGCCTGCTCGGCGAATCGGTTGGTAAGCAGCAGGAGGACCTGCGCAACTATCTCAGCAATCGTCTCTCCGCACCAAAGCTGAAGGCAACTCTTGCCGGTAGTGCGGCGACGCGTGACCGGGCTCTCGACACATTGGCTGAACGCAGCGCCGGCAACTTTCGCTATGCCGAAATGGTGCTCGACGAGCTATCGGCCGGCACCCTTGCCGCGGATGAGATCGACCGTCTGCCGAAATCGCTTGCCGGCCTCTATCACAACCGTGCCGAAGCGCGATTTCCCGACGCACAGGGCTACGGCGATGCGCGGCTCCTTCTCAGCATCTTGCTTGCGGCACGAGAGCCGCTGACCCGATCTCAGTTGGCTTCGATCAGCGGCCTCGACTCGGAGGGCGTGCTGCTCCCGCTCCTCCGCAAACTCAGCTGTTTCGTCGTCTGGGAACCCGGCCTCGGCGAGGGGGGCGTCTATAAGATCGCCCACAAGTCGATCGGCGACTGGCTCATCGCGCCGCCGCGCGGCTTTGACCGCTTCAAAGTAGATCTCGCGTCAGACCGCGAGCGGATATTGGCGCATTGCCGTAGCTGGGAGGTTCATCGCGACCCCTATTCGTTGCGGCATCTCATTGCGCATCTCCTGGAGGGCGGCTTCCGGGACGAAGCGCTCGCGCTGGTTCGCGATGGATTCTTCGACAAGCGCTCCAGCTACGGCAATTCGGGTAGCGATCTCGACGATACCCGAGGATTGACGCTGGCGCTGATCGAGGAGGGCAACGACGGCGCCATTATCGAATTGGCGAAGACCGAGAATGTCCGCCAGAGAGACGGGGTTACCGCCGGTCTGCTCGCAGCGAAGCCCTCTGCCGACAGCTTCGTCGGCCGTGTCGTTGCGGAGCTGTTGAGGGTGCGTTGAAGGCGATGCCGCACAAGCCCTCCGCAGCGGTTCTCAATGCGCGCTATGTCGCGATCCGTGCGGCTGAAGCCAAAGGCCTCGCCGATCAGCTGCTGGCAGCGGCGCGCGACCGGACGCCCGGCGTCAGGCGCCTGCTCATGCCGATGCTCTACCGCTTCTGGTACCGCGAGCGCGAAGCGGGTTGGAAGATGCTGGTGACGATCGGCGAGGACATTATCCGCTTTCCCGGCGTGCCCGACGCTTTCGCAACTGAAACGTTTGCAGAGTTCTCGCTGGCGGTTCTGAACGGCTGCCGCGGCGATCGTCAGGAACTAGATCGTTTGGCCTCGATCTGGCGCGTCCAGATGGAAAGAGTCCTTTCGACACCGCTCGCCAGGATACTGGGGCGCGGCCGTACGCTCAGACTGCTGGCGCGGCCTGTTGCCGGGGTATTGCGACGGCAGCCGGTCTACCAGCCGCTCAACTTCCAGGAACTGAGTGTGACCTTTGCGCGCCCGGACAGCTTTCGACGGGCATGGCACGCCGGGCTTGCCTGCCTCGAACATCCCGATCGAGGCGTAGGCGCGATCGCGGAGATATTGAGCCAGAAGGATTTGTCCTTCGACGTCTACCTGATGCTGCTTGGCGAGCGCGCACTGACCTACCACGGCGTCAAGGTTGACCCGTCGGCGACGTTCGCCCTGCTGGAACGGCTCTTTCGCGATGGCTGCCCCTGGTTCCAGCAATCCGTGATCTACATTCTCTTCCACATGCTGCACCGCGCGCCGGCCGTCGACGACAAGGACCTCGATCGCTACGCCGCAATCGCCGAAGATTTCTTCATTTCAAATGGCTGGCGAATGCGAACGTCGGTCGCGGAATATAACTTTGCCAGTCACCTCAGATGGCCGGAAATAGTCCTCGAGCAGCACCGTCCGGGGGCCGCACCGCGCGTGCTGCCGCGCCTCATGGAGCGGGCCGTTGCCGCCGGCAACGCTGACGAGATCGAGGGACTGTTCACTGCAATCAACTCAATCGCGTTCGCCCATGGTCACGCCCCGCTCGCCTTGAAGCTGTTGGATCAGAGCGCCGAGATCGGCGGCGCGAAGGTCGAAGAGCGCGTTCTGAAGAGCCTGTCCACGGTGCGGCTGCAGGACCAGACACTCGTGGACGCGTTCCTTGAGGAGCATCGGAACCTGGCAAGGCTTCGCTCCCAGGTCGGAGGTGTGGAGCCGGCTGTCCGCGAAGAAGACATGCCGACGCTGCTCGACGGGCTCACCGCAGAGTTGATCGTGACCTCCGACTATTTCCGGCAGCGCGTGTGCGACGCTTTCCGCCGTGCTGCCGGCGCGCGAACCGTTGCGGAGTTCCTGGTGCAAATATTGGATTGGATACGCGACGAATTCAGCCACTTGACCCCGCACGAGGTTGAGCCGGGTTCGGAGCATGAAATCCGTTCGCGCTGATCTTCGCGGCGACCCTGTCGCCGGCGTTCCGGCCGCGCGCGACAGGCCGACGCCTGGCTAGGCGAAGAGCGCCTTGGCGGCGGCGTCGCCGTGGCTGATACCGACGAGCCAGCGCGCCACGCGCCGCGCCGGCACGCTCAGCTCTTCCGCATCGGCATAGAGAAGATAATAGGCGCAGCCGCTTTCGTCTGCCGTTCCAAAGGGCGCGGCGAGATCGCCATCGGCGAGCCAGCCGTCGACTAGGGGTCGACGCCCGATCGCCACGCCCAGCCCCTCCGCCGCCGCGCGCAGAATCTGTTCCGAGCCTTCGAGCGCCAGCGCGCCGTCGAGCGACGGCGGCTCAAGCCCGTGCGCTTGCGCCCACTCGCGCCATTCCTCGCGATACGAGGCGTCGACGATCAAACGAACCGTGCCGAGCGCCGTCTGCGGATCGACGCCCTCTGAGAGCAGCCCGGGGCGGCAGACCGGAAACGCCTGCTCATCGAACATATGGTGGGCGGCGTAACCAGGCCAGTGGCCCTTGCCATAGCGGATCGCCAAATCGATCTGCTCGCGCCCCAGGTCGACGACCCGCCCGGTCGGCACCATCTGCACGTTCACCTCCGGCAGCGCCGCCTCCAGCTGTGCCAACCGTGGAATCAACCAAAGCGTGGCGAGCGACGTCGTCAGTGTGAGCGAGACGCGGCAGCAGGGACCGGAGAGCGCTTCCGTCGCGCGGCGGATGCGGGAGAAGGCAGGGTCGATCTCTTCGAAATAAGTCTGGCCGATGAGCGTCAGCCGCACGGCATTGCCGGCCCGCTCGAAGAGCCGCACGCCGAGATAGTCCTCAAGCTTGCGGATCTGGTGGCTGACGGCGGACTCGGACAGGCCGAGCGCCGACGCCGCCTCACGGAAGCGGCCGAAGCGCGCCGCGGCGTGGAAGCTTCTCAGCGCGTGGAGCGGGGGAAGCTGGGAAAGCCGCTCTTCCGACATCGGTGGCTCCTGGACGTCTCCAGTATGAACGCCACTCATGCTCTCTTGCACGCTGTGCGTTCGTCAGTTCCAGCAAGATAGGCATTGATAGCGCACATGGAAGGCCGACGGAAGCCGGTCTTGATGAACAGAATTCATGGAGATCAGCTATGACCATTTTCTCGCAAATCCGTGCCGCCCGGCGCCGGAGGCTGGCGATCCAAGACCTGAAGGCGCTGTCGGCCGAGACGCTTTTCGACATCGGGATCGAGCCGGACCGCATCGGCGCCGTCGTCTCTGAGGTTATGGAGAAGCAGGCGAACCGGGCTCGGTCCCGGCGCCCTGACGCCTCGCCCTTCGGAAACGCGAATCTCGGCGGCGGCGACTGGCCGTATCCGTGGCGTCGCGCCGGCGGGAGCCAACCGCTCTCAGCCCCGCCGCGGTGAGAAGCGTCGGCATGATCGAAAAGCGCATCGCTCGAAGCCAGGTCAGCGCTGCTGACCTGGCGCGCTCATTTGGCTGAATTGCCAATCAGCCATGCTCACGGTTCGGGGGCGGTTGCGTGTATGCTCCCCGTGTCCAAACGAACGACGCGAGCGATGTCCGCGACCGACAATGTGTTCGGGGGCTCCATCCCCGAGTTCTACGATACCTACCTCGTGCCCCTGATCTTCCAGCCCTATGCGGCAGATCTGGCGCAACGCACCGCGACGGTCTTGCCGGCCTCGGTGCTTGAGACCGCGGCGGGAAGCGGCGTGGTTACCCGCATGCTCGCGCCAAAGCTTGCGGGTCAGGCCCGCTATGTCGTTTCCGATTTGAACCAGCCGATGCTCGATCACGCCGCCGCCAAACAGGGTGCCGACGAGCGCATCGAATGGCGGCAGGCGGACGCACTCGACTTGCCATTCGACGACGCTTCATTCGACGCCGTCTGTTGCCAGTTCGGCGTCATGTTCTTTCCCGACCGCATCGCCGGATATCGAGAAGCAAGACGCGTGCTGAGGCCAGGCGGGCGTTTCCTCTTCAACGTATGGGACCGGATTGAAGAGAATGCATTCGCCGACATCGTTACCGACGCCGTCGGCGAGATATTCCCCGACGACCCTCCGCGATTCCTCGCGCGCACGCCGCACGGCTACCACGACACCGTGCTGATCAAGGACGAACTCTCCTCGGCGGGCTTTTCAGAGATCGAGATCATGACCATCGAAGAAGTCAGCCGAGCGCCCTCTCCCCTCCATGCCGCGATCGCATATTGCCAGGGCACGCCGCTCCGCAACGAGATCGTGACGCGCGATGCCGGGGGACTTGAGCGCGCCACCGAGCGCGCAGCCGCCGCCATTGAAGCGCGCCATGGCGGCGGAGCGGTGGCCGGCAAGATTCAGGGGCACGTCGTCGTCGCCGCCGTTTGACGCTGTCGGTTCAGCCCCCGACCCGCTCGAACCAGGCGTCCTCGTCGATCACCTCGATGCCGAGCTCGGCGGCCTTCTTGAGCTTCGAGCCGGCACCGGGGCCTGCGACAACAAGGTCGGTCTTGGCGGAGACGGAGCCGGCTGTGCGCGCGCCGAGGCGCTCGGCCATGGCCTTCGCCTCCTCGCGCGTCATCCGCTGAAGTGAGCCGGTGAAAACCACGGTCTTGCCGGCGACTGGCGAGTCGCTTGCGACCGCCTTCATCGGCAGTGGGGTCACTTCCTTCAGCAGGCGGTCGAGCTCCTGCTGGTTATGGGCTTCGTGGAAGAACTGCACAATCGCCTCCGCCACCACCGGGCCGATCCCCTCGATGCCGTCGATCTCGGCGAGCGCCGCCTCGTCGCCGTGCGCGGCGGCGGTGGCCGTCTTCCGCAACGCATCGAATGTGCCAAAATGACGCGCGAGCAGCCGCGCGTTGGTCTCGCCGATGTGGCGGATGCCAAGCGCGTGGATGAAGCGGTTCAGATCGACCTCGCGCCGCGCCTCGATCGCGCGCATGAGATTGTTGATCGAGGTTTCCTTGTAACCCTCGCGCCCTTCCAGCATCTCCGGCTTGAGCTTGAAAATGTCGGAGGGGTGCTTGATCAGGCCGTCGCGGTAGAAGGCCTCGATCTGCTTCGCGCCGAGCCCGTCGATGTCGAACGTGTCGCGACTGACGAAGTGGATCAGGCGCTCGACCGCCTGCGCTGGACAGATCAGCGTGCCGGTGCAGCGGCGGACAGAATCCTCGCGGCCGGTGTTGGAGTTGACCTCGCGCACCGCATCACTGTCGCAGATCGGGCATTTGGTCGGGAACACGTAGGGCTTCGCGCCCTTCGGCCGCTTGTCGATCATGATGTCGACGATCTGCGGGATGACGTCGCCGGCGCGCTGGATAATCACCGTGTCGCCGATCCTGATGTCCCTGCCCTCGCGGATCGGCTCGCCGTCATTGCCGATCCCCTTGATGTAATCCTCGTTATGAAGCGAGGCGTTCTGCACCACGACGCCGCCGACGGTGACGGGGCGAAGCTTGGCGACAGGCGTCAGCGCACCCGTGCGGCCGACCTGGATCTCGATCCCTTCGAGCACCGTCGTCGCGCGCTCGGCGGCAAATTTGTGCGCGATCGCCCAGCGTGGCTCGCGCGACACGAAGCCGAGGCGGTTCTGTAGGCCAAGATCATCGACCTTGTAGACGACGCCGTCGATGTCGTAACCGAGCGAGGCGCGCACTGCCTCCATGTCGCGATGGAACGCGAGCGCTTCTTCCGCGCTCTCGATGCGCTTGATCCTGGGATTGACGGGAAAGCGCCACTTCTTGAGCGTCGCGGTCATGCCGAACTGCGTGTCGGCCGGCATTTCGCTCATCTCGCCCCAGCCCCAGGCGAAGAAATGAAGCGGACGCTCCGCCGTGATCTTCGGGTCGAGCTGGCGGAGCGCGCCCGCTGCCGTATTCCGCGGATTGACGAAGGTGCGCCCTCCCCGCTCCGCCTCGCGCTTGTTCAGCTCCGCAAAGTCCGCGTGCGTCATGTAGACCTCGCCGCGAATCTCCGCGACGGCCGGCGCACCCTTCGGCAGGCTCTTCGGAATCTCACGAATCGTGCGGAGATTGGCGGTGACGTCCTCGCCCTCGGTGCCGTCGCCGCGTGTCGCGCCGAGCGCGAACTCGCCGTCTTCGTAGCGGAGCGAGGCGGAGAGGCCGTCGATCTTCGGCTCCGCGACATAGGCGAGCGGCTTTTCCTCCGGCCACTTCAGGAACCGGCGCACGCGCGCCATGAAGTCGACCACATCCTCTTCGGAGAAGGCGTTGCCGAGCGAGAGCATCGGGATCGAATGACGAACTTTCTTGAAGCGACCGCTCGGCTTGGCGCCAACGCGCTTCGACGGCGAGTCCGCGCGCACGAGATCAGGGAAGCGCGCTTCGATCGCGAGGTTTCGCTGCCTGAGCGCGTCGTAGTCCGCGTCGGAGACGGTCGGCTGGTCTTCCTGGTAGTAGCGCTTGTCGTGCTCGGCGATCTCGCTGGCCAAGCGTTCGAGCTCCGCCGCCGCCTCCGCAGGCGTCAGCTTCTCGACCGGCTTTGGGGGCGCAGGCTTTTTCACGCCGCGCCCTTGATCAGGCGCTCGGCGGCGGCGCGAGCCTCGTCGGAGATGGTCTCGCCTGCGAGCATGCGGGCGATCTCCTCGCGCCGCGCGCCACCAGCGACGGGGGCGACGCCGGTCGCGACGCGCTTGCCGCGGTCGACCGCCGTCTTGGTGATGAGGAAATGCGCGTCCGCCTGTGCGGCTACCTGCGGCGCGTGCGTGACAGAGAGCACCTGCACGCGCTCGGCAAGCCGCGCGAGCCGGCGGCCGATCGCCTCGGCGACGGCGCCGCCCGCGCCCGTGTCGATCTCGTCGAAGACGAGCGTCGGGGCTGAGCCGCGATCTGCGAGCGCGACCTTCAGAGCCAGGAGGAAGCGCGAAAGCTCGCCGCCCGACGCGACCTTCATCAGCGGCCCGGGCTCGGTGCCGGGATTGGTGCGGACGTGGAAGGCGACACGGTCGAGCCCTTCCGGGGAGACGGTGTCGGCATCGACCTCGCGCGCGACGATGAAGCGCGCCGCTTCGAGCCTCAGCGCCGGGAGTTCGGCGTTGACGGCCTTCTCCAACGCCTTTGCTGCTTCCGCGCGCCGCTTCGAGAGAGCCAGAGCTTCCTTTCGGTAGGCCGCCAGCGCCTCGGCGACGGCCGCCTCCAGCGCCTTCAGCCGCTCGCCGCCGACATCGATGTCGGCGAGCCTAGCTGAGAACTCCGCGGCGACCGCGGGGAGATCGTCGACCGCGACCTGATGCTTGCGGCCGGCGGCGCGCAGCGCAAACAGCCGCTCTTCGCTCCGCTCCAATTCGTTCTGATCGAAGTCGCAGGCGCGGAGCGCCGCTTCGAGCCCGCGCCGCGCTTCCTCCAGATTGTCGAGCGCCGCCCCGAGTGCTGCGACGGTCGGCTCTAGCAGGCCCGGAAGCTCCGCCGACTTCCGCTCGAGCCGGCGCGCGAGGCCCACGAGATCGGGGACCGGCGAGGCGCCGCCGCCGATGATCTCGTGCGCCTCGTTCAGGTCTGTGGCGATCCGCTCGGCACGCATCAGGAACTGCCGCCGCTCGGCAAGCGACGTTTCCTCCCCCGCCTCCGGAGCCAGTTCCTCAAGCTCCTCAACCGAGGAGCGGAGATAGTCGGCCTCGCGGGCCGCCGATTCGATCTTGGCGCGAAGCTCCGCCGTTTCCGCCTCTAGCGTCTTCAGGCCGCGATAGCGGCGCGCGACCTCCTCCGCGTCCGGCTCAAGGCGGCCGAAAGCGTCGAGCAGCCGGCGATGCTCCTCAGTGCCGATCAGTGCGCGGTCATCATGCTGGCCGTGAATCTCGACGAGGCGCGCGCCGATCGCGCGCATCAGCGAGACGCCGCAAGGCTGATCGTTGACGAAGGCGCGGGTCTTGCCGTCGGCGGTCTGCATGCGCCGCAGGATGAGCTGCCCTTCGGCCGCGATGCCGTTCTCGGCGAGAAGCTCGAAGACCGGATGATCCGGCTCAGGCTCGAAGACCGCCGTCACCTGGCCACGCTCGGCGCCCGCGCGCACCAGCGAGGCGTCGCCGCGCGAGCCGAGCGCCAGGGAGAGAGCGTCGAGAAGGATCGACTTGCCGGCGCCGGTCTCGCCGGTGAGCACGCTCAAGCCTTCGCCGAACTCGATCCCGAGACGGTCGATGAGGACGATGTCCTGGACGGTAAGACTCGCCAGCATGGCGGGCCGAAGTTTATCCCCGGCCGAACGCCCGGGAAATCCACGAGCCCTTGTTCTCCTCGGGAACCACACCCGCGTCGGCAAGGGCCTTGTAGCTGTCCTTATACCAGGGGCTGTCCGGGAAATTGTGTCCGAGCACGGCGGCCGCAGTCTGCGCATCCTGCGTGAGACCGAGCGCCAGATAGGCCTCGGTCAGGCGAAGCAGCGCCTCTTCGACGTGGCGCGTCGTCTGGTAGTCCTCGACCACGGTCTTGAAGCGGTTGACGGCGGCGACGTATTCGCGGCGCTCGAGATAGTAGCGGCCGATTTGCATCTCCTTACCGGCAAGCTGGTCGCGCGCCACCTCGATCTTGTTGCGCGCGTCGGCCGCGTACTCAGAGTCCGGATATTTCTGCAGGACGACGCCCATGGCATCCATGGCCTTCGTGGCGAGATCCTGATCGCGCGTCACGTCGGGTATCTGGCGGAAGTAGGACTCGCCGATCAGGTACTGGGCGTAAGCGGAGTCCTCGCTCGCCGGGAAGAGCGTCACGTAGCGCTGCGCGTCGTTGATCGCGTCCTGATACTGCGCGCGCCGGAAATGCAGAAACGCCGACATCAGCATCGCTTTCCGCGCATAGTCGGAATAGGGGTGCTCCTTGTCGATCTCGTCGAACTTCTTGGTGGCTTCTCGCGCGTTGCCGGAGTTGAGGTTGGCGAGCGCCTGGTTGTAGAGAACGTCGGGCGGATCGACGTTGACCTCCGTGTCCGGCTTCCTGCCGCCGCAGCCGACAAGCAGAAGCGCCAAGGCCGGCGCAAGCACGAGCGCGGCGGCGCGGCGCGGCCTGAAGGCGGAAATCCAAGTTCGCATGCGTTCCGATTCCCGTAAGAGCGCCAAGTCCTAGCGGACCCGGGCGCTGCTTTCAAAGCCGTTCACCACCCAATGATGGCCGGGCTGTGACCAAAAGAGGCCGTTCGGATCGGGGTCAGAGCACTTCCGGGGCGAAGACCGGTGCCACCAGGCCCTGGGCCAGCTCGCCGTGGCCCTCCTGCCGCCGCTCGCGCTCGGCGGGCTCGGAAACCAGCGTCCACGCGTCGCGGCGCTCCAGGAGCGCCGAAAGCGCCATGGCGTTCAGCTTGTGACCGCCCTTGTGCGAGCGGTAGAGGCCGAGGATCGGAGTCCCCGCGAGCGCCAGGTCACCGATCGCGTCGAGCACCTTGTGGCGGACGAACTCGTCGGGGAAACGGAGCCCCTCGGGATTGACCACGGCGCCGTCGCCGATGACGACGGAGTTCTCCAGCGAGGAGCCGAGCGCGAAGCCGGCCGCCCAAAGCTTTTCAACGTCGCGCATGTAGCCGTAGGTGCGGGCGCGCGCGACCTCCTGGCGGAAGCTCCTCGGCGTGAGGTCGATGCCCAGCGACTGCCGGCCGACCACCGGGCAATCGTAATCGATGCTGACTTCGAGGCGAAAGCGCGCGTACGGGCGGAACTCGGCGAAGGCCGTCCCCTGCTCCACGCGTAGCGGCTTATCAATGCGGATGAACCGCCGCGGTGCGCTCTGCGCAGCGACGCCGGCGCGATCGATGGCCTCGACGAAATCACCGGCGCTGCCGTCCATCACAGGGACTTCCGGCCCATCAATCTCGACGATGGCGTTGTCGATCGCGAGCCCGGAGAACGCCGCGAGAAGATGCTCGACGGTCGCGACACAGATACCTTTCGGATCGCCAAGCACGGTGCAGAGCTCGGTCGAGCCAACCGAGTCGGAGCGCGCAGGAATCTCGATATCGCGGGAGTCGGGAAGACTGGTGCGGAGGAAGCTGATGCCGCTGTCGGGATCGGCGGGAGAGAGAGTGACGGTGACGGGTGCGCCGCTGTGAACGCCGATTCCCGAAAGGCTCACGCGCTTCTTGAGCGTCCGTTGCCCACGTTTCTTCGTACCCGCCATAAAGTCGCAAAGCCCCCTAAGTCAGAACGACGGATAGGTCCACCCACTTGGGTCCTTCCCGAATCCGTTCGACTGCCCGCCTAGTTAGCCGGAAGCTACCGATGGCCCGCGCCGCCGTCTAATCAACGATTTTTACTCATTGTTACGCATGATTCGGCCGCACGCGGCACGCGAAAAAGCCCGGCGAGCGGCGTTCGCCGGGCTTTCCAAACCTCAGGCAGGCCGCTCAGCTCGATTGGCGGCGCAGAAATGCCGGGATCTCGAGATGCTCCTCGCGCCCCGGCTCGATCAGCTGCGGGCGGCCGCGGGTGTCGAGCGCGCCGGCGGCGCCGGTCTGCTCGCCCATGCGCCGCGGCTGCGGCTTGGCAAACTCCGAGACCGAGGCGGGAGCTGCCGGAGCCTGCTGAATTGGCGGATTCGGCTGGGCTGCGCGCGGCTCGCGTTCCGCTTCGTGCCCACGCTCGTCCTCGTAATCCGCGTCTTCGCGGCGGCCAAGTCCGCTCGCAATTCTGGCGAGCAGGCCGCGCGGGCGACGGTCCTCCTCGGCCGCGCGGGACGGCGCATGCCGGGCGCGGATCTGCCGCTGCGCGACCGGCGGGAAGTCCTCGACGCGTGGCATGCGCGGCTGCATGTGGTCCGGGCGCTCGGCCTGCGGCGGGATGAAGTTCGCCGAGGTGGCGGCGCGAAGCGCTTCGTGAAGCCGCTCCTCCGATTCCGGCGTCGCCTGCCGCGCCGCGAGCCCGGCGTCGGGGCGGAACGGGCCGATGCGGACGCCGGGATCGCCGGCCTGCCGGGCCTGCGTCGGGCGCGCCGTAGCGGCTTGCGCGGCCGGACGCTGCGGCTGACGCTGTAACGGGTGGCTCGCGAGCTCCTGCTCGAGGCCTTCTTCCAGCGCGTAGTCGGTGGCGCGACGCTGCTGCGGTTGCGGCTGCGGCTGTGCCTGAATCGGTGCCGGAGCGGGCGTAGGCGCCGGTACGACGGTCGCAACCGGGGTCGGAGCCGGCGTCACCGTCTTCAAGCGACGCGCCAGCTCCGCCATGCCGGCGGTCGGCGGCGCGATCTGCTCCTGCATGCGAGTTCTCCTCGATCCCCGTCGCCACGACGGAAACGCGGATGATGCCTTCCAGGCCCTCGTCGAAGGTGGCGCCGAAGATGATGTTGGCGTCGCTGTCGACCTCCTCGCGTACGCGGCTTGCCGCCTCGTCCACCTCGAAGAGCGTCATATCGCGGCCGCCGGTGATGGAGATCAGGAGACCCCGCGCGCCGCGCATGTTGACGTCGTCGAGGAGCGGATTGGCGATCGCCTTCTCCGCCGCCTCGATGGCGCGCTTGTCGCCGGAAGCCTCGCCGGTGCCCATCATGGCCTTGCCCATCTCGCGCATCACCGAGCGTACGTCGGCGAAGTCGAGATTGATGAGCCCGTCCTTCACCATCAGGTCGGTGATGCAGGCGACGCCGGAATAGAGCACCTCGTCGGCCATGGCGAAGGCGTCGGCGAAGGTGGTCTTGTCGTTGGCGACGCGGAAGAGGTTCTGGTTCGGGATGACGATCAGCGTATCGACGCTCTTCTGCAGCTCGATGATGCCGGCCTCGGCGATGCGCAAGCGGCGCTGGCCTTCGAACTGGAACGGCTTGGTGACGACCCCGACGGTGAGAATGCCGGCCTCACGTGCAGCGCGCGCCACGATCGGCGCGGCGCCGGTGCCGGTGCCGCCCCCCATGCCGGCCGTGATGAAGGCCATGTGCGCGCCATTCATGTGGTCGGTGATCTCTTCCATCGTCTCTTCGGCGGCGGCACGACCGATCTCCGGCTGCGAGCCGGCCCCGAGGCCTTGGGTGACCGCGACCCCCATCTGGATGACGCGGTCGGCCTTCGACATCGTGAGCGCCTGGGCGTCGGTGTTGGCGACGACGAACTCGACTCCCTGCAGGCCGGCCTCGATCATGTTGTTCACGGCGTTGCAGCCGGCACCTCCGACTCCGAAGACGGTGATCCTCGGCTTCAGCTCCGTGATGTCCGGCATCTTCAGATTGATACTCATCGGTTCCGTCCTCTTCCGCCTTTCCGCCAGGTCCCGGCCTCGGCCCACCTGATCCGTTCCGCTCAAATCCGCTTCGTCAGAAGCTGTCCTTGAACCAGCGCCCTACGCGCGCGAAATATCCGTCCGTCCCCGTCATCGCCGTCCGCCGCGGCGTGCGGGCATGGAATTGCTCGATGCGTGCCGCCTGCGGGTAGAGAACGAGTCCCACCGCCGCGGAGAACGCAGGGCTCCTTGCCGCTTCCGGCAGCCCCTGGATGCCGAGCGGACGCCCGACGCGGACGTTCCGCCCGAAGATACGGCGGGCGCTCTCGGCAAGGCCGGTGAGCTGGCTCGCACCTCCGGTCAGCACCACGCGTTTTCCGACCTGATCTGCGAAACCCGACTTCGTCAGCAGATCGCGCGTCATCTCGAGCGTCTCCTCAACGCGCGGCCTGATGATGCGGATCAGTGCGGAGCGCGGAACCGTGTTCGGATGGTCGCGCTCGTCTTCGCCGACCGGCGGGATCGTCAGGATGTCCCGCTCGTCGGTGTTCGAGGAGAGCACCGAGCCGTGGCGCGCCTTGATGCGCTCCGCGTCGGCAAGATTGGTGGAAAGCCCGCGGGCGATGTCGAGCGTCACGTGCTGACCGCCGATTGCGATGGCATCGGTGTGCACGAACTCGCCGTCATGGAAGACGGAGAGCGTCGTCGTGCCACCGCCCATGTCGACGCAGGCGACGCCAAGCTCCGCCTCGTCGTCGACGAGCGAGGCAAGCCCAGACGCATAGGGCGTGGCCACCACCGTCTCCACTTCGATATGGCAACGATTGATGGCGAGCTCGAGATTGCGGAGCGGCGCCTCCTCGGCGGTGACGACATGGATGTCGACGCCGAGCGTCTCCCCGAGCATGCCGATCGGGTCGGCAAGTCCACGATTGCCGTCGAGCGAGTAGCCGATGGGAAGCGCATGGAGCACCAGCCGGCCCTCGCTCACCGAGTGCGCGCCGCCGGCGCCGAGCACACGCTGGATGTCGGCCTCCCTGACAGCACCGCCAAGATCGATGCTGGCCGAAAAGGTTTCGCTCTTCAGGCGCCCGCACGAGAGATTCACGATCAGGCTGCCGACGGTCATCTCCGCCATGCGCTCGGCAGCATCGACCGCAAGACGGATCGCCTTTTCCGCCTCATCGAGATCGACGACGACGCCGGACTTGATGCCGCGCGAGCGCGTGGCGGCGAAGCCGAGCACCTCCACGGCATGCATGCGGCGGCGGAGCGCCTGGCTATCGCGCGGCTTCAGGCGCGCAATCATGCAGCTGACCTTGGTCGAGCCGACATCGAGCACGCTCACGACGGCAGAGCGGCGCGAGCCGAGGGGCTTTACCCGCGACACGCCGGAAGATCCGTGGTGACGGCGTGCGCTCACGTGCGCGTTCTCGCTTGCGCTTTCGCAGCGCCGTCTGAGGTGACGTCGTCGAGCGTGCGGCCTTCGGGCAGCCGCACGGTCACGCGATCTGGAAGCCGCATGTCGACGACAACCACGTCGCGCGCAAGCAGCCGGTTGTCGGCGTCGAGTTTGACGAGAGTGGCGAGCGCCTTGCGCACGTTCTTCTCCGGAAGCTTGACGGTGACGCCGTTGTCGAGATGCAGGTCCCAACGCCGATCGGCGACGCGAACGGCGGCGCGCAACTGCGCGACGATCGACGGCTCGGCAAGAAGATCGCCGAGAAGGTCCGGAGCGGTCTGGTTGGCGCCGCCGCCGACCATCAGCGGCAGCCTAGCGAAGCGCCCCTCCTCCAGCGGCACAATCGTGGTGCCGCTTCGATCGATGACGGTGACATTGCCGTCGCGCTGCCAAAGCGCGAAGGGCTTGCGCTCCGTGATCTCAACGGAGAGCCGGCTCGGATAGAACTTGCGTACCACCGCATGCTCGATCCACGGAAGTTCGGCGAGGCGCTGCTGCGCCTTTTTGGCGTTGAAGGCGATCAGCGAGCCGCCGGCGTCGAGCCTCTCCAGAACTGCGATCTCTGACGTCTCCTTCTGGCCGGCAATCGTCACATCCTCGATGCCGAAACCGATGGCGACGAGAAACGAATCGGCGAGCCGGCCGATCTGGCCGCCGACGATCAACGCATAAAGAAGCGTCACGAGAAGGAAGCCCGCGGCGGCCAGCTGCCCGGTGCGGCGGCGGCGCCCGCGCTCGATCTTCTCCATGGCGCGACGAAGCCGGCGCGGCAGGAGGTTCGCGAGCGGGCGCAGGAGGCAGCCGAGCGCATAGTCGAGGCTGTCGAGCAATGTCGGCCCCTCCAGCCTCGCTTGTCTCACCTTCTGCACGACGCGTCCTCCACCATCCAGGCCACCAGATCCGGAAAGCTCAGGCCCGCATGCGCGGCGAGTTCGGGAACCAGAGACGTGCGCGTCATGCCGGGCTGCGTGTTGACCTCCAGCCAGATGACCTCGCCCGACCCCGCCTCGTCGTAGCGAAAGTCGGAACGGGAGACGCCGCGACAACCGACGGCACGATGCGCTTCAAGTGCCAGCGTGCAAATATTTTGGTAAACAAACGGTTTAATCGGCGCGGGGCAGATATGTTTTGATCCACCTTCCGCGTATTTGGCGTCGTAGTCGTAGAAGCCGTGCCCTTGCGGGAGGATCTCTGTAACGCCGAGCGCCTCCTCGCCCATCACCGCGCAGGTGAGCTCGCGCCCGGAGATGTAGCGCTCCGCCATCACGCGCTCTCCGAAGACCCAGTCTGCGCGGCCGAGCGACTGCGGCGGATGCGCCTGATCCTTCGGCACGATGATGACGCCGAAGGAAGAGCCCTCGGCGATCGGCTTCACCACGTAAGGCGGCTCGAGAACGTGCACCTCCGCCACCTCGAAACGCGAGACGATCCTGTGTTCGGCGACGGGAATGCCGGCGGCGGCGGCGATCGACTTCGCCTTCTCCTTGTTCATGGCGAGCGCGGAAGCCAGCACGCCGGAATGCGTGTAGGGAATGTCGAGAATCTCGAGCAGGCCCTGGATCGTACCGTCCTCGCCGAAGGGCCCGTGCAGCGCGTTGAAAACAACGTCGGGCCGGAGCTTCGTGAGCACCTCGGCAACGTCGCGCTGAACGTCGATGCGGGTGACGTGATAGCCTGCCGCTTCGAGACTATCGGCACATTCGCGGCCGGAATTTAGGCTGACCGGACGCTCCGCCGACCAGCCACCCATCAGCACCGCGACGTGCTTCTTCCCGGCCTTCCCAGCCATGACGCTCACTCCCTCGCTGAAAAGCGATTCGTGACGCCGAGGTTGGGCGGGAAATTGGTGAGAAATCGTTAACCAAGGCTACCGCATCATTTTTATCCGGGTGAAACTTGACGCCGATATTTCACCCGGGTAATACGCGCGCTCACCAGCCGCGGAGCACAGGAAATGGCCAGTCCCAGCGAATTCATCTGCACAGCCTTCGCCGATCACCGCCGCATTGCCTCGGGCCCGCTCCATGAGGTCGCCCTCAAGGCAAAGGCGGAGGCCGACGACGACCCCGCTCCGACGATCCTGATCTTCGAGGATGCGACAGCACAGCCGATCGAGGTCGACCTTCGCGGCGATGCTGCCGACGTTCGCCGGCGGCTTTCCGAATGGGCGCCCGGCCGCTCCTCCGCCGAGCACGCTCCCGCGGAAGCGGAGTCGGCGCGACGCGGGCCCGGACGACCGAAGCTCGGCGTCGTTGCGCGCGAGGTCACGCTCTTGCCGCGGCATTGGGAGTGGCTGAAGGCCCAGCCGGGCGGCGCATCGGTGGCGCTTCGAAAACTCGTCGACGAGGCGCGGCGGCGCAACGTCGACAAGGATCGCGCACGGCGATCGCAGGAGGCTGCCTACCGCTTCATGTCCATGATGGCCGGCGACCGGCCGGGCTTCGAAGAAGCGACGCGCGCGCTCTTCGCCGGTGATGCGGGACGCTTCGACGAGATGAGCAAAGAATGGCCGCGCGACATTCGCGACTACGCGTCGAAACTCGCCGTGGAGGCGTTTCAATGACAGTGGTTACGAGGCCCAATTCTCCACGCGCAGCCCGGGAATTCGGTCGAACTCCCGGCGGTTGTTGGTGACAAGCGTCAAGTCCTCGGTCAAAGCGTGCGCGCCAATCAGGAGATCATGGATGCCGATCGGCGTGCCCTTCTTCTCAAGGTAAGTTCGCGTCTCGCCGTAACACGAAGCAGCCCGCGCAGGGAAATCAAGGACTGCCAGGCGCCCGACGAAAAGCTCAAGCTCGTCAAGGTTCGTCTTGCGCCGCCGCGACTTAGATACGCCGAAGTGAAGCTCGCAGAAGGTAATCGCGGAGATCGCGATCTCTTCCGCCAAATCCTCGAACTTTTTGCTGAGTGCGCCCGGATATCGCTTGATGACGTAGATGCAAATGTTGGTGTCGAGCATGTACCGCGGCATCAGAGCGGCTCGCGCTCTTCGGGAAGCGGATCAACGCGCTCGCTCATGAAATCCTCGGAGACACGGGGGCCGCGCTCAAAAAGGTCTGCCCAGCGCTTGCCGGTGGGCGTGATCGTCAGCGTGTTCCCCGTGCGAACAATCTCCACTTCCGTGACGCCTTCCGGAAAGGCGATAGCTTTCGGAATCCGGACAGCCTGGCTGCGGTTTGTCCTGAAGAGCTTGGACTTCACGATCATTTTTCGACCTCGTATATCCCATTGGGATATACATAGCCCATTGTCTCTCCTGTTACAAGGGACCCCGTTCAGCCTCGCCCGAGAAACGGCTTCACTTCGCGGCCGGGCTCGAATTTCCCGATTCGCTTGATCTCCCATTCGAGCTTCGCGCCGGACGTATTGAGGACGCGGGCGCGGACGGTTTCTCCAAGCAGCTCAAGGTCGTGGCCGGTCGCCTTCCCGATGTTGATGAGGAAGTTGCAGTGCATCTCGGAGACCTGCGCGTCGCCTATCCTGAGGCCGCGGCAGCCTGCTGCGTCGATGAGTTGCCAGGCTTTGTTGCCTTCCGGATTCTTGAAGGTCGAGCCGCCGGTGCGGGTCTTTATCGGCTGCGCCTTCTCACGGTGCGCCTGCACTGCGTCCATCTCGGCGCGGATATTTTCGCGGTCGCCGAAGCGGCCTTCAAACGTCGCCTCGACGAAGATCAGATCGTCCGGCGCGGAGGAATGCCGGTAGGTGTAGCCCATGTCTGCGTTGGTGAGGACATGGCGCTCGCCTTGCCGATCTATGGCGACGACTTCGACGACACGTTCGCGCGTCTCCACGTCGTTCGCGCCTGCATTCATGCGAAGCGCGCCTCCGATCGCGCCGGGAATGCCATGATAGAACGCGAAGCCGCCGATGCCGGCTTCGAGCGCAAGCGCGGCGAGACGTTTGTCGGCCATCGCGGCGCCGACCCTCATGCGGCTGCCTTCGATCGCGACATTGCCAAAACCCCGCGCCGACAGCCGCACGACCACGCCCTCCACCCCGCCGTCGCGCACGAGAAGATTCGAGCCGAGGCCGATGACGGTAACCGGAATCTCTTCTGGGAGCGCTTTCATCAAGAACACGAGATCCTCGATGTCAGCCGGCATTGCCAGGATCTCGGCCGGTCCGCCGGCGCGGAACCAGACGACGGGGCCAAGCGGCTGATCAGCCTGTAGCGTCCCGCGGAAGCCGGCGAGATTTCCGCTCAGACGATCGAGAAGGTGCTCAGACATGCGCGAAGCGCTTCCTTCTCCCATGAGGAGAAGGTGGCCGTGTAGCAGCTTTGCTCACGCCTTGCCCTTCTCCAGCATCGCCAGCGCTTGTGGCAAGGCGTTCGCCCATCGTGTGATCGAGCCGGCGCCCAGGCACACCACCATGTCCCCTGGCTCGACGATCGAGGCGACAAGGGCTGGCAAGTGTTCTTCGCTATCGAGCGCCCGCACGTCGCGATGCCCGCCGGAGCGCAGGCCCTCGATCAGTGCATCGCGTGTCGCGCCCTCGATCGGCGCCTCGCCGGCCGGATAGACGTCGGCGACGATCACCGTATCCGCCTCGTTGAAGCAGGTGCAGAAGTCGGCGAAGAGGTTCTTCAGCCGCGTGTAGCGGTGCGGCTGCACGACGGCGATAAGCCGCGTCGGTGCGGCGGAACGCGCGGCGCTAAGCACTGCGGCGATCTCCACTGGATGGTGCCCGTAATCGTCGTAGATCGATACGCCGTTCCAAGTGCCGGTCAACGTGAAGCGCCGCTTCACGCCGCCGAAGCTCGCAAGCCCCTTTCTGACAGCAGCTGCGTCGATGCCGATGGCGCGGGCAACGGCAACCGCAGCGGTCGCGTTCGAGACGTTATGCTCGCCCGGCATGGTGATCGCGAGATCCTTCATCGTCTCGGTCTCACCCGTCACGCGGTCGCGGCGATCGACTGAGAAAAGCATCTTGCCATTCTCGAACCGTAGATCGCGGTAGCGCACCTCCGCCTGCGGATTCCGCCCGTACGTGACGATGCGGCGGTCCTCGATCCTGGCGACGAGCGCCTGCACCTCCGGATGGTCGAGGCACATCACCGCGAAACCATAGAACGGCACGTTCTCGACAAAGTCGCGAAAGGCCTCGCGCAGCGCGTCGAAGGTGCCGTAGTGGTCGAGATGCTCCGGGTCGATGTTGGTCACGACGACGATGTCGGCGGGGAGCTTCACGAAGGTGCCGTCCGACTCATCCAATTCAACCACCATCCAGTCGCTCGCGCCCATGCGGGCGTTGGTGCCGTAGGTGTTGATGATACCGCCGTTGATGACGGTCGGATCGAGCCCGCCAGCATCGAGGAGCGCTGCGACGAGCGAGGTCGTCGTCGTCTTGCCGTGCGTGCCGCCGATCGCGATCGCGGACTTCGGCCGCATCAGCTCGGCGAGCATCTCGGCGCGCCTGACGACGGGCAGGCCGCGCGCCCGCGCGGCGGCGAGCTCCGGATTATCGCGCTTGATGGCCGAGGAGACGACGACAACCGCCGCATCGACAAGATTGGCGGCGTCGTGGCCAATCGCGACCTCGATGCCGCGGTCGCGCAGACGCTGGACGTTGGGACTGTCGGCGACGTCGGAGCCCTTCACGCGATAGTTCTGGTTGGCGAGCACCTCGGCGATGCCGCTCATGCCGATACCGCCGATCCCGACGAAGTGGATAGGACCGATGTCGCGCGGCAATCTCATGGGGCAACGCTCCTCTTGGCGCCGAGGCGCTTCAGGCCGCTCGTATAGCCCAGGTCTGCCGGAGGCGAGGAGGGAATCACGCGGCGCGCTCGCCAGCGACCTCCTCGACGAGATCGGCGAGCCGCTCAGCGGCATCGACGCGGCCCGCAGACTGCGCCGCCGCGGCCGCCTGCTCCAGCTCGTCCGGCGCGCCGCAAAGCGCCGAGAGGCGCTCGGCGAGGCTCTTTGCCGTCAGGTCCTTCTCCGGCATCAGCCAGGCGCCGCCCGCGTCGGCCAGGGCCCGCGCGTTCTCCGCCTGGTCATGATCGAGCGCGTAAGGGTAGGGAACCAGGATCGCCGGCCGGCCGATCACCGCGAGCTCTGCGACGGTCGAGGCGCCGGCGCGGCAGATGACAAGATGCGCGTTCGCCAGCCGCTCGCCCATGTCCTCGAAGAATGGCTCCACCTCTGATTCCACACCCATACCGGTATAGGCGTCGCGGGTCGCCTTCAGGTCCTCGGTCCGCGCCTGCTGCGTCACCACCATGCGGAGCCGCGTGTCGGGGTGAAGCTCCAACAGCGCATTCGGCACCAGCTCGGAGAAGGCGTGCGCGCCCTGGCTGCCGCCGAAAACGAGGAGGCGGAACTTCTCATCGATCGGCGGGTCGTAAGCCCGCACCGCCTCGATGATGGCCTTTCGCACAGGATTTCCGACATAAATGCTCTGCTGTGCCCACTCGCCGCCTTTCGGACTCTTGAAGCCGGTGGCGAGCGTCGCGCCGAGCTTGATGACCAGCCGGTTGGCGCGTCCGACGACGGCGTTCTGCTCGTGCGCGATGATGGGAACGTGCGCGAAACGCGCAGCGACCGCGGGCGGGACCGTCGGATAGCCGCCGAACCCGACGACGACCGCCGGGCGGAAGCGCTTGATGAGCCGGCGCGACTGAAGCACGCCAACGCCGAGGCTGGCGACGGAGCGAACCTTGTCGCCGAGAGCCGCGCCGGGGCTCGCCGATTTGATGCGGTGCACGTCCTCGGCCGGCACGCCGACGATCATCTCTCCGACGCGCGGATCGGTGGCGATATTGACCATCCAGCTCCGCCTGATGAGCACCTCGCGAAGCGCCAGCGCCGGGAAGAGATGGCCGCCGGTCCCGCCGGCGGCCAGAAGCACGCGCCGCGCCAATGCCTCAAGCCTCGGCCGCAAGCGGCGAGCGAGGTACCACGGTCACACGCGCATCGGCGTAGCGCCGCGAGAGCGCGAGCAGGAAGCCCATCGTCACCGCGGAGGAAAGAAGCGCCGAGCCGCCATAGGAGATGAAAGGCAGCGTCATGCCCTTGGCCGGAAGGAGATGCAGGTTCACGCCCATGTTGATGAAGGCCTGGATGCCGATCTGCGTGGTGAGACCAGCAACCGCCATCCGCTCGAAGGCGCTGTTACGTCGCATCGCCTGATAGAGCCCGCGCATCACAAGGAGCGAGAAGAGCGCGACGATCAGGAGGCAGAGCACGATGCCGAACTCCTCGCCGACGACGGCGAAGACGAAGTCGGTGTGCGAGTCTGGCAGCACGCGCTTCATGATCCCCTCGCCCGGCCCGGTGCCGGACCACCCGCCGCGCTGAAAGGACTGCATCGCCGTCGCGATCTGGAAGTTGTCGCCGCTGTCCGGATCGAGGAAGCGGTTGATGCGGCCGGCGACGTGCGGGAACACATAGTAGGCACCGAGCAGACCCGCCGCGGCGAGACCGCCGAGGCCGCCGAAGATCAGCGTGTTGGCGCCGGCGAGAAAGAAGAGCGCGCCCCACACGATGACGAAGAGAACGGTCTGGCCGAGGTCCGGCTCGGCGACGAGCAGAGCGCCGGTAATGACCAGAAGACCGACGGCGAGAAGCTTGCCCGGCACGTCCGGACGCTGGCTGCCTTCGGCGAAAAGCCAGGCGGTGATTACGATGAAGGCGGGCTTGATCATCTCCGAGGGCTGGATCGACATGCCGAACAAGAAGAGCCAGCGGCGCGAGCCTTTGATCTCCTCGCCGATAAAAAGCACGACGACCATCATCGCAAGGCAAACAAAGAGCATCACCAGAGCGATGCGACGCACCTGCCGCGGGCTCAGGAAGGAGATCGCGATCATCAGCGCTGCCGCGAGGGGCGCGTAGAATGCATGGCGGAGGACGAAGTGCAGGCTGTCGAGCCCGAGCCGCTCGGCGACCGGCGGGCTCGCCGCGAAAGAGAGAACGAAACCGCTCAGCAGGAGAACAAGGACCAACGACAGCATCGGTCGGTCGACCGTCCACCACCAATCGGAAAGAGGAGAGCGATGCGCGCGGCTGATCATGCGACGGCCTCCAATGGGTTTTCGTCAAGCGCGGCGACGGCGCGCCGGAACGCCTCGCCGCGGTCCTCGAAGTCGGCAAACTGGTCGAACGAGGCGCAGGCCGGCGAGAGAAGCACGGCCGGCTCGGGGCGACGGTCGAGCGCAGCATCCGCCGCCGCCATGCGGACGGCGGCCTGAAGATCGCCGGCGATCACGTGCGGCACTTCGCCGGCAAGAACGCCTGAAAACTCGTCGGCGGCAGCGCCGATCAGATAGGCTTTGGCGATGCGAGGGAAAAATTCCTTGAGGCTCGTGATGCCGCCCTCCTTCGCCTGCCCGCCGGCAATCCAGTAGACCGGATCGAAGGTCACCAGCGCGCGCGCCGCAGCGTCGGCATTTGTAGCCTTGGAGTCGTTGACAAAAAGGACAGAGCCGCGCCGCCCGATGACCTCCATGCGATGCGCGAGGCCCGGGAAGGTCTCCATCGCCGACAGAATGATGCCACCATAGAGGCCGAGCGCCCTTGCGGCGCCCCACGCCGCCGCCGCGTTCTGCCAGTTGTGGAGCCCGCGAAGCGTCGGAAGCTTGGCGAAGGAAATCTCGTTCTTGCCTTCCCGCCCCTCCTCGTGAAGCGCGCCGGCCGGATCGACATAGAGCGATGCGCCCTTGTTCTTGCCGACGGAGACGGTGACGAGCGTCGGGCGCCCGGGGCTCTTCAGCGCAGCGGCGATCGCATTCATCGCCGGCTCGTCGATGCCGACTACCGCAGTTTCCTCCGGTCCCATGTTGACGAAGATGCGCGCCTTCGCCTTGGCGTAGCCGCGGAAATCGCCGTGGCGCTCCAGGTGATCAGGGGTGAGGTTCAGCCACACCGCGACGTCGGGCCGGAAATGGCGCGTCAAGTCGAGCTGGTAGGACGACATCTCGAGCACGTAGACGAGCCGCTCGTTGGGCGGATCGAGGTCGAGTGCGGCGCGGCCGATATTGCCGCCGACGGCGACCGGGCCGGCCATGGCGAGCACGTGGCCGAGAAGCGCCGTCGTCGTCGACTTGCCGTTGGTGCCCGTGATGGCGACGAAGCGCACTTGCACTCTCGGTCTCGCGCCACAGGAGCTCGATGTCGCAGATGACTCTCGACGCCTGCCGCCTTCGCCAATTCAACAACGGGATGCGGCGCGGGATGCGTAAGCGGAACGCCCGGCGCGAGCACGAAGCTTTCCAACTGCTCCCACGCCCAATGCTCCGGCGGCATTGCCGTCCCACCGAGCGCCTCGGCCTTCGCGCGCGCCTCCTTCTTGTCGTCCCACACGACGACGTGCGCCGCGCCACCGGCTATCGCCGCGCGCACCGTCGCGAGCCCACTTCGCGCCAGCCCGAAGACGCCGATCGATCTTCCTTCAAGGTGGGTGAGCGGGACCAAGCGCCTATCTCAGCTTCAGCGTCGAGAGGCCGATCAGCGCCAGCACCACCGCGACGATCCAGAAGCGGATCACCACCTGCGACTCGGTCCAGCCGAGCTGCTCGAAGTGATGGTGGATCGGCGCCATGCGGAAGACGCGCCGGCCGGTCATCTTGAACGACGCCACCTGGATGATGACGGAGAGCGCCTCCATGACGAAGATGCCGCCGATGATGATGAGCACGATCTCGTGCTTGGTGGCGACGGCGATCGCGCCGAGCATGCCGCCGAGAGAGAGCGAGCCAGTGTCGCCCATGAAGATCGCGGCCGGCGGTGCGTTGAACCAGAGGAAGCCGAGCCCAGCTCCCATCATTGCGCCGACGAGCACGGAGAGCTCGCCGGTTCCCGGCACGTGATTGATCTGCAGGTATTCGGCGAAGTCGACGCGGCCGGCGAGATAGGCGATCAGCCCGAAGCTCGCGCCGGCGATGATGACGGGCACGATGGCGAGCCCGTCGAGACCGTCGGTCAGGTTCACCGCGTTCCCCGCGCCGACGATCACGAAGGCGCCGAAGAGGACATAGAAGTAGCCGAGGTTGATTGCCGCATCCTTGAAGAACGGCATCGCGATCGAGGTGTGAAGCTTCGCGTCACCGAAGACGATCATCATCAGGACGGCGGCCGCCGCGATCAATGCCTCGAGGCTCAGCCGCACGCGGCCGGAGAAGCCGTGCGTGGAGGACGCCTTCGTCACCTTCAGATAGTCGTCGTAGAAGCCGATCAGACCGAAGCCGGTGGTGACGACGAGCACGGCCCAGACATAGACGTTGGAGAGCGAGGCCCAGAGCAGCGTCGAGACGAGCACGCCCGACATGATCATCAGCCCGCCCATGGTCGGCGTGCCGGCTTTGGCGAGATGCGTCTGCGGCCCGTCGGCCCGGATCGGCTGGCCGCGCCCCTGCCTGAGCCTCAGGGCCTGGATGATGCCGGGACCGAAGAGAAAGACGAAGAGGAGCGCCGTCATCGTCGCGGCGCCGGTCCGGAAGGTGATGTAGCGGAAGACGTTGAAGACCGGGATCTCGCCGCCAAGCTGGCCGAGGTAGGTCAACATCTGGCGCACTCGCCAATAAGCGCCGTCATTCCCCCGCCCCCGCGAAATAGCGTTTGACGGCCTCGACCACCGGCCCGAGCCGGGTACCAAGCGAGGCCTTCATCATCACCACATCGCCGGGGCCGATCGTCTCCAGGAGAATCGGCTCAAGCTCCGCAGCTTTCTCGGAATAGGCCCCCCGCCGCGGATCGGGCAAGTCCCGCCAAAGATCGGCCATCAGGGGGCCGGCGAGGAAAACGAGGTCGGCGCCCGATTTCTCAAGGTCAGGAGCGAGCCCGCGATGGAGCGAGGAGGCCTGCGAGCCGAGCTCCAGCATGTCGCCCAGGACCGCGATCCGCCGGCCGCGGCCCTCCGGGCTCGTCTGGCCGAGAAGCGCCAGCGCCGCGCGCATCGAGGCGGGGTTGGCGTTGTAGCTCTCGTCGAGAAGGGTGAAGCGGCCGGAGGGATGCGCCAGGTGGAGCCGCTGCCCGCGACCCTTCTGCGCGCGGAATGTGCCGAGCGCCAGCATGACGCGCGCCATGTCCGCGCCGATCGCGTGGCAGGCGGCAAGCACGGCAAGCGAGTTCTGCACGATGTGGCGGCCGGGCGCGCCGAGGCGGTAGGCGACGGGCAAACCGTCGATCTCGGCGCTGACGCTCGAGGCGTCCTCCTGCAGGGAGACGCGCGTCAGCCGCACGTCGGCGGAGGGATGCTCGCCGAAGGAAAGAATGCGCGCGCCTTCAGCGCGGGCGCGCTCGGCAAGACGCTCGAACCATTGGTCGTCGCGATTCAGGATCGCGGTGCCGCCGGGCTCCAGGCCCTCGAATATCTCCGCCTTGGCGTCCGCGATATCCGCCTCGCTCTCGAAATATTCGAGATGCACTGGGGCGACGGTCGTGACGATCGCGACATGCGGGCGGACGAGCTTCGTCAGCGGGCGGATCTCGCCGGCGTGGTTCATGCCGATCTCGAAGACGCCGTAGCGGGTCTCGGCAGGCATGCGCGCCAGTGTCAGCGGCACGCCCCATTGGTTGTTGAAGGAGCCGACCGGCGAGTGCGTCAAGCCGAGCGTGGAGAGCGCGATCCGCAGCATCTCGGTCGTGCTCGTCTTACCGACCGAGCCGGTGACGCCGAAGACCGGGCCGTGCATGCGCGCGCGCGCCGCGGCGCCGATGCGCCCCAGCGCCGCGAGCGGATCGTCGTCGACGACGAGAAGCGGGCCGATGCCTTGCGGCACGCGTCCCTCGCTGACGATCGCGAGCGCAGCTCCGGCCTTGAGCGCGGCATCGACGAAGAGATGCCCGTCGCGGTTCTCGCCTTTGATCGCGACGAAGGCCTCGCCGGGTCCGATGGTGCGCGTGTCGATCGACACGCCCGATATTTCTGGAGGCGCGTCTCCGACCAACCGACCGCCGGAGGCGGCGACGAAGTCTGCAGTGGTCCAGAGCACGCTCACGGCATTGCCCCGGCGGCGCGCAGCGCCTTCATCGCCTCTTCCTGATCGGAAAACGGAAGCACCCTGTCGCCGATCGTCTGTCCGGTCTCGTGGCCCTTTCCGGCGATCAGGAGGATGTCCCCTTCCCGCAGCCCCGAGATCGCGGTGCGGATCGCGACGCCGCGGTCGCCGATCTCGTCGGCGTCCGGGGCGCCGCCGAGCACGGCCTTCCTGATTTCGCCGGGGTCTTCACTGCGCGGATTGTCGTCGGTCACGATGATGCGGTCGGCGACGGCCGCTGCGGCTTCGCCCATCAGCGGACGCTTGCCGGGATCGCGATCGCCGCCCGCGCCGAAGAGAACGATGAGCCTCCGCTTCGCATGCGGGCGCAGCGCCTTCAGCGCATTCGCAAGCGCGTCCGGCGTGTGGGCGTAGTCGACGAAGACCTGCGCTCCCGATGGATGCGTGCCGACGCATTCGAGCCGGCCGCTCGCGCCTTTCAACTGCGTCAGGCTTTCGAGCACGCGCTCCGTCTCCACGCCCGTTGCCATTGCCAGACCGGCTGCGACAAGCGCGTTCGATATCTGGAACTGGCCGACGAGCGGCAGCGGCACGTAATGCTTCTCGTCGAAGGCCTCCAGGAGAAGCCGCGACCCGTCGTGCATCCGCGTCGCGGAGATCAGGCGCAGCGTCTCGCCCTTCCTGCCGACGGTGAAGAATTCGAGATCGTGATCCCGCGCGATCCTTTGCACGCGCAGCGCCTCCGGCTGATCCGCATCGACCACGGCCGCCGAGCCTGATGGCAAGATCGTGTCGAAGAGGCGGAGCTTGGCCTTCAAGTAGTCCTCGAGCGTAGCGTGGTAGTCGAGGTGGTCGCGGGAGAGGTTGGTGAAAGCACCTGCGGAGAGCCTGACGCCGTCGAGCCTGCGCTGCTCCAGGCCATGGCTCGAGGCCTCCATGGCGACGTGCGTCACGTCGGCGGCGTCGAGCTCGGCGAGGATCTCGTGGAGCTTCACCGGGTCGGGCGTGGTCAGGTTTCCGGCGATCGCGCTTCCCGGCGCGACAAGGCCGATCGTGCCAAGGCTCGCCGCGCGATAGCCGGACTTCTCCCATATCTGACGCAGGAAGACGGTGACGGAGGTCTTTCCGTTGGTGCCGGTAACGGCGGCGATGATGCGCGGCTGACGCGCGTAGAAGCGCGACGCCATCAACGCCAGAATGCGGCGCGGATCGCCGACTCGGACGATCGGCACCGAATAGCTGTCTTCGAGCGGCTGCCCGCCGATCAGGATCGCCGAGGCGCCTGCCTCGATCGCATCCGGGACATACTGCGCGCCGTCTGACTTCGTGCCGGGGAGGGCCGCGAAGAGCATGCCCGGCTCCACCGCGCGGCTGTCCGCCGTCAGGCCCTGGATCCAGATATTTCCCTGTTCAGCCGAGAGTTCGACGTCGTCCGAAAGAAGCGATGCCAGCCGTCGCGGGCCATAGGCGTCTTTCTTCGCTCAATCCGTCTTCCCCATGCGCGCCTCTTTGGCTCTTTGCGCGCCCGTCATTGCGCGGATGCGAGCGCCATGGCCGGATCGTCCTCCGGATCGAACGGCTTCGGCTCAACGCCGAGCATCGGCGCGATACGACGGATGATATTGCCGACGGTCGGCGCCGCGTTCAAGCCAGCGGTCGCGCCCATGCCCGGTTTCTCAGGCTTGGGCTCGTCAAGCACCACAAGTACCAGGTATTGCGGTGCGTCCATGGGGAAAGCCGCGAGGAACGCGTTCCGCCGCTTGTTGGAGGAGTAGCGGCCGTTCTCGACCTTCTCTGCCGTGCCGGTCTTGCCGCCGACGCTGTAGCCTGGAACATCCGCCCGCTTGCCGGAGCCCTTCAAGACGTTCAGCCGGAAAAGGCGGCGCAGGAGGAGGCTCGTCTCAGGATGGAGGATCGGGCGGGCGATCCGCTGTGCGTCCTCGGCCGAGCGCGGCAGGAAGGTCGGCGTGATGAAATAGCCGCCGTTGACGAGCGACGCGCCAGCCGCGGCCGTCTGCATGGGCGAGACGGAGATGCCGTGTCCGAAGGCCATGGTCACCGATGTGACCTTGGGCCAAGGCATTTTTGGGACGATCGGCGTGCCCGATTCGGGCAATTCGGTGTGCAGCGTGTCGAGGAGCCCGAAGCGCTGGAGGTAGTCGTGCTGGCCGGCAAGCCCCACTTCGAGCGCCATCCGCGCGGCGCCGACAT
Organism: uncultured Alphaproteobacteria bacterium; assembly: GCA_963792885.1. GTDB lineage: Bacteria > Pseudomonadota > Alphaproteobacteria > Rhizobiales > Afifellaceae > DASWJZ01. The sequence continues at coordinate 675,472 of CAWBXX010000001.1, forward strand.
TCGACGAGTAGATGAAGATCTCCGGGACGGTCAGCCAGCGATGCTTGCCGTGGAAGTCGTCGACGGTGAAGCCACCGACCCGCAAGCCATGCGTGGCGTCGAAGGAGTCGGTGATCCGCACGACGCCGGAATCCAGCGCCATCGCCGCGGTGAAGCCCTTGAAGGTCGAGCCCATCTCGTAGACGCCCACCGTGGCGCGATTCATCTTGTCCTTGTCGAGCGCCTCGTCGCGGTTGTTGGCGTCGTAGTCCGGGATGGAGCTCATGCCGAGCACCTCGCCGGTGTTGACGTCGAGCACGATGCCGATCGCCGCGATGGCGCTGTAGCGCCCCATCGCCCCGACGAGCTCGTCGCGCACAACGTGCTGGACGCGAAGGTCGAGCGAGAGCTTCACCGGCGTAAGATTGTTGCCGGAGCCGAAGCCGGCGGCATGGAGGTCGTTCAGGAACGACTCGTCGATGTACTTCTCCATGCCGGCGATGCCCTGGTTGTCGATATTGACGCTGCCGAGCACGTGTGCGGCTGCGGGGCCGCCGGGATAGAAGCGCCGATTTTCGACGCGGAAGCCGATGCCGGGAATGCCGAGCTTGTGGATCGCCTGCTGCTGGCGCGGTGTGATCTCGCGCTTGATGTAGGCGAACTTGGCGTTGCTCGCGAGCTCGCGGCGAAGCCTGGTCCGATCGAGGTCCGGAAGCACGGAGACGAGAAGCTCCGTCGCCTCGTCCGGATCGACGACGTAGCGCGGCTCGGCAAAGAGCGAGGCGGTGCGGATGTCGGTCGCAAGCGTCTCGCCGTTGCGGTCGACGATGTCCGGACGTGCCTGCGAGGCGGTGCGCGCGAAGCTCTGCCCGTCGTCGGCGGAGTCCTTGTCGCCGACACCGAGGAACACCAGCCGGGCGGCGAGCACGGAATAAAGAAGCGCGAAGCCGAACATCGCAAGCCCGACGCGGATGCGTCCGCGTCGTTCGGGGTCGCGCGTCTCGGTCTCGGGCAAAGCGCGCTGATGGCGCCAGTTCGAAGCGGCAGCGGCTGTGCTCATTGAAGCGCTCCCGTCGGTGCTTCGAGGATTGCTGAAAGCGCCGCTTCGTCGTCCGGCGCCGGGCCGGTCGGGCGCATTGGCAGGTTCTCGATCCGGGTGATCTGCTTCGGGTCGAGCGGCTCAAGCTTGAGGATCTCGTGGTGCCGCTCGACCAGCTCCTGCACGCGCGCCGGCTGGATCAGGAGACTCCACTCCGCGGCGAGGAGCGACTGCGTCTCCTGTTCCTGATCGATGTCGTGCTGGAGTTGCGTCGCGTGCTCGGCGACCGCTTCGGCGCGATATTTGATCTGGAAGACGAGGACAGCCGAGCCGGCCGCGGCAATGACGGAGACGACCTGCAGCCAGCGGATCATTGATAGGCCTCCGGACCGGCAACGCCGCCAAGCTGCGGAACACCGACCGCGTGGAAATCGAGGGCGCGCGCAGGTGCTGCCGTGCGCACCGCCGCTCGGAGCCGCGCCGATCGCGCGCGCGGATTTCTCCCCACCTCTTCTTCAGACGGCTCGACAGCGCCGCGCGTCAGGAACTTGAAGGTCGGCGGCTCGGGTTTCGCGAGCGGAAGATGGCGCGAGCCCCGCGCTTCGGTCGCGCGGTCCTGCAGGAAACGCTTCACGATGCGGTCCTCGAGCGAATGGAACGCGACGACGACAAGCCGCCCGCCTTCGGCGAGAACCGCCTCGGCAGCGGCGAGCGCCTGCGCCAGCTCCTCAAGCTCGCGATTGATGAAGATGCGAAGCGCCTGGAACGTGCGCGTCGCGGGATGGATGCGTGAAGCGCCCGCCGGTCCGGCGGCCGCGGCCACGATCTCCGCGAGGCGGCCGGTGCGCGTGATCGGTTGTTCCGCGCGCGCCTTCTCGATGGCGCGGGCGATGCGGCCTGCCTTTCGCTCCTCGCCGTAGACGCGGATGATCGCGGCAAGCTCTTTCGGGCTGGCGTTGTTCACCACCATTGCGGCGTCGGCGCCTCCCGGCGCCATGCGCATGTCGAGCGGGCCGTCCTGGCGGAAGGAGAAGCCGCGCGCCGGATCGTCGAGCTGCATCGAAGAGACGCCGACATCGAGGACGATACCGTCGACCGGGAAGAAGCCGGTACGGCGCGCATGCGCGTCGAGATCGGAGAAGCGCCCCTCGACCAGGATCAGCCGGCCGCCGGATTCCGCGACCATCGTCGCGCCGGCCTCGATCGCGGCGCGATCACGGTCGAGCGCGAGCACGGTTCCGCCGCGCTCCAGGATCGCGCGCGTGTAACCGCCGGCGCCGAACGTTCCGTCGATGTAGCGGCCCCCCTCGACGACGCTCAGCTGATTGAGCATCTCGGGCAGGAGGACCGGAACGTGACGAGCCAGTCCGCCAGCAGCATTTCCCGTGCTGCGGCCCGCCGTCATTCCGCGTCTCCCCTGCCCGAACCCGGGGTATTGGCCTTCCCGAGCCCGCGGGTGACGGAGCGAAGGTGCGCGCGCGTCTCGCGCTGGCGCACGGCGAAACGCTCCGGCTCCCAAATCTGAAATTTGTATCCCTGGCCGACGAAGACGGCGGTGTCGGCGATCCCGGCATAGGCGCGGAACTCCTCGGGGAGCACGACGCGGCCGTCCGGATCGATCTTCAGGATGCGGCTCTCGCCGTAGAACGCCGTCGCGAGGCTCTCGTGATCCTCCGAAAACGTCTCGAAGACGGAGAGCCGGTCGGAGATCGCCTGCTTCAGCCGCGCGCCGCCACCGTCGATCGCCGGGCGGTCGAGCGCGGGATAGCAATAGAGCCCCTCCTCTCCTTCGCGCGCCAGGACGGCACGGAAGGGCGCCGGAACCGACACTCGACCCTTCTGGTCGAGCCGGTTCACGAATGTGGCCACGAAACCGTCCATCGCCCCTCGTTCCCGCGTTCTCCGGCGGCGCCTCCTCGGAGGAAGCGCGCGACCGGTGCGAGCCTCGTTCCTCTCCGGAAAGCGCTCGTCTCCGCTGCTTCGGGCGGCTTTCCGGACAGACGCGACCGGGCTCTTCAGCCGGGATGCTATGGAGTATCATGGGATTTTATGGGCGGTCAATGGAACACCATGGACCTTGTCCGGACGCAGCCTGGCGGAGGTGGGACGGCGAAGCACATCGAGAAAGAGTGGACGAACAGGGTAAACACCGCGTAAGCGGCGCCGCCTAACCTCCGCCGACGCCAGCGGATTCGCCAATTGGGCCGCGCCTCTTCCCACCTCAGTGCGACGCAGCTAGGGAGTTCGAATGGGTATCTTCTCGCGCGTCGCGGCGACGATGGCGGGCGGCGCCGGACGGGTCGGGGCGGCGATCTCCGGGCTGCGCTCGCTGCTGCAAGGCATCACCAACCCGGAGCTTCGCCGCGAGGCGGCGTTCGCGATCGCCATGATCGCGCTCTCCGCCAAGATGGCGAAGGCCGATGGTGTCGTCTCAAGCTCGGAGGTCGATGCCTTCTGCCGGATCTTCGCCATCCCGCAAGGCGAGGAGCGAAACGTCAGCCGCGTCTACAACCTCGCCAAGCGTGACGTCGCCGGCTTCGATTCCTATGCGCGGGACGTGGCGCGGCTCTTCGCCGACGATCCGGCGATGCTCGAAGCCGTGCTCGACGGACTCTTCGATATCGCCCGCGCCGACGGCGCCGTGCACGAGCGCGAGGTCGAATACCTTGGCGAGGTCTCGCGCATCTTCGGCTTCGACAAGCGGACCTTCGAGACGATCTGCGCCCGGCACGCGATCGGCGAAGCGGATCCGTACGCTGTGCTCGGGGCCGACCGCTCGTGGGACTACGCGCAGCTCAGGCAGCACTACCGCCGACTCGTCGCCGAGAACCACCCCGACAAGCTCATGGCGCATGGCGTGCCCGAGGAGTTCTCGCGTATCGCCAACGATCGACTCGCTGCGATCAACGCCGCCTGGGATCAGATCGAGCGCGTACGGAAAAGCGCATGAGCGCGCTCGTCATCGAAGATCGGGCGTCGCCCAATCACAGTGAGCGCATGGAGGGGCCGGTCGACATCCTCCTCCTCCATTACACCGGCATGCCGGACGACGAGCAGGCGCTTGCCTGGCTCTGCAATCCGAAGAGCAAAGTCTCCTCGCACTACTTCGTGCATAAAGACGGGCGCGTCGCATCGCTCGTGCCTGAGGAGCGCCGCGCCTGGCATGCGGGAGAAGCGCGCTGGGGCACATCGACCGACATCAACTCACGCTCGATCGGAATCGAGATTGCGAATGGCGGACATCCCGGCGGCCTGCCGGAGTATCCAGACGCGCAGATCGAAGCGCTGATCACGCTCTGTGGCGGGATCGTGGGTCGCCATCCCATCCCGCCGCATCGGGTGCTCGCGCATTCGGACGTCTCGCCCGGACGAAAGCTCGATCCGGGCGAGCGTTTTCCTTGGTCGCGGCTCGCGGCGGCCGGTGTCGGACATTTCGTCGAGCCGGCTCCGATCGGCGACGGGCGCTTCTTCCAGAAGGGCGACCGGGGCGCACCGGTCGAGGCGATGCAGGCGATGCTCGCGCTCTACGGCTACGGCACCAAGGTGACAGGCGATTTCGATCAGCGCACGGAAGACGTGGTCGCCGCCTTCCAACGCCACTTTCGGCGGAGCCGAGTCGACGGCATCGCCGACCGCTCCACCGTAGAGACTCTGAAGACGCTGCTCGAGGCGCTGCCGTGAGGTCGCGCCTCGAATCAGGGGGCGCAGCTCCTGACTATCGAGTATCTGCTGACGCGGATCGACGAGTAGCGGAGGTGAGAGCACTTGGATCGGATGGGCGCGCTCGTGGACGCGCGAGGTAATGCTCGATCTTCGCGACGAGTCTCTGTCTAAAGACCGCGCATTACGGCCACTCGAAATGGCGTGACTTATTGCTTTGTGAAGCATAAAGCCGCCGGCGCGGGAATATCGAACGTCGTGCCGTATGAGATCGTCGCTTCGTGCTGAGGCGGTGGCTGATGGAGCAGCCGAGATGACCTTCGAGGCCGGATTGCCTTCGCAAATTCGTTGCCGAACACCGGCCGGCCTTCGATCACGGAACCAGGCAGGCCGCGAGAGCGTCAGTTCTCGCCAAATCCGAATTGTCCGATGCGGTAGGCTCTGGGCAACGTGAGCAAGGAGGCTCTCCTTCTTGGCGACAGGAGCGATGAAGGAGATGTCGCAGCGAGCGATCATTATCGGATGCGCTGAGCGGATCGGCGCGTAAATCTCCGGATCAAAGGCATGAGGGAGAAATGATGCGCGCTCAAAGCCGAGCGTCGTCGAAGCTCGTCGATGCAAAGCTCTTTGTCGTGAATATCCAGTCGTAGTGCGGCACCGCTTTCGGAATCAAGGGCCGTGGTCAAGGAAACTGATGTCAGGGAAGAAGTTGATCGCGACGGCGCGCCCGCCCTCAGCGCGGATACGGTCTCGCGGTGACGTAGGTGCCTTTGAAGACGAAGAATAAATCCGGTCTCTGGGCGCGCGCGGCAGCGACGAGAGCGGCGTTGTATTCGCGGACAAGTACGGGCTGCGCGCCGACGAAGCGCGCGAGAGCCCGAATGGCCTCCAACCTCGAGGGACAAACCAATCTGGAGACACTGCGACAACGGAATGGCCGGCGCGTCTGAACGCTCGCACGAACGAAAAGTCATTCGCACCGTCGGCAAGGGTAGACATCGCAAGAATGCGCACGAGGACTGCCCGAATCGCTTTTCTTTGGTTGTATTCTATACAATATTCTACTTTTTAGTGCATTCACTGTCAGGCCGCTGCGCCCTCGTGCTGTGGGCAGGCGGCTCACCTTTGCCGGGGCGAAGGCGCGAAGCGGCCTCGCGCCGCGGCAGGTCGGCTGCATCAAAGCGTTGCCGTGACTTCCTCGAAGAAAGTGCCAGCCGGCCTGTAAGCCGGGTTCTGTAAGGCCGCAGGCCGAAGCCTGCGACGCGACGGCCATTCATCTGGAGCGCCGGTTACCCGACGCTTCGCGCGACCGACCCGGATAGCTGGCCTGGATGAGGCTGAGTCCAAACCCCGTGAGCTTGGGCTCGCGCTATCCCTTCTTGGTCTTGCTCCCGGTGGGGTTTGCCGTGCCGTCCCCGTCGCCGGGTCCGCGGTGGGCTCTTACCCCACCCTTTCACCCTTCCCCGCCTTCATCATTCCGCGCGGGGCAGTCCTTTAGGGACTTTCCCGCGATCACGAAGGCGGGCGGTTTGCTTTCTGTGGCACTTTCCCTGGGGTCACCCCCGCCGGGCGTTACCCGGCACCGTCCATCCATGGAGCCCGGACTTTCCTCCCCGTCTTTCGAAGAGGCGGCCGTCCGGCCGGCTGGCGGGAGAGAGGTGGCATCCGGAAGGGTTGAAAATCAACTAACGCCGGCGCGGTTCTCAGCCGGTCACCTCATCGGTCACGACCTTGAAGCCGGCGAGCGTGTTTGGGCCGAAGCTGGTGGTGATGGCAACGTCGGTGGCGTCACGCCCGCGCGCCATCAGGATGCGGCCGATGCGCGGATGGTTGTGGCGCGCGTCGAAGGTGTACCAGCGGCCTTCGAGAAACGCCTCGAACCAGGCGGAGAAATCCATCGGGTTCGGATCGATCGGCACACCGATATCGCCGAGATATCCGGTGCAATAGCGCGCCGGAATGTTCATGCAGCGGCAGAAGGTGACGGCGAGATGCGCGAAATCGCGGCAGACGCCCGTCTGCTCGTAGTTGGCGCCCCAGGCGGTGCGCTGCGGGTTGGCCTTCATGTAGTCGAAGACGATGCGCTCGTGGACGTAGTCGCAGATCGCCTGCACGCGCGCCCAGCCAAGCGGCGTATTTCCGAACAGCTTCCAGGCGATGTCCGAGAGGGCATCGGTCTCGCAATAGCGGCTGCCGAGGAGGAAGACGATCGCTTCCTCCGGCAGGCGGTCGATCGGAAGCTGTTTCGCGTGCCGCTCGACAGTGTCCGCCCTGCCGCTATCGCCGATCAGGAAGTCGGTGGAGATTTTGATCCGCCCCGCCGGCGCGGTGATGCGCGTGCAGATGTTGCCGAAGCCGTCCTCGTAGTTGCTCGAGGAGACGTAGGGGTCGAACTTGATCCGATGCGGCGTGGAGAGATCGGCGAAGCGCGACGGGTGGACCGAGAGAACAAGAAGCATAGGCGTCGGCTGCGGACACTCGTACTCGATCTCGTAGCCGGCGCGGATCTGCATAGCTCTCCTTAAGCGCGAAGACCCTCGACGAGTTCCGCCTCGCCCGCATCATCGAGCGTGACCTTGACCATCACCTCCATCCCGAGGTCGTCGGAGGGGAACCCGGAATAGGAGCCGTGGAGCGGCAGCGCCTCGCTAGGCTCGCGCGCCACCGCGACGCGGATCAGCCCTTCGTTGCCGAGGATCGCGTTGGTCGGGTCGATGTCGATCCAGCCGGCACCGGGAAGATAGACCTCGACCCAGGCATGCGTCGAGCCACCGCCATGCACCTCGCCGCGGTCGCGGTCGGGCACGTAGAGATAACCGGAGACGAAGCGCGACGGGAGGCCGAGCACGCGCAGCGCCTCGATCATCAGCTCGGTGAAATCGCGGCAGGTGCCGGAGCCGAGAAGAAGCGTCTCCGCCGGCGTCTGGATGCCCTTCTCGTGGCGGCGCACATAAATGAGCCCGCGATGGATGCCGTCGATCATGCCGGTCAGGAGCTCAATCGACGGCGTCGGCTCGCCGTCGCGCAAGAAGCTCCGCGCCCAGGCTTCGAGCGCGCCTTCAGGGTCGCGGTGACGCGGCGTCAGATAAGGCCAGAGGTCGTCGAGCTCGTCCGCCTCGAAGGCGACGGGGAGCGAGAGCGCGCGATCCTCGATGTTGAAGCCCATCGGATGCGAGCGCCAGGTCTCCACGCGGATATTCGACTCGAAGACCAGCGTCTCGGCGCGAACGGCAAAGCGCGCGACGCCGACGCGGTTGCCGAGCGCGTCATCGGTGTAAAGGAGGCTCGCGGGCTCCGGCGTGATCTTCAGCTCGGCGGAGAGAAGCCGCTGGTCGTGCCCCTCAAGCGGCGTGAGCAGCATGCGATGCTCGCCGAACGCGACCGGCTGGCGGTAGCGGTAGGTGGTGACGTGACGGACGCTGTAGATCGGCATTTTCGTTCCAGCCCCGGCCTGGGTTAACGGCCGCAAATCTCCTGCCGCCGGCCAGCCGGCTTTCGCAAGAGCCTGTGACGACAGGCATTTTCGCTCGATTCGCTCCACGATCCTAGCGGAGCAAGAACCGAGCCAGAAGCGGCGGGAGATGGGGCGGAGGGGTCAGGGAAGCAAGGGGGTCAAGGGGGATGCCCCCGTTGGCTTCGTTCGCTCGGATCAGGCGGCCGCGCCGCCCGCCGCTGGACCGATCCCCGCGCGTGCAAAATAGCGGACGACGGCGGCGACGACGAGATAGAGGCAGCAGAACGGCGCCACGAGGATGACGACGATCGGCCAGATGTTCGAGCCGGCCGAGAGCGCGAAGGCCGCGTGCCCCATCGCCGGCAGCATGACGACGAGCGGAACGAGCGCCACGACCCGCCAGCGGCCCGACCATGCGAGCCCAAAGATGATCTGCAGCACAAAGTACCCGGGCACCGAAAGCATGGTCAGCGTGCCGAGCAGATAGCCGAGCGGATTGTTGCCGATCTTCGCCATGTCGTCCTGCGTCACCTTCTGCTGCGCATCGCTCAGGCGCAGCACCCATTCGGCGCGGTCCGGCCGCTCGAAGCAAGCGCGGTCCACGCGACGTTCATGGGCACTTTCACTTCGAGGAGATCGCTCCAGCTTGCATCGGAGACTTCGACGCGAAGCTCGTCGAGGTGCGTCGGCTTCGCAAAAGCGATCCAGGCGATCGCCTCGCCCGTCCCCGGAGGATAGGCAGGGGACGGATTCCAGCTCACGCCGTCCGTCACCTCGATGCCTTGGAAGAAGCCCTTCACCTGCACGCGAAGCGGGGCTTCGCTCTCGTATCTCAGGTGAATGTAGAGCGGCCAATTGCGGGAGAGGTTCTGGCCGGCCGGCGGGTCGGTGTCGACGACACGGACCTCGGGTAGTGCGCGGGGATTCTGTTCAGTCGCGCCGGCGTTCGGCCCGAGCAGCAAGACGACAAGAAGAGCGCCGAGGAAAAGCCGCGACATCCGATCCGACCCTGATTTCGCAGAGACGCTATGGAAGGGATGCGAAGGAAGCGTTGCGCCGGATGGTTGAGATTTTCCTCGCGGGCGGGCCGCTGGTCATGCCCCCTCGCTCGGCGAGAACATCGATGCTCGCCGAACGCGACCGGCTGGCGGTAGCCTTAGGTGGTGACGTGGCGGACGCTGTAGATCGGCATTTTCGTTCCAGCCCCAGTGTGGGTCACCAGCGTAGATCAAAGGCCGTGAACCACCGGCCGCAGGCCAGCCGGCTTTCGCAAGAGCCTGTGACGACAGGCATTTTCTCCCGATTCGCTTCACCATTCTAGTGGGCCAAGAATCGAGCCAGAAGCGGCGGGAGATGGGGCGGTAGTGTCGGGGAAGCAAGGGCCTCCCCACTAGGCTTAGCCAATGGAACGCAGACCTGCACTCGTGTACGTAGAAACCGGTTGCAGGCAAGGTCGCATCCGATGAATCTTCCCGCCATCACGACTTTCAAGGTAATCGCCAATGTCGGATCAATCAGAAGAATGGTTTGATGACTACGCCGAAGGCGCTGACGAACTGCAGATCGATGAGTACGACATCACCGCGACGCCCAATGACTTCAACGTCCTAGGGTCCGGATTTAAAACCAGGTGGCTACCGTAAGCGGCAATCAAACCGCAACCAGAAAATTTGTTGGCGAATCAATCTTGCCGTTTTCCACCCCGCCGGAAATCTTTAGGCCGCCAAAAGTTCCCCTCATTGGCTTTCCGTTTCCAAAAGGAAAGGCCAAAAACAGTTTTTTCCGGCCCCGCCTAACTTTCGGCGGAATATTGGGCTTCGAACCTTTGTCCTCAATCTTTCAACGAATGCCATTCCTTTCTTACCCTTTTTCCCCATAAACAATCGACCTTTGCGCCATCTCCCGCGGCGGCAACCCCCCGCCGTTCCATTCGCCACCCTCCCCCCCCGATCATAAAAGGGCGGTGGGCAGACGCACCACCTCGCTCGGCGCGTTTCTCTGGTGTTCCGCCCCCCCCCCAGGCGGCCAACTAACACTCCACAATTTGGTCGAATCGGGCGCCGTTCGAATTCCCGGCTTTCAACGCAACTTTGTCTGGGACCAGGTCCGCGCATCCAAATTGATCGAGTCACTAATCCTCGGCATCCCAGTCCCTCAGCTCTTCTTGTATGAGCAATCCCGCAATCGTTTCCTCGTCATCGACGGCCAGCAGCGCCTGATGTCGATCTACTATTTCATCAAGAGACGCTTCCCCAAAAAAGAGCGGCGGGTTGAGCTGCGGATGATATTCGACAAAGAAGGAAAGATGCCAGAAGAAGTCCTACATAACGACGTCTATTTCGATGATTTCACACTTAAACTTCCTGAAACGCTGCCGAATAAGACTAATAAGTTCAATGGCCTAAATTACTCTACGTTGGGTTAATATAGGACTCAATTTGATCTTCGACCTATTCGCAATATAGTTGTTAAGCGGAATGGTCCCGCCGGGGACGACTCGTCAATGTATGAGGTATTCAGTCGTCTTAATACGGGCGGAATAAACCTTCGACCCCAAGAAATACGCACGAGCATGTACCACTCTTCGTTTTTCGACATGCTTTACCGAATAAACCAAGAAGATCGTTGGCGTAATATACTTCAGTCGTCTACACCAGACCTCCACATGAAGGATATAGAAGTGCTTCTTCGCGGATTCGCGATGCTCGTTAGCAACGAGGACTACTCTCCCTCAATGGTTCGTTTCTTGAACCAGTTCTCGCGGAAAAGCGAGTCAAACACGGTTGAGCAGAACAGATACCTTGAGGAGCTCTTCCTCTCCTTTCTTGACAGCTGTGGAAACCTTCCTCCTGACGCCTTTATCAACAAGCGAAACAAGCGCTTCAACATCGCCTTGTTTGAGGCTGTTTTCACGGCAACGTGCGAGGCCGCCTTTAAGGCGCGCCGCGTCACCGAAGGTAACGTGGAACCGAGCAAAGTTGCAGCGCTGAGTTCAGACCCAGCGTTCACCGCCGCCGCCCTCCAGGGGACGACAGGAACGTCAAACGTCGAAACACGACTTAACAGAGCCCGAGAACTCGTTGGTTCACTTTGAGCCATGCCGACCGTTGTTGACAAAGCCTTCGCTGACTTTCGGACGGCCGCTCAACTGATGGAGCAACACGGGGAGTTATCCCTCCGCAGCACCTTGGATGACCTTTTCCGCAAATCTATCTTGATGGCGGCGGCTAGCTATTTTGAGCATCGGGTGAGCAAATCCGTATACCAGTTTAGTCAAGATCGCGCGCAGGCCGATACACTCCTCCCATCTCTTATCCGAAACAGGGTCATCTCAAGGCAGTATCACTCGTGGTTTGACTGGGACCGCAATAACGCAAACACCTTCTTTTCTATGTTCGGTGACGATTTCAAGGCCTACATGAATGCGCTTCTGGAAAATTACGAAAGCTTAGGCGGATCCATTCGCGCCTTTATTGAGATTGGTCGCGATAGGAATCGCCTGGCGCATCAGGACTATGCGAGCTTCACTCTAGAAAAGACTGCCGACGAGATTTTTAGATTATACCAAGTGGCACTGCCCTTTGTTGAATTGATCCCCCACGCGCTGGTGGAGTGCTCCGACGGGATCAGGAGCCGCCGCGCACAAGCGGGCTAGTTCCCCTTCTCAAAATCCATCGCCGCAGAGTTCATGCAATAGCGTTTTCCCGTCGGCGGGGGGCCGTCGGGGAAGACGTGGCCGAGGTGGCTGTCGCAGCGGGCGCAGCGGATCTCGGTGCGGGACATGCCATGCGAGCGGTCGACGAGCTCGCGGATGTGCGCGTTGTCGAAGGGCTGATAGAAGCTCGGCCAGCCGGTGCCGGAATGGAATTTGTCGCCGGAGCGGAAGAGCGGCAGGCCGCAGAGGCGGCAGACGTAGTTCCCCTTCTCCTTGTTATCGAGCAGCACGCCGCAGAACGGCGTCTCCGTGCCGTGGTCGAGCAGGATGTGGCGCTCCTCCGGCGTGAGCTTTTGAGCAAGCCGCTCGATCTCTTCTGCGGAAGGCGGCGTGAGGTCATATCCGGAGGCGGAGGTCTTCACGTTCGAATTCGCGGCTGTCTGGGACATCGAGCGTCTCCGGAGATTCTTGGGGGCTGGCGCGAAATATAGGGATTGCGCGGAGCGAAGGCTATGCGGGGCAGTCAGGCGGGAGCGGATCGGAACCCGTCACGCTGCGGGAAGGGCGCCGGCGAGGTAGTCCGGCACGGGCCGGCCCTCCGACGCAAGCCATGCGCCCATCCGCCCGATCACGGTCCTGACCGCGGGCCGCATGAGCATTCGTGCCCGCCATTCGAGCAGCCGCGGCGTCGTCGCCGTCATGACGGCGCCTTTCCGCTCGCCGAAGAACTGCGCCATGAAGAAGCCGATGTCGGCGTAAGTGAACGGGCCGGCGAGATAGTCGCGCCCGGCGAGCTGCGCTTCCATATCGGCGTAATGTTCTTGCGCCTTGGCGCGCGCCGCGACTGCGACCGGGTCGTCCGGCGTCTCCTCCAGGCCGAAAAGCCGCGCGATGTTCATGAAAATGATCTCGTCGCTCTTCAGCTCGAGTTGCCGCGCTTCCGCGCGCGCCGTGATGTCCCTTGGCCAGAGCGGCGGGTCGGGAAAGGCGTCCTCCAAATATTCAAAGATCTGCGTGGAATCGAAAAGCTCCACCCTGCCGTCAACAAGCACCGGCACTTGGTTCTTCGGATTGATACGCATAACTTCCGGATGCTTGGGATCGTAGCGGTCGCCCTTTGCGAACGGTACCATGACCAGGTCGAACTCGATGCCCTTCTCCCTAAGCGCAATCTCTGCCTTTGCGCCGAACATGGAGAGCGGACCCGAATAAAGACGTAGCAAGGTCATCGGCGCTTCTCTCCTACGCCCCGCCGAATCCGCCGCCGGTCGGTGTCTTCACGATCACCGCCTCGCCCGCTTCGAGCACGGTCTGGTCCGCGCCCTGAAGCTCTTCGAGGCGGCCGTCGTTGCGGCGAACGAAGGTCGCGCCGAGCTCGCCCGGCTCGCCGCCGAAGAGACCATGCGGCAGCACCTTTCGATGCGAGGAGAGGATGGCGCAGTCCATCTTCTCCAGAAAGCGGATCGTCCGCAGGGTGCCGGAGCCGGCTGACCATTTTCCGCGCCCGCCAGAGCCTGGGCCATGTTCGGTGGGTTCACGCGAGTAACCTCCCCCTTGAGGGGAGGTCGAAGGCTGCGAAGCAGGCTTCGGGAGGGGGGCCCGCGCGATGGCTGAGTCCTCCCCCCTCCCGGAATTCTCTTCGCCTCCGGCTTGCAAATTCCGACCTCCCCTCAAGGGGGAGGTTAGAGGTGGCCATTCGTCGGGACGACGGCGGATGTGGAAATCCTCCAAGAACACAGGGAAGCGCATCTCCAGCACCTCCGGGTCGGTCAGGCGCGAGTTCGTCATGTGGGTATGAACCGCGTCGGTGCCGTCGAAGCCCTCGCCCGAATTCATCACGCCAGCCGGCGAGCCGGAGCAGATCGTCTCGTAGTACTGATATTTGTCGTTGCCGAAAGTCAGGTTGTTCATCGAGCCTTGCGCCGACGACAGCGCGCCCAGCGCGCCGAAGAGCGTGTTCGTCACGTGCTGGCTGGTCTCGACGTTGCCGGCGACGACGGCGCGCGGATATTGCGGCGCAAGCATCGAGCCTTCCGGGACGACGATCTCGATCGGCTCCAGGCAGCCCGCGTTCATCGGGATATTCCCCTCCACCATGACGCGGAAGGAATAGAGCACCGCCGCGCGGGTGACCGGCGCGGGGGCGTTGAAGTTGTTCGGCTTCGCCTCCGACGTGCCGGTGAAATCGACCTTCGCCGAGCGGTTCTTCTTGTCGACGGTGATCTTGACCTTGATCACGGAGCCCTGGTCGGTCGGATATTCGAACGACGAGTCCTTCAGGTTCTCGATCACGCGGCGCACAGACTCGGCGGCGTTGTCGCGCACGTGGCGCATGTAGGCCTGCACCACGTCGAGGCCGAACTGCGCCACCATCTTCCTGATCTCGGCGACGCCCTTCTCGTTCGCGGCGATCTGCGCCTTCAAGTCCGCGATGTTCTGCGCCGGGTTGCGGCAAGGATACGGATGCTCGGTCAGAAGGGCGTGCAGCTCTCGCTCGCGGAAATGTCCGCGATCGACGAGCTTGAAGTTGTCGATCAGCACGCCCTCCTCGTCGACGACCGTCGCACGCGGCGTCATCGAGCCCGGCGCCGTACCGCCGACATCGGCGTGATGCCCGCGCGAGGCGACCCAGAAGAGGATGTTCCTGGAGCTCTTCCCCTCGTCCTTCGAGGCTCGCCCTTCGCGGCGCTCAGGGTCTCGCACCTCAGGATGAGGGGAAGAGGGAAGCGCTTCCTTGACTCCCTCATCCTGAGGTGCGGAGCGAAGCGGAGCCTCGAAGGACACGGGAGTTCCAGGACGCTCCTCGAACACCGGCGTCACCACCGTGATGTCGGGAAGATGCGTGCCGCCGTTGTAGGGCGCGTTCAGCGCGTAGACGTCGCCCGGCGCGATGTCGGGGTTGAGCCGCCGCACGATGTCGACCGAGCGGTCCATGGAGCCGAGATGCACCGGCATGTGCGGCGCGTTGGCGACGAGCGCGCCGGTGGAGTCGAAGAGCGCGCAGCAGAAATCCAACCGCTCCTTGATGTTGACCGAGTAGGCCGTGTTCTGAAGCGTCACGCCCATCTGCTCGGCGATCGACATGAAGAGGTTGTTGAAGACTTCCAGCATCACCGGGTCGGCATCCGTGCCGACGGCGTGTGCCGAGTTCCGCGGCGCGACGCGTCGGAGCACGACGTGGTCCTTCGCAGTCACCTTCGCGGCCCACCCGGGCTCGACCACGATCGTCTGATGCGGCTCCATGATGAGCGCCGGGCCGGCGACGCGGTTTCCGGGGCGGAGCGTGTCGCGCGGGAAGATGCCGGCCTCGTGTCGCGCCCCTTCGGAGAAGACGTTTGTGATTTTCGAGGGCGCCGCATCGGCCTCGGTCACCGGCAGGTCGGGTTCCGAAATGTCGGCGCCGCCGCCCTCGCCTTCCACCTCCACCGCCTCGGCAACGAGCGGCTTCCCTTCATAGATGAAGCCGAAGCGCTCGCGGTGCTCCGCCTCGAAGCTCCTTCGCATCTCGTTACAAGTCGTGAACGGCACCGGAAGCGCCATGTCGGTGCCGTCGTAGCGGACATGGACGCGCGCTGTGATCACGACATCGGCGCCGTTAAGGCCTTGCTCTTCAAGCTCCGGGCGAACTTCGGATTCGAGCGCTGAACGCAATTGTTTCAACTCCGATTCCGAATCAACAACGAGCGGTAACACCACGGCGCGACTGCGATTTGCACGGATGTCGGCGAGCCCCATTCCATAAGCGGAAAGAACGCCGGAGAGCGGATGGATGTGCACCGTTTCCATCCCGAGCCGGTCGGCAATCATGCACGCGTGCTGGCCGCCCGCGCCGCCGAAGCAGGCCAGTGCATAACGTGTGACGTCATACCCGCGTGCGACGGAAATCTTCTTGATGGCGTTCGCCATGTTCTCCACCGCGACGGAAAGGAAGCCGTCGGCGACCTCCTCCGGCGTCTTGCCGACCTCGGTCGCGAGCGCGGCGAATTTCTTCCTCACGGCCTCGGCATCTAGCCGCTCGTCCTGGCGCGGGCCGAAGATCGCCGGGAAGTATTCCGGTATGAGCTTGCCGACCATGACGTTCGCGTCGGTCACAGTGAGCGGACCGCCACGGCGATAGGCTGCGGGTCCGGGATCGGCGCCGGCACTGTCGGGCCCGACTGAGAACCGACCTGCCTCGTAATGCAGGATCGAGCCGCCGCCCGCTGCGACGGTATGGATGCGCATCATGGGCGCGCGCATCCGGACGCCGGCCACCTCCGTCTCAAAGGCGCGCTCAAGCTCGCCGGCATAGTGCGACACGTCGGTCGAGGTGCCGCCCATGTCGAAGCCGATGACACGATCGAAGCCGGCCATCTTCGCCGTCTCGACCGCGCCGACCACGCCACCGGCCGGGCCGGAGAGAATCGCGTCCTTGCCCTGGAAGAGATGCGCCGCGGTCAGGCCACCCGACGACATCATGAACATGAGGCGGGGCGGTTCGTGCTTCGAGGCTCGCTCCGCTCGCACCTCAGCATGAGGGAGGTTGGGTGAAGCTTCATCCGCGCCCTCATCCTGAGGCGCGAGCCCGGCTTGCCGGGCGAGCCTCGAAGGATCGGCCGTGGCTCCAAGGTCGGCGGCGACCTGTTCGACGTAGCGGCTGAGGATCGGCGTCAGGTAGGCGTCGACGACCGTCGTGTCGCCGCGCCCGACGAGCTTCACGAGCGGCGAGACCTCGTGGCTCACGGAGACCTGAGGGAAGCCCATCTTCCGCGCGACGCTCGCGACAACGGCCTCGTGCGCGGGATACTTCCACGCGTGCATGAAGACGATGGCGAGCGAGCGATAGCCGTCGGCCTCCAGCGCATCGAGGATGCGGCGGACCTCATCCTCGTTCGGCGCTGCCTCTATCGTTCCGTCGGCGCGCACGCGCTCATCGACCTCCTCCACTCGGCTGTAGAGAAGCTCGGGGAGCACGATCTTCTTGGCGAAGATGTCGGGGCGCGCCTGGTAGCCGATGCGCAAGGCATCGCGGAAGCCGCGGGTGATCAGAAGCGCCGTGCGCTCGCCCTTGCGCTCAAGCAGCGCGTTGGTGGCGACGGTCGTCCCCATCTTCACCGCGCCGATCCGCTCGCTCGGGATCGGCTCGCCGGGTGCGACGCCAAGGAGCCGGCGGATCGCCTCTACAGCGGCGTCGCGATAGACCCCTGGATTCTCCGAGAGAAGCTTCGCTGCGGTCAGCCGGCCGTTCGGGTCGCGCGCCACCACGTCGGTGAAAGTACCGCCGCGATCGACCCAGAAATCCCATTTGGCGTCGGCACGCGTCAACAATCAGCTCCCCTCTGCAGCGGGCGCCAGCGGCGTCGCAGGCGACGCTCCGCGTTCCGACCCGCGCGCGAAGGCCGACCGCGACCACGACCATGACTGCGGTGGCAAAGAGGATCATGCGCAGATCGACGGCTTCGCCGAGCACCAGCGCGGCGATCGCGAGCGTCGCGAAGGGCTGCAGAAGCTGCAATTGGGCGATCCGCGCGACGCCGCCGGCTGCGAGCGCGCTGTTCCACATCCAGTAACCGAGATACTGGCTGACGAACGCGACATAGGCGAGCCCGGCCCACGCAGACCATGGCGCCGCGGCGGCGTTCTCGGGCCAAAGCACCAAGGTCAGCGGCAAAAGTATCGGCAGGCTCAGCGACGGCTGCCCAGGAGATCACTTCCCATCCGGGCATCCGCCGCGACAACGTTCCGGCGAGAGCATAGCCGGTGCCACAGATCGCGACCGCCACGAAGAGGAGAAGGTCGGCGGGCGCCGGCACGATGGCGCCGCCGCGGAGCGAGAACGCGACGACGAGCGCGGCCCCGAGAAAAGACATGACCCAAAAGAACAGCGACGGCCGCTCGCCGGCGACGAAGACCGCCGCGACGGCGGACGCGATCGGCAGCAGTCCGAGGATCACGCCGCCATGCGCCGACGGCAGCACTGTCAGGGCGACTGCCATCATGGCCGGGAAACGCTATGACCAGCAGAAGCGCGATCATCGCAAGCATCGGCAGATCGCGCCAAGGAATCCGGCGCCGCATAGCCGCAAGCAAGCTAAGTGCAAGGAGCCCGGCAGCGGCACCGCGCGCCGCCGTCACGAAGAACGGGTCGAGGACGACAACGGCGACCCGTGTCGCGGGCAGCGACCCGGCGAAGAAGACGACGGCCAGAAGGCCAAGGAGAAGGCCAAGGAGTGGATGCTTTTTGGGCATGATGAAAGCCGGCAAGGCGAGTGGCTATAAACGCTCGTTCGCCCAACCGCCAGCCGGCGCCAGGCCGCGACGAAAGCAGGCGTGGAACTAACGCTTTGCCGGCGGCGTTTTGGGGACTATCTCACCCCGGCAATAACTGAAGCGCGGCCCCGTTGCGGGCAGCGCTCGTGCAAGGAGACGATCTCATGAAAGCGAAGCGTGCGAGAACTGCGAAGGAGGCAAAACCGCGG
This sequence comes from uncultured Alphaproteobacteria bacterium, assembly GCA_963792885.1. Taxonomy (GTDB): domain Bacteria; phylum Pseudomonadota; class Alphaproteobacteria; order Rhizobiales; family Afifellaceae; genus DASWJZ01. Next base: position 693,717 of record CAWBXX010000001.1, read on the forward strand.
CAAGCCGCTCCGCTCAAGACTCCAAGCCGCCTCGGGGAGAACGCGACGAACGATATCGCCGGCGCGCTGACGACGCTCCTCGCCGACATGTTCGCCCTCTATCTCAAAACCAAGAACTTCCACTGGCACCTGTCAGGTCCGCACTTCCGCAGCCTGCATCTCATGTTCGACGAGCAGGCGGATCAGATCTTCGCCACGACCGACGCCATCGCCGAGCGGGCGCGAAAGGTGGGCGGCATGACGCTTCGCTCGATCGGCCATATCGCACGTTTGCAGCGCGTCGCCGACAACGACGCCCAATACGTGACGCCGATGGATATGCTGGCGGAGCTGCGCGAGGACAACATGGAACTCGTGACGCATCTGCGTGAGACGCACGATCTCTGCGACGAGCATGGCGACGTGGCGACGACGAGTTTTATCGAAAGCTGGATCGACGAGGCCGAGCGGCGGATCTGGTTCCTGTTCGAATCCGGCCGGACTACCGACTAGCCAGAGGCGTGGAGACCGGGGGCAGTCCATGCCCCCGGCCCGCGCTCAGACCTTTCGAAGCGACCCGAGCGGGCGGCGGCTTCTTCTAAGCGACCTTCCGCTGCTCGGCGGCAATCGCGTCGATCAGTTCGTAGATCCGCTGTTTGGAAAGCGGGTCGGATCTATGGTCGAAGTCCGCCGCGACCGGCACAATATCCCGCCAGATAGCCGACAGCGCACGACAGGTACGCCGTATCTCCGGGTCCTCGGCTCGCTCAGCGAGCCTTGCATAGCGGATCGCCCGTGTCAGGCAGCGTGATGCGTTTGCCACGAATGCCTCCTCCTACTGACGTCCCCGAGCGCCAAGCTCAGCCAAGACGGAGTCGAAAGAACAACGGACCGGTGGCAAACGCGTGGGAAGGTTGCGGCCCAATCTTGGCGAAGGGGAATCGGCGTCCTTGACGCAACCTGCGAGATGCGCTCGGAGAGAGTTCTGATGTCGAATCTGCAGAACCTCTTCGTGCTCGCCGCGCGGCTGCTCCTCGCAGCCATCTTCGTTTTCGACGGCTGGCAGGCGATCGCCAACTATTCCGGCACTGCGGGCTATATGGAATCCTACGGCGTGCCGGGCGTGCTCCTGCCGCTCGTCATCGCGACCGAGCTTGGAGGCGGCCTGCTCGTCGCGTTAGGGCTTTTCGCACGCTACGCCGCATTCGCCCTTTCCGGCTTCTGTCTTCTGACTGCGCTCTTCTTTCACTGGAACTTCGGCGATCCCGGCCAAGTTATTCATTTCATGAAGGACCTTGCGATTGCCGGCGGCTTCCTGCTGCTCACGGCGTTCGGAGCGGGAGTGTGGTCTCTCGACGCTTGGCGAAAACGGCGCGGCTCTCTACCCTGAAGGTGTGTGCGGCCAGTGATATTTTTTCAATTTCGAGGGGGCTTTTCATGATCCGCGGAGCTGTTTTTGGCGCGCTCGCTGCGCTGCCTTTCGCCCTGGCTGCTGGAGGCTGCCAGACATCTGAGCCGATCTACACAAGCGGCATGCCGCAATCGACCGGAATGGAAGGGACCTGGTCGTCGGCCGATGGCGTGTTCGTGGCGACATTCGCGAACGGCAACTTCACCTCGCGCTTCACCCAAACCAACGAAGTCCTTGCGCAAGGGACCTATACCGTCACAGGCGGCACCGTGAGCCTCGTGTGGATATCGGTCGCCTCGCAGCAGCAGCGGTCGGCCGTCTGCACGATCGCAACTCCCGACACGGTCTCCTGCAGCCAGGCGGACGGAAGCAGCTTCGACCTCAGACGGGCGGCCTGATGGGCGCCCTCTCCTCCACCTAAAACGACCGCGCGGTTCCCGCGTCGTCGACTGCCTGAAAGGGAACCGGCATGTCCAAGAAAGTCGTCGGGTTCATCGGCCTTGGCCTCATGGGCCGCGGGATGGCGAAGAACATTCTGAAGAAAGGGAACGATCTCCTTGTGATGGCGCACAAGAACCGCGCGCCGATCGACGAGCTCGTGGGCATGGGCGCGCGCGAGGTGAAGACGCCGAAGGCGATGGCGGAAGCCGCCGAGATCATCGTCATCTGCGTCACCGGAAGCCCCGAGGTGGAGGGGATCGTGCGCGGCAAGGACGGCATTCTCGCTGGCGCCAAGCCCGGGCTGATCGTGATCGATTCGTCGACCGCCGACCCGGTCTCGACCGCGGCGCTCGCGGAGGAGCTTAAGGCTGCCGGAGCGGCGCTCGTCGACGCCCCCCTTTCGCGCACGCCGAAGGAGGCGGAGGCCGGGACGCTCGACGTCATGGTCGGCGCGGCGGAAGAGGACTTCGCCAAGGCGAAGCCGATCATCGAATGCTTCGCCGGCAAGATCGTGCATGTCGGGCCGACCGGCGCCGGCCACACCATGAAGCTCATCAACAATTTCGTCTCGATCAGCTACGCGGCGATCTATTCGGAGGCGATGGCGCTCGGCGCGCGGACCGGCATCTCGCCGAAGCAGTTCCACGCGGTGATCGGCGGCGGGCGGATGAGCTGCGGATTCTACGAGACGTTCATGAAATACGTGATCGAGCGCGACCGCGACGCCCACAAGTTCACGATCAAGAACGCGCACAAGGACCTGCGCTACCTCATGAACCTTGCGAACGCGGCGGGCTCGGCCAACGTCGTCGCGCCGGTGGTGAAGGGTTATCTCGCGAGCGCCGAGGCGATGGGCAAAGGCGGCGACTATCTGCCGATGCTCTCCGACCACATTGCGAGCCTGAACGGCGTGAGCTTGGGGAAGACGTAGGCCCGCCGAAGACTGTCCCGCTTTGGAACGCAGACGTTAAGGCTCGCTTCTCATCTTGCGAAGGAAGCACGTCGCGGAAGCGGCTCACTTGTGGAGCGCTGCGGCCTTGGCACCAGATGCTGTGAGAACAGGTCCGGAATATCCACAAGCACTCTGATTCGTCTCTGCTTCGTTCATGGGCTGATCGACTCTGAACGCCCATGGCTGCCGAAGAGCGCGCCGCGTTTACGGCTCGGAAAGGGGTGCCCTTCCGAAGGCCTGGCAAAGCTGCTCCGCGTCCTGTTTCGGGCCCTGAGGCGCAAGTGTTGCTGCTCGGGCACAGACTCGGAAAATGGTTCGCGGACAGAGAGATGGGCGGGACTCTGAATTTCGCATCATGTAGAACGACTCTCAACGCGACGCCTATTTTGGCGCGCGGGGATTGAACCAGAAATCTCGACTTCGTCCGATCGGGGGGCGATCGGAGGGGGCGGCCCGGGCCGCCCCTTCTTTTTTGCCTGCGCTTCACCATCGCCCTCACATTCTCCTTGCGTTTTCAAGGCGAAGCTCATACATCGCGCTTGCCCAAATTCGCACGTGCCTGTGGTCGCCCAAAGGTTTGGACGGGCGGCTTAAAGCAACGACGGTGGCGGGCTTTTTTGGTCTCTGCCGGCCCTCCAAAGGCCGGCGACACTGAAGAGGCACACACTCTCTTTGCCGGACGTGCGGAACGGGCCCTCCCCGCTCCAAGCGAAAAGCTCAATGGCTCGGACTCGTCCGTCCATCCCGAGAGCTGTTCGGCGCGAACCACCCGGCCTTTCGCCGGTTGGGGGATCCAGGGGCTTCCGACCCGTTTCCATCGCGGGCGGCGGCCGGCGCAGGACTCCCGGGCTGCAACGCTTGGAAACGGGGATTTCGCCCGATGATGACCGACCGTATCCGCTCGTTCCTGAACGAGCGACGACCCGAGGGTCCCTGCCTCGTGGTCGACCTCGACGTCGTCCGCAAGAACTACGAAGCCTTCGCCCGCGTCATGCCGGACAGCCGCATCTTCTACGCGGTGAAGGCCAATCCAGCGCCCGAGGTCCTCTCCCTCCTCGCCTCGCTCGGCTCCTCCTTCGACGCCGCCTCCGTGCCGGAGATCGAGATGGTGCTTCAGACGGGCGCCGGGCCGGAGCGCATCTCCTACGGAAACACCATCAAGAAAGAGCGCGACATCGCCCGCGCGCATGAGCTCGGCGTGACGCTCTTCGCCGTCGACTGCGTGGAAGAGGTGGAGAAGATCGCGCGCGCCGCTCCCGGTGCGAGGGTCTTCTGCCGCATCCTCACCGACGGCGCGGGCGCCGAATGGCCGCTGTCCCGCAAATTCGGCTGCGTCATGCACGAGGCGGTCGACGTGTTGGCGCACGCCGCCTCGCTTGGCCTCCTGCCGCACGGCGTCTCCTTCCACGTCGGCTCGCAGCAGACCGACCTGAAGGCCTGGAACCGTGCGCTCCGCGACGCGGCGCAAGTGTTCCGTGCGGCGTCCGAGCGCGGCATGCAGCTTCAGATGCTGAACCTCGGCGGGGGCTTCCCGACCCGCTATCTGAAGGACGTGCCGGCCGCTGAGGACTACGGCCGCGCGATCTTCCGCGGGCTCCGCCGGCACTTCGGCAACCGCATCCCGGAGACGATCATCGAGCCCGGCCGCGGCATGGTCGGCGACGCCGGCGTCTTGAAGGCCGAGGTCGTGCTGATCTCCAAGAAGTCGCGCGAGGACAAGGTGCGCTGGGTCTATCTCGACGTCGGCAAGTTCGGCGGCCTCGCCGAGACCATGGACGAGTTCGATCCGCTACCCGATCACGACGCCGCACGACGCCTCGATCGAAAAGGGCGATGCGGTGGGCCCCTGCGTCGTCGCCGGGCCGACCTGCGATTCCATGGACGTGCTCTACGAGAAGGTCCCTTACGACCTGCCGCTCACGCTGACGATCGGCGACGAGGTCTTCATCGAAGGCACGGGCGCTTACACGACGACCTATAGCGCCGTGGCCTTCAACGGATTCGCGCCGCTGCAGTCCTACGTGATCTGACCGATGCGCGGCGCCGCAGGATCCTCCGGCGCCGCGTCTTCAACAACCGCCTCAAACACGAGCGGAACCAGCGCCTGCGTGCTTTCCGGCGTCCGGGCCTCGCGCAGCCCAAGCCGGAAGCAGACGATCGCGCCGACTGCGAGCACCGCCATGTCCCAGCCGAACGGCAGCACATCCCGGCCTCCGCCGAAGCTGCCGAGCGCGGAGACCACGGTGATCAACGCGATGTAGGAATAGAGCCATCGCGCACCCATCCAGGCGACGGGCTCGTCGGGCGGCTCGGCCTTGATCTTGATCGCGAAGATGACGACGCCGATCAACAGCGCGACGTCGAGTCTCCAGATGGTGTTCCAGCCGCTCCAATAGACGATGAGCGTCGCGACGACGAAGCCGACATAACCGATCGCCTCGACGAAGGGCAGACGGATCGAGCGAACATGGTCGGGCAATTGGCGGCGGAGGGTGACCACCGCCAGCGGCCCGATGCAGAGCGACAAGACGATGGCTGAGGAGTTAAGCGCAACGATCTCGTCGAACGGCAGAGCCAGGAAGCAGAGCCCCGCAGCGAAACCGAGAACCAGCGCCTTGAGGGGAACGGAGCGCACCGACAGGTGATCGAAGAAGCGCGGGAAGAAACCATTGCGGGCGAGCGCCATGCCGAGCCGTGCATTCGAGCCGGTGGCAATCAGGCCGGCGCCCAGCGGGCCGAGCACGGCGCCTCCATAGAGCAGCGCAATAAGCCATGAGACCCCGGTCACCACGGCGATTCCTGCCAGCGGACCGAGATGGTGCTCGAAGCTCATGTGATCCCAGCCATTGGCGAGCGCATCCGGTGGTGCGCCCCCGATGAAGGCGACCTCGACGAGAAAATAGACCGCGAAGCAGATGAGCACCGTCAGCAGCAGCGCGCTCGGCACGTTGACGTGCGGCCGGCGCGCCTCGCCGGAAAGGTCGATGATGTGCCTGAAGCCGAGATAGGCGAAGACCACGCCGCCCGTGGATATGGCAGCCAATATTCCGGAGAAGCCGTAAGGTGCGAATCCCCCCTCAGCCGAAAAATTGCCGATGTGGAAGTCGTTTTCGACGATGACGAGGCCGATGATCAGAGGAAGCAGGATCTTGAGGGTGGTGACGATCGCGTTCGCCTTGTCGAGCCAGGCGACGCCGAGCGCGTTGATCACAACGAACAGCACAAGGACGGCGGCGGCAATCGCATAGCCGAGCATCGTGAAGCCGCCCGCATGCGCACCTGCATCCGCGTACACGCCCGGCAAGAGCGGGTCGACATATCTCAGCATCGCACGCGTTTCGATCGGCGCAGCCGTCGCATAACCGAGCCACGCCGACCAGCCGATCACCATGCTCGTCGGTTGCCCGTGCGAATAATGCGGCAGCCGTGCAATCGCGCCAGCCTCCGGGAGGCACCCGGTGATCTCTGCGAAAGGCAGTGCGATGAGGAGGATCGCCAACCCGCCTATGCACCAGGAGACAAGAGCAGCGGGGCCGGCCTGCTGAGCTGCAAGCATCGGTGCAAACAACCAGCCCGATCCGAGGACGCCGCCGACGCCAATGAACGTCAGGCCGGCGAGGCCGATCGAGCGCTTAAGAGCCATCTTTGGTCACCGGCCACGGTCTGAGCACGAATGGTGCGCCATATTCTGGAAGCGGAAACTTCGCGGCGTCGTTACCATTCCGCTAGTTTACCTGCCGTTATCGGGCTCGCTCAGCCGCCGAGCCGCTTCATGCGGATCGTCACATCGTTCTCGCCGGGTTTCATTTCCATCGCCGCGTCCTTGAAGCTCGGGACGAGCTCGTCTGCGGCTGCGCCCGATAATGCATAGGGCTCGCGTGGCACGCCCATGAACTTGTCGAAGACACCATTGCCATTCGTATCGTGGAAGGCGGCGACGGCATAGACGCCCGGAGGAATGCCCTCGAAGACCACATCCACAGTCCCAGCGACCGCGGGCACAGCCTTCTGGTCCGGGCACCCTTGTACCGAGAGCGAAACGTTGCAGAGCGCCACCCAGACCGAGCCACGGCTCGATTCCACATTCTCAACGGTAACGCGGACCGTCGCGGTGTCCTCCACGGCGGGCGGCGCTTCGACGGCCGGCGCCGCGTCCTGGGCGCGTGCTGAGGCCGCGCCGAGCGCGATCGTTCCCCCCAGGACCAGAACCGAGACTGCACGCCTCATGAAGCTTGCTCCTGTCTCGCCGCGAGACCTACGGCGGCCTTAGCAAGATGTAGTGACGTTTGGAGGCGAATTTCGTTGCAACTCTCTTGCGACGCTCGCCAGAGCTGCATACAGGTCAGTATTATTGACTTATATGCGACGCGCCGATGCATTTCGAGTACCTGATCGCGTTCACGATCTTCGCCCTGGTAACGACGATCACGCCGGGGCCGAACAACGTGATGCTGACGGCCACCGGCGCGAACGTCGGGATCAAGCGCGGCTTGCCGCATCTTTTCGGCGTCGCCTTGGGCTTCGCCTTCATGCTCGCGCTTTTGACCGTGACGATCGGCACCGCGCTCAGCCACAGTCCGCGTGCGCTCCTCGTGCTCCGCGTCGCCGGCGTTGCCGTGCTCCTCTGGCTTTCATGGAAGATCGCGACTGCGGGCCGAAGCAAAGCGGCGGTGCGCGGGCGGCCGATCGGATTCTTCGACGCGGTGCTGTTCCAGTGGGTCAACCCGAAGGCGTGGCTGATCTGCGCCGGCGCCGTGAGCTTCATTCAGCCGGATGGGCCGCCCCCGTTCGTGCAGGCCAGCCTCTTCGCATTGATCGAGGTCGTCTTCGGCGCGCCGTGCATGCTTCTCTGGCTCGGCTTCGGTGCGGCGATGCAATATCTGCTTCGCACCGAGCGGGCGCTCCGCATCTTCAACGTCGCGATGGGTCTGCTGCTTGCAGCGACGGTGCCACTGCTCTTCTGAAGCCGGCTGCTATTTCGACGCCGCGAAGGCTCGCGTAGGCGGCAGCCCGGCGGAGAGGAGCTGGGGGTCCTGCACGAGGTAGTATTCCGCGATCGGAGTCGGGTCGGTGATCGTGACGCGAAGGGATACACTCTCGCCGGGATCGACGTGACCGTCGAGGAAGTCGATGCGGTCGTAGGGCTCGAACATTCGCTGGTTCTTCCGGAAGAGGTCGGAGGCTACGTCGGGGGGCTTCGCCGCGAACTGCTTGAATGAGAGCCCGTCGCCGTAATCGCTCGGCCTACCCAGCACCTCCTGAAGCTCAAGCTCGAACCCCGCCCAGACGCGCTTGGAGCGGTTGGTGATCTGCTTCACCAGAGTCAGCTCCAATTGCCCGATGCCGCCGTTCCTCCCCGAAATGCCCCGATTGCGGATGACGAGCGTCACCGGCGCGACGTCGAGCAGTTCCTCCTTGACAACGATCGGATCGGCTGCCGTGCCGGTGCCCGACGCGGAGAGCAGGCGGAACCCGCCAAGCTCGTCGGAGAAGGAGTAGGCGCCGGCGGAAAATTCTGCCGCCGACGCGCGCGTGACAAGGGCCGAAATGGGGGCCGCAATGACGGCCGCCATCATCGCCGCCCTTATCGACGGAGAGAACAGATGGACGGCGCGCGACGTCCTCGGCATTCCTCACCTTCCGAGTGAGCCTGCCCGAGCGCCGCCTCAGGGACAAGCGTGCCGCCCCCACAACAAACCGTGTGGCCTCAGGTGGCGCGCGGCGCCTTCGGGTATGGCTTGCCGTCGCGATGGAGGTAGGCCCCGCCTTTCGCCTGCATGTCGATCTCGGAATAGTGCGCCACCTCGCCGGGCCGCCGGCTTCCGACCTCGAGGATCAGCGCGTCGCTCTTCGAGCGGTTCTGCAGGCAATGGCCATCCGTATCGCCTGCCTTGAAGCCCGCGCAGTCGCCCGCCCGAAGCACCTCCTCGCCGGAATCGGTGACGAGCACCACCTCGCCTTCAACGACGAAGACGAACTCGTCCTCCTCCACGTGCCAGTGGCGCTGACTCGACCATGCGCCCGGCGGCAACCGGCAGAGATTGACGCCGAACTGGTCGAGCCCGGCTGCGTCGCCGAGCTTGATGCGGCTTCGCTTGCGGCACGGCTCGTCGAAGGGCGGCGGATAGAGCGTGCCACGAACGGTCGGGGCCTTGCCGATGTCGACCTTCTTCATCTCACGCTCTCCATGCTACCTCAGTCTGCCATCGTCTCTATCGCAGCGAACCCTTCGGCGCGATCGTCCTCAAATGGTGTCGCCACCTCTACGAAGGTGTCGGGATAGAAGCCGTTGAAGTGCGTGCGCAAGCCGAGACTGTAGGCACCGATATGGCCGATCTCGATCCAATCGCCCGTATCGACCGTCTCCGGCAGCCAGAACGGCCGCGACAGGATATCGACGGAATCGCAGGTCGCGCCGCAGACACGGAAGGGCACGAGCTTGTCCGTGTCGCCGCTCCGCCTTCGTCGCGCCGGGTCGTGGATGAGGCGTGCGGGAAGCGTGATCTTCCCGGTCCAGGAGTCCGAGAGCGAGCCCCAGATGCCGTCGTTGATGTAGAGCCGCTTCCCCTTTTTCAAGAGCACGCGCACGATGACGGAGAGCGAGCGCGCAACGATGACGCGGCCAGGCTCCGCGATGAGCGGCAGATCGAAGAAGCCCCATTCCTCGATCGCCCGCCGTACATCCGCCATCAGCTCCTCAAGGCTTGGCATCGCGGGCGCTGCGCGGCGCGGATCGTGGCCGTAGCGGGCTGGAAAGCCGCCGCCTATGTCGAGGCCGGAAAGCGTCACGCCGGCGCGGTTCCTCACCCAATCGGCGGAGGCGAGCGCGCGCTGATAGACATCCGGATCCTCGATCTGGCTGCCGACGTGAAAGCACAGACCGGACCGGAAGCCGATTTTGTCGATCCGCTGCAGCAACTCGACGGCGTGCGAGGGCGCCGCCCCGAACTTCCGCGACAGCTCGTAGGCGGCTGAGCCCTTGGTCCGAATCCGCACGAAGAGCGTGATGTCCGCCGGATCGAGATCGAGCGCGTGCACGATGCGCAGAAGCTTCGCGATCTCGTCCTCGTGGTCGAGCGAGAGCACGCGCACGCGAAAGGTCTCGAGCGCGAGCCTGATGTCGGACTGCGCCTTGACCGGATGCATGTAGAGAAGCTCGGCATCGGGCGCGACGGAGCGGACGGCCGCGAACTCGCCGGGGCTCGCCACGTCGAACGCCTTGATGCCGACCTCCGCCAACGTCTTGATGATGAAGAGCTCGCCGTTCGTCTTCACCGCGTATGCGGTCTTGCCCGGAAAGGCGCGCATGAAGGCGCGTGCATCCGCAGCAAGCACGCTCGGACGAAAGCAATAAACGGGGGCATCGGGACGCAGCGCGAGCGCTGCGCGCTGACCGGACTCGAACGTATCGATTGGCTCGCCTCCCTCTCGATGATCGTGCTGCGGCGCGCCGCCGCGACTCGCGTCGGGAACGCAAAGAACTTAGCAAAATGCAGTGACATGTTCCCGGAGCGCTTCAACCGTCGCGTCTTCGGCGCCCGGCACGGCTCGTGAACCACGTGATGAAGCAGCTTCACGCGTGCAAGAGCGGCGTACGCAGGGATCCGCAAATGTCGATCATCGCGAGTGGTTCCCTTGACGGGATATTGCCCGCCTCGCTGCCTGGTATCCGAGCCTCATGGTGACGCTGGATACGCCGCACTGGTTGCAGCGCGTCATCTTGCGGCGATTTCCCGGCGAAAGGCCGGCCAAACTCCGTCGAATTGCGAGCTTATCCCCGGCCGACCCGGTTAGCAGTTGGGACGCCCGAAAAAGTCGTTCCGGAGGCGAAAGAATTCTCAAGCCAATATTTCGTGGTTAACCAATTGATACCTGTGGCCAAAACGAAAATCGAAGACGGCCGCCCCTTGGGACCTTTCGCAGTGCAACACATCTTTCCTGTTCTGAGAGCGCCGTTTCCGCGTTAGTATGCGTCGATGGTTGCAGAGGGAGGCCACCCGATGACCTTCATCAAGCCTCTGAACATTGTCGCGGTGTGCGCCGCGTTCGTGTTCATCGGAGCGATAGTGTTTGGAGTTCTCTGAGCGCGCCGCCTAGGCGGCGCAGGCGGCAGCACCTACCTCCGGTTCCACTTCCAATACGCGGCAGATCGCTTCGGTCAGCTCCGAGCGATTCAACGTGTAGATGTGGAATGCGTCGACTCCGCGCGACATGAGGTCGGCGATCTGTTCGGCTGCGACCGCCGCCGCGACGTGACCATGGGTCTCGGAGTCTGAAGGAAGGCCGTCGAAGCGGCGCGCGAGCCTGTCGGGTATCGTCGCGCCACAGCGGCCGGCGAAGTCACGCACCGCCTGGAAGCGGTGGACCGGCATGATGCCCGGCACGATCGGGACATCGATCCCGGCGGCGCGGACGCGTTCGCAGTAGTCTTCGTAGTGGTCGTTATCGAAGAAGAACTGCGTGATGGCGCGGTCGGCGCCGGCGTCGACCTTGCGCTTCAAGGCGGCGATCTCCGTCTCCCAGTCCGGGCTTTGCGGATGGCGCTCGGGATAGGCCGACACGGAGACCTCCACGGCCCCTGCCCGCTTCAGCGCCGTCACGAGCTCGGCCGTGTCGCTGAAGCCTTCCGGATGCGGAGCGTAGGGCTCGGAAAGCCCGCCAGGCGGATCGCCACGCAGCGCCACGAAGCGCACGATGCCGAGCGCGCGGAACCAGCCGATCGTCTCTTCGATCGAACTCGAGGCTCGCGCCCGCGCAGGTCATGTGCGCGGCAGTCGAAAGCCCGTATTCGTGCATGCGGCGGACAGTGCCGAGCGAACGCTCCTGCGACGTCCCGCCGGCGCCATAGGTCACAGACACGTAGCGCGGCCGAAAGCGGGCGAGTCGGCAGACCGTCTCGTCGAGCGTTGACGTCTGCGCCTCCGTCTTCGGCGGAAAGAACTCGAAGGAGACCTCCGGCGGCGTCCGTGCTGCTTTCGGATCGGCTGAACCCATCACACCCGCGCCTCCGCCTTGCTACGATCCGTGTGCGCCTGCGCTACCCGCCGGTCGAGCGCCGTCCAGATGGTGACCGTGAGCACGCCGGACTCCGCCTCCGGAACGAGATCCCCAACCGCCTCGAGGCGGAGCCCCGCCGCACCGACCCACTTCTTCATCTGCGCATGACTGAAGCCGAGCCGGCGATGCGCCTGGCTCTCACGCAGAACCTCAAGCTCATGCGGCGCGAAATCGACGATGAGGAGCCGTCCGCCTGCGGAAAGCGCGGCCGCGGCCTCGGCGATCGCGCGTCCCGGCTCGTCGAGGAAGTGCAGCACCTGATGGATGACGACGAGATCGAAGCTGTCGCGCACGACCGGCAGGTTCATCACATCGCCGAGCCTGACGCGCGCGCTCTCGATTTGGGCGCGCTCGAGGTTGGCACGCGCGATCGAAAGCATCGCCGGCGAAAGATCGACACCGAGCGCGCGGTCATAGTGCCCGTCGAAAAGCTCCAACATCCGCCCGGTGCCGGTGCCGATGTCGAGCATCGCACGGAACGGTCCGGGGCCCGCACGTTGCAGCATCGCCGCCTCGACCTGCCGCTCCGGCACATGCAGCGAGCGGATGGCGTCCCAGCGGCCGGCATGCTCGGCAAAGTAATCTTCGGCGGCCCGGCGGTTCTGTTCCTGCAGGCTGACGAGGCGCTCGCCGTCGCGCTTCAGCCGCGCGTCGTCCGGGTCGAGGCCCCTCACGATGGCGGCCGCAACTGCGCGGTCGGCGTCGTCGTCGGAAAGGCGATAGTAGACCCAGGAGCCTTCGGGGCTGCGTGACACGAGGCCGGCCTCGGCGAGGACCTTCAGGTGGCGCGAGATGCGTGGCTGCGATTGGCCGAGGATCTCGGTCAACTCCTTCACCGTGCGCTCGCCACGCTGAAGCAGCGCCAGGAGACGGATACGCGTCTCGTCGCCGGCGGCCTTCATCTGGTTGACGACGTGGTCGACGGAGAATCCCATGCGCCCAGCCTAAGAACGATATAGAGATATCTTTATATCGTTACGCAGGCGCGTCAAGGAGGGCGGGTGGCGGGCGCCGACGGGTAGACCCGGCCACGGCCAAATCAGCTGGGAAGGGCCAGCGCCGCCGCAGGATTCCCGGCATTAAGCATCGTCACGGAATGGCGTCCGCCGCACTCGGCGGCGAGCAGCCGGACCAGCTGCTCTGCGGCTTTGGCGGCATCGCCGACGCCGTTTTCCTGCAGTGTCACCACGGCGCGCCGCGTCTCCGGGCGAATCGCCGAGCGCGCGTCCTGCCGCCAGTTCCAGCGGCGGCAGAGCACCTTTTCGGAGTTCCGCGTAGACGACCTCGCCCTCTTTCGGCGGATCGACGAGCGGCTCGCCGCGGTCGTCGAGCGCGCCCATGTCGCGGAAGTCGTCGCCTTCGCGCGAGAAGCGGAAAGCGAGATCACCGACTGTGCGGTCGAGGTCGTCGGCGCCTGCCGGAAGAACGTGCTGAAGCGATACGGCGTTGTAGGCATCGACGAAGGGATTGATGCGCGGCAGCGCCGCCCCGGCGAGCGCATTCTTCATCAGCCGCTCCACCGAGGAGCGATAGCTCGTCTTCTTGATGCCGAAGGCGCGATAGGCGCGTCGCCAGACGGCGATGCCGGGAATGGCGGAGAGCTCCGTCCCGGCGAAGATGCGGCGGGCGCCCTCCTCGATATCGGCGACGAAAGCATTGAGGGCGGCTGAGCGCTCCGGCCGGATCGCGAGCCCCTCGGCAACGATCACTGCAACCGCGAAATCCGGAAATTGCGGCGCGATCTCCGATATGTCGAAACGCATCGAGAATGCCCCTTTTGCCGCGGCTCGCATCCTGGCATGCGCGCCGAAGCGGCGCTAAGCCTCCCCTCATGAACACGGATGTCATGGACCACAAGGACCGGCCGGGCGAGATCCGCGCTGATATCGATCCGGCGAACGTGGCCGACGACGCGCGGCTTCACTTCATCGGGCGAGCGCGAACGCCATGGGCAACGCGTGACGCTTGCCCGAAGAACCTCCGCGCCGCGCGCGAGCGCGGTGGCAAGGCGTGGCTCGAGATCGACGAGGCGTGGCGGCCGGGCCTCCGAGAGATCGCACCCGACGCGGCGATCATCGTGCTCACCTGGTTCGACCGCGCCAGGCGCGATCTCGTCGTCCAGGCGCCGCGCCACGGCCCGGCGCCGACCGGGACGTTCTCGATCCGCTCGCCCGTGCGCCCCAACCCGATCGGCCTTCACGTGGTCAGGGTCGTCGCATGCGATTGGAAGGCAGGGCGGATCGACGTCGACGCACTCGACTGCCTCGACAAAACACCGGTCCTCGATATCAAGCCGTGGCGCGCCAGCGTCGACGTCCTGCCGGGATTGGAAGCGGAAGGCCGTTAACCTTTCATTAGCCACTGGGCTCGACATAGTGCGCGTCATGCGCGCAGTACATCGCACGACAGGGATTTCGCGGCACAACGCGTTCTCCCGACATGGACATCATGGTGCGATGGCTTCTTCCTCCATCACCGGAGCGACGCCGACCGACCCGATCCACCAGCTTGAGAGCGATCTGAAGCAGGTGGGCGCTGATCCTGCGCGCTTTCCGCGGACGACCAAGCTCCGCCTCGCAGGCGCTCCGCAGCAGGCCAAGAAGATGATCGAGGAGGCCGGCGAGCTCGCCATCGAAGCCGTGCGCGGCGAGCGCCTCGCAGCCGTCGCTGAGGCCGCCGACCTCGTCTACAATCTCGTCGTGCTTCTCGACGGGATCGGCATCCGCTTCGACGAGGTCTGCGATGAGCTTGACCGTCGACGCGAGCTCTACGGTATCGCCGCGAAGCAGCAGAAGACCAGCAACGGGCCGCCTGCCAATCCGTGAAGCCTCCGGCGCCGCTTCAGCGCCCTCACGCGAAGACCGATCGCTACTTCAGGCTCGCGATGTAGGCGAGCACGTCACTGATCTCCTGCCGCGTGAGGCTCACTGGCGGCATCGGCGGATGCGGCGCGGCGAGGAAGGCCTCGAGCGCCTCGATCTGCTCAGGCGGACGCTTCGCGATTGTCGCGAAGGGCGGTGCCTCGGTGGTGGCGCTCGCCTGATCGGGCGAGACGAGATGGCAGGAGGCACACCAACGCTCCGCCAGCGCTTTGCCTGCCGCCGCGTCCCCCGCCGCCGACGCTGCCACTACGCTTGAAAACAATGCCAAAGCCGCGCCGGTCAGAGCACTCGTCAAACGTTGCATCCTCACGTCCTTCCCTCAAAGTTTAACGGCATTGTGCATCGCGGCCTGCCCGAGAAAGCCCGGTATTCCGGGTTTTCAGATACGCGAGACTTCAGTCGGCATTTGTTTCGTTAACTGTCGGATCGAAGCAACATTTGGGCAACCGCGAAACCATTTTGGACCTCGCGCGTATCCAGGATGAAGCAATAGTTGGCTACGAGTAGCGTCAACAAGAGCCCCGATGGGGTTGATGGAGCGTCAAATGGCCACCCAGACGAAGAAAGTGTTCGCGTTTGCAGCGCTTGTCGTCGCGAGCCTCGCCACTTCGGCTCAGGCTGGGAGCGTCTTTCCGACCGACGAAGCAAGCTACGCCCGCTGGCGGGTTGAGGCAGCCTTCGACGTCGTCGCCAAGATGCCGGTCGTCGTTGCCGTCAGTGTGCCGATGGCGGTGAAGGGCGATCTGCCTGTGCCGCTCGGATGCGCCAACGCCTCGGGCGACACTCAGGACGAATGCATGGACGTCGCCTATGAGCCGGACGCGACGGAGAGCGTAGTCGTCGAGACGCGCGTCGGATCGACGTCGACTCTGCTTCGCATGGTTCCGCTGACCGTTGCCGGGGTCACGCCCGAGCAGCTTCAGCAGGCCGAATAGGAATTCCGCCGGGCGCCAAAGCGCCCGCAGTGATCCGGTTATACCGGACAGCCGTCGCGGTGATCTTGGAGACGATCACCCGCCCCCCTCTCGTCCCGAGGCGCCGCGACGGCTTACTTCTCCCCCGCCCCGCTCCTTCTGCGGCTCTCGTTGCCAAATCTTCCTGAAGCAGGCACCAATCCTCCGACAGGGAGGATCTCATGCAGCTTGCGAAGGCGACCGGCGCGACGGCCGAAGAAAGACTGCGCTCGCTCGGGCTTGAGCTGCCGCCGGCGGCTGGCGCGGTAGCGGCCTACGAGCCCTGGGCGATCGTCAACGGCATTCTCTACATGTCAGGGCAGCTTCCGTGGGTCGCCGGCGATCTCCGCTACAAGGGCAAGATCGGCGCGGCGCTCTCGGCGGAAGACGGCTACGCGGCCTGCCAGCTCGGCGCGCTCAACGCGATCTCGCAGCTCAAGGCGGCACTCGGCACGCTTGTGCGCGTGAAGCGCATCTTCCGCCTGGAGGGCGTGCTCAACGTGGCGCCCGGCTTCACCGATACGCCGAAGATCCTGAACGGCGCCTCGCATCTCGTCGCCGAAGTCTTCGCCGAGCGCGGCCGCCACACGCGCATGATCTACACGAACCCGGAAATGCCGCTCGACTGCGCCTGCCTCATCACCTTCTGGGCGGAGGTGGCCTAGTAGGTGCGGCAGTAGAGGCGGCCGTCCCAAGTGCGGAAGCAATCCTGGCGGTACCGCGGGTACTGATAGGCATAAGGCCGGAATGGAAACGGGAAGCCGTAGAAGAACGGCGGCACTTGGCGCCGGCGATAGGAATATTGCCGATGCCGGTCGCGACGGTGATGGCGGTAAGCATCGTGGGTCTTCATGATGCCGCCGTTCGCAGACGCCGCGAGCGGCGCGGCTGCGATGCCCGCAGCCTGGGCGGGGGCGACTTCTATGGAAGATGCCGCGAGGATCGCGGCGGCTGCGATGATGGAAACGGATCGTCGCATGCGGTGACTCCCTGGGCTCTTGTTACGCGGCGCATGCCGTGCGTGTTCCGTAAACGCCTGGAGCGACGGATTCCGTCACGCTCCAGTGTTCATTTTATCGCGAGCGCTCGCCGTGCAGCCGCTGCATCGCATCTGCGCGTGTTGAGGCGCCGCCAGCGCGCGCTAGAATGCAGACGTCGCTCCGGGAGACCTTCGATGATTGTTGCGATCCGGTCGGCCGTGTCGCTCGCCTTCCTCGCGCTCGCCGCATCGGGCGCATTCGCACAGGTGACGGAGAGCCGGTGTCTGGCGATCGCGCAGTCGATGCCGAAGACGGTGCCGGTCGCTTACGTGAAGGTGCAGGAGGGGATGGAATCGCCCGTCGCGGAAGACGTGACGATCCGCTTCATAGGCCACTCGACCTTCCTGATCACAAGCCCGCAAGGCGTCACCATCGCGACCGACTACAGCGGCTACGCCGGGCCGGGTGTGATCCCGCGCGTCGTCACGATGAACCACGCGCACACCTCGCACTACACGGACCATCCCGACCCGCGCATCGAATATGTGCTGCGCGGCTGGAACCCGGAAGGCGGCAAGGCGGTCTATCATTTGCAAGTCGACGACGTGCTGATCCGCAACGTCACGACCGATATCCGCCGCTTCGGCGCCGTCGAGCCGGACGGCAACTCGATCTTCATCTTCGAGGTGGCGCAGCTCTGCATTGGGCATCTCGGCCATCTCCACCAGATTCTCGAATCCCGAGGACCTCGGTAAGATCGGCCAGCTCGACGTGGTGATGGTGCCGGTCGACGGCTCCTACACGATGAGCCAGGATGCAATGCTGGAAACACTGAAGGTGCTGAAAGCGCGACTCGTGCTGCCGATGCACTATTTCACGCCAGCCACGCTGAACCGCTTCCTGCTCCACCTTGGCGAAGACTTCGACATCGAGCTTTCCGGCCTGCCCGAGATCAAGGTCTCGGTGCGGACGCTGCCGCAACGCCCCAAGGTGCTGGTGCTGCCGGGATATTAGAGGAGCATCGTCATTGCCGGGCATGACCCGGCAATGAATTCACGCCTTGGCATGACCATGCGGAACGGAGCGCGGCCGGCCGCTCAATCCTCGATCTGCCACGAGACGGAGACGTGCGCCTCGAAGGAAAGCTCGCCGGCTTCGATCGGCGGCGGACTTGCCGCCGCCTCCATCCGCAGCATGGTGCCGGGCGCCATCGGCTGCGGCGGGCTGACATAGCCGTCGTCGATGCGGAAGATCGGTCCGAGCTTGACGCCCGCTGCTTCGGCATAGAGAGCGCCTTTGCCGAGTGCGTCCTTCATCGCTTCGCGGCGCGCCTGATCCTGCAGCGGCTTCGGATCTTCTACCGTGAAGGTCGGGCCGGAGATGGAGTTCGCGCCGAGCGTCACGACTTGGTCGAGGATCGCGCCAACGCGATCGAGGGCACGGATGCGGAGCGTCAGGTTGTTGCTGACGCGATAGCCAACGATCTCCGGCTTGAACGGCTCCGTGCCGTCATAGTTACGCGGCGGCTGCGAATAGACCGGGTCGACGGAGAAACCCGACGTCTGAAGGTCGCGCGATTCCAAACCGCCATCCTTGAGCGCAGCGACGATCCGGTTCATCGATTCCGAATTCGCTTTGAGAGCGTCGCTCGCGGCGGCGGCCTCGCTAACGACGCCAAGCGTGATCATCGCCATGTCGGGCGCGGCGCGCACCGTGCCATCGCCGGCCACCGAGAGAAGCCGTTCGGCCGGCGGCGCGGCGCCCTGCGCCATAGCGGGCGCCATAGCGGGCGACATCTCGAGCGGCAGCACGAGCGCCGCGGCAATCACCAGCGCGCGAAATTCCAGTCTCATCATTCGATCCTCGCGTCCTTTCATCGTCATCGCCCGAAATTGCGGCAATTGCGCGGATCGGGCGCCGGCAGTCGATCCGGCTGCTTCTTAGACGCTCAAGGGCGCGAAGTCCTTGGCGGCGACGCTTTCACCTGTTGGAGCACGGGCGGAAGAGCCGCCCTCCCCGCTTGCCGGGCCGGAGCGAACAGCGTAACCGAACGCGTGGTTCGGCGCAGGCGATCGGGAGATGCGGGTTCCGCTCTTTCCGCGCCCCGTGCCTCGGGTCCGTAGCTCAATGGTTAGAGCCGACGGCTCATAACCGTCTGGTTCCAGGTTCGAAGTCCTGGCGGACCCACCACCCACAATCTCGGATTGCATGAGCACTGAGACTTTCACGGAATTTCTTTAGCATTCAAAGGCTTGAGGGCGATCGTGCGCCTAGTCTGCGGTCTCTGATCGAGCCTATCGATGGCCTAAGCCGTGCGATACCGCGCTTCGTCTCCGGCGCCAAAATGCCGTTTCCCGCCGGAGTTGGTGATAGCTGCCAGAGACCGGTTCGCATGCCTTGGAGACAGGTTCGCATGGCCCTCCTTCTGGGCGCACAAGAACCTTGGATGCGCCTGTTCAATCGAATGACAGCTTAACGCCATGAGCGACATCAGTGCAGGTCCCGTTGCCGACGTCGGCGGGGATACTTGGCTGGACGCTTCGGCCGTCGGCCCGAGTCGCTAGCTCTTGACGGAGCCAGCGGTCATGCCGGCGAGGAAGTATCGCTGAGCGACGAGATAGAGAAGTAGCAGCGGCAAGGAGCCAAGCACACTCATCGCCATCATTTCATTCCACTCGAAGGCGTGCTGCCCCATCAGAAGGCTGATGCCGATCGGAACGGTCCTGAGCTCCATCGACTTGGTCAGCGTCAGAGCGAACAGGAACTCGTTCCAAGACAGCAGGAACGTGTAGACCGCCGTCGCGACGAGCCCGGGAACGGAGATCGGCACGATCACCCGCCAGAGCGCCGTCCAACTCGACCCGCCATCGACCAACACGGCCTCGTCGAGCTCCTTCGGCAAGGTGTTCAGATAGCCGGTCATCAGCAGGATCGCGTAGGGCAGCGTGAAGACCATGTAGGTCAGGATCAGGGCGTAGTAGGTATTGTAAATCTTGAGCGCGACGACCATGCCGAAATAGGGGATCAGCAGCGTGATCGGCGGCACCGTCTGGGTGCTGATGACGAGCAGGTTCAAGGTCTTCTTGAAGGCGAACGAATAGCGGCTGAAGCTGTAGGCGGCGAGCGTCGCGACGACAACGGTCAAGAACGTAACGACGCCGGCGACGATGTAGCTGTTGATGAAGAAACGGATCTTCACGGGATCGCTGAAGATCGAATGGTAGGCCCCGAACGTGAGCACCTTCGGCAGGAGCGTCGGCGGCAGCGCGAAGATCTCGGTGTTCGACTTGAACGACGTGAAGAACATCCAGACGATCGGGAAATCGGCGAACACCAGACCGGCCACCAGGCCGACATAGAGCAGCCATCGCCCCGGGCCGAATATCTCCTTCAGCCGATTCATCGTCAGCCCACCGACTTCTGATGCTTGATGTAGAAATAGGTCATGCTCATCGAGAGGACGAAGAGGACGACGGCGCTCGCGGAGGCGAGCGAGAACTGGAACCTCGAGAAGGCGAGCTTGTAGGTGTAGATGCTCATCATCTCGGTCGCGTGGATGGGGCCGCCGGCCGTCGTCATCCAGATCAACGGGAAGACCTGCATCGTCCAGATGAAATCGAGGAGCGCGACGCTGACGATGATCGGCCTGAGCTGCGGTATGGTGATGTTCCAGAGCTGCTGGCGAGGATTGGCGCCGTCGATCGTCGCCGCTTCGTAGAGCTCGTCGGGAATCCCCTGAAGCCCCGCCAGAAGCGTGACCATGTAGAGCGGATACCCCGCCCAGATGTTGACGAAGGTCAGCGCATGGATGGCGGTCGCCGGCGACGCAAACCATTCGACCCGCGAGCCGATGATCCCGAAATCCAGAAGAATGCTATTAACGATTCCGCTTGGGTCGAGAAGCAGCCGCCAGATGATGGCGATGATCACTGCCGTGAAGAGCCACGGGAGAATGAAGAGAACCCTGAGCACGCTCATCACGGCCCGGTTGATTCGCTTGGAGTTCAGCATGAGCGCGAAGGCGAGCCCAACGACGAGGTGGAACGCGACGCTCATGATGGTGAAGTAGAGCGTGTTTCCGATCGACAGCCAGAAGACCGGATCGGCGAACAGAGTGCGGAAATTCGCCAGCCCGACGAAGACCGGATGCTTCGACATGATCGGACGGTCGAGCGTCGCGTAGCGGAAGACCGTCACCATCGGGAAGAGCATGAGAAGGAAAAGAAGCGCGACGGCGGGTGCGACGTAGAGGTAGGGAAACGCTCTCTCCCGATAGCGGTAGAAGGCGAAGGCGGAGTCCGGTGCGGTTCCGGATGCCGCAAGACGGGTCACGTTTGCCATTGTCGCCACGTCCCTGCGCTTCGGGCTTTGTCCCTCAACGCCTCCCCTCCGGTCGGCGGGACTGACGGGTGCTTTCAGTTTCTGCGCCCGCCGTCCAACGGCCCCCGGCGTCCAACGGCTAAAAGAGCGACGCGCGGGACCCGCGCGTCGCCCGGCCTTGGGAGGTTACAGGCCTAGAACTCTTTCTTCCACTCGGCCTGCGCCTTGTCGGCGGCTTCGGCAGGAGTCTCCTTGCCTTCCAGCATGGTCTGCACCTCGACGTCGAGCTGGCGCATCAGCTCCTCGGCGACTGGCAGGCCGACGAACTCGTTGGCGAGCTTCCCCTTCTGGAAGATGTCGAACGCAGTGCCGAAAAGCGCGTCGGAGGTGACGAAATCCGGCTTGGCGTTGACGTTGCCCGGGAAGGCGTTGGCGATCGAAACCAGCTTGGCGTTCACCTCGGTGCTCATCAGGTAGGAGACGAGCTTGAAGGCTTCGGTCTTGTGCTCGCTGTTCTCGCTGACGCCGATGCCCCAGGAGGCGTAGGGCAGACCGCGGGGGCCGTCATAGCCCTTCACGGCGGGCACGGCGCTGATGCCGAAGTGCAGGTCCGGGTTGCGCTGGCGGATCAGGTTGATGTGGGCGAGCGAGTCGATCATCATGCCGACGCGGCCGTTGACGAATTCCTCGACCTTGTCCTGCTCCTTCTTGGCGAGCGTGCCGGGCGAGATGACGCCCGCGTCGTTCAGCGACTTGATGTATTCGAGCGTAGCCACCACGTCCGGATTGGTGAGATCGGGTTGGCCGTCCTTCAGCATGCTCTTGCCGGACGCCCACAGCCAGGACATGACGTCGTTCTGTATGCCGTTTGGCGCGTCGAGCGACAGCGGAAGCACCCAGCCGGTACTGGTTCTTCGAGGCGTCGGTCATCTTCTTCGCGGCCTCGGTGAACTCCTCGCGCGTCGACGGCATCTTGTCCACGCCCGCCGCCTTCATGATGTCGAGGTTGACGAAGACCGGATAGACGAAGGACGCGACGGGGAACATGTAGCTCTTGCCGTCGACCTTGATGATCGCGGCGACCTGGCTCGCGTCAAAGTTCGAGGCAGACATCAGATCGTCGAGCGGAGCGATCGCGCCCTGCTTCGCAAGATCGTTCACCCAGGCGCCGTCGAGACCGACGACGTCGCTCAGCGTTCCGGATGCAGCACCCACCACGACCTGGTCGTGCGTGGCCGAATAGGGGCCGCTGACCAGCGTGACCTTGATGTCGGGGTTCTGCTTCTCGAAGTCATCCATGATCCCGCGCAGCGCGCCGGCCGGAAGCTCCGGCTCCCACCATTGGATGAACTCGATGTTCGTCTGGGCCTGAACACCCGTCGCGCTGAGCGCCAACGCGACAGCGGCCGATTTCAAAAGCAACATCGACTTTCGGAGATTCATCTCTTCCTCCCGCTTGAGTCCGTTCCTCCGGTTTTCGCCCTGGAGGCTCGAGACTTTTGTTGACCGACGCCGGAAGGCGCCGCGTCCGGCACGTGCCGCACTGGGACGATCAATCAGAATCGCCCGGCAAGACGCGTGAAACCGCTTTGTTTTGCGTTTTTATCAGTGGTTATAGGGATGGTCAAGTGGTGGAGTTCGGCAAGAAGTCGCACTTTCAGGTCCGTTCGGCATTGAAAGCGGAGAGCTGCGCACGATCGGATTCGGCGAAGGGAAAACGATCGGGAGAGCAAGCCGCGGAACCGCGGCGGATGCGGTGGCTGTCGGCGCTCAGCCGGCGACGATCACCTCGACCTCGGCCTCGTCGAGGGCAGCCGCGAGCTCGGCCGGCGGCTGCGCGTCGGTGACGAGGAGATGGACGCGATCGAGCGGCGCGATGTGGGCGAAGTGCGTTGCCCCGAACTTCGCGACGTCGGCGAGCACGATCACCCGGCGCGCCGAGGCCATCATCGCGGTGATCATCTTCGATTCCTCGAGCATCGTTGTGGAGATGCCACGCAGCGACACCCCGCCGACACCGATGATCGCGGTGTCGGCGCTGATCGGCCCCGCATCCGCGAAACCGACGGCGCCGAGGGTCACCTGCAGCTCCAGCCGCACCAGGCCGCCGAGCAGGTAGACGCCGCGGCTGGTATTCGGCGGGACAGCGGCGGGAATGCCGAGATTATTGGTGACGATCGTCAGGTTGCTGAGCCCGCCGAGTTCGCCCACGAACGCGCGCGTCGTCGAGCCGCCGTTCACGATCAGCGTCTCACCGTCGACGATCAGCGCCGCCGCGGCCTTGGCGATGCGCGCCTTCTCCGCCGCCCGTGCATTGACGCGCGTGGCGACCGGCGCATCGCGATCGAGAAACCCGTCGACCGGAACGGCGCCGCCATGCGTGCGCATCAAAAGCCCGCGGCTCGACAGATAGTCGAGATCGCGACGGATGGTATCGGCCGAGACCGCGAACTCGCTCGCGACGTCCGTCACGGTGATCGAGCCGCGCGTTTTTGCGACCTTAAGGAGCTCGCTCCGCCGACGCGCAGGCAGAGAAAGATCACCGTCTGAGCGATTTTGTTGATAGGAAGTGCCGACTTTCTCCGCCACGGAAATCCTGCCTGCCACTCTCGGTTTGTGAAGCGGGCCGCAAGTTACAGCATTTTGTGACCGGCGCCAGCTTGACCTTGCAGCTTTCCGCGTCTAGAAGCGGCGCTAACCAGCATATACACGCATAAATATGCATCCTGGGAGGTTTGTCGTTGCGATGGGCGGAAGGTGTTGGCGGAGCGGGTCTCGTCCTGCCACGTGGCTGCGCATGGCGATCTCGCGCGACGCTGCGGCCGGCACGCGCCTTTCGGACGCGTCCACTCACCGATCGGCGATCGCATGAGGCATGAGACGTACTGGGCAAAGGAATACGAAACGCTGATCGGGTGCATGCCCGAAATCGTCGAGCGGTCGCGCCTGACGATCGGGGCGTTCAGCCTGTGTCTCGACGTCTACCTCTCGCTCGCCTCCGCCTACGGACCGCTGAGCGCTGCCGCGAACGGGTCGTCCGAAGCCGCGGGCCTGCTTGCGGAACTGAAGCGGCGCGCCGCGAGCGGGATCGGCGGCGAGGTCTTCCTCGACTGGCCGGACGGCGCGGCCTGGGTCGATGCACACGTAGCGGGTCGCAAGGCGATCGGCGGCACGAGCGCGCAGGCCGCCTACATGCTCGCGACACTCGGCGCCCCTGCCCTGGTCGCCATCGAGAACCGCAGCGCCGACCAGCTTTCGGTGCTTCACCCGAAGACGCTCGCCGCGACCGAAGCAGGTCTTGTCCCGGTCGGATCCCTGCGGCCCCACGGCGCAGCGCCGTTGCCGCACTACATCTTCGAGTTCACCGCCGGCGAGACAAT
Source organism: uncultured Alphaproteobacteria bacterium (assembly GCA_963792885.1). Classification (GTDB taxonomy): domain Bacteria; phylum Pseudomonadota; class Alphaproteobacteria; order Rhizobiales; family Afifellaceae; genus DASWJZ01. Next base: position 718,072 of record CAWBXX010000001.1, read on the forward strand.
CGACGGCGCACGCGTGCCCCGCTCGTCGCGGACGATCGTGCGCTTCGACCACAGCGCGCTGCAGCGCGACGAAGCCTTCGTCCGCGCCACGACCGCGCGCGCCGGCGAGGCCGGCGCCGGCATCCTGTGCGGCTTCAACGAAATCCCCCCGGAGCGCGCCGCGGAGGAGCTCGACTACGCCGCCGGCATCGCGGCCGCGTGGCGCAGGAACGGGCTGCCGCTCCTGCATCTGGAGCTCGGCGACTTCCCGACTCCGGCATTGCACGACGAGACGCTTCGCCGGCTCTTGCCGTGCGTCACCTCATTCGGGATAAGCCGCTCCGAGCTCAAGCATCTCGGCCAGCGAGACGAACCACTGCACGCGACTGCGATCCGTCTCGCCGAGAGCCACGGACTTGAGCGCATCTGTGTCCATGCCGACGAATGGGCCTTCGCGGTGACGCAGCACGACCCCGCGCGCGAGCTGCAGGCGCTCAAGATGGGGTGCCTGCTCGCTGCCACGCGCGCCGCGAATGGCTATTTCGCAGTTCCCGAAAAGCTGCCCGCCGATGCGCAGCTCCTAGAGCCGCCGCTCCCCGCGATCTTCCGCGAGGGCCGTTGGTCGGTCGCTTGCTGTCCTTCGCCCTATCTCGCAAAACCGGTCGCGACGATCGGGCTGGGTGACACCTTTCTTGCCGGCACGATGCTCGTGCTCGGCGGAGATACCGTGCCGGTGTCCTCCAAGAACGCACGCTGCGAGCCGCCTCTCCATCCGCCATCGCCGGGAGCGTGAAAAGCGCCGCCGCTTCTTCGATCGAACGCATACCTTCTGAGGGGAATAGAGATGTACCGCCTTGATACGAAACTCGCCAAGATCCGCACCGGCAAGTACGCGAAAGGCGACTTCATCATCGCCGATGCCAAGGACGGCGACATGTCCAACCCGATCCCCGGAACGGGCCCGGTGCGGGACGCCAAAGGTAACATCCTGCGCTTCCGCACGCGCGCCGAATTCCTGGAGATGATCACCTCGATCATCAAGCAGGATCTGCTCGACATCATGCTGGTGTCGGCCGCGAACCTGGAACTCCTGACCGAGGCGGGCGCCTTCAAGGGGAGCGCTGTGAAGCCGGCATTCCGCGCCAACGACACCACCGACATCTGGGGCGCGCGGCCGAACGGCTACGGCAAGCTCGGCGCCTCGCGGCCCTTCCGCACTCCGGTTTTGAAGGACGTTGCCAAGGCAAAGCTCTCCGACCTCGGCCTCTACTCGGTGACCTTCGTCAACGATATCGAAGCCGATCTTCGATCGCTCGAAGCCTTCGCGGCCTTCCGCGAGGACGCGGCCGAGAACGGCATCAAGTACTTCCTCGAGGTCTTCAACCCAAATGTCGAATCCGGAATTCCTCCGGAAGCGATGGGCAGCTTCGTGAACGACAATCTCGCGCGCTCGCTGTCCGGCGTCCTCAAGGCCAAGCGCCCGCAGTTCCTGAAATACCCCTACAACGGGGCGAAGGCGCTGGAGGAGCTGGTGACCTACGACCCGCAGCTCGTCGTAGGCGTGCTCGGCGGCGGCGCGGGCACCAACCGCGACACCTTCGAGCTTCTTTATCAAGCGGAGAAGTACGGCGCGCGGGTGGCGCTCTTCGGCCGCAAGATCAACCTCGCTGAAAGCCAGCTCGACATCGTCCGCTTTATGCGTGCCGTCGCCGACGGCGAGATGAAGCCGGTCGAGGCGCTCAAGGCTTACCACGCCGTCCTCAAGGACCAGGGCATCCCCGCCGTCCGCTCGCTGGAGGATGACAGTGCCGTCACCGAGGAGGTCTTGAAGGCGGCCGCCTCGGCTTGATTGCGAAAATTGCCCTCGCCAAGAATACCGAGCCGCTTCCGCCGCGAGCGGCTCCCACGGATGGCGGCTTCGGGTCGATTTTGTTGAAGAAGTCTGCGTCGGCCGGCGCGCGTGAGAAGTGGAGCGTGAGGGCGGCCGCATCGGCTTCATGCCGGCTGCGGTGCTGGCATCGGGATGAGCTTGGCGAGCTTCCTGAGGTTCTGGGCGGTGGCTGCGAGGTGGAACTCGTCACGCGCGCCATTCGGTCCTCGTAATCGGAGCCGATCGAGGCGCAGAATGCGTTTGAGATGGGCGAAGAGCATCTCAATCTTCTTCCGCTGGCGCCGCGAGGTCAGGCCTTCCTCGCTCTTGGCGATGTCGCGGGCCATGTCCCGCGCTCCCTCGTGGATCGACCGCGGCACCTTGCGCGCCGGCGCCTTCGGACAGCAGCGCGGTTTGAGTTCGCAGGCATCGCAGTCGTGCTTGCTGGCGCGATAGAGCAGCGTCGCGCCGTCATTGACCAGCGTCCCGGTGCAGGTGAGCATCTTGCCGGCGGGACAGGCATAGACGTCGCTCCCGTGATCGTAGGTGAAGTCCTCGCGTTCGAATGTGCCGTCGGTTCTCGCCGACTTGTCGAAGACAGGGATGTGCGGCTCGATCCCGCGCTCGTAGACGAGCCAGCCGAGCATCTCGGCCGAGCCGTAGGCGCTGTCGGCGGCAAGCCGTTCCGGGTAGAGCCCGAAGCGCTCTTCGGCGCGTCCGATCATGGTGCGTGCCGCACCGACTTCCGCCTGCCTGATCGCGCGGCTTGCCTCGACATCGACGATGATGGCGTGGTCGAGATCGATCAGGTAGTTCGTGGCGTAGGCGAAGAACGCATGCCCCTTGAGGGCGCCTGTCCATTGCGCCGCCGGGTCGGATCGGGAGATGAACTTTGGCCTGGTTTGACTGGCCGCGCCCCAGGCTGCCTCATCGAGCGTATCGAGATACTCCCGGACGGATCGGCGCGTGAGCGCCATCGCTTCCCAATCGACGTCTTCTGAGGCCTCGGCGGAGCGCTGCTTGTTGGCATCGGCTTTGATCAGGCTGGCATCGACGGCGAAGCCTTCGCCGCCGACAAGGCCCTCATCCATGCAGCGCCGCACGACCGTCTCGAACACCTTCCGCAGCAAGTCGCTGTCGCGGAAGCGGCCGTGCCGGTTCTTGGAGAAGGTCGAATGGTCCGGCACGTCGCCGTCGAGGCCAAGTCGGCAGAACCAGCGATAGGCGAGGTTCAGATGCACCTCCTCGCAGAGTCGACGCTCGGAGCGGATGCCGAAGCAGTAGCCGACAATCAGCATCCGGATCATCAGCTCGGGGTCGATCGACGGTCGCCCCATGGAGCTGTAGAACGGTGCCAGCTCCCGCCTAACCTCCGATAGATCGACAAAACGGTCGATCGACCTCAGGAGGTGATCGCCCGGCACATGAGCATCCAGCGAGAACGCGTAGAACAGCGCACCTTGTTCGACTCGCCGCGGTCCCATCATCGACTTAACTCCTGCTATCTGCAGGAATGAATTAGTGAACCCTCGCCGCCTCAACCGCTGACTTTTTCAACAAAATCGGTCAGAAGCGGACTTCGGGCCTGAATGGTTCGGGAAACTGAGACGAGTTCGCAGAATTTGCGTGCATGGTGCGCAGTTCGAGTCCTCTGGAGACCACCACCCATATTCCACAACGGCATACACGACTTCGCTTCTTGACCCAAAGCAGACTTAAGCATTGACGCTACACTTCAACGTCGGATTGGAGTGAGTGCCGGCGCTACCGAGGCAGCGCGCTCCATCAAAGAAGAATAGACGGGCCCAAAGGGAATGCCTCGGCACAATTGTCCTCATCACATTAAAGCGCGCGTGGAGTTTTGACCGTCCACTTGGAGGTCAGCCTACCGCTCAGCGTGACGCGACAAGAGCTAAGCGTCGCGGCGTCATGCGCTCTTTTGCAGAGCGTCGCCGTGTAGCTCCTGATCGAATTGCTTCCAGCTTTCGGTCAAGTCGACGACTGTCCGGCTGCGCCGTGCCTCGTCGATCTTGATGGCGGTCAGGCCCGCTTCCAGCGCATCGACCACCGAGACGGGGAGCTTCGCGCCCTTGGTCAGGTGGGCGGCAACGCTCTCCACCATTTGTTCGTCGGCCCCGTAATGGGCCGAGTTCTCGATGCCCTCGTAGGTCTTGTCGACCAGCCGGTCGCCGGTGCGGGCGTCGGTCACGCGGAAGTAGTTGCGAACGAAGTCGCCCTCGGCCATGCCCTTTGCCCCCATGACGCAGAAGCGGCGGTAGTGGTCGGGAGCGTTGAGGTTGATGTGGAAAGTCATCGCTGCACCGTTCGCGTATTCGACGATTGACGCCTGGTAGTCGACGATATCGGCATCGCTGTCGAACACCTTCTCGGTGCTCATCCAGCCGCTCGGCTTCCGGTGATAGACGTCGAGATTGTGGCGGACTTCGTTCTCCGGCAGGAACGATTTCCGCCCGCCGAAGCTCGCGACACGGATCGCCCGCGCGCCGACCGCGCCCTGGTAGAGGTCGAGATCATGGCAGCACTTTTCCAGGATGAAATTGCCCGAGAAGCGCTCGTATCGACGCCAGTCGCGCATGAAGAAAGCGCCGTGATAGGGTGGGAGAGTCTCCGCCGCATCTATGCTGGCGATGGTGCCGATCGCGCCGTCGGCGATCGCCTGCTTGAGGTCGACGTAGAGCGGCGCGTAGCGCAACACCAAGCCGATCATCACCCGATCCGGCCCGCCACTCAGGCGCACGAGCCGTAGGAGATCGATCGTCTCTTCTTCGGAGATCACCACCGGCTTTTCGCAGAACACTTTCAGGCCGAGCCCGAGAGCGGTGGTGAGGTGCTGGAGGTGCAGATGGTTGGGCGAGCCGATCATCAGAACATCCGGCGACTCGGCCTTGTTCAGCGCCTCGATGCTCTCGTAAGCGGGCCCGGTGGCAATGCCGCGTTGCTCGAGGCCAGGTAGCCCCGCGGGCGTCGGATCGACGTAGCCGACGATGCGGAATCCCGGAGCGAGCGTGGTGAAAAGACCGGCTAGGTATTCCATACGGTAGCCGAGGCCGACGATACCGACTTTCATGGAACCTCCAATAAGCGCGCCAGCAATCGAGACTATGACAGCGCAGGATGCGCGGGCGGACCGTCGCTCCGGGTCACCGGCCAATGGGGCGGGGAAAAATCCGCCGCCGGCAGGTCGACGCCGAAGAGGTCATGGTACATGCGGCTGACCGCCGCTCCGAGCGCGCCGATCAGCGCAGCGCGGCCACCAAGTATGCTCGCTTCGATGCACGGAGGGTCGGGTGTGCAGCGCGGCAGGAATCGGAGAATGGCGTCGACCAGCTCATTGCGGATACCGACGCTGCCGCCGAGGATGACGATCTCCGGATCGAGCATGGCGCCGATGGCGGCGATCGCCGGGGCGATCAGCCGTGCCGTCTCCTCGATCGCCGCGATCGCGGCCTTCTCCCCGGCGCCAAGCGCCTCGAAGACCTCACGTACGGTGGCGCCCTCGCGGCCGCCGAACCCCGCGAACCGCCGCGCGATCGCCGCGCTTCCGACCGCCCGCTCGAGCGTGCCCATCGCGAAGCCGGAGGGATCGTACGGGTCGCCGCCGAGCGGCAGGTAGGAAATCTCGCCCGCCGCCCCGCGCGCGCCGCGCAGGAGATGCCCGTCGGCGACGATGCCCATACCGATACCGGTGCCGAGCGCCACGAAGGCAAAGTTCTTGAGTTCAGCGCCACGACCGCGCCATTGCTCGCCGCGCGCCGCGAGGTTCACGTCGTTCTCCACGAGCACCGGCACGCCGAGCCGCTCGGCGAGCAGGCCGCGCAGGTCGATGGCGTCGAGGCCGGGCACGTTCGGTGCGATGCTGATGCGGCCGGTCTCAGATTGGAACACGCCCGGCGTGCCGAGGACGATCAGTCGAATGTCGCCAGTAGACGCGTCCGCCTCTCTCGAGAGCTTGTCGACGACGCCTGCGAGCTGGTCCGCGAGATGCACCCCGCCTCGTGGATCGGTGGCGGTCAGATCTTCTGCCAAGATCTCGCCGGCTAGATCGCAGACGGCAGCGCTGATCTTACTGCCTCCGAGGTCGATCCCCGCTGCGAGCGCAGCCCTGCCGTTGATCTCGTAGGTGACGGCGCTGCGGCCGAGGCGGCCAGTCGTGCGTCCGCAGGGCCGCAGCCACCCCTCCTCGGCAAGCTCGTGCACGACCTCAGAGATGGTCTGCTTCGAGAAACCTGTCACCTTGGCGAGCTCGGCGCGGGAGATCGGTCCGCTCGCCCGGATCGTCTGGATGACGGCGTTCATTGAGAGCTGTCGTGCTACCGGCGGCTCGGCGGAGTTTGACACCACCGAAATCTCCCTATTTTGTCAGGGCCACGAACGAATATAGCATGGCGAGCACCGAAATAAGCAATGATCCACCGAAACGTCCCAGCAGATTTCCCTACAATGAAGCTAACGATCAATGAGAGTTAGCATAGCGGGTCGCATATTTGTCTGCCTCATTGACAAATAGCTGAGTCTGTCCCTACGCTGCGGTTCTTCGACCACGGAGGCGTTGGGGGGTATGGCAGCGAGCATGGCATCGCCGGCAGCTCCTCTTCGGTCGGCCGAGCCGAGGGCAGCTCGGCCGTCTGTGCGCGAGCGAAGCTCCGACATCATGACCGCGCGGCCCGACGGCGGATTGGCGGGTTCCGAGCCGGTCCTGCTCCCGATCATGGCGCCTCGTCTGCAGGCGGATTGCCGGCCCGATGGAATGGTCGACCTCGCTCTTTGGGGCTGCGGCAAGCTCGCTAAGGTCAGCTTCACGCCGCTTGCCGGCCCTTACTTCTACAGCCCGAATCGCATCGTTGCCGCGCACGGCGGGATCTATGTCGCGCAATCGGCGCCGGCGATGCTGGTGCGCGGCGCTCGCCTCCGCCGCGTTACGCCGGCGCCGCGCTGCGCCTGGTGGCACGAGCCGGCGGGCGGGCGGAAATCCGTCGTCACGCACGGCGCGGGCGGTAAGTCCGTCGTGCTCCCTTGGGGTGTCGTCCTCATCGAGGAACGGAGGGACGACCTCGTGCTCGCCGTGGGCGCGTCAATGGAGGAGGCGCGCGAGGCGATGCGCCTCGACACTGATGATATCGTCGCTGAGGCGGACGCGTATGCGGCGCGCTGCGACCGGATGCCGGACGCCGACCCCGTGCTGCGCAGCATGGTCATTCAGGGCGTCCACGCCGCGCTTTCGAGCATCCGCCGCGACAGCGAAGGCGGCTTCGCCGGGCTCGCTGCCGGCCAGGCCTACAGCGCGCCCGCGCGGACCTACTACCGCGACGGCTACTGGACGATGCAGCCGCTCCTGACGCTCGCGCCCGAGATCGTGAAGGAGCAGATCGGGCTACTCGCCAACGGCGTCCAGCCAGACGGCGAGGCGCCGAGCGGCGTCATCCTGTCGGGTCCTGCGCAGTCGCAGGCTTGGGCCGACTTCTTGCGGCATCCGAACCGCTTCCCCGACCGCTATCGCGAGGACCATCGCCGTCCCGGCGATTGGTGGAGCGACCATTTCGACAGCCCGCTATTCTTCATCCTGACGATCGGCGACTATGTCCGAACGACCGGCGACGTCGGCGAGGCGGAGCGGCATTGGCCGGTGGTCCGCGCGATCATTGCGCGCTATCTGGGTTCGCCACCGACGGCGTGCTGCCGCTCAAGCCGCGCAACGATCGCGATTGGGCCGACAACGTCTATCGCGAGGGGCTTGTCGCCTACGACCTCGGGCTCTGGGTCGGCGCGCTCGATGTCGTTGCCGAGATCGGGCAAACGCTCGACGTTGCGCTTGCCGAGAAGGCGAAGACTACCGCCGCTGCTGCGCGCAAGGCGATCGACGAGGCGCTCTGGGTCGAACCGCGCCAGGGCTATGCCGACTACCGGACGCCAGACGGCTTTGTTGAAGATCACCTGGCGCTCGACAGCTTGACGCTCGCCCGCTTCGACGCGATCCCAAAGGCCAAGGCGAAGCGCCTCCTCGGCGCGATCGAGGCGTCGCTGGAATCGCGCAACAACGATGCTCAGCCTTATGGCGACTGGGGTGTTCTCTGCGCCTATCCGCCGTTCAAGCGCCCGGCCGACCTGCGCGCGAAGTCGGCCTTCGCCTACCGCTACCACAACGGCTCTGACTGGCCTTACTGGGACGGCGTCTATGCTGAGGAGCGGCTGCGCCGCGGGCTGGGCGGCGCTCGCTATGCCCTCACCCGCTGGTGGGAGATATGCCTCAAGAACGGCTGGGCCGGCGCTGTCGAGTATTTCTCGCCGCCCTTCGGCCGCGGCTCGCTGCTTCAGGGCTGGAGCGCCATGCCGGCGGCCGTCGCGTTGAAATACGGACGCGCCGCCCTCGCGGCCGACGATGCTGCGGACACCCGCCGGGCGGAGGCACTCGCGTGAGCGCTGCGGCAACCTTGCCGCCAACGGCTTCGCGGCCGCTACGGGCGGAGCCGCATTCCGAACGTCACCTTCCCGTCCCGGCTGATGTCCTCGAAGCCGAGATATCGGTAGAAGCCCTTGGCTGGTTCGTTGGTCGGGCTGACGCCGAGATGCACGCCGGCGACTCCGTGTGCCTTGAGCGCCGCAAGCTCGGTGTCGATCATTCGCCGCCCCCAGCCGGAAGCCTGCACGTGCGGCAACAGATTGATGTGCATGTGCGCGGGATAGTCGGCGAGCAGCCATTCCGGCGCGTCCTCCGCCTGACCGATGCGACCCATTGCCATCTCATCGTGTGGCGTCTTCGGGCGGAAGCCGGCGAGCTGCCGGGTGACATACGGCCACCATTCCGCTTCGAGCCGCCGATCAAAGGCCGCGGAGTCCGGCGCGCCGATGACGTAGCCAACCGCGCGATCTGCGTCCGCAAGGACGAAAGCGAAGTCAGGCTCGAGGACGCGGTAGGATGCGGCCCAGAGATATCCCGGCAAGAGCGGATTGCTGTAGAGCGCACGCGCGTCGCGGCCGGCGTCTGCGGTCCTGAGGCAGATATCGAAGATCGCATCAGTGTCTTCCGCCCTCGCCTGTCGGATGGCGAGATCGGAAACGTCGGTGGTCATGCTTGCGATCCCATCTTTGGTGGAGGCGCACTCCACGGTTCTACCGTAGCGCCCCGCGTGTGCATGTCGGCGCGATCAACACCATGGCCGCCGCGGGCGCAAAAGAAAATCCGTCATGGAAGGACGCTATCGAAGAGTTCGTCGGGGATGACGCGATCCCGGGCGGAGAGAGATCGACTCGCGCAACTCGTCGGCGCGATCGGTAATCAACGGACACATCGCAGGGAGACCAGAAAAATGCTTCACGACAATCGACATCGCGACGCGTCCCCGTCCGGGCGCGCCATCAGAACCGCATGCGCCGCCGTCACTCTTGCCGCCGGCATCGCATTTTCGGCCGCTGCCTCCGCGCAGACGCTGCCGGTCTGGGACGACTACACCTTCGAGGCGCAGGCCGCGGTGATGAAGGAGCTCAACAAGAACTTCGAGGCGGCGCATTCCGGCGTGACCGTCCAGCGCACTGAGCGCACCTTCGACGACCTTGCTCTCACTTTGAAGCTCGCCGTATCGGCCGGCGACGGCCCGGTGGTGACCAAGGTGAACCAGGGCGCCGGCGACATGGGCGCGATGGTCAAGGAGAACCTGCTCACGCCGCTCGAACTCGTATATTTCGAGCTACGGCTGGGACAAGCGGCAGTCGGATTCGGTCCTCGCCCGTGATCGCTGGTCGGACTCCGGCCAGTTCGGCGAGGGCCCGACTTACGGCATCTCCGGCCTCGCCGAGATCGTCGGTCTCTACTACAACAAGAAGCTCCTCGACGAGGCCGGCGTGACGCTCCCGATCGCCAGCTTCGAGGACTTCCTCGCCGCCCTCGACGCGCTGAAGGCGAAGGGCATCGCGCCCTTCATGATCGGTACGTCGAAGCAGCACATGGCGCTGCACATGATCGCCGCGATCAGCCAGGCGCACATTGGCGCGGCCAACCGCGCGGAACTCGACGACCTGATCTACGGCCGTGGCGGGACATGGAACACGCCGGGCAACATCGAGTCGGCGAAGCTCGTCCAGCATTGGGCCAATGACGGCTACTTCTTCGATGGCTATCAGGGCATCTCCGGCGACGACGCGGTGCAGCTCTTCATTTCCGGCCAGGGCGCCTTCCTGATCTCCGGCACCTGGTATTTCGGCGACATGCAGAACAACCCCGACATCCACTTCATGCCTGTGCCGGCGCCGAAGGGCATCGAGGCGCCGCTCAGCGTCGGTGGCGTCGACCTTGCCTGGGCGATCACCAGCCTTGCGAAGGACCAGGCGACCAAGGATCTCGCCGGCGCGTACGTCGACTACATGGTGTCGGAGGAGGCCGCCGTCACCTGGGCGAATGCCGGCTACTTCCCGCCACGGCAATTCCTGAGAACGCCGATGTGAAGCTGTCGCCGCTGCTGGGCGAAGGGGTCGCCATGTGGAAGAACCTGAACGCCACCAACTCGATCGGCCACTATCCCGACTGGGCGAGCCCCACGCTGCTTAAGACCATCGACGACAACACGCCGCTGCTCCTCGCCAACCAGCAGACGCCGGAGGATTTCGTCGGCGCGATGGAGAAGGACTACCAGGGCTATTTGGCGAGCAAGTAACGCCCTGTTACGCTGAATACCATGCCGCGGCCGCAGCGACTTGCGGCCGCGGCCCCTTGAGGACCGCCAAGGGCACGGGACCATGCTCGACACGCTGGGACGCAGGAACCTGCTCTATGTGCTCGCCTCGCTCCTTATCTATGCTGCCTTCGTCTTCGTTCCGATCCTTTCCGCGCTCGGCCTGAGCTTCACTAAATGGAACGGCATCAGCCGGCCGATCCCGGTCGCGCTCGGCAACTACGCCAAGCTCTTCTCCGACAGCCTCTTCTTCGTCGCCCTCCGCAACAACGCCGTCCTCATCCTCTTTTATTGCGTGCTGCCACTGATCGTCGGCATCTGCCTGGCGGCAATCATCAGCATGATCGGCAACCGCGAGCGGTTGGCGCTGAGAACCCTGCTCTTCATGCCCTACATCATGCCGACCGCTGTCCTCGGCATCATCTGGCACTGGCTCTACAACCCCGCCTTCGGCCCGATCAATCAGGGGCTCAAGCTGGTCGGCCTTGGGGCGCTCGCCATCCCTTGGCTCGGCGATTTCACCTTCGTGCTGCCCGCCGTCGGCGCGGTCGCGACCTGGTACTTCTTCGGGTTCTGCATGGTCATCTTCCTGACCGGCATGCAGCGAATCGATTCTTCGCTTTACGACGCTTGCCGCGTCGACGGAGCCCGCGGCTGGCAGACGTTCCTCTACATCACATTCCCGCTGCTTCTTCCGGAGATCCGCGTGGTGCTGCTCCTCACTATCATCGCCTCGATCAAGAGCTTCGATCTGATTTTCACGATGACGCGCGGCGGCCCAGCCAACGCGACGCTGGTGACGAACATCTACATGTACCAGCTCGGCTTCCAGCTTAACCGCTACGGATATGCGGCGACGGTGGCGATCATCGGCGCAGTTCTCGTGTTCGCCGTGAATTACGCCATCCACCGTCTCGTCAGACCGGCCTACGGAACGGCCATCTGATGGCGGAGTCGGTAACCGCGCCCACACTGCGTTTGCCGTTCAGGCTGATCCTCTGGGTTTTCGCGCTGGTGACCGTGGCGCCGTTCGGCCTGCTTCTGCTGACCTCGCTGAAGAGCCAGCCGGACCTCCTGCGCGGCGCTTTCGTCCTCCCCGACCGGCCGCATTTCGAAAACTACGTGAGCGCCTGGGTGACCGGTCACTTCGGCATCTATTTCGAGAACTCCGTCATCGTAGTGATCCCAGTGGTGGCCGTCAGCGTCTTTCTCGGAATGTTCAGCGGCTTCGGCTTCGCCTTCCTCACCTTCCCGTTCAAGCGCACGATCTTCGTGATCCTGACGCTTGGCATGATGGTGCCAACCGAGGCCTTCATCATCCCGCTCTATTACGAGATGCTCTATCTCGGCCTGCTGAACTCCTACTGGGCGATGATCCTACCGCAGATCGCCATGTCCATGCCGTTCGCGACACTGTTCATGGCGAGCGCCATGCAGCAGATTCCGCCGGCGATCATCGAGGCGGCCATCCTCGATGGCGCCACGCGCCCGCAGATCCTGTGGACGGTCATGACGCCCCTGCTCATGCCGGCAATCTCGACGCTTGCGCTCTTCCTCTTCATCTGGACCTGGAACGAGTTCTTGATCCCGCTGATCCTGGTCAACGACGACGCCTACCGGACGCTGCCGATCGGCATGCTGTTCTTCCAGGGGCGCTACACCGTCAACACGCCGGTCCTGACCGCAGGCGCGGTCGTGATCATCCTGCCGATCATCGTTGTCTACATGATCTTCCAGCGGAAGTTCATCGAGAGCCTCACGGCAGGATCGACGAAATAGCAGTTGCATGCGTTGGCGGCGTCGCGCCAGCACTAGGGCGCCTTGGCTTACAAGCACCGCACAAACATCCGCTCGTGGGCGTAAGCGACCGGGATTCGTTCAGACGCATTGAATTGTAGCTCCCTTTCGGCGATCGCGAACAGGGAACCATTTCTCGCATTTGATTGCCAAGTGGTGCTCCCGAAGTGATCGTCGTTCGGTGTTCCAACCAAGATGTATGACTTCCGAGCTAGGAGTCCGCCGCTTACTCCACGAGAAAAGCCTGGTCGACCGGCAGCTGCATGGCGGTCACCAGATGGTTCGTCTGCGCGGCGAGTCCGATGATCGCCAAGAGCTCGGCGTGCTCAGCATCGGTCATGCCCTTTGCCCGCGCGGCAGCGGTGTGGGAGTGGACGCAATAAGCGCAAGCGTTGGCGGTCGAGACGGCGATGTAGATCATCTCCTGGACTACCGGCGGCAAGGCGGTCTCGCCGGTCATCACCGCTTTCAGACTCTCCCAGGTCCGCTTAAGCGTGACCGGATCGTTCGCGAGACCGCGCCAGAAATTGTTGATGAAATGGGTTTTGCGCGTCGCACGGATGTCGTTGAAGACGGCCTTGACAGCGGGGATCGCATCGGCCTCGGCATCATTCAGCAGCTTCACGGTCGCCATGTCGTTTCTCCCCCGTGGAATTTCGTCGAGCGCGCGCAGCTAGTGAACCGCCGCGTACATGATCTTCTCTTCCGTCGCCTCGACCGGCGACATCTCCTCCACGATCCGCCCCTGCCGGCAGACCAGGATGCGGTCGGACAGGTTCATGATCTCCGGCAGATAGGAGGAGATCATCACCACCGCGAGGCCGTGGTCAGCCAGATCGTTGATAATCTGGTGGATCTCGGCGATGGCAGCCACATCCACGCCGCGCGTCGGTTCGTCGAAGATGACGATGCGCGGCTTTTGAATCAGGCCCTTGCCGATCACGACCTTCTGCTGGTTGCCGCCCGACAGCTCCACGGCGCGCGCATCGGCGTTGATTGCTTTGACGTTCAGTCGTCCCGTCCATTCTCGCGCAAGCTCACGAATGGCGCGCGCGCGGACGAGGACGCCCTCTTCGCGTCGTGCCGCAAGCATCCCGCCGAACAGGTTCTCGCCGATCGACATCGTCTCGAAGATGCCCTCAGACTTGCGATCCTCCGTGACGTAGGCGATCCCGTCCTTGACCGCTCCGGCGGGCGTAATGTAGCGGACGGGCCGGTCGTCGAGGACAACAGTGCCGCCGCGCAGAAAGTCGCGCTTGTAAATGCCGGCGACAATCTTGAACGTCTCGGTGCGGCCCGAGCCGATCAGCCCAAATACACCGGTCACCTGCCCTTCGAAGACCGAGAAGGATGTATTCCTGACCATCGCGCCCATCGAGATATCCTGCACGGAGAGAACCTTCCTCCCGGGCTTGCGAAGATGTTTCACGTCGCGCGTGCGGTAGAGCGCACCCGACAGTGCGCGGCCGACCATCGCAGCGATGATCTTGTCCCGGTCGAACTTCGACGTATCGCCTGTCGCAACCAATTGGCCATCGCGCAGGATGGTGATCCGGTCAGAGATCAGGAGCGCCTCCTCGAGAGCGTGGCTGATGAATACGATCGACACACCCTGCGCCTTCAAGCGACGGAGCAGCGCGAAGAAGTGGCGCTTCTCCTCCGGCGTCAGCGACGCAGTGGGCTCATCGAAGATGATGACGCGCGCATCATGGTGCACGGCGCGAGCGATCTCGACCATCTGCCGTTTCGCGGCGCCGAGCGTCTCGACCGTCGCAGTCGGGTCGACCGGGAAGTTTAGCGACTGCAGGAATTGCTGGGCAGCAATGTTCGTGCCGCTCAGGCGGTTCAGGAAACGCTCCGAGCCGAGATAGAGATTCTGCGCCACCGTCATCGAGGGCACGAGACTGGTTTCCTGGAAAACCATGGCAATGCCGGCCTTGAGCGCCTCGTGGGGCGAGGCGAACCGCGTCTCGCGACCCTGGTAAACCATGCGGCCGGAGGTTGGCTCGACGGCGCCGGCAACGATCTTCGTCAGCGTCGATTTGCCTGCGCCGTTCTCGCCGACAAGCGCGTGTATCTCGCCCTCGCGGAGGTCGAAATCCAAATCCTTCACCGCCGGCACGCTGCGGTAGGTCTTGGTGATCTTCTGCATGCTGAGGATGGGGCTCGTCATGCGACCTCCGGCGCGAGCACGACGTGGCCGCCCTTTGAAGCGACGAGAAGCCGCCCGTCGAACTCGATCGCCGATGTCGTGCCATGCCGGCGGCCGTCGGCGCGGCTATGGAGACTGGCGAGCGGAGCGAAGTCTGCGCCAAGCCGAGCGACGAGGCCGTACGACCGGCTCGGTGCCCAGGCCTTGTGCACGCCCATGGTTCGGATGCCGCCACATTGCAGCGGCTCCAGGAAGCTCTGACCCGAGGACAGCGCCGGCGCGATCCAGAATTCGCGCGGCACCTCCGCCATCATGTCGGTGGCGGTAGCGCGGCTCCTGCAGCACCAGCTCGATCAGCCGGTTGCAGGGAGCAAAGATCGCAAGCCAGGCTCCACCGTCGGCGGCCGACGAAAGGCGGGCCGGATAGCCAGGGAGGTGCTCGAGCACGGGCACAACATCGCCGCCACCGACCTGCACCAGTCGGCGGCGCCAGCTCTCGCTGACGATTGCCCCTCCGGGAACGGGCAGGAGCCCGTAGGGCCATTGCAAGTCCCGCCGCCTCCGAGCGAAAGGGTGCCGCCCGGCGCGACGCCGCCAGACGGAGCCCCCGGAATTCTTCTCGATGAAGTCGGCGACCCATCCGGATGCCGGATGTCGGTCGGAGCCGTTGGCAAGCCATAGCGTGCGGTCCGGCGCATAGGCGAGCGCCGTGATGCAGGCGACGCCCTTCGGCAGCGCGACCGGGTTGCCGCCCTCGACAAGCGAGCCGTCATCGAGCGCCACCGCAAGCGTTCCGTCGGGCGCGGCCGCAAGCGCCGTGACATGCGCGGCGAAGGTTTCGACGAGCCTTGGCGCCTCGCCTTCGTCAAGGGCGTAGAGGCTGTTTCCGCTCGACGCGAAGAGCCGCCCGCCCGCCTCGCAGAGATTATCCGCATGGGCGAGCTCGGCGAAGACGGGTGCGTCATCGAGCGCCGTATCGGGTCGGAAGGCGCCGTCGAGCGGGGGAATGGTGATCGCACGACCGCGGAAGATGTCGAGGATCGGATCGAGGATCATGACGATGGACCCCAATAGGAGTTGTTCGACGTCCAGGTCGAATCCGCGCCCGCGATCCGATAACGGCCGACGCGATTGTTCAGGATGCCTCCAACAAAGAGGAACCCCTTGTGCTCCCGCATCGAGGTCACCATCGGATGCGCCGCGCCGGAGAGATCTCCGAGCGTCGTAACGATCTCGCCCACTTCATCGAACTTCACCACGCCACCGGTGTTGATGTTCGGGAACAGCCATTCGTCTTGTGGCAGCCGCCGCGCCATGCGCTTACGCATGCCGGGATGGCGAAGCGAGAGATCGAAGGACGGCGTGCGCATGCCGAGCCACGCCATCCAGTAGGTGCCGTCTGAGGCGCGGTTCACATTGTCCGGATAGCCCGGCATGTCGCGGATCACGCATTCGGCGGTGCCGGCCTTCGGCCCTGCCAGCCAGTAGCGATGAATGCGGCAGGCCCAGCTCTCGCAGAAGAACAGTGATTTGTTGTCGTGCGCCATGCAGACGCCGTTGGCGTATCGGTAGCCGTCGAGCAGCGTGCGTGTGCTGCCGTCCTTCGGGTCGTAGACCAGGAGCCGCCCGGTCGGGCGGTTCTCGATACTGTCGAGCGCCCAGTCGTGCGCGTCATAGCGCTTGGTGGAATCGGTGAAGTAAACCTTGCCGTCTGGTGCGATGTCGAGATCGTTCGGATCGCGGAGCCGGGCGTCATCCATGACCGAGGTCAGCGATCGCCGCGTTTCGGCAGAGAGCTTCTTCACCTCGCGGTCGGGCGAGATCGAATAGAGGCCCATCGCGCCGACGCAGGAGAGGAGATTGCCCGCGCGGTCGAAGGCGAGGCCCAGAGGGAAGCCGCCGACATGCGCGAAGACCTCCGACCGTTCGTAGTCGGGCGCAAAGAACCGCACGATCTCCCCGTGCCTTGTGCCGCAATAGAGGTGATCCTCGCGGTCGAGGATGACATCCTCCGGACCTTCCAGCTCACCGAGCCCGATCGGTTCGGCTCCCGATAGGCGGTTGTTGAGCTCGTAGGGCGTGCCGGAGCCCGGCGCCGCCGACTGCGTCTCACCCATCTTCAGATAAACCGGCGCGACGTAGATCTCGTTCAAGACCTTGTGCCGGTTCTTCAGCCAGCGGATATCGATTGTGACGGCGACGGCAAGGAGGATGCCGAGCACCATCTGGTTCGTTCCGGTGCCGTAACCGAGCCGGATCAGGCCGTTCGTCATGACGAGCACGATGACGGCGCCCATCAGTCCCTTGACGACCGACCCGCGCCCGCCGCCAAGGCTGTTGCCGCCGACGACGGCAGCCGTGAGCGCGAGGATTTCTAGTCCCTGCCCAGTGCCGGGCCCAGCGCCGCTTAGCCGCGTGGCGATCAGGAAACCAGCCGCGGACGAACAGAGGCCCGAAAAGACATAGGTGAGGAAAACCGTCTGGCGCACCCGGATGCCGGCGTTGTGGGCGGAGCGGCGCGAGCCCCCGACTGCGAGCACATGCCATCCGAGACGCGAGCGCGTCAGCGCGACATGGGTAAAGATCGCAAGTGCGATTGCCGAAAGCACAGGGATGGAGATGCCGAGAAACGTGCCGTCGCCGATGAAGTCCCAGGCATCCGAGGACGCCATCGAAAGCTGAACCTTCGAACCGAAGGAGACGACGAGGATGTCGTAGCCGGCGCGGCCGATGATGAAGGTCACCAGCGTCGTGATGAAGGCTCTGAGCCTCAGGTAGCCGACCAGGTAGCCGTTGATCGCGCCGAAGACCAACCCGACGGCGAGCGAAGCGGCAAAGGCCAGCCAGACCGGCTGCTCGAAGATGAAGAAGGTCGAAACCGCGGCAAACGCCGAGAGCGCGAAGATCGAGCCGACGGACAAGTCGATCCCGCCTCCGAGCATCACGACGGTCAGCCCGATTACCACAAGACTGAACTCGCCCAGCTGGCGCGTCGATTCCTGCAGGGAATAGAGCGCAAAGAAGCCCGGGATGATGCTGCCAAAGGTGGCAACGGTCGCGACAAGGGCGATGAAGGGGATGGCGTTGTCGGCCCAGCGCTTAGTCAGGACCTCGCCGATGATGTGGTCGGGAACGACATTGTAGCGGGAGGCCTGCAGCCGCTCGCGGAAGGTCATCAGGCGCCCATCAGGTCAGGAGCAAGGGACGGCCGGAAATTCTCCGGCCGTCGCGTTTCGATGCGTGCGGACCAGGCTCAGTTGGCTGCGGCCGCGGCCTGCAACGCCTTCAGATCCCAACAGCTGTCGGGACCCATGTTGTCCTTCGTCGTCGCGTGCAGCAGCGTGTAGATGTAAGCCGACGTCGTGCCGGGCTTCTGGCCGCTCTGCAGCAGGTATTTGATCATCGTCGTCATATTGGTGCTTTCCGTCACCAGCTCGGTCGTGACCACGGCGCCATAGGTCCCGTTCGAGATCGACTCGCAGTCGGCGGTCTTCTCGCCGCCGCCGGTCGTGACCAGGAAGACCTTGTCCTGTAGGCCTGCGTCGCGGATCGCCGCCGCGGCGCCCGTCGCGTCGCCATCCCAGAAGTCGATGATGGCGCAGACCTCCGGGTGCTGCTGCAGCATCGTCGTGGTCACGTTGCGCGAGGTCGTCGCATCCCAGTTCGAGTCGGGCTTGGCCACGACCTCGAAGTCCGGGTGCCTCGACAGCACGTCCATGATCCCGTCGTACTGGAAGAGGCTGGTGGCATTAGTCTCGTCACCCTGGACAAGTCCGATCTTCTTCGAGGAGCCGTCGCCGCAGGCTTTCACCGCGGCTTCTGCCTCGAGCCGGCCGAGCTCAGTCCAGTCGCCGCCGAGATAGGCGTCGGCCTTGAAGTTGGCGGGGTTGTCGATCAGGAGCACGTAGATGCCCGCGTCCTGCGCCTTCTTCATGATCTTCGAGTAGGAGTTGAGGTCCGGCGACATCACAACCAAAACGTCAGGCTTCGGGTCGGAAGAGATCGCTTCGGTCAGCGCCTGCGCGCCCGCCTCGACACTCCAGTTCGGGTCGCGTGTCTCGAAGGTGCCGCCGAAGGCTGTGACCTCTCGTTGCAGGATCGCGGCCCAGCCCTGTGCCAGGTCGAAACCCATCGCCATCGGCACCATGAGGACGCGCTTGCCGGAAAGCGCCTTGGCATATTCCGCCGGTGCGGAGTCCATCATCTCGGCTGAAGCGGGCAGTGCGGTGAGGATCGTGCCCGACACCACAACGGCTGCCGCCAGAAAGGTCTTCATCAGCGTCATGTTCCTGTCCTTTCGTTTGGACCAGCCTTCAAACGGTTGGCGGTTCGGAGATCAGATGTCCCCCTGTTGCGCGGTCTGCTCGTCGCGGGGGTTGATCAGCCCGTCGACGATGATCGCGAAGAGCAGGATAGTGGACTTGATAAGGTTCTGGTAGAGCACGGAAATATCGATGATCGTCATGACATTCAGCAATATTCCGATGAGCGCCGCGCCGACCAGCACGTTGCGCACCCCGCCCTTGCCGCCTGACAGGCCGATGCCGCCGATCACGGCCACCAGCACGATGTCGTAGAGCAGCGTGGAGTTCACCACGCGAGTATTGATCGAATGCAGGCTCGCCGCCGTCAGCAGGCCGGCGACAAAGGCGGTCAGTGCAGACAGCACATAGCGCAGCACCAGCATCGGCCGGACCGGGATGCCGATATTGCGCGCCGCCACCGGATTGTCGCCAGCGTAATAGACATAGCGGCCCCATTTGGTGAAGCGCAGGAACATGAATACCGCAGCCGCCAGCGCCGCGAATATGAGGACTTCGATCGGAACGCCGAGGAAGCGAAGGCCGCCCATGAATCTCCACCCAGTGGCCCTCGGGCACCGGCACGGCGTCGGAGGGGATCAGTTGGGAGCGGACATAGCCGAAGACGAAGGAGCCGGAGGCGAGTGTGACGAAGATCGCGGGCACGTCCGCATAGGCGACGAGGAAGCCATTCAACAAACCGATAGCCAGCACGCCGCCGAGCACCAGCGACAGCGCCGCCGTGTCTGCCATTCCGTTGTCGAGAAGCTGCAGGTACCAGGCCACGGACATAGCCATGACAGCCACCATCGACAGGTCGATGCCGCGCCCGACAATGACCACCGCCATCCCGAGCGCAAGGATGCCGAGGACAGCGATCGAGCGAACGATGGCGATCAGGTTCGGGGCCGTCAGAAAGCCCGGAAGCCCGAACGCCGCAGCGCCGAAGAGAACCACACAGATAAGGAGTACGATGTGCTCTTGGTTGAAAGCCCGGAAGAAGCCCGACGCATTCTCGCCCATCCCCACCTCATTTCCCGATAGCCGCGGGTCGTACGAACCAGCATTTTGCAGCCACGGGATCGGCCAGTCTTTGGTGAAATATCACGCCAGTCTTTGTAGTGGAATTACTCATTCAAGACACATGCCGCGTCCGGCGCGTGGGGCTTTTCTAGGCTGCGATCCGCGTCATCGGGTTGCGGTTTCGGCGTCCTGAGCAAAGCGGATTGTGTCCAGCCTGGCGCGCCAAGCTGGACCGGTGTGGCTAGCTCTCGGCGTCATGTTGCCGGCGAGAACATGTCGGGCGACGTCCGCTCATCGGAACGCGGCGTGATATTTATTCCCTTGTGCGCCGCCCAGGTTGAGCCCTGGAAGTAAAGCGGCACGATGGCGACGTCCTTCATGAGGATGCCGACTGCGTCCTCAAGTATCTTCGTGCGGGCGGCCGTGTCGACCGTGGCGAGCGCCTTGGCGAGAAGGGCGTCGACGTCCTTGTTGCAGTAGCCGCCCCAGTTGACCGCGCCCCACCCTTTGTCCGGGTCCTTGCAGGCGATCATCTGGCGGATCGGTGTCGAGGCCTCCGTCGTGCTGCCCCAACTCATCATTGAAACGCCGAATTCGCCCTTCTGACCGCGGGTTGCGATCACCGAGAACGGCATGGCGTCGACCTCGGTGTGAATGCCGACGCGTGTCAGCATCTGCGCGATTGCCTGAACGACCTTCTCGTCGTTGATCATGCGGTTGTTGGGAGAGGCAATGGTGATCCGGAATCCATCCGGATATCCGGCCTCCGCGAGGAGGGCCTTGGCCTTCTCCGGGTCGTAGGGTGGGTTCTCCAGGCCCGGGATGAAGCCTTCCCCGCCATCGAAGACGATGTTGTTGGATGGGTAGGCGAGCCCCATCATCACCCGCTCGGCAATGGCGTTACGATCGATCGCAAGGTTGACGGCCTCGCGGACGCGCGGATTCTTGAACGGATTCTTGGCAAGCGGCGCGCCATCGTTGCCAAGGAGGCCCGGCGGCTCGTCGCGGCCCGAATCGAGGAACAAAAACACGAACCGCTGAGACTTGCCGGACGCGAAATTGATGCCGTCCTCGTTGCGCATGCGCTCGATGTCCGGGGTCGGCACGTTCTCGATCGCGTCGACGCCCCCCGACAAGAGCGCCGTGGTGCGAGCCGCGTCGTCGGAGATCATGCGGATCTGCACGTTTTCCCAGGCGGGGGCGTCGCCCCAGTACTTGTCGTTGCGCTTGAGCGAAAGCTGTTCGTCCGGCACGAAGGAGACGAACTCATAAGGACCGGTACCGATGACACCGTTGCCGAGGTTCATCGCCTTCGTATCGTTCGCCTCGGCGACGGCCTTGCGCACGATGTAGACTCGCGACAGATCAAGCGGCAGCAGCGGATAGGGGGATGCCGTCTTGAGGCGGACCGTCTTGTCGTCGACCGCCTCCATCCCAGTGATCGCCTTCGTGTAGGTGGTGAACGGGGCCGGGCTCTCGATCTTGCCGGGGCGCTCCAGCGAATAGATCACATCGTCGGCCGTGAGCGGCGCACCGTCGTGGAACGTCGCGTCTCGAAGCTTGAACTCCCAAGTCACGTCGTCGACGTTCGTCCATGACTCTGCCAGTCCGGGGATGAGTTGACCGTCGCCGGTCAAGATCACTAGCGGTTCGAAGATATTTCCCAGCGCGGCGTTGTTGGGCGTCGCGTTCTGGAAGTGCGGGTCTGTCGACGTTATGGGCGCGCTGATTGCGTAGGTGAGATCCTGAGCGCTGGCGTTGAACGATCCGAGCGCAAGAAGCAGCGCCGCGCCACACATGGATAGAAAAGTCCGGTCTCTTCGCATGAGAAGATCTCCCGCTATTTGAGAGACATACTGTCCCCAGAGTTCCGGGGCTTCAATACGGCCGGCGCAAATAATTTAGACTTGAACCATTTGGGGGCGAAGGCCTAGCCTGTGGGTGCCTCGGACTGTGGATCGCGAGACATTGCAAGCTGCGCCCTGAACTGGCCGTGTAGGTGATCGGCTTGCTCGCGCTTGCGTTGCAAAGCGGGCGAGGCAACGAGTCCGCGACGCCAATGCGAGCGCTGCGGCGCGTCCAAAGCGGTCTGGCACGCCGCCGCTTCCTCGCGACGACGGCGGGCGGTGTTGCGATGCGCCGGTGCGGTCATGGAAAGGAGGGCTCGTGTTCGCCTATCTCATTCGCCGCATTGGGCAGTCGCTCCTCATCCTATTTGCCATGTCGCTGCTCGTCTTCGTCGCGGTCTATGCGATAGGCAACCCGGTCGACTCACTCCTCAGTCCCGATGCCGATCAGGCCGACCGCGCCGCCGCGATCCGCCATCTCGGTCTCGACCGGCCGCTTTACGAGCAGTACGCGCTATTTCTTTGGAATGCCGTGCAGGGTGACCTCGGCAAGTCCTTCGTCTACGGCTTGCCCGCGACCTACGTGATCCTGGAGCGCCTGCCTGCGACGTTGGAGCTCGCGCTGATGGCCTTGGTCTTGTCCCTCGGGCTCGGCATTCCACTCGGCGTCCTGGCCGGCCTGCGGCCCAATTCGGCAATCGGCCGCACAATCATGTCCGGCTCGATCCTCGGCTTCTCCCTGCCGAGCTTCTGGATCGGGCTGATGCTCATTCTCGTCTTCGCCGTGCAGCTTCGCATCCTGCCGTCGGGCGGGCGAGGCGAAACGGTGAGCATCTTCGGCGTAAAGCTGGCCGCTTTCACACTCGATGGGCTGCGTCACATGATCCTGCCGGCATTCACGCTGGCGCTTTACAACGCCTCCCTCGTCGTTCGCATTTGTGAAGCTGGGACGCGCGAGGTGATGGCGCAGGACTTCATTCGCTTTGCGCGCGGCAAGGGCCTGAGCCCGACGCGGATTGTCTGCGTGCACATCTTGAAGAATATCCTCATCCCAGTTGTCACCATTGTCGGGATGGAGTTCGGAGCGTTGATTGCGTTTGCCGTCGTGGTGGAGAGTGTCTTCGCCTATCCGGGGATGGGCAAGCTGTTGATCGATTCCATCAACCGGCTCGACCGCCCCGTGATCGTGACCTACCTGCTGACGACTACGCTCATCTTCGTCATCGTGAACTTCGCGGTGGACCTTATGTATGCCGCGCTCGATCCGCGCATCCGACTGAGTGATGAGGGTGCAACATGAGCGGCAGTGCGATCGAGCAAAGGCCTGCCCTGACGGCAGCGGACGAGGCCAAGCGGCCGGCCAGTCTTTTCAAGCAGCGCGCCGCCGACTTGTTCGCCTCACCGAGCGCCGCCGTCGGTCTTGTCATCCTCGCCTGTGCGGCGCTTCTCGGCATCTTCGCGCCGTGGGTCACGGTGCAGAATCCGTACGACCTGATGCAGCTCGATATCATGGACAACATGCTGCCGCCCGGCTCGGCGCTCGGCAACGGCGCTACGGCGTGGCTCGGCACCGACGATCAGGGCCGCGACATGCTTTCCGCGATCATCTACGGCCTGCGAATTTCGCTCGGGGTCGGCGTGGTATCGGTCCTTGTGGCGTCAATCATCGGGTCCACCGTGGGCGTTGCCGCGGCGTTCTTCGGCCGTCGTGTCGACGCGATCATCATGCGAATCGTCGATCTTCAGCTCTCCTTCCCCTCGATCTTGATCGCGCTGGTGCTGCTCGCCGTCTTCGGCCGCGGTGTCGATAAGGTGGTCATCGCGCTCGTGGCCGTCCAATGGGCCTACTATGCCCGCACCGTGCGCGGCTCGGCCTTGGTGGAAAAGAATAAGGACTACATCGCTGCCGCGACGTCTCTGGAGCTCCCCGCACGGCGCATCCTGTTTAACCATCTCCTGCCGAACTGCCTGCCGCCGCTCATTGTGGTGGCAACGATTCAGGTGGCGCATGCGATCGTCCTGGAGTCCTCGCTATCCTTTCTCGGGGTGGGCGTTCCAGTGACGGAGCCTTCGCTCGGCATGCTGATTTCGACCGGCTACAGCTACCTTCTGTCCGGCAAATACTGGATCTCGACCTTCCCCGGCGTTGCGCTTGTGATCCTTATCGTGGCGATCAATCTCGTGGGCGACAGGCTGCGTGTGATCCTCAACCCCAGGCTCAACACATGAGCGAGCCGGCGCTCAGCGTCCGCGACCTCACGATCACGTTCCAGACGCGCCACGCGCAAGTCACGGCTGTTCATAGCGTCTCGTTCGACCTCGCGCCCGGCGAGGTGCTTGGGCTCGTGGGTGAATCGGGCTCGGGCAAGTCGGTCACGGGGCTTGCCGTGATGGGCCTCCTCGATAGCTCGGGTCGCATTGCCTCCGGATCGGTCCGTCTTTGCGGCACGGAGCTTGTCGGCCTCCAGGACCAGCAAATGCGCAAGCTGCGCGGCCGGGACATTTCGATGATCTTTCAAGACCCTTCCACGACACTTAATCCGGTGCTCAGGGTCGACACACAGATCATAGAGGCGCTGCGTGCCCATGAGCGCTTGTCATACAAGTCTGCCCGGGAGCGGGCGCTAAAAGCGCTTCAGGCGGTCGGCATCCCGGCTGCGGCCGAGCGGCTCACGGCCTATCCGCATCAATTCTCCGGTGGGATGCGGCAACGGCTCGCGATCGCCATCGCGCTCCTCCACGGTCCGGCCGTGCTCATCGCGGACGAGCCGACAACGGCGCTCGACGTTACCATTCAGGCGCAGGTCCTGTCGGAGGTGCAGACGCTCGCCGCCGAAAAGGGCACCGGACTCGTCTGGATCTCCCACGACCTGTCGGTCGTTTCTGGCCTCGCCGATCGTGTCGCTGTCATGTACGCGGGACGTATCGTCGAGACGGGCTCCGTCACCGACATTCTCCTCGACCCGGCGCATCCTTACACGGCGGGGCTCATCGCATCCATCCCCTCGCGCAACCGCCGCGGCGTGCCTCTTGCGCAGATCCGAGGGGCCATGCCCTCGTTGGCGGCGGTGCCACCGGGCTGCCCGTTCCACCCCCGCTGCGACCACGCCGATGAGCTGTGCAGCCGCGCCGCGCCCGCCTCGACGCGCTTTGGCGAAAGGCGCGTGCGCTGCCACCACCCGGTGTCCAAGGCCATGCGCGAGAGTGTGGGCGCGACGCTTCCCGCATGAGCGCGCCGATCATCGCCCTCGACGACGTTTGCCGCGACTTCTCGAAGCATGCCGACTACGCCGAGAGGCTCGCCGGCTGGATCGTGGGGCACAGCGGCCCGAGCAAGGTGCGGGCCGTCGATCACGTCAGCCTCGCGGTTGCGCCTGGCGAGGTTCTGGGAATCGTCGGCGAATCCGGCTGCGGCAAGTCGACCCTTGCTCGCATGATCGCGGGAATCCTGCCACCGACCTCCGGCACCGTTCGAGTGAAGGGGACAGATTTCAGGTCGGCTCCAGAGCGGGAACGCCGTGCAGCGAGCCTTGCCGTGCAAATGGTGTTTCAGGATCCGATGGCCTCCCTCAACCCGCGCGCCCGGGTCCTCGACATCATTGGCGAGGCTCCTGTTGCGCACGGCCTCATCACCGCGCGCAACAAGGAGAGCTACGTTTGCGAGTTTTTGGAGCGGGTCGGCCTCGACCGAGACGCGCACCGCCTCTACGCGCACCAGTTCTCAGGTGGACAGCGCGCGCGCATTGCGATCGCGCGGGCCTTAGCGGTGAGGCCATCGGTGCTTGTGTGCGACGAGTCGACCGCCGCGCTCGACGTCTCGATCCAGGCGCAGATCCTCAACCTCTTTATGAAGCTGCGGGAGGAGATGGGCCTCACCTACGTCTTCGTGAGCCATGATCTGGGAGTGGTGGAGCACATCTCCGACAGGATCGCTGTGATGTACCTTGGTCGCGTGGTGGAGCTTGCCGAAACGGAGGCGATCTTTTCGGAGCCCAAGCACCCCTACACGCGCGCCCTGCTCGATGAGGTGCCGCGGCTGGAGTCCGGAAAGCGGCCCTTCTCGGCGGTGCGAGGAGAGATGCCATCACCGCTCGATCCGCCGAGCGGCTGTCATTTTCACCCGCGCTGCCCCATCGCGGTCGCGCGCTGCGCTGTTGAACGTCCGGAACTGCGTTCTCTTGAGCCGGTTCGGAACTCAAGAAATGTGGAAGGCTCGCGGCGCTTCGCTGCCTGTCATCTTGCCTGAGCCCCGAGGCACGTCTCCAAAGGGCCGCGACAGCGCTCGGTCAGGGCCATAGCTGCGCTTCACCGAGGTCCCAGTAAAGACCGGCCATGATCGCCAGCCCCTCCTCCAAGATCTGACGCGGCACGTGCTCGTCGGGGGCGTGCTGGGAGCAGCCGGGGTATGAGTGCGGCACCCAGATCGTCTTCATGCCGATCACCTCGGCGAAGATGTCGTTGGGCAGCGTGCCGCCGAAGTTCGGCAGGATGGCCGGCGGCCGCCCAGTGGTTCGTTCCACCGACCGGGCGGCGCTTTGAACCCAGGGATCCTCTGGATCGAGGCGTGTCGCGCGGACCAGCGCCTGCTCGCCGAGCTGTGCCTCGACGTCGGCAAAGCCGTTGGTGTCGAGATGCCTGCGGAGCGCCGGCAGCACGTCTTCGGGCTCCACGTCAGCGGTGAAGCGCAGCTGACATCGCGCCAGGGCGGATGGTGGGATGGCGCTCACCGGCACGGCCGGATCGCCAACGAGACAGGTAAGCATTTCGAACGAGCACCAGGCGAACACCTGCTCTGCGCGCGTCAGGCCCGGCTCGCCCCAATTGGGGTCGATCGTGGGACCTGTCGGATCGGGCTCCATCTCGCATCCCTTAAGGGCACGCCGGATCGAGGGCAGGATTCCCTGCGGCGTCCAGCCCGGAACCTTGATCTGTCCGGTCGGCCCGACTATCGCGCCGATCGCATGGGCGAGCCGGATACCGGGGTTTGAGAGGAGCCCGCCCCAGTTGCCCGAGTGATGCGCCCCGTCTCGCGCCCTGATCGACAGGATGATGTCGATCCCCGCGCGCGATCCCATGAAGAGCGTCGGACGAGTCGCTGCAAGACGTGGTCCGTCGGACGCGACGAGGATGTCGGCCGCCAGCCGATCTCGGTGTGCCATCGCGAGCTCGCGCAGGCCGGGGCAGCCGATCTCCTCACCCATGTCGATGAGAATCTTGGCATTGAAGCCGAGCGCCCCGCGCGCTTCCAGGACGGCCCTAAGCGCCTCCAGGTTCACGGTGTGTTGGCCCTTGTTGTCGGCAACACCGCGGCCGTACCAGCGCTCGCCGACCTCCGTCAGGTCCCAGGGCGAGAGACCCTCCTGCCAAGCGTTCTCCTGTCCGTTCACCACATCGCCATGGGCGTAGATGAACACGGTGAGAGGCGCACCCGCTTCGTGCCGTTCGGCGAATAGGAAAGGCGATGGCGCAGTGGCCTCGTGAAGGAGCTCGGTTCGAAATCCCATCGCTTCGACCGCCGGCGCCATCTCCTCTTCAAGGTAGGCACGTAGCGTTGCTGCGCGCTCGGGTCGCCGGCTTTCAGTTGGCATTCTCACGCGTCGAGCGAGCACCTCTCGGAACGCCCCCGACTGGAACGATGCCGCCGCAAGGCCAATCGCGACCTCTCGGCTCATGATGGCACTCCTTCCCCTCGTTGCGTGAGACGTGTCGCCGCGCGGTGGGCGGGCCGCCTCGACATTCCGCGAAGCTGCTGCTTAACTCAAGCCTCCCATCTCTTCCGGACGCGCTCTCCGCATTGCGCGGCACGCCCGGCCGATGCCACAGAATTCCGGAGTCACCATGGCGCTGCCCAACGTCGCGGAGCATCTCGCAAAGCTCGTGTCCTTTCCGACGATCAGCGCATCGTCGAACCTCGACCTCCTCGCCTACGTCGAGGAGACGGCTCGTCCTTACGGCGCGAAGTTCCGCCGGTTCCCCAACAAGGAAGGCGACAAGGCGAGCTTGCTTGTGACGATCGGGCCTGAGGTCGGCGGCGGCGTCGCGCTATCCGGCCACACCGACGTGGTCCCGACCGAGGGTCAGGCGTGGACCGGCGATCCGTGGACGCTCCGCGAGCACGACGGCCGGCTTGTCGGGCGCGGCGCGTCCGACATGAAGGGATTTCTCGCTTCCTGCCTCGCGGCATTGCCGGAGATGGCGAAAGCCCCGCTCTCACGCCCCATCCATCTCGCCTTTTCCTACGATGAGGAGGTGGGCTGCAAGGGCGTGCACGAGATGGCCGAGTGGCTCGGAGCGTCCGAGCTGAAGCCGCGCCTGGCGATTGTCGGCGAGTCGAGCGAGATGGGTGTTGTCGCCGCACACAAGGGGGGGCTCATCGGTTGGGCGACCGTGCGCGGCAAGCCGGGACATTCCTCGCAGCCGGACAAGTACGTCAACGCCGTGATGGTCGCGGCCGAGCTGATCGTAGAGATCAACCGCATCCGCGCCGACATGCGGGCCGGTCCGACGGTCGAGGGCATCGAGCCGCCCTATTCGACGATCCAGGTCAACCAGGTCTCGGGCGGCCTGCACGGCAACATCGTGGCGGAGGAATGCCGCTTCTTCTGGGAGATGCGCATCATCCCGGGCGAAAGCGACTTCGCCGTGCTGGAGCGCATCGAAACATTCGCGCGCGAGAAGCTGGAGCCTGCGATGAAGGCCGTCGACCCAAAGACGGGGATCTCGATCGACGTTCAGTCGCGCATTCCGCCCTTGAGGCGCAACGAAGATACTTCCATCGAGGCGGAGATGCTGGCGTTGACCGGCGCCGACCACGTACGCATAGTCCCTTATGGAACGGAGGCCGGCATCTTCCAGAACGCTGGCATTCCCTCCATCATCGTCGGGCCCGGCACGACCAGCCAAGCGCATCAGCCGGACGAAGCGATCCCGCGCGCGCAGCTCGACCGCTGCGTGGCGTTCCTCGGCAAGGTTGCCGAGACGTGCCGGTAGCGATTTGTTGGGCGTCTAGCTTCGACAGGCTGATGACGGCCTTGGGGTCAGGGCGAGACTCTCGCGTTGCGGACGTAGCGTGGACGACTACCCACCTCGCATTCTGAGCCGAAGCAGACATCTTCCAGGCAACGGCACGATCAAGCTAAAGCCTGCTCGGTCTCGGCATCGAACACATGCAGCGAACTTTGCGGCGCGACAAGCGTGACCGATGCACCGACCGGCGGCGGCTGCCGCCCGCCCGCCTTGGCGATGAGCTCGCGGCCGCCCGCTTCGGCGTAGACCAGGACATCCGGCCCGAGCGGCTCGACGACGGATACCTTTCCTATCAGGCGGAACGAGTCGAGCTTCGGAGTCATCGGCCACGACAAGATCATCTGGCCTAACGCCGAGAATCACCTGATCACCGGCGCTCAGGCGCCCCGCCAACGATGCGGGCAGGTGTGTGGACCCGATTCCGGGAAGCGCGATCGTCCCATCGTGCCCGACCGTGCCTGGCAGAAGGTTCATCGACGGGCTGCCGATGAACTGTGCGACGAAGACATTCGCCGGCCTCTGGTACACTTCCGTCGGTGTGCCGCTTTGCTGGATGCGGCCGTCCCGCATCACCACGATTCGATTCGCGAGGGTCATCGCCTCGATCTGATCGTGAGTGACGTAGATGATGGTCGTGCCTAGCTTCTGATGCAGCTTCTTGATCTCCAGACGCATCTGCGTGCGGAGCTGCGCGTCGAGATTGGAAAGCGGCTCGTCGAAGAGAAACACCGCCGGGTTCCGAACCATCGCGCGCCCGATCGCGACCCGCTGGCGTTGGCCGCCGGAAAGCTGCGCGGGCCTCCGATCGAGAAGCTCGGTCAGATCGAGGATACCGGCCGCCTCGCGGATTCGCCGGTCCTTCTCTGCCTTGTCGAGATTGGCGGAGTAGAGCCCGAACCCGATGTTCTGGCGCACGCTCATATGCGGGTAGATCGCGTAGTTCTGGAACACCATCGCGATGTTCCGGTTCTTCGGCTCAAGGTTGTTGACGACGCGTCCCCCAATCGCGATCTCGCCGGCCGAAATTTCTTCCAGACCGGCGATCATCCTGAGTGTCGTCGACTTTCCGCAGCCGGACGGGCCGACGAGGACGACGAATTCACCGTCCCCCACATCAAGGTCGATGCCGTGAAGAACCTTGACCTTGCCGTAGCCCTTTTCGAGGTTGCGGAGGGAGACGGGTGCCATGCGCGCCCCGCTCCTCAGGCCGACGCCAGCTTGGCAAAGGCGGCGACAAGCGCCTGCTTTGCCACTGCCTCGCGCTCGGCGTCTTCCGCGGCGCGAGCGCTAAGAGCTTCGAGCGCGGTATGGTAGCGCATCAGCGCGGCGTCGAGTGCGGCCGGAGCCGGCCCGCCAAGCCGGTTGCGCACGGCGACGAAGTGCTCAGGCGAAATGATCTCGCGAAACGTGTCCGCCGAGATCGATGTGGCGCGTCCCGCAAGCGACTCGAATGCAGCGCAGAAGACATCATAGCTGTCGCCGAGACCTTTGCCCCGGCCGATCGCCTCGCGCGCAACAGTGGCGGCAATTTCGTGCGCTTGCCGGAACGAGAGGCCTTCGCGCCTAACTACGCTGTCGGCGAGCTCGGTCACCGTGATGCATGCCGCATCGATGTTCCGATGCACACGCGCAGCGTCAACGGAAATGCCGGAGAGCAGGGCGCGGAACAGCGAAAGCACGCGACCGCCGCTGTCGAACGCCGCATATCCGGCTACCTGCACCTCGCCCTCGGAGTCGTTCATGTCCGTGAACGGCGTGTTGTGCATCACGCCGACGATCGTGTCGGCGCGGCCGACGGTGAGCGACGCGAGCAGGCGCAGGTGCTCGATCGGAACGGGGTTGCGCTTCTGCGGCATGATGGACGAGATCTGCACGAATGCATCCGACACGTGGAGTTGCCCGACTTCGAACGCCGTCCAGAACTGCAGGTCCTGGATGACGCGGCCAAGATGCAGGCAGATGAGCTTCACCGCCGAATAGGTCGCCGTCACGTAGTCGACGCAGGCGATCGACGCATAGGAGTTCTCGGTCGGCGCGGCGAAACCAAGAAGCTCTGCGACACGGCCGCGATCGATCGGAAATCCCGTGGTCGTAATGGCGGCGGCGCCCATCGGCGAGCGGTCGACCACGATCCTCGCTGCCGCCAAGCGCTCGAGGTCGCGAAGCAGAACCTCGACGACCGCGGCGATGTAGTGCCCGAAGGTGGAGGGCTGCGCCGGCTGGCCGTGCGTGTAGGCGACGATAATGGTCCCGCGCTCGGCTCCCGCCTTGTCGATCATGGCCTCGGCAAGAGCCCGCCCTTCCTCGGCGAGGCAGTCGATCTTCGCCTTCAGCGAAAGGCGGAAGATCGTGTGGTCCATGTCGTTGCGGCTGCGGCCGGTGTGGAGCCGACCGGCGAGGTCGATGCCGAGAAGGCGGATCAGCTCGGCTTCGACATGAAAGAAGAAATCCTCGACATCGCCCGTGTAGTCGACCTTCGAGAGATCCTGAGCGTCCACCTCGCGAAGCGCGCCTGCGATCGCCTTCGCCTGTTCCTGCGTGAGGATGCCCGTTTCGGCGAGCATGACGAGATGCGCACGGTTGATGCCGCGCAAATGGTCGGCGAAATGCGCCTTCGCGCCTTCGAAGAGCGGCTTCAGGACGGTGTCCTTGTAGACAGGATCGGGGAATCGATCCGGATCGGACGAGGCGGGATCTGACGCGCTCGCCACCAGAGCTCATCCCTTCAGCCCGGCGAGCACGACGCCGCGCACGATGAAGCGCTGCAGAACCAGGAACACGACGAGGGTCGGGATCGTGGCGAGGCTTGCACCCGTCATGATCTTCTCCCACTGGATCGAGGCCTCGACGGAGAAGCTCGAGATGCCGACCGGCAGCGTGTAGAGGTTCTTGTTGGTGGTCACGATCAAAGGCCAGATGAAGGCGGTCCAGTTGCCGAGAAAGGTGAAGATCGCCAGCGCCGAGATCGCCGGCGTCACCAGCGGCACCGCCACCTTCCACCAGATGGCGAATTCGTTCAGCCCGTCGATGCGCGCGGCCTCGAGGAAATCGTCGGGCACGGTCTCGAAGAACTGCTTCATCAGGAACGTGCCGAAGGCGGTCATCATGCCCGGGAACATGATCCCCCAATAGCTGTCGAGCCAGCCGAAATCGCGCGCCATCAGGTACCATGGGATGACCAGCATCTCGGTCGGGATCATCAAGGTCGATAAAATGCCGATGAAGACCAGGTAGCGGCCGCGGAAGGTGAACTTCGCCAGCGTGTACCCGACGAGCGAATCGAAGAACACGTTCGACAGACACACGGACGTCGCGACGACGAAGGAGTTGACGAACCAGCGCAGGAAGCGCCCGTCGGCAAGCACGTCGACATAGTTCTGAAGCGTCGGTTCGGCGGGAATGAGGCGAAGATCGTAGACCTGCGACGCGTCCTTCAGCGAGGTCGAGAGCATGAAGATGATCGGGGTGACCATGACGATCCCGCCGATGAAGAGAAGCGTCCAGGCGACCACGCGGCCCGGGCGGGGCGCTCGCATGGAAAGAACCGCGGCTCGGGGCGGCGCAATCGCGGCGACATCAGCGGCCATGATCAGCGATCCCTCAGGATGCGAAGCTGCACGAGCGAGACGGCCAGGAGGATCAGGAACAAGACTACCGTCTGTGCCGCTGCGTAGCCCATGTCGAAGGAGGAGAAGGCGGTCTGGTAGATCATCAGGACCAGCGGCTTGGTGGCGTTCAGCGGTCCGCCCGGATCGTTCGTGGTCATGTTGTAGACCTGGTCGAAGATGCGCAGAAACCCGATCGAGGAGAACACGACAAGGAAGACGATCGTCGGCTTGAGCAACGGGATGGTGATGCGCGTGAGGATCCCCCATCCGGAGACGCCGTCGATCCGCGCCGCCTCGTAATAGGTCTGCGGGATCGCCCGCAGCCCGGCCATGAAGATCACGATCTGGAAGCCGAGGCCGGCCCACACCGCCGCGGCAAGCACCGAGGGCAACGCCTGTGTGGTGGAGCGCAGAAACGGCTGCGCCGGCAGGCCGAGGTGGCTCAGCACGTTGTTGATGAAGCCGATCGGGATCGGCTGGTAGAACCAGCGCCACACCCAGGCGAGCGCCGCCGCCGTCGTCAGGAAGGGCAGAAAGTAGAGCGCCCGGATGAAGCCGTGCAGGAAACGTATCTTCTCCAGCTCGAAGGCGATGATGAAGGAGAGCAGCAGACTGACCGGCGTGCCTATGATGAGATAGGCGAAGGTATTGCGGAACACCTTCCAGAAGACCGGATCGTGGTAGAGCTTGATGTAGTTCCGGAAGCCAACGAAATGCGCCGGCCTCAGGAGATTCCAGTTGGTGAATGACAGCCACATGGCGTCCGCCGTCGGCCAGAACCGGATGACGACGTAGAACGCGATCGGCAGCGCGAGGAAAAGCCACGCCCATACCACCTGCTTCTGGTGGATGGTCAGCCGATTCCAGACGCGGCCTAAGCCGGCCGCGTCTTCATGCCGCTCGACGGCCGCCAAGCCGCTGCTCACATGTGGTGGTCGTCGAGGATCTGCTGCTCGGCGGCCGCGGCCTCGTCGAGCGATGCCTTTGGATCCTGGTTCTCCAGAATGATCCGGTTGACCATGTCGATCGCGACCTGCCGCTGGGCGGATTCGTCGACGAACAAGGTCGTGTGCCCGTACTGCAGACCTTTGAGGAACGGGCCGTAGATCGGATCCTTCGTGTTCTCGTCGGTCAGCGCGAGCTCAGGCTTCGCCGGCAGCTCGCCGACCGTCTTCAGCCAGATCTGCATCGCCTCGGGCGACGTGACGTAGGCCAGGAACTTCTCCGCCGCCGCGAGCTTCTCGCCGCTCGAGTTCGCCGCGAGCCCGTTCACCCAGTAGCTCACATAGTTGCTCTTGATCCCGTCCTTTTCGGGCAGCTCTGCGACTCCCCACTCGAAGTCCTTGATTTGCGAGAACGAGCCGAGGCGGAACGAACCGTCGATGACCATCGCCGCGCGACCGCCTTTGAACGCGGCCTGCGCCTCATCCATGAAGCCGCTCTGGCCGACCTTGTGGACGGTCGTCAGGTCGGTGTACCACTTCAGCGCCGCAAGGCCGTGCTCGTCGTCGTAGGTCACCTTGGTGTAGTCGTCGTTGTAGGGCACGCCGCCGAATTGGCGCAGAAGCACCTCGCGCCACCATTGATGGTCCTGCGCGCCCATGTCGACCGCCAGACCCTCCGATGTGATGTTGCCGCTTGAATCGTGCTGGGCGGTCTTCACCGCCGCGTCGACGAGCGCGTCGAGCGTCGTCGGGGGGCTATTCGGGTCCAGCCCGGCGTCCTGGAAGATCTTCTTGTTGTAGAAGAGGGCGAGCGAGCGCACGGCCGTCGGAAGCCCCCAATACTCGCCGTCGGCCTTCATCGCCGAGATGATGGGGAAGAACTCCTTCTCGATCTGCCCGTGCGGAAACGCGTCCTGCGGCAGCGGCTGAATCAGCTTCCCGGTTTTGAAGTTGTCGAGCCAGCCATAGTAGAACTGCACGACATCCGGGCCCTGGCCTGCGGTGATCGCGGCGGCGACTTTCGTCTGATAGTCGGCGTAGGGAAAGGTTGTCTGCGTTACTGTAATATCGGGATTGGCTTTTTCGAAGTTCGCGATGAGCTGGTCCATCGCCTTGATGCGCGCGTCGAAGACATATTGCCAATACTGGATTTCCACGGCACCCGCTTGAGGAATTCCTCCCAGGAGCAGAGGGATCGACAGCGACGCCGCTCGGACGCCTGCACAAATATCCTGATCATTTCGTCGTCCTCCAGGGATCCGGACGGCCCCTGAACTGCGTCCTCTGCCACGATAGTTTGCCACCTCCTGGACCTTGTCAACACAACCCGAGAGCGCCGCGTCGGTCGCAGTCGGAAGGGTTGCGCCTTGCTGAGCGCGATGCTCATTTCGCGTCACGATCCGCACCGACGGGAGATTGCATTTGCACGACCGGCAGCGCATAGAGCGGCAGCGAATGCAGCCGGCCATGGTCAGGCTTTGGCGGGCTTTGCGTCCGCTTCAGTCCGTCGTCACATTCATGAACACCGGCGCGCATCCGGATGACGAAACGAGCGCCATGCTCGCCGCTCTCGGCCTGCGCGACGGCGTGCGGACGGTCTTCGTCTGCTCCACGCGCGGCGAAGGCGGTCAGAATGCGCTCGGCAAGGAAAGCGGGAGTGATCTCGGCGCGCTCCGCACCCGCGAGATGGAGGTCGCCGCCGAGGCGATCGATCTTTCGGTGCGGTGGCTGTCTGAGGACCCGGCCGACACGATCACCGATTTCGGCTTCTCCAAGAGTGCCGAAGAGACCTTCGAGAAGTGGGGCGAGGAGCACACGATCGAGCGGCTCGTCCGGATCATACGGGAAGAGCGGCCGGACATCATTTGTCCGACCTTCCTTGATGTGCCTGGCCAGCATGGTCATCATCGCGCGATGACGCGCGCCGCGCGCCGGGCCATCGATCTGGCCGCCGATGCGTCCGCCTTTCCGCATCACAATCGAAGAAGGTCTTTCGCCCTGGCAGGTGTCGAAGTTCTACCTTCCCGCCTGGTCGGGCGCGGGACGATCCTACGACGACGATCTTCCGCCACCGAACGCGACGCTCACGATCGACACTGGCGCCCGCGATCCAGTGCTCGGCGCGACCTATGCCCAGATCGCGCAGTGGTCGCGTGCTGGCCATGCCACGCAGGGGATGGGAGAGTGGGTCGAGGCGGCCGAGGAATCCTGTCTGCTGCATCTCGCGTGGAACGCCTTCGGGGAGACGGCGGAAGAGGCGAGCGTTCTCGACGGCCTGCCGAGGTCGCTGGCCGAGCTTGCAAGCGGGGCGGACGATACCGCGCTCCGCGATTTGCTGAGCCGAACCGATGAGAAGATCGCAGCCGCGGTCGCCGCCTGGCCACATGCGTCGCGCGTCTGCGAGGCCGCCGCCGATGCGCTCGCGGCGCTCCGTCCGGCGCTCAAGCTCGCGGGAAATTCGATCAAGCACCGGTTACTGCAGAAGGAGCGGCAACTCGCGCGCGTGCTGTTCGAGGCTTCCGGTCTGGTCGTGCGCGCGGCCGCGCGGCCGACACTCGCCGCCCCAGGGTCGAATATTGCGATCGACCTTCATCTGGATGCACGGCGACGCGTTGATAGACGGTCCCCCGCAAATTTCGGTGGTCATAGCCGTCGGGCTGGCGCGCCGAGCCGTCCGTCCTTTCCGGATCGGGCGCGTTTCGTCTCCAGATCCCCGACGATGCGCCGCTTGGCGACGGCTATGCCGACCGCTTCACTCCGACCGGCATGAACGGTGCCGTGGGGCTCCTTGTCTCCTTCTCGATCAAAGGCGTAGACATCCGTCACCCGATCGATCTCGAGGAGCCGCTCGCATTGGCGCCCGCGATAGACGTTGTGGCGCACCCGGACGCCGTGATCTTGAACAGCGCGCTGCCGGCGACGGCGATCCGCTTCCGTATCTCGGCGCTAGCGACCTCTCCCGAGGTGCGCGGCGCGACGATCGAGCCGGATATCGAGCCTGGCTGGGCCTGCGAGCCTCAGCGGCTTGAGCTCGATTTTGCCGCCGGCAGGACGGCCAGCGACATCGCGATCAGCGGCAGGGGCGAAGCAGGCCTTTATACATTTCCCCTCAAGGCGAATGGCAAGCCAGCGCTGACCTTGCGGCAATCGGACTATCGGCATACGGGCCGCGTCGCGCGAAGCGTTCCCGCCGCGATCCGCATGCGCGTGCTGGAGGCGGCGATCCCGACCGGTGTTCGCATCGGCTATGCCGGCAGCGGCAACGATCGCGTGGACCATTGGCTGCGGCAGCTCGGGCTCGATGTCGTCGCGCTCGATCCAGCCACCATCGCAGGCGGCGACCTCTCAAAATTCGACACCATCCTCGTCGGCGTGTTCGCCTTCGGGATGCGGCCGGAGCTCGCGGCAGCCGCCGCCCGACTTCACGACTTCGTTCGCGGAGGCGGAAACCTCGTCACCCTTTATCACCGGCCCTGGGACGGCTGGGATCCGAAGCAGGTCCCGCCGGCCTTTCTGAAGATCGGACAGCCGTCTCTTCGCTGGCGCGTCACCGACGAAAATGCGGCGGTCAAAGTCCTGGTGCCCAACCATCCCCTGTTGAACCAGCCGAACCATATCGCCGCCGGCGATTGGGAGGGCTGGCACAAGGAGCGCGGCCTCTACTTTGCGGCAGAATGGGACTCCGTCTACCGGCCGCTTTTGTCGATGGCGGATCCGGGGGAAGAGCCGCTGCAAGGCGCGCTCCTCTCCGCGGAGATCGGGAAGGGGCGACACACCCACACCAGCCTCGTCTTGCACCACCAGATGGAACACCTCGTGCCGGGTGCGTTCCGCCTCATGGCAAATCTTGTCACGCCGCGGAGCGTTCGAAGCTCTCGTTGATCCCCGTTGCTCTTTGAGAACTCCAATTCCGGCGATCAGCCCACCTCAGCCTCGGCCTACGCCGCTGGCCTACATTAGGTCTTCGATTCTGACTGGAAACCGGCGGACCCGAATCCCGGTCGCATGCCAGATCGCATTCGCCACAGCACCGGCTGAACCCGTGATGCCGATCTCGCCGACGCCCTTGATGCCGAGCCCGTTCACATGAGGGTCGTCCTCGTGAATGAGCAGCGCTTCGAGCGACGGCACATCGGCATTCACCGGCACGTGGTATTCGCCGAGGTCGGCATTCATCACCCTGCCGCTACGCCGATCGACGATCGCTCCTTCGTGCAGCGCGAAGGACACGCCCCAGATCATACCGCCGAGGAGCTGGCTGCGCGCCAGATGGGGGTTGATGATCCGGCCGGCGGCGAAGGCGCCCACAAGGCGGGTGGCGCGCACCTGGCCGAGATCGGGATCGACCTTCACTTCGGCGAAGACCGCACCATGCGCCTGCATCGCGTAGTCGTTGGCGGTCGCGGGATCGCGCGCACCCTTGCCTTCGCCCTTCAGTTCCTGAAGCTCGGCACGGGCGAGGATTTCGGCGTAACCTTCGCTGCGCGTCTCGTCATCCTTCACATGCAGCCTGCCCCCGCGCGCAACCACACCGGCATTGCCTGCTCCGAAGAGCGGCGACGCCGGATCGGACGTCGCAAGGGCTGCGAGCTTGGCGATCGCGTCACCACCGGCCGCGTCGAGGGCCGCGCCGGCCGTCGCCGTATGACCCGAGCCGCCGGCGACGCCGCCGTCAGGCAGGTCGGAGTGGCCGGCACGGAATTCGATCTGGTCGATGTGGAGCCCCAGCCCGTCGGCGGCGATCTGGGCGAGCGAGGTCAAAGCCCCCTGCCCCATGTCGATGGCGCTGGTCTCGACGAGAGCCGTCCCGTCGCCGCGCAGCGTGGCGCGCGCCTCCGCCGCAAACATCGGCGCGTGGAAGATCGCAGTTCCCATGCCCCAGCCCACGAGGAAGCCGTCATCGTCGCGCATCTGACGCGGCTTCAGCGGCCGCCCGGACCAGCCGAACGCCTTCGCACCCTCCGCGTAGCATTCGCGTAGCGCCTTCGATGAGTAGGGCTTGCCCATGATCGGATCGACCTCTGCGTAGTTCCTGAGGCGGAACTCGAGCGGATCCATGCCGCAGGCTTCGGCCGCCTCGTCCATCGCCACCTCGAGCGCCGCCGAGCCGGACGCCTCGCCCGGAGCGCGCATCGGGCCGGGCGTGCCGACATCGTTGCGCACGCCCTCATGCGTGCTGGCAATCGCCGCTGCCGCATAGGTGGCGCGGGAGGCGGCGCCGGCCGGTTCGATCATGTCTTCGAAGCTGCTCGTCGCGGCAATGACGTGATGGTCGAGCGCAATCAGGCCCGCGTCGGGTTGCATGCCGAGCCTGAAACGCTGCCGCGTGGCGGCGCGGTGACCGACCGGCCCGAACATCTGGGCACGCGTCAGCACGAGCTTCACCGGCCGCTTCAACATGCGCGCCGCGAGCACCGCGAGGATGTACGGTCCATTCTGGATCGCCTTCGAGCCGAAGCCGCCGCCGATGAAGGGCGTGCGGATCAGCACGTTCTCCGCCGGTATGCCGAAGAAGTCGGCGAAACTGCTGCGCGACAGCACCGGCGCCTGGTTCGGTGTGTCGAGCGTCAGCTTGTCGCCGTCCCATGCCGCGACGATTGCGTGCGGCTCCATGGCGTTGTGGTACTGCGCCGGAGTTTCGCACGTCGTCTCGGTTCTCCGCGCGGCCGAAGCGAGACCCGCCTCCACGTCGCCGCGCGTGACGTTCGCGGGCATGCCGAAGCCGACCGCCTCGGGCTTGAAGCGTTTGCCGTCGAGCCCAACGCGGGCCGGCTCCACCTCGTAGCGCGGCGAAAGCAGCGCCGCACCTTCGGTGGCTGCTTCGAGCGTCTCCGCGACGACAAGCGCGATCGGCTGATTGGCGTAGCGCACGCGGTCGTTCTGCAGGGCCTCGAAACGGAAGGAGAAGAGACCGCTCTTCACATCCGGATCGCTCGCAAGCGGCGGTCGGTTGGCGGGCGTGATCACCTCGACGACTCCGGGATGAGCCTTGGCGGCGTCGACATCGAGATGGGTGACGCGGCCGCGTGCGATCGTGCTGACGGCACAGACCGCGTAGAGCATCCCTCCGGGGTGGTTGTCCGCCGCGTACATCGCACGCCCGGTGACCTTGAGGACGCCGTCACGACGGGTGAGCGGTTGACCGGAATTCGAGCCGTAGCGGCGATGGGGCGAAACTTGGATGGGAACGATCTCAGGCATTTTGGTGCACTCCGAGAACGGAGGAGAATGGTGAGGCCGGAAGGGCGGGAAGGCGCTCTGGCGTTCCCGCGGCCGCGCGCGCGAGGGCGCGCACGACGATCCTCTTGGCGAGGTCGATCTTGAAGGCGTTGTCGCCGGACGATCTTGCGTCGGCGAGTGCGGCCTCGGCGGCCCGCCGGAACGCCGCCACGTCCGCGCTCGCGCCCTTAAGCGCGTCCTCCGCCGCGCGGGACCGCCAGGGCTTTGGCGCGACGCCGCCGAGAGCAAGCCGCGCGCTTCGGATCGTGCCGTCCTCAAGCTCGAGCGCCGCGGCGGCGGACACGACCGCAAACGCGAAAGACGTGCGTTCGCGAAGCTTCAGATAGCGCGCATGCGGAGCGAAACCCGCCGCATCAGCCGGGAGGCGAAGAGCGACGATCAGGTCTCCGGGCTCCAACGCGGTTTCCTGCTCCGGCGTGTCTCCGGGCAATCGGTGAAGGTCTTCGAGCGCAATCTCGCGCCGACCCTTCCTGCCTTCGATCTCGACGACAGCATCGAGGGCGGTCAGAGGCACACAGACGTCAGACGGATGCGTCGCGATGCAGTGTTCGCTCCAGCCGAGAATCGCGTGCAGCCAATTCTCGCCATGGAGCGCGTCGCACCCGGAACCCGGCTCACGCCGGTTGCAGGCGCTGGCGGCATCGTAGAAGTAGCTGCAGCGGGTGCGCTGCATGAGATTGCCGCCGACCGTCGCGGCGTTGCGAAGCTGAGCTGACGCGCCGGACAGAAGTGCTTCAACGACGGCCGGATAGGACCGGGCGAAATCCGGG
Organism: uncultured Alphaproteobacteria bacterium; assembly: GCA_963792885.1. Lineage (GTDB taxonomy): Bacteria > Pseudomonadota > Alphaproteobacteria > Rhizobiales > Afifellaceae > DASWJZ01. Next base: position 758,313 of record CAWBXX010000001.1, read on the forward strand.
TCGTGGGCGAGGTCGGCATTGCGGACGAGCGCGCCGATGCGCATGCCCCCGTCGGCAAGCCGCTCGATCCGGTCGAGGCCAGGCAGACGCGTGACGTCGACCAGACGGTCGGGCCGGATGGCGCCGCCTTTCATCAGGTCGAGAAATTCGTGCCCGCGGCGAGGTAGGCGGAACCCGGCTCGGCCGCCGCCGCAACCGCTTCCGGAACCGTCGTGGGTCTCACATAGTCGAAGTGTTTCATGCCGCACTCCTCCGGTCCTGCTTTGCGATGCTCTTCTGCGCCTCGAGCACCGCCTCGGTGATTCCCTGATAGGCGCCGCACCGGCAGAGATTGCCGCTCATGCCCTCGCGGATGCGCTCGGGATCACTCCCGGCCTGCCCTTCCCCGATCAAGCCCACCGCGCTCATGATCTGTCCGGGCGTGCAGAAGCCGCATTGGAATCCGTCATGGGCGATGAAGGCGGCCTGGACCGGATGAAGCTTGTCGCCATCGGCAAGGCCTTCGATGGTGACGACCTCCGCGCCGTCCAGGCTCAGCGCAAGAGCGAGGCAGGAATTGATTCGCCGGCCGTCGACGAGGACGGTGCAGGCGCCGCACTGCCCGCGGTCGCAGCCTTTTTTGGTTCCGGTCAGGTCGAGGCGCTCGCGCAAGAGGTCGAGAAGCGTCACGCGCGGATCCTCGAGGTCGACGGCTCTGCGCTCACCGTTCACGGTGAGGCTGATGCAAGAGTTCATGCGAGACTCCGATCAGTCCAGCGTTACCGTCGTAGAAATCAGGGGTGCCGGACGGCTATGAAGGGTGCCCAAGTGGCACTGTCGGTCGATGGTGAAGCGGCCTGGTCGCCCGGGCCGATGCGGGGGGTGTCTATGCTTCAGCACCCAAAAGCTACTATACGGAGGATGCCTCCGGTTTTCAAGAGGTAAGGAGCATTTAGTCAGGCGAAATGCCAGGCCATTCCGAAAAGTCCCGGCGCAGGCCCCGCTCCGACGCGATCCGCAACCGCGAGCTTCTGCTCGAGGCGGCCGCCGCGGTCTTCAGTGCCGGCGGACCCGACGCAAGCCTCGAGGCCGTGGCAAGGCGCGCGGGCGTCGGGATCGGAACGCTCTATCGCCACTTCCCGACGCGCGAAGCCTTGTTCGAGGCGGTCTATCGCCACGAGGTGGATCAGCTCGGCGAGCTTGCAGAACAGTTAGGGAGGGAAGCCGCTCCCGTCGAGGCCCTGCGGCGCTGGCTGCACGCCAATGTCCGTCTGGTCGCTACGAAGAAGGGAATGCTGGCGGCTCTGGCTCTTGCGGCGTACGGCCCGTCGGAGCTCTACGCCTATTCGATCGACCGCCTGACGAGGGCCGTCGGCTCGCTGCTCGACCGCGCCATTGCCGCCGGCGAGATACGCGCGGACGTCACGCCTGAAGAGCTTCTGCAAGCGCTCGTGGGCATCTGCTACAACATGTACAACAAGCCCGATTGGCAAAAGACCGTGCTGCGTCTGGTCGATATCTTCGTCGATGGCCTTCGCAAGCGCTGACGCTGCCTCGACACCCTCACTTGGCGTCTTTCTGTACGCGCGGCCGGTCCAAGCAAAAAGGCATGGCCGGGGGTTCCGGCCATGCCTCGTCTTCAACGATCGTTCGCCGATCTACTGGTGCTCGGTCCAGCGCTTGATCAGCTCGTCATAGGCGATGGTCTCGCCCTGCGGCTTCTCGTTGTCGAGCTTCGCCCACGGCGCATGGTCCGGGCTGAGCCACGCGCTCGCGTCCTTCGGCTCGTTAAGCCGCGGTCCGCAGCCGTGGTAGACGTTGTTCGAACTCGTCCACCGCCTGCATGCGGGCCATGACGTCGTCCATCTGCTCGGCCAGACGATCCATCGCCTGCTGCGGTGTGAACGCACCGGAGTTCACGTCACCGATGTTCTCCCAGAAGAGCTGGGCGAGCTTCGGATAGTCAGGCACGTTGATGCCCGTCGGCGTCCAAGCAACACGGTCCGGCGAGCGATAGAACTCGATCAGACCGCCGAGCTTCGGCGCGCGTTCCGTGAAGTGCGGGTGGCGCACCGTGGAGTCGCGGATGAAGGTCAACCCGACGTCGCTCTTCTTGACGTCGACGGTCTTCGACACGACGAACTGGGCATAGAGCCAAGCCGCCTTGCGACGATCGACGGGCGTTGAGTTGAAGAGCGTCCACGAGCCGGCGTCCTGGTAGCCGCGCTGCGAGCCTTCCTTCCAGTAGGGGCCGTGCGGAGACGGGGCCATCCGCCAAAGCGGATTGCCGTCGTCATCGACGGTATTGTTGCCCTCGCTCTTCGGCGCCACCATGTTGGCGGTAAACGCCGAGTACCAGAAGATCTGCTGGGCGACGTTGCCCTGCGACAGAGCCGGCAGCGACTGGTAGAAGTCGAGGTCGGCCGCACCCGGAGGCGCGTACTTCCGGAGCCATTCGTCCCACTTGGACACCGCGTAGACGGCCGCAGGTGAGTTCGCGCCGCCGCCACGCGACACCGAGGCTCCCGCGGGATTGCAGGAGTCCTTCTCCATGCGGATGCCCCACTCGTCGACCGGGCGCCCGTTTGGAATGCCTACGTCGGCTTCGCCGGCCATGGAGAGCCAGGCATCGGTCATACGCCAGCCGAGGTCGGGCGCACGCTTGCCATAGTCCATGTGGCCGTAGACGCGGACGCCGTCGATCTCTTTCACGTCGTTGGTGAAGAAGTCGGCGATATCCTCGTACGCCGACCAGTTGACCGGAACGCCAAGCTCGTAGCCGTACTTGGCCTTGAACTTGTCCTTCAGATCCTGGCGGTCGAACCAGTCCTTGCGGAACCAGTAGAGGTTGGCGAACTGCTGGTCGGTAAGCTGCCAGAGCTTGCCGTCCGGACCCGTCGTAAACGACTTGCCCATGAAGTCGTCGACGTCGAGCATCGGATCGGTGACGTCCTTGCCCTCGCCCGCCATCCAGTCGGTCAGGTTCACCGCGCTTTGCAGGCGCGAGTGCGTGCCGATCAGGTCCGAGTCGTTGATGTAGCCGTCGTAGAGGTTGCGGTTGGTCTGCATCTGCGTTTGCACCGCCTGCACGACCTCGCCCTCGCCGAGATACTGGTGGTTGACCTTGATCCCAGTGATTGCGCTGAAGGCCGGCGCCAGCACCTTGAACTCGTACTCGTGGGTCGGAATGTCTTCCGACAGCACGTTGATCTCCATCCCGACGAACGGCTTGGCCGCGTCGATGAACCACTGCATCTCCTTTTCCTGGTCTTCGCGCGACAGCGTCGAAAGGCCTGCGATCTCGTTGTCGAGAAACTGCTTCGCCTCGTCCATTCCCGCCCACGACGCGCTCGGCGTCATGAGGGCGAATGCCGCGACTGTTCCTAGCAACAATCGTCTCATTGGCTTTACCTCCCTTTTCTCATCAAAAACGCCGGCCGACGGCCGACAACCCCCTGATGCCTCACACCCATCGGAACACCGCGAAGGCGTAAATGAGCGAGAGGCCAAGAGCCCACCAAAGGTTCGGGCCGACGAGCCCGAGCCAAGCCAGATGAATGAACGCGCTGCCGAGCAGCGAAATGAAGAGCCGGTCGCCGCGCGTCGTGTCGAGCCCGAGGATGCCGTGACGCGGGCCGCCGCCGGGCGACGCCATCTCCCACGCCGTCATCCCGCACAGCATCAGGAAGATCACGACGAAGAAGGTGGCGGTCTGCCACGTCCACGCCATCCAGGAGAGGTCGAAGATGGTTCCCTCCATCAGACCCTCCCGAGGGCGAAGCCCTTGGCGATGTAATTGCGCACGAAATAGATGACGACGGCGCCGGGGATCAGTGTCAGCACGCCGGCCGCGGCGAGGAGCCCGAGCTCGTAGCCCGAGGTGCTCGCCGTCCGCGTCATCACCGCCGCGATCGGCTTCGCCGCGACCGAGGTCAGCGTCTTTGCGAGCAGAAGCTCGACCCAGGAGAACATGAAGCAGAAGAAGGCGGTCACGCCGATGCCCGAAGCGATCAGCGGCATGAAGATCTTCACGAAGAATTTCGGGAAGGAGTAGCCGTCGATGTAGGCGGTCTCGTCGATCTCCTTCGGGACGCCCGACATGAAGCCTTCGAGAATCCACACCGCCAGCGGCACGTTGAAGAGGCAGTGCGCGAGTGCCACTGCGATCGGCGTGTCGAAGAGCCCGATCGCCGAATAGAGCTGGAAGAAGGGGAGCGCGAACACCGCCGGCGGCGCCATGCGGTTGGTCAGGAGCCAGAAGAAGAGATGCTTGTCGCCGACGAAACGATAGCGCGAGAAGGCATAGGCCGCCGGCAGCGCCGCCGTCACCGAGATGACCATGTTCATGGTCACGTACATGATGGAGTTGCGGTAGCCGTTGTACCAGGTCGGGTCGGTGAAGATCTCGTGATAGCTCGCCAGCGTGAAGCGGTGCGGCCACAGCGTGAGGCCGCCCAGAATCTCGTTCGTCGTCTTGAACGACATGTTGAGGAGCCAATAGATCGGCACTAGCAGGAAGAGGATGTAGATAGCCGGGATCAGCCAGCTCAGGCCGACGCGCGCCGTGGAGCGCTGGTGCTCGCGCGTTGCGAGGATCGCGGATGTGGAGGTCACGTCGGTCATGACTGCTCCTCGTTGCGCATCATCAGCGTGTAGAAGACCCAACTCATGAGCAGCACGATCAGGAAGTAGATGATCGACATCGCCGCCGCCGGCCCAAGGTCGAACTGCCCGAGCGCCACCTTCACGAGATCGATCGACAGGAATGTCGTGGCGTTGCCAGGACCGCCGCCGGTCAGCACAGCCGGCTCCGTGTAGATCATGAAGGAATCCATGAAGCGGAGCAGGATCGCGATCGTCAGCACGCGCTTCATCTTCGGCAGCTGGATGTAGCGGAACACCGACCAGCGAGACGCCGCGTCGATCTTGGCCGCCTGGTAGTAGGCGTCGGGGATCGAGATCAGCCCGGCATAGGCGAGGAGCACGACGAGCGAGGTCCAATGCCAGACGTCCATCAGGATGATGGTGAACCACGCATCGATCGGATGGCGCGTGTAATTGTAGTCGAAGCCGATGGCGTTCAGCGTGTGGCCGAGAAGACCGATGTCCGGCAGCGCGAAGATGTTCCAGATCGCGCCGACGACGTTCCACGGGATAAGGAGCGGCAGCGCCATCAGCACGAGGCAGACGGAGACCCACACGCCGCGCCGCGGCATCGCAAGTGCGATGACGACTCCGAGCGGGACCTCGATGATGAGGATGATGAATGTGAAGGCCAGCTGGCGACCGAGCGCGGCGTGGAAGCGGTCGGACTGCAGCACGTCCTGGAACCAGCCGACGCCGTGGAAGAAGAAGATGTTGCCGCCGAACGTCTCCTGCACCGAGTAGTTCACCACCGTCATAAGCGGGATGAGGGCGTTGAAGGCCACCAGGAGGAGTACCGGCAGCACCAGGAACCAGGCGCGGTTATTGAGGGTCTTGTCCATGGCCTACGCGTCTCCTCGCGAAGCCGGCACGCCTTCCACGAGCCGGCCGTCGGCATAGAGGTGCAGGTGATGCGGATCGAAGACGACGCGCGCGCGATCGTCCTCGATCGAGGCCTCCTCCGTTGCGATGGCATTGAAGAGATGGCCGTCTATGTCGAGCTTGACGACGCGGTAGCGGCCGACGTCGTCGACCTTGACGACACTTCCCTGGATGCCGTGCGCGCCCCTGCCTGCGAGACGCACGAATTCCGGACGTATGCCGAGCTCGGTCCTCGCCCCGGCGGCCAGATCGGGATAAGCGCGTCCGAGGGAAATCTCGCGGGTGCCAAGACGAGCGCGGCTCCCCTCCACGTCGACGGGCGCGACGTTCATGCCCGGTGAGCCGATGAAATAACCGACGAAGGTGTGCGCCGGCCGCTCGAAGAGGTCCTCCGGCGTGCCAATCTGCACCACCTCGCCTTCGTACATGACCACGACCGTGTCGGCGAAGGAGAGCGCCTCGGTCTGATCGTGGGTCACGTAGACCATCGTCAGGCCGAGCTGCCTGTGCAGCTCCTTGATCTTGGCGCGCAGCACCCATTTCAGATGCGGGTCGATCACAGTGAGCGGCTCGTCGAAGAGGATCGCCGACACGTCCGGCCTGACCAGCCCGCGCCCGAGCGAGATCTTCTGCTTGGCATCCGCGGTCAGCCGGCGCGCGCGCTGGTTCAGCATCGGCGTCAGCTCGAGCATCTCGGCGATCTCGGCGACGCGCGTGCGAACCTCGACCTCCGGCTCACGCCGGTTCCTAAGCGGAAAGGCAAGGTTCTGCGCCACCGTCATCGTGTCGTAGATGACCGGGAACTGGAAAACCTGCGCGATGTTGCGCTCCGCTGTCGGCAGATGCGTCACGTCGATACCGTCGAAGGAGACGCGCCCCTCGCTCGGCATGATCAGGCCGGAAATGATGTTGAGGAGCGTGGTCTTGCCGCACCCAGACGGTCCGAGCAGCGCATAAGCGCCGCCGTCGTCCCACACATGATTGAGCGGCTTCAGCGCATAGTCCCCGGGTCCGCGCGGGTGCGCGCCGTAGGAGTGGGCGACATGGTTGAGCACGATCCGCGCCATGGTTGCCTCTCAAGCCGCCTGGCGCCGGCCGGGCGCAGCTGCGAGCTCGCCCCTGGCGTCGAAGACGAAGAAGTGACCCGGATCGAGGTAGAGCTCGATCGAGTCGCCGATGGCGAGATCGTGGATGCCGCGAGAGAGCGCCACCCAGCGCTCGCCGGCGAAATCAACATGCACGAAGCTCTCCGAGCCGGTGATCTCGGTCATGGCGACGCGCGCGGTGATCGCTACGGCCTCCGTCTTGGGCCGGTGAAGATAGAGGTGGTTCGGGCGGAAGCCGACGGTGAAGACGGCGTCGTCGAGGCCGGCGAATAGACCGGTCGCGGGCAGGCTCAAAGCTTTGTCGGCAGCGTGCAGCATGCCCTCGGATTTCTCCACGAGCAGCGTATTGATCGGCGGGTCGGAGAAGATGCGCGCCGTGACGAGGCTATTCGGCCGGCGATAGACATCGAGCGTCGGGCCAAACTGGGTGACGTGCCCTTCCGCAAGCGTCGCGGTCGAGCCGCCAAGAAGCAGCGCTTCGAGCGGTTCCGTGGTGGCGTAGACGAAGATCGCGCCGGTTGCCGCGAAGATGCGCGGCAGCTCCTCGCGGAGCTCTTCGCGAAGCTTGTAGTCGAGATTTGCAAGCGGCTCGTCGAGGAGCACGAGATCGGCGCGCTTCACGATCGCGCGCGCGAGCGCCGTGCGCTGTTGCTGTCCGCCGGAAAGCTCCAGCGGGCGGCGCAAGAGAAGCGGTTCGAGCTTCATCAGCGCCGCAGCCTCGGCGACGCGCCTCTCGATCTCCGCCTTGGCGGCACCGGCAACGCGAAGCGGCGAAGCGATGTTCTCGTAGACAGTGAGGTTCGGGTAGTTGATGAACTGCTGATAGACCATCGCGACCGAGCGGGTCTTCAAAGGCGCAGTGGTCACGTCCTTGCCGTCGAAGACGATGCGCCCTTCGGTCGGCCGATCGAGCCCGGCCATCAAGCGCATCAGGCTGGTCTTCCCCGAAAGGGTCGGCCCGAGCAAGATATTGAGCGATCCGCGCTCGAAGGTCAGCGACACATGGTCGATGTGCGTCTCGCCGTGGACGCGCTTCGAGACGTCGTTGAGCTCGAGCGTCACGGCGCACCCCCAACCGCGGCGAGCGGCGAGCGCGCCGAGGCGCCCTTTGTCTGCATCCAATCTTCGAGGCGCGCGGCGCCCACCTTGTCTATCCGGAGCCCGAGCTTCGAGCGCCGCCAGAGCACGTCCTCAGCGGTCCGCGCCCATTCGTGCGCCATCAGGTAGCGGACCTCGCGCTCGGTCAGATCGGCGCCGAACTCAACGCCCCAGTCCGCCTCCGTCCGCACGCCGTCAACGATCCGTGTCGCACGCGTGCCGTAGGCGCGCGCGAGCCGGGCGGCGCGGCGCGGCGTGCAAACCGGCGAAAGCACCGCAGTCCGCGCGGAAAGCGCCACGAGGCCGCCGACCTCGAAGTCACCGCCCGGAAGCGACGCATCTGCCGTCCAGGGCGCGGAGAGGTTCGGCAAGAATGGCCGCAGCTTCTCGAGCGACGCCTCGGCAAGGCGGCGGTAGGTGGTGATCTTGCCGCCATAGATGTTGAGGACCGGCGCGAGATCGCCGCCGCCTTCAACCTTCAGCACATAGTCGCGCGTCGCTTCCTGGGCCGCGCTTGCACCGTCGTCATAGAGCGGACGCACTCCGGAGTAGGTCCACACGACCTGCGGCGGCTCGATCGGCTGACGGAAATACTCGCTCGCCGCCACGCAGAGATAGGCGATCTCCGCCTCCGTCGCATGCGGACTCTCCGGATCGCCCTCGTAGTCGAGGTCAGTCGTGCCGATCAGTGTGAAATCGTGCTCGAAAGGAATGGCGAAGATGATGCGCTTGTCGGCGTTCTGGAAGATGTAGGCGCGGTCGTGCTCGAAGAGCTTCGGCACGACGATGTGGCTTCCCTTCACGAGCCGCACGGGCGCGTCGGGAAGGAGCCCGAGCCGCTCCGACGTCACCGCACCGACCCAGGGGCCGGCGGCGTTGACGAGCGTCTTCGCCGTGATCTCGCGAAGGGCGCCGCCCTGCTCGCGCAGCGTGACGCGCCAGCCGCCGGCCCGTCGCTCCGCCTTCACCATCTCGGTACGCGTCTCGATCTCCGCGCCGCGCTCGGCCGCGTCGACCGCGTTCAGAATCACGAGCCGCGCGTCGTCGACCCAGCAGTCGGAATATTCAAACGCAGTGCGAAAGGCCGGCTTCAACGGCTCGCCGGCCGGATCCCTGGTGAGGTCGAGTCGCCGCGCGGGGGGCAGGATCTTCCGCCCGCCAAGATGGTCGTAAAGAAAAAGGCCCAGTCGGATCAGCCAGGCGGGCCGAAGGCCCTTGTGGTGCGGGAGGACGAACCGCATGGGCGAGACGATATGCGGCGCAGCGCGGAGCAGCACCTCGCGCTCCGCCAGCGCCTCGCGCACGAGGCGAAACTCATAATATTCGAGGTAGCGCAGACCGCCGTGAATGAGCTTCGTGGAAGCGGAGGACGTTGCGCCAGCAAGATCCGACTTCTCGCAGAGGTAGACGGAAAGACCCCGGCCCGCTGCGTCGCGCGCGATGCCGCAGCCGTTGATGCCACCGCCGATGACGGCAATGTCGAAGGGCGCTGAGCGCACCTCGCCTCCCCCTTTTGCGTTGCAGCATTATTGCTTCGCTGCGAACTTGACGGCGAGGTTATGCGAAAGAAATCGAAAATCAAGCGAAAACAGAGGGCGGCGGATCGTCGTTTTCCTCGGCACCGAACACTTCGACGAGCTCCACGCCGCTATCGATGCAGATGCGACGGATGCCCTCCGCTTCGCAGCGATCGGTCACGAAGGTGGTCACCTGGGAGATATGGCCGATCCTGACTGGCGCGGAGCGTTCGAATTTTGAGGAATCGCAAACGAGCACGACCTTGCGCGCATTCGAGATGATCGCTTGCGCCACCCGCACCTCACGGTAGTCGTAGTCGAGGAGCGCGCCGTCCTGGTCGATCGCCGAAGCGCCGATGACGGCGATATCCACCTTGAACTGGCGGATGAAATCGACCGCCGCCTCGCCGACCACGCCGCCATCGCTTGGGCGCACAACGCCGCCTGCGATCACCACCTCGATCTGCGGATAGGCGCGCATCAGGCTCGCCACGTTCAGATTGTTGGTGATGACCATGAGGCCACTGTGCTGGAGCAGCGCGCGGGCGACCGCCTCCGTCGTCGTCCCGATATTGATGAACAGCGACGCGTGGTCGGGGATGTGCGCCGCAGCCGCGTGGGCGATCGCTTCCTTCTCCGCGCTCGCAATCATGCGGCGCGCGTCGTATCCGACATTCTCCACCCCCGACGACAGGATGGCGCCGCCGTGGACGCGCGTCAGCATGCGCTGGTCGCAAAGCTCGTTCAAATCCTTGCGGATCGTTTGCGGCGTTACCTCGAAACGCTGTGCCAGTTCGTCAACCATGACGCGCCCGGACTGCCGCGCGATCTCGAGAATAGTGTTCTGCCGAGGGATAAGCACGGGACTCAGTTTGCCACGGAACTACAGCATTTAGATAGAAGGCGATCCAGATCGACTTACGCGATCATTAAGCGTCTATTGATGGACATCCGCTTTGGGTCAAGAGCAGCCATTGTTCGCCATGTGCTGCAGCGCGCCGCGTTCAAACGTATACGCTCTCGCCTAGCTCGCCGCCTCGACCGCGTCCGTTCGTGCGATCGGCGACGGGTTGGTCGCGATGATCGTTGCGCCCAACGCCGCGGCGAGCGCCGAACCGATCAGCACGCCGGTCTTGGCGAGCGCTGCGTAGTCCGGGTCGGGAAACGCTTGGTCGGCGAGGAGCAGCGCGACAGTATCCCCGACGCCGCACAGACACGCCGCGCCGATGAAATTCCGCACCGTCACGTCGCCCGGTCCGACCGCGAGGCGCGATTTGATGGCAAGGAGGGACGCGAGCGATATGCCGAGCGGCTTGCCGATCACTAGCCCCAGAATGACGCCGAGGAGCACGCGCCCGGCGTCCGGCACCGAGAGGTCGAGGTGGAAACTGACGCCGGTCGCCGAGAACGCGAAGAGCGGCAGTATGAAATAAGTGCTCCAGGGCGAAACCGCGCGCTCGATGCGGTCGGCCGGCGATAAGAGCCGCTCGCTCGCTGCTGAAAGATTGCGGCTCGCCCAATCCCATACCGGCTCCCGTGCGATGCGGACGACGTCCGAGCCGGATTGCCGCGCCTCGCTCTCGGCATTTTCGAGCGCCGAGAGCGCAGTCGCAGCCTGCGCCAGCAGTGGCGCGACCGCCGGCGCGGGCCGCGTCGGCAGGAAGGCGGCTAGAAGGATGCCAGCGAGCGCGCCGTGGACTCCGGCCGCGTGCAGCGAGACCCAAAGCACCGCGACCACCACGAGATACGGCCAGGTCGCATAGACGCGCCAGCGATTGAGCGCGAAAAGTGCGGCGACCGCCGCGGCGCTTAGGAGCAACCACGTCGGCGAAAAATTCCGCGGATAGAAGATGGCGAGCGTCAGCACCGAAAGAACGTCGTCGGCGACCGCGAGCGCGGCGACGAAGACGCGCAGGCTGGCCGGCACGCGCGGTCCGAGAAGCGCAAGGATGCCGAGCGTGAAGGCGACGTCGGTCGCCGTCGGCACGGACCAGCCGCGCGCCGTCGGCCCCCCGTTCAAGCTTAGATAAATGGCCGCTGGCGCCAGCACGCCGCCGACCGCCGCCAAGACGGGGAGGATCGCAGCGCGTGGATCGGAAAGATCGCCCGCCGTCATCTCGCGCCGGATCTCAAGCCCGACCAGCAGAAAGAAGATTGCGAGCAACCCCTCCGAAAACCACGCGCCGACGCTCATGGAGAGAAGACTGCCGGGTGGCCCGATGCCGAAGGCGGATCCGATGAAGTCGCTGTACATAAGAGCGAGCGGCGTATTCATGCAGATCAGCGCGAGCGCCGCTGCCAAGAGCAGGACCAGGCCGCCCGACGCCGGCAGGTTGGCAAAGGCGCGCGCCGAGCGCTGCAGCCGAGACGCCACCGGCAGATCAAGGGCTTCGAGCATCGAGTGGAAATCCCACGCCCCGTCGTAGCGCACACCGTCGACGAAGAAAGTCGGCGTGCCTGTCACGCCGTTGCGCCTGCCTTCGGCGAGATCCTGCTCGACCCGCGCTTTGGTCTCGTCGCTTTCGAGATCGCGCTCGAATTGCTCCATGTCGAGACCGAGATCGCGCGCAAACGCGCGCAATTGCTCCTCGGCCAGCGGCGGCTCCTGCTCGTAGATCAAGTCATGCATTTCCCAGAAGCGGCCCTGCTTACCGGCGGCCTCGGCGACGCGCGCGATGAAGCTCGCGCCTGGATGCGCGGCTTCGTTCGGAAAGTGGCGAAAGGCATAGGCGAAGCGTTCGCCAAGCGTCTCGCTGAGGCGCGCGATGACGATGCGCAGGCGTCGGCAATAGGGGCAGAGATAGTCGCCGTAGACGACGACGATTCTTACGCCGCTCGCCGCGTGGCCGCCGCGCACATGGTCGCGCGACCGGTCCACCGGCCGCTGCAGCCTGGCTTGCGCGCCGGGCGAAACGCTGTCCTTCGCCATTCTGATCTTGACTTCAAACGTAACGTGGTATCGGGCCGCGCTGCGGCGTGGTGCGGTCGCCGAGATCGAGAAAGATCTCGTCGACGTAGCACCATCCCCAGCCTTCCGGGGGATCGTAGCCCTCGATAACCGGGTGGCGGGTCGCTTGGAAATGCTTCGTGGCGTGTTGGTGGGGGGACTCGTCGCAGCAGCCGACATGGCCGCATGTCCGGCAGATGCGCAGGTGCACCCATTCCGAGCCGATCTTGAGGCATTCCTCGCAACCGAGCGCGCTCGGCGTGACGTCACGGATAAGCTCGGCGTGTTCGCATTCTTCCGCCATCATTCACCTCCGACCGGCAAAGCCGCCGCAGCATTCTGGCCGATCTCGGCAAGATAGGCGTGCAGCGCGGCCACCACTTGCGCCCCCTCGCCGACTGCGGCGGCGACGCGCTTGACGGAGCCGGCACGCACGTCGCCGATCGCGAAGACACCGTCACGGTTCGTCTCGAGCGAATGGCGCCCGCCGCCTATATCAGCTCCCGTGCGAACGAAACCCTTGTCGTCCAGCGCCACACCGCATTCAGCGAGCCAGTCGGTGTTCGGGTCGGCGCCTATGAACAGAAACAAGTGCTGGATCGCATGGGTGACCTCTTCGCCGCTTGCACGGTTCCGCCAGCGTACGTGTTCCAAAGTGTCTTCCTGACCTTCCAACGCGGTAATCTCGGTCTCCGTCAGGACCTCGATGTTCGGTTGTGCGCCGATGCGCTCGACAAGATAGCGCGCCATGGTCGCGCCAAGATCACCGCGGCGCGCGAGAAGCCAGACTTTCCTCACTCGGCTAGACAGGTACACGGCCGCCTGTCCGGCCGAGTTGCCCGCGCCCACAAGAGCGACCTCCTGACCCGCGCAAAGGCGCGCCTCGATCGGCGAGGCCCAATAATGCACGCACGACCCCTCGAATTGGGCGAGGTTCGGAACGTCGAGGCGGCGGTAGCGTACGCCGCTCGCGACGACGACGGCGCGCGTCCGCACATCCTCTCCGTCGCCGACGCGCAGGTGATATGTCCTGCCGCCTTCGCCCGCGCCGTTTCCAAGCAGGCTCGCCTCGTCGGGGATGGCCATCTCGACGCCGAATTTCTGGGCCTGATTATAGGCGCGCGCCATCAGCGCCATCCCGGAGATTCCGGTCGGAAATCCGAGATAGTTCTCAATGCGCGCGGAGGCGCCCGCCTGGCCGCCGAAGGCACGACAGTCGAGGACGATCACCGACAATCCCTCGGACGCCGCATAGACGGCGGCGGCGAGCCCCGCCGGTCCGGCTCCGACGATCGCGACGTCGTAGAGCATTTCGGGATCGATCGGCCGCACCAGGCCGATGCAGCGCGCCAGCTCCTTTTCGCTCGGATTGCGCAGCGCCTTGCCGTTCGGGCAGACCACGATGGGGAGGTGCAGCGGATCGACGTGAAAGCGTTCGACCAGCGTCCTTCCGCAAGCGTCGCTTTCAGAATCGAGCACCCGATGCGGTTGACCGTTTCGCCTCAGAAATCCCTGCAGCCGCAGAACATCCGCCTGACTGGCGTGTCCGATGATGATCGGCCCGCCGGCGCCGGTTTCCAACAATCCGACACGACGCAGGATCAGCGCGCGCATGATGCGCTCGCCGAGCTCTGCCTCCTGCACCATCAGGTCGCGCAGTCGTCTTGACGGAATGATGAGCGCATCGACCCGCTCGAGAGCCTCCGCATCGACGAGCGCCGGCCGCTCGGAGAGCTGCGCGAGCTCGCCAAGGAATTGTCCGGGCCCGTGGGTGGCGATCGTCTCGCGGCGGTCCAATCCGTCGTTTTGCGTGATCTCGACTTTGCCGGCACGAATGAGGACAAGGCCCGGCGCAATGTCGCCGGCCTTCACGATCCGCGCGCCCGCCTCGTAGGAGACCGCCTCGCCAAACCGTTGCAGGCGATCAATCTCCGTCGGCCGCAGGGTCGGAAAGATCTGTTCCCGGCGGGCGCTCAAAACTGTTTCTTCGCGCTGACTCATGGGTCGCTACTGGGCTTGGCGACGCATCGCAGCGTTATCCTCCGCCTTGAGGCGGAGGGCATCGCGCTGCGCCCAAAGGTGCGTCTCGCCTGGAACATCAACCTCACGAGCTTCTCAGTCGACCAGTAGGGTCGTCACCGACGTTCCCCCTCTTCCTAGCTTGGGGCAGCACCCACGATAACAGCCGCAACTTGATCGGAGTGCGACAGCATCAGGACATGGCTTTCGCCACTATGATCCCCGAGGGGAAGCGGCGGAAGCCAGAAAGACGGGGCCCGCAAAAAAGCTGCCTTGGACGAAGGGTTCTGGGTCGTGCGACCCTGTAAAAGCACTTCGGGGTTGTCGGCTTGAGGCGGATGTGGCGGTCTGCGCTCATGGCATGCCGGCGATAGCCTGTGTCAAATGCGGCAGTGGGCCGAATCGACATCTTCGGGTAACCGGTCTGTCACGACATCTTGAGAGCGGTACAGAGTGACGCCCGCGAATAGTTTCGGGGCATCTCCTGTTTGCCACCTGCGGCTCGAAGCGGCGGCGAGAAGGCTCTGCGTTCGCTTCGATCGACTGCACTCGCTTCAGCCGCGCAAGCGGCCGGCAACCAGGGACGGCGAATGGGAACTGCCTATATCAACCGCATGGCGACGGCCGTTCCGGCGAACGACTTTCATGCCGGCTTCACCCGCTTCGTGGAAGCGCGGCTCGCCGACGCGCCGCGGCGGCGGGCGGCCTTCGCCCGCATGAGCGCGCGCTCCGGAATTGAGCATCGCTACTCGGTCCTTCCGTCTGCCAACGGAGCGGCCGAGAACCAGCTTGACGGATTGGGCTTTTATGTCGCCGGGCGCTTTCCCAGCACGGCGGAGCGCATGCGGCTTTTTGCGGCACACGCTTCCGACCTCGCAGTCGCGGCATTCGAGCGGCTGGGCTTAGGAGCGGAGAAGGACAGGATCACGCATCTCATCGTCACGTGTTGCACCGGGTTCTCCGCTCCGGGCGTCGACCTGGAGCTCGTCGAGCGCTGCGGCCTGCCGAGGTCGGTGGAGCGGACCTCTGTCGGCTTCATGGGCTGCCATGCGGCCATCAATGCGCTCAAGCTCGCGCGCAACATCGTTCGAGCGGAGCGCGCCGCGCGGGTGCTCGTCGTCAACGTCGAGCTTTGCACATTGCATCTCCAGGAGACCGACGATCTCGAGCGCCTGTTGATGTTCCTGCTGTGGGGAGATGGCTGCGCCGCTTCCCTCGTCACGGCGGAGCCGCAGGGAATTGCAATTGAGAGCTTCCGCGGCCTCGTGCTGCCAGACACCGCCGAGCTGATGAAATGGCAAATCGGCGATTCCGGCTTCGACATGCTTCTTTCGGGACGGGTGCCCGCCGCAATCTCCGAGACACTACGGACGCACGGCTCCGAAATTCTCGAAGGGATGTCGGCCGCCGACATCGATCTCTGGGCGGTTCATCCGGGAGGTCGGACGGTCCTCGATGCTGTCGAGCAGGCTCTTTGCCTCCCTCCGTCGGCGCTTTCCGCCTCCCGTGAGATATTGAGACGGTTCGGCAATATGTCGTCGGCGACCGTGATGTTCGTCCTTGAGACCCTGCTTCGCTCGACCAAGAAGCGCGCGCTCGGGTGCGCCATGGCTTTCGGTCCGGGCCTTTCGGCCGAGACGATGCTCTTTCGGACCGTCCCCAATCAGCTACCCGCCGACGACCGGCCGTCGGTCAGATCCCGCGACCGCCATGAGCTTGTCGCGTAGCCTTGAGCCGGAGTGGCTGGACGCGCTTCCCGCCTTCGATACCGGCGCGATCGGCTCGCGCGCCGATCTCGCGCGCCTGAACAGGCTGATGTTCCAGGCCGAGATTCTGCATCGTATCCTCACGAAGCATTGCGCAGAGAAGAATCCGCTCTCCATCTTGGAGCTCGGCGCGGGCGACGGCACCTTCATGTTGCGCCTTGCGCGAAAGCTCCGCACCAAGTCGCCCGACGTCTCTGTCACGCTGCTCGACCGCGCGAGCCTGGTGACGCAAAAGACGCTGGATGGCTTTGCCGCCTGCGGCTGGAAGGCGACGCCGATCGAGGCAGATGCACTCGCGTATCTCGAAGCGCAGGCGGCGGCGCGCGTCGATGTCGTCACAGCCAATCTGTTTCTCCACCATCTTCCAGAGGTGGGGCTCGCCCGCTTGTTCCGGCGCGCTGCTCAACTGGCCCGGCTGTTCGTTGCCTGCGAGCCGCGGCGCAACCGTTTCGCCTTGTTCTCCAGTCGCATGCTCTGGGCCGTCGGCTGCAACAACGTCACGCTCCATGATGCGCCGGCGAGCGTTCACGCCGGCTTTTCGGGAGGCGAGCTGTCGGCGCTCTGGCCGCAGAAAAACGGATGGCGGCTGAGCGAATATGCCGCCGGTCCTTTCACACACTGCTTCGTCGCTCGTCATGCCGATCGCGAGTGAGACATTCGACGCTATCATTCTCGGCGGCGGGCCCGCCGGGGCGACCGCCGCCCTGATCTTGGCCAAGGCCGGCAGGTCGGTCGCGGTCGTGGAGAAGAGCCTTTTTCCGCGGCGGAAGGTGTGCGGTGAGTTCCTCTCCGCGTCGAGCCTGCCTCTTCTGTTCGAGCTTGGCGTCGGCGAAGCCTTCCTGAGCCTTGCTGGTCCGGACGTGAAGCGGGTCGGCTACTTTGCCGGCGAGACCGCGCTCGAAGCGTCGATGCCGCGCATTCCGGGGGGAGGCTGGGGGCGCGCGCTCGGCCGGGAGCATCTCGATCTCTTGCTGCTCGACGCGGCTGCCCGCGCGGGCGCCAAGATCTGGCAGCCGTGGCGCGCCGAATCCCTCTTCGATCGAACCGACAGGTGGATCTGCACAATCGGAGACGGTCGAGAGAGGAAGGAGCTCAGTGCGCGAATTGTCATCGCGGCCACCGGCTCTTGGCAGCCCGACCTCTTCAAGATCGGCAACGGGGTCCATCGGCCTTCGGACCTGCTCGCCTTCAAGGCGCACTTCAGGGAGAGCGAATTGCCCGCCGGTCTTATGCCGCTGCTGGCCTTTCCCGGAGGCTACGGCGGCATGGTGCACTCCGACGACGGTCGCGCGAGCCTCTCGTGCTGCATCCGCCGCGATGCGTTGGAGCGGTGCCGGAGGCGCGAGCCGACCCGCGCCTCCGACGTCATCATGCGGCACATTCGGGACTCCTGCGCCGGAGTCGATCGCGCCCTTCGCCGAGCGCAGACGGATGGCGTCTGGCTCGCGGCGGGACCGATCCAGCCTGGATTTCGACCGTGCTACGCCGACGGTGTCTTTCGCGTCGGCAACCTCGCCGGCGAAGCCCATCCCGTGGTGGCCGAGGGTATCAGCATGGCGATGCAGTCATCATGGCTCCTTTGCCGTCACCTGGTCGCCCACCAGGGCTCGCTTCGAGAGGCCTCAGCAGAAATCGGAGCGGCCTACGCAGCAGATTGGCGGCAATTGTTCGCCACGCGGATTCGCGTGGCGGCCGCAGTGGCCCATTTGGTGATGCATCCCGCCGCCCGTGCCGTCGGCTCGCAGCTGCTCGGTGCCTTCCCAGGACTTCTGACGTTCGGAGCCGCCCTGAGCGGCAAGGTGAGAGAGATCCATCCCGATCAGATCTCTTTTGTCGGCGCCTAGCCGACACGACACATCAGCGAAAGGCGCGTGGTCGGTACCGGTTGTCACGCATCGGACGGCGGAAACGTCTTCGCCAAGCTTCCCGCAAGGTCCTGCAGATCGGGAACCGGCGCGCTGCCGATGAGCATGTAGCTTTGGCGATCGTCCGTCCAATAGACCAGATTCATCCCCGCGGTACTGGAGCTCTCCTGCGCCTCGACGCCGCCGCTCTCAGCAAAGATGCAGAAGGCCACAGCGCCGTGTTGCGGGTCGGAGTAGATCAGCTGAATGAAAGGCGTGCCGCGAAACGCCAGCAGCCGCGCCTGCTTCAATGCGAGTCCTGGAAGCGCAAGACGGTCGGCGGAGAGCGCGACATCAAGCTTGGCGCCGAGAGCCTTGAGCGCGTCATCCGACGGCGCCTGCTCGGGCCCGATCATGGCGAGGGATTCGGGCGTATAGCGAGCGAGGTCCCCAGCGAGCATCTGCCCCCAGGCGCCCGACTCGGCCTCGCGATCGCCGGTCGCGCCTTCGAGGAACTTCGGCACACCAATCGAGCCGACGGCGTAGCCTACCCCCAGTCCGGCGACGAGCATGACAAAGCTTGCCGCTATCGCGGCCCAGGCTGGGAATTGCCGCCGGGCGGGCCGACGCCCCTTCCCTCGCCGCAATTCCTCGTCGAGCATGGCGGCGAGACGCCCGGCCGGTGCGGCTTCAAGAACGGCATCAAAGGCCTGCCGGAACGGACGCTCTCCAGACTGGAGCACCGCCAGGCGGTTCGCGAGCGCCGGGTCGCGAGCGATCTTCTCTTCAAGAGCGGCGCGCGCCTTGGGCGGGAGCTCACCGTCAAGGTAAGCGACGAGGTCGCCGTCATCGGCAAGATCGGTTCTATCTTCGTGCGCCATATCGAGACGGCCCGGCTTCTTTTTCGCTTTGCGCTTCGCCCAGCACCGAGAGCTTCGCCCGCGCTGCAGCAAGTCGGCTCATAACGGTGCCGACCGGGATGTGCAGCAGCTCGGCCGCTTCGCGGTAGCTCAGCCCCTCCACATAGACGAGGAACAGCGTCACGCGCTGCGCCTCGGGTAAGGCCTGCACCTCTTTGAACACCTGAGCAGCGAAAATATTCTGCTCGATCGCGCGCTCGCCCTCAAAAACGAGGGCTTCGGCGGCGTCCACGACGCCAGCGCCCTCGCGGATACGCCGAGAGCGCACCTCGTTCAGCCAGATCGAGTGGAGTATCGCGAACGCCCAACGGTCGAGCCGCGTGCCGGGCGTGAACTGGTGGGCGCGATCGAGCGCGCGCACGCAGGTGGCCTGCACGAGGTCCTCCGCCGTCGACTTGTCGCGCGAGACGACGAGCCCGTAGCGCCACAGCCGCGGAAGCAGATCCGGAAGCCCGGCCCTCACGATGTCTTCGGAGCGTTCCACGCTTCACCGAGGGGTTTGGACGGCGCGCTTTCTCATCCCCGATCATAGCACCAACGCGGCGCGCGAGGGGTGACCGAGTCACTGCGAATGCGCACGCTCCGAGATCCGCCTCCGAGCGGCCATCTCTTCGACGCGACGAGGGGAGCAGGCGGGGTCGGCGACCCCGCTTGCTCCCGGCCAGAGGTGGATGCGATCAGATGGGCGTCGATCGCTCCTAGCTTTCGTCGGGGATGCCGGCGATCGCGTTCGCGAGGTCCTGATACTGCTCACAGGTCGTACCGCAGACGCTCGCGACCTTCACGAGCTCCGCCTTGGCGAGATCGAGCTTGCCCTTCTCGGCATAGGCCTCGCCGAGATATTCATGCGTGTCGACATTGTTCGGATCGAGGACGAGCGCCTTTTGGTAATAAACGAGTCCCTCGTCGTAGTTGCCCATCTTCCGCTTCGAGTAGCCGATCATCGTCAGCACCATAAAATCCTGGTTCTTCACGGCATCGAGGGCATCGAGCGCCTCCTGGTAACGCCCGGCGAGAGCCAGATCGCGGCCCTGTGAGTAGAGCGTCTTGTCGTCCATGTTGCTCGACGTCGCCTTCACGCATTTGCTCTTCTGGGTGCTCCAGACATAGCCTTTTGAGCAGTCGGGCGTGCTGGCGCCGCCGCTGGTGCTTCCCCCGCCACTCGCGGCGAATGCGAGACTGCCGCCGAGCGAGAGGCCGCCTGCGAGAAGAAGAATAATCGCGGTGGAGGACTTGCGGTCGTTGATCATGGCTTGCTCCGAATAGGTGGCGCCGGTGCGGCGCATCTGCATTGCCGTGAACACCGGGGAGCGGTCCCTATTCGGCTGCGCTCAGGGCCGCGCGGTCACAACGCCGTGAGAAACGTCGCGATCACGATCGCTTTGGCGCCAGGTGCGGGCGATCCACTGGCAATCTGGCCCGGCGCCGGCGCCTGTCGCGTCTCGCTCTGGACGTCGCGGTTCTGGTCAGACTTCGTCTTCGTAACTGCCCAGTGTCTTCAGCGTTTCCAAATCACGCAAGACCAGGGACCCGCGGCGCTTCTCGATCAGCTTGCGCCGCGCAAGCTCGCTCATCGCCCGCGAGACAGCTTCCCTGTGCGTGCTTATCCTGGCGGCAAGATCGAAATGCGTGGGTGCGGGCTTTATCGAAACTTCACCCTCGCCGCTGCTGGCGCCTTCGGCCAGGCGGAGAAGCTCGCGGATCAGACGCTTGCGGACGACGAGGGTGCTGAACTCATAGACCCGATCGGTCATGCGCCGCATCTGCCCGGAGAGATGCTCAAGAAGCGCCCATGTGAAGCCCGGGTGCGTATTCACGATATCGTGGAATACAGCCTCGGGAAGCTTCGCCGCCCGCACCGGCTCAAGTGCGACGACGTTGGTCGACCGCGCCTTTCCGTCGATTGCGGCGAGCTCGCCGAAGATATCGCCGGCGCCGATGTCTCGGTAAGCAACCGCGCGTCCGCCTTCCGAGAAGATCGTCGCCCGGGCGCGCCCCTCCAGAACGAAGAAGACGTCGCGCCCAAAGTCGTCGTGCGCCAGGATCACTTCCTCGCGCTGGTAGTGCTGTACCGCCCAACGCGCGGCTAAAGCGGCCTTATCGGCTTGGCTCAGCCTCGATAGGAACACTGTGGGAGCGGTCATTTCCGGCCTTCCTATCGTGCCATCCAGGCGCCAAGCGAATGCCTGCAATGCCTCTTTCCCGGGGCTAATTGCGCCTGTGGCAATTCCTACAGACCTGGCAAGCAAATCCGCCCAATGAGGGCGCTCCCAAACTGACCAGGGAGCTGACAATGCGCAAGCCTCCCGAAACTGCGGCGGATTCCGTTTGGAGAGAAACGCTGGCCTCCTGCGCCACCGCGAGAGAAGCCATCGTGCTCCTTGCCCTGATCGCCGCCTTGGCTTTGTTGACGCTCGCGATCAGCGGCTGACCGCCGCGCTGAAGGCGTGGACTCGGACGCCAGCCCCACGCAGCGTCGTCGCTTTACAAGCGTGTGCGGGCCCTGCACTCTCGCGGCCTGGGCCCGCACTCTGGAGGAGGACAGGCGATGCCGCTAATCTACATACAGGCGACGGGCAGCGACAAATTCATACGCGTCACGGACCTGCTTACACCCAAGCCCTTTGGGCCGAGAGAACAGAAGACCTCCGCCCCGAATTGGGCAATTGACGTCGGCGGATTCGATCAAAACCCTGAAACGGGAAGTATAATGATCAAAGTCGCAATTGACGTCGACGGGCCGTACAACGTGCACGAAGGCAACAGGCTCGTGCACGCCGACGAAGTCTGTGCCGTGGATGACGCAAATCTACCCAAGCGCGCCGGCAAGAAGGGCGCGAAAGCTGCTGCCTAGACGTCTCGACCAATAGCATCGCGCCTTCGACGCCGCATCGGCTCCATCTTTGCGCGGCTGATCGAGCGCGCGGCCAAGAGCAACGCTCCTATCCGCCTCCGTTCCCTCTGGTCAGCCGATTGCCCCGGTGCGCCATCTGCATACTGTTCCCGTATGTGTTGGGCGCACGGTTACCCGGAAGGTTTGCCTCCAGGATCAGCGTCTCCGCCAGATCGACGGTGGTGGTCAGCTCGATCATCGTCAGCTTAGAGCGCACCCGCCACATGCTGTAGGATTCGTCGAATCCGCAGCCATTTGCGGGCCGTTCGCTTCTGACATACTCGAAGACGACGAGCTTCGGCTTGTCGAGGCGATAGCAATGTCCTTCGTAGGCATAGCCGTAGATGACCGCCATCGCGATCTTGTCCGGTCCGATGGTCTCCTCTAAATCAAGAGGGCGAACCTCCAGCAGGAGCCGCTTGCCCTCAAAGTGCACGGTGCCCTGATTGGTGCCAGAATTTATCTTTACTCCGTATAGAATAATCTCGTCGGGGACGAAGTTGTTTACGAGCGGCGGGGCGGGTAAGTCTTCGCATGTCATGATGCATCTCCCTTAAATTGATCGAGACCTTTTCGAACTGTCATTTCCTTCGACTGCAGCCCGATGCCGATGTCTTGGAATCCCGTGGCGTCCTTCAAAGGATCCCGCGCCAAGCAAAATTGTCGGCGACGCTAGCGGCGAAGCGGCTTAGACGCCCCGTTTCGGCGGCTGAGATCAGGGCCAAGGCCGCCTCTCGATAGTCCAGAGTGTCCGGGGTGAGATTCGTCCAAGACCGCACCAGGATCTCGCCCATCATGTCGCGCGCCTCCTCCAGCATGGACTTCATCGCGAAATGCTGGATCTCGTGATCCGCCATTGAAATCGAAAGCTGCTGCTCCAGCTCCTCTTCCGTCAGCTCGCTGCGCAGGTCGCGGAAGTCGCGCGGATCGAGGTCGGAAAGGCCGCGCTCGAAGAGCAACGTCTGGTAGAACTCGATCAGGATGTCGAAGAGTCCTCCGGCGAACGGCTTGGAGAGGTCGTGCACCTCCCTGCTGACGTCGCTCATCCGAAGCGAATGGCTGAAAAGGCGAACCTGCTTCTCGTCGGAGAGCTCGGCGAAGCGATCGAGCTCGTTGGCTATGAGCAAGTTTCCGCGCGTGCGCCGCAGAAGCAGGTCGAGCGCGGTGTCGAAGTGCAGCAGGGATATCAGCGCGACGAAATCGGCGACAGCCTCGTGGTAGGCGAAGTATTCGTGTGGCGGCTCGCGCACCGGCAGGCCCATGACGCCGAACACGATCAGATGCCCGACCTCGTGTGCGACAGAGTCGAAGTTGAGGGCGAAAGGCTGCGCCTCCCCACGCGCATTGTCCTCGCCCATCTCCAGAAAACCGTAGCCGGACTGGGCATTGTCCCAGTGAAGCCGCGGCACGATCTCCAGCCGGTCGTAGGTCGGCGCAAAGAACCATGGGATCTCGCGCCCGAGATAGCTCTCGCAAATGTCGAGGACGCGTCGGACGCAGGCAAAGAGATGCGCGGCTTCGAATTCCGGCGTCCCGATCGGGATCGTGTCGAAATGGCCGTCCGGTCCGGCCTCGGCCGGTGGCCTCAGAGCGCCCACGTAGGGCGGCAAATAGGGAAACTGGTACGGCTGCTTGTCGAGCAGTGGGTCGATCACATACATCCGGTGATCGGCCGGTCCCGGTGCAATCCGGGCCGGCGGGGTGGAGACCCAGATCGTCTCCGGCCGCTCATAGCCCGGGATGAAAGGCGGCTGGGGAAAAACGAGAAAGCGGGTCCCAAGCCGCGAAACCGCCCGACTCGCACCTGACTGCCATTGCCCGGTGGCATCCATGCAGAAGCCTCGCCTCCCACTGCAAGGATGGCACGAAACGGTCCGCGAGTCACCGCCTCAGGTTGTCGCGATGTCACCGTCCCAGAGCCCCGCAGCGTCGATATCGTAGGCCCATGCCTCGGTCAATCGGAACGGTGGCGCTTTCGGTGGCTCGCCAAGAATCTCCCGGTGTTGTGCGAGCCTCGTCAGAAGGCCGACGGCATCCTCGCGCTTCCTGTCGATGGCATTGGACGGGAGCCAATCTTCCAGACGATTCAGCGCTGCCTCCGATCCGCGAGGCAGGGCAGACCGCGCATCGGCAAGAAGGCGGGCATAGCTCCGATCGACAAAGTGCGTGTCGCGGGCGAGCGCCTCAAGCGCGCGCTGCTCGTCGCTGCCTACGATCCCGTGGCGCATGGCGTGGCGCAGCGTGAGACGGATGTTGATCAGCGCTTCGCTAAGCGCCTCTGCGCCGAGCTCCGGCGGAGACATCGCCACTGCCACTTCGTCATCGTCGGCAAGTGGCGTCAGCGAATACCAGCGATAAACAAAACCATGGCCCTGCATTCCGACCGCCGCAAGCTCGGCGGCGCGAAGCGCGCCCATGCTCGCTGCCCCGAACACAGGAATGCCCTTAGAGAGCGCCCAAAGGATCTCCTTGTGGCGCACCGCCGGCACCTTTCCGAACGACCCGTCGATGAGGACAATCGCTCTCGGTCGGTATGTCCGCACCGCACGCACGACCGATCCCTGCTCGGCGGGCGGCAGATACGTGGCGTCAAGAATCGCGGCGGCTTCGGCACGCGGCAGCGTGGGTCCGAGGAAGACAGTCACGTCGCTCCCCATCGCCTACACTCCACCGAGGTCCCTGAGCGGAGGAGCGACCAGCCGGACGACTTCGATGTCCGGGTTCTTGCTGCTGTAGAGCGGCACCACCAAGGCCGCCTCAGCCCCCGCACGTCGGAGCGCATCAAGCAAGGCACTCAGCGCCTCGGCCCCAGAGGCGGGTCCATCGCCGTCGACGGGAAGCGCACCTGCTGCGCCTTGCGAGACGAACGCACGCCGGCGCGCTTCCAGGTCCTCACGGTCATAGCGCTCGGGATAGGCAGCGCGGGTTATGTCCTCGCGCGCGCCGGCGAGCGCCGTGACCCGCGCCTGTGCCGCCTCCATGAGGGCTTTCGACAATGCGCGGTCATAGGTGAAGTCGCAGGCAAACCCCCCGCCCGGCATCGGCGCGATCTCTCGATGCGCTTCCGTTTCGATGACATGACAACGAAAGACCGGCAGACCATGATCCGCCGGGACCAGCCATATGCCCGCCGCAAGGTCCGCCGCTTTCAGTCGAGAAAGAATCTCCGATGAACGCGGCCCGACGACGAGCTGTGGATCGATCCGACGCTCCGGAAAGGAGCGCGGGTATCGCTCCGCCGCCGCTACGCTCGCGCGTTCGAGGACTTCGAACGCTGCGTGGATGATCGCCGCCAGCGCAGATGTTCCGGCGGCTAGCCCCGTCGTCGAGCGTGGAAAGGCCACGGGATGCGGCGAGGGAAGCGTGTAGACCGTGTCGACAAGAGCGACGGGAACAGGCAGCGTCCGAGACGCGAGCAGGTCGTATCCTTCTATCCAGCCAAGCGCCAGCTGATCCCAACCGGCGTCGAAGCCGTGCACACGGCTGCCCGCGTAGAGATTGCGGATATCTGCTCCCAGGTCGCGTGCGCTCGCGACTTTGATTCGCTCAGGCGCGATCCGCTCCGCCGCCCAGCATTCGAGCGCTTCCATCAGCGCCGATGCCGCGGCGTCCATGATGCGCGTACCCTTGCCCTGGGAGACGGCGTTGGAAAGCGAGAGTGGTCGCACGACTTGCGCGACCGCGACACCGGCGCGATCGAGCCGGGTCAAAGACCCGAGCCGCGTGATCCCGAAGCGTCGGCGCGCAGCGAAAAGCGCGCGGACGAGTCTTTCGGTGGCTTCGGGGTCGCGGCCCCGAAAATCGCCGCAGCCGGAAAGATCATGATCGAGCCGTGCGCCGAGATCATACGCCGTCGCCGCGCGCGGCTCGTTCATGCGTCCGGAGTCTGAGCTTGAAGCCCGAGCCGCTCGACATCCTGACGCGCACGCGCAGCAAGGGCCGACGCGTGCTGCTCGGTCGCGACTTCGAGCGCGCGACGAAGATCCGCCGCCACCGCCTCTTCCGGCTGACGAAAGGTATGGCGAAGAACCGCTCGCTGGCGAAGCAACTCAGCAAGCCAGAACACCTGGCCGCTCTGGATCGAGGCCTCGATCGCGCCATTCAGGATCGACAGGGCCTCGTCGTTGCGGCCGGCGCGCTCGAGCAGCTCGGCGTGCATGCCTTCATAGACGGGAGCACCCTCGTAGGTGGCGATCTCGCGTTGGCGGGCCAACCCGGCCTCGAATTCCGCCAATCCGGCTGCCGCATCGCCGCTCAGGCCGCGCGCCCACGCGCGAAAGAGCGCCGCCTTGGCGAGCACACTCGGCGTGGCATGTGCGATCTCTGCGATCCTGTCCGCTATCGCGATCACCGCCGCATGGTCGTTCCGGTAGCGTTTCAGCTCGATGTCGAACTCAAGCGCGTGAAGCACGCTGTTCGGATGATTGATGTGCTCGGCCCACTGCCTCGCCGCGTCCATGCTTTCCGCCGATCCGGCACCGTCGCCCATGAACCAGAGAGAAAAGGCGCGCTCGCCCAGGCCACAGACCTTCGCGTCATGGCCGCCATAGCGACTGCGGCTGAAGCGTGCACGATCCTCGTCGTAAAGCCTAAGGCCTTCTTCAACGCACTTCAGGCAGTGCGAATGCAGCCCGGCATCGATGTTCGTCGCCCACGCGCAATGGAGCGACTGGAGGCGGACCTCCGGATCGGCCGAGCCCTCAAGGTCGCGCAACAGAATGTCCGACCTTGCGCGCTGCGCTTCGTAGTCGGGAGCCGTGAACCACCAGCCCCAATAGAGCGGGAACCATTTCGCGCGATCCTGATCCTCGCGTTCGGCGCAGAGCGAGACCCCCCGCTCGTAGACAGAGCGCGCCTGTTCGCTTCCGCGCCCCAAGAGCGCTGCCACGACCGGTCCGCGCACAGTGAGGAGCCGAAGCCGCAGATCGTTGGCTTTGGCGCTGTTGCCGGCCTCGGCAAGCTGCTTATCGGCGAAATCGAGGAGGCGGTCCGCCTCGTGCATGGCCGAACGGATACCGCACGCCTCCGCGGCCCGGATCGCGTGGCGCGCCGCCTGCAGCGGTCGGCCAGCCTGCTCGAAATGCCACGCCATGGTCTCGTCGGGGAGCGGAGCGACCACACCCGACTGGACCAGACGAACGATGCGCCCGTGAATCTCCTTCCGTTCGGATTTCAGGAGGCTGTCGTAGGCCGCCTCCTGGATGAGAACGTGGCGAAATCGCATCGCCTCGCCTACGGACCCTCGCCGCAGGATTCCAGCGTCGACAAGCTGCTCTATCGCCTCGTCCAGCGGAACGGGAAGAGGCTCGGTACTCCATTGCGGCAACCAAGAGATTCCGCCGGAACTCCCGCCCGATGACACCTGCGATCTGTGCCACACGCCTCAGCTGTCCCAGGCCCGCGAGGCGGGCTGCGATAAGCTCCTGCAGATTGAGAATGCGGCCCTCGCGGAGCGGCGCTTCCCATGCGGCGTGATCCTGGCCGTTTGCCTTTGCGCGTTCCTTGAGCAGGAGCGCGAGCTCTTCCGCGAAGAGCGGCACGCCGTCGCTCTTTTCGTAGACAAAAGCAGCGAGCCCGGCCGGCGGCGGCGTCTCCCAGATCCGGTCGAGCAGCTCCGAAGTGGCTTGAGCCGTCAGGCCGGGCAAAGCGAGGGCGAGGACATTGGGGTCGCCCAGGCGATCCGGGTCGATGGCCTGGCGCGATGTCACAGCGGCAAGAACCGGCCTCGACTCAATCCATTCAGGCAGCCGGGCGACGAGCGCCTTTGTCAGCGTGTCCGCCCAGTGCAGATCCTCGATCACGATCAGGAGGGGACGTGAGGTGGTGGCAGAGGAGGTCAGGACCGCCAGGACGGCCTCGATCGCGCGGGCGCGAATCTCCTCGTCGGAGAGATCGATCCGCCACGCCTCACTCGGTGACTCCTGCTCCGTGCCGGCCAGCAGGAACGCGACGATCTCGGCATCCAGCTCGCTCACTTCGGAGCCGAGCGACCGCAGGAAGCCGATGACGGCGCTCCGATCCGGCAAGGCGTCCCCGGTCGCCTCCGCGATGGTCTGCCTGATCGGCTCCAGAAACGGATGCAGCGGTTGGGTATTGCCGCGCGGCTGGCACTGAAATACGCGGGTGTCGACACCCTTCCGAGCGAGATCACGACGAAACTCCGTGACCAGCCGCGATTTCCCTATCCCCGCGTCGCCGTAAAGGAAGACGAACTGGCCACTGCCGTTACTCGCACGCGCCCAGCGCCGCACGCACAGATCAAGCTCGTCATCGCGACCGATCAAAGGGGACGACACGCGCCGATGGGCCGTGAAGCGATCGGCGTGCTTCCGACGGGCCACCGGCCGCCACAACTGGACCGGCTCGCCGAACCCCTTCAGCTCCCGGACCCCGATCTCCTCGAACTCGAACGCGCTGCTGGTCAGCCGGTAGGTGGCTTCCGCCACCGCGACGCTGTTCGGCTCCGCCTCGGACTGAATGCGGGCGGCCAACGCCGGCGCGATTCCGATGACTTCGGCGTGGCCGGGAAGCGGCGTATTCGACGTGTCGGCGACGACGACCAGCCCGGTGGCGACGCCGACCCTGACCTTCAGGCTCGATCCGAGCTCTTGTGCCCGCCGCAGGCACCGCTCGACCAGTTCGAGCGCCGACGCAACAGCGCACTCGGCGGCATCCTCGCTCGGCTCGGGGAACCCGAAATAGGCGCAGCCGCCGTCTCCCTGAACCCGCTCAAGGTAACCGTCGTTGCTGCGGATGATGGCCGCCGCCTCGTTGTGGAGCGTCCGCTGCATGATCCCGAACTCTTCGGGATCGAGTTGATGCAGCAAGGCGGTCGAGCCAACGATGTCGTAAAAGAGCGCTGTTACCTGCCTGCGCTCTCCGGAAAGCGCGGCGGTTCCCATTTGCCGTCCCGGCATCGGACACTCGCAAACCTCTAACAGCGCCAGGCTAAGTCCCCGGCCCCAATGTTACCGAAACTCAGCCTACTCCGCGAGCTTTAACGCTTCGAATTGTAGAAATTGCGACCTTGCGGGCCTAGACAGCGTCCGCGATCGCGCGCCCGCAAGTGACGGTGTCGGCCGGACCGCCGAGGTCGCGCGTCCGAAGACCTCTCTCCGCCAGGACCGTCTCGATCGCGCCGACAATGGCGGCGGCCGCCTCCGCGTGGCCGAGGTGCTCCAGCATCATGGCGCCGGCCCAGATCTGCCCGACCGGGTTGGCGATCCCCTGCCCCGCAATGTCAGGCGCCGAGCCGTGCACCGGCTCGAACAGAGAGGGGAAGCGACGTTCAGGATTGATGTTGCCGGACGGCGCGATGCCGATCGTTCCAGTGCAGGCGGGGCCAAGGTCGGAGAGGATATCGCCGAAGAGATTCGATGCGACCACCACATCGAAACGGTCAGGGTTCAGAACGAAGTGTGCCGCAAGAATGTCGATGTGGTACTTGTCCCAGCGCACGTCCGGAAATCCGGGCGCCATGGCTTCGACCCGCTCGTCCCAATAGGGCATGGTGATCGAGATGCCGTTGGACTTTGTTGCCGAGGTCAGATGCTTGGCCGGCCGCTTCTCGGCGAGATCGAACGCGTAGCGCAGGATGCGGTCGATGCCGATGCGGGTCATCACCGTCTCCTGCAGAACGAATTCGCGTTCCGTTCCCTCGAACATCCGGCCACCGATCGAGGAATATTCTCCCTCGGTGTTCTCGCGAACGACGACGAAGTCGATGGAGCCGGCCTCGCGGCCTGCGAGGGGTGACGGAACGCCGGGCATCAGCCTGCAAGGGCGCAGATTCACGTACTGGTCGAATTCGCGCCGGAAGCGGATCAGCGAGCCCCACAGCGAGATATGGTCGGGCACCACGTCGGGAGCACCGACGGCGCCGAAAAAGATCGCGTCATGACCACCGATTTGGTCCTTCCAGTCCTCGGGCAGCATCCGGCCGTGCTTCAGGAAGTAATCGCAAGAGGCAAAGTCGAACGCGTCGAACTCCAGACCGATGTCGAATTTGCGCGCGGCCGCTTCGAGCACGCGCACGCCTTCGGGAACGACCTCCTTACCGATGCCGTCACCCTCAATGAGGGCAATCTTCAACGAATTGGTCGCCATCGTGCTTCCCCGGCATTTGGTTGACTTCGCTCGTGCCACGCCGGTTCGCCGGCGATGAGGCCGAGCAGGACCGCGCGGGTGGCTGAGCCCAGGTTTCGCCTGGCGCAGCTATTCCTACCAAGCCTTGCTCCCTGCATTCTACCGGGTTTCAGCGTGCCACGTGGAGGTCGACAAGCTCGCTGCGGTGCACTCCCTCCCGCTCTTCGAACATCGACGGCCCCGCCGCCCTTGTTCTGGGCATCGAGCGCCTGGACAAAATTGTATGTGCAGTTATATAACTGCTGAAATATCTGCCGGAGCGTCGGCCCATGGTGGAAGATATCGTTCGTGCGTTCGGTTTCCTGCCGCTCGGGAGCCGCCTGAAGCGCATCGGGGAGCGCCTTCAAGCCGACACCCAGCGCATCATGGACGAAATGGGCGTGCCGCTTCAGGCGAGCCAGTATCCGTTGGTCGGCGCGATAGACCGGCTCGGCCCGCTCACCATCGGCGATCTCGCCGACGCCGTCGGGATCACCCAGCCCGGCGCGACGCGCAGCATTTCGCAGCTGATCAAGCTCGGCGTGGTCAAGGCCCGGCAGGCGCCGGAGGATCAGCGGCGAAGGATCATCTCGCTCACGCCGAAGGGCCAGAGGCTGGTCGACGTCGCCAAGCAGGAAGTCTGGCCTCGGATAGAGGATGCCGTGGCCGATCTCTGCGGGGGGCTGTCGGGCCCGCTTCTCAAACAGCTTGACGCGATCGAGGATGGCCTTGCCACCCTACCGCTCGACCGCCGCGCCCGGCCCGCCGAAAGAAAAGGTCGATGACGCACGTCCTCGACCGCCCGGTGTGGAGCGCGCTCACCACGCGGCACGCAGCGCTCGCGGAAGGCGGCGCGCTCGCGCGCCGCTACGATCCGTCCATCGCGCCGTTCGCCGCGGCCCGGGACGACAGCGAGGAATCGCTTGAGGCCCTCGCAGCGCTTGCCGCGCCCAGCGAGAACCTCCTGCTGGTCCAGGTCAGAGACATCGTGGTCCCCCGCGGATTTGTCACCGTCCTCGCTGCGTCGGCGGTTCAGATGATCCTGAAGCGAACGCCGCCCAAAGTCCGGGACGAGCGCATCGAGCAACTCGCCGAAGCCGACGCGGCGGAAATGTTGGCGCTTGCGACGCTGACCAAGCCAGGTCCGTTCACGCTCCGAGCACAGGCGCTGGGCGCTTTCTTCGGCGTAAAGGTCAACGGGCGGCTCGCGGCGATGGCCGGGGAGCGAATGAAGCAGGAGGGATTCACGGAGGTCAGCGGCGTGTGCACCCACCCGGACTTTCAGGGGAGCGGACTCGGCCGGCTACTCTCGGTTTTCATGACGCATCGCGTCCTCGAACGCGGCGAGGTGCCCTATCTTCACGCCTTCGCAACAAACGCGTCTGCGATTGGCCTCTACAAGTCCATCGGCTTTGAATTGCGGAGCACGATAAACGTGTCGGTCGTCCGCGCGCAGCAGACGGTTGCCTCCTAGGCAATAACCTTGCCGTCGGCGGAGAAGAGGTGGTGCGCGCCCGGCTCGAAATCGATGCCGACGCGCTCGCCGGTGTCGGGCGGTGACCTGGCCCGGCACCTCGACGACCAGCGTCTCCTCCGAGGGCAGCGCGACATAGAGGAACGTCTCGCCGCCGAGGTGTTCGGCGATCTGCACTTCCCCCGAGAGCCCGCCCGCGCCCGGGTCGACGATGCGCAGGTGCTGGGGGCGGATGCCGATCGTGACCGGCCCCGTCTCCGGCCGCGCGCCGTTGACCGGCAGCTTGAACGGTGCACCCGATTTTCCGCGCACGGTCAGCGCGTCGCCGCTCACCCCCGCCACCTCGCCTTCGAGGAAATTCATGCGCGGCGAGCCGATGAAGCCGGCGACGAAGAGATTGGCCGGCTTGTTGTAGAGGTCGAGCGGCGTGCCGACCTGCTCGATCACGCCGGAGCGCAGTACCACGATGCGGTCGGCGAGCGTCATCGCCTCGACCTGGTCGTGCGTGACGAAGATCATGGTGACGCCGAGCCGCTGATGCAGCTTCTTGATCTCCACGCGCATCTGCACGCGCAGCTCCGCGTCGAGATTCGACAGCGGCTCGTCGAAGAGGAAGATGCGCGGCTCGCGCACGATGGCGCGGCCGATCGCGACGCGCTGGCGCTGCCCGCCGGAGAGCTGCCCCGGCCGCCGTTCGAGCAGCTCGTCTATCTGCAAGATCTCCGCGGCGTGCGCGACGCGCCTTCTGATCTCGTCGCGCGGCGCGCGCATCGTCTCCAGCCCGAAGGAGAGATTCTTGCGCACGCTCATGTGCGGATAGAGCGCGTAGGACTGGAACACCATGGCGAGCCCGCGCTTCGCCGCCGGCACCTCGTTAACCGGCTCGCCGTCGAGCCGAAGCTCGCCGGCGGTGATCGGCTCGAGACCCGGCGATCATGCGCAGCAGCGTCGACTTCCCGCAGCCCGACGGCCCGACGAAGACGACGAACTCGCCGTCGTCGACGTGAAGGTCGAGGCCTTGAATGACCTCCAGATTGCCGAAATGCTTGACGACGCCGTGGAGGTCGAGGCTCGCCATCAGACCGCCTCCTTCGCCTTCGGCATCAGCCAGCCGCCGTAGAGCGGATGGTCGCGCGCGATCGGGAGCTGCACCGCCTGCCCCGTCCGCGTCGAATGGTAAGCGGCGGTCAGAAGCTCCAACGAGCGCCGCGCGTCCTCGATCGAGACGGGAAGCGGCCCGCCCTCGGTCAGCGCCGTGTGGAGGCGGATGAACTGCCCGGCGTTTCGCTCCGGGCCGGTCGGCGCTTCGGCGACCGCCGCGTCGACGAGCTTCTGCCGCTCCGGGTCGGCGCAGACGAAACGCCACGGCGCGGTGCCGGGATTGTAGGCGCTGTGGTTGCTCTTCGACCGTCAGCCCTTCGAAGCAGAAGCGCAGCCGCGAAATCTCCTCCTCGCAGCCGAGCGTGACGGAGAGGGTGGCGAGCGAGCCGTCCGCCATTTCGAGCACCGCGGCGGCGTTGTCCTCCGTCTCGATCGGGTTCACCGGCGTCTTTGTCTTCGCGTAGACGCTGGCGATGGGGCCGAGGATATAGGTCAGGATGTCGTGCGCGTGGATCGCGTGCGTCGCGAGGCAGCCGCCGAGCTCCGTCGCCCAGCGCCCGCGCCAGGGATTGTCGTAATAGGCCGGCAGCCGCCGCCAGTGCGTCTCGACCGTCGTCGCATAGCATTTGCCGACGAGCCCCTTCTCCTTCAGGTGAAGGAGCTGCGCGATGCCGTTGGAGAAGCGGTACTGGAAGATCGGACAGACGCGCTTCGTCGACTTCCGCTCCAGATCGGCGAGCGTGTCGGCTTCCGCCAGCGACGCCGCGAACGGCTTTTCCACGACCACGTTGAAGCCGGCGAGCAGCGCTCTGCCGCGCCTGCGCGAAATGCAGCGCCGAGGGCGTGCAGATGTCGACGATGTCGAGGTCGAGACGCAGAAGCTCTTCGAAGTCGCCGAGGACCTTCGGCACGCCGTGCTCGTCGGCGAGCTTCTGCGCCCGCGCCTTGTCGAGATCGCAGAGCGCCTCGACACGGTAGCGGTCGCCGAGGCTCTGGTAGCCCTCGATGTGGCTCGCGCCGATCCCGGCGCCGACGACACCGACTTTGAGCGTCTTCGTCATGCCGCGCGCTCCTGCGGCCGCTTGCCGCCGATCCGCGTCGCCTGCGCCTCGGCGCGCAGCGCCAGCTCCATCGCCATGAAGCAATGGCTCTGCTTCATCGCCGTCTCGGTGCGGTTCAACACGTCGTCGCGAAGCTGCTCGCCGTAGGTGATCTTCGTCTGCGCGCAGTCGATGTGACGAACGCCCTTCTTGTCGACCAGGAAGAGATGGTCGCCGCCCTCGCGGCCTTCGATGTCGATGTATTTCCTGAGCTCGATCGTGCCTTCGGTGCCAAGGATGAAGAGCCGCCCGTCGCCCCAGGTCGGCAGACCGTCCTGCGTGAACCAGTCGACGCGGATGAACCCGGTCGCCGCGTCGGAGACGAGGACCATCTGGCCGAAATCCTCGAATTCCGGCGTCTCCGGGTGATCGAAATTGGCGATCTGGCTCGACGCCACATCCGCCTTCTCGGCACCCGTGAAGAAGAGGAACTGCTCGACCTGATGCGAACCGATATCGCAGAGGATGCCGCCGGTCAGCTCCTTGCTCCAGAACCAGTCGGGACGGCGGTAGTTGCCAATTTTGTGCGGCCCGAGCCCGATCGTCTGCATCACGCGGCCCACCGCCCCGGCCCTCACCAAATCGCCTGCGGCGATCGTCGCGCGCTGGGTGTAGTGCTCGGAATAGAGGATCGAGTAGATGCGCTTCGTCTCCGCCTGCACGCGGCGAAGCTCGGCAAGCTGGTCGAGCGTCGTGGCGCCCGGCTTGTCGAGCATCACGTCCTTGCCGTGCCGCATGGCGCGCACCGCCATCGGCGCGCGCTCCGCAAGGATGCCGGCGCCCGACGACGAGCCTGATCTCCAAGTCTTCGAGGATCGCGCGCTCGTCGGCGACACGCTTCGCGTCGGGAAATTGCTTGGAATAGGCCTCCGCGAGATCGTTCTCCCTCGCGTGAAACGCCTTCAGCCGGCAGCCGGCGTCGATCATCACCTGCGTCTGCTCGTAGATGTGGCCGTGATTGATGCCGATCACGCCGAACGCAAATCCCGCACTTCCAACCATGAGCTCGTCCTTCGTTCCCCTCAGCGTTTCAAGCGCGCCGAGCGCGACACCTCGGATGATCAGGCGCTGGAATGCAAGGAAGACGGCGAAGACCGGGACCAGCGACAACGCCGACATGGCGAAGAGCTGGCCGAACCGGCGACACGCCGGTCGCGGTCTACGAATGTCGCTAAGCGCCATCGGCACCGTGTAGTCGCGCATGTCGCTCAGATAGATCAGCGGGCCGAGGAAATCATCCCAGGTGAAAATGAATGAGAAGATCGCTGCCGTCGCCAGCACGGGCGTCGAAAGCGGAAGCATGATCCGCCAATAGATTCGCCACGGGCCGCATCCGTCCATGATCGCCGCCTCGTCGATCTCGCGTGGGATGCCCCGGAAGAACTGCACCATCAGGAACACGAAGAAAGCGTCGACCGCGAGGAAGCGCGGCACGATCAGCGGCAGGAAGGTGTTCACCCAACCGAGCTTGAGGAAGAGGATGTACTGCGGCACCAGCGTCACGTGATAGGGCAGCATCAGCGTGCCGATCATCAAAGCGAACCAAAGTCTTTTGAAGCGGAACTCGAGCCGCGCGAAAGCGAAAGCAGTCAGCGAGCAGGCCATGAGGTTGCCGACGACCGCGAAGCCCGCGACGAGGAACGAGTTCGCGTAGAACTGAGTGAAACTGACTCGCAGCGCCGTCCACCCTTCGGCGAAATTGCCGAACACCCATTGCGTCGGCAATAGGTTCAGGTTGTTGAAGATCTGGTCCTCGGGCTTGAACGCGCTGGCGATCAGCCAAAGCAGCGGATAGCTCATCACGAGCGTCGCCGCCATGAGTAGAGCATGCCGCAGGATTTGCCGGCTCGGCCGATGCTCGAGAACGGCTTCGCGATCTGCGGCGGCGCTCATCTCACCGGCCCTCGTCCTCGTAGTAGACCCAGTAGCGTGAGGTCAGGAATGCGATCGCGGTGAAGATCGCGATGATGACGAGAAGTATCCAGGCGAGCGCCGCCGCGTATCCCATGCGGAAGTTGGCGAAAGCCTCGATGTAGAGATAGAGCGAGTAGAACAGCGTCGAGTCGATCGGAGCGCCGGTGCCGCCGGAGATGATGAAAGCCGGGGTGAAAGCTTTGAAAGCGTCGATCATCTGCAGGATCAGATTGAAGAACATGACGGGCGCCAAAAGCGGAAGCGTGATCCTGAAGAACTGACGCATTGGCCCCGCACCATCCATCGACGCCGCCTCGTAGAGGTCCTGAGGTATCTGTCTCGAGACCGGCGAGGAAGATGATCATAGGCGAGCCGAACTGCCAGGCGGCGAGCGCGATCAGCGTCCACAGGGCGTAGTCGGGGTGGTTGATCCATGCGACGCCCCGAACGCCCAATAGAGCGAGGACCTGATTGACAAGACCCTTGTCGCCGAACACCTGCAGCCAGAGAACCGCGATGGCGACCGACGACCCAAGAAGGGACGGCAGATAGAATACCGCGCGATAGAAACCAACGCCGCGCACGCTGCGATCAAGCACCATGGCGAGCGCAAGGGCGACCGAAAGCTTCAGCGGCACCGACCAGAGCACGTAGTGGAACGTGACACTGAGCGCCGAGCGGAAGCGGTCGTCGTGCAGAAAAGCGTAGGTGTAGTTGAAGAGGCCAGCCCAGCGCGGCGGAGTCAGAAGATCGTAGTTGGTGAACGAGAGATAGAGAGACGCGGCCGTGGGGATCAGCGTCAGGCCGAAGAAGCCAACGAGCCAGGGTAAGAGGAACAGATACCCTGGCCCATTGAGCTTCAGTGCTCGCGCAAGTTTGCCGCCCGCCGCCGGCGAGGCCGTTCGACCGCGCCGGAGCGTTGCGTCGACGGTCCCGGTCGTGGCGTTGGCCATCGCCGACCGATTAGGCGCGTTGTAGAATCGCCTTGGCCTTTTCGACGAAGGCCTTGAACTCGTCGGCGATCGCGGTCTTGCCGAACGCGATGGACTGGAAGCTGTTGCGAATCTCGTTTTGGATTTCGCCCGCGCCCTTCGGCGGAGGAGGCGGCAGCGCCCCGACATGCGTTCCGAGAACCTGCAGATAGGCGAGCATCTTATTCTCGACGTCGTTCAGCTTTGGCTTCAGGTGCGCGAGCACGTTTAAATCGCCGCTGACGCCGCGCTCAATCTGCAAGATGTCCAGGCAGTCGAGGTCGGTGATCATGAAGTTCAGGAACTTTGCCGATTCCGCAGCGTCGGCCGCGTTCGCTGACATCGAGATGAACATCGACGGCTTGAAATATTGCCCCGGGTTCCCGGTTTCCGAGTTGGGGAAGAGCGCGAGGTCGAGCTCATCCTGGCTCAGCTTCTGCAGTGCCACGAGCTGGTTGGAATTGGTGTAGTCGGTGATGGCATTGCCGGTGATCAGCATCGTCTTTTCCAGCGCGCCGGAAGCATCAAGCGCCTGGACGTCGGGTGTCGGCGTGACACCGTCATCCTGCATCTGCTTCCAGATGTTCCAGTAGTCCGCGATGTCGCTGACCTCATAGGCAAGCTGCCCGTCGTCGGTGTAGAGCGCCTTGCCGCGGCTGCGCATGAACATTTCCACCGCAGCCTCGACGTCACCGCGGTTGGCGGTGAAGTGAAGGCCGCCATCGAGGTGCGGCTGCACATCCTTGGCGAGCTTCGCGTAGTCGGCGTAAGTCCACTTCGTCGAGTCGGGGAGCTCGATCTTGAGCTCTTTGTACTTGGCCACGTTGTAGACCACGGCGACGGAATTGGCGCCCATGGAAAGTCCGTAGAGCTTGTCGTCGACCTTGCCGCTGTCGAGCTGGAGCTTGTCGAAATTTTCCATGTGAAGTTCGTTGCCGAGATGCGGCGTCAGGTCGGCAAGCTGGCCACGCCGGGCCCACTCGAAAATGTAGCGGTAGTCCATCTGCAACACGTCGGCCAGATTGCCGCCGGCCGCCTGCGTCGCGAGCTTCGGCCAATAGTCGGCCCAGGCATAAGTTTCCGGATTGATCGAAACCGCCGCATCCTTCGTCTTGTAGAGATCGACGGCGGCGAGCGTGCGTTTGTCGCGGTCGGGATTTCCCCACCAGATGTAACGAAGCCGCGTGTCTGCGCGGCCGAGTGTCGTCAGTCCGCCAAACGTGCCTACGGCCGCACCCGCGCCGAGATAGCGGTTGAAATCGCGCCTGGAGATCCCGTGCTTCATAGCGATCCTCCCTAAGGATGGGTTGGGGTTTTTCCCCGTCATCTTCTCGATGCGGCCGATCTTTCGGCGGCCGCGATGCGAAAACAAGTAACTCAATAGTTATTTCGTGACAACCACGCATTGCCGGTGGCGTCGGATGGTCGCGGCCTCAGGCGCGAAGGTAGCCGAGGATCACCTCCTGCACATGCTTTCGCCGCGCCAACAACGCCGCTTCGGATCCGAGCGGCACGTCGAAGATCACCGACAGCGTATGAATGTTGGAGAAGTAGAAATAGCTGACGCCAGCGATCGAGATGTAGAGGTGGATCGGGTCGACGCCCCGGCGGAAGAGGCGCGCCTTCTGCCCTGCAGCCAGCACCGTGCGTATCTGCTCGACGATCGGCGAATGCAGCGCACGAATATCCGAAATCCGCTTCACGAACTCCGCGCGCTGCATGTTCTCCGTCGCGAGCAGCCGGATGAACCAGGGATGCTCGTGGAAATGATCGAAGGTGAAGCCGACGAGCGTCTGCATGGCCTCGACCGGCGCCAGGGCCTCCAGATGAAGCTTCTGCTCGCCGACGCGGATCTCGCGATAGGCCTCGAGCAGCACCGCCGAGTAGAGCGCCTCCTTGTTGCCGAAATAATGGTAGAGCAGCCGCTTGTTGGCAGCCGCGCGCTCGGCGATACGGTCGACCCGCGCGCCGTCGAGGCCGAATTCGCAGAACTCCTCTCGCGCCGCGACGAGAATGTCCTGCTTGGTCAGCTCGGGGTTGCGCGCTCGCGGGGCCGTCTTTGCGGGCCGAGCAGGTCCGCTCGCCAACTGACGCCGCGTCTTCATCTCCTGGCGAACGACCAAATCCATCTCCCAAGCCTACTCGGTCCGACGCCGAACGTCGAAACGCCGTCGGCGCACTCATAGAGCAAAAGCACCGAGCGACGCAGCATCGATGCGCGGCGTCGGACAGACATCGCGCCTCGCGCGTGCCGCGCGAAGATTGACAGGCTTCCTCCCTCCCACTAGTAACCGAACTGTTACTTAGGTGCCAGCGGAGCCGAAAGAGCCCGCAAGACCGGGAAATTCGTCGAGTGGCTACCCGTCGCATCGGCATCATCATGCACGGCGTGACCGGGCGCATGGGCACCAACCAGCATCTGGTTCGGTCGATCTGCGCCATTCGCGACGAAGGCGGCATCGCGCTCGAAAGCGGCGACCGCATTCTCCCCGATCCAATTCTCGTCGGACGCAACGCGGAGAAGCTGCAAGTGCTCGCGAAGTGCCACAACGTCGAGCGATGGACGACGGATCTCCAGGCAGCGCTCGCCGATCCGAACGATGAGATCTTCTTCGACGCAGGCACGACGCAGATGCGGCCCGACGTCGTCCGCCAGGCCATCGAGGCCGGAAAGCATATCTACTGCGAGAAGCCGACTGCGACGACGCTCGCCGACGCGCTTCAGATCGCGCGGCTGGCGCAAGAGCGCGGCGTCAAGAACGGCGTCGTGCAGGACAAGCTCTTCCTGCCGGGGCTCTTGAAGCTCAAGATGCTGCGCGATTCAGACTTCTTCGGCCGGATGCTCGCGGTCCGCGGCGAGTTCGGCTACTGGGTCTTCGAGGGCAACCTTCAGGCGACGCAGCGCCCCTCGTGGAACTATCGGGCGGAAGAAGGCGGCGGCATCATCCTCGATATGCTCTGCCATTGGCGCTACGTGCTCGACCATGTCTTCGCGCCGGTCGAGAGCCTCTCCTGCCTTGGCGCCACCCACATCACCGAGCGTTGGGACGAGAACCGCCAGCCCTACGAAGGGACGGCGGAGGACGCGGCCTACGCCACCTTCGTGCTTCAAGGTGGCGTCGTCGCGCAGATCAATTCCTCCTGGCAGACGCGCGTCTATCGCGACGATCTCGTCGTCTTCCAGGTCGACGGCACGCACGGCTCCGCCGTGGCCGGATTGCAGAGCTGCAAGATCCAGCCGCGCGTGGCGACGCCGCGGCCCGTGTGGAACCCGGACGAGAAGCGAGCCGATGACTTCCGCGCCGGCTGGCAGGACGTGCCGGACACGGAGCCCTATCCGAACGGGTTCCGGCGGCAGTGGGAGATGTTCCTCCGCCATGTCGTCGCCGACGCACCGTGGAACCACACTCTGCTTGAAGGCGCGAAGGGCGTGCAGCTCGCCGAGCTCGCAATTCAGAGCTGGCAGAAGCGCGCCTGGGTAGACGTGCCGCCGCTCCCTCTGACGAGCGAGAAGCCGCGCGCGAAGAAGGCCGCTCATGCCGTCTGACGCCGCCGTCCTTCGGAAAACGCGGGCCCTTGAAATCCGCTTACCGACAGCGGACCGGCGCCTCGCCGGCTACCGCATGGGCGCGGCAAGCCCCTACCCCGCCGTGGCGACCAGCGCTTTCAACCGCATCGCGTTCGCCGCTGCGCACGTCGTCGCCGATCCGCTTGCCGCGGGCGATCCCTGGCTGACCGCCTCCATTGACTGGAAGGCGACGTTAGCCTTCCGCCACAGCCTTTGGGCGCACGGGCTCTCGGTCGCCGAGGCTATGGACACAGCACAGCGCGGAATGGGGCTCGACTGGCCAAATGCACTTGAGCTGATCCGCCGGTCCGCCGCCGCTGCGCGCGCCGAAGGCCACCGAATGCTTGCGAGTGGCGCCGGCACCGATCATCTCGATCCCTCCGCGGCGAAGTCCGTCGACGACGTCATCCACGCCTATGAGGAGCAGTTCGAGGCGGTTGAAGCCGCGGGCTCGCCGATCATCCTCATGGCAAGCCGCGCGCTCGTCCGCGTCGCTCGCTCTGCCGACGACTATCTCCGCGTCTATGACCGCTTGCTCACCCAATCGCGCGAGCCGGTGATCATCCACTGGCTCGGCGACATGTTCGATCCGCAGCTTGCCGGCTATTGGGGCACGAGCGACATCCGCGCCGCGATGGCGACGGCGCTCGATGTCATCCGCGCGCATCCCGAGAAGGTCGCCGGGATCAAGATCTCTCTGCTCGACGCGAAGTGGGAGATCGAGATGCGGCGGCAGCTTCCCGTCGGCGTGAGGATGCTGACCGGGGACGACTTCAACTTCGCAGAGCTGATTGCCGGCGACGACAAGGGACACTCGGACGCGCTTCTCGGCATCTTCGATGCGATCGCGCCGGCTGCCTCCGCCGCGCTTTCGCAGCTCGCCACCGGCGACGAGGACGGCTTCCGCGAGATCCTCGCGCCGACCGTGCCGCTGTCGCGGCTGATCTTCGCCGCACCCACGCGCTTCTACAAAACCGGCGTCGTCTTCCTTGCCTGGCTCAACGGACACCAGGATCATTTCACCATGGTCGGCGGGCAGGAGAGTGCGCGCTCCATCCTGCATCTCGCCGAGGTCTTCCGGCTCGCCGACAAGGCGCGTCTCTTCCGCGACCCACAGCTTGCGGCCGGCCGCATGCGACATCTTCTCGCCACGCACGGAATCGCGTGACCCTTCGCGATCTTTCCGCCGACAAGGGGCTTCAACACCTCTCGCTCAACACCGCGACTGTCAGGAACCACGGCGATTTCCTGACAATCGTCGAGGCAGCGAAGCGACACGGAATCTCTTGCCTCTCGCCCTGGCGCGATCAGATCGCAGCGGTCGGGCTGGAGCGCGCCGTGCGCGCCGTGCGCGATGGCGGCTTCCGCCTCTCGGGCTATTGCCGCGGGGGCATGTTTCCAGCCGACGCGTCGCACAAAGCCGAGATGATGGACGACAATCGACGCGCCATCGACGAGGCGGCGGCGCTCGGCGCGCCCTGCCTCGTGCTGGTGGTCGGGGGGCTGCCGCAGTTCTCGCGGCCCGGGTCGGCTTCCTCGAAGGACATCGCCCACGCTCGGAGACAGGTCGAGGAGGCGATCGATGCCCTTCTGGCATACGCCAATTCGTCCGGCGTCGCGCTCGCAATCGAGCCGCTCCATCCGATGTATGCGGCCGACCGCGCCTGCGTGAACACGCTCCGCCAGGCGCTCGACATCTGCGACCGCGTCGATGCTGACGGATCGCGCGGCCTCGGCGTCACCATCGACTGCTATCACATCTGGTGGGAGCCGAATCTACTCGATCAGATCGAGCGCGCGGGGCGCAAACGCATCCACGCCTTCCACATCTGCGACTGGCTGGTGCCGACGCGCGACCTGCTGCTCGACCGCGGGATGATGGGCGACGGCGTGATCGACATCCGCAAAGTTCGCGGCGCAGTGGAGAAACAAGGCTTCGACGGCCCCTGCGAAGTCGAGATCTTCTCCGACGACTGGTGGTCGCGGCCGGTCGACGAGGTGCTTGCGACCGTGATCGAGCGCTATCGTGCATTCTGCTGACTCCACCTCACCGACCACACGTGCCATCGAGGGACAGGCGAGGATTGTAAATGGCCAACGATGAAGAGAAACGACGTGTCGCGCTGATCGGGACCGGGCATCGCGGCACGGGTCTATGGGGAAAGGAGCTCCTCGCGGGTTTCCGCGGATCGATCGATCTCGTCGGCCTCGCCGACAAGAACTCGATGCGGGTGGAAGCGGCTCGCAATGCGATAGGCACCAATGCGCCGGTCTTCACCGACCTCGACGCGATGCTGAAGGAGACGCGGCCGGAGACGCTGATCGTCTGCACCCGCGACGACACGCATGTCGACTTCATCGTCGCGGGGCTTGAGGCAGGTGTTAACGTCATCACCGAGAAGCCGATGGCGACGACGGCCGAGATGTGCCGGCGCATCCTCGACGCGGAAAAGCGCACCGGCCGGCGCGTCGACGTGACCTTCAACTACCGCTACGCGCCGACCGCGCGCCAGATCAAAGAGCTGCTCCTTTCGGGCGTGATAGGGGAAGTCGCCTCGGTCGATTTCCATTGGTATCTCAACGTCCAGCACGGAGCCGATTATTTCCGCCGCTGGCACGCATATGTGGAGCATTCCGGCAGCCTTTTCGTGCACAAGGCGACGCATCACTTCGACCTTCTCAACTGGTACCTCGCCTCCGATCCGCAGGAGGTCTTCGCCCGCGGTTCGCTGCGCCACTACGGGCGCCGTGGCCCGTTTCGTGGGCTGCGCTGCAAGACCTGCGAACACGCCGCGGTCTGCGACTTCCACATCGATATCGGCAGCGACCCCTGGCTCGACATGCTCTATGAGGCGCCGTCGCGCGAGGATGGCTATTTCCGCGACGGCTGCGTCTTCCGCGAGGACATCAACATCCCGGACACGATGACGGCGGCGATTCTTTACGAGAACGGCGTGCAGGTGTCCTATTCGCTCAACACGTTCATGCCGATTGAAGGCTACCACCTCGCCTTCAACGGCACGCGCGGGCGTCTTGAAATCCGGCAACACGAGAAGCAGCCGTGGGAGACGCCGGATTCCGATGAGATTCTGCTGGTGAAGAACTTCGATTCCTACGAGCGCATCCGCGTTCCGCACGAGCCGGGCGGCCATTTCGGCGGCGATCCGAAGCTTCAGACCATGCTCTTCGTGCCGGGAACGGAAGACCCGCTCGGTCAGCGCGCCGGCGCGCGGGCGGGGGCGATGTCGGTGCTGATCGGTGTCGCGGCCATGGACAGCGTCCGCTCCGGCAAGCCCGTGGCGGTCAAGCCGCTACTCGACCCGAACTGAGCGGTTCTCAGGGCAATCCAATCGAACGAAAGGGAGGGAACCGATGACGCGCGTGATCGTAACGGGCGGCAGCGGCAAGGTTGGCCGCGCTTGCGTCGCCGACCTTCTTGAGCACGGCTACGACGTCGCCAATGTCGATACGGTCCCGCCGGCGCGCGAACTATGCCCCCTTCGTCGCGGCCGATCTCGCCGATTTCGGGCAGGCGCTCGAGGTACTTTCGGAAATCGATGACCGCTATCGCGGCGTCGACGCCGTCGTGCACCTCGCCGCGATCCCCGCGCCCGGCCGTCACCCGAACGCGGTGATCTTCAGCAACAACACGCTCAGCACCTATAACGTCTTCGAAGCGTCGCGCCGGCTCGGCATCAAGAACGTCGTGTGGGCTTCGAGCGAGACCGTCCTCGGCCTGCCCTTCGACACGCCGCCGCCCTACGCTCCGGTCGACGAGGCGTATCCGGCGCGGCCGGAGACTGCTTATTCGCTCTCGAAGTTCGTCGGCGAGGAGATGGCCAAGCAATTCGCCCGCTGGGATCCGATGCTGAAGATCGTCGGGCTTCGCTTCTCCAACGTGATGGAACCG
The DNA here is from genome assembly GCA_963792885.1 of uncultured Alphaproteobacteria bacterium. Taxonomy (GTDB): domain Bacteria; phylum Pseudomonadota; class Alphaproteobacteria; order Rhizobiales; family Afifellaceae; genus DASWJZ01. Next base: position 802,090 of record CAWBXX010000001.1, read on the forward strand.
GCGGACTACGCGCGCTTCCCGAGCTTTGATGCAGATGCGCGCCTCAGGAAATGGAACCTGTGGGCCTATATCGACGCACGCGACGCGGCGCAGGCGATCCGCAAAGCGCTCGAGGCGCCGTTCAAAGGTGCCGAAGTCTTCGTCATCGCGAATTCCGACGGTGTGATGTCGCGACCGAATGCGGAGCTGATGGCCGAGGTCTATCCCGGCGTCGCGCTTAAAGCGGGGGTTGGGCCGAACGACACGCTGCTTTCCATCGAGAAGGCGCGCCGCATGCTCGGCTACGAGCCGCAGCATAGCTGGCGGAACGGCTAGCCGGATCAGGAATTACGCGCGCATCGGAGCGCGTCTTCTGCGCCGGGCACGACAGCGTGCAGCGACGTCCCGGGTTTCAGGGTCGCCGTGACATTGGAATGACAGCCGGCTGCGGTGCGGACGTCGGCGGATCCGCTAGGCGCTTGAAACCTGAGGGCCGCCAAACCCGACGAAGCGACGGAAAGAAAACCCCTGCTTCTTCGCGCGACGGGGGCTTGAAGCGGGCTCCGGCCTTTTCACCGGCGCGATGAGCGCCAGCCGCTCGGCCTGGGTATGCCATCTCTCCCGATCTTCGCGGATTTCTTCGGAGCGGCGGCGCTCGCCTGCCAGTACATCCTTCATCAGGTTCAGCTCGGCCTCGAGGACGGCAGTGCGGATGCGCATCTCTTCCATTGCGCCGGCCGTTGCGCTCTGTCCCGCGCCGCGTCCACCGGACCGCTCCAGGCGCATTGCGCGGTTCTCCGGCGGGTAGACGCGGAACAGCTCGGCCGGTTCAATGCTGTAACCACCGTCCTCGGTCCGCGCCGCGGAAAGCCTTCCCGCCTTCACCGCACGCAATATCGTGCTTTTGCTCATGCCGACCTCTCGGGCGGCTTCTCGAAGGCTCAGTCCAGCCATATTGCGTCCTGTCCCGTGCTCTAAAGCGTGGCATGGTGCGCCGATATGGTTTCGACACCGTTAACGCGGTGCGGCGCAACGGCCACAGTCGGCGCGACATCCGTCACGGCCGTTGCGTTGCGCAACTCCAGCGGAGGCTATGTCGGGCGCACGATCGTCTTCAGTCCGGCGGTTTCGCCGCTGAGCAGCCGCCGATAAGCGTCGGGAACGGCGTCGAGCCCGATCTCCTCTTCGATGAACTGGCGGAGATCGTCCGCGAGCTCGGGCAGCAGCCCGATCGCCTGCGGCAGCTCGTCGGCAAATGCGCTGCATCCTTTCAGGCTCAGCTCGCGCTCGACGACGACATTCGGGTCGAAGTCGAGCTTCGCATGGAAGATCCCGACGGCGGCGATCGTCGCGCCGTTCGCCACGATCTCAAGAAGTGCATCGAGCGCCGCCGTGCTTCCGCTGGCGTCTATGGCAAAGCGAACGGGTTCGGAGGCCGCGGCGAGGACGGAGGCCTTGTCGAGCGCGACCGGGATCGCTCCGGTCACGGCCGCGACTTTCGCCAAGCGGGCTTCGTTGCGATCGGCAACGAGAACCGGATTTGCTCCCGACAGCCGCATAAGCACGAGCGCCGCCAGTCCGCCGATCGGCCCGCAGCCGACCACCAGCGCGGGCTTCCCTTCTTCTGGCTGCAGGCGGTTCACGGCATGGAGCGCCACGGCGAGCGGCTCCGCCATCGCTGCGACGGCAGAGTCGACCGCGGAATCCAAGCGGTAGAGCAGGCGCGCCGGAAGCACGAGCGCCTCGGCGAAGCCGCCGTCGCACACTTCGCCAACATATCCGAGGTGCTCGCAGAGGTGTGGGCGGCCGCTTTTGCATTGGACGCACTCCCCACACCAGAAGCGCGAATCCGCCACGACCCGATCGCCAGGCGCGAACGCCGTCACGTCTTCCCCGATCGCCACGACCTCTCCGGCGAGCTCGTGGCCGGGCGTCGAAGGCTTGCGCGACATCCACTGACCGGTGCGGAAATTGTGCAGGTCGGAGCCGCAAATACCTGCGGCCGCCACGCGGATCAGCACCGAGCCGCCGCGCGGCGTGGCAGGCTCGGCGACATCCTCGACGCGCAGATCGCCGACATCATAGAGACGCGCGGCGCGCATCATGAGCGACCGAGATAGGGCTCGCGCATCGCGGAAACGGCGTTCGCGTGCGCGCTGAAGCCCTCGTATTCGGCCAATGTTTTCGCGTTCCTGGCAAGCTCCGGATAAGCGCCCGCCGTCACGTAGCCGACCGACGAGCGCTTCAGGAAATCGGTGACCGAAAGTGGCCCAAAGCTCCGCGCCCAGCCGCTCGTCGGCAGCACGCAGTTCGGCCCGAGCACGAAGTTGCCGAGCGTGATCGGCGTGTGCGGACCGAGGAGTACTTCGGCGGCGTTCACGATGTGGCCGAGATGCGCGAACGGCTCGCGCGACAGAATCTCCAGGTGCTCCGGTGCGTAATCGTTGACGAAGCGATACGACTGCTCGATCGACGGCGTCAGCACGATGCCACCGCGCGGACCGGTAAGCACCGTGCGAGAGAAGGCGGCGCGCCCCAGTCGTCCATCGCGGCCCAATGTTTCGGGAGCGCGGCCAGCGCTTTCTCCGCCACGCGGCTGCTGTGCGTCACGAGGTAGGCGGACGAGTCGGGGCCGTGCTCCAACTCGATCAGGAGATCAAGCGCCGCCAGCCCCCCGTCCACCGTATCGTCGGCGAGCACGATCGATTCCGATGGGCCGGCCGGCGTGCCAGTGTCGATCACGTCGGCGAGGAGACGTTTCGCAGCCACGACGAAGGGGCTCCCCGGCCCGAGAATCTTCACCGCCTTCTTCACCGACTGCGTGCCGTAGGCCGCGGCTGCGACTGCCTGCGCCCCGCCGCATTTGTAGACGGTCGTAACCCCTGCGAGCTTTGCTGCGACGAGCGTCGCCGCGTCCGCCGCGCCTTCGACGGTCGGCGGCGTGAAGATGGCGATCTCCGGGACGCCTGCTACGACGGCGGGCACCGTCGTCATCATGGTGACTGAGGGAAACGCACCCTTGCCGCGCGGCACGTAGAGCGCCACCGACGGGATCGGGCTCCAGCGGTCGCCGGCGAAGGCGCCCGGTCGGATCTCCTTCATCCACATCGGCTCTGGGCGCTGTTCTTCATGGAAGGAGCGGATGTTAGCTATCGCAAACTCGATCGCGGAGACGACATCGCTCTCCACGGCGTCGAACGCCGCGTCGAATTCCGCCCGCGTGACTACGATGCCGTCGGCGGGAACATCAGCCTTGTCGAATTCGCGGGCGAAACGCGAGAGCGCCGCGTCGCCCTCGTCCTTCACCGCGGCGATGATCGGCCGCGCCTTCTCGATGAACGGCCCTAGATCGGCCTCGCTGCGGAGCATCAGTGCCGCGCGCGCCTCTTGCGAGAGATCGGCCAGGCGATGAAGGTTACAGGGCGACTTCATTGATCTTTTCCATCTGCCGGAAGGCGGCTCATAGCGAGGCGAGGACCCCGCCGTCGACGGCGAGGCACTGGCCTGTGACGTAGGCGGACGCGCCGGAGGAAAGGAAGACCGCCGCGCCGACGAGATCAGAAAGCTCGCCGAAGCGGCCTTGCGGAATCCGCTGCGTCATGCGCTCCGCCCAGCCTTCGCTCTCGAAGAAACCTTCCGTCATCGCGGTGCGGAAGTATCCGGGCGCGATGGCATTCACGCGGATGCCGTGCGGCGCCCATTCGGCCGCAAGCGCACGCGTCATTCCAAGCAGCCCCGTCTTCGACGAGCCGTAGGGAACGGCGGTCGGAATGCCGACATAGGAGGTCAGCGAGCAGAGGTTGATGATCGTGCCGCCGTTCTCACGCATGGCATGAAAGGCGGCTTGCGCACAGAAGAAGGCGCCGCGGAGGTTCGTGCCGACGATCTTGTCCCAAAGCGCCTCGTCGACATCCGCGGACGGGCGCACCTCTTCGGTCCCGGCATTGTTGACGAGAATGTCGAGTCCGCCGAGCGCCTCCACCGCATCGGCTACACCCTCCCGGCACTCAGTGGCATCGGTCACGTCGAGCGTCAGCAGGGGCGCTTGTCGGCCAAGGGCCTGGATCGCCGCGGCGGTATCCTCAAGCGCGCGCAAATTGCGGCCGGCGAGCCCCACGTCGGCCCCCGCCCGCGCAAGCCCCTCGGCAATGGCGCGGCCGATGCCGCTGCCGGCGCCGGTGACGAGAGCCTTGCGGCCGGTCAGGTCGAAGATGGAGAGGTCGGCGCTCATCGGCCGCCGCTTGACACCCGCGGTGCCTTCCTCTCTTTCGCAATGCGGCAGTCATCAATGGGGCGCCGTCCGTTTGCCGGAGGCCGCCGCCGGCAGGGATAATGCGCTTCACCTTCCGCCAGCTGGAGTATTTCGTCGCGGCGGCGGAGACCGGCAGCATCACGCTCGCCTCCGAGCGCATCAACATCTCGCAGCCCTCGATCTCTACGGCGATCTCCAACCTGGAGACCGAACTCGGCGTGCAGCTCTTCGTCCGCCATCATGCGCAGGGGCTCTCGCTCACCCAGGCCGGCAGGCGCCTCTTGCTGGAAGCGAAGGGCCTGCTTGCCCAGGCGTCGCATCTCTACGACGTCGTCTCCGAGGTCACCGAAGTCGTGCGCGGCCAGCTCAGCGTCGGCTGCATGGTGACGTTCGCGCCAATGATCATCCCGGAGCTCTGCCATGAATTCACGCGCGCCTACCCGGACGTGGTGATCCGGCAGCAGGAGCGACATCAAGAGAACCTCTTCGACGGGCTGCGCCGGGTCGAGATCGACGTCGCGCTCACCTACGACCTGCAGATTCCGAGCGACATCGAATTCGAGCCGCTCGCCGTGCTTCCGTTGCACGTGCTCGTCGGCGAGCAGCATCCTTTGGCAAGCCGCCCGTCGATCGCGCTCGAGGAGATCGCACAGGAGCCGCTGATCCTTCTCGACCTGCCGATCAGCCGCGAATACTTCATGGCGGCGTATCTGAGCCATGGTCTTGAGCCAAAGATCGGCGCGCGGTCGAGCTATCCCGACGTGATCCGCACGATGGTGGCCAACGGCTACGGCTACACGCTCGCCAATGTGCGTCCGCGCTCCGACATGTCGCTCGACGGCCGCCGTCTCGTGCGCCTCAAGCTGGAAGGAGATCACCGCCCGATGCGCATCGGAGTGGCGCGGCTCGGAAGCATCGCAAAGACGCGCCTCATCGCGGCGTTCGAAAGCCATTGCCGCTCCTTCATCAGCGACGGCTACATACCGGGCATGGTCGCGCCGAATCTCGACTGACGTCTGCGGCATCCCGCCCTCCCCTGACGAATCACTCGTCGTCGAGATCGCCGTGCAGAAGCTGCAGGATGCGGCGCTTGATCATGAGGAACTGCGGGTCGAGCACGAGATCCATGGAGCGCGGGTGGCGGAAGCCGATCGCGATCTCCTCCTGGATGCGACCCGGCCTTCCGGTCATTACGTAGACGCGGTCGCCGAGGAGGATCGCCTCGTCGATATCGTGCGTCACGAAGAGCACGGTCTTGTGCGTGTGCTCCCAGACGCGGAGAAGCAGCTTCTGCATCTGCGACCGTGTCTGGCTGTCGAGTGCGCCGAACGGCTCGTCCATCAGCAGGATCTCGGGGTCGTTGGCGAGCGCGCGCGCGATCGCCACGCGCTGCATCATTCCGCCGGAAAGCTGGTTCGGATAGGCTTCCGCGAATTGCGTCAGCCCGACTTCGGCGAGAAAGCGCTCGACGATGACCTTGCGCTCCGCCGCCGGAATCTTGCGCCGCTTCAGGCCGAACTCAACGTTCTCGGCGACGTTCAGCCAGGGAAACAAGGTGTAGGACTGGAACACCATGCCTCGTTCCCACCCCGGGCCGTCGATCACCTCATCGTTGATAAGAATCTCGCCGTCCGTCGGGTCGATGAGCCCTGCCGCCAGATATAGCAGGCTCGACTTCCCGCACCCGGACGGACCGACGATCACCGCGAACTCCTTGTCGGCGACGTCGAAGCTGATGTCGTCCAGCGCGGTGATCGGGCCGCTCTTCGCCTCGTATTTTAGACTCACGCCGCAAACGCGGAGTTTCGGCTCTGCAGGAGCGGGCTCGACGACCGCCGGCGCTATCTTCACTGCTTCGCCCACGGCGCAAACTTGAGGCTGAGGAAGCGGAAGGCCTGGTCGGTCAGAAGGCCGAGCAGGCCGATGATGGCGATCGCCATGAAGATCGTGTCGACCTCGAAACCGCGCATCGCCTTCAGGCTGATATAGCCTAGCCCGCTCGACGCGGCGACGAGCTCGGCAACCACGAGGTAGGTCCACGCCCACCCCATCGTCACGCGGAGCGTCGCCAGGATGCCGGGAAGCGAGGCCGGCGCAAGGACATGAATCACGACGTCGCGGCGCGAGGCGCCGAGGGTGTAAGAGGCGTTCAGAAGATCCTTCGAGACGCCGCGCACCACGTCCGCGATCATCACGAGCTGCTGGAAGAACGTGCCGAAGATGATGACGGTCACCCGCTGCTCGATACCGATGCCGATCCAAAGGATGAAGAGCGGGACGAACGAGGTGACCGGCAGGTAGCGGATGAAGTTGACCAGCGGCTCGAGCGCCGCCTGCACGATGCGGAACGTGCCCATCATGAGCCCAAGCGGTATCGCGACAAGGGAGGAGATGATGAAGCCGAGCATCACCACCTCGATGCTCGCCCACATATGCTCGAAAAGTAGGCCGCTCTTGGCGAGCTTGATCGTCTTCGCAATCACCATCCCCGGCGTCGGCAGGAACATCGAGGGCGTGACGTGACCGTAGGAGAGAATCGCCCAGCCGCCGACCACGACGACCCAGACCGCGATTCCGGCGCTCAGAACCGTCGCGTGCGGGATCTCCGTGTCCGGCGTCAGGCAGCGTTGTAGGAGCGAGCGCCTCTTTGCCATGTCAGACGTTCGCTCCGCCGGTTCAGGGGTTGACGAACGACGTATCGACGATGGTGCCGTAGTCGATCTTCATTTTCATCTCATGACCGAGCCCCGTCCAGATCTCGCCGCCGAGCGTGACGAGATCGCCGAGCGGACCGGGCTTTTCGATCGTGCCCATGTATTCCTTGTTCATCGCCTCATCATAGAAGCGGACGCCCTTCGCAGAATCGGCGAAATCCTTCGGGTCGGTGAGATATCCGCCGACGCCCTTCGCCATGATCTTGTAGGCGTCCTCCTGGTTGCTCTTGATGTACTCGTTGGCCTTGTTCAGGCCGGCGACGAGCGCCTTCACGTCGTCGGGCTGGTTCTTGATGACGTCGCAGGAGAGCTCCACCACGTCGACGATGACGCCCGGTATCGCAGTCGAGTCGATCAGCACTTTCCCCGTCCCGCTCTTCTTGGCGAGCGTCAGGTTCGGCTCCCAGGTGACGGCAGCCGGAATCGACCCCGCCATGAAAGCGGCCGCGGCGTCGTCGGCGCTCATGTTGGAGACGACGACGTCGTCCGGCGTCATGCCGTTCTGCTTCAGATAATAGGCGAACCAGAACTCGGAGGTGGACCCTTCGTTCATCGCCACCTGCACGCCCTTCAGATCCTGGATCTTGTTCACGTCGTTCTGGACGAGGAGACCGTCGCCGCCATAGCTGTCGTCGAGCGTATAGACCGCTTTGAAGCAGAAATCGTCCGAGCGGTATTTCATGATCTCGTCGATCGTGGACAGCGACCCGTCGAGCTTTCCAGCGGCGGCAGCGGCCATATAAAGCGAGGAATCCTCGATCACCTGCAGGTCGACGTCGAGGCCCATGTCCTTGAAGTAGCCGAGGTCGCGGGCGAGGTACATCGGCCCGTAACCGACCCACGTCGTGTGGCCGATCCTGAGCGTCCCGGCCGCAGCCAGACCTCCGGTGGATACCAGAACGGCGCCCGCGAGCAGGACGCGGGCGGCGGAATTCATCAGACCCGATTTCGACATGGAATTTCTCCCCTCCAGAACGACGCGCCGGAGCGGAGGCTCCCGGTCGCCCGATGATCGGCTTTTCCACTATCCCGACAGCAAACCGGCCCCAAAATTAGCTTTTTCCGAATTGAGAGTAACGTTTTGCCGAAAGCTGCGTCACGTTCAAAAACGAGGCACGGCCGCCCAGAAAAAGTACCTCGCCGCCTACGTGCCGGCATGACGCGAGAACCCGCCTTCCCAGCCGTCCTCCAACGGCGCAAGCGCCGTTACTTCGCGCCGGAAGGGTAGCGCGTCGCCTAAGGGCGCGCCATCGAGTTCCTCGGCGGCACGCCTGCCGGAGAACACTGCCGCCGCAATCGTCGCTGGCGCCAGCGCATCCCCGATCGTCGTGACGCTGGCAATGCCGGCGTCTTTCCAGGCCTCGCGCTGGGCATCGAGAGCCGTCGCCAGCGAATTCTCAGGGAGGCGCGCGGTCACGAGCACGACCGCCTCGGCGGCGAGCCACACGTCCTTTCCGCTGAACACGCATTTGAGCGCGGCGCCGTCCGCGGAGACCGAATCGAGCACCTTGTGCGGCAGAATGCGCACGCCAAGCTCCAGGAGCCGCGCCTGCACGCGGAACTGCTCCATAGTCATGTGCGTCCAGTTGGAGACGTCCGCCGCCGGCGTCGTGATCGCGATTTCGAGCCCCTCGCGCGCCAGGAGCTCGGCCAGCACGCCGCCCATGTAGTAGTGGTCGTCGTCGTAGATCAGCGCCGAGCGCATGCCGGCGTGCCTGCCCGCCACAATGTCTTCGGGCGTGAAGACCTTTGCGCCGGCCGCAATCGGGACGGGTCTCAGGACGCGGCGCGCGACGCCGTCCCGGCGCCAGTGCGATCCGGTTGCAACCACGACGTGCTCGGCGCCATAGCTGAGCACGTCCTCCGCCGTCAGGCGGCTGTCGCGGTAGATCTCGACGTTCGGCATTCGCTCCAGCTGGTAGACGCGATAGTCGGCAACGCGCTTCCAGGCTGCGAGGCCCGGCAGCTTCGCCTCCACCGCCACCCGGCCGCCGAGCGTCGTCGTCGCCTCGGCAAGCGCCACGTCGTAGCCGCGCCGGCCGAGCATCATAGCGGCTTCGAGGCCAGCCGGACCGGCGCCGACAACAAGCACCTTCGCCGGCGTCGGCGCCGGTGCGATACGTTCAGGATGCCAGCCGCGCCGCCATTCCTCCCCCATCGAGGGGTTCTGCGTGCAGCGGATCGGGCTCATTGTGAAATCGCCGGAGACGCAGATATTGCAGCCGATGCACTCGCGGATCTCCTCGATCCGCCCCTCCTCGATCTTCTTCGGCAGGAACGGGTCGGCGATCGACGGCCGCGCCGCACCGATCAGGTCGAGCAATCCCTCGCGCACCATTCGCACCATCGTGTCGGGCGAGGTGAAGCGGCCGACGCCGACCACCGGCTTCGTCGTCAGCTGCTTGATGCCGCGGATGTAGGGCTCCTCGTAGGCCTCCGGCGTGAAGCGCGAGGTCGGCGCTGTCGTTATCCCAGCCGGAGATCGTGAGGTCCCAAAGGTCCGGCAGCTCGCCGAGCAGCCCGATCAGGTCCTCAGCCTCGGCGGCGTGAAATCCCTCCTCGCCGATCAGCTCGTCGACGGAGATACGGCAGACGACGCCGCAGCGGTCGCCGACCGCCTCCTTGGTGTCCTCGATCAGCTCGCGCAGAAGCCGCGCGCGGTTCTCCAGGCTGCCGCCGTATTCGTCGGTGCGCTGGTTGTAGCGGCGGGAGAGGAAATACATCGGCCCGCCAAGGAGCTTTGCCGCGTAGACATAGACGATGTCGTAGTCGACCTTCTTGGCTCTGAGCGCCGCCTGGCGGTGCCAGCGGCGAAGGTTTGCGATGTCGGTCTTGTCCATCGCGCGCGCCTGCACCGGGTCGTTGGTGAAGGTCGCGATCGGCAGGTTCGCCGGTCCGAGCGGCACCTCGCGCGAATAGAAATTCGGGCTGTTCATGCCGTTGTGGCAGAGCTCGAGGCCGGCAAGCGCGTCATGCGCATGGATCGCGTCGGCGATCCTCGCCAGCATCGGCAGGTCCTGGTCGTCCCAGATCCTGAGCTCGATGAAGGGACATATCTCCGAGCTCGGGTAAATCTCGGCCTGCTCGCTGCAGACGACCGCCCAGCCGCCCTCCGCTTTCACCGCCCGCATCGTCGCAAGCGCGGTGGCGTCGCGGTAGCCCATGCCGTTGCAATGCGGCACCTGGTAGAAGCGGTTCTTCGCTGTGACCGGCCCGATCCTGACCGGCTCGAACAACACGTCGTAGCGAGAATCTCGCGCCATCCCGTCCCCTTCCGCCCGGAAATACGAGAGGAGGCTATCGTCATCCATCGCGAGGCGGGAATTCGGACTATCCGAACCCAAGGCACGGAAAGCGCTTCTTTACTCGCGCGGCGCCGGCCGACCATTTTTCCGCAGAATGCAACCCTATGTCGCTCGGGAGCGCGCGGCGGAGGCTCGATGATCAGGACTGGCAGTCAATACCGGGACTCGCTCAAGGACGGGCGGCGGGTCTTCGTCAACGGCGAACGCGTCAAGGACGTGACCACGCATCCAATGTTCAAACCGTTGGTCGATATCCGCGCGCGCATCTACGACATGCAGCACGAGGCGGCGACCGCGCCGATCCTGACTTACGAGGAGGACGGCGAGCCATCCGCGATCGCCAACAAGCTGCCGACCTCGCAGCAGGACTGGTGGGACAAGCGGCGCGCCACCGACGCAATGCTGGAGGACATCGGCGGCGTCGTCACCCGCGTCGGCGACGAGACCGTCGGCGAGATGTGGTCGCTCTATGACGGCCAGGACGTGCTGAACGAGGTCGACCCGCGCTTCTCGGAGAACATCCGCCGCCACGTCGCGCACGTGCTCAAGGCCGACCCGTTCCACGTCTCCGCCAATACCGATCCGAAGGGCGACCGCTCCAAGCCGCCGCAGGAGCAGGACCCCGACATGCTTCTCCACGTCGTGAAGGAGACGGATGCGGGCATCGTCGTGCGCGGCGCGAAATACGAGACAGCCGCCGCCTACGCCAACCAGGCCTTCACCAAGCCAACCATCGCCAACTGGGGCAACGAGGCGCTTTCCGATTACGCGGTCGGCTTCATCTGCGACCTCGGCTCGCCGAACCTGAAGTTCATCTGCCGCACCGGTTTCGCGGGGCGCGCGCCCGCGGCGGACTACCCGCTCTCCAACCGCTTCGACGAGGTCGACACCCTCGTCGTCTTCGACGACGTCGTGATCCCCTGGGAGAACGTGCTCTTCTATCGCCACACCAAGGCGGCGACCTTCATCCGCGCGACGCTGCACCGCTACTCGGCCTTCGCCTTCGTGCAGCGCAACCTGAAGCTCGCCGACATGCTGATCGGCGCGGCGCTCTTCAACGCGCGCCAGACCGGGCTCGACAAGCAGCAGGCGGTGCAGGAGAAGCTCGCAACGCTCGCGGTCTACCGCGAGGGCATCAACGCCCACCTGACCGCCGCCATCACGCTGGCGGAGATGAGCCCCGCCGGGCTGACGATGCCGAACCAGTCGCTGCTCTATACCGGCCGCGTGCTCGCCTGCTCGCAGCTTCACGAGATGATGCACATCGCGCGCGAGCTTTGCGGCGGGCAGATCTGCGTCACGCCCGACAAGGCCGCCTTCGACGCGCCCGAGACGAAGCCGTGGCTGGAGAAGTATTACAGCGTCAACGAGAACTGGGTGGCGGAGGACCGGCGCAAGCTGCTCGCGTTCGCGCGCGACCTCCTCAATTCCGATTATGCCGGCCACCGACTGACGTTCCAGCTCTTCGCCCAGTCGCCGCCTTTCGCGCATCTCGCCGCCGTCTATCGCAATTTCGACTGGGACGGCCCGCTCGCGCTTCGTGAAGAAGTCGGCCGACCTCTCCGACCGCGTGCTGGCGTCGAAGTCCCGCGAGCCGGGCGACTCGGCCGTCAATTCCTGGTTCGCCAACGCCCGCGCCGCGGCCGAATAGGAGCGCCAGGGTGGCTGCGCTCGGCGATCTTGCGTCGGTGGAGGAGCGCTATCTCGCCGGCATGAGCCATGCCGCCGCGACGGTTTCCGTGGTCACCACCGACGGGCCGGCCGGGCGCTTCGGCGTCACCGTCTCGGCCATGGCCTCGGTGTCGCTGGAAGGCCCGATCCTGCTCGTCTGCCTCCACCAGATGAGCGCGGCGGCCGCGCGCGATCCGCGAGAACGGCGCCTTCTGCGTGAACCTCCTGCGCCACGACCAGTCGCCGATCGCCGACACCTTTGCCGGGCGGGTGAAGACCACAGACGGCGACAAGTTCTCCTGCGCGAAGTGGACAGCAATGACGACTGGCGCCCCACGGCTCGCCGATCCGCTCGTCGCCTTCGATTGCCGGCTCATCCGCACCGACCTTGTCGGCACGCATTATGTGTTCTTCGGCGAGGTCGCCGAGATTTTCCTCTCGGCAGGCGCCCCGCTGATCTATCGGCTCGAAGAGCTACGGCACGGCGTCAAGTATCGCCGGCCGAGCGGATGGAAGCAAGCTCATGATCCACAGGCGCATCCGGCCCTTCAATACCAAGGACACCTATCCGGAGCAGCGCCTCGACAACGATCTCGCGCAGGCCGTCGTCGCGCGCGGCACGATGGTGTTCCTGCGCGGGCAGGTGTCCGCAGGACCTCGACACGGCGGAGAATGTCGGCGTCGGCGATCCGGTCGCGCAGACGCATAAGGTCATGCAGAACATCCGCCAGCTTCTCGACGAATGCGGCGCGGCGATGGGGCATGTCACAAAGCTCGTCGTCTATCTGACCGACATTCGCCATCGCGAGGCCGTCTATCGCACCATGGGCGAATACATAATCGGCGTGCACCCGGTCTGCACCGGCCTCGTCGTCGTGGCGCTGGCGCGGCCCGGAATGGCTGGTGGAGATCGATGCGACCGCCGTCATTCCGGACGGCGGCGAATGACCTTCTCGATCGCCGCGCGCTGCGCGGAAACGGGAATGCTCGGCGTCGCGGTCTCCTCCTCGTCGCCGGCTGTCGCCGCGCGCTGCGCCTATGCCCGGGCAGACGTGGGCGCAATCTGCAGCCAGAATGTCACCGATCCGCGGCTCGGGACGCGCGGCCTTGAGCTTCTCGCCGAAGGAATGACGGCCGGAGAGGCAATCGAGACCCTGGTCAAGACCAGCGATCACATCGAATACCGCCAGCTCGCGGCGGTCGATGCCAGGGGCGGGTCGGCCGTGTATTCCGGCCCAAAGGCGCTGGGCGTCGTCAGCTTTGCGAAGGCGCAGGACGTCGCCTGTGCCGGCAATCTTCTCGCCTCGAAGGACGTGCCGCGCGCGATGATGGAGGCCTTCGTCTCGTCGCCGGGCCCGCTTGGCGATCGGCTCCTTATCGCGATGCGTGCCGGGCGCGATGCGGGCGGCGAGGCCGGCCCGGTTCACTCCGCGGGGCTGATGCTCGTTCGCGACGTTCCGTGGCCGGTCGCGGATCTTGCGCGTCGATTGGACCGAGGACCTGCCCGATCGATGCGCTCGCCGATATCTGGAAGATCTATGCCCCGCAGCTCGACGCCTACGTCCAGCGCGCCCTCGATCCGCGCGAGGCCCCGAGCTACGGCGTGCCGGGCGACGAATAAGGAGCCAGAGCGGGGCAATCCATTCCGCTCCTTCGAGGCTTTTTCACCCCCTCATGCTGAGGTGCGAGCGAAGCGAGCCTCGAAGCACGGGTGAAAAAGCACCTCAGCGATGAGGGCGGAATGAATTCTAGGCCAATCTCTCCAGGAGCTTCTTCATCATCGCGTCGCAGCTTCTCGATCTGCTCGCGCGTCACGAACTCGTCCGCCTTGTGTCCCTGCTCCATCGAGCCGGGGCCGCAGACGACCGTCGGCACGTGCGCGCGCTCGTTAAAAAGCCCGCCCTCGGTGCCGAAGGCGACCTTGATCGTGTCGTTCTCGCCGGTCAGCGATTTCACGAAGGCCACGGCCTCCGCGTCGACCGGCGTGTCGAGGCCGGGATAGTCGTTGACGACCTCGATCGCGATCCCCGCCTCCGGCGCCCTGTCGCGATAGCGCGCGCCGATCGCCTCCGCCGGCGTCGCCGATCTCCGCCATCAGCGCCTTCGGATCGTCGGCGGCGAGGTGGCGTATCTCGAAATCGAGGTCGCAGCGGTCGGGCACGATGTTGAGCGCCTCGCCGCCGCGGATGCGGCCGGCATGCACCGTCGTGTAGGGGATGTTGTAGTCGGCATCCCGCGCGCCGCTTTCGCGCAGCCGATCCTGCAAGCCACGAAGCGCGCGCGACGAGATCGCAGGCGAGATGGATGGCGTTGACCGCTTCCGGCGCGAAGGCGGTGTGCGCTGCTCGCCCCTGGCAGGTCGCATGCGCGAAGACCTTGCCCTTGTGCCCGGTCGCGACCTTCATCGAGGTCGGCTCGCCGACGATGCAGCAAAATGGCGGGGCGACGGTGGAAAGGATCGGCAGCAGGTCGCGCACGCCGAGGCAGCCGACCTCCTCGTCGTAGGAGAAGGCGAGATGGAGCGGCCGTTGAAAGCGACATCTCCGCCGCGTCGAGCGCGGCGCGCGAGCGCGCAGGCGAGGAACCCCTTCATGTCGGCGGTGCCGCGTCCGTAGAGCCGCCCGCCGTTCGCTCTGCAGCACGAACGGATCGGAGGACCACGTCCTGCCCTTCCGTCGGCACCACGTCGGTGTGGCCGGAAAGGATCACGCCCGGCGTTCCGGCGGGCCCGATGGTGGCGAAGAGGTTGGCCTTCGTGCCCTCGGCGTTTGCGACAAGCCGGGCCTCCACGCCGGCATCGTTGAGCCGGCCGCGCACGAATTCGATCAGGCCGAGATTGGAATCGCGGCTGACCGTCGGGAATCCGATGAGCTGTTCGAGGAGTGCGACACTGTCCGGCATGGGCCGCTTCGCGTTTTCCGATGCGATCCCTCCCTCTTATTGAGTTTGCAACGCGGCTGCGAGCGTGAATGCTGGCGGACGTAAAGAAGGGCTCAATCCATGACCAATGAAGCGAGACTCGCCGCGACACCGAAGAGCGTGAAGTGGGGCTTCTTCGACGCCGCGACGCCGCCGGTCGTCGAGGTCGAGCCGGGCGCGGAGATCGTCGTCGATACCGTCTCCGGAGAGCCCTGGGACCTTCCCGACGAGGCGCGCTTCGAGTTTCTCGCGGAGCATCGCACGATCCTCGACAAGGCGGAGCGCGGATCGGGCCCGCATCTGGTGACCGGACCGATCGCGGTGAAGGGCGCAAGCGTCGGTTCCGTGCTGCAGGTCGACGTGCTCGATCTCACGGTTCGGCAGAACTGGGGCTGGGCGGTGATCCTGCCGCTTCTCGGCACCTTGCCGGAGGACTTTCCGGAGCCGACGCGCCGCCACTTCCCGATCGACATCGCAAAGCGGCATGTGATCCTGCCCTGGCAGAAGAAGCCGCTGCCGCTGAAGCCGTTCTTCGGCGTCATGGGCGTCGCTCCTCCACCCGCCTGGGGCCGGATCACGACGGTGATGCCGCGGGCGCACGGCGGCAACATGGACAATAAGGAGCTGGGCGTCGGGGCGAGCATCTATTTCCCGGTCTTCAACGACGGAGCGCTCTTCTCCGTTGGTGACGGCCACGGCGTGCAGGGCGACGGCGAGGTTTGCGTGACGGCGGTCGAGACGGCGCTCACCGGCCGTCTGCGCCTCTCGGTCCGCACCAACATGGAGCTCAGCCAGCCGCGGGCGGAGACGCCCGAGCGCTACATTACGATGGGCTTCGACGAGGACCTCGACGATGCCGTCAAGGCGGCGCTCCGCGACATGATCCGCTGGCTCGGCGAGCGGCATGGCCTCTCGCGCACCGACGCCTACATGCTCTGCAGCTTTGCCGCCGACATGCGCGTCACGCAGACGGTGAACGTCGTGAAGGGCGCGCACTGCGTGCTGGAGAAGTCGGTGCTGGGCTAGGCCGGCGCTACTTGATCCGGCGACTGAGCGCCTCATAGGCGCGCGTCCATGCGACAAGGCCGTCGCGGAAGCTCTTCAGGCGGAAGAACTCGTTCGGAGCGTGGTAGTCCTCGTCGGAGGTAGCGAAGCTGAAGAAGACCGTCGGCGCGCCGAGCTGCTCCCTGAACACCGTGCCGATCGGGACCGTCGCGCCCATCGCGACGCGAAGCGGCTTCCTGCCGCTGATCTCTCGCAGGATATTCTCGAGCACGGCGAGCGCCGGCAGCTCCGGGTCGAGCGCGAAGGCGGTCGTGCCCGGGCCATGGCGCGAGAGCTCGAATGAGAAGCCGCTCGGTAAATGCGCCGCCACGTGGCTGCGGATCGCCGCGAAGACGTTGTCAGGACGCTGGCCGGCGATGAGGCGGCAGGTGATCTTGGCGGTCGCCGAGGCCGGGATGACGGTCTTTGTCCCCGGCCCGGTGTAGCCGCCGAATATGCCGTTCAGCTCCAGCGTCGGCTCCAGCCACTGCCTCGTCAGCAGCGTCTCGCCGTCGGGCAGCGGCTTTGGGCGCGGGGCGCCGACCTCGTCGAAATAGCGGCCCGCATCGAACCCGACCGCGGCGATCGCTTCGCGGATGCGCGGGTCGGGCGGGACCGCGCCGTCGAGGAAGCCTTCGATCGCGACGCGGCCGTCGGCGTCGTGGAAGCTGGCGAGCACGGCAGCGAGAGCGCGGACCGGATTGGGAGCGCTGCCGCCGTGCCGGCCAGAATGCGAGATCCTTCGCGGCCCCGGTCACCGTCAGGTCGAGCGCGGCCATGCCGCGGCTCGCAATCGTGAGTGACGGCAGATCGGCCCGCCACATGGCGCCGTCGGCGGAGACGACGAGGTCGCATGCGAGCTTGTCCTCTGAGCGAGGCAACCGCTGCGGCGAAGTGCGGACTGCCGCTCTCCTCCTCGCCTTCGATCAGAACCTTCACGTTGAGCGGCAGCGTGCCGCGCAGCGTGAGGAAAGCCTCTGCGACAAGGATCGGGATCAGGAGCGGGCCCTTGTCGTCCGACGCGCCGCGCGCATAGAGCCGGTCGTCGCGCACATCGGCCTCGAACGGCGGCGTCACCCATTTGTCGAGCGGATCGGGCGGCTGCACGTCATAGTGCCCGTAGACGACGATGGTCGGCGCGCCGGGGCGCCTTGCACCATTCGCCGAAGACAACCGGATGGCCGGCGGTCGCCACCTTCTCCACATTTTCGAAGCCGGCGCGGCGGAGCCGCTCGACGACGAAGGTGGCGGCGCTGAGCACATCCGCCTTTCGCGCCGGATCTGTGCTGACGCTCGGGATGCGGCAGAAGGCCTTCAGCTCTTCGACATAGGCCGGAAAATTCGCGGCGAGATGCGCTTCGACGTCGCTCACTTGCCGCCGTCCACGCTGATCACCTGGCCGGAGACCCAGCCGGCGAAGTCGGAAGCGAGGAAGAGAACCATGTGCGCGATATCCTCGGCGCTGCCGAGGCGCTTCAGTGCGATCGACTGGATCAGCCGCGCCTGGCCCTCGCTTCCCATCGCCTCCCACTGGCGCTCGGTCGTCGGGTTGGAGCGCACGAACCCCGGCGCGACGTTATTGACGGTGATATTCCAGGGTCCAAGCTCGTGAGCAAGCTGGCGCGTGAGGCCGATCTGCCCGGCCTTTGCGCTCGCATAGGCCTGGATGCCGGTGAGACTGATCCCGAGGCCGGCGCCGCTCGAAATGTTGACGATGCGGCCGTAGCCGCGCGCCTTCATGCCCGGCGCCACCGCCTGGCAGAGGAAGAAGACGCCGGAAAGGTTGGCGGCGAAGATCGACTGCCAGTCATCCTCGCCGATCTCCTCCAGCGGCCGGCCGACCTGGCCCAACACGCCGCCGGCCGCATTGACGAGGATGTCGATGCCGCCTCGATCCGACTCGATGTCGGCGATCGCGGCCTGCACCGCATCGCGGTCGGTCACGTCGAGCGGTAGCGCATGGCAGGTGGGACCGGCGTCATCGACGGTGAAGGGCAGCTCGTCGTCGCGAACGTCGCAGGCGATGACCTCCGCACCGCGGCGCGCAAGCCCGACGGCGATGGCGCGGCCGATCCCGTGCGCCGCGCCGGTCACGATCGCGCGCCGCCCGGCAAAGGCGATGTTCATGAGGCGGCTGCCGCGACGGGCTCCGACGCCACGCGGGCGAGCGCATCGAGCGCGGCAAGCCCGAGCGCGGCGCGGCCGTCCTCGACGGCGTGGATCGCGGCGATGACCGCGGAGGTGATCGGCGTCTTCAATCCGTGCGCCGCGCCGATCGTGACAATCGGGCCGAGCTGTGCGTCGACCTCGGTCTTGCGCTTGCGGACCGCGAGGTCGCGCCAGATGCCGGAGTGCGATTTGGCGGAACGGCGATTATGCGCGACCATCTCGTCGAAGCTGCCGGCGACGATCTCCTTCGATGACCCAGGCAAGAACGCCTGCGGGTAGAAGCCGTTGAAGGACTCAAGCGCGATCTTCTCAGCCGCCGCGACGGCACCCACTTCCTGACCGAAGCGCACGAAGAAATCGCGATAGCGCCGATCGTCGAGGAGATCGGCGATTCCTTCATTGGTCACCGCGGTGGCGAAGAGGAGTGCGCCGTAGATCATCTTCGACCAGAGGAAACCCCAGATGTTGTCGGTCAGCACCGCCGCATCGTCGAAGCGGCAGAAGAGCGCATGCAGCTCTACGATCCTCGGCGTTCGGCTGCCCGTCAAGCTCGCCGACCACCACGGCCCCTCGCCCGGCAAACTCTACGACGCCGGGCTCCATGTAGTCGGCGCCGAAATTCACGAACGAGCCGATCGTGCGCTCGCGCCCGACGACATCCGCGATGACGCGCTCGTTCAAGCCGTTCTGGACGGAGACGACGTAGCCTTCCGTGGCGAGATGCGGCAGGAGGCTGCGCGCTGCGGCCTCGGTGTCGTGCGCCTTCACGCAAAGCAGGATGCGCTCGTAGGTTCCCTCGATGGCGTCGGAGGTCACCGCTTTCGCCGTGACGAGATGCGGGTCGACAGGGCCGACGATCTCAAGCCCGCGGCTGTTGATCGCAGCGACATGATCGGCCGCGCGGTCGACGAAGAGCACGTCCTCGCCGGCGCGGGCCAGCGCTGCCCCGATCGTGCCGCCGATCGCGCCCGCGCCCCAGACGACGAGCGGGCCGGTCATGACCAGGGGCCTTCGATCAGCGCACGCGTCTCCTCGACGGCGACCGCCCAGATCGCCAGCATGTCCTCGTCCGGCCGCTCGTAGTAGCCGCCGAAATTGCCGTCGCCGAGATAGTTGCGGACCGCAGCCGGATCCATGACCCGCATGCGGGCGAAGTCGATCATCGGCTTCATCTGGCTCGGCTGCACGACACCGGCGAGCCGCGTCCAGGGGAAGTTCTCCATCCAGGAGGCGTGCGAGGCGACCTTGTCGATCTCCTCGACCTTGGCGAACGTCTTCGGCGCGTTCCACCAGTTGTGGAACTTGACGGCGACGCCCGGATTGTCCGCCTGCCACTCGATGGCGACGCTCTGCGCCGGCAGATTGCCGCCGTGGCCGTTGACCAGGCAGATGCGGCGGAAGCCATAGCCCTTCAGGCTATCGAGGATGTCGCGGATGATCCTGACATAGGTGCCGACACGGAGGCTGACGCTCCCCGGATAGGCGAGGAAATACGGCGTGATGCCGTAGGCGAGGACGGGAAAGACCGGCACGCCGAGCGGCTCGGCCGCGTCCAGCGATACGCGCTCGGAGAGGATACTGTCGACGGAGAGGCTGAGCCCGGCATGCTGCTCGGTGCTGCCAAGCGGCACGACGGCGCGGTCGTCCCTCTTCAGATAGGCCTCGACCTGCGACCAGTTCATCTCGCCGATTTTCACGATGCTTCCTTTTCCAGCGACACGTCCGCGCGCTCCTCCTTACGGAGTTGCGGGACGACGACGCGCTCGATCTCGGAGGGGTCCGGAATGTGGCGGTATTCGATGGCGGTCGCCTCGGAAGCGAGACGATCGAGGACCGATTCCGCCCCGCTCGAATAGATGACGACGCCCGCTTCGGCGATTGCGGCGTCGAGATCGGGCGCTTCGAGCGCGGTTGCCGCGACGCGGGTGACGTGCGGAGCGAAGCGCTGCACGCCCGTCTTCATGATGGGAAGGAACTCGGGGAACCGCGATACGACCGCGATAGAGGCGAGCGGGCTCAGCGACGCCAGCGCCAGCCGCGTCTCCTCGGAGGGGATGAAGCTGATCGCGACGACCGGCGTCCTCGGCAGCAGCGCCTCGACCTCGCGATGCCGGTTGGCGAAGGTGATGACGAGGTCGGCGGAGGCGACGTCGTCGCGCAGCTCGGAATCGTTGCGGATCGACTCGATCGTGGCAGGCTCGACCGCCGCGAGTCCCTTCAGGTGCTCGGCGATGACGCAGTGCATAGCTCGCCGTCGCCTGCTTGAAGAGGCCGAGCATGACGACGCGCGCATGGCGGCGGCTCCTGGCGCGGTGGAAGACGCGCGAGTTGAAGAGCGCGGCGAGCTCGCTCGCCTTCACGCCGAGCGCGAGCCCATCTTCGATCAGCCGGTCGACGCGCCTGTAGAGGCTCGCCGCATCGATAGTCGCGCCTTGCTTCACCTTGGAGCTGTCGGCGACGAAGGTGCCGGAACCGGCGCGGGTCTCGATCAGTCCCGCCTCCTTCAGCTCGCGATAGACCTGGCTCACAGTCATCGGCGCGATGCCTACCTGATCGGCAAGCTCGCGCACCGAGGGCAAGCGCTCGCCCGCGGCAAGCTCGCCGTAGGCGATGCCGTATTCGATCAGGCCCCGCAATTGCACGCCGAGAGGCACCGACAGCTCGCGGTCCACATAGAAGATCATGAGGCGTTTCTTCCCATCGTGTATTAGCCGAGTAGCACACCCGCCGCAGACCTCACAACAGCCTGGTTATATGCTGCATTTATCGGCACGAGCGCCTAGACTTAAGGCATGCTCCGGCGTTGACACTGCGCCGGACGGCGGATAGCGTTCTAGTCTTCTGTAACGCCTTTCAAGGCACCGACCGGGGGGCTTGAGCATCATGAAGCACCTGATGAAGACGACCGCGCTTACGCTGGCATTGCTGGCAGCGGGATCGGCCGCGTTTGCGAGCGAGCGCGGCGGCACGATGAAATATGGCCGCTACGCCGACAGCCTCTTCCTCGATCCGGTGCTGAACGACGCCAACGTCGACATCTGGATGCTGTCGAACCTCTACGACACGCTGCTTGAGCCGACCGACGACGGCAAGGGCGTGGAGCCCGGCCTCGCCGAAGCGTGGAAGGTCGCCGACGACGGCATGAGCGTGACGCTCACAATGCGCGACGGCATCAAGTTCTCCGACGGCTCGCCGATCACCACGGAAGACGTGAAGTGGTCGCTCGAGCGCGCGGCGAAGCCGGACAACGGCATCTGGGGCTTCCTGATCGAATCGATCGATGACGTCGACGTGCCGGACGACAAGACCGTGGTCATCTGCGCTCAAGCATCCCGATCCGGCCATCGTCCCGGCGCTCACCGTCTTCAACACGCAGATCATGCCGGAGAAGGCCTTCGAGGCGTCGCCCGGCGACACCGATGCCGACAAGGCCAAGGCCTTCGCGGAGCATCCGATCGGCTCCGGCCCGTTCATGTTCGAATCGTGGGAGCGCGGCTCGGAGATGAAGCTTGTGCGCAATCCCTACTACTGGCGCATGGGCGACGACGGAAAGGCGCTTCCCTATCTCGACGGCATCAACTTCGAGGTCATTCCCGACGACGCGACGCGCATCCTGAAGCTCAAGGCGGGAGAGCTCGACGGGGCGGAATTCATTCCCTATGCGCGCGTCGATGAGCTGAAGAGCGACGCGGACCTCAACATGGTCCTCTTCCCCTCGACCCGCGTCGAGTACGTGACGATGAACGTCCGTCCGCGAGCTGAACGGCGCGCCGAACCCGCTCTCCAACGAGAAAGTGCGGCAGGCGATGAACTACGCGGTCGACAAGAACGCGATCATCCAGGTCGTCACGCATGGCGTCGGCACGCCGATGACGTCCTACATGTCGACCGCGACGCCGCTGCACGTCGGGACGAGCCGCTCTATCCGGTCGACGTGGAGAAGGCGAAGAGCCTGATGAAGGAAGCCGGCTTCGCGGACGGCTTCTCGACCAGCGTGCTGGTGCTCGCCGGCAATCAGGACGAGATCGGCATCGCTACGGCGCTGCAGCAGATGTGGGGGGCGATCGGCATCAAGCTCGAGCTTGAGCAGGTCGATAACGCCACCCGCACGGACAAGTATCGCAACGGCGTCTTCACCATGCGCATCAGCGCCTGGACCGACGACATCGCCGATCCGAACGAGATCACCTCGTATTTCGCCTATTCACCGACCATCGACTGCCTGCACAGCGGTTGGAAGAGCGAAGAGGTGGATAAGCTCTTCGAGGCGTCGCAAAGCGAAACCGATCCGGCGAAGCGGGCCGAGCAGTACGCGCGCATCCAGGAGATATTCAACACCACCGGACCGACCCTGCCGCTCTACGAGACGCCCTACCCCGTGGCGCTCCGCAAGAACGTGAAGGGCTTCGTCCAGATACCGCTCGGCAACAACATCTTTGCGGCGACCTATCTGGAGAAATAGTCTAGCGTAGGCGGGCGCGACGGCTGTCTCGCCCGCCTGCGTAACACGTGCAAAGCGGCAGGGGCTCCCGACTTGCCAAGCTTCATCCTCCGCCGCCTGTTGCAGATCATCCCCACCTTCGTGTTCATCCTCGTGGTGATCTTCGTGATCGTGCGGCTTCTGCCGGGCGATCCGGCGAGCGCGATCATCGGGGACCGGGCGACGGATGCGGACGTCGCACGCATCAACTCCGAGCTCGGCCTCGACAAGCCGATCCTGGTGCAGTTCGGCATCTTCGTCGAGCGCGTCTTCCGCGGCGAGCTCGGCGACTCCATCCATCTGCATGTGTCGGTCCTGGAGTTGATCCGGCAGCGCCTGCCAGTAACGCTGTTCCTGACCGGCATGGCGGCGCTCATCGCCTTGCTGATGGCGGTGCCGCTCGCCTTCCTGGCGGCGCTTTGGCGGGGCAGCGCAACTGATTCCGCCATCCGCGGCGCCTTCCAGGTCGGACTGTCCATGCCGGTCTTCTATATCGGCCTGGTGCTCCTCACCTTCTTCGGCGCGCAGCTCCACATGGTTCCCGGTCGGCGGCTACGGCGACAACTTCGTCGACCACCTCTATCACCTCTTCCTCCCGGCACTGACGCTCGCGCTCAGCCTCTCGGCCGTCCTCATGCGCAACCTCCGCGCCGCGGTGATCGAGGTGCTCGGTGCCGAATATGTCGACTTCGCGCGCGCCAAGGGATTGAGGTCCCGCGTCGTCCTGACCCGTCACGTGCTGCGCAACGCGCTGATCTCGACCGTTACGCTCTTCGGCCTTTCGATCGGAACGCTGCTCGGCGGCGCCGTCATCACCGAGACGGTCTTCGCCATACCCGGCATCGGCCGTCTGATGATCGACAGCATCTACGGGCGCGACTACCCGGTCATCCAGGGGCTGACGCTGGTGCTCGCGCTCCTCGTCTCGCTCATCTTCCTCGCCACCGATCTTCGTGCAGGCGGCGCTCGATCCGCGGACGGGCCGGTGACAGTCGTCGAGATCACCGACCGAGGCTTCAGCCCAAGCCGGCTCGCGGTCCCGCCGACGCTCGTCGCCGGTTTCCTCATCCTCGGAACGAGCACGCTCGTCGCCATCGCGCCGCAGCTCTTCGCGCCCTACGATCCGCTTGCCTTCGACTATGGCGCCATCCTTGCAGGACCGAGCTGGGCGCATCCTTTCGGCACCGACAATTTCGGCCGCGACATGCTCTCTCGCACGATCTGGGCCTATTCCGTCGACATGCAGATCGCCGTCTTCGCGACGATCGCGCCCTTCGTCGTCGGCACGCTGGTCGGCGCATTCGTCGGCTATCGCGGCGGCATCATCGAGTCGATCTTCGGGCGCGTGGTCGACGCGATCATCACGTTCCCGTTCCTCGTCCTCGTCATCGCCATCGTCGCGGTGCTCGGGCCCGGTCTCAAGAACATGTACATCGCGGTCGGCGTAGTCGACTGGGTGTTCTATGCGCGCCTGATCGCCGCGGAGATGAAGGTCCAGAAGCGGCTCGACTATGCCGATGCCGGCCGCGTGATGGGCTACAGTCCCGGCCGCATCATTCTCCGTCACCTCCTGCCGAACGCCATCACGCCGGCGATCGTCTACTGGATGACGGACATGGCGCTTGCGATCCTGCTTGGATCGAGCCTCGGCTATCTCGGCCTCGGCGCGCAGCCGCCGGCGGCCGAATGGGGCGTGCTCATCGCGGACGGCAAGAACTTCATGTCCACGGCATGGTGGATCTCGATCTTCCCCGGCGTCGCCATCGTCCTGACCGGCCTCGGCTTCAGCCTGTTCGGCGACGGCCTCGCCGATGTATTGAGGCCTCGCCGATGAGCGAAGCCGGCGCGCCTCTCCTTGAAGATCCGCGGGCTAGTGACGCGCTTCGCCACATCCCGCGGCACGCTGACGGCGGTCGACGGCATCGACCTTGAGCTGAAGAGCGGCGAGGTACTCGGCCTCGTGGGCGAGTCGGGTTGCGGCAAGAGCGTGACGCTTCGCTCGATCGTCAGGCTCATCCACGCTCCGGGGCAAGCGTCGGGCCGCGTGCTCTGGCGCGGCGAGAACATCCTGGAAATGTCGGAAGCGCGGCTCACCGCGGTGCGCGGGCGTGAGATCGCGACGATCTTCCAGGAGCCGATGACGGCGCTCAATCCGGTGCTGACCGTCGGCCTCCAGATCGACGAGAACCTGAGCGCCCACACAAAGCTCAACCGACAGGAACGCAAGCGGCGCGCAATCGAGCTTCTCGACCTCGTCGGAATTCCCGACGCCGCCCAGCGGCTCGACAGCTATCCGCACCATTTCTCCGGGGGGATGCGCCAGCGCGCGATGATCGCGATCGCGCTTGCGAGCGAGCCGAAGCTGCTTCTCGCCGACGAGCCAACTACGGCGCTCGACGTGACAATCCAGGACCAGATCCTGAAGCTTTTGCTCGATCTTCGCGAGCGGCTCGGGATGAGCGTGATCCTGGTGACGCACGATCTCGGCGTCGTCGCGCAGGCGTGCGACCGGCTGGCGGTCATGTATGCCGGGCGCGTCGTGGAAACCGGCGAGGTCGCGGATGTCTTCGCAGCGCCGCGGCATGCCTATACGCTCGGGCTTCTCGGCTCGGTGCCGCGCGGCGGGGCGAGGCGGCGCCCGCTTCGCTCCATCGACGGCGCGCCACCGGCGCTTTCCGAGATACCGATCGGCTGCGCCTTCCATCCGCGCTGCGCCTTCGCCACCGACATCTGCCGATCGACGCGGCCGGAGCTGACCGAAGCGTCCGCGGGTCGTGCCGTCGCCTGCTTCCATGCCGACACAGTCGCCGAAGCGCGGATGTCGGCATGAACAAGACGCTCACGACCCCAGCCTCGCTGCCGCTTCTCAAGGTCGCCGGCCTCACCAAGCGCTTCGCGGGGCCGCACTCGCTCGCACGCCGTCTCACCGGCAGGTCGCCGGCAGTGGTGCATGCACTGAACGGCGTGAGCTTCACCGTCAGCCGCGGCGAGACGCTCGGCATCGTCGGCGAGTTCGGCTGCGGCAAGTCCACGCTGGCGCGCTCTCTCGTTCGCCTGATCGAGGCCGATGGCGGCACGATCACCTACAACGGCGTCGACATCAGCTCGCTGACCGGCGCCGGGCGGCGGCGCTTCAACCGCCATGTCCAGATGATCTTCCAGGACCCCTACGGCTCGCTCAATCCACGCATGAGCGTCGGCCAGATCCTCGGGGAAGCCTTGTCGGTGCACCGGATGTGCGCACGAAGCGAAATACCTGGCCGTATCGCCGAGCTTCTCCGCCTCGTCCGCCTGCCGGTAGACGCGGCCGACCGGCTGCCGCACGAGTTCTCCGGCGGCCAGAGACAGCGCATCGGCATCGCCCGCTCGCTCGCGGTCGAGCCGGAATGCATCATTGCCGACGAGCTGGTCTCGGCGCTCGACGTCTCGGTTCAGGCGCAAATCGTGAACCTTCTGCTTGAGCTGCAGGAGCGCTTGAACCTGACGGTGCTCTTCGTCGCGCACGACCTGCGCCTCGTGCGCCATATCTCGCACCGCGTCGCGGTCATGTATCTCGGCTTCATCGTCGAGATGGGTGAGACCGAGCACCTCTTCTCTCATCCGCGCCATCCCTATACGCAGGCGCTGCTTGCGGCTGCGCCGAACCTCGACCCACACAAGCGAAGCCGCATCCCGGCCGCGCGGGGCGAGCTGCCGAGCTCGCTCAGACTCCCCTCCGGCTGCCCCTTCCATACGCGTTGCCCGCATGCTTTCGACCGCTGCGTGACCGAGCGCCCCGAGCTGACGATGAGACTGGGCGGGGTCGTCGCCGCTTGCCACCTGTCCGACCCGCTACCGCTTCCGGCCCACGCCGACGAATCGCTCGAACACGCTGGCGCCGTCTAAAATTCTCAGGCAGACACGATGCGAAGCGCCGCCTTCGAGACACGGGGCGTATTCTGCTGCGTGAGCAATTGAGATGGACATAGCCGGATCATCTGCACTCGTAACCGGCGGAGCGTCGGGGCTCGGCGCCGCGACCGCCCGGCATCTCGCAGGGCTTGGCGCGCGGGTCGCGGTGCTCGATCGCGATTCCGCTAAGGGCGAGGCCATCGCGAAAGAGATCGGCGGCGTCTTCTGCCAATGCGACGTCGCCGCCGAGGAGAGCGCGAAGACCGCGATCGCGAAGGCGGCCGAGGCACAAGGGGCTGCACGCGCGCTCGTGAACTGCGCCGGGATTGGAGGCGCCGCGCGGATCGTCGGGCGCGACGGCCCGGCACCGCTTGCGGACTTCGAAAGGATTGTGCGGGTCAACCTGATCGGCACGTTCAACATGATGCGCCTCGCCGCGGCAGCGATGACGCAGCTCGAACCGGTCGAGACGGGAGAGCGCGGCGTCATCGTCTCCACCGCTTCC
Organism: uncultured Alphaproteobacteria bacterium; assembly: GCA_963792885.1. Classification (GTDB taxonomy): domain Bacteria; phylum Pseudomonadota; class Alphaproteobacteria; order Rhizobiales; family Afifellaceae; genus DASWJZ01. The sequence continues at coordinate 829,019 of CAWBXX010000001.1, forward strand.
GTTGCCGCCTACGAGGGGCAGATCGGACAGGCCGCCTACAGCGCGTCGAAGGGTGGCATCGTCGCCCTCACCCTCCCCGCCGCGCGCGAGCTTGCCCGTTTCGGCATCCGCGTGCTTGCGGTCGCGCCCGGGCTATTCAAGACGCCGCTCCTCGACGAGCTGCCGGCGGAGGCGCAGCTCGGGCTTGGCGCCTCGATCCCGTTTCCGAGCCGCCTCGGCGCGCCGTCCGAGTTTGCCCAGCTCGTCGCCGCGATGATCGCCAATCCGTATCTCAACGGCGAGACCGTGCGCCTCGACGGCGCGCTCCGAATGTCGCCAAAGTGAGTGACAGACTAGCGTGTTGGGTTCAAAGTATGTGCGAAATCCGCCCAGTGTTGAGACAGGACACCGATTCGAACCGTTTTTCGAAAGGAAGATGAAGATGCTGAAAACCATCGGAGTTTGCATCGCGATCCTGTTGCTCGGCGCGACCGCAGCCGGCGCAAGCGACAGCGACCCCCTAGAAATCGAGGGCAGCTACATCCTGTACCAGAACGACGGCCATCAGCGAGTGTTGTCCTTCAACCGCAGCGGCAATGCCATTCAGGCCAGCGATCTCGAGACGGTGGTCGGGTTCAGCAGTGGTTTAGGCGCGTGGGAACAAACTGGACCGGATTTCGGCGACGGCACGGCTCGTCAACTTCAACTTCAACGTCGATACCGGCAAGCCCATGGGGTCGGCCATCGTCGGATACGATCTCAAGTTCCGCGATCTCGTTGGAGGAAAATACCAGACCGTCACCGGCTCACTCTCGGGCGGGCAGTACGACATCGGTCAGGATCCGCTCGCGCCGACCACGGAGCCCTACCTAAAGTTCCAGTATACGTTTGAAGGCAAGCGCATAACCGCTAAGTAGAGTTATCGAACACACGCCCGATACACCTGCTCGAATTCGTAGATCGCAAAGCCTTGTCCTGCCAGTGGTCTTTCGGCGGGATTTCTACTGCCTGTTTCCGGACTTCGAGTTGTGCTTTCAGGCGTTGCGCCGTGAGCAGGGCTCATCGGCGCATCCGTCTGTCCATCGCAAAGCTCAGGGCTGCGCAATGACGCCGACCTAGTGTCCGCTGCCATCCAACAAGATCACATCGCGGGTGCCTTCGTAGAGCTCCTCGACGCGATCGGCGCGGTGGCGAAGAACGGCGCGCTGGTTGATCGAGCCCTTGTCGGTGATCTCGCCACGGTCGATCGAGGGCGGCTCCGCCATCAGCAGGAGCCGGCTCACATGCGTCGATGAGCCGGTGCTCTTCCGGCCGAGCGACTTCAGCTTCTCGGCAAACACGGAGCGCACGCGCGGGTCGGCGAGCACGTCTGCGGCCGACGCGTCGTCGGGAAGACCCTTGGCGAGCTTCCGGCACATCACGATATCAGGAAAGACCAACGCGCCGACATGCTCGCGGTCGAGGCCGGTGATCACGACGTCGCGGACGATCTCGCCGAAATGGTCGATGAAGCGGGCGCGGAGCGCTCCGACGCTGACCCACGTGCCGGTTCGGAGCTTGAAGTTCTCGGCAAGCCGGCCGTCGAAGTAGAACCCCTTCGACGGATCGTCGCGGTCGGCGAAGCGGAAAGCGTCGCCGAGCCGGTAGAAGCCCTCCTCGTCGAAGGCCTCTGCAGTCAGCTCCGGATCGCGCCAGTAGCCGGGCGTGATGTTCGGCCCCTTGAGCCGAGCCTCGAGCTTTTCCTCGGACGGCACAAGCTTCAGCGTCAGCCCGCGCGCCGGCAGGCCTATATTGCCGGCAATCCGCTGATCGGTCGTGCACATCAGCGAGAACGGCGCGGTCTCGGTCGAGCCGAGCCCGGTCGCGAGGATCACCCGCTCGCCCGTCGCCTTGACCGCTAGGCTCTCAAGCGCACTCCACGTATGCTGCGCCAGTCCGGCGCCGGCGTACATCATCAGGTTCAACCGGCTGAAGAAGCGGCGGCGGAGCGCCGCGTCGGCGTCGAGATGCGGGATCAGCTCCTCGTAGCCTTTCGGCACGTTGAAGTACCAGGTTGGCGCAACGTCGTGGAGATTGCGCGCGGTCTTGCGGATCAGGTCGGGCGTCGGCCGGCCGTCGTCGATATAGAAAGTGCCGCCGTTATAGAGCACCATGTTGAAGACCTTGTTGCCGCCGGCCGTATGGTTCCACGGCGCCCAGTCGAGCACGACGGGTGGCTCATCTTCGAGGAAGGCGTAGCAGTCGCGAACCATCTCCTGGTTTGAGCAGAGCATGCGCTGCGTGTTGATCACGCCCTTCGGCGAGCCTGTCGAGCCGGAGGTGAAAAGGATCTTGGCGATCGTGTCGGCGCCGACGCGCGCATGCACCTCGTCGACCGCCGCGCCCGGCTCCGTAGCGACGAGGTCGGCGAACGTGGCATTGCCGCGCCCCTCGATCGGACGGCGCGTCGTCACCACCGGCACGCTGGCGGGCACGGCCGCGGCGATCGCCGACTCGAACTGCGCGCCGTCGGCGACGAAGACAAGGCCCGGCGTCAGCGCCCCGACAATTTCCTTGAGCTTGGAGAAATCGGAAGAGACCAGCGAATAGGCCGGCGAGATCGGCGCGTAAGGGATGCCGACGTATTGCGCGGCAAGCCCGATCAGCGCGTGCTCGATGTCGTTGCCGGAAAGAATCGCGATCGGCCGCTCCTCCGACAGCCCATAGCCGAGGAGCGCCGTGCCGATGCGGCGGACACGGTCGAGCGTCTCGGCGTAGGAGAGCGTGCGCCATTCGCCGCTCGGATCGCGCTCGGCGAGATAGGTCCGATCCGGCGTCGCGGTCGCATGATAGACGAGCCGGTCGGTGAGCTTGTCTGGAAAGCGGCCGAGCGCCCCGCGCTGGCGCACGAGCACGGTCCCGTCCGCGCGCTCCTCCGTCGCGATCTCCGGCTCCCAGAAGCGAACCTTGCGCAGGGGCGCGGCTTCGATCTCGTCGAGACTTCTCGTCGCGATGCTGCTCACGGCGCCAATCCTCCACCCGCAGCTTCAGCGCGCTGTCTTTGGGCGCGCCCACCGGTAGCATGCCGGCCGGCGCCTCCCAACGATCTTGACACGGACCCCGCCATTTCGTCCACTTGGAAACAAAACTCGCTGGGAGGATATCCCGCCCCATGGGCGATCCGCTCGTCACTTTCTCGCTCGAAGGCGAGATCGGCCTCATCTGCCTGAACCGCCCGGAGAAGCGAAACGCCATCTCCGACGCTGTCATCGACGCGCTCGCTGCCGCGGTGGCGCGCGCGAGCACCGAGGCGAAGGCGGCCGTGATCCACGGCGCAGGCGAGCATTTCTCCGCCGGGCTCGACATCGCGGAGCACGCGGAGAAATCGCCGATCGAAGGCATCCACGGCTCGCGCCGCTGGCACGCGGTTTTCGACACCATCCAGCGCGGCGCCATCCCCTTCGTCGCAGCACTCCATGGCGCGGTGGTCGGCGGCGGGCTTGAGCTTGCCGCATCCACGCATATCCGCGTCGCCGACCGCACCGCCTTCTTCGCGCTGCCGGAGGGGCAGCGCGGCATCTTCGTCGGCGGGTCTGGCTCCGTGCGCATCGCACGTCTGATGACGGTCGCGCGCATGACCGACCTGATGCTGACCGGGCGCGTCCTCACGGCCGAGGAAGGCGAGCGCTACAACCTCGTGCAATATTTGGTCGAGCCTGGCGCCGCGCTCGACAAGGCGAAGGCGCTTGCGCGGATCGCCGCCGGCAACGCGCCGCTTTCCAACTACGCCGTCATCAACGCCCTCCCCCGCATCCAGGACATGGCGCAGGACGACGCGCTTTTCGTGGAGTCGATCATCGCCTCGTTCACGGCGACGAGCCCCGAGGCCGTGGAAAGGCTCAGGGCCTTCATCGAGAAGCGCGCCGCCCGCATCGCGGTCGCCGGCAAGAGCGAGTGACGGCGATGGAGCGCCGCGAAGAGCTTTCTTCTCTCTCCGCCGACCTCTCATCCGACGGAATCGCGGCCGGCGGAGCGCTTTCTGTCGATTTCGGCGCGCTGACGGAGCTAGCCGGCTTCATGCTCCGCCTGGCGCAGCTTCGCGTCTTCGAGGCCTTCTACGCGGAGTTCGCCGGGCGCGGCATCACGCCGGGACAGATCGGCATCCTGGTTGCGATTCGGGAGAATCCCGGAATCCGGCAGGGAACGCTCGCGCGGGCGCTCAGCATCAAGCGCTCGAACATGGCGAAGATCGTCCGCCTTCTTGCGAGCGACGGCCTGATCCGCAGGCGCGTGCCGGCAAGCGACCGGCGGTCGGTCGAGCTTTCTCTTACGTCGGCCGGGCGCGCCCTCGTCGAGCGTGCCCTCCCGGACATCCACATGAACGACCGTGCTGCGACGGCAATGCTCAGCGGCAGCGAGCGCAGGACGCTGATGCTGCTCCTCCGCAAGGTCACCGGGACCGACGTATCGGAGGCGCGGGCATGAGCCTCGATCTCGACGCGCTCGTCGCCATCGACATCCACACGCACGCCGAGGAGCCCTGCGGGACGCACGCCGACGACGGCTACGACGATTTCCAGGCGGCGATGGCGGCCTACTTCAAGTCGCCGCAATCCGCATCCGCCGACCGTGCCGGAGACCGCCGCCTATTACCGCGAGCGCAAGATCGGCTGCGTGATCTTCCCGGTCGACGCGGAGCGGGAGACAGGCTTCCGCCGCTACAAGAACGAGGAGGTGGCGGCGATCGCAGCGGAGAACGCCGACATCCTGATCCCGTTCGCCTCGATCGATCCGGCAAAAGGCAAAGCGGGCGCCCGCGAGGCGCGGCGGCTCATCGCCGATTTCGGTATCCGCGGCTTCAAGTTCCATCCGACCATGCAGGGCTTCTACCCGAACGACCGCGGCGCCTACGTGCTCTACGAGGCGATTGCCGAGGCGGGCCTGCCGGCGCTCTTCCACACCGGCCAGACGGCGGTCGGCTCCGGCATGCCCGGCGGCAACGGCATGCGGCTCAAATACTCGAACCCGATCTATCTCGACGACGTGGCGGCCGACTTCCCCGACATGCCGATCATTCTCGCCCACCCCTCCTTCCCGTGGCAGGACGAGGCGCTGGCGGTCGCGCAGCACAAGCCGAACGTCTACATCGACCTCTCCGGCTGGTCGCCGAAATACTTCCCGCCGATCCTGGTCAAATACGCGAACTCCATCCTCAGGCACAAAGTGCTCTTCGGCTCCGACTGGCCGGCCATCACGCCGGACCGCTGGCTGAAGGACTTTGCCGAGCTCGACATCAAGCCGGAGGTCCGGCCTCTGATCCTGAAAGAGAATGCCGCCCGGCTGCTGGGTTTGAATCAAGGGAGGAACTGACATGGACCGCAAGTCGCCTAGGCCGTTCGCGGGCATCGGCTCCCGCATCACACGCCGCACTTTCACCGCGGGCGCGGGCGCGCTTGCGCTGACTGCCGGCATCGCGCCGTTCAACATCGTTCGCGCCCAGGGCGCCGCGCTCAAGGTGGGCGTGATCCTGCCGCGCTCCGGCTTCGAGGCCGGCATCGGTCAGGATTGCCAGCGCGGCGTCGATATCGCCGGGCCGATCCTCAAGGACCTCGGCATGCCGGATCTTGAGATCATGAACGGCGACACGGAGTCGAGCGTCGACACCGCCCGCTCGCGCGCCGAGAAGCTCATCTCCGACGGCGCCCAGGTTCTGGTCGGCGCGTTCGACTCCGGTCAGACCTCCGCCATCGCGCAGGTCGCCGAACAGAAGGGCGTTCCCTTCATCATCAACATCGCGGCGGCTCCGGACATCACCGAGCAGGGCTACAAGTTCGTCTTCCGCAACTTCCCTACGGCGCCGATGATCCTCGGCGACGCCTTCGCCAACCAGTTGGAGATCTTCGGAATGACCAGTGCGGCGCCGAAGACCGCCGTGTTCCTGCATGTCAACGACACCTTTGGCACCGCCATGGCGAAGGGCATCGGCGCCGTGTCGGCCAAGTTTGACCTGCCCTACAAGATCGTCGACGAGATCTCCTACGACCCAGCCTCGAAGGATCTCTCCGTCGAGGTCGCGAAGGCGAAGGCGGCCAATGCGGACCTGCTGCTCCTGGTGAGCCGTCTTAACGACGCCATCCTGTTGACGCGCGAATTGGTCAAGCAGCGCTGGACGCCGCAGGCGATCCTCAGCATGGGACCCGGCTGGTACGAGGACCAGTATCTAAAGACGCTCGGAAAGCTATCCGACGGCCCGATCAGCTTCGTGCCCTGGTACGACCCGAACAAGAAGCTGAGCCCGGTCCTCGAAGCAGCGCTTGCCAAGGCCTATCCGGACGTGAACCTCAACACCAACCACATCTTCACCTTCGAGGCGCTGCTCGTCGCCGCCGATTCCTACAAGCGCGCCGGCTCTGCGGACGCGGCGGCGCTCACCGAGGCCATCCGTGCCACCAACATCACCGACAATGTCAGCATCGGCCCCGGCATCAAGTTCAACGAGAAGGGCCAGAATGCCGGCGTGAAGGACGGCGCCATCCAAAATCGCGACGGCAAGCTCGTCACCATCGCGCCGAAGGCTTCCGCCAACGCCGATCCGGTCTGGCCGATGGCACCTTACAACGAGCGCGGCTGATACGAGCTGGTTGTGATGATGTCATTCTCGGGCGGAGCGAAGCGAAGACCCGAGAACCCAGAATGACGAGCTGTCGCGCTGGGTCCTCGGGTCGCGCTTTGCGCGCCCGAGGATGACAAACCTCTCCGTAACGGCGGGGCCCGATGCCGCTTGAAATCTACCTGAACGTCGCGGTCAGCGGAATCCTGACCGGCCTCGTCTACGGGCTGATGGCGCTCGGCCTTTCCGTCATCTTCGGCGTCGTGCGCGTGGTCAATTTCGCGCACGGCGAGATGATGACGGTCGCGATGTATATCGCGGTCGTGCTCTTCTCCACGCTCGGCCTCGACCCGCTGGTCATGCTGGTGCCGATCGCCGCGGTGCTGTTCGCGCTCGGCTACGCGCTGCAGAGGGGAGTGATCAACGCCTTCGTAACGCGGCCGGAATCGACGCAGTTCCTGCTGATGATCGCAATCGCGATCGTCCTGGTGAACGTCCTCCTCATCATCTTCGGGCCGGACGCGCAGGGCGTGCAGACCAGCTATTCCTACGACAGCTACGCCATCGGGCCGCTCATCGTCGACGCCACGAAGGCCTATGCAGCAGCGGCATCGCTCGTGGTCGCGGCTGCTGCTCTTCGCCTTCTTCCGCTTCACGCGCACCGGAACAGCGATCCGCGCCTGCGCCGACAATCACACCGGCGCGCTCGTCGTCGGGCTCGACGTGCGCCACCTCTATGCCCTCACCTTCGGGCTCGGCGCCGCCTGCGTCGGCGCCGCCGGCACGATGCTGGTGCTCCTCGTCGATGTGACGCCGGCGCTCGGTCCTGCCTACACGCTGCTCGCCTTCATCATCGTCATCACCGGCGGGCTCGGCTCGATGGCGGGCGCGCTTCTTGGCGGCGTCCTCATCGGCTTGACGGAGGCGATGGCGGGCCTTCTCTTCACGCCGTCGGCGAAGAGCATGTTCGGCTTCGCCATCCTGGTGCTCGTGCTCCTCTTCCGGCCGCAGGGCATCCTCGGCAGGAAGGCGCAATGAAGGCGCTGACCGAGGGCCTGTCGCGGCGAAGCCTCGTGCTCCTCGCGCGCGCTTCTCGCCGTGCTCGTGGCGCTGCCGTTCTTTGCCGGCGACTACCTGATCACCGTCCTGATCCTGATCCTCTACTTCGCCTATGTCGGGCAGGCCTGGAACGTGATGATGGGCTTCGCCGGCCAGCTCTCGCTCGGCCACGCGCTCTATGTCGGGCTCGCCGGCTACCTCGCCGCCTTCCTCTTCAAGGACTACGGCGTCGGGCCGTGGATCGGGCTCCTCGCCGCGATCCCGCTCACCATGGCGGCCGGCGCGGTCATCGGCTTCCTGGCGCTCCGCTTCGGCGTCACCGGCGTCTATTTCGCCATCCTGACGATCGCGTTCGCGGAGTTCGCCCGCATCGGCTTCGATCATCTCGATATCGTCAACGGATCGGGCGGACTCTTCCTGCCGGTCGCGCAGTACGACCAGAGCGACCTCTGGCTGCTGCGCGGCCCACCGACCATGTTCTACTACGTGATCCTCGCGGCGACGGTAGCAGCGCTTCTCCTGAGCCGATTCCTTCTCAAGAGCCGCATCGGCTATTTCTGGCTGGCGATCCGCGAAGACGAGCAGGCGGCGCGCGCTACCGGCATCGACACCTTCCGCTACAAGATGGCGGCGGTGGTGATCTCGGCCGGCATGACGGCGTTCGCCGGCGTGTTCTACGCCTTCTACTACAACAACCTCTTTCCGGAGCAGGTGTTCAATATCTCGCGCTCGATCGAGCTGATCGTCGGACCGATCATCGGCGGGCTCGGGACGCTCTTCGGTCCGATCATCGGCGCCTTCCTGCTGACCGGCCTGTCGGAGACGCTGACCGCCGCGCTCGCCGCCCTCGGCCTCGACATCCCCGGCGCGCGGCAGGTGCTCTACGGCATCTGCCTGCTCTTCGTGATCGTGGCGCTTCCCGGCGGCGTCTGGCCGTGGCTCGCGCGCCGGCTGGGCATCAATGGAGAGAAGCCGTGACGCTCCTCTCCATCCAGGGCGTCAGCAAGCATTTTCGCGGCCTGACCGCCGTCGACCGGGTCGACCTCGACGTGGCGCCGGGCGAGATCTGCGGCGTGATCGGGCCGAACGGCGCCGGCAAGACGACGCTCTTCAACATGATCGCCGGCGTGCTTGACGCCCGACACCGGGTCGATCGTGTTCTCTGGCGCGCGCATCAACGGGCTCTCCGCCGATGCCGTCTGCCGCCTCGGGATCGGGCGGACGTTCCAGCTCGTGCGCCCGTTTCCCGGCTTGAGCGTCGAAGACAATGTCATCGTCGGCGGCCTTCTGCGCCGCGCCCATGTGGGCGACGCGCGCGAACGCGCGCACGAGCTGCTCCGCCGGCTCGACCTCTACGACAAGCGTGCGCAGACCGCCTCTTCGCTCACCCTGCCGGACCGCAAGCGCCTCGAGGTGGCGCGCGCGCTCGCCACCGACCCGAAGCTCCTACTCCTCGACGAGGTGATGGCGGGGCTCCGCCCGACCGAGACCGACCGCATGGTCAAGGTGCTGCAGCGAGCTCAATCGCGACACCGGCATGACCATCGTCCTGATCGAGCACGTTATGCGCGCCGTGATGGCGCTTGCCGGCCACATCCTCGTGCTCCATCACGGCGCGGCGATCGCCCAGGGCGCGCCAGAGAAAGTCGTGCGCGATAAGGCGGTGATCGAATCCTATCTCGGCGCGGAGTCGCTCGCGTGACTCTCGTCGTCGAGAACCTCGATCTCTTCTACGGCGACGCGCAGGCGCTCGACGACGTGTCGCTCGAAGTCGAAGAGGGCGCGATCGTCGCGATCGTCGGTGCGAACGGCGCCGGCAAGACGTCGCTGATCCGCACCATCGCCGGCATGCTGAGCCCGGCCTCGGGCCGCATCCTCTATCACGGCGAAGACATCGCCGGCTGGCCGAGCCACCGCGTCTGCAATCTCGGCATCGGCCAGGTCGCCGAAGGGCGGCAGGTCTTCCCGACGCTCTCGGTCGACGAGAACCTCGCGATGGGGGCGATGCTGCCCCGCGCCCGGCACAACCGCGAGAGGAACCTCGAGCAGGTCTTCGCCATGTTCCCGCGGCTGGCGGAGCGCCGACGGCAGGCGGCCGGCACGCTTTCCGGCGGCGAGCAGCAGATGCTCGCGATCGGCCGCTGCCTGATGGGCGCACCCGACCTCATCATGTTCGACGAGCCGTCGCTCGGGCTGGCGCCGCTGGCGGTGCAGCAGGTGCTGCAGACGGTGGTGACGCTCAATCGCGAGGGGCTTACCTGCCTCCTCGTTGAGCAGAACGTCGCCGCCTCGCTCAAGATCGCCAGCCGCGCCTACGTGCTGGAGAACGGCCGCGTCACGCTGACCGGATCGGGCGAGGCGCTCCTTGCCGACGACCGCGTACGGCAGGCCTATCTCGGCGCTTAGGCACGGCCGAGCGGCCACCGGCTTCGCTCACCTGCTTGACCCGCGTCGCGATTGCTGCCCAACCTAAGCGGCCGTTGGTGCGCGGCGCACCCCTCTGACAGGACGTTTCTCATGGCCGCCAATCGCTGGCGTCGGTTTGCGGATTGGGACGAGCGGCCGCTCCGGCTCGACAAGTTCGCCGTCGAGGACGCCGACAGCGGCTTTGCCGCCTTCAACAGCCCGCACGACCCGAAGCCCGGCATCGCCATCGAAGGCGGCCGCGTCGTCTCGATGGACGGGGTCGCGGAGGCCGATTTCGACATGATCGACCTCTTCATCGCGCGCTACCACATCGACCCGGAGGTCGCGCCGGAGGCGATGGCGATCCCCTCGCCCCAGATCGCGCGCATGCTGGTCGACATGAACGTGCCGCGCACCGATCTGGTGCGCCTCGCCCACGGCATGACGCCGGCGAAGCTCGCGGAGGTCGTCGCCGAGCTTTCGGCGATGGAGATCGCCTTCGCCTATTCGAAGATGCGGGCGCGCAAGACGCCCGGCAACCAGGCGCACGTGACGAACGCCAAGGACGATCCGCTGCAGCTTGCCGCCGACGCGGCGATCGCGGTGGCGCTCGGCTTCGACGAGATCGAGACGACGATGCGCGTCTCGCGGAACGCCTGGTCGAACGCGCTTGCCTGCTGCGTCGGCGCCGCGGTCGGGCGCGCCGGCACGCTCTTTCAGTGCTCCAGCGAAGAGGCGGAGGAGCTGCAGATCGGCATGGCCGGCTTCTCGTCCTACGCCGAGACCGTCTCCGTCTACGGCACGGAGCGCACCTTCATCGACGGCGACGACACGCCGTGGTCGAAGGCGTTTCTCGCCTCGGCCTATGCCTCGCGCGGCATCAAGATGCGCTGCACGTCGGGCGCCGGCTCCGAGCTTCTCATGGGCTTCCACGAGTCGAAGTCGCTGCTCTATCTCGAAGCGCGTTGCCTCTGCCTGCAGCGCGGCATGGGCGTGCAGGGCACGCAGAACGGCGGCATCGACGGCGCGCCGCTGACCGCCACGGTGCCCGGCGGCGTGCGCGAGCTGATGGCGGAGAACCTTCTCGCCGTCTGGCTCGACCTCGAATGCGCCTGCGGCAACGACGCGCGCTCCACGGAGTCGGAGATCCGCGTCGGCGCGAAGATCCTGCCCTTCCTGATCGCCGGCTCCGACCTGATCTGCTCCGGCTTCGGCTCGATCCTGAAATACGACAACTCCTTCAACCCCTCGCTTCTGAACGGCGAGGAGCTTGAGGACTTTCTCGTGCTGCAGCGCGACTTCGAGGCGGATGGCGGGCTGACGCCGCTCCTTGAGGACCGCGCGCTCGACCTCCGCCGCCGCGCGCTCGACGCGCTCGCCGCCGTGTTCGAGGAGCTCGAGCTCGGCGAGCCGACGCCCGCGATGAAGGCGAGCGTGCTCACCGCCTCCGGCTCCGACGAGACGGAGAGCTATCTTCCGCGCGACGTCGCGCTCATCTCCGAGGCGATCCGCGACGCGCCGCATCGACGTCGTCGACGTCATCAAGGCGCTGGCGAAGCGCGGCTTCCGCGAGGAGGCGGAGAACCTGCTCTTGCTGGTGAAGCTCCGCGTCTCCGGCGACTATCTGCAGACCTCGGCGATCATCCGCGACGGGCACGTCCTCTCCGCCATCAACGATCCGAACGACTATCTCGGACCGGGCACCGGCTATCGCCTCTCCGAGGCGCGGCGGAAGGAGATCCACGCGATCCGCGACGTGCTCGACCGCGAGACGGTGCTCTCGCAGGAGGAGGAGTTCGCGCGCCACGCCGCGCCCGACATCGCCTTCAAGGCGATGGGGCCGGCGAAGGTCGGGACCTCGCCGACGCGAGGTGGTGATCGGCGTCTCGCCGGCCTTCGGCGTCAAGCTCTTCCGCACGCTCGGCGGCATTCCGCTCGCCGAGCTTCTGCAGGGCCTCGTCGAGGGGATCGAGGCGGGCGGCGGCGTTCCGCGCATCGTGCGCATGAACCACACCGCCGACACCTCGTTCCTCGGCTTGAGCGCCGCGCGGCTCGCCGGCTCCGGCGTCGGCATCGGCATCCAGGCGAAGGGCACGGCGGTCATCCATCAGAAGGACCGCCTGCCGCACAACAATCTGGAGCTCTTCTCCAACGCGCCGATCACCACGCTCGCGCATTACCGCGCGCTCGGGCGAAACGCCGCGCAATATGCGCCGCGGCGAGATGCCGGAGCCGGTCGTCGTGCCGACGCGCGGCGAGGCGATGGGCTCGCGCTATCACGCGCGCGTGGCGCTTCTCTACGCCATCGAGACGTCGCTCGTGGTCGACGGCGCGTCGCCGGAGGAGATCGAGGTCAGCTATTCGGGAGCGCCGAAATGGGCGAGCGCAAGCTAGGCGTCGCCGACTATCCGCTCGCCGAGAAGCGCCCGGAGCTGATCGAGGGCCGGCGCGGGAAGCGGCTCGACGAGATCACGCTCGACAAGCTCGTCGCCGGCGAGGTCGCGCTCGAGGACCTGCGCATCACGCCCGCCGCGCTCACGCATGCAGGCGGAGATCGCGCGCGCCGCCGGCCGGCCGATGCTCGCGGAGAATTTCGCAGCGCGCCGCCGAGCTGGTCGACGTGCCGCAGGATTTCATCATGGCGGTCTACGAGCTGCTTCGCCCCGGCCGCGCCAAGGACAAGACGCCGCTCCTCGAAGCGGCGCGGAAATTGCGCGACGACTACAAGGCGGAGCGGATGGCGCGCTTCGTCGAGGAGGCGGCGGCCGTCTACGAGCGCCGCGGTCTCTTCACCTATCGTTTCTGAGCGCTGACAGGTTCCGGGGCATGACCTGGAAGACCGCCTACCGCTCGATCTACTACCTCGATGCGCCCGAGCCGCCCGACATGGTGCTGAAGCCCGAGGAGACCGCGCTTCTCGTCATCGACGTGCAGAACACCTACCGCAAGCGGCCGGACCGGCGAGCCTCTCGCCGCAAGGAGCAGGCGCACTACGATCTGTGGACGCCATTCTACGAGCGGCTCGAGACGCTGCTCATCCCGAACACGCGCGATCTCTTGACCCGCTTCCGCGACAAGGGCATCGCCTGCCTCTTCGCGCGGATCGCGAGCCAGACGCGCCACGGGCGCGAGCGCTCGCTCAGCCACCGGAAGCCCGGATGGAACGACCTGCTCCTCCCGCGCCAGGACTGGGATTCGCAGATCGTCGACGAGCTTGCGCCGGTCGGCGAGGAGATCGTCGTCGAGAAGATGACCGACAGCGCGCTGACCGGCAGCAATCTGCGCCTGCTCCTGCACAATCTCGGCATCCGCAACGTCGTCTGCTGCGGCGTCTTCACCGACCAGTGCGTCTCCTCCACGGTCCGGAGCCTCGCCGACGAGAGCTACAACGTCATCGTCGTGGAGGATTGCTGCGCGGCCGGATCCGACGAGCTGCACCACAAGGAGCTTGAGATCATCAACATGATCTACTGCCAGGTGATGTCGTCGGCCGAGCTGAAGGCGATCATGGGGCTCAACTGAGGGTCCCCGGGCTCGGCTGCCCGTGGCGCACGCCCAGGCTGTCGCGCGCCGCGCGGCCGCAAAGATCTGGCGTCGGCTGTCGCTATTGCCGCCCGTCGCGCGGCCATGCATCATTCTGGCAAGGATTTTGCTCGCTGGCCACGGCGAGCAGAGGAAATGCGGCGCAACGTCAGCGGAGGCGGGAGATGACAATGACAAGGCAGGGGATAACGCGACGCAATTTCATGGAGCAGTCGACCGCCATGGCGGCGGCCTTCGCGACCGGCGCCTTCGGAACGGCCGGCAGCGCCTTCGCGGCGCGCGAGAAGGAGCTGAACATCCTCTGCTGGGAGGGCTACAATTCCGCCCAGGTGCTCGACCCCTTCCGCGAGATGAAGGGCGCCACCGTCAAGGCGGAATCGCTCACCAACGACCCGACGATGATCAACCGGCTGCGCGCCGGCGAGATCAACGTCTGGGACCTGATCAACGTCAACAATCCCTGGGCGCGCAAGATCATGTATCCGGAGGGGCTCATCAAGCCGCTCGACCGCGCGGCGATGGAGCCCTACTTCGAGAAGATGCTGCCGATGTTCGCGCCGCCCTATCACTGGGCGATGAGCGACGACGGCAAGGAACTGCTCGGCATGTGCCAGCGCTTCGGCCCCTACTCCTTCGTCGTCAACACCGACAAGGTCAGCCGCGCCACGGCCGAGGACCAGGGCTGGGATCTGTGGAACGATCCGGCCAATGACGGCAAGTACGGCATCCTCGAATCGGACGACTGGAACGTCTTCGACATCTGCCTGATCTCCGGCTTCGATCCTTTCCGCGAGCACACCGAGGACGAGGTCGCGAAGTTCAGCGAGACCGCGAAGCGCGTGTTCAAGGGCGCCAAGCTCGTCGGCGACATCGCCACCATGAACCAGGCTTTCGTGGCCGGCGAAATCGACTTCCACCTGACCGGCGGCACCTACAGCGCCTCGCCCGCGCGCGCCGACGGCTTCAAGAACATCCGCGGCATCACGCCGAAGAAGGGGCCGATGGCCGGCGGCAAGGGTGGCGTGTCGTGGATCGAGGTCACCTCGACCGTCAACAATCCGGAGGAATCGCCGCTGGCGGTCGAGTTCCTGAAATATGTGCAGGATCCGAAGGTTGCGCACGTCGTCGCTTTTGCCGAGGGCACCTTCAACCCGGTTGCGCAGATGGCCAATCCGGAGTGCTTCAACCTCTTCACGCCGGACGAGCTCGACGCCATCCAGTGGGACAGCCTGGACGAGGAGATGGCGGCCTCGATCGAGTACGACATCGTGCCGGACTACGACAAGCTGCTCGACATCATGACCGCCGCCAAGCGCGAGGCTTCCGGCGGGTGACGGACCCTTCTCTGGGTCGTAAAGTCCGAAGGCCCTTGTGCGCAGGCACGAGGGCCTTCTAATTCCATATTGAACGGAAGAGCTTCAGTTCGGCATCGATGACGGAACGCGCGGATATTCTTGTCCTCCGGGGGCTGACCAAAACCTTCGGAAACTTCAACGCCGTCGACGGGATCGACCTCGATGTGGCGGAGGGCGAGTTCTTCACCATCGTCGGGCCGTCCGGGTCGGGCAAGACGACGCTGCTTCGCATGCTTGCGGGCCTTGAGACGCCGAGCTCGGGCGAAATCCGCATCCGCGGCGCGACGGTGAACGACGTGCCGGCCAACCAGCGCCCGACCTGCCTCGTCTTCCAGTCGCTCGCGCTCTTCCCGCATCGGTCGGTCGGCGAGAACATCGGCTTTCCGCTTGAAGATCAAGGGCGTCGCCGCGGCGGCACGCAAGGCCCGCGCACTTGAGCTGATGCGGCTCCTGCGCCTGCCGGAGAGCTACTTCGACAAGAACGTCATGCAATGTTCCGGCGGCGAGCGGCAGCGCGTGGCGCTCGCCCGCGCCCTCGCCTACGACCCGGAGATCCTGTTCTTCGACGAGCCGCTTTCCGCGATCGACTACAAGCTCAGGAAGACGCTCGAAAAAGAGCTGAAGGACATCCACCGCGAGACGCACAAGACCTTCATCTACATCACCCATAGCCTCGAAGAGGCGATGGTGATGAGCGACCGCATCGGGGTGATGCGCGCCGGCAAGCTGGTGCAGGTCGGGACGCCGAACGAGATCTACACCGCGCCGGAGACGAAGTTCGTCTCCGAGTTCATGGGCGACGTGAACATCCTGCGCGTGAAGGTGGCTTCCGACGGCAAGCTCGCGGCGACCGATCTCAACGCCACCTTCCGCGGGCCGAAGCCGGCGAACGGCATGACCGGCGGCCACCTCGTGATCCGGCCGGAGTTCGTGCGCTTCCTCGAGTCGCCGAGCGGAGGCTGAGAACAGCGTCGAGGGCCGCCTCTACAACGAATACGCGCTCGGCTCGCGCATCCAGTACCAGGTGCGCGTCGGCGAGCAGGTCTTCATCATCGAGAAGCTCCGCCAGCAGGCCTATTCCGGAAAGCTCGACGACATCGTGCGGATCGGCTGGGATCCGGCGATTCATTCTCGTGAGCGACTGATGGCCGCCGCAGCAATGCGCATCCGGCATCCTCCGACCTCCCTCATGCTGAGGTGCGAGCGGAGCTCGCCTCGAAGCACGCAGAGCGCTGGCCCGCGCGGCTCATGCCCCTTCGAGGCGGCCCCTTCGGGGCCGCACCTCAGGATGAGGTCGAGGGTGTGACGAACGTGAGGTCGTGGCGGTGAGCGGCGCGCGGCTGGGTCCCGGCGGGCGCGCGGCGATTCCTTTCCTTGTGCTCTTCTTGATCGGCTTCGTGGCGCCGCTGATCACAGTCGTCGCCTTCAGCTTCATGCCGGAGCGGACCTTCTCCATCTGGCAGCAGCCGACGTTTCAGAACTACCGGACGATCTTCGAAAGCTCCAACTACATCTCCTTTCTCTGGTCGCTCGGACTCGCCACGCTGACGGTCATCGTTCTCGCCTTGATCTGCTACCCGGTCGCCTATGGGCTGAACCGCGTCTTCGGCCGCTGGTCGATGGCGGTGACGCTGGTCTTCGTCATCCCGCTTTTCGTGTCGGAGAACGTGCGCCTCTATGGCTGGGTGCTGTTCCTGATCAAGAACGGCGTGCTTCTCGGCAGCATGAAGACGCTCTTCGGCTACGAGCCGGAAAGCATCCTCTTCACGCTGCCGGCGATCATCCTCGGCATGGTCTATACCTACCTGCCCTATATGCTCTTCCCGATGTCGCTCGGTGTGGCGATGGTGCCGAACGAAGTGCGCGAGGCGGCCTTCGACCTTGGCTGCCAGCCGCTGGCAGGTGTTTCGCGAGGTCGAGCTGCCGCTCTCGATGCCGGGCATCGTCATCGGCTTCCTGCTCACCTTCGTGCTCGCCGTCGGCTCCATCGTGGAGGCCAAGGTGCTCGGCGGCCAGAAGGTGATTCCGATCACCCACGACATCGAGATCGCGTTCACCTATGCGCAGAACTGGCCGCTCGGAGCGGCGCTCGCCGTGCTCCTGATGCTGGTCGTCGGAGTTCTCGTGCTTCTCGTCTTGCGCCGCTTCGACCTCGATGCCGTTCTCGGCCGACGGAAGGCGACATGAACGGCGCCAACCAACGCCTATGGCACGCGCTCATCATCGCCTGGACGGTGGCGGTCGGGGTCTTCCTCTATCTGCCGAGCGCCGCCATCACCTTGGCCTCGCTCACCGACAGCCGCTATTTCCTCTTCCCGATCCCGCGCTGGGGCTTCACCTGGTGGAAGAAGACATTTGCCGCGACCGAGACCTGGCAAATCCTCAATGCGTCGATCTCGATCGCGCTCTGCGTGACGGCGATCTCCGTCGTGATCGCCTTCTTCGGCGCGCTGGCCTTCGCGCGCTACGACTGGCGCGGCCGCTCGTTCTATCAGAAGCTCGTGCTGCTGCCGATCTTCTTCCCGCAATCGGTGCTCGGTCTTGCGCTGCTCTCTATGGTTCAGCGCGCTCGGCCTTCCGCTCTCCTGGAAGTCGGCGGTCTTCGCGCATCTCGTCTGGGTGGTGCCGGTGGTGACGCTGGTCATCTCCATCCAGGTCTACAGCTTCGATCCGGCGCTCGAGGAGGCCGCCTTCGATCTCGGCGCAAGCCGCTGGCAGGTGTTGAGAGAAATCACGCTGCCGGTGCTCTTTCCCGGCATCTTCTCGGGTTGCCTCTTCGCCTTCCTGCTGTCCTGGGGCAACTTCCCGCTGTCGCTCTACACCGACGGCGCCGACACGACGGTGCCGGAATTCCTCTATGCCAAGATGGTGGCCGGCTACACGCCCGGCGTCCCGGTTCTCGGCACGGTCGCGACGATCGGCGCCGTCATCGTGCTCCTCGGCGGCTATGCGCTGGTGACGCTCGTCATCCGCGCCCGCTCGCGCGTCGCGCGCGACGCCGATGTGGAGGTGGGAGCGGAGGCGGAAGCCTGAACGCGGAAAGCGGATCGCAAGGGAGGCTCACATGCTGACATCGCTGAAGGGCAAATCCGTCGTTGTCACCGGCGCGAGCAAGGGGATCGGCAAGGGAATTGCGCGGGTCTTCGCGAAGAACGGCGCCAAGGTCGTGGTCGTCGCCCGCAATGCCGCGCAGGCCAGGAAGGCTGCCAAGGAGCTCGGCGAATCCGCTTCCGCCATCGCAGCCGACGTGACGAAGCTCGAGGACCTCGAAAAGATGGCGAAGGCCGCCGCGCGCAAGAACGGCGGCATCGACGTGCTCTGCGCCAATGCCGGCATCTTCCCGCAGGCGAAGATCGAGGAGATGTCGCCGGAGCAGTGGGACGAGGTTCTCGGCACCAACCTCAAGGGCACCTTCCTGTCGATCAAGGCCTGCCTGCCGTATCTCAAGAAGAGCGGCGCGGGGCGCATCGTCATCACATCTTCGATCACCGGGCCGATCACCGGCTTTCCGGGCTGGACGCATTACGGCGCGTCAAAATCCGGCCAGCTCGGGTTCCTGAAGACCGCGGCCATCGAGCTTGCGAAATACGGGATCACGGTCAACGCGGTGATGCCCGGCAACATCGTGACGGAAGGGCTGGAAGGTCTCGGCGCGGAATACCTGAAGACCATGGCCGCCTCGATCCCGCTGAAGCGGCTCGGCTCGGTGGAGGACATCGGCTACGCGGCGCTGTTCCTGGCTTCCAAGGAGGCCGCCTACATCACCGGCCAGACGATAGTCGTCGACGGCGGACAGATCCTGCCGGAGTCGTTGGAGGCACTGAACGCGTAGGCGCTTGGAGACGCCCGCCTTCTCTTCCAAGGCGCTACGTCCCACCCTCATCCTGAGGTGCGAGGCGCAGCGCTGAGGCCTGAAACCCGGCCCTCACCCGAACGTCGTCAGATAATCCTCGCACAGCGGCGCGGTCTGCTCGGTATAGGAGACGCCCATCGACTTCGCGAGGTCGGTCTCCGAATGCGAGCCGATCCAGGCGACGAGAAGCATGCGGCGGAGCATGACGAAGGTCTGCATCTCCGCCTCGTCCTCAGCCGGGAGCGGCAGCGCCTTGCGATAGCCCGCGATCCACGACTGAAGCAGCTCGGGCACGTGCTTCTCGTGCTCGAAGAAGGAGACTGCGGTCGCCGCGTCGTAGAGGTGCCATGAGAAGCCGCAATCGTCGAAGTCGATGACCTTCACCGTGTCGCCGTCGATCAGGAGATTGGCGAGGCGCATGTCGCAATGGATCAAGCCGAAGCGCTCCGGCGTCCTTTCCGAAACTCTCCAGCCTTCGTCCGATCAGCGCGACCGCGCGGCCGAAAAGCGCCGCCTTGGCCTTGTCGACACCCATGCCGTCGGCCCAGCGCCCCCAATGCGGCCGCTCGCCGAGGCTCGTGTCGAAATCCCAGGTGAGGCGCTCGAAGCTCTCCGGCCGCTGCCAGCCCTCCGAATGCTTGTGCATGCGCGCCGTCACCTCGCCGAGCACCGCAAATTTTTCTACGAGATGGTCGGTCGAGGAAGGCTCCCGCCCCGCTTCCCATTCGGAGAGCACGACGTGGCGCGGGCGGGGCATCGCCGGATGCTCCACCGCCTGGATCAGGCTGCCGTCGGTGCCGGGAACGGGGATCGGCGTCACGACCACGCCGTCGCGCCGAAGCGCCTGCAGCCACGCCAGCTCCGAGGCGATGGCGTTCTTCGAATGGTAGCCCTCGCGGTGGACGCGAAGCGCGTATTCACGGCCATCACTTGCCGTGACCTTGTAGGTCGCGTTCTCCGAGACGTTGACCAGCTTCGGCGGCTCGGCGGCCTCGATGCCGTATCTGGCGAGCGCGGCCTTCGCCAGCTCACCCAGACATTCGAGCTGCCGCTCGTGGGGAAGTTCGTCGAACTGCATTCGCCCCGCCCGTGAAGCTTGATATCGTCGTTTTGAACTTGTCACATCCGCGCGATTGGACAAGGGGCTCGAGCAAGGGGGCGAAGTGATCCTCAAGGACAGGGTGGCGATCGTCACCGGCGCAGGCTCCGGCATCGGCCGCGCCGGCGCGGAAATCATGGCGCGCGAAGGCGCGCGACTTGTCATCGCGGATCGCGACGCCGCGGCCGGCGAGGAGACGGTGCGCCGGATCGCTGAGAACGGGCGGGACGGCGATCCCGGTCGCGACCGACGTCGGGGACAGCGAAGCGCTTGAGCGCCTGGTCGAACACGCCGTCGCGGAATTCGGCCGGATCGAAATTCTGCACAGCCACGCCGGCATTCAGGTCGAAGGGTCCCTGGAAGACGTCGATCCGCCCGGCATGGATCGATCCTGGTCGATCAACGTCCGCGCGCATTTCATGCTCGCGCGGCTCGTCATGCCGCACATGCGCAAGCAAGGCGGCGGCTCGATCATCGTGACATCGTCGAATTCCGGCGTCTTCTACGACCCCGGCATGATCGCCTACGCCACCTCGAAGCACGCGGCCGTCGCAATGGTGAAGCAGATCGCCATCGACTACGGAAAGCACAATGTGCGCGTGAACGCGCTCTGCCCCGGCTGGGTCGACACGCCGTTCAACGATCCCTTCACGCGGCAGATGGGCGGACGCCAAGCGCTCCTCGACTACGTGGCGAAGAAAATCCCGCTCGGCCGGTTCGCATCCGTCGAGGAGGTCGCCGAGTCGATCCTCTACCTTGCTTCCGACCGCTCGGCTTTCATGACCGGGCACGCCCTGGTGATCGACGGGGGCGAGTGTATCGCTTGACTGCCGGACGCTTCCCGAGCGCCTCGTCGATTCCGGTGACCAGCGTATCGGCGTTGTCGATGGAGAAGCAGAGCGGCGGGCGGATCTTCAACACATTGCCATGCGGCCCCGCCGCCCCGATCAGGATGCGCTTGTCGCGCAGGAAATTGATGACGTGGCGTGCGATCGCCGGGTCCGGCGTCCACGCATCGCGGTCGGCGACGAACTCCACGCCGAGATAGAGTCCCGCGCCGCGGACCTCGCCGATCGCTTCGTGACGCGCGGCGAGCGCGTCGAGGTTCCGCTTCAGGTGCGAGCCGACCTTTCCGGCGTTGGCGATCAGCTTCTCGCCTTCGAGCACGTCGAGCACCGCCATGCCCGCAGCCGCTGCGACAGGGCTGCCGCCAAACGTGTTGAAGTAGCCGACGCGCCTGGTGAACGCTTCGAAGAGCACCGGGCTCGCGGCGACGGCGCCAATCGGATAGCCGTTCCCCATCGGCTTTCCCATCGTCACCATGTCGGGCGCGATACGATGCCGCTGGAAGCCCCACATATGCTTGCCGGTGCGGCCGAAGCCCGGCTGCACCTCGTCGGCGATAACGAGGCCGCCCGCCTTTCGCGCGATCCTGACCGCCGGACCGAGCAACCCGGGCGGATCGGCGTAGACGCCGTCGCTTGAGAAGATGCTGTCGAAGACGAGCGCCGCGAAGCCGATTCCCCTCGCTCCAAGATCATCGATCGCGGCGCGGACGTCGGCCGCGAAGAGCGCGGCAGCCTTTCCGCCCGAGCGCCGCGTATCGGGTGGCGGCACGGCACGCACATGCGGCGCGAGCGGCCGGCCGGGCGCGGAGGATGGCGAGATGTCGACCACCGCGGACGAATTGCCGTGATAGGCGTTGGCGGTGATGACAAAACCTTCGCAGCCGGTCGCAGCGCGCGCCACCTGGAGCGCCAGATCGTTACTCTCGCTCCCCGTGCAGGTGAAGGCGATGTTGGTCATCGTGCCGGGGAGCGTGGCGAGCAGGCGCTCGGCGTAGGAGAGCACCGTGTCGTGCAGATAGCGTGTGTGGATGTTGAGGAGCGCCGCCTGCTTGGCGATCGCCTCCACGACATGCGGATGGCAATGTCCGACCGAAGGGACGTTGTTGTAGACGTCGAGATAGGCATTCCCCTCCGCATCGTACATCCACGCGCCCTCCGCCCTCACGATGTGCAGCGGGCGATCGTAGAAGAGCATCGAGATCGGGCCGAAGGTCCGAATGCGACGATCGAGAAGCGCGCCGGCGGAGTCGCCGAGGCCCTTCGCGCGCTGCGCGTCGAAGGCGTTGAGCGCCAGGATCGCCTGGCCCGGCGGCAGGCGCGCGGCCGGTTTTCTGGCCTTTCGGCCGCGGGATTTCGTGTCCGACACCGGGTTCACACCCTTCGCGTTCATGAGGCGACTTTTCCTGCGTAGCCTCGGTTCTTCGCAGGCTGGATCAAATCGCCTTCCGCACCCCCTTTTCGCATGGACGCCGCCTCCTCCGCCACGCCCGAAGCGTTCCCACGCACCGGCCGAAAGCCCGGTTTCTCCCGATTCCGAACTGGACAGCCCAAAGCAGACCGGCGCACATTTGCCTTCGACCGGTTTGGTCCAACACAACGGGAGACGAGTCATGTTAATGCGACCGATGCGGCATTTTGCGGCCGCCGCCCTGCTATGCGCCGGGTTCACGGCGCCTGCCTTCGCCGAGACGCCGGCCGACACGCTGGTAGAGGCCTGGCAGATCGACGACATCATTTCGCTCGATCCGGCCGAGATCTTCGAGTTCTCGACGTCCGAAATTGCCGGCAACACCTATGAGCGCCTGATCGGCTACGACCTGAACGACGTCTCCAAGATGTTCGGCGTCGTCGCCGAATCCTGGACCGTTTCGGACGACGGCAAGACCATCACCTTCAAGATCCGCGAGGGCCGCAAGTTCGCCTCCGGCAATCCGATCACCGCGGAAGACGTCGTCTTCTCGCTGCAGCGCGCGATCAAGCTCGACAAGTCGCCGGCCTTCATCATCGGCCAGTTCGGGCTGACCGCCGACAACGTCGACAGAATGATCAAGCAGACGGGCGACTACGAGTTCACCTTCACGATGGACAAGCCCTATGCGCCGAGCTTCGTCCTCTACTGCCTGACCGCGACCGTCGCTTCCGTCGTCGACAAGAAGGTCGTCGATGGAGCACGAGGCGAGCGGCGACTTCGGCAACGAGTGGCTGAAGACCCACTATGCCGGCTCCGGCCCTTTCACGATCCGCGAATGGCGCGCCAACGAAGTCGGTCGTGCTGGAGCGGAACGACAACTATTCCGGCACGCTGGCGCCGCTCGCCCGCGTCATCTACCGCCACATCCCGGAGACGGCGACGCAGCGCCTGCTGCTTGAGAAGGGCGATATCGACGTCGCCCGCAACCTCGGGGCCGGAAGAGCTCGCCGCCGTCTCCTCCAACCCGGACATCAAGATCCAGTCGGCGGCGAAGGGCACGATCTATTATTTCAGCCTGAACCAGAAGAACCCGACGCTCGCCAAGCCCGAAGTGCGCGAGGCGATGAAGTGGCTCGTCGACTATTCCGCGATCGGCGACACGATCATGAAGAACCTCGGCGAGGTGCATCAGGCGTTCCTGCCGAAGGGCTTCCTCGGCGCGGTCAACGACAATCCCTACAAGCTCGACGTCGCCAAGGCGAAGGAGCTGCTCGCCAAGGCCGGCCTGCCGGACGGCTTCTCCGTCACCATGGACGTGCGCAACACGCAGCCGATCACGGCATCGCCGAGGCCGTGCAGCAAACCATGGCGCAGGGCGGGATCAACATCGAGATCATTCCCGGCGACGGCAAGCAGACGCTGACCAAGTACCGCGCCCGCCAGCACGACATCTATATCGGCATCTGGGGGCCGGACTATCAGGACCCGCATACCAACGCGCAGACCTTCGCGTCCAATCCCGACAATTCGGACGACGCCTCGTCCAAGACGCTCGCCTGGCGCAACGCCTGGGACATTCCCGATCTGACCGCCGAGGTCGACGCGGCGATCCTCGAGCAGGACACGGCGAAGCGCGCCGCCATGTATGAGGACCTGCAGAAGAAGGTCATGGACACCAGCCCGTTCGTGATCATGTTCCAGCAGACCGAAGTCGCGGCGCTGCGCAAGAACGTGAACGACTTCATCCTCGGGCCGTCCTTCGACAACAACCTCGTCAGCGATGACCAGCAAGGAGTGAGCCTCGTCAAGCGCGCCGGGCGGGCGCGGACATCGAGGAAGGAGGGCGCGCCCGCGCCCTTCTTCACGCCGTCGGGGCGGTCATCCGCTTCGTCCTGACGCGTCGCGGTCACGCTCCTCGGGCTCGTCGCCGTCACCTTCCTCATCGGCCGCGTCGTGCCGATCGATCCGGTGCTCGCGATCGTCGGCGACCGGGCACCGCAGAGCCGTCTATCTGCGCGTGCGCGAGGAGCTCGGCCTCGATCTGCCGCTCATCGAGCAGTTCTGGATCTATCTGCGCAAGGTGCTCGCCGGCGATTTCGGCCGCTCGGTGCTGACCACCAATCCGGTGCTCTCCGACATCGCGCACTATCTTCCCGGCGACGATCGAGCTCGCGACGATGGGAACGCTGATCGGCACCGTGCTCGGCGTGCCGCTCGGCGTGTTCGCGGCGGTGCGCTCCGGCAGCTTCCTCGACCAGATCGTCCGCGTCGTCGGCCTCGTCGGCTATTCGGTGCCGATCTTCTGGCTCGGGCTGATGGCGCTGCTGCTCTTCTACGCCAAGCTCGACTGGGTGGCGGGGCCCGGCCGCCTCGACATCTCCTACGACTACATCGTGACGCCGGTGACCGGCATCGCTCCTCGTCGACAGCCTGATGCAGGGCGAGTTCGCGGTCTTCGCGCAACGCCTTCTCCCACATCATCCTGCCGGCCTCGCTGCTCGGCTATTTCTCGCTCGCCTATATCAGCCGCATGACGCGCTCCTTCATGCTGAACGAGCTCAGCCAGGAATACATCGTCGCGGCGCGGGTGAAGGGCATCTCCGAGGCGCGCGTGATCTGGCGCCATGCGCTTCGCAACGCCGCCGTGCCGCTCGTCACCGTCATCGTCCTTTCCTATGCCGGCGCTGCTGGAAGGCTCGGTGCTGACCGAGACGGTGTTCGCCTGGCCGGGCATCGGCCTCTACCTCACCAATTCGCTGCAGAACGCCGACATGAACGCCGTGCTCGGCGCGACGCTCACGATCGGCGTCACCTTCGTCGGCGCTGAACGTGCTTTCCGACGTGCTCTACCGGCTGCTCGATCCGAGGACGCGCTGAGATGGCGGATGCATCCACCGCGCGATGACCGGGCCGGCCTCAAAGCGTGGCTGCTCGCGGCGGAGCCGGGCTCGCGGCTGCAGGCGCGGCTCGGCCGCTTCTATGTCAGCTGGCGGACCTTCCTCGGCAATCCGCTCGCCGTCATCGGGCTCGTCATCGTTGTCGCGCTTGCTGCTCTGCGCGCTCTTCGCCGGAGTTCTCGCCACGCACTCGCCCTATGCCGGCGGCGATCTGCGCACCGAGCGGCTGCTTCCGCCCGAGCGCCGAGTTCTGGCTCGGCACCGACGACCAGGCGCGCGACATCTATTCGCGCATCGTCTACGGCTCGCGCCTGACGCTGCTCGTGGTGGTCCTCGTCTCCGTCATCGCCACGCCGATCGGCCTCGCGATCGGCACCATCTCCGGTTATTTCGGCGGCTGGGTCGACGTGGTGCTGATGCGGCTCACCGACATCTTCCTCGCCTTCCCGCGGCTGGTTCTGGCGCTCGCCTTCGTGGCGGCGCTCGGCCCCGGCATCGAGAACGCGATCATCGCCATCGCCATCACCGCCTGGCCGCCCTACGCGCGCATCGCCCGCGCCGAGACGCTGACCATCCGCAACAGCGAGTTCATCCAGGCGGTGCGGCTGCAGGGCGGGTCGTCGGCGCGCATCATCCTGAAGCACGTCGTGCCGCTCTGCCTTTCCTCGGTGATCGTCCGCGTGACGCTCGACATGGCGGGCATCATCCTGACCGCCGCCGGCCTCGGCTTCCTCGGCCTCGGCGCCCAGCCGCCGCTTCCGGAATGGGGCGCGATGATCGCCGCCGGGCGGCGCTTCCTCATCGACCAATGGTGGGTCGCGGCGATGCCCGGCATCGCGATCTTCGTCGTCAGCCTCGGCTTCAACCTGCTCGGCGACGGCCTGCGCGACGTGCTCGACCCGAAGGCGGCGACGATGAGCGAGCGCCGCTCCTCGCGGTCGAAGACCTGCGCGTGCGCTTCCAGCTTCGCCGCGGCACGGTCGAGGCGGTGCGCGGCATTTCCTTTTCGCTCGGCCGCGAGCGGCTCGGCATCGTCGGCGAATCCGGCTCGGGCAAGTCGCAGACCGGCCGCGCCATCCTGGGGCTGACGCCGCCGCCCGGCGAGGTCACG
The DNA here is from genome assembly GCA_963792885.1 of uncultured Alphaproteobacteria bacterium. Classification (GTDB taxonomy): domain Bacteria; phylum Pseudomonadota; class Alphaproteobacteria; order Rhizobiales; family Afifellaceae; genus DASWJZ01. The sequence goes on from CAWBXX010000001.1 coordinate 855,169, forward strand.
GCGAAGCGGCTGGAGTTCGACGGCGATCGACCTTCTGTCGGCCGGCGCCGCGGAGCGTCAGGCGGCTCCGCGGCAGCCGCATGACGATGGTGATGCAGGACCCGAAATACTCGCTCGACCCGGTGATGCCGGTCGGTGCGCAGATCGTCGAGGCCTACCGGGCGCACACGAAAGGCGTCGAAGGCCGAGGCGCGCGAGAAGGCGCTCGACATGCTCGACGCGGTGCAGCATCCGCGATCCGACGCGCGTGCTCTCGCTCTATCCGCACGAGCTTTCCGGCGGCATGGGTCAGCGCGTGATGATCGCCATGATGCTCGTCACCGGCCCCGATCTCCTGATCGCCGACGAGCCGACCTCGGCGCTCGACGTGACCGTGCAGCTCGAGGTGCTGCGCATCCTCGACGATCTCGTCTCGGAGCGCGGCATGGGGCTGATCTTCATCAGCCACGATCTGGAGCTCGTCTCCTCCTTCTGCGACCGGGTGCTCGTCATGTATGCCGGCAAGGTCGTCGAGGAGCTTGCGGGCAAGCGAGCTCGACGCGGCGAAGCATCCCTATACGCGAGGGCTTGATGCGCTGCCTGCCGAAGCTTGAGGGCGACCAGCATCCGTTGCCGGTGCTGAACCGCGATCCGGCCTGGGCGCTCTGAGGATGGCGACGCCCATCCTGAGCGCTGGAGAACGTCTCCGTCGACTTCGGCGCGGGACGGCTGCGCGTCACTGCCGTCAACGACGTCTCGTTCGCGCTGCAGGCAAGGCGAATCGCTCGGGCTTGTCGGCGAGTCCGGCGCCGGCAAGTCGACCGTGCTTCGCGCCATCAGCGGGCTGGCGCGGCTGCGGAGCGGGCGCATCCTGCTCGAAGGCCGCGAGGTCCCCTCGCCGCGCGATCTCGCCTTCTACGCGACGGTCCAGATGGTCTTCCAGGACCCCTACGGCTCGCTGCATCCGCGCCATACCGTCGACCAGATCCTCTCCGAGCCGCTGGCGATCCATCGCAAGCGGGACCCCGACGCGCTGATCGTCGATGCGCTTGAGAGATGTCGGGCTCGGGCCCGCCTTCCGCTTCCGCTATCCGCATCAGCTTTCCGGCGGGCAGCGTCAGCGCGTCGCCGATTGCGCGCGCCTTGATCCTGCGCCCGCAGGTCATCCTGCTCGACGAGCCGACCTCGGCGCTCGACGCTTCGGTGCAGGCGGAAATCCTCAATCTCCTGGAGACGCTCAGAGCCGAGCACGGCCTCTCCTACATCCTTGTCAGCCACGACCTCGCGGTCGTCGCGCATCTATGCGAGCGGCTTCTCGTGATGCAGCACGGCAGGGTTGTCGAGGAGATGACCGCCGACGAGCTCCGCGCCGGCGCCGTCGCCAACCCCCACACCGCCGCCATGGTCGCCGCGAGCAGCGGCTTCGAACGGCGAGCCCGCTCCCTTTCGAGGAGCGTCACCGCTCCAGGTTCGTTCAAGCAGGCCGAGCCAGTTCTCGAAGCAGAGCTTCCTGAGCAGCGCTTCGCCATAGCCCGCCGAACGGAAGGCCTCGACGAGCCGCGGAAGTCCGGCGACGGTGCCGATCTCCTCGGCCACGACGGCGCCATCGAAATCCGAGCCGAGGCCGACATCGGTCCTCGCCCAGATGCTCGATCAGGTAGTCGGTGTGGCGAACCATATCCGACAGCGGCGTGTCGGCGCGCATGCGGCCGTCAGCGCGCAGGAAGCAGGTGGCGAAGTTCAGCCCGACCATCCCGTCGCTCTCGCGGATCGCGGCAAGCTGCCTGTCGGTCAGGTTGCGCGAGTGCTCCGCAGAGCGCGTGGACGTTCGAGTGCGTGGCGACGAGCGGCGCCGTGGAAAGCTCCGCCACGTCCCAGAAGCCCTTCTCGTTCAGATGCGAGAGGTCGACCATGATGCCGAGCTCGTTGCAGGCCTTGACGAGTGCGCGACCCTCGTCGGTCAGGCCGGGGCCGGTGTCGGGCGTGCTCGGGAAGCGGAACGGCACGCCGTGCCCGAAGATGTTGGGCCGGCTCCAGACCAGCCCGAGCGACCGGAGCCCCGCCTCGTAGAGCACTTCGAGCATGCGGAAGTCGCGGTCGATCGGCTCCGCGCCTTCGATGTGGAGGACCGTGGCGAGCGCGCCGGCATCTATGCTGGCTCGGATCTCGCTGACCTCTCGGCAGAGGCGGACCGCACCTTCCGAGCGGCGCACGATGCGGAAGAGCAGCGACACCATCTGAAGCGCGACCGCCTGTGCCTGCGTCAGCTCCGACTGTCCGGGCAACGGCACGTCGTAGGTCGCCGCCTGCATCAGCTTGTCGATCTTGTCGGAGTCGCCGTTCCGCTTCGCGGGTGGCACGAAAACCGCAAAGAGTCCGCCGGCGAAGCCGCCCTCGCGGGCGCGGGGCAGATCGAGATGGCCGGCGCCGTCGCCCTCCAAGAACGACGCGGCGCCGCCATCCGGCTCGGATTTCAGCATGAGGCGGAGGAGCACATCGTTGTGCCCGTCGAAGATCGGGGTCATGGGTGCACGAAACGAAAGGTCGAGGGAGTCCCCGCTTATCGCATCCAAGCGCGCGCCGCCAGGAATTCGACGGCGCTAATATCGAGCTTCAGGCCCGGGCGCTCCCCTGATGGGTCCGGGGCGGTAAGAGGCGGGGGGCGCTACGAGCGAACCGAGCCGTGTGCGGCGGCGCCTGCCGCGTCTTCGATCGCGATCCGACCCGCGTGGGTGAACACTTCGAAACCGTCGTCGCGAGCGACGGCGACGAGCGTTATTCCGGCGTCCTCCGCCATGCGCACGGCGAGCGCCGTCGGAGCGGAGACGGCAACCAGGCATCGGTGCGCCGAGGACCGACGCCTTCTGCACCATCTCGACCGAGACACGGCTCGTCAGGAGCAACGCACAGTCGCCCGCGCCGAGGCCAGCACGGGAAACCGCGCCGACGAGCTTGTCGAGCGCGTTGTGCCGGCCGACGTCCTCGCGAGCCAGCAGGAGCCCCTCCCCCGGACGCCACAGGCCGGCGGCATGCACGGCGCGGGTCTCGCGGTTCATCGGCTGCGCCGCGGCCAGCGATTTCATTGCGATCGCAATCTCCTGCGCGCCGAGCCGGAGGTCACCTTTCACCTTAGCCGGCGGGCGGACCGCCTCGGCCAGACTGTCGATGCCGCAAAGCCCGCAACCGGTCGGGCCGGCGAAGTGTCGCCGGCGTGCGCCGAGCGCGTCGGCTCGCGGCTTGGTGAGCCACATGCGAAGCTCGATGCCGCCTGATTCCGGCACGATCTCCAGCGAGCCTATTTCAGAAGGCGCGCCGACGATGCTCTCCGTCAGGCTGAAGCCGACTGCGAAATCCTCGAGGTCGGCGGGCGTCGCCATCATCACGGCCTGCGTCGAGCCGTCATAGGTCAGCGCTACGGCCGTCTCCTCCGGCACGGCTCGGACGCCGGCAGCGGGGATGCCGGAGCGATAGGCGATATTCGTGACGCGGCGAACGGGAGCGGCTCTCGCCGTTCACCGTGTCGGCCGGCGGAGGCATCATCCGGCGTCGCTCGCGAGCTGCCGAGCTTTCGGGCCGGCGGTCGCCTTCTCCGTCGGGCTTTCGGCGGAAGCCTCGCGGCGAAGCGCCTCAAGCACCTGCGGATGAAGCCCCGCCCCGCCCGCCGCCGCGTAGTCGGCAAGCTCGGTGCGCATGCGCTTCGTCCAGAACGCGCGCAGGTGCTCCTGCACGCCCGCGACCGCCTTCTCCTCCGGGTAGGGCCGGAAGAAATCCGCGATCTGGTTCGCCATGCGGACGAGCTTGTCGCGCTTCTCGCTCACGCCCGGCCTCCGCTCACTCGGCCGCGTCGAGATGCGCTTCGATGCGGCGCATCGTGCGCGCCTCCTCCTCGAAATGCTCCTGCCAGGCCGAGGGGCCGTTGGTGCGGCGGACCTGCACGGCCGTCACCTTGTATTCGGGGCAGTTCGTCGCCCAGTCGGAGAATTCGGTGGTAACGACGTTGGCGCCCGATATCGGATGATGGAACGTGGTGTAGACGACCCCCGGCTGCATGCGCTCGCTGACCAGCGCGCGCAGCGATATCTCGCCGGAGCGGCTCTGGATCGCGACGAGATCGCCGCTGCGGACGCCGCGGTTTTCCGCATCGAGCGGATGGATCTCCAGCAAATCCTCGTCGTGCCAGGCGCCATTCGCCGTGCGGCGTGTCTGCGCGCCGACATTGTACTGCGAGAGAATCCGGCCGGTGGTCAGGATCAGCGGGAAGCGTGCACCGGTCCGCTCTTCGGTCGGCACGAACTCCGTCAGCATGAACTTGCCCTTGCCGCGCACGAACTTGCCGACGTGCATGACCGGCGTGCCTTCCGGCGCGTTGTCGTTGCACGGCCACTGGATCGAGCCGAGGCGGTCGATCTTGTCGAAGGAGACGCCGGCGAAGGTCGGCGTCAGCGCGCGCGATCTCGTCCATGATCTCGGAAGGATGCGTGTAGCTCATCGCGTAGCCGAGCGCGTTCGACAGCGCCATCGTCGCTTCCCAGTCGGCCATGCCGGAAAGCGGCGGGATCACCTTGCGGACGCGGCTGATGCGGCGCTCGGCGTTGGTGAAGGTGCCGTCCTTCTCCAGGAACGAGGAGCCGGGCAGGAAGACGTGCGCAAATTTCGCGGTCTCGTTCAGGAAGATGTCGTGCACGACGACGCATTCCATCGCCGCGAGCCCGGCGGTCACGTGCTGCGTGTCGGGATCGGACTGCGCGATGTCCTCGCCCTGGATGTAGATGCCCTTGAAATTGCCGTCGACGGCCTCGTCGAGCATGTTCGGGATTCTGCAGCCCCGGCTCGTTGGAAAGGCTGAGGCCCCAGAGCGCCTCGAAGCTCTGGCGGACCGCATCGTCGGCGACGTGGCGGTAGCCGGGGAGCTCGTGCGGGAAGGAGCCCATGTCGCAGGCGCCCTGCACGTTGTTCTGGCCGCGCAGCGGATTCACGCCGACGCCGACCTTGCCGATATTGCCGGTCGCCATGGCGAGGTTCGCCATGCCCATGACCATGGTCGAGCCCTGGCTGTGCTCGGTGACGCCGAGGCCGTAGTAGATCGCGGAATTGCCGCCGGTCGCGTAGAGCCGCGCCGCGGCGCGCACTTCCGCCGCCGGAACTCCGGTAATCTTCTCAAGCGCTTCCGGCGAATTCCTCTCTTCCGCGATGAAGCGCGCCCAGTCGTCGAAATCCTCGGGCTCGCAGCGCTCGCGCACATAGGCCTCGTCGACGAGCCCTTCGGTGACGACGACATGCGCGATGGCGTTGATGACGGCGACGTTGGTGCCAGGCAGAAGCTGCAGATGATGGTCGGCCTTGACGTGCGGCGTCTCGACGAGGTCGATCTTGCGCGGGTCGATGACGATCAGCCGCGCGCCTTCGCGGAGCCGCTTCTTCATGCGCGAAGCAAAGACCGGGTGCGCGTCGGTCGGATTGGCGCCGATGACGACCATGACGTCGGCCTTCTCCACCGAGATGAAATCCTGCGTGCCGGCGGAGGTGCCGAAGGTGGATTTCAGGCCGTAGCCGGTCGGCGAGTGACAGACGCGGGCGCAGGTATCGACGTTGTTGTTGCGGAAGCCGGCGCGCACCAGCTTCTGAACGAGATAGGTCTCTTCGTTGGTGCAGCGCGAGGAGGTGATGCCGCCGATCGCGTCCCGGCCATAGTTCGCCTGGATGCGCTTGAACTCCGAGGCCGTGTGGGCGATCGCCTCTTCCCAGCTCACCTCGCGCCACGGATCGGTGGTCTTCGCGCGGATCATCGGCTTGGTGATGCGATCCTTGTGGGTCGCGTAGCCCCAGGCGAAACGTCCTTTCACACAGGAATGGCCCTCGTTCGCCTTGCCGTCCTTGTAGGGCACCATGCGCACGACCGTATCGCCGCGCATCTCCGCCTTGAAGGAGCAGCCGACGCCGCAATAGGCGCAGGTCGTCACCACCGAATGCTCCGGCTGGCCGATCTCGATCAGCGATTTCTCCGAGAGCGTCGCGGTCGGGCAGGCCTGCACGCAGGCGCCGCAGGACACACACTCGGACGCCAGGAAGCCCTCGTCGATCCCGGCCGCCACCTTCGATTCGAAGCCGCGGCCTTCGATGGTCAGCGCGAACGTCCCCTGCACTTCCTCACAGGCGCGCACACAGCGCGAGCAGACGATGCATTTCGACGGGTCGAAGGTGAAATAGGGGTTCGACTCGTCCTTCGGATGCCACTCCGCGTTGAGCTTGCCGTTCGACTTGGCAAAGACGTGGTTCGCGCCGTCATAGCCATAGCGCACTTCGCGCAGGCCCACCGCGCCCGCCATGTCCTGCAGCTCGCAGTCGCCGTTCGCCGCGCAGGTCAGGCAATCGAGCGGATGGTCGGAGATGTAGAGCTCCATCACGCCGCGGCGGATGCGCGCGAGCCGTTCCGTCTGCGTATGCACCGCCATCCCTGGCGCGACCGGCGTGGTGCAGGACGCCGGCGTTCCGGCGCGACCTTCGATCTCCACCAGGCAAAGCCGGCAGGAGCCGAAGGCATCGAGCATGTCGGTCGAGCAGAGCTTTGGAATCTGCGTGCCGGCTTCCATGGCAGCGCGCATGATCGAGGTACCTTCGGGGACTGTCACCGGAATGCCGTCGACGGTCAGCGTTACGAGCGTCTCCGATTTCGAGCGCTTGGTGCCGAAGTCGATCTCCTGGACGAGCGACATCGTCTCTCTCCTATTCCGCAGCCTGCATGCGCCGATGCGCGCCGCCGCTGAAATCCTCGGGGTAATGATGAAGCGCGCTCAACACCGGAAACGGCGTGAAGCCGCCGAGCGCGCAAAGCGATCCGAAACGCATCGTCTCGCAAAGCTCTTCGACGAGCACGAGGTTCGCCTCGACATTCTCGCCAGCGACGATCCTGTCGATGACCTCCGTGCCGCGGATCGAGCCGAGGCGGCAGGGCGTGCACTTGCCGCAGGATTCGATCGCGCAGAACTCGAGGGCGAAGCGCGCCTGCTCCGCCATGTCCACCGTGTCGTCGAAGACGACGATACCGCCGTGGCCGATCAGCCCGTCCTTCGCTGTAAAAGCCTCGTAATCGAAGGGCGTGTCGAACAGCGACGGCGGGAAATACGCGCCAAGCGGCCCGCCGACCTGCACCGCGCGTACCGGGCGGCCGCTCGCCGTGCCGCCGCCGATGTCGTTCACAAGCTCGCCAAGCGTCACGCCGAACGCCGTCTCAAAAAGGCCGCCACGCTTGACGTTGCCGGCAATCTGGATCGGCATCGTGCCGCGCGAACGGCCCATGCCGTAGTCGCGATATGTCGCCGCGCCTTCCGCCAGGATAAATGGCACGGCGGCGAAAGAGAGCACGTTGTTGATGATGGTGGGCTTGCCGAAGAGGCCCTTGTGGGCCGGGAGCGGCGGTTTGGCGCGCACCTGCCCGCGCTTCCCTTCCAGGCTATCGAGAAGCGCCGTCTCCTCACCGCAGACATAGGCGCCGGCGCCCATGCGGACTTCCATGTCGAAGCCTCTGCCCGAGCCGCCGACATTCGCGCCGAGCAGGCCAGCGCGTCGCGCTGCCATGATCGCGGCGTTCATGGCGATCTCGGCATGCGGATATTCGGAGCGGAGATAGATGAAGCCCTTGGTCGCGCCGATCGCGAGGCCCGCAATGGTCATCCCCTCGATCAACAGAAAGGGATCGCCCTCCATGATCATGCGATCGGCGAAGGTGCCCGAGTCGCCCTCGTCGGCGTTGCAGACGACGTATTTCTGCTCGCCCCCTTTTCCACCAATTGGCGCCTTCAGCGCCGTTTCCCATTTGATGCCAGTCGGGAAGCCGGCGCCGCCGCGGCCGCGCAGCCCTGACGCCTTCACCGTTTCGACGATCTCGGCGGGCTGCATCGCGACCGCGCTCTGCAAGCCCTTGTAGCCGCCATGGGCGCGGAAATCTTCCAGCGAGCGCGGATCGACGACACCGCAGCGCGCGAAGGTGAGCCGCGTCTGCCGGTTCAGGAACGGAATCTCTTCGGTGACCCCAAGGAAGAACGCGTTCGGCTTCCCGTCGAGGAAGCCGGAATCGAAAAGCCCCTTCACGTCCTGCGGCGCGACCGGCCCATATGCGACGCGGCCCGCCTGCGTCTCGACCTCGACCAGCGGTTCCAGCCAATAGAGCCCGCGCGAGCCGTTGCGCACGATCTCGACGGCAGCGCCCGTCTCTGCGGCGATGCGCTCGATCTCATCCGCCACGCCATCGGCGCCAACGGCGACCGCGCCGGCATCGCAGGGCACAAAAACGCGGACGCTCACCGATTGACCTCCGCCGCGATCATGTCCGCCTTCTCGCGGTCGATGCGGCCGACGACCTGTCCGTCGACCATCGCGGAAGGCGCGGTCGCGCAGAGGCCGAGGCAATAGACGGCTTCGAGCGTCACGCGCCCGTCGGGCGACGTCTCGCCGAAGTCGATGCCGAGCCGCTTCGTGAGCTGTTCCGCGATTTCGCGTCCGCCCATCGATTGGCAGGCTTCGGCGCGGCAGAGCTTCACCACGTGCCGCCCCGCCGGCTCGCGGCGGTAGTCGTGATAGAAGGTGACGATGCCGTAGATCTCGGCGCGCGAGATATTCAGCGCCTCTGCGACGACCGGCAAAGCAGAGTCGGGGATGTGGCCCAGCGCCTCCTGGATCTTGTGCAGGATCGGAAGCGCCGCGCCTTCGACTTCGCGGTGCGCGTCGATGATCTCGCGAAGGAGCGCGTCGTGGCTATCGCCCGACATTTGGACGTCCTTGATCGTAGAAGCCGATCAAAAGCACGAGAACCGGCAAGAAATCAATAAAGCCGGCCGGTCGATTGATAGGATTTTTCTATCGACGGAGGCTCAGATTGGGAATGCAGCGACCTTTCGTGCCTCGGCGACCAGCGCCAGCGCGATCGGGGTCATCGGCTCGCGGTGCGGGACGACAAGACCGACTGTGTGGGTGGCGTCCGGCTCGACGATCGGGATGGCGCGCACGCGATCGGTCAGGCCGAGCGTCGAGGCGAGTTTTTCCGGCATGACGCTGGCCCAGCGTCCGGTCCGGACATGCGAATAGAGCACGATCATGGAATTCGACTCGAGCGTCGTCTGCGGGCGCGCGCCGGCGGCGACAAGCAGCGCATCGATGATGCGACGGTTCTGCATGTCGGGTGTCAGCAGGCAAAGCGGGACGCTGCCGACCTCCGCCCAGGTCACGCTCTCGCGGTCGCCGAACGGACCCTCGACGGAGGTCACGAGACGGTAGCGCTCCAGATAGATCGGAACGGAATTGACGCGCCCGAGCGGCTCGTTGTCGAGATAGGTGATGCCGGCGTCGATCTCGAGATTTTCAAGCATCGCCAGGATCTCGATCGAGTTGCGAGAGAGGATCGTGAAGGTGACGTTCGGGTGCTTCTCGCGATAGGGCGTCGTCACGTCGGCGACGACGGCGAGCGCCGTCGGGATGGCGGCGATGCGCAGATGTCCCGAAAGCCCATGCTTCAGCGATTCGATCTCCTGCCGGAGCGCGCGGCTGTCTCCGACGATGCGGCGCGCCCAGTCGAGCACGCGCTCGCCTTCAGGGGTAAACGAGCGGAAGCGCGAGCCGCGCTGCACGAGGAGCACGCCGAGTGAGTCCTCCAGGCTCTTGATTCCCGCCGAGAGCGTCGGCTGGGAGACGCCGCAGGCTTCCGCCGCCCGTCCGAAATGCTGTTCCTTGGCGAGCGCGAGCAGGAATTCGAGCTTGTCGATCATGCTTCGACCCTACAACAGTTCGGCCCGCTCCAGGGTGCGGCAACGGAAGCCCCACGGGCGGCGGCTTTGCCGAAATGACGATTGACGCCGATCAATGGTATGGGGCGGCCGCAACGCTAGGTTTTGGAAAAGACATCAAGGAACGAAAAACATGTCCTCTCTTCCCCCTGAATTCCGCCAGATCCGCCTGGAGCTCGCCCGCGAGCCGGGCCATCCGGAAGGAAGCAGCCACACCGGCTACGACCTCGTGGCGCCGCTCGACCATGAGCGGCGGCTTTCGGCGGAGATCTGGCGGAAGCACAAGGAGCAGTGCCGAGTGCACCGCTTCCGGGAGGGCGAGGACGACATGGTGGGGCGACTTGCGCGGAAGCCGGGCGGCGCCTGGTATTTCGACTACGACAAGGATGACGACAGCGACGACGAGAACGCCTTCCATCTCGGCAGCGAGCATTTCGTGCTCGGCGAATACGTTTCGATCCGCGACGAGCACGGCAAGATGCACACCTACCGCGTCGTCTCCGTCCAACCGGTCTGAGCTGGCGCGGCGGTTGCTCCGCCAGCTGAAATCCCACGCCAGACAAGCTTGAACAGCTCCATCACCAGAAGCAGCGACAGCGCGATCGGCACCAGCGCCAGCCAAAGCTCGACCGAGATCGGATGCATCTCCAAAACATCGCGGAGGCCGGGGACGAAGGCCGCGCCGATGTGAATGGCCTGCGCGCCAACGACGGAGATCACCACCGGCCAATTGTTGGAAAACGGGATGCGGAAGGCGGAGCGCGTCTCGGAGCGGCAGTTGAAGACCTGCACGTTCTCGAAGAGCACGAGCAGGAAAAGGAGCGCGTTCCGCGCGTCGTACTCGCTCCATCCTTGAGACAGCGCCCAGACGAAGAAGACGAAGCTCATTCCGCCCATCGCGAGGCCTGAGACCGCGCTCTCGGAGATCATCAGACGATCGAAGATCGGCTCGTTCACGGGGCGCGGGCCGCGCCTCAGCAATCCGTCCTCGCGCGCCTCGAAGGCGAGCGCCACATCCTGTCCGCCATTCGTCACGAGGTTCAGCCAGAGAAGCTGCACGGCGCTCAGCGGCAGCGGCTGGGCGGTGAACGTCGCGAGCAGGAAGATCACCACCTCGGCAGCGCCGGTCGAGACGAGGAGGTAGATGACCTTGCGGATGTTGGCGTAGGCCGCGCGCCCTTCCTGAATGCCAGCGACGACGGAGGCGAAATTGTCGTCGGCGATGACGAGGTCGGCGGCATCGCGCGCGACGTCGGTGCCGCTCTTGCCCATAGCAACGCCGAGGTCGGAGCGGCGGAGCGCCGGCGCGTCATTCACGCCGTCGCCGGTCATCGCCACGATATGGCCGGCGGACTGCAACGCCTCGACGATATCGACCTTCTGCGTCGGCTCCACGCGCGCGAAAACTTTAGCTTCGGCGAGCCGCGTCCCTTGCTCGGAAGCCGCGAGCGCCACGATCTCGCGGCCGGTTGTGACTTCGCCCATGTCCTCGGCGAGCCCGAGCTCGCGCGCGATCGCGAGCGCCGTCACCGGATGGTCGCCGGTCACCATGCGGACCGAGACGCCGGCGCGGAGGCACGCCGCAACCGCCTCGCGCGCCTCGGGCCGGAGCGGATCGATGAATCCGACAAGCCCTAGCAATGTGAGGCCGCCGAGCGCGGCCTCAATGTCGGAGGTAGCAAACGGCCCCTCCTCCTTCACCGCCTTCGCCGCCACTGCGACCACGCGAAGCCCATCCTCGGCCATGCGCTCAGCCGCGAGATGCGCCTCGGCCCCGCCGTTTTCGCAAAGCGGCAGAATCACTTCCGGCGCACCCTTGGCGTGGAGCTTCAGGCCCTCGGGATGGCTGTTGAGCGTCGCGGCGAAGCGCCGTTCGGCGGCGAACGGGATCTCGCCGACGCGCGTCGCTGCGGCGCGCACTGCCGGAAGCGCGAGCCCCGCCTTGGCGGCAAGCACCAGGAGCGCGACATCGAGCGTGTCGCCGCTCCGACCCTTATCGCCGTCGGCGGGCTCGTAGGTGGCGTCGTTGCAAAGCGTTGCGGAAGCCGCCGCCTCGGCGATCGCCGGAAGGCCAACCTCGCCCGCCACCTCCGTCTCGAAGCGAAAATCGCCGTGCGGATCGTATCCCTCGCCGCCGACCTGAACGGCGCCAAGACCTGGAATCCACAGGCGCTTGGCGGTCAGCGCGTTCGCAGTCAGCGTCCCGGTCTTGTCGCTTGCGACGACGGTGCAGGAGCCGAGCCCCTCCACGGCAGGGAGATGGCGGACGATCACGTTCCGCCGCGCCATCCGTCGCGTCGCGATCGAGAGCGCGACCGTCACGGCAACCGGCAGGCCCTCCGGAATCGCGGCAACAGCAAGCGCCACCGCCACGAAGAAGGTCTGCCTGATCGACGCGCCGGCAAAAAGCTGCCCTGCGACGATGACCACCATCAGGCCGACCACCGCCAGCCCCAGATTGCGGCTGAAGCGCTCAAGCCGCTGCGTCAGCGGCGGCGGCGGCGCGGCCTTTGCCAGCTCGCGCGCAATGCGGCCGATCTCGGTCTCAACACCCGTCGCGACGACGACGGCTTCCGAGCGCCCTGTCAGCATGCTGGTGCCGGCATGCAGCATGGTCGATCGGTCGGCGATGGAAGCGTCGGGCTCGATCTCCTGCCTGGCCGATTTGTCCACCGCGTAGGATTCGCCGGTCAGCGCCAACTCATCGGCCCTTGCGTCGAACGCCTGAAGCAACCGCATGTCGGCCGGCACGCGGTCGCCGGCCTCGATCAGCACGACATCGCCGGGGACGAGTCCGGCGCTTTCCATGAGCTTGACGGCGCCGTCGCGGAGAACGCGGCTCGTCGATTTGATCGAGGAGCGGAGCGCCGCAGTGTTGATCTCCGCGCGCCATTCCTGTGAGCCGCCGATGGCGGAGTTCAAGATGAGGACGGCGCCGATGAAGATCGCGTCGGAGGATTCGCCGAGTGCGACCGATATGGCTGCGGCGGCAAGGAGAAGATAGACGAGCGGGCTCTTGAGCTGTCCGACGAAGATGCCCAGAACGGTGCGGCGCGGCGGCTCGGGAAGCGCGTTTGGCCCATACTTCTGCAGCCGCGCGTCGGCTTCGGCAGCGGAGAGCCCCTGTGCCGTCGTCGCAAGCCGCTCCGTGACCGTCTCTATCGAGAGAGCGTGCCACGGCACGCGGCCGTTCGTGGATTCGTTCAATGCTCCGCCGGGAGCCGCCTCAGGCGACGGACGCTCGGCGGGGCCGGGCCTCTCAGCCGAGCCGTCGAGCACCATATTGAGATCCCGTCAGTTGCTGAGCAGGAGCGGAAACGGGATTTCCCGTAGCATGCTGCGGGAGACGCCGCCAAGAATGCGCTCGCGGATGCGCGAGTGGCCGTAGCAGCCCATCACCGTGATGTCGGCGGCAAAATCGAGCGCCTGCGCCTGCAGCTCTTCCTTCACGTTGCCGCGCGTGGCGCGAACCACGGTCGTTTCCGTAGGCACGCCGTGCCTTGAAAGGGTCGCGGCAATGTCGTCGCCCGGCGTGAACTGGCGTACCGGCTCCTCCATCAGCCCCTGGACGGAGACAATGCGCACGGCCTCGGCGCCGACGAGGAGCGGAAGCGAGTCGAATACGGCACGTGCCGCCTCGCGACCGCCGTCCCACGCAATGATGACGCGCTTTCCAAGCTTGCGCACCGACCAGCCGAACGGCAGGCCGATCACCGGGCGGCCCGACGTGAAGACCACCTCCTCGATCTGATGCCGGCCGATCGAGGCTTCGCTCGGCAATTGCGGGCAGAGGATGATGTCGGCGGCGCGGGCCATCGATCCGGCGTGCGGCGAGACAGTCGTGTCGGGCGACTTTTCGGAACGCCATTCGAAGGCGATTCCGGCCTTCTTGGCCGCAGCCTGGAAGGCTGCCTCGGCCGCTTTCCTCTCCTCGTCGGCCGCGGCCATTTGCGCTTCGATGAAGGAGGCGAGCGCCATGTCGGTGGCGAGCCCGTAGGTTATGGCGAGCGGCGCGACGTGCAGCCCTACGAGCCGCGCACTTTCGGCAAGCGGAAGCGCCTGAAAGGCGGCAACCGCGCTCTCGGCCGCAGGGGCCGCAGGAACAACGGCGAAAACCGTCCTCACTCCGGTCATCTCACTCTCCGGTGGCTTAGAAAATATCGCTCAGGCGGCGAGGCTGTCATTCATCAGGTCGAGCGCGGCGCGGTCGCGGAACACGATCCGGCGCGAAGCGGGGATGGCGATCAGGCCGTCGCGCTCAAGCTGCGTCAGCGTGCGCGATACCGTTTCGATAGTCAGGCCCAAATAGTCGGCGATATCCTGACGCGACATCGGCAGCTCGACCTCGCCGGTCCGCGAAAGGCGCGCCGCCATTTCCAGGAGGAACGCGGCGATGCGCTCCTGCGCATTCTTGCGGCCGAGCAGCAGCATATGATTTTGCGCCCGCTGCAGGTGTATCATCGTCTGCGTCCAAATCTCGGTGACGATGGCGCAGTCGCGGGATGCCTCGGCGAGGAATGCGCTTCGCTTCACGACGAGAATCTGGGAATCGCAAATCGCTTCCGCTGAGAAGGCGTGCGCGTCGTCGCTCTCCAGCCCGAACATCTCGCCCGGCAGGTAGAAAGCCCCGATCTGGCGCCGGCCGTCACTCATCAACTTGCTGATGCGAACCGATCCGGTCACTACCTTATAGAAGTAGTCCGCCGGCTCATCCTCACCAAAAATCTCGGCGTTACGGCCGAAGTTCATGCAGCTTCCGATTTTTTCGAGGAGGTCGCACACCGATCCGCGCTTGCCGCCGGTGGCCGGAAACGGAACGATTTTCCCGCCTGCTGTTTCGCCTCGCCAGTGCAGCATGACAAATCCTCCGCTTGGTTACCGCCTTGGATAAACTGGGTATGGGCGAGCGAAAATTCGGGTATTTACCCTACGTAGAATCCCGGAGGTCGGCCTGCGGCGGCCTTCACCACGGAACTGGAAAAAGATCAGTGGCCGCGACCGACAAAGAGCCCAGTGTCAGATCGGTGCCGACAGGCCGCGGAATTCGGCTGCCAGAGCCGCGCCCGATCCTCTCCGCCCGGGGCTCCTATTTCGGCTACGTCCTTGCCGCGGCTGCCGTCATCGTCACGGCTGGGGCCTACATCCTGTTGCGGCCGGTCCTCAGCGACAACACGCTGATCCTTTTCCTCATCGCGGCGGTGCTCTTCTCCAGCGCCTTCGGCGGCCTCGGACCGAGCATCCTTGCGACAGCTTCGGGCGCCGTTGCGGCGGTCTTCCTCCAGGGCGAGCTCGGCATGGGCACCAATATCGCCGACGTCGTCGCATTCGTGGCGATCGGCGCCGCGATCACCACCTGCGGCGGATGGTTGCAGCGCGTGCGTAGCGACGCTTCGCGTCGCCACTGCAGTCGCCATCGCCCGCGAGGCGCATCTAAGCTCGATCCTGGATACCGTCCCCGAAGCGATGATCGTGATCGACGAAGCCGGCACCATGCAGTCGTTCTCGAGCGCGGCGGAGAGGCTTTTCGGCTACACGGCGGCGGAGGCGCTAGGCCGGAACATCATGATCCTGATGCCCTCGCCCTATCGCGAGAATCACGACGGGTATCTGCGCCGCTACCTGACGACCGGCGAGCGACGCATCATTGGGGTCGGCCGCGTGGTCGTGGGCGAGCGGAAGGACGGCTCCACCTTCCCGATCGAGCTTGCGGTAGGCGAGATGCGCTCGGGCGAGAATCGCTTCTTCACCGGCTTCATCCGCGACCTCTCGGAGCGGCAACAGACGGAAGCCCGGCTGCAGGAGCTGCAATCGGAGCTCGTGCACATCTCGCGGCTGACCGCGATGGGCGAGATGGCCTCAGCGCTCGCGCACGAGCTGAACCAGCCGCTCTCGGCCATCGCCAACTACCTGAAAGGCTCGAACCGGCTCATCGCCGGGCACACCGACCCGGAGACCGCGCGCGCCCGCGAGGCGCTGGACAAGGCTGCCGAGCAAGCGCTTCGCGCCGGCGAGATCATCCGCCGCCTGCGCGATTTCGTGGCGCGCGGCGACACGGAGATGAAGACGGAGAGCCTGAGCAAGCTCGTCGAGGAGGCAAGCGCGCTCGCGCTGGTCGGAGCCAAGCAGCACAGCGTGCGCGTGCGCTTCGAGCTCGATCCGCGTGCCGACCAGGTGTTCGCCGACAAGATCCAGGTGCAGCAGGTGTTCCTCAATCTCATGCGCAACGCCATCGAGGCAATGGCGGAGGCAGGCTCGCCGCGGCGCGAGCTCACCATACGATCGACGCTCGCGGCCGACGGCATGGTGGAAGCGAGCGTGGCGGACACGGGGCCTGGCCTCGCTCCGGACGTCGCCGCGCAAGCTCTTTCGGCCCTTCGTCACGACCAAGAGGCACGGCATGGGCGTGGGGCTATCGATATCGCGCACGATCATGGAGGCGCAGGGCGGCGCGCTCTGGGCGGAGCCCAATCCCGGAGGTGGCTGCGTGTTCCGGCTGACGCTCCGGGCCGCGACGGGGGAGAGCGACCAAGATGCCGAATGAGGCGCACGTCAGCGTCATCGACGACGACGACGCGGTGAGAGATTCTCTGGCGTTCCTGCTTGAAGCCGCCGGCATCGCCACGCGCGCCTACGGTTCCGCCGCCGACTTCCTCGCCGCGCCGGCCAGCGAGGAAGCGGCCTGCATCATCACGGACGTGCGCATGCCGGGCATGACCGGCACCGAGCTCCTGCGACGCCTGAAGGAGTCGGGCCGCCGCATCCCGGTGATCGTAATGACGGGGCACGGCGATATCGCGCTCGCGGTGGAGGCGATGAAGCTCGGCGCCGTGGACTTCTTCGAGAAGCCCTTCGCGGACGAGGCTCTGCTTGGCGCCGTACGTGCCGCGCTCGAGCGACGTGCGACCTCGGAGGAGACCGATGCCGAGCGGGCCGCGGTGGCGGAGCGGCTGACGACGCTTTCGGCCCGCGAGCTGCAGGTCCTCGAAGGTCTGGTGAGCGGACACGCGAACAAAACAATCGCCCACGATCTCGGCATTAGTCCGCGCACGGTGGAGGTTTATCGGGCGAACCTCATGACCAAGATGAAGGCATCCAGCCTCTCGAACCTGGTGCGGATGGCACTCCTCGCCGAGGGACTCGGGAGCTGAGCGCCGGCGCCGGCTTCGGGTTGCGCTCCATCGTTGCGCTACATCAAAGCGGCTTTTCGCGCCTGCGCGAAATTGCGCTTTGGGGGAATCCATCGAGGCGCGCATGCAGGCTGCCGGTTCCGATGGCGCAAAGCCGACCGTCGTAGTCGTCGACAACGATGCTGCGTTGCTTGGCGCGCTGAAATTCGCGCTCGAGCTGGAGGGCTACGCCGTCACGCCTTTCCGCAGCGCTGCCGAGGTCCTGGCCGAGAAGCACTTGCCCGCCTCCGGCTGTCTCGTGGTGGACTTCGACCTTATCGGCATGAACGGGCTCGATCTCGTCGCTGCGTTGCGCAACCGTTCGGTCGGGCTTCCCGCCATCCTGATAACGGGGAGCGCCTCACGGGAGGTGCGCCGACGGGCGGCGGCGGCGAACATGCCGATCGTGGAAAAGCCGCTCTTCGGCAACACGCTGGTCAACGCCATTCACAACACGATCGCGCGCTGAGCATTCGGCCGCGGCGCTTAGAAATGCTCGCCGATCCGGAACGGGCCGTAGCGTGTCGAAGCGGAGACGAGATAGGCCGTCGACCAGCCGATCAGGAGCAGGCCGCTGACGCCTTCGAGCGCGCCGAAGAGCCGCCATTCCGGCGCGAGGATAATATCGCCATAGCCGAGCGTTGAGAACGTCACCGCCGAGAAATAGAGCGCGTCGGGGAAGTCGGGCAGCGTTCCCAAGACCAGGTAAGCGCCGGCCCACGTCCAGATCTCGACCGTATGAACGAGGAACAGGCCGAAAACGGTCGCGACCATGGCGACCGTCCTGCCAAATCCGTGCCGGTGGAGGCGGCCCCAGCGCATGAAATGCGGCATGCCGCGGCTCAGCACGACCAGCCCAAAAATCTGCGTGAAGACCGTGATCGATATCACGACGGTGCCGGCACTGAGATCCATCCACATCCAACGGCCCTCCCGCCGACAGCGATCACTTCGTCTGAAGCGACTGCAGGTAGGCGACGATGGCGTCAATCTCGTCCGGCTCGAAGGCGAACTCCGGCATTTCCGGATGTCCGGTCACAATGCCCTCGGCCAGCGCCTCCTCCAGGTCGTCGACCGGGTAGCGCTCTCCAAGCGTGCGGAAGGGAGGTGCTGCGGCAAGCGGGCTTGCGCCCTCCGCACCGGTCGCGTGGCAGCGGCCGCAGTTCTTCTCGAGAATGGCGCGCCCCCGCTCCACGTCGGCGGTCGACGCGCTTGCGTCGGAGGCGATGAGGAGGAGAACCATCAGGAGAAAGCGCGACATTTCAGGCCGAATCACACATCGCCTCAGATTCTAAACGCAAATCTCCAGGCAAATCTCCGCGGGCCCTGCCAACCCCGCCTTGATCTTTCTCAACCGGCGGGATTTGGTCGGCCGCATGGCGGAGATCGTTTTCGAAGGCGTGACCAAGCGCTATCCGGGGGGCCACCTCGCTGTCCGCGACCTCACCCTCGCTATCGGCGAAGGCGAGTTCCTTGTGCTCGTCGGGCCGTCCGGCTGTGGCAAATCGACGGCGCTCAGGATGGTCGCGGGGCTGGAGGACATCTCGGAGGGGCGCATCCTGATCGGCGGCCAGGTCGCCAACGACCTCTCGCCGCGCGAGCGCAACATCGCGATGGTTTTCCAGAGCTACGCGCTCTACCCGCATCTGACGGTCGCGGAGAATATCGGCTTCGGGCTGCGCGTGCGCGGCGTAGCGAAGGACGAGATCGGGAAAAAGGTCCGCGCAGTTGCCGACGCGCTGGAACTTGAGGCTCTTCTCGACCGCAAGCCGCAGCAACTCTCCGGCGGCCAGCGCCAGCGCGTCGCCATGGGTCGCGCCATCGTGCGCGAGCCTGCGGCCTTCCTCATGGACGAGCCCCTTTCCAATCTCGACGCGCGGCTCCGCGTGCAGACGCGCACCGAGATCGCGCGTATCCAGAAGCTCTCCGGCGTCACGACCATCTACGTCACGCACGACCAGGTCGAAGCGATGACGATGGGTGATCGCGTCGCGGTTCTAAATCACGGGGATCTGCAACAGCTCGGCACGCCGCGCGTGCTCTATCACGAGCCCGCGAATCTCTTCGTCGCGAGCTTCATCGGCTCGCCGGCGATGAATTTCCTGGAGGCGCGGCTCGTGTCGGACCACGCGGGTCCCGCTCTCTTTCTCGGCACGCATCTTCTGCGGCTGCCGCCGCCTGTTCTCGAAGCGCGACCCGGACTTACGCGCTACAAGGACAAGGCGCTGGTCGCGGGATTTCGACCCGAGGCGCTGAGCTGCCTCGCCGACGGCGCGACGGGCCTCCCCGGGAGGGTCGCGCTCGCAGAGGACCTGGGTGCGACGCTGCTTCTTCATCTCGATGTCGAGGCGCCGCCGCCGCACCTCCGCGCCGATCAGGTCGCGGAAGAGGCAGAGGAGGTGATCGCCCGGCAGCGGAGCCGCGCGCGCCTCCGCGCGGTCGTGGACGGACGCGCTCCGGTCAAGGCCGGCGATCGGGTTGCGATCGAGATGGATGCGGAGCGTCTGCACCTCTTCGACCCGGGGACAGGCATAGCGATCGGGGGGTAGGGCTACGAAACCCCCTTCGTCAGGCCCTGCACAAAGTAGCGATTCAGGAGCAGCGCGATCAGCACGATCGGGATCGTCGAGAAATGCGCGAGCGCGCCGAGCGTGCCCCAGGTGATGTCCTTGGTGCCGTAGGCGACGAGCAGCGCAACCGAGATCGGCTTCGTCTCCGCGCTGGTCAGGAAGGCGCCGATAGAGGAAGTCGTTCCAGGCGAACATCACGCATAGAAGCGCGCTCGCCACGATGCCCGGAACGACCAGCGGCAGCGCGACGCGGAAGAAGCTGCCGAAGAGCGTGCAGCCGTCGGTCAGTGCGGCCTCCTCCAGCTCCTTCGGCAGCGAGCGGAAATAGGAGAAGAGCATCCAGACGACGAACGCGGCGTTCAGCGTCGTGTTGATCAGGATTACCGCCCACCACGTGCCGAGCAGGTGGATGTCGCGCATCATCAGATAGAACGGGATAAGCGTCGCGACCGGCGGCACGGTGCGGACGGCAAGGAAGAAATAGGCAACCCAGACCGCGCGACGGCTCTTTGACCTTGCTAGCGCGTATCCGGCCGGCACGCCGATCAGGAGCGAAAGCGCGACAGAGCCGAGCGATATGATGAGGCTCGACTGCACGAGGCTGACGAGGTCGAAATAGCGGAAGACGCCGCGGAAATGGTCGAGCGTCGGCGAGAACGCAAAGGTCGGCGGGAACGAAAAAATGTCGCGCGTTGGCTTGTAGGCCGTGGTGACGAGCCAGGCGACCGGCACCATGAACACGCCGATGATCGCGACGAGCGCGATGCGCTCCATTGCGACGACGCCGGCTGAAGGGCGGCGGCTCATTGAACGAGCTCGTTGGCGCGGCGGTCGGCACGCCGGATCATAAGCACGAAGGCGACCGAGAAGACCGCGATGCAGGCGATCATCATGTTCGAGATCGCCGAGGCGAAGCCGATGTTGAAGAACTGCAGGCCCTGCTTCACCGCGTAGACCATCATGACGTCGGTGGCGTCGGCCGGCCCGCCGTTGGTTGTGGAGAACACGATGTCGAAGACGCGGAAGGCGTCCATCGTCCGCAGGATGAGCGCGAGGAAGACCGCCGGCAGCAGCATCGGAAAGACGATGATGCGGAAGCGCTGCGCCGGTGTGGCGCCGTCGGCTTCGGCCGCCTCGAGCACGTCGGTCGGCAGCGACTTCAGACCGGCGAGGAGGATCAGCGCCATGAACGGCGTCCATTGCCAGGCGTCTACGACCACGAGCGTGCCGAGCGCGGTCGAGGGGTCGCCGAAGAATCCGCGCGCCGGCGAAATCCCCCAATGCGCCAGGTAATAGCCGAGCATGCCGTAGTCGGGCGCAAGGAGCGCGCGAAAGACGAGGCCGACGACGATCGGCGTCACCGTGACCGGAATCAGAAGAAGCGCGAGGCAGACGCGCTGAAACGCGCCGTCGCGCCAGAGGAGAAGCGCGAGCGCCAGCCCCAGCAGGAATTCCAGCGTCACCGCCGACACCGTGAAGATCACGGTGGTCACGATCGAATTCCGCGCCGCGTCGTTGGTGAAGAGGGCGCGATAGTTATCGAGCCCGACGAAGGCGCGCGCAGTTGGGCGAAGCAGGCTGTAGTCGTAGAAGCTGTAGGCGAAGCCCTGGGCGAGCGGCCAGATCGCGACGGCGAGCACATAGAGCACCGCCGGCGCGCCGAACATCAAGAGGAAGAGCTGGCGGCGGCGCGCAAATGAGACGCCGCCCACCCGGAATGCTCCGACGTTTTCAGTCAATCGCCTTACCCATTCCCGTCGTCATGCCCGGACTTGGTCCGGGCATCCATTCCGCCCTTCGAGGCTTCTTCACCCCTCATGCTGAGGTGCGAGCATAGCGAGCCTCGAAGCACGGGGTGAAAAAGCACCTCAGGATGAGGCGGAATGGATGCCGCTCGCCCGTCACGGCATGGATTGCCGGGTCAAGCCCGGCAATGACGACAATTCTGAAAGCACGGCGTCCTTCTAGAACAGCTTTTCGGCTTCCGCCTGTGCGTCGTCGAGCGCCTTCTTCGGCTCGACATCGCCGACCAGCACCGCGTTCACCGCCGTTCCGAGGATGTCCTGGATCTGCGGATATTGCGGGATGCGCGGGCGATAGTCGCCGTCGCCATTCATGAAGGTCTCGTCGATCACCGGCAGGAACGGGAACTTGGCGAGAAGATCGGCGTCGTGCGTCTCGCTGATCCGAAGATAGGAGCTTGCGCCCTTGAGGTTCATCTCCTTGTGGACCTCGGGGCTCGTGATCCACTTGATGAAGGCCCAGGCCGCTTCCTGCTGCTTCGGATCGATATCGGCGTTGATTGCTAGGCCCCACCCGCCGACGCCATACTTCTTCGGCAGGCCCTCGCCCGGAGGCGCGAGCTTGATGCCGTATTTGCCGACGACCTTCGACTGCGCCGGGTCGCCATAGCCGGCGGCACCCACCGACCAGGTCTGCATGTTGGCGACGAGGCCCTGGCGGAAGCTCTCTTCGCGGCCGCCCCAGTCATAGTCGGCGGCGCCCGGAGGAGCAGCCTTGTCGAAAAGCTCCTTGTAGACCTCGAGGCTTTTCACGTTGGCGTCGGAATTCAGAACCGGCTTGCCGTCGGACCCGACGATCGAGCCGCCCATCTGAGCATTGTACTGCATCCAGTCCTGCGCCACGGCCGGACCCTTCTGGCCGTTGGCGACGAAGCCGTAGATCGGCTTCGACGGATCGGTGAGCTTCAGCGCGTCGGCGACCAGCTCCTCCATCGTGTCGGGCGGCTGAAGCCCGGCCTCCTCATAGAGGTCAGTGCGATAGGCGAGCACGTTGGCGTAACCGGCGAAGGGGAACGCCACCTGCTTGCCGCCGTAATTGCCGAGCGCGTTCATCAGGATCGGGTAGATGTCGTCGACGTTGATCTCGGCGGCGTCGCGCTTGATCAGGTCGGAGAGCTCGACCGTCCAGCCGCTCTCGGCGAACTGCCCGGCCCAGACGATATCCATCGTCGCGATGTCGTAGCCCTTGGTGTCGCCGATATAATCCGCCGTGACCTTGGTCAGAAGCTCCGGGTAGCTCAGGATGTCGACCTTCACGGTCGCGCCGGTCTTCTCTTCGAATTGCGGCGCAAGGTCCGCCATCACCGCGGCGAACTGGTCGTTCTGCGAGGCGATGTTCAGCGTGATGCCTTGATAGGGCTTGTCCTGCGCCTGACCCGGCACGACCAGTGCGGGAGAAACCGCGGACGCGGCAACGACCGCGAAAGCAAACCGCCATTTCATCTCACCCTCCTACGGTTGACTGCCGGAGCCGCGCCCTAAAATCCCTCGGCATACACGGCTTTTCATAGGCAGCCTCCGCGCGCGAGTCCATCGCGTCGAAGGCGAGCAGCCTTGCCGAAAGCGGCAAGGCGGTCGGTATGTCGCCTGTCCGGAGCGAGGAAATTGCTCTAATGATTGGCCGACGTAGGCGGCAGAGGAACCACCGCCATGGCTCTCGTGTCCCTGTCGAGCGCGCGGCGCGCGGCCGAAAAGCGCGATCTCGAGCGACTGTTGATCGAGGCGCGCGAGTTCAGCGCCGAGTTCCCTCCCTTCATGGCGAACCACCTGCCGATGATGCTCGTCGCGCTGAATCAGGCTCGGCGCGGCGGATGCGCGGCTTCAGAACTGGTTCGCGATCTATCGCGACGTGAGCCGGCTCGTGCCGATGCCGCCGGCACTTCGCCCGATCGAGCGCGCGCGCTGGACGGATGCGCTCGGCGACAGGGGCCGCGAAGGCGACTATCGCGCCTTCTTCACGCAGGAGGTGGCGCGGCTCGGGATCGAGAAAGCCTGCGCCACCTATCTGCCGACGCTTGTTCCAGGCATCGCCGCGAGCGCCCTTCATGCCTTCATGCGGCTCGCCTACGGCGTCCTGCGGAACGACAAGGCGGAGGTCGGCACGGCGCTCGGCTATTGGGCGGCGACCTATCTGCCGCTCTGCCCGGCGACGGGTGCCGAGCCCACGACCGACGATCCGGCGGAGGTGCTCGCCAGGCTGAAGCCGGTCGAAGCGTTCCGCCATGTCGAAGTGGAGATCGACCTCCTCTGGCACTTCATGCGGGCAATGGCGAAGAAGCCGGAATTCGCCGGCGTCGTCGACCAGCTCCGGATCGGTCCCGAAACGCACGACAAGGTCGC
Source organism: uncultured Alphaproteobacteria bacterium (assembly GCA_963792885.1). Classification (GTDB taxonomy): domain Bacteria; phylum Pseudomonadota; class Alphaproteobacteria; order Rhizobiales; family Afifellaceae; genus DASWJZ01. The sequence goes on from CAWBXX010000001.1 coordinate 878,802, forward strand.
CGCCGCCTCGCTCGCGCTTTACGCCGCGACGATGGATTTCTGCGCGCTCCACGCGCTGACCGGGACGCACTGGCTGCGGATCCTGAGGCCCGTCCTTCCCGACCCCGACCTCGCGCTCCGCTATTTCTGGCAGGCGATCGCCGCGCTCTATCCGAAGATCGGCTTCCCCGATCTGCCGAGCGCGGAGACGCTCGAGGAATGGCGGAAAATCCCGACGCCCGACTGGCCGGAGATCATGGCGGCCGCCGTCCTTTGCGACGACGAGCACGACATCAGCCTGACCTTCTCCGCGCACGAGGAATGGAAGCTCTACGGCGACCCGCTCTACAAGCTCGTCGCCGCGCGGCGCGTTCGGCTTATTGCGTGACGGCTGATGAAGTGACGGGGGTGATCCTCGCCGACGCGCGCCTTCCCGACGGGCGCCGTGCCGACATCGAGATCTCCGGCGGGCGCATCGCGCGGATCGCTGACGCCGGGTCCGCGGCAGCGGACGGCGCGGAGCGGATCGCGGTCGAACGAATCCCTCTTGAGGGCGCGCTCGTGCTTCCCGGCCTTGTCGAAGGGCATATCCATCTCGACAAGACGCTTCTCGGCCTGCCCTTCGTCCCGCACCGCCCCGGCGACAGCGTCGCCGAACGCATCGCGGCGGAAAAGGCGCTGCGGCGCGAGCTGGCCTACCCGGTCGAGACGCGCGCGATGCGCCTCATCGAGCAGGTCGTCGCATACGGCACGATCGCGCTCCGCACGCATGTCGACATCGACAACGAGGTGAAGCTCGACGGCCTGCACGCGCTCCTCAAGGTGCGCGAGGAAGTGCGCGATCTTCTCGACATCCAGATCGTCGCCTTCCCGCAGAGCGGCGTGATGATCGAGCCGGGCGTCGCCGACCTTCTCGACGCCGCGATCCGGGAAGGCGCCGACCTCGTCGGCGGGCTTGATCCGGCCGGCATCGACAACGACGTGAAGGGGCAGCTCGACGCGATCTTCGGCATCGCGGAGAAACACGGCGTCGGCGTCGACATCCATCTCCACGATTCCGGGCCGCTCGGCTGCTCGGAGCTCCGCGAGATCGCCGGGCGGACGGAACTCGCCGGGCTTCGCGGCAAGGTCGCGGTCAGCCACGCCTTCGCGCTCGGCGGCGTCGGCGATGCGGAGCTTGGCCGGACCGCCGAGGCGCTGGCGAAAGCCGGCGTCGCGATCATGACCAACGGGCCCGGCCCCGTGCCGATGCCGCCGGTGAAGCGGCTCGTGCGCGGCAGGCGTCACGGTCTTCGCCGGCTCCGACAACATCCGCGACGCCTGGTCGCCCTACGGCAACGGCGACATGCTGGAGCGGGCCGCAGTGATCGGCTACCGGCAGGATTTCCGCGCCGACGAAGACTTGGCGCTCGCGCTCGACCTTGCGACGCACGCGGCGGCGCGCGTGCTCGGGCTTGAGGGCTACGGGCTCGCGGAAGGGTGCGCGGCCGATCTGGTCGCGGTCGGCGCGGAGTCTGTTGCCGAAGCCGTCGCGTCGCACCCCCCGCGCCTTCTTGTGATGAAGCGCGGGCGGATCGTGGCGCGCGAGGGTAAGCCTGTGCCTTAGCCCTCGGGTCGCATCGGAGCTTCGCCTCGGATAGGCTTGGCGGCTCGGACAAGCTTGGCGGGTGCCGGAGCGGACATGGTTCTGGAATCCACGATAACATGCCCCAAGTGCGGCGCGCGGACGACCGAGACTATGCCGCAGGACGCGTGCGTCGTCCGGTTCGAATGCCCGAGCTGTGGCGAAATCCTAAAGCCGCTCGACGGCGATTGCTGCGTCTTTTGTTCCTACGGCACGGTCCCTTGCCCGCCGATTCAGACGGGGAATTCGTGCTGCGCGCCGGAGGGCTAAGCGCCTCCCGGCACGATGCCCTTCGGGAGCGCAAGGCAATGCTCCGCGATGGCGCCGGCTGTCGTGATCCAGATGTCGTCGCGGCGCGCGGCAATGTGCGCGAGCGCGCGGCGGAGATGCTTCAGCCGGTGCGGCTGGCCGACGAGATAGGCGTGGAGCGCGATGCCCATGACGAGCGGCGCGGTCTTCGCCTGCTCCAGCATCTCGTCGAAGGTGTCGACGATCATGTCGGCGAATTCCTCCGCCCCGACCTTGCGCGCGACGATCGCCGGGATGTCGTTCACCTCCTGCGGATAGGGCACGGCGAGGATGCGCCCGCCGCCACGCACGCGCAGGAAGATCGGCTGGTCGTCCATGCACCAGTCGAGAACATAGGAGTATCCGGCTTCCGCGAGCAGGTCCGGCGTGACAGCGCTTTCCGATATCCAGGGCCCGAGCCAGCCGGCGGGCGGCCTCCCCTCCTCCTTGGCGATGCGCGTGGTCGCCTCTTCGATCAGCGCGCGCTCCGCCGCCTCGTCGAGCGCGCCCTGCCGCTCGGAATTCGTGCGGCCGTGGCCGACGATCTCGTCGCCGCGCCTGCGGAAGGCCGCGACAAGCTCTGGCGCATGGTCGTAGAGCGCGGTGTTGACGAGCACCGAGGCGGGCCAGCCCTGCGCGTCGAAAAGCTCCAGAAGCCGCCAGGCGCCGACGCGGTTGCCGTAGTCGCGCCAAGCGTAGTTCAGCACATCGGGCTGCGCGGAGGGCGCAAGCTCCGCGCCGAGGCCCTCACCGAAGGCGAAATGCTCGAGGTTCAGCCCGAGATAGACGGCGAGCCGCTTGCCGTTCGGCCAGTCGTAGACCGGACGGCCGGCGATCGGAGAATAGTCGTAGCGGCCGTGGCTCGTGAGCTGCACTTCGCCCTATGCGGCGAGCACGTTCGTCCTCAGAAGTGATCAGCACCGTGCCATCCTCTCGCACTCTCCAGAAGCGAACTTCGCACGCGATTGCTCTATCTGCTGACGGTGCCTTCCGACGCTTCACCGCCGTAACAGATCATCGTTTCGAATGAAGCCAGCGCGCTTCAGTCGTGCCTCAACCGTGAAGCAGAGCACGTCGCTCTCTGATCGGCGAGACCCAGAAGATCATGTCTTAGCTGATGTGATCGGGTCCGGAATGTCAACGTGGCTAGACATAGCTGCGATACTCCTGTTCAGCTTGGACAATACATGAGTGGCTGACCTTCTCCGCTTGCTTCAATCCATCCTGACGCCGCCGGTGACGTTGATCCCCTGCCCGGTCATGAAGGCGGAGGCGTCCGAGGCGAGGAAGAGCACGACCTTCGCCACGTCCTCCGGCTCCTCGATGCGGCCGAGCGGCGTCAGCGACACGTATTCGGCGCGGACCGCCTCCGGCGTCATGCCGCGGAGCTCGCTCTCCCAGACGATCTCGCGCTCCTGCATCGAGGTCTTGCACGAAGCCCGGACAGACGGCGTTCACGCGGATGCCGTGCGGCGCCATCTCGCGCGCGAGCGCCTGCGTCCAGCCGAGCACGGCGAACTTCGACGCCGAATAATGCGCGAGAAGCGGCGCGCCGACCTTGCCGGCGAGCGACGCGGTGTTGACGATGACGCCCTTCGTTCCGTCCGCGAGGAAATGCCGGCAGGCGATCTGGTTCGCCAGGAACACGCCGCGCGCGTTCACGTCCATGTTGAAGTCCCAGTCGTCGTCGGTCAGGTCGACGCGCGGCCGCATGGTGGAGACGCCGGCATTGGCGACGAGGATGTCGAGGCCGCCGAGCCTGTCGATCGCCGCCTTCAGCGCCTTCTCCACGGAGACGCGATGGCGGACGTCGATCTCGATGGCGAGCGCGCCGCCGCCGATCTCCTCCGCGAGCGTCCTTCGCCGCGGCAACGTCGAGGTCGGCGATCGCGACGCGCACGCCGGCCTCGCCGAGCGCGCGCACGATCGCCGCGCCGATCCCCTTGGCGCCGCCCGTCACCAGCGCGCGCCGGCCTTTCAGATCGAAGATGCTCATCCGCCCCCGCTTCGCCGCCCTCGACGGCGCCCATCCTTGCAAACGGCTCCGCGCAAGCAAGATCACGCCGTCCGCCGCGGCCGACCCGCCCGCTCGGCCTTTCCGGGAGACTCGCATGGTATTCGATTTCTTCGGCGCGCGTCAGAAGGTCGTGATCGCGATGGCGCATATCGGCGCGCTGCCCGGCACGCCGCTCTACGATTCCGACGGCGGCATGGCGAAGCTCATCGACGGCGTCGTCGCCGACGTGGAGAAGCTGCAGGCGGGCGGCGTCGACGCGATCATGTTCGGCAACGAGAACGACCGCCCCTACCGCTTCACGGCAACGCAGGCGGGCATCGCGGCGATGACGGCGATCGTCACGGCCGTGAAGCCGCATGCTCAAAGTGCCGTTCGGCGTGAACTATCTCTGGGATCCGTCCGCCTCCGTCGCCATCGCCTGCGCGACCGGCGCGCAGTTCGCGCGCGAGATCATGACCGGGCTCTTTGCCTCCGACATGGGGCTCTGGCAGCCGAACGCCGCCGACGCGCTGACGCTCCGGCGCAATCTCGGCCGGCCGGACCTGAAGCTCCTCTTCAACATCAACGCGGAGTTCGCGACCTCGCTCGACACGCGGCCGATCGAGCTTCGCGCCAAGAGCGCCGTCTTCTCCTCGCTCGCCGACGCGATCCTCGTCTCCGGGCCGCTGACCGGGCAATCGGCGGAGATGTCCGATCTGAAGAAGGTGCGCGCGGCGGTGCCCGACCTGCCGGTCCTCGCCAATACCGGCGTCAACATCGACAACGTCGCCGACATCTTCGCGATCGCCGACGGCTGCGTGATCGGCACGCATTTCAAGGTCGACGGCAACACCTGGAACCCGGTCGACGGCGCGCGCGTGAAGCGCTTCATGGACAAGGTCGCGACGCTCCGCTGAGCGATGGCGAAGACTTCGACGCGCTCGTCATCGGTCTCGACATCGGGACCACGTCGACGATCGGCATCCTGGTCGAGCTGCCCGAGAGGATCGCCGCGGTCGCGACGCGCCCGACGACGCTCTCCTCGCCGCATCCCGGCTGGGCGGAGGAAGACCCGGAGGAATGGTGGGCGAATTCCTGCGCGGTGCTCCGCGAGCTGATGGCGCATGCCGAGCCCGAGAAGCTCGCCGGCATCTGCGTCACCGGCATGGTGCCGGCCTTCGTCGCGCTCGATCGAGGACGGCGCGCTCCTCCGCCCGAGCATCCAGCAGAGCGACGGGCGGAGCGCGGCGGAGGTTGCCGAGCTTGCAGGCGGAGATCGACGAAGACGGCGTTCCTGAAGCGCACCGGCAACGGCATCAACCAGCAGCTCATCGCAGCGAAGTCGCGCTGGCTTGAGAAGCACGAGCCGGAGACGTTCGCGAAGATCGCGACCGTCTTCGGCTCCTACGATTTCATCAACTGGCAGCTGACCGGCGTTCGCGGCGTCGAGCAGAACTGGGCGCTCGAAGCCGGGCTGATCGACCTTGCCGACAACAAGATCGCCGACGATCTCGTCGCGCTGACGCATCTTCCCCGCGCCGCGATCCCGCCGGTGCATGCGCCGCAGGACATGCTCGGGCGCGTCACCGCGGAGGCGGCGGCCGCGACCGGCCTGCCCGAGGGGCTGCCGGTCTTCGGCGGCGCCGCCGACCACATCGCCTCGGCGCTCGCCGCCGGCATCGTCGAGCCCGGCGACGTGCTGCTGAAATTCGGCGGCGCGGGCGACATCATCATGGCGGCGAGCGCCGCGCGGCCCGACCCGCGGCTCTTCCTCGACTATCACATCGTGCCGGGACTCTTCGCGCCGAACGGCTGCATGGCGGCGTCGGGCTCGGCGCTGAACTGGCTCGCCGCGCTGCTTGCCCCTGACGTAAGGGGCAAGCCGCACGCGAAGCTCGACGCGCTCGCCGCATCCGTGCCGGCGGGGAGCGACGGCGTCACGGCGCTCCCCTATTTCCTCGGCGAGAAGACGCCGCTTCACGATCCTTTCGCGCGCGGCACCTTCACCGGGCTCAGCCTCGGCCACGGCGCGGGGCATCTCTGGCGCGCGATGCTCGAAGCGATCGCCTACGGCTTTCGCCACCACGTCGAGGTGTTCGCGGAGATCGGCCACGCGCCGAAGCGCTTCTTCGCCTCCGACGGCGGCTCGCAGAGCCAGGTCTGGATGCAGATCGTCGCCGACGTGCTGCAGGCGCCGGTCACTGTGCTCGAAGCACGCGCACGGCTCCTCGGTCGGCGCAGCATGGGTGGCGGCGATGGCGTCGGGCGCGGCGACCGACTGGCGTGACGTCGCGAAGCTCTCGCGCCGCGGCGCGACGTTGACGCCCGATCCCGCGAATGCCGCGATCTACGACCGCGGCTACGCGGAGTTCCGCGAGCTCTACGAGACGCTGAAGCCGGTCTTCAGAAAGCGCGCGTAATACAGCTCGTCGTCATGCCCGGACTTGATCCGGCATCCATTGGTGACCGTCCGCCATCGCGACCGCGCCGGAATGGATTGCGGGTCAAGCCCGGCAATGACGACGGTCCTATCCTGCGTGCCTTCCGCTGCCCCTGCGCGACGATCTCCGAAAGGATCGAGAGCGCGATCTCTTCCGGCGTGATGGCGCCGAGGTCGAGGCCGGCTGGGGCTTTCAGGCGATCGAGCCGCGCCTCCGCGACGCCGTCCTTCAGGAGCTTGGCGCGAAGCGAGGCCGCCTTGCGCTTGCTGCCGACGAAGGCGACGTAGTCGGACTCGACGGCAAGCGCAGCCTTCAGCGCCGCCTCGTCGCCGCGCCCCTGCGTCGAGACGACGACGAAGCGCGCGCCGTCCTTCTCCGCGGGAAGCGCATAGCCTTCGATGCGGCGGTCGGTCTCCGAGAAGGCCGGCTGCTCGGCCGGCCGGCGCGCAGGCGGTGATCTGGAAGCCCAGCCGCCGCGCCAGCTCCGCGAGCGCTACCGCGACCGGGCTCGACCCGCAGATCACGATCTCCGGGCGCGGCAGCACCGGCTCGACGAAGATATCCATCGTGCCCTGGCTCGGGCACATGTTCTTGGCGAAGCGCACGCCTTCCTTCTCCTCGCCCGCTGCAATGCCTTTCTCCTGCAGCACGTCCGGCGGCTCGACGGAGACGAAGCGCGCCTTGCCGTCAGCGAGCGATTCCCGCGCGGCCTTCAAGCACGGCGGCGCGGGCGCAGCCGCCGCCGATCCAGCCTTCCGACACCGAACCGTCGGGGAGGATGATCGCCTTCGCGCCTGCCTTGGCGGCGGTGACGGAGACGGTGCGCACCACAGTGGCGAGAGCAAAAGGCTCGCCCTTCGCCTTCATGGCGGAGATGCGGTCGAGAATGTCGGTCGCGCGATTCATGGCTAGATCCTCGCGAGATAAGGCTCGAGCGCCGCAAGGCTTTGAAGATTGTGCGCCGGCGCGAAGAGATCGACGTAGGGAAGCGCCGCCTGCATGCCGCGCGCGGACGGGCTCGTAGTCGCGCCAGCCGATCAGCGGATTGAGCCAGACGATGCGTCGGCAACGACGGCGAAGCCGACGCATCTCGTTCGCAAGCCGCTCCGGCTCGCCGGTGTCGTAGCCGTCCGAAACGATCATCACGACCGTGCGCGAATTGATGACGCGCTCGGCATGCCAGCGGTTGAAGGTGGCGAGGCTTTCGCCGATCCGCGTGCCGCCGCCGATCCCCTGCGCCATCAGCGCAAGCTTCTCCACCGCGCGCGTGACGTTGCGATCGCGCAGCGTCGGCGAGACATGCGCGAGCCGCGTGTGGAAGACGAAGGCCTCCGCCTCGCGGAAATTGTCGACGACGCCGTGCAGGAAGCGCACGAAGAAGGCCGTGTAGAGGCTCATCGAGCCCGACGCGTCGAGGAGCACGACGAGGCGAAGCGGCTTCTCCTTGCGCTTGCGCCAAAGAAGCTCCACCGGCGTGCCGCCATGCGAGACGCTGCGGTGGATGGTGCGGCGGATGTCGAGGCGGCGGCCGCGCCGGCGGACGCTGCTCGCGCCGCACGAGCCGCGCGCGCATCCGCTTCGCGAGCCGCGCGGCGAGCGCATGCGTCTTCGCGATCTCGTCGGGATCGACGACGTGGCGGATGTCGGCGGATTCAAGCGCCTCGGCACTGCGTCGCGCCCTCGCGCCGCGCGCGGCCCTCGCCCGGCGCCTCGCCGTCGCCGCCGGCTGCGGAGCTCGGCGGCGTCGGACTTTCGCGGAGTTCCGCGCCGCGCTGTCGTCGTGGCTTGCTCGGCTCCGCGACGTCTTCGGCATGCCGGAGACCTTCGCGCGCGTATGCACGTGCTGGCCGCTCCAGAAGGCCGCGAAGATCTCGTCGAAACGCTGCGAAGTCGGAATGGTCGGCCGAGAAGAGCGCGCGGAAGGCCGGCTTCAGCGTCGCGGGACGGCGCGCGGCGGGCGACGCAAGCAGCGACAGCGCATCGCGCGATTCCGCCAGCCCCACCGTGAAGCCGTTGTCGCGGAGCGTCGCGACGAAGCCCGCAAGCTTCGTCCGCATCGCCTCGCCGACGTCGGAGCGACGGAGCTCAAGCGCCGCCATGGCGCCCTCACGCCACCTTGCCGAGGAGGCGCTCGGTCACTTCGCGGGTGACGTTGGCGCGGTCCTCGTGCGTCTTCAGGAGGCAGATCAACGTCTCCTGCACCGCCTCCGGCTCCTGCCGAAGATCGTGCACGCCGAGCCCGACAAGCGTCGCCGCCCAGTCGAGCGTCTCGGCGATGCCGGGGACCTTGCGCAAATCCTCCCTGCGGATCGCCGACGACCATGCGCGCGATCTGCTGCGCGAGGTTGGAATCGATGTTCGGAAGCCGCGTCAGAAGGATGCGCGCCTCGCGGTCGACCTCGGGGAAATCGAGATAGTGATAGAGGCAGCGGCGGCGGAGCGCGTCGGAAAGCTCGCGCGTCGCGTTCGAGGTCAGCACCACGCGCGGGATCGAGATCGCTTTTATCGTCCCGAGCTCGGGAATCGAGACCTGGAAATCAGAAAGAAGCTCGAGCAGGAACGCCTCGAACTCCTCGTCGGCGCGGTCGACCTCGTCGATCAGAAGCACCGGCGGCGTCAGCCGGCGGATCGCGGCGAGGAGCGGCCGCTCCAGCAAATAGCGCTCCGAGAAGATGTGCTCCTCGACCTGTTCCGGGTCCTCGCCCGCGCCCTCGCGCGCCTTGATGGCAAGAAGCTGGCGCTGGTAGTTCCACTCGTAGAGCGCGGCGTTCTGGTCGAGCCCCTCGTAGCACTGGAGGCGGATCAGCTCGGTCTTGTGCACCTCGGCGAGCGCCTTCGCGACCTCCGTCTTGCCGACGCCCGCCTCGCCTTCGATCAGGAGCGGCCGGCCGAGAAAGTCCATCAGCCAGAGCGCGGTCGAAAGATCGCGGTCGGCGATGTAGCCGGCCTCGGCGAGACGAGCGGCGATGTCTTCGCGGCGTCAGGGGCACTTCGCGCCTCCTTCTCCCATGGGAGAAGGTGCCCGCGAAGCGGGCGGATGAGCGGTTGCAGGACACGACATTTCGCCATCGCGATCGCAGAGTCCTACGCCACAGGCGGCACCCCCTCACCCGGCTGCTTCGCAGCCACCCTCTCCCCATGGGAGAGGGCTGGCGCTCTGCCTTAGGTAGGAGCAGCAGGACGGCCTCGCCATGCCCTCCGCAGCACATCATGGCGCGCGTCACCGACTAGGTGTGCAGCCCCAGCCGCTCCGCCGCCTCCCAGGTCCGCCAGGAATCGTGGGGCATCTGGATGTGGGTCGAGCCGAGGAAGGCGAAGGCATCGTTAACCGCATTGGAGAAGGCCGGAACGCCTCCGACATTCGGGCTCTCGCCGACGCCCTTCGCGCCGATCGGGTGATGCGGCGAAGGCGTCGTCGTCCAGTCCGTCTCCCATTTCGGCGTCTCGACAGCGGTCGGCAGGAAGTAGTCCTGCAGCGAGGCGGTCAACACGTTGCCGGTCTCGTCGTAGAAGATCTCCTGCCCCATGGCGATGCCGAAGGCTTCCGTCAGCCCGCCGTGGATCTGCCCCTCGATGATCATCGGGTTGATGCGCGTGCCGCAATCGTCGAGCGCATAGAAGCGGCGGGTCTTGCTCTCGCCGGTGTCGACGTCGATATCGAGAACGCAGATGTAGGCGCCGAAGGGGAACGTGAAGTTCGGCGGGTCGTAATAGTTCACCGCCTCAAGCCCCGGCTCCATGCCCGCCGGCACCTCGTGATAGGCCGCCCAGGCAAGCTCCGTCATGGTCTTGAAGCGCTCGGGATTGCCCTTCACGCGGAAGCGGTCGACGTCCCATTCGAGGTCGTCGTCGTGCACTTCCAGCATGTAGGCGGCGATCATCTGCGCCTTCGCCTTGATCTTGCGGCAGGCCATCGCGGTCGCCGCACCCGACACGGGCGTCGAACGCGAGCCGTAGGTGCCGAGTCCGTAGGGCGCGGTGTCGGTGTTGCCCTCCTCCACGGTGATGCCGTCGGCGGCAATGCCCAGCTCCGTCGCGATGATCTGCGCGTAGGTCGTCTCGTGCCCCTGCCCCTGGCTCTTCGTGCCGAGCCGGCAGATGCCGGTGCCGGTCGGATGGATGCGGATCTCGGCGGAGTCGAACATCGCGATGCCGAGGATATCGCAAGCTCGGCTAGGCCCGGCGCCGACGATCTCGGTGAAGAAGGCGACGCCGATTCCCATCAGTTCACGCGTCTCTCCGCGCTTGAACGCCTCCTGCTTCGCCTTCTGCTCCTCGCGAAGCTTCGCGTAGCCGACCGAATCCATCGCCTTCTTCAAGGCGGGCTCGTAGTCGCCGGAATCGTATTCCCAGCCGAAGGCCGACGTGTAAGGAAATTGCTCCCGCTTGATCAGGTTCTTCATGCGGAACGCGGCCGGGTCCATGCCAAGTTTCTGCGCCATGATGTCCATGGCGCGCTCGATGGCATAGGCCGCCTCGGTCACGCGGAAGGAACAGCGATAGGCAACGCCGCCCGGCGCCTTGTTGGTGTAGACGCCGTCGACCAGGCAATAAGCGGCCGGGATGTCGTACGAGCCCGACACGATGGAGAAGAGCCCGGCCGGCCATTTCGAGGCGTTGGCGCAGGCGTCGAACGCGCCGTGGTCGGCGATCGTATAGACGCGAAGGCCGGTGATGCGCCCGTCTTTCGTGCAGGCGATCTCCGTCTCCATGTGGAAGTCGCGCGCGAAGGCGGTCGAGGAGAGATTCTCGATCCTGTCCTCCACCCACTTCACCGGACGGCCGGTGACGATCGAGGCGACGATCGCGCAGATGTAGCCCGGATAGGCCCCGACCTTGTTGCCGAAGCCGCCGCCGATATCGGGCGCGATCACATGGATCTTGTGCTCCGGAATCTTGGAGATCAGCGAGCCGACCGTGCGGATGACATGCGGCGCCTGGAACGTGCCCCACAGCGTCAGGTCGCCCGTGATCTTGTCGAACGAGGCGACGCACTGGCAGGTCTCGAGCGGAGACGGGTGCACGCGCGGATACTGGATGAACTCCTTGATCTTCACCTCGGCCTTGTCGAAGGCCGCGTCGGCCGCCGCCTTGTCGCCGGCTTGCCAGGCGAAGACGTGGTTCGGATGCTTGCGGGCGCCGTGCGCGCCGTCCTTCTTGTCCTTGACGTCCTCGCGGACGACAGGTGCGTTCGCGTCCATGGCCTTCATCGGATCGACGAGCACCGGAAGGCCCTCATAGTCGACCTCGACGAGTTCAACGGCATCGGCCGCCGCCTGGCGGTTCTCCGCGATGACGAAGGCGACTTCCTGGTTCTGGAAGAGCACCTTTCCGTCGGCGAGCACCATCTGCACGTCGCCGGCGAGCGTCGGCATCCAGGCGAGGTTCACGGTCTTCAGCGTCTCCGCCGTGATCACGGCGACAACGCCCGGCACTGCCGCGGCCTTCGTCGTGTCGATCGTCTTCACGCGCGCATGCGCATAAGGCGAGCGCACGAGATCGCCGTAGAGCATGCCCGGCAGGTTCAGATCGTCGACGTAGTTGCCCTTGCCTTGCGTGAAGCGCACATCCTCGACGCGCTTGCGCTTGCAGCCGATGCCTTCGAGCTTCTCGGCGCGGGCTTCCGAGGTTTCCGTCTGGGCGTTCATTCCGCCGCCTCCTTGATTTGACCGCCGGCCATCTCGGCCGCGGCGGCCTGGATCGCCTTCACGATGTTCTGGTAGCCGGTGCAGCGGCAGAGATTGCCGGAGATGCCCATGCGTATCTCGTCCTCGGTCGGATTGGGGTTCTCCTTCAGAAGCCGATAGGCGCGCGTGATCATGCCCGGCGTGCAGAAGCCGCATTGCAGGCCGTGATGCTCGCGGAAGGCCTGCTGCAGCGGATGCAGCGTGCCGTCGGCCTGCGCCATGCCTTCGATCGTCAGCACATCGGCGCCGTCCGCCTGCACGGCGAAGACCGTGCACGACTTCACCGACTTGCCGTCGAGGTCGACGGTGCAGGCGCCGCAATGCGTCGTCTCGCAGCCGATATGCGGGCCGGTGAGCCGCAAGTCGTCGCGGAGGAAATGGATGAGCAGCGTGCGCGGCTCGACCAGCGCCTCGACCGGCTTGCCGTTCACCTTGAGCGAGATGTGGGTCTTGGCCATTGTCGTCTCCCTCACGCGGCGCGGGATTTGGCGCGGGCGAGCGCGCGGGACAGCATCACGCCGGCCATCTTGGTGCGGTATTGCGGCGTGCCGCGGCGGTCGGAGGCCGGCGAAGTGATCGCTTCGGCGGCGGCGACCGCTTTCTTCACCGTCGCCGCGTCGAGCGACGAGCCGGCGACGATCTTCCCCGCCTCCTCGGCGAAGAGCGGCTTGTCGGCGACGTTGGTGAGGCCGATCGCGCACTGCGCCGACCTTGCCGCCCTCCCACGTCAGCACGACAGCGGCAGCGGCCGTAGCGTAGTCGCCGACCTTCCGCTTCAGCTTCTGATAGGCGTAGCCGTGCTTCGCGGGCAGCGCCGGGATGCGGATCGCCGCGACGATCTCGCCCGGGTTCAGCGCGGTGTCGTAGGTGCCATGATAGAAGTCGCGCGCCGCGACCTTTCGCGAACCGCTCTTGCCGACGAGCTCGTAGGTGGCGTTCAGCGCCATCATCACCGCCGGCATGTCGTTGCCGGGGTCGCCGTTCGCGACGTTGCCGCCGAGCGTGCCGAGATAGCGGACCTGCGGGTCGGCGATCTGCAGCGCCGCCTCGCGCGAGAAGCGGCACCTTCGTGCGCGAGAAGGTCGGAGACGATCACCTCGTGCTGCGTCACGCCGGCGCCGATCACGACGTCGTTGCCGTCGGCGCGGATCGCCCTTCAGGTCGGCGATGCCGCCGAGGTCGACGAGATGCGCAGGCGCGGCGAGCCTGAGCTTCATCAGCGGAATGAGGCTGTGGCCGCCGCTGAGCGGACGCGCATCCTCGCCGAGATCGGCAAGGAGGGCGACGGCTTCGTTGACGGATTTCGGGCGGTGGTAGGCGAATGCGCCTGGAATCATCGGTTTCCTCCCGGAGCCGCCCGCTCGCATCCGAAGTCTCCGCCTCGGCTGCGCGCGCGGCCCATCTTCTGAATGGTCCGGTCGTGAGCCGTGAATCTGCTTGCTGTCGCGGTGCAGCGGCAATCGCGCTTTCACGAGCCGGGGCGGCTCAGCACGAAACGCCGCCAGCCTTGCACGAACTGCGTCAGTCAGACTGACGCATGGCAAGGGAGCGCCTAGATTTCCGGGATTTCGCAGACTGGCCGGACGAATCGCGGCGCTTCGCCTGGTGCGCCGCAACATTCTGCGTCAGGTAAGCGCTTCGCGTGGCCCGAGCCCGAGCTGCGACTTCAGCCCGCCGAAGCGGCTGCGGCTCACCGGCACCATGTAGGGGTCGTGGCCGGAAAGCTCGATCAGCCCGTGATCGCCGCTCCGCTTCAGGCCGATCACGCGCTCCAGATTGACGATGTGGCTGCGGTGGACGCGCACGAAGTGCGCCTGGTCGAGCCGCGCTTCGACCTCGCTGATCGGCAGCGGGCAGAAGAGCTTCGAGGTGCCGTCGAAGACCGTCGTGTAGTGGGCGTTGGCGTGGACGGCGACGATGTCGCGAACGGGGACGAAATGCGTGGCGCCGTCGCGCACAATCGGTAGGAGCCGCGCGGGGCCGCCTGAGCCGGGTGCAGGTTCTTCGACGCGGCGGCGACGCTTCAAGCGCCGCGCCGTTGACACCGGGAGGCTCCGAAAGCGCAACGATCAGCGGATGGATCGCGTCGTTCGTGGCCCGGGTCAGCGCGACAGCCTCCGCCCTCACAGAATCCGCAGCGCGCGCCCGTCTCTCTCCGGCGGTCCGGCACCAGCGCCAGCAGGAAGATGCCGGAGACCGCGAACGCGACTACGGCGACGACGATCGCCAGAAGGTCGGTAGAAAGCGCCGGCGCGTCGACCAGCACTTCCTCGTGCGGCGTGATCGTGAGGCCCGCCATCGCGGTGTAGTGCATCCCCGATATGGCGCAGCCGAGCGCCGTCGCCGAAAGGATCAGCGGCGGCCGGCCGCTCCGCCCGCCGGCGAGGAAGAGCGCAAGACCCGAGGCGGCGATCGCGATCACTACGCTCGCCGCGACGAAGGCCGGCGCGTGCGTCATGTGCGCGCTCGCATGAAGCGCCCACATGCCGATGTAGTGCATGGAGACGATGCCGAGCCCCATGAACACGGCCGAGGCGCCGAGGCGCGGCGGCGTGAGCGGCCCGGCGCTCGCGGCGAAGACCGCCGCTCCGACCACAATCACACAGACGAGGAAGGAGAGAAGCGTCGGCAGCACCAGATAGTCGACGGGGAACGGCAGGCGCACGGCGAGCATGCCGACGAAGTGCATGGCCCAGATGGCGACAGCGAGCGACAAAGCGGCGGCCGCCAGGAGCAGCCGTCTGCGCACGCCTGCCGCTTCGGCCACCTGCACCGCCAGGCTCAGGCCGACATAGGCGCCCTGGATCGCCACGACGACAGACAACGCGACGAGCCAAGGCTCGTGCATCACGCGCATCTAAGTCCTCCCTGCCTAATTATTCGCCCCGGAAGCGCGAAAGTAAATCGCCGGGTGCGCCTTCACTCCTTCCCGAAGGCGCGTCGCGCCAGTCAACGCTATCCGTTTAGCGAGGCGGACCTTAGGCTATCCTGTCGCGGCGATGATCGGCCGCGAGCACGCATCTACCTCCGCCCCCTCAGACACCATCAAGCAAACCCCTCGGGCATGCCCCAACCAAGGAGTTCAGACATGAAGTTCGGAGCATCGTCCTGGCCGTTCCAATGGGAGCCGCCCTACGAGGACTGCATCCGCCGCGTCGCCGGCTGCGGCTTCAAGGCGATCGAGCTGATCGCGTGGAACGCCGACTACCTGGACAATTACTGGACCAAGATCCAAGATCGCCGACATCAAGAAGGAGCTGAAGAGCTCCGGCATCTCGATCTCGCAGTTCGTGCGCACGCCGCACGATCTCTCGAGCGGCGACAAGGCCAAGCGCGACGCCGCGGTCGAGGAATGGAAGAAGGCGGTCGAGGTCGGCGCCGAGCTCGGCTCGCCGATCATCAACATGGTGGCGTCGCACCCCTTCGCGATGCGCGACACGGTCGAGATCCCGCGCATCACGACGAAGCCGCTGGTGCAGAAATACGCCACGCGCGACGTGCCGCGCGGCGTCGACTGGGACCAGAACTTCAGGGACTATGCCGACGCGCTGCAGGCGTTGCGCGGAAGCCTGCGCCAAGGCCGGCGTGAAGATGTCGGTCGAGCCGCATCCCGGCCGCTATCTCGCCAACCACGACGGCGCGCTGCGACTCCTGGAGCACGTCGACCACCCGGCGATGGGCATCAACTTCGACCCGAGCCACACCTTCCCGATGGGCGACTATCCGAACATCACCGTCTACCGGCTCGGCAAGCACATCATCCACCTGCACTGCTCCGACAACGACGGCGTGACCAACGTCCATTGGCGTCCGGGCATGGGCAAGATCGACTGGCACGCCATGTTCCAGGCGCTGAAGGACATCGGCTACGACGGCACGGTCTCGATCGAGCTTGAGGACGTGCCCGGCGTGTCGCGCGGTGCGAACTCGAACGCGCCCGGCGTCTATCGCAACGTCACTGCGACCGACGAATTCGTCGCGGAAACGGTCGCCGCGATGGATTATCTCAAGGGCATCTGCAAAGAGGTCGGCATCAACGTCGAATAGCCGCCATCTCCGCAGCCACTCTCTACCTCCGGGAGAGGGCTTCGCCCATGTGGGAGTGAATGAAGAATGCCGACGTATCCCTTCGTCTATGTCGGGACCTACAGCGAGCCCATCCTGTTCGGCACCGGCCAAGTGCTGCAGGGCAAGGGCATCTACCTCTTCCGCCTCGACGCGGAGCAAGGGGCGCTCGAGCCGCTTGCGATCAAGGAGGGCGTGCGCAACTCGTCCTATCTGGCGTTCGATCCGGCGCGGAAATTCCTCTACTGCGTGAACGAGTTCAAGGAATACGAGGGCAAGGCGAGCGGGGCCGTCAGCGCCTTTCACATCAATCCGGAGACGGGCGCCCTCACTCATCTCAACACCAAGGCGAGCCACGGCACCGATCCCTGCCATTTGATCGTCGACAAGACGTCTAGGAACGTGCTCGTCGCCAATTTCGCTAGCGGCTCAGTGTGCGTTCTGCCGATCGACGCGGACGGATCGCTGAAAGAGGCGTCGTGCGTCATCCAGCACGAATTGTTCGGGCGTCGACCCGAAGCGGCAGGCCGGGCCGCACGCGCATGCGGTCGAGCTTTCCGCCGACAACCGTTACGCCTTCGTGCCGGAGCTCGGCGGCGACAAGGTGATGATCTACGATTCGACGCTGCGGCCGGAAAGCTCACGCCCAACAAGAACCAGCCCTTCGTCAAGGTCGCGCCCGGCGCGGGGCCGCGCCAGCTCGTGATGCATCCAAACGGGAAGCTCGCTTTCCTCATCAAGGAGCTGAACTCGACGATGACTTCTTACCGCTACGACCCCGAAGAGGGGACGCTCGCGGAGGTTCAGACACTCTCGACGCTTCCCGGCGACTTCAAGGGGCACAGCACGTGCGCGGAGGTGCAGATTCATCCGAACGGCACGTTTCTCTACGGCTCGAACCGTGGGCACGATTCGATTGTGATCTACGCTGTCGACCCCGAAGCCGGGACGCTTTCGGTGGTCGGCCACGAATCGACGCGCGGCAAGACCCCCCGAAATTTCGCCGTGAGCCCGAACGGCGAGTTCCTCGCAGCGGCGAACCAGGATTCGAACAACGTCGTGATGTTCCGCATCGACCCGGAGACCGGGAAGCTGACGCCGTCCGGCAACGTCGTCGAAGCCGGCACGCCGATCTGCGTCAGGTTCATGTAGGTACGCCGGCAACCGTCACAGGTATTGCTGACTCCGATTTGTGGATATGCTCGCCGCCCCGCATCGGGAGGAGGCTGAAGCATGGCCGGAGCAGACGTTCGCCGCGTCGATTTTCTTATGGTGCTCGCCTATGCGACGGACCTCGCGACGGGCCAGTCGCGGGATTTTGCGCTTCGGTCCTGCGTGCTCGCGATGCGGCTTGCGAAGGCTCTCGGCCTTGACGCCGAGGAGAGCCGCAGCGTCTACCACCAGGCGATCCTCCGCTACATAGGCTGCAACGCCGACACGCATATCTTGGCGGCGATACTCGGCGACGAGATCGCGCTCAGGCAGGACCTCGCCAAAACGGATATGGGCGACATGTCCGAGCTTGGCGGGACGATCGCCCGGGCCCTCGAGCGCCTCCTCGCTGATGCGCCGCCGGAAGTGCTGGCGCGCGCAGTCAACGAAGGCGTTTCCGAGGCGCTCCACGCCTGCGTTCCGATCCTCGCCGGCCATTGCGAAGTCGCCAAACGGATCGCTCAGCGGATCGGTCTTCCGGAAGAGACGCAGGAGAGCCTGAGCCAGCTCTATGAGCGCTGGGACGGCCACGGCCTGCCGCGGCATCTGAAGGGCGAAGAGGTGAGGCTTCCTGTCCGGCTTGTGACGCTGGCGCAGGATGTCGTCGCCCTCTTCGAGGCGCACGGCCTTGAGAAGATGATCGAGATCATCCGAAAGCGCCGCGGCGGCGCCTACGAGGCGGAGCTCGCCGACGTCTTTCTCGCCGATCCTGAGCGTTTCCTCGAAGGCCTCGACCAGCCGGTCGATCGTGAGACCATTCTGGCGATCGAGCCCCTGCCCGTTGCCCTGCTGGACGAGGAGACCTGCGAGGAAGCGTATCTCGCGATCGCCGACATGATCGACATGCGGATGCCGTTCACCTTCGGCCATTCGCGCGCGGTCGCCGCGCTCGCGGAGGCAGCCGGAAAGCAGATGGGGCTTCCGTCCTCCGATGTCCGCGACATCCGCTGGTCCGCCTACGTGCACGATCTTGGCGAGCTGGCGGTTCCCGTTTCCACATGGATGCGCTCTGGCGCGTTGACGGCGCGCGAGACGGACGCCGCACACCTTCACCCTTATCACGGTGAGCGCGCACTCGCGTCGCTCGGCGAGCATGGGGTGCCGGTCGCAGGGCTGGTGCTTCGCCATCACGAGCGTCTCGACGGCAGCGGCTATCACCGCTACGCCCGCGCCAATGACCTGTCGCCGGCCGCGCGCATCCTTGCCGCGGCCGAAGCATTCCAGACCGCGCGTGAAGAGAGACCTCACCGCCCTGCGGCGAACGATGCCGCCGCCGCCGCAAAGCTCCGCGGCTTGGTGAAGGACGGGAAGCTCTGCCCGGAGGCGGTCGAGGCCGTCCTCACCGCCGCCGGCCAGTCATCCCGCCGCGCGAGCGGCGAGCGCCTCGCAGGGCTGACGCCACGCGAGATCGAAGTCCTCAGACTGATCGCAGCCGGGCACACGGCGAAGGAGGCGGCGCGCCGGCTCGAGATCTCGCCCAAGACCGCCGACAACCACATCCAGAACCTCTACTCCAAGATCGGTGTCGCGACCCGCGCCGGGGCAGCGCTTTTCGCGCTGGAGCGCGGCCTGGTGCAGCACGGAATGTCGCTCGCCTAGGGAACCTTCCCCATGTGGAAGCCGGGCGCTCCCTGCATCCTCCCATCGTGAGCCAGCCGTCGGGGCGTTCCACGGGGCTCGGATGTTGGAGGATGACGATGAAATACGTGATCAGCTGGAACGAGCGCTCGCAGGGTTCGCCCCTGGAGTACGAAAACGCCCAGCACCGTATTCTGGAGGTCTTCACGCAGTGGAAGGCGCCCGACAATTTCAAGATCGAGATGTTCGTCGTGCGCGTCGGCGACTGGGGCGGTTACATGCTGCTCGACTGCGACGACCCGCTCGAAGTTCACAAGCTCTGCTCGATGCTGCCGGCCTTCACCTTCGAGGCGCGGCCCGTGGTACCGGTGATGGACGCGGTCAGGGCCGAGCTCGAAGTGATGGCCTGGCGCGACGCGCTGCCGCGCAAATGATCTGAGGCGTTGCGCCCGGTTCAATCGATCCGGGCGCGGCGCTCACCAGCAGGTATAGCCGCCGTCGGCGAGCACGATCGAGCCGGTCATCAGGCTCGCCGCGTCGGAGGCGAGGAAGTGCACGACTGAGGCGATCTCGTCCGGCTGGCCGACGCGCCCCATCGGCGTCATCTCCAGCCACACCTTGTACATCTCCGGGCTCTCGTTGATCCCGAACGAGGTGAGCGGCGTCTCGATATAGGTCGGCGCGACGGCATTGACGCGCACGCCGCGCTTCCCCCATTCGGCGGCGAGCGACTTCGTCAGGTGATGCACCGCCGCCTTGGAGGCGTTGTAGAACGACTGCGGCTGCGGCTTGTTGACGATGAAGCCGGACATCGAGCCGATGTTGACGATCGAGCCGGAGCCTTGCTTCAGCATATGCCGGCCGAAGGCGCGGCAGCACCAGAAGACGCCGTCGATATTGACGTCCATGTGGAAGCGCCAGTGGTCGTCGCTCGTGTCCTCGGCGCGGACGTCGCTCCTAGCCACACCGGCATTGTTGACGAGGATGTCGACGCGTCCGTGCGCCTTCACGATCCGGTCGGCGACGGCGTCGACGTCCTTCGACTTGGTCACGTCGAGGGTCGCTGCTTCCGCTTTGAGGCCGAGCCCCTTCAGCTCCGCCGCTTCCTTCTCGGCCTTGTCGCCCGCCATGTCGGCAACGACGACCGTCGCTCCGGCTTCGGCAAGAGCACGGGCGCAGGCAGCGCCGATCCCCTGCCCCGCGCCCGTCACGACCGCAACGCGCCCGTCGAGCCTCAGTTTCTCAAGATACATCGTTCGTCCTCGGTACTAGCTAGCGATCGCACGCCCCTCGGCGTTGAAGCGATGGACGCGGTCCGGCCTCGGCGTCAGCCACACCGATTCGCCCGACTTCAGTGAGAATTCGCCCGGTGTGCGCACCGTCAGCCGGCCGATCGCCTCCACATCGATATGGAAGAATGTATCGGAACCGAGATGCTCGGCAATGTTGACCTTGCCCCGCCACTTGCCGCTCTCGCGCGAGACCTCGACGTCCTCCGGCCGCACGCCGATCGTCACCGCACCGCCGTTCATGCCGGCGGGCGTCTCCATCAGGTTCATGCGTGGCGAGCCGATGAAGCCGGCGACGAACAGGTTGGCCGGGTGCTCGTACAATTCGAGAGGCGTGCCCACCTGCTCGATCCGCCCGGCATTCAGCACCACGATCTTGTCGGCCATGGTCATCGCCTCGACCTGGTCGTGGGTGACATAGACCATCGTGGTCTTGAGCGTGTTGTGAAGCTCGGAGATTTCCAGTCGCATCTGGCCGCGCAGCGCCGCGTCGAGATTGGACAGCGGCTCGTCGAAGAGAAACGCCTTCGGCTCGCGCACGATGGCGCGGCCGATGGCGACGCGCTGGCGCTGGCCGCCGGAGAGCTGGCCCGGCCGGCGGTCGAGATAGTCGGTCAGGTTCAGCGTCGCCGCCGCTTTCTGCACCTTGGCCGCGATAACGTCCTTCTGCTGCCCGGCCATCTTCAGCGGGAAGCCGATGTTTCCCCGCACGCTCATGTGCGGATAGAGCGCGTAGGACTGGAACACCATCGACAGGCCGCGCTTGGCGGGTGGCTCCTTGGCGACGTCGACGCCGTCGATCTCGATGGCTCCGCCGCTGACGTCCTCAAGCCCGGCAATGAGGCGGAGGAGCGTGGACTTGCCGCAACCGGACGGACCGACGAAGACGACGAACTCGCCGTCGTTGATCTCGAGGTCGACATTGGGGATGACCTCGACCTCGCCGAAGATCTTGCGGACGTTCTTGAGAACGATGCGGCCCATCACAAGGCTCCCGGGTTGAGGGCTGAGATCATTTCACGGCACCGAAGGTGAGGCCGCGGACCAGCTGCTTCTGGCTGAACCAGCCGAGCAGCAGGATAGGTGCGATGGCGAGGGTGGAGGCGGCCGAGAGCTTCGCCCAGAACAGGCCCTCCGGCGCCGAGAAGGAGGCAATGAAGGCGGTGAGCGGGGCGGCTTTGGCTGCCGTCAGGTTCAGTGTCCAGAACGCCTCGTTCCAGGCGAGGATGATGTTGAGGAGCATCGTGGAGGCTATGCCGGGCACCGCCATCGGCAAGAGCACGTAGACGATCTCCTTCCACAGCTCCGCGCCGTCCATGCGGCTCGCTTCGAGGATGTCGACCGGGATCTCCTTGAAGTAGGTGTAGAGCATCCAGATCACGATCGGCAGGTCGATCAGCGCCAGGATGACCGTGAGGCCGGTCAGGCTGTCGAGCAGGTTCAGGTTCTTGAAGATCAGATAGATCGGCACCAGCACGCCGACCGCCGGCATCATCTTGGTGGACAGCATCCACATCAGGATGTCCTTGGTGCGCTTTGACGGCGAGAACGCCATCGACCAGGCGCCCGGCACCGCGACGAGCAGGGCGAGCAGCGTCGAGCCGCCGGCGATGACCACCGAGTTGTAGAAGTGGCTGAAGTAGTTGGAGCGCGACTGGACCTCGAAGAAGTTTTCAAGCGTCCAGTGCGGCGGCAGGAAAGCCGGCGGAAAGAGGATGGCGTCGCCCTCGGTCTTGAACGAGGTCAGGATCGTCCACAGGATCGGGAAGAAGATCAGCAGCGCCACGATCCAGGCGAGGATCGTGAACGTCCACTTCCTTTGCGGCGTGATGGCGCGGGCCATGGCTGTCCTCCTCAAGCCTCCAGGTTCTTGCCGACGATGCGGATCAGGAAGATGGCGACGATGTTGGCGAGGATGACCGCGATCACCCCGCCCGCCGATGCGCCGCCGACATCGTAGTCGAGCAGGGCGGCGTGATAGATGAGATAGGTGATGTTGGTGGAGGCGTAGCCGGGGCCGCCGCTCGTCGTGACGAGAATTTCGGCGAACACCGAGAGCAGGAAGATCGTCTCGATCAGGATCACCACGGTGATGGCGCGCGCCAGGTGAGGCAGCACGATGTAGATGAACATGCTGATGAAGTTGGCCCCGTCCATCTCCGCCGCTTCCTTGCGCTCCGCGTCGAGCGACTGCAGCGCGGTCAACAGAATGAGCGTCGCAAACGGCAGCCACTCCCACGACACAATGACGATGATGGAGAACAGCGGATAGCTTTCCAGCCACGGGATCGGGGTGAAGCCGAACCGCGTCGTGATCCAGGCGAAGATTCCGTAGTTCGGATCAAGCAGCATGTTCTTCCACACCAGCGCGGCAACCGTCGGCATGACGAAGAACGGGGAGATGACGAGAATGCGGACGACCCCCTGCCCGTAGATCGCCTGATCGAGGAGCATCCCGAGAAGAATCCCGCCGATCACGGTGATCGCAAGCACCGATACCGTGAGGATCAGCGTATTGCCGAAGGCCTGGAAGAAGGACGGGTCGGTGAGGAAATAATAGTAGTTCGTCCAGCCCGCGAAGCCGCTGTTGATCGGGTTGAGCAGGTTATAGGTCTGGAACGAATACCACAGCGTCAGCGCCAGCGGCACGATCATCCAGACGAAGAGGGCTGCCACGGACGGCACCAGCATGGTGCGCGCCAGGCGGCGGGTATTTGCTGTTGCCATGCTCCCCTCACCTAGTGCGGCGCGCCTCTTTGGGCGGCTCGTTGCACCCGCCGCCACCCGTCTCGCATTCCGTTCGGGCGGCCGCGGTACTTTCTTAAACGCGCCGGGCTTGCGCCCGGCGGAGTTCGAGAGACTGCCCGGGTGGCAGATCGAGTCCCGGGCAGCCGCTCCTTGGGAGGAAGCTTACTTGATGTAGCCGGCCTTGGTCATGGTACGAGTGGCTACGTCCTGCGCCTGCTTCAAGGCGTCGTCGACGCTGGACTGTCCGGCGAGCGCGGCCGAGAAGATCTGCCCGACCGTGTCGCCGAGACCCTGGAACTCAGGAATGGCGACGAACTGCACGCCGGTATAGGGCACCGGCTTGACCGTCGGATGCTGCGGGTCGGCGGCTTCGATCGAGGCCAATGTCATCGCCGCGAACGGCGCCGCGCTCGTGTAGTCCGGGTTGTTATAGAGCGAAGTGCGCGTTCCCGGAGGCACGTTGGCCCAGCCGTCCTTGCTCGCGACCAGTTCTTCATAGTGCTTGCTCGTCGCCCACGAGATGAACTTCTCCGCAGCTTCGGCCTTCTCCGAGCTGGCGGGAATGGCGAGCGACCAGGCCCACAGCCAGTTGGCGCGCTTGCCGAGGCCCTTGTCCGGGGCGAGCGCGAAACCGACCTTGTCGGCGACGGTCGATGCGTTGGGGTCGGTGACGAACGATCCGGCGACCGTGGCATCGATCCACATGCCGCACTTGCCCTGCTGGAACAGGGTCAGGTTCTCGTTGAAGCCATTGGACGAGGCGCCTGTCGGACCGTCGGCCTTCATCAGGTCGACGTAGAACTGGATGGCGTCATGCCATTCCGGCGAGTCGAACTGCGGCTGCCACTTCTCATCGAACCAGCGCGCGCCGAACGAATTGGCCAGCGTCGTCAGGAAGGCCATGTTCTCGCCCCAGCCGGCCTTGCCGCGGAGGCAGATGCCGTTGATGCCGTTGGCGCGGTCGGTCATCTTGTCGGCAGCGTCTTTGACGAAGTCCCAGGTCGGCTTGTCGGGCATGGTGAGCCCCGCCTTCTCCATCAGGTCCTTGCGGTACATGACGTAGCTCGAACTCGCCGTAGAACGGCGCGGCGTAGAGCTTGCCGTCGGAGCTCAGGCCGGCGCGGATCGGGGGCAGAAGATCCTCGACGTCGTAGTCAGCGCCGAGATTGTCGAGCGCGACGAGCCAGCCCTGCTTTGCCCAGATCGGCACCTCGTAGGTCCCGATGGTCAAGACGTCGTACTGGCCGCCTTTGGTGGCGATGTCAGTGGTCACCTTCTGCCGAAGAACGTTCTCCTCCAGCGTCACCCAGTTGACCTTGATGTCTGGGTTCATCCCGGCGAAGTCGTCCATCAGCTTCTGCATCCGGATCATGTCGCCGTTGTTGACGGTCGCGATGGTGAGCGTCGTTTCGGCGGAAGCGCCGGCCGTCAGCGCTGCAATAGCGCACGCGCCCAAGAGGGCGCGAAGGGCCATCTTCATGAAGTCCTCCCTTACACTGGGCATTTGCCCTTGTTGCAGGCAAATGCTCGCAGGGAGGAGCGCGACTGTCAATTGAATCTTGTGCTGCGGCGCGTCATGAGCGCCGGAGAAGTTAGGAAAGAAGCCGCTCCGCGGTGCGCTCGTCGGTGATAAGCCCCGACAGCCACTTCCCTTTCAGCGCGGCGCGGAGCGCCTTCACCTTGTGGTCGCCCATGGCGACGCCGATCGTGAGACGCCGCGCCGGCTGCTCCAGCCTGACGCTCGCGACGCGGTCGTTGGTGAGTCCTTCGATCAGATTCCCCGCGGTGTCGAAGGCCCAGCCGACGATCTCGCCGGCGGCGCCGGCCTTGTTCAGGATCTGCAGCTCCTTGCGGGTGATGAACCCGTCCTGAAGCAGCGGCGGATTCTCTCCGAGGTCGCCGACGCCGACATAGGTCACGTCGGCGCCCGTCGCGAGGCTGATGATGTGCCTGACCGACGGCTGCTCGAAGAAGAGATCGCGCTCATGCGCAGTCGAGGCGATGACGGGAAGCGGCATCGGGTAGTGCGGCGCCTGCACGGCGTCGGAGAACCGCACAATCACGTCGTAGAACGAGGCGGAGCCATCGGCGGCGATGTTGCCGACCAGCGACACGATCTTGTGGTGCGGACACTCGAGCGGCGGGAGCTGCTCGACAGCAGCGCGCAGCGAGCGTCCGCTGCCGATCGCGACGACAATCGGATGCAGCGACTTCAGTCGCTGCTCCATGTCGGCCGCCGCCGCCTCGGCTATGCCGAGGCTGCTCGAAAGCGCTGTCGGATCGCTCGGCACGACCTCGCAGAGCGCCAGCCCGAACTTCTCCGTAAGCCGCGCGGCGAGCTCCATGCAGTGCGCAATCGGATGGTCGAGGCGAACCTTGATGAGCCGCTCCGACACGGCCATCGAGACGAGCCGCTGCGCCGTCTGCCGAGACACGCCGAGCTTCTGCGCGACCTCGTCCTGCGTGTTGCCGGCGACGTAATAGAGCCAGCCGGCGCGCGCAGCGTCATCAAGGCGGTCGGCGCCGATCTCGGCCTTGCCGCCCTTCTTCCTCGGATGATGTAGGCGCTCCTGCACGGCTTCAGCCTAGCTTTCGCGAAGTGCCGCCGCCACGGCTTCCATACTACTGAACAGACGGATATCCGAATCCCGGTTAACCGGCGGCTGATCCTCGAAATGGCTGCCGCCGACGAACCGCCACACCTCCATGCCCGCATTCTTGCCGGCGAGAAGGCCGACCTCGCTGTCCTCGATAACCAGACAGCGGGCGGGCTCCGCGCCGAGGCTCTTGGCGGCGTAAAGGAAGAGATCCGGCGCCGGTTTGCCGTTTGCAACCATCGACGCGCAGAAGACCTTGCCGAAGAAGAACGGCATCAGCCCGGTCACTTCGAGCGATACGGTGGCGCGCTTCATGCTGCTGCTCGTGGCCATGCAGTAGCGCTGGGGCAGGCCGGCAAGCAGATCCTTGATACCGGGCATCGCGGAAAGCTCGCGTCGGTAGGCTGCGAACAGACGCTTCAGAAAATCGTCCTCGAAGCTCTCCGAAAGGGCGCGCCCGGTCAGCCGCTCGTAGTCCTTTCTCACCACCGAGATTGAGCGCCCGAGATAGGTCTTGCGCACATAGTCGATGTCGACGTCGAGCCCGTGGGCGACGAGCGTGTCGAGAAGTATGTGCGTGCTGATCACCTCACTGTCGATCAACACACCGTCGCAGTCGAAGATGATCAGATCATGCACGCAAATAGCCGTTCCAGCCGGAATCGATCAGCAATCGCACATCACTTCGAGGCTAAACAGTGCTGAAAGGCGAATGCATACAATGCTCGACTCAATTTCTCCAAACAATCTCCTTCCTTTCTCCAAGACATGTTCCCGTTCTCACCTTATGTGCGCCCCGGATCTGCCCGAGTTAGCCGGAAGAGTGCCTGTGGAACCAGTCGTTCTGGTCGGCAATTAAGAAGGGGTAAGAGTTCGGCGTCCCGCCGAACCTCCTCATACACGAGGGAGGTGGCAATGGATTTCTTCGATGGTGCGGTGACGGCAATGCCTATTTCCATTGCGTTGTGGCTTCTCTTACTTGCCGGCACCGCAATGGTTCTTGGAATCGGCGGATAAGCTTGAGCGAAACCTAAAGGAGCTTTGAAAGGGCCCAGAAGAGGAGACCGGCCCAAACGATCAACAGGCCCAAGCCGGCAAGAAACAATGCCAGACCGATGGCCTTGTCTCGAAGCCAGGGGGTTTCTGTTACTTGGACACCGCCAGGAGCTCTCAGCTTTTTGCCGTCGCCCTGTTTTGCTTCCGAAATTATCTGGAGCACGCGCACCCTCACCGTAACTAAGGAACATACCCGCAAAGTTCGCGTTTAGGATGTATTTCGGGCAATCAAAGTTAAATTGTATGTTTTCTTTGCTGCGGCAAGCCCGCACGGGTATTCGATTTTCCAGCCACTTAGTTTCGCAGTATGTGGGAATTCTCACAACCCGGCACGGGATATTACGCTACTCCCACCCGCGGAGGCGGTAGACGAAGCCGCCCACAATCTCCTTCACCGCGAGCGTCGTCTGTTCGAGCCGCTTCACGTCGGGAAGGACGTCGAACGGCAGAACGAGGCTGCCGCCGCGCTCGCTGACGTCGGTCGATGCCGGCGTGACGTCGAGGCCGACGCGGCGGAAGACGGCGAGCGCTCTCGGCATGTGCATTCCCGACGTCACCAGAAGGCCAGTGCTCCAGCCGTTCGCGGCGAAGATCTTGGCGGTGTTGACCGCATTCTCCCGTGTGTTCCGGCTCTCGCCCTCCAGCACCAAATCAGTGCGCGGCACGCCGAGCTCGACAAGAAGATCGGCGACGTAGACCGCTTCCGGCTCGACGGTCGAGTCCCAGGGAAGATTGCCGCCGGAGACGACGATCCGCGGCGCCTTGCGGGCGCGATAAAGCCGCACTGCCTCAAGCGCACGGTCGCCGGCGTCGGTAATGTCCGGAGCGATGCGCGGCGGAAGCGGCTGCGCTAGAAATCCGCCGAGCAACACCACTGCATCGGCGCTCGGCAGATCTTCGATGCGCTGTGGCGGATACTGGCTTTCCAGTCTTTCGACGATCCAACGCGAGAAGAGCGGCGTCGAAGCTATCCACAGGCCAACCACAGCAATCGCCAACACTGCGCGCGCGAGGTTCCGCCAGCGCGTAAAAGAGAGCGTCAGCGCTACGAGTGCAGAGAAGAAGCGCACTGCCCAGCGGGAAGATGAAAACCGAGAGCAGCTTGTCGAAGAAAAGAGCCATCCGCTATCCCCGGGCGAGCTCTACAACGGTCTGCAGTTGGTGCCTTGGCTCACAGCGGCGAGCTCTTATTACTTAATGCCTCGGACAAGGGCGTCGCCAAATGCCCAGTGCAAAGGCACCGCTCAGCACTGACCCCTGGACTCGTTTCCCTTCGAAAGTCTCATCGCGCGCTTTCATGTTTCGCCTTCTTCCTGAGCGCTTCCTTGTGCTGGATCAATTGCTTCTACGCGGACCCTGGAGCCGCTTCGAGGAGACTAACTTCGTATTGTAGCAACTCTCTCGCCTTCAGAGTTTGCAAGACGCACGTTCGCCGTTGCGCATTTCTTAGCCGCTCGACGACCAAAATTTGCTGTGACTAATCGCACGAGAGGTCTCTGCAGCCACTTTGTTGCCATGTGTTGAGTTCCAAACGTTGTAGGTAACGTTTGGTCGATCGTGTGATTCGGCGGCGCACGTTCGGGGTACCCCCCCAAATGAGGGATGGGCGGGATTGCTTGCGTATCTAGAATGATTCAGTGGCGCTCTGTACGAGGGGGTGCGCATGAGTTTGTCTGTTGGCTTTCGTACGCTTGTACACCCACCTCACGAACTTTTCTCGGAACACATCGCACGGCACCGCGATGCATTCAGATTGTTCGCGGTATTGGGTGCGGTTGCGGTTGACTTTGCGATATTGCTTAGCGCCTCCTTCATAGGAACCTACCTCCGCTACGGAGGCCCTTCCGTAGCGGACGGTACGATGTTTCTCCTCATGGTGCTGCCAGCCTATTTGCTGGCCTCTGTGACTTTCGGGGGGTACTCGCTTCCCACTTTGGCGCATGGCTCGCGATCCTGCGTGGCGGCAACCTCGGCGCTGTTGACGGCTGCAGCATTGGCTTTTTCCGCAGCGTTCGCTCTGCACGTCAGCGCCCGCTTCTCCAGGCTCGAAGTCGGCTATATGCTCGTCTTCAGCGGGTTCTTCCTAGCGTGCGGACGGACAATTGGCGCTTATTGGCTCGGCCGCTGGGAGCAACTGATCAAGGGCACCACCTATGTTCTCGGAGATGAGACGGCAGCGGTGTACGGCCGGTCGGCTGATCGGATCATTGATATCCGACGCCTCAAGAATTGGGATCCAGCGTCTCAAGACCCTGCTTTCTTGGATCTCGTGTATCGCACCTTTCGGAACGCGGATCGCGTCCTTCTAGCATTTGCCGACCCGGAGGAGCGGTCGGAGTGGGCTTCTTTTGCACGCCTCACAGGGATCAACGCAGAATTGCTCGAGCCTCAGTTGACGAACGTTGTGCCCTTGGGACTTAGTCATTGGGCAGGCACGCCAACCCTTGTGGTCTCCCGCGGTCCCCTTTCACTCCCCGAGCGTGTCGCAAAACGCGCGTTGGATTTGGCGGGAGTCGTCGCTCTGGCGCCGATAGCCGCGCCGCTCGTTGCGATCCTGGCACTCCTTGTTAAGCTCGATTCACCCGGTCCCTGCATGTTCGTTCAAGACCGCGTCGGTCGGAGGAACGGTTTATATCGCTGCTACAAACTGCGTACTATGCGCGCAGAAGCGACCGATGAAGCGGGCAGTCAGTCTGCGAGGCGACAGGATAAAAGGGTCACCCGCATCGGGAATTTCCTGCGAAAGACGAGCCTGGACGAGCTTCCGCAACTTTGGAACGTCTTCAAAGGGGAGATGAGCCTTGTTGGACCGAGACCGCATCCTACGGGCGCGACTGCCGAAGGTCTGTTGTTCTGGAACGCAGTCGACGGCTATTCGACGCGACATGCCGTGAAGCCAGGCCTCACGGGGCTGGCGCAGGTGCGAGGGTTTCGCGGTGCGACGCTCTCCCGTGACGATATCGAGGCACGGGTCGCTTCAGACCTGGAATACATCAATTCTTGGTCGATCTGGCTCGATCTGAGAATTCTCGTCACAACGCCATTCGTAATGGCGCACCCCAACGCATTTTGATTTGGCGTTAGCATGATGGAGGGGCACTAGACAGACAGGCGACCCGCTTCAAACTGGCGTAGCCGGAGCGGCTGGATTGCGTCAGCCGCTTCGAAATGATCGGGCGTGATGATGGTGCGACCAAGCTCACACCGCAGGGGTTACGCTTGGCTGCTACTGTTTGGCTTTCGATTGTTATCGCTGCCGCTGTCATTTGGATGGCGGTTGGCTGGATCTTGATCAACCATTCGATCGGCGACTTCTCAACTTCGGTTTGACGCTCTTCGGCAATCGTCTATCGTCTTTCGATAGCCAACCTTGTGTGATGCAACGGCACCACCCAGTTCGAAATGGTGGGATTTCGGAGACTCTTCCTTTTGGCGTGATGTCCATTGGGGTAGTCTACCAATCGAGGCGCGTAGGATGCTTGCCATGCGGGGCAAAAGCTCGAATTTCGTTGCACGGGTGATGTTTGCTTTTCCTCTACTCGCGACTCTTGGCGCTTGCCTCCCGTCTGCCGGCCCAGGCTCATCGGCCTTCTCGACCCGTGCCTATCCAGAGGGCGCTTACGCCAGCACTCAGGGCCACGATGTTGTGGCGCTCAACGCAGAACAAGCGGAATGGATTTCAAGCTACGGATCGAGACTGCCCTCCCCAGCGCCAGCCTGGAGCCAGAGCGCTGCTCCGCGGATTACTCTCGGCGTCGGCGACGTTGTGGATGTGACGATATTTGAGGCCGCGCCCGGGGGTCTCTTTTCCAGCGCATCCGACGCCGTAGGAGGGACGAAGAGCGTAACGTTGCCTTCTCAGGCAATTGCGGCGGACGGCACAATTACAGTGCCCTACGTTGAGAAAGTCGCAGCTGCCGGTCGCACGCCAGCTGCTGTGGAGACTGAGATTGAGGCAGCTCTCGGCGACAAGGCAATTCAGCCGCAAGTCATAGTGACCGTAGCGCGGCCAGCATCATCCTTAGTTACTGTGGTTGGTGACGTCGCGCATCCAGGGCAGTTGCCGCTTTCCCTCGGCGGCAACCACTTAGTCGACATAGTTGCCGCAGCCGGAGGAAGCAAAGCGCCAGCCTACGACACTTTTGTGCGACTTACGCGCGGGAGGAGTAGCCTGACCGAGAACCTCGCAACAATGGTTCAAGACGCAAATCGGAATGTTTTCTTACGACCAGGCGACGAGGTTTACGTTTTCACCGATCCTCAGGTCTACACGGTCTTTGGTGCCGTGTTGCAGAGCGGGAGCTTCCCATTTGGCGCTGACCGCCTCACCCTAGCGCAAGCAGTCGGAAGGGCCGGCGGTCTCAATGATAACCGGGCAAATCCAACGGGGGTCTTTTTGTTCCGAACAGAGACGCCAGAGATCTATGCATATTTGCATCCGGTGGTACGCGCTTCTTCGCGGACGGATACACGTGTCATCTATCAGTTCAACCTAAACAGCCCGGACGGGTACTTTGCCGCGCAACGATTTGCGATGCGAGACAATGACATCGTGTATGTCACGAACGCAGCGTCGACCAGTCTTCAAAAGCTGTTCAGCGTGGTCAACGGCGGTGCAGGAACCGCCAGTACAACAACGAGGGTCTTGTCGACAGCCATTCCAAATTGAAGCCGCGTCGGGCTTGCGCCATAGGCCCAACTTAATTCTCGCGGCATAATGCGGATCCATGCTTAAGCGAGCTCATGACGCCATCTCCCAGCCGCCTGAGTTTCCCGGGGGGCTGGTTCCCGCGGGAGCAGATCGCGACTATTTCAATTTACGAGCGCTTCCGTCGTTCTTACGACGGCGCTTTTTTCCCATCTTTGCGACAACAGTCGCAGGGAGCCTCCTTTCGATCGCATTAGCTCTGTCTCTGCCACCCGAGTACGTTGCCTCCTCCGTAATCTTGCTGGACCCGAGACAGGTTCAGTTTGCAGACTCGACTACCGCTGCGGTCGCCGCCTTCTCCGGGGACACGGCCGCCATCGAAAGTGAGGTCGAGTTAATTAGATCCCAAGCCGTTGCGCTTCGGGTGGCAAAAGAACTGCTTGCCTCAAAGGTCATCCCAGCACCCGGGGGTCAGTCGAGTGCCGAAAGGGCACTCGAGAATCCGGACGAGACGATTGCCCGTTCGCTCGCTTCGCGTCTCGAAGTTCGGCGCGTGCGGCAGACCTATCTCATTTCCATTTCGTATTCGTCACCAGACCCAGCTAGCCCGGCGCTTGTCGCAAATGCATTTGCCCAAGCCTATTTGGACGAAGAGCTCGACGCCAAACGACAAGCGATCCAGCGTGCCGAGGATCTTCTCGATTCTCGCGTGGCTGATCTCAAACAACGCGTCCAGGATGCCGAGTCGGCGGTCGAGGACTACCGATTGACGACCAGAAGCACCGTGAATCTCCTCGGCAAGAGCGAAGCGGATGTCCGGCTGCGCGCCCTCGAAAGGGACGCTGATGCCGCTCGAACCTTCCTTGAAGCGTTCTTGGCAAGATCAACGCAAATCAGCGAACAAAAGAACCTGCAGCTGCCCGAAATCACGGATTGTCCAAGTCGCAACCATGCCGATCGCCCCAGCTGGTCCAAACCGGCTGCTCCTCGGCACCGCCGGGGTGCTTCTCAGCATTGGTCTGGGGGTCGGTGTTGCGGGCCTCTTGGAAGGCATCGATCGGACGAGTCCGATCCGGCGATCAAGCATCATCTGCGCTTGGCGTCGCGCTTGCTTTCGTCCGTCCCCACAATAGGGAGTCTCCGAAGGAATTGGCTTCGGTTCCTTCTTCCTCGCAGGGCTTACGTCCGTGCGAGAAGAGATCAGATGCTTCGAGCTTGCGCCGAATTGGCTCGATCACCCTTCTCAGGTTTTTCGGAGTCAATACGTGATTGTCGAATTGCAATGCGTGAAACGGCTGACGAAGCCCGCGAAAGGATATTCCTTGTAACGTCCGCGCTCCCTGGCGAGGGCAAGTCAACCGTAGCCGCTGCCTTATCTCATTATGCTTCGCGGACCGGGGAAAATGTCCTTCTAATCGACATGGACCATCGACGCCCGATGCTTACGCAAGTTTTCGCACCCGGTTCGGAGGCGGGAATTGTCGAGCTCCTCTCTGGACAGGCCGCGGCGTCCGATGTGCTCAAACGAGTAAAGGACACGAAGGTTACGTTCCTGCCCGCGTCAAGAGCGACGCCGAACCGAAATGCGAACGAGGACGAAAGGCTCACACAGCTCTTCCATCGTCTGCGAGGCAGCTATGATCTCATCGTGATTGATGCTTCTCCTCTCCTTCCCCTTGCCGATGCTCGGTCACTCGTTCCGATCGTAGATGGGGTTATTCTTGTCGTTCAGTGGGGCAGAACGACCACGGATGCACTGGCCGCAACCCTCAAGCGATCACCGGGGCTAGACGAAAAGCTCGTCGGATTCGTTCTTACGCACGTAAATCCGGGGAAGGCTCGGCTGTACGACCCATACGGATCAGGTTATGATTATCGGAAATACCAGACGGACTCCCGTTGGAACTCGAAGCGCAAAATAGTGTCCGCAAAGCCGGGCTTTCGCCGCGCCGGGTAAGGTGTGCGGAATGAAGATCGTGCACGTCATCACCCGATTGATACGAGGCGGTGCTGAAGAAAACACCGTGCTGACATGCAACTGGTTCGCTGAAGCGGGTCATGATGTGACCTTGCTGCACGGCAACGAATGGGATGACGACTTAGTTCGCCAAGTAGATCCGAGGATTGAACGAATTTGTGTTCCAGAACTCTGCCGCGAAATCTCACTCGCCCGCGACCTCCGCGCCGCCTTCATCGTTCGCTCCTTGCTGCGGCAGGCAGAGCCCGATGTGGTTCATACGCACGAAAGCAAGGCGGGCGTTATCGGTCGGCTTGCGGCCATATGGCTACCGGGCTGCCTGGTCGTGCATGGAATCCACATCCTGCCATTCCTCAATGTTGGCCCCTGGAGGCGACTGTTTTTTTTGGCCCTGGAGAGGCTCGTAGCTCCGACGACACACGGCTTTATTAGTGTGAGTGATGTACTGCGGCAATCTGCAATAGCGCATGGTTTGGGAGGCCGAGAACGCCACTACGTTGTCCCAAGTGGAATGGACATTGCGAAGTTTATTGCAGCCCGCGGTCCCGGCCGGTCCTTGGAGGATAGGCCTCTGGAGGCCATCTACGTGGCCAACTACGAACCTCGAAAAAGGCACTTGGAGCTTCTCAAAATGCTTGCCCGTCGCCGCAACGAGTTTGCCGGCGCCGTCCGTTTTCACTTTTGCGGTCGCGGTTACCTTCTTGCCGAATGCGAGCACTTCGCTCTGGAACATGGCCTCAGCGACATCGTGTCGATCGACGGTCTCATCTCAGATCCCGAGCATGCGATTGCTCACGCCGATGTCGGAATCTATTGCTCCAGTCACGAAGGCCTTCCTCGCGCAATTGTTCAATATTGTGCGGTCGGAAAGCCGGTTGTGGCGATGGCGCTGCCCGGCCTCGAGCTCTTGGTTCGAGACAATCAGAACGGCGTCGTATTGCCGCAAGGAGACTTTGACTCGCTCGGAGACGCCCTGCTTCGTTTCGCAAGAGAGAACAGCGAATTGGTTCGCATGTCGACCGCTTCGGAGCGACTAGAATCTGCGGAATGGGCCAGTGACCGGATGTGCGCTCGAATTGCCTGCATCTATGAAGCGCTAGGCGCGCCGATAGTCGGCCCCGACGCTTCGGCGTCTTTTGCCTCCACATAGCGTCCGATCAAACTGTCCCATGAGCTCTGGAACGGCTCCCATATCGGTCGTGATCACATGCTTCGATGAAGGCGCCTACATCGAAGAGGCGGTCGAAAGCGTTCTCAACCAAACCCGAAGCGACCTGATCGCCAAGATCATCATCATTGACGACGGGTCAAAAGAAGACACTCTGAGAATCCTGAATTCAGTGGCAACGCTTGATCCCCGCATTGAGATCATATTCCAACACGGAACTGGTCTGGCGCGAAACAGAAATATCGCTAGCGAGAGCATCGAGAGCGATTGGATCGCACTTCTCGACGGCGACGATGTGTGGCTCCCCGAAAAATTAGAACAGCAGTGGCCTGCTTGCCAAGTGGAGCAGGTCGGCCTCGTCTACACATATTTCTTTTCGGCTCTGACCGTCAGCGACCCACACATGACAATTCCATTTGTCTATGATCATAGCCGGTCCCCGGATACACTTCGTGACTATTTCAGGTTTGATGGTCCAGTTATTCCATCCACGGTCTTGATGCGCCGACCTGTATTCGAGGCTTCAGGGGGCTTCGATCCAGCCATTAAAGTCTTTGAGGACACTGATCTCTTTTCGAGGATGGCTTCAATTGCTCGGTTCTATTTGGTGTCGGAGCCGCTGGTGATGAAGCGGCGTCGACCCGGGGCTATAACATCCCAGCGCAACTCGCTGATGCCGCATCATGCTTTCGTTGCGTTCCTAATCAGCGGCCGTAATCCTCGACTGCTGCCTATTCTCCCCCGACGGCTTGCGGATAGGGCTCGCAAGCTTGGTAACTTGGAGATCGAGGCCGGGAACCGATCTGCTGCAATTCGTTACTACCGACTAGCGGTTTCCCTGCGTCCTTTTTCGTTGCTTCTGTGGGTCCTGCTCGCGGCGACCATATGCCGCCTCCCACTCGGCGATCTTCGAGAAGTGGCGGTCCGGCTCGGAACCGAAAGACGAAGAGGTGGCGGCGCCCGTGCGTGAGAATAATCAGGTGATCTATGTGCTGAACGCTTTTTTTCGCGGCGGCGCGGAACTCGGCCTGCTGACGCTCCTCAAGAATGGTCTTTTTGAGGGCTCCAATCTGCGGATTTTTGTCTTCGCGCGCGGGAGATTTGACAGTTCGCGACCAGATCGCCGAGTTGGTTGGCCAGGAGAAGGTCATCGAAGCCACGCCTTCTCCGCGGATGACGTCTGGCGTCACTTCTCCCCGGCGCTTTTAAACTTTGGCGTCTTACCAGAGGCACTCGCCCCTCGATTGTCAGTACTGTCGCTCAAGCAGGCAAATATCATTGGCCGTTTTATTCTGCTTTTTCATCCTCGGGTTCGATGTGTCGCTTTTGAACACATCGCCCGGCTCGAAAGAGGCCGCCTTGTCCTCATCTACGAGGCTTTGCTTCGCGTGCTTTCGCCCGAGTTCGATGAGGTCTGGGCAGATTGTGCGTCGACGCTTCGAGGCTCCCGACGTTACTACATCGGATCTTCCTCCCGGCATGAAGCGGTAGTTCCGTTGTTCGTGGCATCGGCCGTGCGTCGAAAGTCTAGCTACGCGATCAACGGCGCCGCCCGGCTCGTAGTGGCCGGCAGACTTATTCCGCGGAAGCGGGTAAATGTCGTCATCGAAGCGATTTCGGTGTTACGTGACCGAGGCATCCCGACGGTCTGCACTATTTTCGGAACGGGCCCTTCCCGAGATTTGATTCTGTCGCGGGCTGCCCAGCTGGATGTCTATCCAATGTTGCGAATGGCAGGCTTCGTCAACGAATGGTGGCGAGATCCTGACGACCATGACATTTTTGTTCATGTCAGCGAGGAAGAGGGTTTCTGTATTGCCGCAGCCGAAGCGATGATGGTTGGCCTTCCCGTGGTCGCAACCGCGGTTGGTGAACTCGCCGACTACTCGTCCCATGATGTGACAGCCGTGCATGTCCCGGTCGGTGATTCTGATGCGCTGGCCAACTCGATTGAAAAACTTATCAGCGACGAACCCCGGAGGCGGCGGATTGAAGTCGCGGCTTCACATCACATAGAGCGCGAGTACGGCTCGGAACAAATCCGGGCCCGCTACCGCAGCATTAACTCCCGGCTCTTTGGCGGCAACGAGATCAATGAAACCGCGCCGAAGGATTCCAGGCTTTGAAGGCCCACAGAGGTTACCCGAACAGCGGCGATGCCTTCGAGGTTCCACCCTTGCAAGGTGGCATCGGCTTTCCTTCATTCGTGGAGAGAGCAGCCTTCCTTATTCTTTTCGTCGGCTTTTGCTCCTTATTTACGGGCCTTGAGCTTAGAACTTCCTTTATTATCATCAAGCCGTTTGACTTAGTTAGTTTTCTTCTTCTCCCTCTGATTCTACTATTGGCAGTTGGACGGGGCTTATTCCCGCGATCATTTGGCCTTACTCTAGTTATTCTGTTCTTTATCGTGGACGTGGCCTCAGCAAAAAGCGTCTCCACGTCAAACGGGCTGCGAGAAGCAATACAGATGTTTGAGCTTACACTCTTTGCGATGGTCTTGGCGCTTTACAGGGGATCTTTTGACTGGGAGCGTATGGCAAAGTATTTTTTGATCGTTTCTTTCTTTATTACCGCCTTTAATATTTGGTGGCATGTCAGCCATGGCTTCTATTTTGGATGGAAGCGCCTCAATGAACCAAAATTTCTGTTCTCATATTCTCTCCCTGTAATCTTCTCGCTCTTTCTACTTAACCGGCGACATGCGGGGCTCCTCGAATACCTTTGCCTAGTGGCTATTGGCATTCTTTTGGTCTTCAGTGGGGAGCGTAAGGCGCAGATTGGCTTTCTCGTTTGCGTTCTGACACTGGCACTCGTCGGCTATGTTCAATTCGGTCCCCTCTTGTTGGGGAGTTGGCTCGGAGCGTTATCCCTGTCCACCGTGATTGCCTCAAGTCCATATTTGTCCTCTCAGCTCCATTCAATGTCGACGCTCAGTGAGGCCGCGAGCGCAACTATTGGCGAACTTAAGACACCAGACCCCGAACTGTCACTGAGTAACGCCCAACGAGCGTTCGCAAGTCGTGTCTCCGCCGACCTGATTGACCAAAATCCGGTTTGGGGCGTCGGCACGAACGCCTATCTCTCATATGTCCGAAGCGCCTACTCCGATTATCCAGGGTATCTATTAATTGAAATTCACAACGAATTTCAGCGCATCTTGGTCGGAGAACGGAGCCGTCGGCTTGTTCTTCTATCTTCTCCCCTGGGCAAGAAGCGCGGTTTGCGGCGCCGTCGTATATGCACGGGGTGGGCCCCGTGCTGCGGCTATGTACGCTATGTTCTTTATCATCATTCTGCTCCAGTGTTTCTTTGAAGGCGGCGGGAACGAGGCGTTCATCGCCTTTATAGCGGTGGCGCTCCTGCCGGACTTCTTCGTAGCGTCCGGAGTGCTCGAACGCCTTTCCCTCCGTAAATTTTCTCGAAAGACTGCCTCGCCCTCCTCCAACGGGTCACACCAAGAAGCGATCGCAATGCGAGGCTATTCGTAGGCGATCGATGTGGGGGCGCGTGTGTCGGAGCGGATTAGCAAACGCGACGGACCCGTTGCTTCGCAGGGCCGGGGCGTTCAGCTTCGATGTTTCGAAAAGAGTCTGAGGATGGCCATGACCTCGAGCTACGACCGCCAGACGGAGAACAGTCCGAAATCCGTTGGTTCGGTTTGCTCAGCGGAATCGCTACTCGCTTGCCCAGGAACTGATTATGGCCCTCGCTCCCCAGGGTTCGGTGATCCTGGATTATGGGTCCGGAGACGGACGACTTTTGGAGAGACTAAGCCGCTGTGGACGTTCCTACGTGTTATGGGGTCTGGAGCCCTACCCCACGCACTATCCTGCTCGACTCGGTTCCGACGCAGGATTCGGCGTGGTGCAAACAGCCGCTGACTTGCCACACGATAGGTTCAATCTAATTGGGTGCTTCGAGGTTCTTGAACATCTCCGTCAGCGCGACATAGAACAGTTCATCGACTATTGCCACGCTCATCTCGATGACCGTGGCAACATCATCGTTTCTGTTCCCGTCATGTTAGGGCCTGTGCTATTCTTAAAGTCGCTCAATGCCAAGTATATCAAGCGCACAAACTGGGCATATTCGTTTAGGGAGGCAATCGCGGCGGGCATCTTTTTGAAGAATACCGAGCGCAACCCCGACACACGCACCTATCTCGACCACAAAGGATTCGACTTCCGCATCTTGCGAGGCATGCTCCTCGCTCACTTTCGTCTCGAACGCGAGCTGTATTCTCCTTTTCCGCGACTTTGGTGGGGCTTCAACAGTCAGTGGTTCGGCGTTTTCCAACAGAGGTCGATGAGAAGCGCGGAGGC
>CAWBXX010000002.1:0-1067393 GCA_963792885.1 uncultured Alphaproteobacteria bacterium
TGACTAGTGTTGAACCGTTCCGATGCCGCGCCAAGCATGACACAGCCAATAGTCCAATCGCGAAACGCCGCTGGATCGCTGAAAGGCCCGCCACGTCGCCGCCGTTCTCCCCTTCTTCCCTCTTCACCAAGCCGATTCCCACCGTCTCGATTCGCCGAGACATCTCTTCGGCTGCATCTAGCACCAACTGCTTCTCCGCGATTGCCGCGCCCCCCGAAAGAAGCCGATCGCCCAATTCATTCATGCTTTGCTCAAGGCTCCCGAGCCCCCGCGCGTCGCTTAATAGGGTAGGCCGCAAGGTGCTCGATAACAGAATATGACTTCTTCCATGCGGGGCTCTTTCTGCTTCCAAGGCGGACTGATGCGCCGACAGCCGGCGAAGCACAGCTTCGAACATTGAGGTAGACGCGCCAAGCTCGCAATATAAATCAAACGCATCGAAATCCACGACGTTAGTGTCGAAGTCGAAGTACGCCTCCGCCTCCGCCTCGCAGCGAGATAAGCGCTCGGCGAGAACATAAGCTCTTATGAAGGGTAAGGTGAACTCCACCCCTGCTCCGGACTCGTGAAGTATGCCTTTTCCGACAAAGCTCGCGACGAAGTGGATAGGATCAACATCGAAGTCATGCCGCTCTGCGAACGCCCCCGCGAACTCGACCAAGGCCCCCATCGAAAAGGTTTTCCTCTCGACGCAACAGGCGAAGGCGAGTTCCTGCAGAAACCGCCGTCGGGTGGTGCGGCTCAACTGAATCTTCGCGTTGTCTTCCGACACAACAAATGTCAAATATCCAGTCACCGCGAGATCAATAAGCTCCGCCCTGCGATGTGCCTGTAGGAGCGCAGCAATCGTCTCTCGCGGAATGCCTGCGAAGTACGATGGGTGCGCAGGTAATTCAAACTGCTTAAACGTCTCGTTGAGACGATACGCGATAACCTCTGCCTCTGCGGTCTCCAACTGGAAATTATCCCGCACGAAGTTCGCTATACTAGAGAATGACACCTCTAAGAGCACGAACTGCCTCAATTCGACGTTAGTTAGAAGTTCTATAGGAAATGCCGTTGCTTCGACCTGTCCAGATATCAATATAAACTTCACTCCCACGTATTTGGACAACTGATGAAACAAGAACTTCATTCTAGATCGAGAACCAAAGGGTAGGTTGATTACGATAACCACGACCTGTATTCTCTCTGTGATAGCCAGCTGGTCTAGGTCTATAGGGTCTACTGCCAAAGCCAAAGTCTTGTTCGGCGGTCGGATGTCGACTGCATCAACGACTATGGGAACAACCGGATTGTCCTCTACTCTGGCTGTCGAAAGATAATGCGCATAGACCCAGGGGATACTCTTGTCAGGGTAGTTTGCCGGAATAGCGATATGAAGGAGGCGGCCTTTTGCGACCAAATCTTCGGGTTCGTAAGCCGCAAATTTCTCCCGGCTAGCGAAAGCATCCATCACTCGCGGCACGGGTAGTCGGTATCCTCGGGGATGTGCCTTATATTCCGGCGACAAGATTCGAAGGTTTTGGTCGATCTGTTGATTTATTTGATCGAGGGAGGCGAAGATGGGGTCTGCCTTGTCCGGAGCTGGTATAACAGCGGTTGCTTCAGTGCGATCCACAGTGATCTTTGCTACGAAGAATGGGTTCGCCAGCTGAGCCTTCAGGAACAGCGAGGCGTTCCTGATTGCAAGAAGCCTGAAGAAACCCGAGCTGCTCTCCTCCAACTGGCCCTTCCGCTCGTCAGCATGATCGCTAATTCCACGGATAACTAGCGCCGGCGTGTCGGCAGAGTCGCGTGCCGCCCTAAACACTCCTCCCGATTCGGTCTCTACACAGAGCATTTTTCGGCTCACTGACCGAAGGTAAGCGGTCAGATCTTTGTCGGCCGACACTGGTCCACAAACGATGGCGCCGGGCTGGTACCTGCGGCCGCGCTCTGAACAGCTTCAGGCTCAGGCGCCTTCGGACATCAGGGAATAGGCCATCAAGGCTTTCACGAGTTAGCCGCTCGGACTCTTCCTGCCACCAATTGTATTTCTGAGATAACTGAGGGTGAGCTGATAAGAAGCCGAGCGCTTGCGTTATGTCGTCAGGTGTACGGAACGTTTCCATATCGAAATGTAGCTTGCCGTGTTCAATCTTTTGACGCTCAGAAATGTCAAATATGTCTCCGGAGAAGCAAACGTCCCCAAGTTTTAGATCTTTTGAAAGACCTCCGGCAATCCCCAAGCATATAACCAGGT
Source organism: uncultured Alphaproteobacteria bacterium (assembly GCA_963792885.1). Classification (GTDB taxonomy): domain Bacteria; phylum Pseudomonadota; class Alphaproteobacteria; order Rhizobiales; family Afifellaceae; genus DASWJZ01. Next base: position 2,246 of record CAWBXX010000002.1, read on the forward strand.
CGAAGGTGTATTTTTGAAGGAGTGTCTGGATCGTCGATTGGGCCGCCGCATTTCCAAACCGAGGAGGCTTAACCGCAAGAGCTGTCAGACCGTATTTTGCTAAATCAAGCTCTATCGCGAGGAGGTCAAGTTCTGCTGAGTGATCTTGGCCCATGTCAAAATGAGAGAGGGCTTCCTTGAACTCCTCCTCTAGGGGCAAAAAGAGAAGTAGATTGAAATGCGTCTGCGCCGTTTGGTTTTTCATCGCCCCCCACAGTTTTTTCGTTTCCCGAGCGCAACCGGTGATATACTAAATGTGCGTTGGTGGCCACCGGCCAGCTCCCTTGCCAACGTCCCTCCCCCGTTTCATCATCCGCCACAACAATCGCCGCATCCGCTGAAGAATCCGCGGCGACGGGAAGGAATGTGCCATGCAGAGCGGGCTGCAGCTCTCGCGCGACGATCTTCTTGACGCCTACCGCCGCATGCGCCTGATCCGCGAGTTCGAGGAGCGGGTGCACGACGAGTTTTCCGCCGGCAACATCCCCGGCTTCGTGCATCTTTACGCCGGCGAGGAAGCGTCCGGCGTCGGCGTCTGCCTGCATCTCGACGACCGCGACGCCATCGCCTCGACGCATCGCGGCCATGGCCATTGCATCGCCAAGGGCTGCGACATCGACGGCATGATGCACGAGATTTTCGGCCGCAAGGACGGGCTTTGCGGCGGCAAGGGCGGGTCGATGCACATCGCCGACCTGTCGAAGGGGATGCTCGGCGCGAACGGCATCGTCGGCGCCGGCGCGCCGCTCGTCTGCGGCGCCGCGCTCAGCGCAAAAACACTGAAGACCGGCGGCGTCGGCGTCTGCTTCTACGGCGACGGCGCGTCGAACCAGGGCGCCGTGCTCGAAAGCTACAACCTCGCGAAAATCTGGAACCTGCCGATGGTCTTCGTCGCGGAGGACAACGGTTACGCCGAATCGACGGCATCGAGCTGGTCGGTCGGCGGCAGTCAGGTCGGCCGCGGCTCGGGCTTCGGCATTCCCTCGCGCGAGGTCGACGGGCAGGATTTCTTCGACGTCTACGAGGCGGCGGGCGAGGCGATCGAGCGCGCGCGGGCGGGCGAAGGGCCGTCGCTGCTGCACGTGCGGCTCACGCGCTACTTCGGACACTTCGAAGGCGACGCGATGACCTATCGCGCCGCCGACGAAGTGGCGAATGCGCGGGCGAACGCCGATCCGCTCGAGCTCTTCCGCCAGCGCGTGGTCGAGGCATCGCTCTTGAAGCCGGAGGATTTCGACCGCGAGGACAAGGCGATCGTGTCGTTGATCGCCGCGGCTGTGGCCAAGGCCAAAGCCGCGCCGATGCCGACCGAGGCCGACCTGATGACGGATGTGTATTTGAATTACTGAGGGTGGAGCGCGACCCTTCTCCCAGAGGGAGAAGGTGGCTGCGAAGCAGCCGGATGAGGGGTTGCGGCGCCCGAAGGTCGGGGGACCCACGTCAAAGCCGCAACCCCTCACCCGTCGCCTGCGGCGACACCCTCTCCCTCTGGGAGAGGGATGTGCGAGTTCTGGGAGGAACGAATGTCGAAGAAATCCTATCGCCAGGCAATCAACGAGGCGATCCGCCAGGAGATGCGGCGCGACGCCAGAGTCATCATCATGGGCGAGGATATCTCCGGTGGAACCGGCGCGCCCGGCGACCAGGACGCCTGGGGCGGGCCGCTCGGCGTCACCAAGGGCCTGCGCCCGGAGTTCGGGCCGGAGCGCGTGCTCGACACGCATCTCGCCGAGATTTCTTTTGTCGGCGCGGCGGCGGGCGCGGCCGCGACCGGCCTTCGCCCGATCGTGGAGCTGATGTTCGTCGACTTCATGGGCGTCTGCTTCGACCAGATCTTCAATCAGGCCGCAAAGTTCCGCTACATGTTCGGCGGCAAGGCGGTGACGCCGCTGGTCGTCAGGACCATGTATGGCGCCGGCTTCCGCGCCGCCTCGCAGCACTCGCAGTGCCTCTATCCGATCTTCACCCACATTCCGGGGCTGAAGGTGGTGCTGCCGTCGAACGCCTATGAGGCGAAGGGCCTGCTCACGCAGGCGATCCGCGACGACGACCCCGTCATCTTCTTCGAGCACAAGGCGATGTACGACGAGGAGATGGAAGTGCCCGACGAGGCCTACGCCATCCCCTTCGGCGAGGCCAACGTCACGCGCGAGGGCGACGACGTGACGATCGTGGCGTTCGGGCGCATGGTGAACTTCGCCAATGAGGCGGCCGACAATCTGAAGAAGCGCGGCATCACCTGCACCGTCGTCGACCCACGCACGACATCGCCGCTCGACACGCAGACGATTCTGGAGACAGTGGAGGAGACCGGCCGGCTTGTGGTGGTGGACGAGGCGCATCCGCGCTGCGGCATGGCGGCCGATATTGCCGGCCTCGTGGCGGAGAAGGCGTTCGGTGCGCTGAAAAGCCCGATCAAGCTTGTCACCGCGCCGCACGCGCCCGTGCCGTTCTCCCCGGCGCTTGAGGACATCTACATCCCGTCGGTGGCGAAGATCGAAGCGGCCGTCGCCGAGGTCGTCGACTACGGCACGAAGCAGGCCGCGGAGTAGAAATGTCCGCAATCAAGCCCATCACCATGCCGAAGTGGGGCCTTGCCATGGAGGAAGGCCTGCTTGCGCGTTGGGCCGTCGATGAAGGGGCCGAGATCGCCGCCGGCCAGGAGATCATGGACATCGAGACGACGAAGATCGCCAACGTCTTCGAGAGCCCGGTCGCCGGCGTGCTGCGCAAGAAGGTGGTCAACGACGGCGAGACCGTTCCGGTCGGCGCGCTTCTCGGCGTCGTCGCCGAGCCCGGCGTCGACGAGGCAGAAGTGGAGCAATTCGTCGGCGCCTTCCTGGAGAATTTCAAGCCGGCCGAGGCTGGCGAGGATGCGCCCGCGCCAGAGATCGTCGATGCCGGCGGTCGCCGTATCCGGCGGCTGAAGGCCGGCTCGGGCGGAACGCCCGTCCTGATGATCCACGGCTTCGGCGCCGATCATACGACCTGGATGTTCAATCAGTCGGAGCTTTCCGAAGATCGCGAGGTCCACGCGATCGACCTTCCCGGCCACGGCGGGTCGGAGAAGGATGTCGGCGACGGCTCGATCGAGACGCTTGCTGCGGCCGTGCTCGCCTACATGGACGCAGAAGGGCTTAAATCCGCGCATCTCGTCGGCCATTCGCTCGGCGGCGCCATCGCGGTTGAGATCGCCGCACGCTCGCCCGACCGCGTCGCGGCTGTGACTTTGATCGCGCCGGCCGGATTCGGGCCGGAAATCGCGCACGACTTCATCCAGGGCTTCATCGCCGAATCCCGCGCGAAGAAGCTCCGTCCGGTGCTCGAGATGCTCGTCGCCGATCCCGCCATGTTGACCGCCGACATGGTCGAGGACGTGCTCAAGTTCAAGCGCCTGGACGGCGCGCTTTCCGCGCTTCGCGCCATCGCCGACGCCGTCTTCAAAGGCAACACCCAGCGCGGCTCGCTGCGCGACACGCTCGCCGCCGTGCAGGCGCCGGTGCAGGTGATCTGGGGCGAAGGCGACCGCATCATTCCGGCGCACCACGCCGACGACCTCCCGGCTTCCGTGAAAGTCACGAAGGTCACCAATTCCGGCCACATCCCGCATATGGAGAAAGCTGCAGAGGTGAACGCGGTCATCAAGGCGATCGACTAGCAGCCCCGCCGCCTGCGGCTCGCTCGACCACTTATCCCGGCTTGTAGTCGCGCGTCGCTTCCGGATCGTCCGTGCTGAAGGGAAGCGCCGCGAGCTCCTCCCACATCGCGTCGGGCGTCGGCCATGCGGCCCATTCCAGCGTCTCGCTCACACGCTCCGACCTCGTCACGCCGCAGATCGTCGCGGTGACGCGCGGGTCGCGCATGGAGAATTGCAGCGCGGCGGCGCCGAGCGGGACCTTGTGCTTCGCACAGACCGCCTCGATGCGACGGATCGGATCGAGCATCTCGGACGAGGCCTCCTGATAGGCGTAGCGCGGATAGGCGACGGTGCCCTTGGCGAGGACGCCGCTCGCGTAAGGCGCCGCGTTGAGCACGGCGATCCCCTTGCCGACCGCGAAGTCGATCATCGCCTCGGCGTTGCGGTTCGCGAGCGTGAAGCGGTTGTGCGTGATCAGCGCGTCGAAATCCCAGTCGGCGAGGATCGGCATCATGACGTCGACGCGGCCTGCGGCGAGCCCGACCGCATCCGTCAGCCCTTCCTCCTTCATCTTGAAGAGCTCGGCGAGCGCGCCTTTCGGCCCGGTGACGTCGCTGCATATCCGGCACATATTCCGGATCGTGCAGATGCAGGATGTGGACATGGTCGAGGCCGAGGGCCTCCAGGCTCTCCTCCAGCGAACGCCGCGCGCGCGAAGCATCGAATGTGTCCGTCGCCGTGTCGCGGTCGAGCTTGGTGGAGATGACGACGCCGTCGGGCAGCCCGCCGCGCTCGCGGATCACCAGCCCGACGCGTTCCTCGCTTCGCCCAAAGCCGTAGTTCCGCGACACGTCGAGAAACTTCGCCGGCCCATCGAAGATCGCCCTGACCGTCGCCTTTGCCCGCTCCTCGTCGACGCCGTAGCCGTAGGTGTCGGGCATGTCTCCGAGGCCCGACGTGCCAAAGCCGATCTTCGGGACCTTGAGGCCGGTTCGACCGACGGGCGCTTTTTCGAGTTCTCCTTCTTCCGGCATCTATCTTCCTCTTCGAGCACGTTTCCCTTCCAGAGAATGACCACCCGCCCGAGCTTTCGCAACGGTCGTGCCGCGATATGATGGCCCCAAGGACCGGGGGCGGAGATGCCGATGATGATATCCATGCCGGAAGCAGCCCGCCGTCTCGCCAGCGTTGCCGCAGTCTTTTCACTCCTGACGGCGCCGTTTGCCGGCCTGCATGCCGAGCCGGCTGCGATCTACTCGCCGATGGACCGGGTGCACCCGGTCTATGCAGCGCACGGCATGGTGGCGAGCCAGGAGGCGCTCGCGACCAATATCGGCGTCGACATCCTGAGACGCGGCGGCAACGCGGTCGACGCCGCGGTCGCGGTCGGCTTCGCGCTCGCCGTAACGCTGCCGGAGGCCGGCAATCTGGGCGGCGGAGGCTTCATGCTGGTCCACACGGCGGCGACCGGTCAGACCGTCGCCATCGACTATCGCGAGAAAGCGCCTGCGGCCGCGACCCGGGACATGTTCCTCGACGCGGAAGGAAACGCCGACCCGGAGCTTTCACGTTGGAGCGGTCTTGCTACCGGCGTTCCGGGCACTGTTGCCGGCCTGGCGCTCGCGCTTCAGCGCTATGGCACGATGAGCCTCTCCGAGGTCATGGCGCCGGCGATCGCCCTTGCGGAAGACGGGATCGAGGTGACGCCCGGTCTGGCCGAGGCGCTCGCGGAAAGCCACGACACGTTCGCCAAGTATTCTTCCAGCGCCGCGGTTTTCCTGAGACCTGACGGTGCCGATTTCGCCGCCGGTGAACGGCTGGTCCAGAGCGATCTGGCAAACTCTCTGAGAGCGATCGCGAAGGATGGCCCGGACGCTCTCTATCGCGGCGAGATCGGCCGGCTGATCGCCGCCGCGATGGCGCGCTCCGGCGGATTGATCACAACCGACGACCTCGCGAACTATGAGGCGGTCGTGCGCGAGCCAGTGCGCGGCACCTATCGCGGCTACGACATCGAATCCATGCCGCCGCCCTCCTCGGGCGGCGCGCATGTCGTGGAGATCCTCAACATCCTGGAAGGCTACGATATCGGCGCGCTTGGCTTCGGCAGCGCAGAGACGATCCACCTGATGGCGGAGGCAATGAAGCGCGCCTACGCCGACCGTAGCGAATATCTCGGCGACAGCGACTTCGTCGATGTGCCGCTTAAAGGGTTGACGAGCAAGGCCTACGCCGATGCGCTGCGCGCCACGATCGACCCGAGACATGCGACTCCGTCGGTGGAGATCAAGCCGGGCGGCCCTCAGCCGTACGAAAGCGATCAGACCACGCACTTCTCCGTCGTCGACAAGGACGGCAACGCTGTCTCGAACACCTACACCTTGAACTTCCTCTTCGGCTCCGGGCTCGTCGCGGAGGGAACCGGCATTCTCTTGAACAACGAGATGGACGACTTCTCCGCCAAGCCCGGCGTGCCGAACGCCTACGGTCTGGTCGGCGGCGACGCCAATGCCGTGGAGGTGGGAAAGCGCCCACTCTCATCGATGAGCCCGACCATTGTGCTGAAGGACGGCAAGACTTTTCTGGTGACGGGAAGCCCCGGCGGCAGCCGCATCATCACCACCGTGCTGCAAGTGATCATGAATGTGATCGACCACGGCATGAACGTCGCCGAAGCGAGCGCCGCGCCGCGCATGCATCACCAATGGCTGCCGGACGAGCTTCGGGTCGAAGACGGCTTCAGCCCCGACACGCTGAAGCTGCTCGAAGCGATGGGCCACACCGTCGCGGTGAAGACGACGATGGGCTCGACGCAGTCCATCTTGCGCCGAGACGACGGCGCGCTCTTCGGCGCCTCCGACCCGCGCCGACCGGACGGCCTGGCGGCGGGCTACTAGAAGTTCGCCGTGAGCCGCGCCTTCACGAAGGAAACGGACGACGTCCCGCAGCTGCCGGACCGACCGGTAAGCAGCCATCCGAACTTCGTGACCGAACGCGGCCTCGCACTGATCGAGGCGGAGGTCGAACGATTCCGGCTCGCTCTTGCGGAGGCGCAAGCTTCATCCGATCGCGACAAGATCGCCGCCGCCGGCCGCGAGCTCCGCTATTGGACCGCACGTCGCGCCACTGCCGACGCACAGCCTCCACCTTCCGACTCGAGCCGCGTCCAATTCGGCTGCCGCGTCACGATCGAGCGCGACGACGGGCGAAAACAGAGGTTCCGGATCGTCGGCGAGGATGAGGCAGACCCCGCTGCCGAGACGCTCTCATACGTCTCCCCACTCGCTCGCGCACTAATTGGCAAGGAAGTCGGCGATGTCGTCGTCATCGGTCAGGGTGAAGCGGAGATTCTCTCGATAGAGCTATAGGTCGGCTGCGAAATTGCCGTCGGCCTTCCGAGCTCTCCGACGCGCCGCCGTACAGGCAGCGCGTTTCAACCGAAGCGGCCGCCCCGGTCCTGCCCGAGTCCCAGTTCCCGCTGCAGCCTCTTCGTCAGCCCCTGCGCCACGAGACGATGGCTCTCGGCGAGATAGTCGCAAAGCGCGGCGTCATCCATCGCTTCGTCGGTCTGCCGCTGGATCCATTTCATCCCGCGCGAGGCGAGATAGGGCGCCGGCCTCAGGCCCGGCTGCTCGCTCAGGATGTCGAACGCCACCGGCGAGCATTTGAAGGTGACGGCGAGCGCCTCGCCGACATTCCAGCCGCCGATCGCGAAGACCTTGCCGCCGACCTTCCACACATGCGCGCCTCCCCACTGCACCACGTGTGAGGCGTGCGGCAGCGAGGCACAGAAGCGATTGTAGTCGTCAATCGTCACCTGTGCCCCGCTTGGCAACTGCTATGCCGCTTCCGCTTCCTGCGCTCCGTGCTTCGGCCGGAAGAGCAGCCGGTCGGAGCCGGCGGTGACCTTCACCTCGTCGCCGTCGCGGATGTCGCCGCCGAGGATCTTCTCGGCGAGCGGATCCTGCAGCTCCTTCTGGATCACGCGCTTCAAAGGCCGCGCGCCGTAGGCCGGATCGTAGCCCTTGTCGGCGAGCCATTTCCGCGCGCTCTTGTCGAGCGAGATCGCGATCTTGCGGTCCTCCAGGAGCTTCCTGAGCCGGGTGAGCTGGATGTCGACGATCGCCTCCATCTGCTCGCGCTTCAGGCGGTGGAAGAGGATCACGTCGTCGACGCGGTTCAGGAACTCCGGACGGAAGTTCGCGCGCACGACCTACATGACCTGATCGCGCACGGCGTCGACGTCCTCGGTCTCCTTCAGGTTCACGAGATACTCGGCGCCGAGATTCGACGTCATGACGATGAGCGTGTTGCGGAAGTCGACCGTGCGGCCCTGGCCGTCGGTGAGCCGCCCATCGTCGAGCACCTGCAGGAGCACGTTGAAGACGTCCGGGTGCGCCTTCTCGATCTCGTCGAAGAGGATCACCTGGTAAGGCCGGCGGCGGATCGCCTCGGTCAGCGCGCCGCCTTCCTCGTAGCCGACATAGCCCGGAGGCGCGCCGATCAGCCGCGCGACGGAGTGCTTCTCCATGTATTCCGACATGTCGATGCGGACCATCGCCGTCTCGTCGTCGAAGAGGAACCAGGCGAGCGCCTTCGTCAGCTCCGTCTTGCCGACGCCGGTCGGGCCGAGGAACATGAACGAGCCGATCGGCCGGTTCGGGTCCTGCAGACCGGCGCGCGCACGCCGAACGGCCTTCGAGACCGCCTGCACCGCCTCGCCCTGGCCGACCACGCGCTTCGCAAGCTCGTCCTCCATGCGCAGAAGCTTGTCGCGCTCGCCTTCCAGCATCTTGTCGACGGGGACGCCGGTCCAGCGCGACACGATCTGCGCGATATGGTCGGGCGTCACCGCCTCCTCGACGAGGTCGCCGGCCTTGCGTTCCTGCGCTTCCGCTTCGGCAAGCTGCTTCTCGAGCGCCGGGATCACGCCATAGGCAAGCTCGCCGGCCTTGGCGAGGTCGCCGCGCCGCTGCGCGGTCTCAAGGTCGAAGCGCGCCTGGTCGAGTTGCTCCTTGAGCTTCGACGCCGCGCCGAGCTTCTCCTTCTCCGCCTGCCAGCGCTGTGGTCAGCGCACGCCGACTGCTCTTCGAGATCGGCAAGCTCCTTCTCAAGCCGCTGAAGGCGATCCTTCGACGCCTGGTCGGTTTCCTTCTTCAAGGCCTCGCGCTCGATCTTGAGCTGGATGATGCGGCGGTCCAGTTCATCGAGGGCTTCGGGCTTGGAATCCACCTGCATCCGAAGCCGCGAGGCCGCCTCGTCCATGAGGTCGATCGCCTTGTCGGGCAGGAAGCGGTCGGTGATGTAGCGGTTCGACAGCGTGGCCGCGGCGACGATCGCGGAGTCCGTGATGCGGACGCCGTGATGCACCTCGTACTTCTCCTTGAGCCCGCGCAGGATCGAGATCGTGTCCTCCACCGTCGGCTCGGAGACGAAGACCGGCTGGAAGCGCCGCGCGAGCGCCGCATCCTTCTCGATATGCTTGCGGTATTCGTCGAGCGTCGTCGCGCCGACGCAGTGAAGCTCTCCGCGCGCCAGCGCAGGCTTGAGCAGGTTCGAGGCGTCCATCGCGCCTTCCGCCTTGCCGGCGCCGACCAGCGTATGAAGCTCGTCGATGAAGAGGATGATGCCGCCGGCCGCAGCGGTGATCTCCGAGAGCACGGCCTTCAGCCGCTCCTCGAACTCGCCGCGATACTTCGCGCCGGCGATGAGCGAGCCCATGTCGAGCGCCATCAGCTTCTTGTCCTTGAGGCTCTCCGGCACGTCACCGTTGACGATGCGGAGCGCCAGGCCCTCGGCGATGGCGGTCTTGCCGACGCCGGGCTCGCCGATCAGCACGGGATTGTTCTTGGTGCGGCGGGAAAGCACCTGGATGGTGCGGCGGATCTCCTCGTCGCGGCCGATGACCGGATCGAGCTTGCCCTCGCGCGCCGCCTCGGTCAGGTCGCGCGCATATTTCTTCAGCGCGTCGTAGCCGGATTCGGCCGACGCAGTGTCCGCCGTGCGGCCCTGGCGGAGCGCATTGATCGCCTGGTTGAGCCCGGTCGGCGTGACGCCGGCATCGGCGAGGATTTTGGCGGTCGCCGCCTCCTTCTCCATGGCGAGCGCAAGCAGGAGCCGCTCGACGGTGACGTAGGAGTCGCCCGCCTTCTCCGCGAGCTGTTCGGCGGTCGTGAAAACGCGCGCCAGCGGCTGCGAGAGATAGAGCTGGCCGGCGCCGCCCGACACCTTCGGCATTTTTGCGAGTGCCGCCTCGGTCGCAAGCTGCGCGTCCTTGGGCCGCCCGCCCGCGCGCTCGATCAGGCCGGCAGCCATGCCCTCCGGATCGTCGAGCAGCACTTTCAGAAGATGCTCGGGCGCGAATTGCTGGTGCCCCTGTCCAAGCGCATAGGTCTGCGCGGATTGGACGAAGCCTTGCGCCCGCTCCGTGTATTTCTCGAAGTTCATTGCTCACCCCTTTCGGCCCGCCCCATGACCCGAAGCGTCGTCGAGACGGCCACGCATATGAGATTTAGCCCCCCAAGGGCGGCCAATTCTTGACATATGGTGCCGGGATTTTTCGGCGCAATGACGCGGCTCCGACGCCACCCGTAATCAAAAAGGCCGGCGCGGAGCCGGCCCTTTCGCAATGTCTTAAGGATGTGCCGATCAGTCGGGGAAGGCCGCCAGCGCCGCCGCCCCGTCGGGTGTCGCATCGTCCCCGTCCGCCGCGACTTCGGCCGTCTCGCTACGCGGCGGCCGGCCGCGCCGACGCTTGGGCGGACGCGAAGCCTCCTCTGAGGGCGGAGCCGCCTCGGCTACTGGCGCTTGCTGCGCGACGGCCTCAGGCTGCGGCTCCTCCGGACGCTGGAAGCGCTCATTGCGGTCCCGGCCCTCCCGATAGTCGGGTCGATCGCGCCGCTCGTAGCGGTCGCGCGGGCCGCGCTGCCTGTCACCGCCCTGTTCGTTGGGCCGCGACTGCATCGGGCGGAAGCTGCGATCCTCCTCGCCTTCGACGCCGCCATTTTCGAATCGATTGCCGGGGCTGTCGAAGCGACTGCTGCCCGCCCCGTCGAAACGATCCTCGCCCTCGTCATCGTCGCGTCCACTCGATTCGAAGCGGTCGCGCGACCGCCCGTTCATCTGCCTGTCTTCGTCGTAGCCGTCCTCGCCGCCTTCGCGGAATTGCTGCTGCGACTGCTGGAACTGCGCCTGCGCCGCCATGACGATGCGGTTGTAGTGCTCGGCATGCTGCAGGTAGTTCTCCGCCGCCACGACATCCCCCGCCACATGGGCGTCGCGCGCGAGCGACATGTATTTCTCGGCCACGTGCGCGGCATTGCCGCGGACCTTTACGTCCGGCCCATTCGATTCGTAGCTGCGTGCAAGCGGATTCGGACCTTTGCGGCTACGGCCGCGGGACCGACGATTCTGATTATGCCTCATGGACCCGTTCTCTTGTTGACGGTCAACCCTCGTTTCCGGCCCGCTCCATGAACGAACGGACCCGATCAAATGCCTGGCGCGTTTGCTTCCCCGCCGACCTCGTCTTTCCCGAGGTAAAGACGTCTCATGCGATGGCGACGCGAGCGAACCAGCTTTCGGCGACTTGAATTCTTGTCTGCCGGAAAAGGAGTGCCAGCCCTGTGGCATCGCCCTGGTTTGCGGTTGGAAGCTAGCCCGATCACCTGACTTTTCCAAGCGCTTTTTTTGCCACCTTCGAGTTGGTCCCAGACAGGGTTTCGCGTGCGATAACAACGCGACCGTGCCCGGCGAGATCACGACGGAAATCGACCCTTAAAAGCCCCGACCGGCGGCACAGCGCAGCGACCGAATCGGCCTGATCGTAGCCGACCTCAAGCGCGAGGACACCGCTCTCCGAAAGCAGCTTTCCGGCCCGCGAAAGGATGGCGCGATAGGCGTCGAGCCCGTCGACGCCGCCGTCGAGCGCGGCGCGCGGATCGTGCTCGCGCACCTCCGCCGGCAGACCCGAAATCGACTCGCTTCTTATGTAGGGCGGGTTCGAAACGACGATGTCGAAAGGCCCGCCGATATCTTCAACGAAGTCGGCATTCGCAAAGCGAATGCGATCGGCAACGCCATGCCGCTCCGCATTTTCGCGCGCAGCGCTGAGCGCGTCTTCTGAGATGTCGGTCGCGATTGCGCGCGCCTCGGCGAGCTCGGTGAGGAGCGCAATCGCAATGGCACCGGACCCGGTTCCGAGATCGGCGATCGTGATATTCGGCGGCAAGCTGCGCGTCGCTTCAAGCACCGCCTCGACGAGCGTCTCTGTATCCGGACGCGGCACCAGCGTCGCTGCGTTGAGCTTGAGCCTGAGCCCCCAGAACTCGGCCTCGCCGAGAATGCGCGCGACAGGTTCGCCCATTGCGCGACGCTTGAGATAGGCATCGTAACGCGCCTGTTCAATCGTCCGGCATTGCGTCGCGGTCGCGCGCGATCAGCGTTGCCATGTCGAGTCCGCTGGCGGCGCCGAGAAGCAGTCGCGCGTCCGGCGACGCGCCGACGTGGTCGGAAAGCACTGCACGGCCTTCGGCAAGTGCTTCGCCATAAGTCATTGCCGAGCGTCCTCGAATTCCAAGAGCTTCTTCGCCTGATCGTCCGCGATCAGCGCATCGACGATTTCGTCGAGCGCCTCTCCGTCGATCACCTTGTCGAGCTTGTAGAGCGTGAGGTTGACGCGATGGTCGGTCACGCGGCCCTGCGGAAAATTGTAGGTGCGGATTCGCTCCGAGCGGTCGCCTGAGCCGACCTGGCCCTTGCGTTCCGCCGCGCGCGTGTCCGCCTGCTTCTGGCGCTCCAGGTCGAAGAGCCGTGCGCGGAGCACTTCCATCGCGCGCACGCGGTTCTGATGCTGCGACTTCTCGCTCGCCGTCACCACGATGCCGGTCGGGATGTGGAGAATGCGCACCGCCGTTTCGGTAGTGTTCGCATGTTGGCCGCCGGCGCTTGAAGCACGCGTCGTGTCGATACGGAGATCGTCGGGTCGGATCGCGATGTCGACCTCCTCCGCCTCGGGAAGCACCGCCACGGTCGCCGCCGAGGTGTGGATGCGGCCACTCGCTTCGGTCTCCGGCACGCGCTGCACGCGATGCACACCCAACTCGAACTTCAGCCGCCGGTAGACGCCGGCGCCGCGCACCGCGGCGATGATCTCGCGATAGCCGCCGACTTCGCCTTCGCTTGCCGAGAGCACCTCGATCTTCCAGCCGTGGAGCGCCGCGTAGCGCTCGTACATGCGGAAGAGATCGCCGGCGAAGAGCGCCGCCTCGTCGCCGCCGGTTCCGGCTCTGACTTCGAGGATGGCGCTCCGGTCGTCCGCTGCATCGCGCGGGATGAGGAGGACGCGGAGCTCGTCGCGGAGCTTTTCCACCTTGTCGCGGAGCGCTAGCCGCTCGTCCTCCGCGAGCGCCCGCATCTCGCGATCGGTGGCGGGATCGGCGATCAGCGCTTCGGTTTCCTGCAGTTCGCGCTCGGCGGCCTCAAGTGCCCGTGCCTTCTCCGCCACCGGATCGAGCTCGGCGAACTCGCGCGAGAGCCGCACATATTCGCTCCCCTGCTGCCCGGCCGAAAGCATCGCCGCGACGGTCTCGTGGCGGCGGATTAGCGAGCGCAGACGCTCCTGCGGGATCGTGGCGGTCATGCTCTTAGATGGGCACCCGCTGGTTCTCGGCGCAGGCCTGCAGCTCGCCGCGTATCTCCGACGCGGTCGCCCCCTGGTCGATCAGCTTGTTGAGGCGCCCGGCGATCGGGTTCAGCTCGAGCGCGCGGATTGCCGACTTGACCGGCCCAATCGCGGCCGAAGCCATCGACAGCGAGCGAAAGCCGACCGCCGCGAGCGCGAGCGCGTCGAGCGGGCGCCCGGCGATCTCGCCACAGAGCGTCAGCGGCTTGCCGGCGCGTTCCGCCGCCCGCGCGATCATGCGGAGCGCGCGCAGGAAGGCCGGGTTGAGCGGATCGAACCGGCCCGCGAGCCGCGCATTCGATCGGTCGCTCGCCATAACGAACTGCAAGAGGTCGTTGGAGCCGACGGAGGCGAAGTCGACCGCGGCAAAAAGCTCGTCAAGCTGGAAGAGCAGCGACGGCACCTCGATCATGGTGCCGAGCACCAACCGCTCGGGACCGGCATGGCCGTGACGCGCGAGGTGGTTCTGCTCGCGCCGCACGATCGCCTTGGCGCGCTCGAACTCGACCACCTCCGCGACCATCGGAAACATAAGCCTGAGCTCGCGTCCTGCCGCCGCCCTCAAGAGCGCGCGCGCCTGCGTCTTCAAAAGCGCTGGCCGGTCGAGGCCGAGCCGGATCGCCCGCCAGCCCATTGCCGGGTTCTCTTCCTTCTGCTGGCGGAAATAGGGGAGCACCTTATCGCCGCCGACGTCGAGCGAGCGGAAGGTCACCGGCTTGCCGTTCGCCACGTCGAGCACCTGCCGGTAGAATATCTCCTGCTCGTTCTGCCGCGGGAAGGCGGACGCTACCATGAACTGAAGCTCGGTACGGAAGAGACCGACGCCAGCCGCACCCAATTCCTCAAGCCGCGGCATGTCCATGATAAGCCCGGCGTTGATGTGAAGAGCGATCTCCACGCCGTCGCGCGTGACGCAGGGGTCGTTGCGCGTCAGCCGGTACTGCTCCTGCCGGCGTGCGCGGAACCGCGCCCTGTCGGCAAAGGCCGTCTCGATATCGGCGGGCGGGCGGAGATGCACCTCACCGGTGTCGCCATCGACGATGATCGGATCGCCGGCTTCGGCGAGTGCCACCACGTCCTCGAGCTGACCGACGGTGGCGATGTTAAGCGCGCGCGCGACGATCGCGACGTGGCTCGTTGGCCCGGCTTCTTCGAGCACTAGGCCCCGCAGCCGGTCGCGGTCGTAGTCGAGAAGCTCCGCCGGACCCATGTTGCGGGCGACCACGATCGCATCTTCCGGCATGTCGGACGCGAACGGTCCGTGCGGCCGGCCCATCAGCTCGCGCAAGAGCCGGTTCGCGAGATCATCAAAATCGTGCAGCCGATCGCGCAGGAACGGATCGGTCTGCCGCGTCATCTGCGCGCGTGTGTCGTTCTGCACGCGCTCCACCGCTGCCTCTGCGGTGAGGCCGTTCTGGATCGCCTCCTGCAGGCGTCGCGTCCAGCCGCGATCCTCGGCAAACATCTTGTAGGCTTCGAGGATCTCGCGGTGCTCGCCGGTCCCCGCCTCCGCGCCGCGCGCAAGAAGGTCGTCGACGGAAAGCCTGAGGCTCGCCATCGCGGCATCGAGACGGCGAAGCTCGAGCTCGACGTCTTCGGCGATGAGCTGCGTGACGACGACGCGCGGCTCGTGCAGCACGACATGGCCGAGCGCGATCCCTTCGGAGAAGGCGGCACCCTTGAGGTGCACCGGCCGGTTGACGTCGAGATCGGCGCCCGGGATCGTGAGGTCTTCGAGCTCACCGGATGCGAACATCTCGGCGAGCACCATTGCCGTCGTTTGCAGCGCCTCGATCTCCTCCTCCACGTAGTTGCGGTAGGAGCGGTTCTGCACGACGAGCACACCGAGCGTCCGCCCAGCGCGAAGCACCGGTACGCCGAGGAAGGAGTGATAGATCTCTTCGCCCGTCTCCGGCAGGTAGGCGAAGGCGGGATGCGACTGCGCGTCGGGAAGATTCAGTGGCCGCGCCTCTGCGGCAATCAAGCCGACAAGGCCGCGCCCGACCTGCAGCGTGGCGCGGTGGACCGCACTCGTCTTCAGACCTTCGGTGGCATAGAGCTCGAGCACGTTGTCGGCGCGCAGCACGTAGACCGAACAGACTTCCGCGACCATGTTGGCCGCAATCAGCCTGACGATCTTGTCGAGCCGCTGCTGGGCGCCGATCGGCTCCGCCATGACCTCGCGGAGTTTCCGCAAGAGCACGCGCGGCCCGGCGAGCGCTCCTCGGGTTGCTGCCAAAGCTGTCCTCCTAACGGCTTTTCCCTGCCGCTACCGGCGAGGGCGCCGCACAAAGCCCTAGGTTCTGCCCCCCGCGACCGTGCCGGGCAGACGAGCCGCCACGGGGGCCTGCAACCCCCGCGTGCCCTAGACCCTATGTCTTATCGAGTTCGTATATTGAATGGAGCGTCCGCACCGCAAGCTCGGTGTAGGCTGCGTCGATAAGCACGGAGATCTTGATCTCCGAGGTGGTGATCAGCTGGATGTTGATTCCGCGCGAGGCGAGCGCCTTGAAGGTCTCCGCCGCGACGCCGGCGTGGCTGCGCATGCCGATGCCGATCACCGACACCTTGGCCACTTCGCTCGATCCCGACACGCTTTCCATCGGAACCGCGCCTCTGATGCTTTCGATCAGCGCCATCGAGCGATCGTAATCCGCCGTCGGCACTGTGAACGTCATGTCGGTGGCGCGGCCGCTCTTACTCTGCGAGATCATGTCGACATTGATGCCCGCCTCCGCCAGCGGCCCGAAAATCGCCGCGGCGACGCCCGGTTTGTCCTCGACCCTGCGGAGCGTGATTTTGGCCTCGTCCTTGGAATAGGCGATGCCGGTAACGAGCTGCTTTTCCACGATCTCATCCTCATCGCAAATGAGCGTGCCGACCGGCAGGTTGCCGGCGCCGGTCTGGGGCGCGCTTGGGTCGTCGAAAGAGGAGCGGACGAAGACCCGTACCCCATGCACCATCGCAAGCCCGACGGAACGCACCTGCAGCACCTTCGAGCCGAGCGATGCCATTTCGAGCATCTCTTCGAAGGACACCTTGTCGAGCCGCCGCGCCGCAGACACGATGCGCGGGTCGGTTGTATAGACACCGTCCACGTCAGTATAGATGTCGCAGCGCTCCGCGCCTATCGCCGCAGCGACCGCCACAGCGCTCGTGTCCGACCCGCCGCGCCCGAGCGTAGAGATGCGATTGTCGGGGCCGAGGCCCTGGAACCCGGCGATAACCGCCACTTGCCCCTTGGCCAGGCGCTCAAGCAGCACCTCGGAGCGGATATCGGTGATGCGCGCCGCGCCGTGGGTCGCGTCGGTCAGGATGGGAATCTGCCAGCCGAACCAGGAGCGGGCGTCGATCCCCATGCCTTGCAGCACGATGGCGAGCAGCCCCGCCGTCACCTGCTCGCCGGTGGCGACGACGGCGTCGTACTCGCGCGCGTCGTGCAGAACGGCGGCGGCCCGGCAGAGCGCGACCATCTTGTTGGTCTCGCCGGCCATGGCGGAGACGACGACAGCAACCTCTTGCCCGGCATCCACTTCGCGCTTCACGTGGCGTGCGACGTTGGCGATCCGATCAAGGTCGCCCACCGACGTTCCGCCGAATTTCATGACAAGCCGGGCCATGCCGAAAAATTCCGTGAGGCCGGCGCCGGAACAGCCGCCACGCCGAAATACCGGGAACATCGACGATTTCCGCCAATTCCGGCTCTTTATCGGCTTCCGGGCCGGCCGGCAACCGCCCTGCGCCTGAGACCTCCGCAAGCGGCAAAGGATTTGCCTATCGGCAGCAGTGAAGCCAAATGAGCAGCGCGGACAAATCCGTTGCCCGTCGGGCCACTTTTTCTGGGGAGCCTCATGCACAAGGTCGCGGTGATCGTCGGGAGCACACGCAAGGAATCCATCAACCGGAAATATGCGCGCGCGCTGATGAAGCTCGCCGAAGGAAAGCTCGATTGCCGGGAGATCAGGATCGACGACCTGCCGCTCTTCAGCCAGGACGACGAGGCAAGCCCCGCCCCCTCCGTCACCCGCTTCAAAGGCGAGCTCGAAGCGGTGGACGCAATCCTTTTCGTGACGCCGGAGCACAACCGCTCCATTCCCGCCGCTATGAAGAACGCCATCGACTGGGCCACGCGGCCTCCGGCCAAGAGCTCGTTTAAGGGCAAAGTCGCCGCCATCACGGGGGCCTCGAGGGGTCGCATCTCGACCGCGGTCGCGCAGCAGCACTTGCGCACGATCCTGAACGGCCACTTCATCGCGCTTCTCGGCAATCCCGAAGTGTTCCTGAACTTCACCGACCAGCTCTTCGACGCTGAGGGCAACGTCGCCGACGAGACGACGAAGAAGCTCCTCGCCACTTTTGTCGACAGCTTCGCCCGGCTCGTCGACGCGCTGGTGAAATAGACGACGATGCAGGCCGACCCAACCGAGAGTGCAGCGACGGTCGACCCCGCCGAGATTCGGAAGTTCGAACGGATGGCGGCGGAATGGTGGGACCCGGATGGGAAGTTCCGTCCCCTCCACAAGCTCAATCCCGCGCGGCTCGCCTATGTCCGCGACGTTGCGATCGCGCATTTCGGCCGTGACCTGAAGGCGGGAAGGCCGCTTGCAGGGCTGCGTCTGCTCGACATCGGCTGCGGCGGCGGGCTCCTCACGGAGCCGCTGACGCGGCTCGGCGCGACGACGGTCGGCGTCGACCCCGCGCCGACCAACATCGAGGTGGCGCGTCTCCACGCCGCCCGTAGCGATCTCGCCATCGACTACCGCGCGACGACGGCGGAGGCGCTGGTCGAAGCGGGCGAGCTTTTCGACGTCGTGCTTGCCATGGAGGTGGTCGAGCACGTCGCGAATGTCGACGCTTTCATCGACGCCTGCGCAGCTCTCGTGAGGCCGAACGGGCTTCTTTTCGTCGCCACCATCAACCGCACGGCGAAGGCGTTCGCGCTTGCGATCGTCGGCGCAGAATACCTGCTGCGCTGGCTGCCCCGCGGCACACACGATTATTCGAAGCTGGTCCGCCCCGAAGAGCTGGAAGCGGCGCTGAGGGCTGCCGGGCTTTCGATCGCCGGCCGGACCGGCGTCCGCTACAGCCCGCTCACCGATCGCTGGTCGCGGACCGCAGACATGGACGTGAACTACATGCTGGCCGCGCAAAAAGAGCCTGCCTGATCCGCGGATTGTCTCGCCGCCCGAACGCGCCTAAAGCTTGGTCTCCCCTCCGCGCGGGCGATCCGCTCCGCGCCTAGTCAGCCGCCCCAATCTGATATGACGGCAACATCCGAGACCCACCGAAGCGCACGCTGGGCTGCGCTGCAGCATCCGCCGTTTCAGCGCTACTGGGCAGCGCGGCTCGCGGCCTCCTTCGCGACCCAAATTCAGGTCGTTGCCGTAGGCTGGCAGGTCTACGACCTGACTCGCGACCCCCTCGACCTTGGTCTTGTCGGCCTCTCGCAGTTTCTGCCGTCGCTCGTGCTGGTCCTCGTCACCGGGATTGCCGCCGACCGGTTTCGCCGGCGCACGATCATGTCGGTCTGCCTGGTGGCGGAAGCGCTCTGCACGTTCGGCCTGCTTCTCTTCACATTGAGCGGCGCAACGAACGTGCAGCTCGTCTTCCTGATCCTCGTCGCCTTCGGGACGGCGCGCGCCTTCTTCGGTCCGGCGCAGCAGTCGCTCCTTCCGAACATCGTCCCGCCCGAGATCCTGTCGAATGCCATCGCGCTCAATTCGTTGAGCTGGCAGATGGCGACGATCGCCGGCCCGGTCGCCGGCGGGCCTGCTCTATGGCATCGCGCCGGAGGCCGCCTACGGCGCGACCATCGTGCTGATGGCCGTCGCCGCCGTCCTCGTCTTCTTCATCCCGCGCACGCAGCAGAAGACAATGCCGGAGCCGGCGACGTGGGCGACGATCATCGCCGGCTTCAACTACATCTGGCACGAGAAGATCGTGCTCGGCGCGATCTCGCTCGATCTCTTCGCCGTGCTTCTCGGTGGAGCGACCGCCCTCATGCCGGTCTATGCGCGCGACATCCTCGACGTCGGCCCGTGGGGGCTGGGCCTTCTGCGCTCCGGCCCTGCGATCGGCGCGATCGCCGTTGCGCTCTATTTGACGGCGCGGCCGATCCGCGATCACGCGGGCTTCTGGATGTTCGTCTTCGTCGGCGTCTTCGGGCTCTTCACCATCGTCTTCGGGCTGTCGGCGCATGTCTGGCTGTCGGTGCTCGCCCTCTTCGTGATGGGCGGCGCCGACATGATCAGCGTCTACGTGCGCGAGACTCTGATCCAGCTCTGGACGCCCGATCATGTGCGCGGCCGGGTGAACGCCGTGAACATGGTGTTCGTCGGTGCTTCGAACGAGCTCGGCGAGTTTCGCGCCGGAGTATCAGCGGCGATCTTCGGTACGGTCGCAGCGGTGGTGATCGGCGGCGCCGGCACGGTCGCGGTAGCGACGCTTTGGTCGCGTTTGTTCCCGGAGCTTCGCCGCGCGAGGCATTTGACCGGGCGGGTTTAACCCGCTCTAGGTCAACATTACTCGAACCGGTCGACGTCGAAGAGACCGAGATCGGTGATCTTCAGATGCGGGATCACCGGCAGCGGCAGGAAGGCGACCTGCAGGAAAGGCTCTGGCAGCACGCAGCCGAGCGCCTTCGCGGCAGAACGAAGCGCCGTCATCTTCTCGCGCACCGCCTCGAACAATTCGAGGCTCATCAGCCCGGCAACGGGAAGTGCAAGCTCGGCCTCTACTTTGCCGCCCGCCGCTACGACGAAGCCACCCTTCAGCGCGATGATGCGATTGACCGCCACCGCCATGTCGGAATCGTCGACGCCGATCACCGTAATGTTGTGGCTGTCGTGCCCGACCGAGGCGGCGATCGCGCCTCGCTTAAGCCCGAACCCGTGCACGAAGCCGCGGCCGATATTCTCGTTCTTGCCGTGGCGGGCGACGACCGCGACCTTCACTGCATCCTGCTCAAGGTCGGCCGGAATTTCGCCGTCCCGTGCTTCCATGTCGAGATCGAGCCGCTCGGTGATGAGCCGCCCGGCCGTGACGCCGATAACCGGCATGCGGTTCCGCCCGGCCGGGACACGGAAATCCGCCGCCGACACGGGCGCACGCCTGACGCTGTCGAGCCCGACCGGTTCGAGCGGCAGGCGCTCCGCGAAAAGCGAGTCCGCCACCAGTCGCCCGCCGGCAATGACATGCCGCACGCGGCATTCGCTGAAGGTCGTCGATAAGCACGAGGTCGGCGCGCCAGCCGGGTGCGACGAGCCCCCGGTCGCGAAGCCCGAAGGCGTTCGCCCCCGACCAACTTGCGGCACGATAAACCGCGTGGAGCGGCCGGCCGCGCGCAATGAGCCGGCGGATCATGTAGTCGAGATGCCCCTCCTCCGCGATATCGAGCGGATTCCGGTCATCCGTGCAGATCGCCATAAAGGAGGCGGTGTTCTCGTCGAGCACCTCAGCGAGCGCATCGAGGTCCTTCGACACCGACCCCTCACGGATCAGGATCGTCATCCCCTTCGCCAGCTTCTCGCGTGCTTCCGCGGCGCTCGTCGCCTCATGGTCGGTGCGGATGTGCGCCGCGAGATAGGCGTTGAGGTCGCGGCCCGTGAGGAGCGGTGCGTGCCCGTCGATGTGACCATCCTGAAACGCCGCGAGCTTGTCGAGCGCTGCCGGATCGGCGGCAAGTACGCCGGGGAAATTCATGAACTCCGCAAGTCCGATGACTTTCGGATGATCGCGCAGGCTGACGAGGTCATCGGCGGAGAGCGAAGCGCCGGATGTCTCGAACACCGTCGCCGGCACACAGGAGGAGAGCTGCACGCGAAGGTCCATCGCCGTGCGCTCCGCCGCCGCCAAGAAATAGCGGATGCCTTCAAGCCCGAGCACGTTGGCGATCTCGTGCGGGTCGCAGATCGCAGTGGTGACACCGTGCGGAAGGACGCAGCGGTCGAACTCGAGCGGCGTCACCAGCGACAATTCGACATGGAGATGTGTGTCGATGAAACCAGGGACGCAGGCAAGGCCGCGCCCGTCGATCTCGCGCTCCCCCTCGTAGCGCGCATGCGTGCCGACGATGCGGTCGCCGACGATTGCAACGTCGCTCCGCGTCACCGCCCCGGTGATGACGTCGAGGAGATCGACGTCGCGCAGCACCAGGTCGGCCGGCACACGGCCCGCGCCCGCCGCGATCGCGCGGGCAAGGAATGCCAGGGCTTCTGAGTCTTCCATTCCCTCAGATATCAAGGAACCGCCAAGAGGGGAAACCTGCGACCGGGGCGCGCGCCGTGAGGACGCCGCCGGCGCAGGTCGCCTTGGCCAGCAGCTCCGGCGCACGGCCTTCCGTGAGGCTGGTCAGATAGAGCGTTCCGAAGTCCCCACCGCCGAAGCACGGCATGGTCGGAGCCGGCACCGGCACCTCGTAGGATTTCGCCAGGCTGCCGTCCGGTGCGAAGCGATTGAGCCGGCCACCGGAGACGCCAGCACTCCAGTAGAAGCCTTCAGCGTCGCAGCTTCCGCCGTCCGGTCGGCCGATCGTGTCGTCCGGCGACGCAAAGCGCGCGCGCTCCGAGATCGCGCCGGTCGCGCGGTCGAAGCGCCAGCGATCGATCCACGGCCCGCGCGAATCGGCGTGGAACATGACCTCCCCGCCGGCCGTCCAGGCAAGGCCGTTGGAGGTGACGAGCCCCTCTACCTTGCGCTCGACCTTACCGGACGGATCGACGCGGTAGAGCGACGCGATCGGCTCTTTTTGCGGCCGGTCGTCCATGCTTCCCACCCAGAAGGCGCCGTCCGGCCCGACGCGCCCGTCGTTGAGGCGCGTCCGCGCGCCTTCGTCCGCCTCGATGGCACAGAGATTGATGCGCGATTCGCTCTCCGGATCGAAGAGGATCACATCGTGACGAAGCGCGACGACGAGCGCACCGGATGCGGCAAGGCCGATCGAGCCGACTTCGCTCTCGAAGGTCCATGAGGAGCGCACGCCTGATGGAATCTCGAGCCCGTAGATTGTGCGGTTCAGGATGTCGACGAAATAGAGCCGCTGCCTCCTCTCGTCGTAGACCGGGCTCTCGGCGACTCGTCCTTTGAGGTCGACGAGGCAGGTGAATTCGAGTGGCATGAGGAGAGTCTTTCGCGCAGCGCTCAGCCGGCAACGTAGCAGGCGCGCTTGCGCGAGCGAAGACGCTCTAGCACACCCGTTCGGTGAGTACCTGTCGGAGCGCCTCTGCCAAGTCGCGCGTCCCGAATGGCTTGCCGAGAACCGCAATCGGACCGCTTGCGGCAGTATCATCGGCAAGCGCCAGCCGGTAGCCGGTCGCGAAGATGACGGGGAGAGCCGGATTGCGGCGGCAGAGCTCCGCAGCAAGTTCCTGCCCGTCCATGTCCGGCAGATTGACGTCGGTCAGAAGCACGTCGACCGGCCCGTCTCGGTCGTAGAGAGCGATTGCAGCCTCGGCGCATCGGGCAGGGATTGGCTGATGACCGAGCTCCCTCAGCATGTCGATCGTCGCCATCATGATCAGCGCCTCATCCTCCACGACGAGGATGCGAGAGGCTCCGGCAAAGGTCATGCAACTCCGACAAACGGGGCACGGAAACACGAGGCCCGGCCTCGCGACCCCAGCGCGCGAGACCTGCCGAGGCCCAGCAAACGAGCATGGGCCGGAAAAGTTCCCGCGGGAACGCGAATCTTCGCTGTTTGCGCGGGAAGCCGCTTGCGGCATGGCCGCCATTCCGGGCCGGCGCTGGAAATCTGGGTTGCATTGCGGTAGAGGCCTGTCGCTCCGTCCCGCGCCCCAGTCGGGCCCGGAAATCGCACGCCTTCGCAGGCGGGAGCGTGACCTCAACGTATCGTGGTCCTTGCTGGCGGAATTTCGCCCCCGTTCGAGGGTCCACCGGAGTTAGGCGTTTACCATGATCACGCGTTTTTTCCGGGCCGTCTGGCGCAGGATCGGCATTCGCGGGGTCATCCTATTCCTCGTCCTTGTCGTTTGCGGCGCCCTCCTCGCCTTTAATCTAGTGCTGCGCCCGAAGATGATCGCGAGCTTCTTCGCGGGTCAGCAGCGGCCTGCCGTCGTAGTCTCTTCGGTCGAGGTGAAGCCGACCACCTGGACGCCGGAGATCGACGCGATCGGCACGCTCTGGGCATTCCAGGGCGTCGACGTCGCCTCGGAAGCCTCCGGCGTGGTGAAGACGATCGCCTTCCAGGCGAACCAGCACGTTGATGCGGGCGTCCTCCTCGTCCAGCTCGACGACGCGGTGGAGAGCGCCGACCTGATGTCGGCGGAGGCGGCCGTCGAGCGCGACAAGGCGCAGCTCAAGCGCACGCAGAGCTTGCGCGCGAGCGGCGTCAACTCGCAGGCGACGCTGCAGGACGCGGAGAGCGCGCTCGCCGCGTCGCAGTCCGCGCTCGCCAAGGTCAAGGCGGTGCTGGAGCAGAAGTCGATCGAGGCGCCCTTCGCCGGCGTGATCGGCATCCCGCGCGTCGACGTTGGCCAATACATTCAGCCCGGCACGGTGATCGCCACTTTGCAGCAGCTCGATACGATGAAGGTCGATTTCACCGTTCCCGAGCAGCAAGTCAACCAGCTCACCATGGGGCAGCCGGCGAGCTTTGCGTTGACCGGTGCCGACTTCGCCTATCAGGGCAACATCATCGGCATCGATCCGCAGATCGATCCGCAGACGCGGCTCGTTTCCGCCCGCGCCGAGGTCAAGAACCCGAACGGCGAGCTCCGACCCGGCCAGTTCGTGCGCGTGCGCGTCCAACTGCCGCCGATCGACAACGTCATCGCCCTGCCGCAGACGGCGGTCGTGACCTCGCTCTACGGCGATTACGTCTATGTGGTGGAACCGGACGGCGCCGCGCCGGCTGGGAACGGCGAAGCAGCCTCCGGCAATTCAGCGCAACAGGAAAAGCCCGCGGCAGATCAAGCCGAGAAGCTCGTCGCTAAACAGGTCTTCATCAAGATCGGCCGCCGCCAAGGCGACCTCATCCAGATCGCCTCCGGCCTGACGTCCGGCCAGACTGTGGTCACGTCAGGGCAGAACAAGCTCTCCAACAACGCACCCGTCACCATCAACAACAAGGTCAACCCGGGTGCGATTGCGAGCGATGGAGGAGGCACGAAGCCGTGAATTTCTCCGAGCTCTTTATCCGCCGGCCGGTTCTTACGATCGTCACCGCGATCCTGATCCTGCTCCTCGGCCTGCAGGGCTTCTTCAAGATGACCGTCCGCGAGTACCCGGAGGTGGACGAATCGGTCATCACCGTCACGACCTCTTATGCTGGCGCCGGCGCCGATCTGATGCAGGGCTTCATCACGACCCCGATCGCCAAGGCGGTGATCAGCGCCGACAACGTCGACTACGTCACCTCCAAGAGCACGCTCGCGAGCTCAACCGTGAGCGCGCACATGGTGCTTGGCGCCGACCCCGACAAAGCTCTGGTCGACGTGCTCTCCAAAGTGCAGCAGGTGCGCGGTCAGCTCCCGAGCGAAGCCGACGACCCAGTCGTCCAGAAGGGCACCGGCCAGAATTTTGCGCTGATGTACCTTGCGGTCCGCTCGACGGCGATGAACCCCGAGCAGGTGACCGAATACCTGACCCAGGTGATCCAGCCGCGCTTCTCTACGGTCGAAGGCGTCGGCGAGGTTCAAATTCTGGGTGGACGCGATTTTGCCATGCGCGTCTGGCTCGACCCGGTGCGCCTCGCCGCCCGCGGCGTCACCGCGAGCGATGTGCTTTCCGCGATCCGCGCCTCGAACTTCCTCTCCGCGCCCGGTCGCACCGAGAACAGCTTCGTCGCCTTTTCGATCAAGACCGCGACGACGCTGCAGACGCCGGAATCCTTCGCCAATCTCGCCGTCCGGGCAAACGGCGACGAGATCGTGCGCCTCGGCGACGTGGCGAGCGTGGAATACGGCGCCAAGAACGACGACGTGCGTGTGACCTTCAACGGGCAGGAGGGAACGTTCCTCGGCATCCTCGCGGCTCCGGGTGCCAACGCGCTCGATACGTCCGCCGCGCTCAAGGCGGAGTTGCCGGTGGTCCAGCGCGAGCTTCCACCGGGGATGGAGATCGAGCTCGTCTACGACGCGACACGCAACATCAGCGCCTCGATTACCGAGGTCTTCAAGACGATCGCGGAGGCCGTGGCGATCGTCGTCCTCATCATCCTCGTCTTCCTCGGCTCGTTCCGCTCGGTTCTGGTGCCGATCTTCACCATTCCGCTCTCGCTGATCGGCGTCTGCTTCATCCTCTATCTCTTCGGCTACTCGATCAATCTCCTGACGCTGCTCGCCATGGTGCTCGCCATCGGGCTCGTCGTCGACGACGCGATCGTCGTGGTGGAGAACATCCACCGCCATCTGGAGCGCGGCGAGCGCCCAATCGACGCCGCAATATCGGGCATGCGAGAGATTTTCTCGGCGGTCATCGCG
This sequence comes from uncultured Alphaproteobacteria bacterium, assembly GCA_963792885.1. GTDB lineage: Bacteria > Pseudomonadota > Alphaproteobacteria > Rhizobiales > Afifellaceae > DASWJZ01. The sequence goes on from CAWBXX010000002.1 coordinate 28,041, forward strand.
ATGACGATCACACTCGCAGCCGTCTATGCGCCGATCGGCTTCACGCAAGGGCTGACCGGCGCGCTCTTCCGCGAGTTCGCCGTCACGCTTGCGGGCGCCGTCGTCATCTCCGGCTTCATCGCGGTCACACTTTCGCCGATGCTCGCCGCACGCGTTCTAAAGCCGCATAGCGCAGGCGTGAGCCGCTTCCAGCTTATTGTCGACCGCACCTTCGATAGGGTGAGTGCCTGGTACGGGCGGCGCGTCACCGAATCACTCAACTATCGCCCGGTCACGCTCGTCATCGTCGGTGCGCTTTCGGTCACCCTCGTCTTCCTCTTCCTCAATACGTCGCGGGAGCTCGCTCCGGAGGAGGATATCGGCTTCATGTTCTCCATCGTGAATGCGCCGGCCTACGCAACCTCCGACTATACGCAGTTGTTCGTCGACCAGGTCGTGGATTCCACCAAGGACATCCGCGAGCTCAATGTGCGCTTCTCGGTCGTCGGATTCGGGGGCACGAACACTGCCTTTGCGGGCTTTGGCCTCGTGCCCTGGGCAGAACGAACGCGCAGCCAAGCGCAGGTTCAGCAAGAGATTCAGCAGAAACTCAACGGCGTCGCCGGTGTGCAGGCCTTCGTCTTCGCGCCGCCCACACTGCCGGGCACTGGCGGCGGCCTGCCGGTGGAGTTCGTGCTCCGCTCGATCGGCGCTGCGGACCAGGTCTACGAGATCGCCGAGGAGATCAAGGATCGCGCGCAGAAGAGTGGGCGCTTCATCATCGTGCAGGACTCGCTTTCCTTCACGCAGCCGGAGGCGCGCGTCACCATCGACCGCGATCGCGCCGCGGCGCTCGGCGTCGCCGTTAGCGACATCGGTACGACGCTGACAGCACTGGTCGGCGGCGGATCGGTCTCGAAGTTCGACCTCGAAAGCCGCAGCTATGACGTCATCACGCAGGTGCCGCAGGCGGATCGCTTCAATCCGGAAAGCCTCGGCGCCTACTACGTGAAGAGCGCGTCCGGCGGCATGGTTCCGCTCTCCGCGGTGATCAGTGTCGAAACGCAGGCGTCGCCCGTCGCCATCGAGCAGTTCAATCAGCTGAACTCGGCGACGATCTCCGGCCTTCCGTTCCCGGGCGTCTCGTCCGGAGACGCGCTTCAAACGCTTCGCGACATCGCGCAGGAGGTGATGCCGGCAGGCTTCTTCGAAGATTTCAGCGGACAGTCGCGCCTCGAGATCAAGGAAGGCAACTCGACTCTGATCGCCTTCGGGCTCGCCATCGTCATCATCTATCTGGTGCTCGCGGCGCAGTTCGAGAGCTTCCGCGATCCGTTGATCATCATGCTGACCGTGCCGCTTTCGATCTTCGGTGCGCTGGTGCCGCTCAACATCGGCGTCTCCACGCTCAACATCTATACACAGGTGGGCCTGATCACGCTGATCGGGCTGATCACCAAGCACGGCATCCTGATGGTGCAGTTCGCCAACCAGCAGCGCGCCGCTACCGGATTGCCGAGGCGCCAGGCGATCGTCGAGGCGGCTCGCGTCCGGCTTCGCCCGATCCTGATGACCACGGCTGCGATGGTGATGGGCGTCGCGCCGCTCATCGTCGCGTCGGGCGCAGGCGCCAAGGCGCGCTTCTCGATCGGCCTCGTCATCGCCGCCGGCATGTCGATCGGCACGCTCTTCACGCTCTTCGTGCTGCCGATGTTCTACACCTACATCGCGCGAAGCGACGCGGCCTACGATCGCGCGGCGACCCTCGACGCGCCCGAAGCCGCCCCGGCGGAGTGAGGCTAGAGCCCGCCCGCCCGCGCGGTCGGAATGAGCAGCGCCTGCACGCTCCGCAGATGCTCGCGCATGCGCCCCGCGGCGGCGGCGAGGTTGCGCTCCTCGATAGCGTCGACGATCGCCGCGTGCTCGGCGAAGCTGTGATGGTCGGCGGGGGGATGCGGGGACTCGTCGCGAAGCCGTCCCCATACCACCGTGCGCCGCACGGCGTTGACGGTGTCGAAAACGGCAAGAAGGAGCGCGTTGTGCGCCGCCTCGGCTATAGCGCGGTGCAGCCGGTTGTCCCAGTTCTCGTATTGCCGCCAAGTCTCGGCGCGGCGCGCGCTCGCCACGCATAGCCGCATCTCGGCGATGTCGTCGGCCGTTGCGTGGAGCGCTGCCTCGCGCGCAAGCTCCGGCTCGACGGCGAGCCGCGCGCGCATCACCTCGGCGGGATTGGTCTGTGCGGCGATCGCCGCGACCGACGACATCTCCGCGACCGGCCGCGCACCGATGAAGGTGCCTTTGCCGACGTGACGCCAAAGCTCGCCGTGGCTTTCCAGAATCGCCAACGCCTTCCTGAGCTCGCCGCGCGTCACCCCGAGCAGCTCCGAGAGCTCGCGCTCCGACGGCAGCCGTGTCGACGGCGGAAGAGCCTTCTGGGTCAGCCACGCGCGCAACTGCGTCAGCGCGCTTTGCCCGCGGTCGCCGTCGGGCGCACCGGCCACTTCTTGCACTTCGGCGAGTTTCGCCTCCGACACCAAGCTGCTCCATTTCCTTGATCGATCGGCGCCAATGTTCTAACCAATACGGAATTGGTTAGGCAATGGCCAATCAGGCTGGCTGCGCGCCCTCTAGAGCGCCAGCAATAGAAAACGCCAACCACAAAGGGAGGAACGGATGTTCATTCACAAGAGAATTGGCTCTGGCCTGGCGGTCGGCCTTGCGGTCGCCGGACTGGCGATCAGCGGGTCCGTCGCCAAGGCACAGGACGTCGTGCGTGTAGCCTGGGGTGACGTGATCGACGTTGAGTCGCTGCCTATGGCGGTTGCGCTGGCGCGCGCCAAGGACCGCGGCATCGACAACGAGATAACCTCGTTTGCCCAGGAAGACCTGGCCATTCAGGCTGTCGTCGGCGGCCAGGCCGACATCGGCATCGCAACGCCCTTCGCCGTGATGCAGAAGGTCAAGGATCTCAGGATTTTCTTCCAGGACGAGGCGCTGATCTTCTACGCCGTCGTATCGAACGAATACCAGAGCTGGAAGGACCTGGACGGCCAGCCCTTTGTCTTTCATGCGCGCGGGTCGGGCACCGAGGCCTACGGTAACTTTATGGCCAAGCAGAACGGCATTCAGTTCGGGCAGATCAGCTATCTGACCGGATCCGACAATCGAGCGGTGGCGATGCTCGGCGGCCAGATTAAGGCGACCATTCTCGACTTGGCCAACACCAACCTCGTCCTCCAAAAGGCCCCGGACAAGTTCCATCTCCTCCCCGGTCCGCAACAGGCCGTCACCAACGAGGGCCTCTTCGCCCATCAGGACTGGATGCAAAGTCATCCCGAAGCGGTCAGCGTCATCACCGAGGAGTTCCTCAAGCTTTATCGCGAGATGAAGGACAATCCCGGCATCATTGCCGAGGAGCGTGAGAAATACGGCCTGCTCGCCGACCAGCCGGATGCGACCGCGGACAGCATCACAGCCTTCGTCAAGCAGGGTATGGAGTCTGGACTGTGGAACCCGGAGGGCGGCAGCGAAGCGCTCGCTCAGGCCGATATCGACTTCTACGCGATCTCCGGTGCGCTGCAGGGTCCTGCAGATCAGCTCAAGGTGGAAGATTTCTGGGATCTCGCACCGCTCGAAGCTGCCAAAAAGAAGCTCGGTGGCTAGTCTGCGACACGACACCGAAGCAGGTTCGGGCGCCGATGGGCTCGGTCTTTCGCGCCTTATCCCGTTCGGGGCGTTCGCGCCCCGGACGGCTTTGCTCGACCGGCAGCCATCTGCGCTCGCGGCGTTTATCACTCACCCGCTAACGCTCAGGATTCTCTCGGGGCTCGCGATCTGCATCGCCTGGGAAGCAGCAGCGCGTATCCCGATCAGCTTCGCCTTCCCGACCTTTGGCGAGACCATGGTTGCCCTGTGGTCGATGATCGCCGACTTCTCGCTGATCCACGCCTTCGCCATCACACTGCAGCCGCTCATCCTCGGCCTACTGATCTCGGCGTTGCTCGGCGTCGCCGTCGGTGTCGCCATGGGGCTCAACGGATGGGTGCAATGGCTCGCCTCGCCGGTATTCATCGTTGCGCAAGCCGCGCCACTTGCGGCGCTGATCCCGTTGATCATCTTCGCTTACGGCATTGGCCTGACTGCCAAGACGTTGGTCGTATGCATCATGGCGATGCCGGTCATCGTGCTTAATTCCTACGTCGCCGTTCGCCACACGCCCGTATCGCTCTTGGAAATGGGACGCTCGTTCCTCGGCAGTCGGCGCCAGGTGATCACACGCATTATCCTGCCTGCTGCCAGCCCGGTCATTTTTGCCGGATTGCGGCTCGGTTGCGCCGCCGCCTTCGTCGGCGCGATCCTGGCCGAGCTGCTCATTACGCCGGTTGGGATCGGCGATCTGATCACCTACAACCGGTCGATCGCGGACTACCCCAAAATGTACGCCGCAATCCTTTCGATCGTGGTCGCCTCCGTACTCTTCATCGAGCTGTTGGAAATCATTGAGGTGGCGCTGTTCCGCCCCGAGAAGCGGGCGGGCGCATGACGATTCATGCCAATCACGCGACCGCGCCGGTAACCGTCGCCGATTCGGCCGTCGAAGTGCACGACGTCGCCAAAGTCTATGCCGGCGGCGTTCACGCACTCGATGCTATCAGTATCGATTTTCCGCGCGGCCAACTCACCACGTTGCTGGGGCCCTCTGGCTGCGGCAAGACCACTTTGCTCAAGATCATCGCCGGCCTGCTTCCGGCGACGTCGGGCGAAGTGCTGGTAAACGGAGCATCGGTACGTGGACCCGGCCCGGAACGCGCCTTCGTCTTCCAGGACTTCGCGCTGATGCCCTGGGCGACCGCGCTCGCCAACGTCACCTTCGGCTTGGAGCTGCGTGGCGTCGGCAAGGCCGAACGCGAGGCCACGGCGCGGCACTACATCGATGAGGTCGGCTTGCGCGGCTTCGAGAACAAGTACCCTCATGAGCTCTCCGGCGGTATGCGCCAGCGGGTCGGCCTGGCCCGCGCGCTGGCGGTCAAGGCCGATGTGCTGCTGATGGACGAGCCGTTCAGCGCGGTCGACGAACAGACCCGGCGGAAGTTCCAGGAGGATCTGCTCAGGCTGCGGGAGATCGAGAAGAAGACCTTCGTCTTCGTTACACATTCGATCGAAGAGGCGGTCTACGTGTCCGATCGCATCGTGCTGCTATCGGCCCGCCCCGGCCGGGTCTCTCAAATAATCGTGCCGGACATTCAACGCGGTGGCGACGTCGACGCCATCCGCCGCCATCCTGTTTATCTCGACACCGTCGATACAATCTGGCGCGCCCTGAAGCGCTATTTGGATTGAGCTCGGCAATGCTCGTCTTCGGATATCGCATCCCAATGTCGGCCTCGCTGCTTTTCTGGGCGGCGCTTTGGGAGATCGTCGGGCAGCTCCATCTCAGCTTCTTGCTGCCGCCGCTCTCGAGCGTGTTGGTGGCGATGATCGAGATCGTCCCGACACGGACCTTCCTTTCGGCGCTCTGGGTCACCGGCTACGCCTTCTTCATCGGCAACGTTATCTCGATCGCCGTCGGCGTCCCGCTCGGACTTCTGATGGGCCGCTCGACAATCGCCGACCGTATCTTCTTGCCGTGGGTGAACCTCTTTCTCTCGGCTCCGCTCACCGCCCTCGTACCGGTCATCATGGTGCTGTTCGGTCTTGGCCAGACGACCATCATCTTGACCGTCGTCCTCTTCGCAATCTGGATCATTGTGCTCGACACCAGAGCCGGCGTTCGCGCCATCTCCCCATCGCTGATCGAGATGGCGCACAGCTTCGGCGCAAGTCCGCCGCAGGCCTTTCTGCGCGTCTATTTCTGGGCAGCGCTGCCGGAGATCCTCGCCGGCATCAGACTCGGCGTGATCCGTTCCGTGAAGGGCGTCATCATCGGCCAGTTGCTTGTGACAATTGTCGGATTTGGCGCGCTTTTCCAAATCTACGGCTCGCAGTTTCTGATGGAGAAATTCTGGGCCGCGCTCGTCATCCTCTTCGCCTTTGCCTTCCTTTTCGCTGAGGGTCTCGCCTGGCTGGAGCGCCGGGTCGAGTACTACGCGGCGAGCCGATCCTGACCCTTCGAGCATGAGAGAAAGTCCGTCGATGAGCTACGTCTTCACACCGCCCGCAGTCACCGCGCTTCCCGTGAAGGGGTCCGATGCGCTCTTTCCCATACGCCGCGTCTATTGCATCGGGCGGAACTACGCCGAGCACGCGATCGAGATGGGCCACGATCCGAACAAGGAGCCACCCTTCTTCTTTCAGAAGAATCCCGACAACGTCGTGGCCTGCCTCGAAAACACGGGCGGCGGCGACTTCCCCTACCCCTCCGCGACGAGCGACGTTCACCACGAGATCGAGCTGATCGTGGCACTCAAGGAGGGCGGCGAGAACATCCCCGCGGAAAAGGCGCTCGACCACGTCTTCGGCTACGCCGTCGGCCTCGACATGACGCGCCGCGACCTGCAGGGCGAGGCGAAGAAGATGGGCCGGCCATGGGAGGTCGGAAAGGCCTTCGAGTTCCTCCGCGCCGATCGGCGCCCTCGTGCCTGCAGCCGAGGTTGGGCACCCGAGCGCCGGCGCGATCTGGCTCAAGGTCAACGGCGTCAAGAAGCAGGAAGGCGATCTGAACCAGATGATCTGGAAGGTGCCGGAGGCGATCGCATATCTCTCCGGGCTCTTCCGCCTCGCGCCAGGCGACCTCATCATGACGGGGACGCCGGCCGGCGTCGGCGCGGTCAAGCGGGGCGACGTGCTTGACGGCCATGTCGACGGGGTCGGCGATCTCAAGGTAAAGGTGGTTTGAGCGACTTTCTCATCAGTCGTCATTGCTGGGCTTGACCCGGCAATCCATTCCGTGACCGTCGTGGCGCTGAGCCGCAAGGGAATGGATGGCATGGTCAAGCTGTGCCATGACGACCGCATTCGTGGTCGCAAGGAACGAAGGGCCGGGAATGCTTGATATCGTGAAAGGCGCCGACAGTGACCCAGCGATCGGTGCGCCCGACCGCGAGCCCCTCACTTTCGGCGCATTGCGGCACCTGATCGGCAATACGGTCGTCGGGCTGAACGCGCTCGGCATCGGGCGGAACGACCGCGTCGCGATCGTGCTTCCGAATGGGCCGGAGATGGCGGCCGCCTTCGTTGCAATCGCAGCCGGCGCGACGACGGCACCATTGAATCCGGCCTATCGCGCCGAGGAGTTCGAGTTCTATCTGACCGATCTCGGCGCCAAGGCGCTCGTAGTCGACACCGCCGGCAACGAAGCAGCGGAGTCGACGGCGAAGAAGCTCGGGGTTCCGGTGCTTCGGCTCGAGGTGCCCGCGGGCGCCCCAGCTGGCAAGTTCAAGCTCGTGGGCAAGGCGATTTGGCCGGCGAAGGTCACCGGCCGTGCCGAGCCCGAAGACATTGCGCTCGTGCTCCACACCTCCGGCACCACGTCGCGGCCCAAGATCGTGCCGCTCTCCGGCGCCAACGTCGCCGCCTCGGCCAGGAACATCCGCGAGACGCTGGCGCTGACGTCTGCCGACCTCTGCCTGAACATCATGCCGCTCTTCCACATCCACGGGCTGATCGCTGCGGTGACGGCGTCGCTTTCCGCCGGGGCGTCGGTCGTGGCGACGCCGGGCTTCAACGCACTGAAATTCTTCCAGTGGCTCGATGAGGCGACACCCACCTGGTACACCGCCGTGCCGACCATGCATCAGGCAATTCTCTCCCGCGCGCCGCGCAACCCCGAAAGCATCAAGCGCGCGAAGCTTCGGTTCATCCGCTCCTCGTCCTCCTCGCTGCCGCCGCAGGTGATGGCAGAGCTTGAGGCGACCTTCGGCTGCCCGGTGATCGAATCCTACGGGATGACCGAAGCCGCGCATCAGATGGCATCGAATCCGCTACCGCCGAAGCCGCGCAAGGCCGGCAGCGTCGGCCTCGCCGCCGGCCCGGAGATGGCGATCATGGCGACCGACGGGAGCATGGTTCCGGCCGGCGAGGTCGGCGAGATCGTCATCCGAGGGCCGAACGTCACCGCCGGCTACGAGAACAACCCGAAAGCCAACGCAGAAGCCTTCGCGCATGGCTGGTTCCATACCGGAGACCAGGGCACGATGGATTCCGACGGCTACATCCGCATTACCGGCCGGCTGAAGGAGATCATCAATCGCGGCGGCGAGAAGATCTCTCCGCGCGAGGTGGATGAAGTTCTGTTGGATCACCCGGCCGTGGCGCAGGTCGTGACCTTCGCCATGCCGCATCCAAAGCTCGGCGAGGACGTCGCCGCCGCGGTCGTCTTCCGCGACGGCAAGAAAGCGAGCGAGCGCGAGCTCCGAGATTTCTGCGCGACGCGCCTCGCCGACTTCAAGGTGCCGCGCAAGCTCGTGTTCTTGCCCGAGATTCCGAAAGGCGCGACCGGCAAGCTGCAACGCATCGGCCTCGCCGAGAAGCTCGGCCTCTCTGGTTGAGGACGGCATGAAGATCTGCGTCTTCGGCGCTGGCGCGATCGGCGGATTCATCGGCGCCAAGCTCGCCCAGAAGGGCGAAGCGGAGGTGAGCCTCGTCGCGCGCGGTCCGCACCTTGCGGCGATGCGCGAGAAGGGTCTGACGGTCCGCGGCAAGGGAGGCGAGAGCAACGTCGCTGTCATTGCCAGCGGCGACCCGGCCGCGCTCGGGCCTCAGGACTTCGTGATCCTCGCGCTGAAGGCGCATTCCGTGCCAGGTGTGCTCGACATCATGAAGCCGCTGCTCGGGCCGAACACGGCGGTCGTCACGGCGCAGAACGGCGTGCCATGGTGGTATTTCTACAGGCACGGCGGCGAGCATGACGGCCGACGCGTCGAAGCCGTGGATCCTGGCGGAAATATCTGGGCGACGCTTAAGCCGGAGCGCGCCATCGGCTGCGTCGTCTACATTGCGGCGGAGATCGAAGCACCCGGAATCATCCATCACGTCGAGGGGGACCGGCTACCAGTTGGCGAGCCGTCGGGCGAGAAGAGCGAGCGTCTCGCGGCGCTCTCCCGCGTCCTTGTTGGCGCCGGCATTCGAGCGCCGATCCGCCCCGACATCCGCAATGACATCTGGGTGAAGCTCTGGGGCAACGTTTCATTCAACCCGATCTCGGCGCTGACCGGCGGCACGCTCGCGGAGATCACGGGCGACTCCGGCACGCGCGCCGTCGCCCGCGCCATGATGGTGGAGGCAGAGACGATCGCATCGCGGCTCGACGTAAAATTCCCGATCGACGTCGACAAGCGGATCGCCGGCGCCGAACAGGTCGGCGCCCACAAGACCTCGATGCTGCAGGATCTTGAGCTCGGCCGGCCGATGGAGATCGACGCACTCGTCACCGCCGTGCAGGAGCTCGGGCGCCTGACCGACACGCCGACGCCTTCGATCGACCTCGTGTTGGCGCTCGTTCGCCAGCGCGCCCGGTTGGCTGGATGCTATAGCGGGTAACCTCAACAACTGTCGTCATTGCCGGGCTTGACCCGGCACGACGACGATTGAAGTTAGTTGCAAATCTTCGCAAATGCCCCCCGCTCCCCTCCTGACCCTCAAGAACATCGCACTCGGCTTCGACCGGCACCCACTTCTCGATAGCGTCGAGCTCGCGGTCGGCGAAGGCGAGCGGCTGTCGCTCGTCGGTCGGAACGGATCGGGCAAATCGACGCTCCTCAAGATCATGGCCGGCGAGGTCGAGGCCGACAAAGGCGAGCGGAGCGTCCGCCAGGGCGCGACGCTGCGCTACCTGCGGCAGGAGCCGGATCTCTCCGGCTTCGCAACGACGCGCGCTTATGTCGAAGCCGGGCTCGCGCCGGGCGACGATCGCCACCGCGTCACGCAGACGCTGGAAGCGCTGGGGCTCACCGGCGCGGAGAACCCGGCGAACCTTTCGGGCGGCGAGTCGCGGCGCGCCGCGCTCGCCCGCGTGTTGGCGCCAGACCCCGACATCCTCATCCTCGACGAGCCGACCAATCACCTCGACCTGCCGGCAATCGAATGGCTGGAGGCGACGCTGGCTAGAAGCCGCTCGGCGATCGTGCTGGTCAGCCACGACCGCAGACTCCTCGAACGCCTGTCGCGCGCGACGCTGTGGCTCGACCGGGGCGTGGTGCGGCGTCTCGATCGGGGCTTCAGCGCGTTCGAGACCTGGCGCGACGAGGTCTTCGCGCAGGAGGAGCGCGACCGCCAGAAGCTTGACCGCAAGATCGCGGCGGAGCTCGACTGGCTGCGCTACGGCGTAACGGCGCGGCGTGCGCGCAATCAGGGTCGGCTCCGCGCGCTTCACGAGCTGCGCCGTAAACGTCGCGAGCAGTTGCGCGTCACCGGCGCGGTCAAATTCTCGCTCGCCGACGCCAAGACATCGGGAAAGCTCGTCATCGAGGCGGTAGGGATATCGAAGGCGCTCGGGGGACGCACGCTCGTCCGCGATTTTTCGATCCGCGTGGCGCGCGGCGATCGGATCGGCATCGTCGGTCCGAATGGCGTCGGCAAGACAACGCTTCTCAATCTCCTGACCGGCGCGAGCCCACCCGACGAGGGCACAGTGCGGCTCGGCGCCAATCTCGCGACCGCCTCGCTCGACCAGCGCCGCGCGAGCCTCGATCCTACGACGATGCTGAAGGACGCGCTCACCCGCACCGGCGGCGACGTCGTGACGATCGGCAGCGAGACACGCCACGTCATGAGCTACATGAAGGACTTTCTCTTCGCGCCGGAGCAGGCGCGTCAGCCGCTCTCCGCGCTTTCCGGCGGCGAGCGGGGACGCTTGATGCTCGCCCGCGCCTTTGCCGCCCCGTCGAACCTTCTCGTCCTCGACGAGCCGACCAATGACCTCGACATCGAGACGCTCGACCTCTTGCAGGAGATGATCGCCGATTACTCCGGCACGGTGATCCTTGTCAGCCACGACCGCGACTTCGTCGACCGCACCGTCACATCCATCATCGTCGCGGAGGGCGACGGAAATTGGGTGGAATATGCGGGCGGCTATTCGGACATGCTGGCGCAACGCGGCAACGCGCCGTTCGCCCCGGCCTCGAAGCCGGCGAAGCCCGAGCACAAGAAGCCAGCGGACAAGAACGCGTCGGGTGCGCCGCGTACCACGACAAAGCGCAAGCTGAGCTTCAAGGAAAGCCACGCGTTGGAGAAGCTGCCGGACAAGATCGAGGCGCTGCAGAAAGAAGCGTCAAGGCTCGCCGGAAGGCTGGCCGATCCCGGCTTTTTTGCCAGCGATCCGCAAGGCTTCGAGCGCACCGCCGCAGCGCTCAAGACAACGGAAGCGGCGCTTGCCACGGCTGAGGACGAATGGTTGCGGCTTTCCATGCTGAGCGAGGAAATCGAGGGTTGACGGCTTTACCGTTGTACGCCTCGCGCGGAACAAAATGCCGCCGGCTATCTTTCTCTCCCGAGCGAAAGGCGGGCACGAGGCCGGTCAGAATTGGAGTCTCATTTGCACGAGCTGGCTACTGCGTCCCGCATTGTCTTCGGCGCAATCAGCCTGTCGATGATGCTGATCGCGGGTGGGCTCATTGTCTTCGCCGGCATGCAGCTTGTCGCCGTGTTCTCGACCCCGGAATCGAACATCGGTTCGCAACTCCTCGATTCGGTCGGCTACACGATCATCGCCGTCGCCGTCTTCGAGGTCGCCAAATACATATTTGAAGAGGAGGTGCTGAACCCGACCGAGATGCGTCATGCCGGCGAGGCGCGGCGCTCGATGACCAAGTTCATCTCCACCATCGCCATCGCCGTCTTTCTGGAAGCGCTGGTCTCGATCTTCCAGACCGCGAAGGAAGGCGATGTCTCAAACATGCTCTACCCGACGCTTCTCCTCTTTGCCGGCGTAACGCTCATCGTCGGGCTTGGCGCTTACCAGCGCCTCTCCGCCTCGGCCGAGCGCGAGGTGCACGAGTTCGCCCAAGGCATCGGCTGCCGAGCGCGCCGATCTGGAGAAGCGCAGCAAGGACTAGGGGCAAGGCTTCAGCGCTACCGGGTCGGCGTCGACCTTGAGCCAATCGCCGAGCGCGGCACAACGGCCCGCCGCGCAAAGCCGCCAGTCGCCCGCATGCGGATCGCGCCGAAGCACGATCTCCTTCCGCGTCTCGTTCGGCCGCCAGACGTAGAATCGGCCCTCGAGCCGTGCGTCGGGCGGCGGCTCCATCCCGGCGCCGGAGCCTTCCACCTCTGCCTCGACGAGCACCAGGTGGTCGGGCTCGACCTGCCAGCGCTCGATCCACTCTGTCTTCTCGATGGTGTGCGTCCAGGAGAGCGTGAAAGCCGCCGCCGCGATGCGGAGGATGACAGCTCCGCCTGCAATGCAAAGAGCGCTCACGCGGGCTGCGCCTTGACCGCGCGAGCTCGCCAGAGATGCCAGGCGAGGAATGCGGCGACGACAGTAAAGCCAAGCTCGTCGGTCAGAGGTAGTGCGGCAATAAGAAGTGCCGCAGCGACAAAGGCCCAAAGCCGCTCCCAGGGCGCGAGCCGACTGCGGAGAAAGCCGATCGCTGCGGCGCCCCAGAAGAGAATTGCGACGACCGCCTTGAAGACGACGTAGGCGACAGCCGGCCAATAGCCGATCTCCGCGGCGAGCGGCCCGCCGTCCTGCAGCATCAGCGCCGGTGTGTAGACGGCCATGTAGGGAACGACGAAACCGGCAGCCGCGATGCGCACGGCGTTCATTCCGATCTTCATGCCCGTCTCCTTGGCAATCGGCGCCGCGGCAAAGGCAGCGAGCGCGACCGGCGGCGTCAGGTCGGCCATGATGCCGAAGTAGAAAACGAACATGTGGCTGACGATGAGCGGCACGCCGAGCGAGAGAAGGGCAGGCCCGGCGATCGATGATGTGATGATGTAGTTCGGAATCGTCGGCACGCCCATGCCAAGCACCAAGCAGCAGAGCATCGTCAGAAGGAGCGAGAGTAAAAGCGAGCTCTGGCCGATCGAGACGATCACACGTACGAAGCTCGTGCCTGCGCCGGTCAGTGCGAGCACACCAATGATGACGCCGACGAGCGCGCAGGCGACGCCGACGGGAAGCGCATTCTTCGCGCCCTCCGCCAACGAGCCGAGACAGAGCGAAAGCGTCTCCCGCCCGCCACGGACGATGAAGTTCGCGGCGACAAGGATGAGGATCAGGATCAGGACCGCGGTGATGCCGCTCAAGTGCACGCCGCCGAGCGTGATCGAAGTCTTGAAGGCAAGCCCGGCGAGTAGGCCGAGCACGATCCAGAATGTCGCGCGAAACACGAACGGCCCGAGATTGAGCGCGACCGGCGCGCCCAGGATGATGAGCGCCGTCAGCGCCAGGCCCACAGTGCCGGCGAAGAGCGGCGTATAACCGGAGAAGAGCAGCCAGACGAGCGCTGCGAGCGGCAGGATCAGGTACCACTTCGCGCGAAGCGCTGCGATCGCGTTCGGGCATTCAGCCTTGGGAAGGCCCTTGAGCCCGAGCCGGCCGGCTTCGAGATGCACCAATAGGAACACCGTGACGAAGTAGAGGATGGCCGGCACGATCGCCGCCTTCACCACGTCGAGGTACGGAATTCCGAGCGTCTCCGCCATAATGAAGGCGACTGCTCCCATCACCGGCGGCATGATTTGTCCACCCATCGAGGAAGTCGCCTCGACGCCGCCCGCGAAGGCAGACTTGAAACCAAAGCGCTTCATCAAGGGAATCGTGAACTGGCCCGTCGTGACGACGTTGGCGACGCCGGAGCCGTTGATCGTCCCCATCAACGCGGAGGACACGACTGCCACCTTCGCCGGCCCGCCGCGATTATGCCCGACGAGCCCGAGCGCGACGTCAGTGAAGAGGCCGATCATCCCGGCACGCTCCAGGAAGCTGCCGAAAAGGATGAAGAGGAAGATGTAGGTCGAGGAGACGTAGATCGGCGTCCCGTAGATGCCGTCGGTGCCGAGGAAGAGCGTGTCGATCATCTGCGAGAAATCGTAGCCGCGATGATTGAGCGGCGAAGGCAGATGCTGGCCGAACATTCCGTAGGCGAGGAAGAGCGCACAAATGATCGGCAGCGCCCATCCCATCATCAGCCGCCCAGCGACGAAGACGAGCACGACCGCGAGCGTCCCGACGGCAATGTCCCAGTCGTTCGGATCGCCCGCGCGAAAGAGAATCTCTGCGTAGAAGACCCAGTGGTAGAGCCCAACCCCGAAGCCCGCGACACCAAGCGCCCAGGTGACCACCCTCAGCGAAACGCTTTTCGCTCCGCGGTTGGCGACGAGCCCGAAAAGGAGAGACAGCAGGAATCCGACATGCACCGCCCGTATCACCTGGCTCGGGAGTGGTGCGTAAGCAGCCGTCCAGAGCTGAAAAGCGGAGAAGGCCACGGCGATGAAGAAGAGGAGGCGCGCGGTCTTTCCGCCGCCCCAACCGAACTCCTGGGCCTCGCGCGGAAGCGCCGCGTCGTCGGCCGCTTCCGTCGTCATTCCCGTTGCAGTCATTGCGATACCGGAACGAACGAAGGGGCGCCGAAGCGCCCCTCCGTGCATGTCACATGGCGCCGGCTTCCTTGTAGTAGCGCTCCGCGCCAGAATGTAGCGGCGCCGGCGGATTCTTGGCCGCCTTGTCGAGAGTAATACCCTTCGCGGCGGCGTGCGCGGCGACCATCTTGTCGAGGTTCTCGAAGATCGCCTTGGTCATCGCGTAGACCACGTCATCGGGAACATCGGCGCTGGTGACGAGGTAGTTCGGCACCGCCGCCGTGGCGACATCGGCGGTCTGCCCTTCGTACGTGCCGCCGGGGATTGGCGCCGAGAAGTAGGGCGAGCCGACCTTCTCCACGATGTCTGCGGGAATCTCCACGACGGTGATCGGAAGCGAAGCGGCAAGGTCGCGGATCGAGGAAACGCCGAGCCCGGCAGATTGCAGGGTGGCGTCGAGCTGGCGGTTCTTGATCAACTCCACCAACTCACCGAACGGCAGATACTCGACCTTCCCCAGATCATCGTAAGTGATGCCGGCGGCACCGAGGATGGCGCGGGCATTGAGCTCGGTGCCGGATTTCGGCGCTCCGACGGAAACGCGCTTACCCTTCAGGTCGGCGAGCGTCTTGATGCCGGAGTCCTGCGAAGCGACGATCTGCACGTAGTTCGGATAGATAGCCGCCAAAGTACGGAGCTTGTCGAGCGGGCTCTTGAAGCCGGCATCGGCATTCCCCTCGACAGCGAACTTCAGGCTGTCGCCGAGCGTGAAGGCGATCTCGCCCTTCCCTGCCTGCACAAGGTTGAGATTCTCGACCGAGGCTTTGGTCGACTGGACGGACGGCCGCGCGTCCGGTACGGAGGCCGCGAAAATCGATTCCAGCGACACGCCAAGCGGATAATAGACGCCCGACTGGCCGCCGGTCAGGATGTTGATGAAGGTTTCCGCCTTCACCGGGGCGGCCGCCGCAACGGCCACGGCGAGGCCGGCGGCCAGCAATCTCACAAAACGCATTGTCTCGCTCCCGAATGTGCTTTCGAAGAGCGAACTATAGCCGCGAGCGGCTGGAGCGAAACCCCGATAGCGGAGGCGGCTAAGGACCGGACCTACCCAAATCGGTCTCCAACCCCTATGTGAGGCGCCGTTCGCATCGGCCCCGCGCTTCCGAAACGCGTCGCCGCGGCCGAGGGAAAGCGGGTCATGTCCGACGACACGATGATTGCCGAGACGATCGCAGGCGACGGCGCCGAGCTCAGCGCCGACGGCGCGGCGGATTGGCGCTCGCGGCGGACCTTTGCCATCATCTCGCACCCGGACGCTGGCAAGACGACGCTGACGGAGAAGCTGCTTCTTAAGGGCGGCGCGATCCGCATGGCGGGTGCCGTGCGCGCCCGTGGCGAGCGGCGGCGCACGCGGTCCGACTGGATGGCGATCGAGCGCGAGCGCGGCATCTCGGTCTCCTCCACCGTGATGCGTTTCGAGCGCGACGCCCTCGTCTTCAATCTCCTCGACACGCCCGGCCACGAGGATTTCTCCGAGGACACCTACCGCACGCTCTCAGCCGTCGATTCCGCCATCATGGTGATCGACGCAGCAAAGGGAATCGAGAGTCAGACCAGAAAGCTCTTTGAGGTTTGCCGGCTTCGCGACATCCCGATCGTCACCTTCATCAACAAGATCGACCGCGAGGGCCTGCATCCGTTCGAGCTGCTCGATCAGATCCAGGCGGAGCTGGCGCTCGACACCGCGCCCGTTACCTGGCCGCTCGGCATGGGGACAGATTTTTCCGGCGTGGTCGATCTTAAGGCTGGCAGATTCCTCACCTCCTCGCAGGCGCGCGGCAGCGCTTTCGATTTGCGGCTCGACATCGACGGCTTCGATGACCCGGCGCTTGCCGAGCGCGTCGCCCCGGCAGTCCTCGCCGAGTACCGCGACCAGGCCGCGCTCGCAACCGAAGGCTATCCGCAGTTCGACCTCGACTCGTTCCGCGAAGGACATCTGACGCCGGTCATCTTCGGCAGTGCTCTGCGCGACTATTCGGTGGAAGAGCTTCTGCAGGCGATCGCCGAATATGCGCCGCCGCCGCGTCCGCAGCCGAGCGCCGCGGGCACCGTCGATCCGGGAAGCGACACCGTCGCCGGCTTCGTCTTCAAGGTGCAGGCCAACATGGACCCGAACCACCGCGACCGGATCGCCTTCCTGCGCCTCTGCTCCGGCCGCTTCCACCGCGGCATGAAGCTCAAACACGTGCGCACCGGCAAGACGATCGCCGTGCAAAGCCCGGTGCTCTTCTTCGGCCAGGACCGCCACATCGCCGACGAGGCGCTTGCCGGCGACGTAATCGGCGTGCCGAACCACGGGACGCTTCGCGTCGGTGACACGCTTTCCGAAGACTCCTCCATCCGCTTCACAGGCCTCCCGTCCTTTGCGCCGGAAGTGCTCCGCCGCGTGCTTCATGGCGACGCATCCAAGGTGAAGGCCGTGCGCCAAGCGCTCGAAGATCTCGCCGAAGAGGGGTTGGTGCAGGTGTTCCGCCCGCTCACCGGCGGGCACTTCATCGTCGGCGTTGTCGGCATCCTGCAGCTCGACGTGCTGACGTCCCGGATCGCCGGCGAATACAACGCCGAGATTGTGTTGGAGCCCATTCCTTATCAGACCGCCCGCTGGATCTCGTCGAAGTCAGGCGAGGCCGCGATGGACGCATTCAAGACCGAGAACCGCGCCAGCCTTGCCGAAGACCGCGATGGCCGCCTGGTCTTCCTCGCCCGCAATCCCTGGGATCTCGACAATACGATGAAGCGCTACCCGGAGATTGTCTTCCGCGACACCTGCGAACTGGTCGGCTGACGCGACAATCTGCCGGCCCGGCTCGTCACCGGCTTAACCAACGACTCACCGACAGCGCTTAGAAGTAGCTCCCTTCAGTGTGGAGTCGCTCATGCCCGAATTGCGCAACGCGCCGCGCTCTGCCGCAAAACACCAGGGAAAGGCCATAATCAGCGGCCGCGAGATCGCCTGTACGATTCGTGACCTGAGTGCGCTCGGCGCCCGACTGAACTTCGCACATCCGACGTTCCTGCCGCGTCAGTTCCGCTTGGTCTTCGACGAGGGCGATCAGAAGGTGACGGTGATGTGGCAGGCCGGCGGGACGGCCGGCGTCCGCTTCCAGACGCCGCTCCGCCACCTTCCACGCCGCAAGAAGCGCACTTGGCCCTGGTCGAAATAGCGGAACTCTTTCCGCTTCCGCTCTGTCGTCCCTTTCCGCTCCTGCCCTGGCATCATTGCCGGCCCGATCCGGCAATCCATTCCGTCGCAGTCGCAAATGTCCTCAGCGTCACGGTATGGATACCCGGATCAAGTCCGGGCATGACGACAAAAGTACATGGGAAATGATCCACCGCCGTCTGGGCGGAGGTTGATGAGGGTGCGGGGCGCCTTGGGGCACCTGTGCTGCGATCCGGAAGGATCGCGAAAAGGAATGTGCGGCGCCCTTCGGCGCCCCGCGCGGAGTCTTCTCGCTTGCTCCGTCCCGGCCCCGGGTCTTCGTGCATCTACCCGGAAGGAGCCGTCATTCGCACAACACGGCAAGCCTGGACGACTTGGGCGCCACGGACGAGCGACGGGCGTTACTCCGCCAGCCATCCTGGCTCCGCATCCCCGCTCCGTCGATAACGCCGGCCGACGCCCTCTGATGAGCGGAGATGACGCGGAGTGTAAGCGAGGATTGAGCGGCGGGGATTGATGGCGGACTGTGCAATGGCAAGGAACACCTAGTTGCCGCTCTACCCACCCCTCAATTTGTCATCCCGGTTTGCCGCGTTAGCGGCAAGACCGGGACCCATGAACGCCGAAGCAAATCCAAGTGCGCCGCAGCTGACCGCGGCGACCCGAGTTCATGGGTCCCGGACAGCGCCGCTTCGCGTCGCTTCCGGGATGACAAACGGAGAGGAAGGTGGGGGGCTTCTGTCGCGATTTGCTCAGAGCTCGCCCTTCATCGCCATGTCGAAAATCTTCAGCACGGCGTCCTTGGTGAGCTTCACAGGATTGCCGCCGGCGGTCGGATCGACGATCGCCATCTCGGCGATCTCGTCGCGCCGCGATGCGTCGACCTTGAAGTCGGCGAGCGTGTGCGGCACGCCGATTTCCTCGCGAAGCTTCAGCACCGCCTTCAGGAAGCCGTCGAAGCCGCCGGAGATCCCGAGGTAGCCGGCGAGCCGATCGATTTTCGCTTCGATCGCCGGCCGGTTGAAGACGAGCACGTAGGGCATGAACACGGCGTTCGTCATGCCATGATGCGTGTCGTAGAGCGCGCCAACCGGATGCGACAGCGAATGGATGGCGCCGAGCCCCTTCTGGAAGGCGGCGGCGCCCATCGCGGCGGCGCTCATCATATGGGCACGCGCTTCAAGGTCCTTTCCGTCCTTCACCGCCTTCGGCAAGTTCTCGAAGACAAGCCGCATGCCCTCAACCGCGATGCCCGCCGCCATCGGGTGATAGAACTCGGCCGAATAGGCTTCGAGGCAATGCGCGAGCGCGTCCATGCCCGTGCCGGCCGTGATGAAGGGTGGCATGCCGACCGTGAGCTCCGGATCGCAGATCACGATCCTCGGCATCATCTTCGGATGGAAGATCACCTTCTTCGTGTGAGTGGCCTCGTCTGTGACGACGCCGGCGCGGCCGACTTCAGAGCCGGTGCCGGCCGTCGTCGGCACCGCGACAATCGGAGCGATCTTCTCTGAGTCAGCGCGCGTCCACCAGTCGCCGATGTCTTCAAAATCCCAGACCGGCCGCTTCTGGCGGGCCATGAAGGCAATGAGCTTCCCCATATCGAGGCCGCTGCCGCCGCCGAAGGCGACGACGCCGTCATGTTTTCCGGCCTTGAACACGGCGACGCCGTTCGTGAGGTTGGTTTCGACGGGATTGGGACGCACGTCGGAGAAGAGCCCTGGCGCCAGCCCACCCTTCCGCATGACGTCGAGCGCTCGGCCGGTGATATCGAGCTTGGCAAGACCGGAATCGGTGACGAGCAGCGGCCTCTTGATACCCGCCGCCTCGCAGGCGTCGGCGAGTTCCGTGATCCGCCCCGCCCCGAAGCGAATGGCGGTCGGATAGCTCCAGTTGGCAACGAGCTTGGTCATTTGACGTCCCGAAGGTGATAGCTCTTCGGCCTGGTCAGCGCGTCGTAGCCGAATTTCGAGAGCGCGGCGCCACGGCCGGTATCCTTGACGCCGGTCCAGACCAGGCCCGGATCGACATAGTCGCAGCGGTTCATAAACACCGTACCGGTCGCGACGCGGTCGCCGACCTCAGTCGCCCGGTCAATGTCGGTCGTCCAGACCGAGGCGGTCAGCCCATAGGGGCTGTCGTTCATGAGCGCGATCGCTTCGTCGTCGTCCCTGACCTTCATGATCCCGACCACCGGCCCGAAGCTTTCCTCGCGCATCACCGCCATCTGATGGTTGACGTTTGTCAGCACCTCGGGCGCGAGATAGGGCGAGCCCTCGCGATCGCCCTCCACCTTCATGTCGATGTGCTTGACGGCGCCTTTCCGTAACGCCTCGGCGGTATGGCCGCGCACATGGTCGGCGAAGCTTGCGCGCGCCATCGGCCCGAGCGTGGTGGCTTCGTCGAGCGGATTGCCCACGACATATTTCCTGGTCAGCTCGACGAAGCCGTCGACGAAGGGCTCGTAGATGTCCTCATGCACATAGATGCGCTCAATGCCGCAGCAGCACTGGCCGGAATTGTAGAAGGAGCCGTCGACGAGGTTCTCGATCGCGTGATCGAGCTTGGCGTCGGGAAGCACATAGGCCGGGTCCTTGCCGCCGAGCTCAAGGCCCAGCGAGGCAAAGGTGCCGGCGGCGGCGCGCTCGATCGCCTGGCCGCCTCCGACCGAGCCGGTGAAATTGACGTGGTCGATCCTGCCCGATCCGATGAGCCGCTCGGTCTGCTCGTGCGAAAGGACGAGATTCTGGAAGAGGCCTCGCGGAAGTCCGGCCTTGTCGGCCGCCTCTTGGAACCGCTCGCCGACGAGAAGCGTCTGCGCGGCGTGCTTCAGAAGCACCGCATCGCCGGCCATCAGTGCCGGGAAGATGGTGTTGCCGGCGGTGAGAAAGGGATAGTTCCAAGGCGCGATGACGAGGACGACGCCGAGCGGCTCGCGTTTCACGTAACGGCGAAAGCCTTGCTTCTCCTTCGGCACGAGCGGCGCGAGCGATTCCTCCGCGATCGACGCCATGTAGCGGGCGCGCTCCTCAAGCCCACCCTTCTCGCCGCCGAAGCGGACCGGCCGCCCCATCTGCCAGGCAAGCTCCGGCACGATCTGGTCGTTCATCGCAAGCAACGCTTCGAGCATGGCGAGCACTTTCGCCACGCGCTTCTTCACCGGCACCTGCGCCCACTCTGCCTGCGCAGCACGGGCGCGGGAGACCGCGGCATCGAGCGCGGCGTCGGCGATAAACGGCCGCTCTGCATAGAGCGAGCCGTCGATCGGTGAAATGATTTTGACGGTATCGGCCATGAATTCCCCTCAGACGGACGATGGTTCTTCTGTCAATACCGCTCAAACCCGCGCTTCAGCTCCCAATCGGTGACGCGGCGGTCGTATTCGAGCTGCTCCCAGCGCGCGGTGTGGAGATAATGCTCGATGACATCGTCGCCAAAGGCCGCGCGAAGCATCTTCGATTTGTCCATGAGCTCGATCGCCTCGCGCAGCGTCTTCGGCACCTCACGCAGGTTCTTGCCAAGATAGGCGTCGCCGACGAAGGCAGGTTCGAGCTCGAGCTTCTCGTCGATTCCCGCGAGCCCCGCCGCGATGAGCGCTGCGAAAGCGAGATAGGGATTGAGGTCGGCGCCGCCGACCCGGCATTCCACGCGGATCGCCTTCGTCTCCTCGCCGCAGAGCCGGAAGCCGGCCGTGCGGTTGTCGCGACTCCAGATCGCCCGCGTCGGAGCGAAAGTCCCCACCTGGAAGCGCTTGTAGGAATTGACATAGGGCGCCAGGAACCAGGTGATCTCGCGCGCATATTTCAGCTGCCCCGCCATGAACTGGCGCATCAGCGCCGACATGCCGTGCTCGGCCTTCGCGTCGAAGAAGAGCGGCTTCCGGCCCGCCGCGTCCCAGAGCGACGCATGGATGTGGCTTGAGGACCCTGCGAGCGCATAGTCCCACTTCGCCATGAAGGTGATCGCCTTGCCGAGTCCGAAAGCGATCTCCTTCGCGCCGTTTTTCAGGATCGTGTGGCGGTCCGCCATCTCCAACGCATCGGCGTAGCGGACGTTGATCTCCTCCTGACCCGGTCCCCATTCGCCTTTCGAGTTCTCCACGGGTATGCCCGCGCCCTGCAGCCCCTTGCGGATGGCGCGCATCACGCCCTCCTCCTTGGTGGTCTGCAGGATGTGATAGTCTTGAATGTAGTGACCGGCCGTCTCTAGGTCCGCGTATCGCTTGCGCCGCGCGGAATCGTAGGTCTCGTCGAAGAGATAGAACTCCAGCTCCGACGCGAGGAAGGCGCGCATCTTGCGCTCCGCAAGTCGCGCGATCTGCTTTTTCAGTATCGCGCGCGGGCTGTGCGCGAGATCGTGATGGTGGTGGTCGAGCACGTCGCAGAGGACAAGCGCCGTCGCCTCGAGCCACGGCACGCGCGTCAGCGTCACCATGTCGGGCTTCATGACGAAGTCGCCGTAGCCCTTCTCCCAGTTGGCGACCGCGTAGCCCGGCACCGGCTCCATATCGATGTCGTTGGCAAGGAGATAGTCGCAGCCATGCGTCTCCTCGTGCGCGGAGGCGAGGAAGTACTCCGCCTGGAAGCGCTTGCCGATCAGCCGCCCCTGCATGTCGACGAGGCAGGCGAGCACCGTGTCGATCTCGTCGCTCACGACGGCCTTCTTGAGCTGGTCGAGTGTCAGGTTACCGGGCATTGAAACTGGTCTCCCTCAAGAAGAATTGCCGGCCCGCGGCGCTCCGCGAACCGGCTTGGTTCGGTCTTGTCGCCTAAGAGGCGGGCTTACATCGAAGCGGCGCCCTCGCGATGCTTCACCGCGAACTCCTCCTCCGGCGAGTAGACGAGCGTGTTACGCCCATAGGCGGCGAAGTAGACGATCGCAATAATGTACCA
Organism: uncultured Alphaproteobacteria bacterium; assembly: GCA_963792885.1. Classification (GTDB taxonomy): domain Bacteria; phylum Pseudomonadota; class Alphaproteobacteria; order Rhizobiales; family Afifellaceae; genus DASWJZ01. Next base: position 50,598 of record CAWBXX010000002.1, read on the forward strand.
GATCGCGACGCCGATGATGCCCTGCCGGTAGAGGGGATCGGTAAGCTGGAAGCCGATCGTGACCAAGGCGATGATCACGGTCAGCGACGCGCCAAGCGTACCGAACGGGCTGCGATAGGGCCGGTCGATATGCGGGAAGCGCCGACGCAGCTGCAGGAAGGTAAGCCCCTGCAGCAGGTAGGAGAACATGGCGCCAAACACAGCCATGTTCAAAAGAGTGCCGCCGATATAAGTGCCAGCCGCTTCGCCGCCCTGCGTGAACCAGATCACCAGCATCACGAGGAAGCCGACTAGCGATCCCGCGAGCAGCGCAACGTTCGGGGTCTTATGATCGCCGTGCGTGACCGACAGGAAGTGCGGGAAATAGCCGGCGCGAGACAGCGAGTATATCTGCCGCCCGTAGGCGAAGATGATCGCGTGGAAGCTCGCCACCAGCCCTGCGACGGCGAAAAGCGCTAGTATCTTCGCCCAGCCTGTCCCGAAGATGGCCCGGAAGCCGTCGAGAATAGGTTCACCTGAGGTTCCATAGGCAAATGACCCCTCCGGCAGCGCCGGGTTGATGATCAGGATCAGGAACCCCGTGGCCAGCAGCGTGAACATACCGAGCATGATGCCCTTCGGCATGTCGCGTTTCGGGTCGACCGATTCTTCCGAGGCAAGCGGCAGCTGCTCGATCGCCAGGAACAGCCACACCGCGAATGGCATCGCCGCGAAAACGCCCCTGACGCCAAGGGGCAGGAACGGACCGCCTCCGTCCGGCAGCGCGACCACGGCCCCGCCTGCATCGACGCCAATATTCATGGCGTATTTGGCGAAGTCGAATTGTCCCGAGGCCAAGGCGCTGATGAAGAAGAAGACCAGGATCGCAAGGGCGATGAGCGTGACGATCACGGTCACTCCAAAGGAAAGAGCGACACCGCGCACGTTCAAGCCGACGAAGATCACGTAGCCGACAAGCCACCATACGGGCTGCCAGGCGTCCGGTGTGCCGGTGATGGCCGTCATGTACGTGCCGATGAAGTAGACGACGACAGCCGGCGTCAGCACGTATTCGATGTTTTCCGCGATGCCGGTGATGAAGCCGCCCCACGGCCCGAAGGCGGTGCGGGCGAAGGAATAAGCTCCGCCCGTATGCGGCAGAGCCGGGCTCATCTCGGCGATCGAGTAGGTGAGGCCGAGATACATGATCGCGATCAGGATGGTGCCGACGAGCATGCCGCCCCAGCCACCGACGGCGAAGCCGAGGTTCCATCCGGAAAAGTCGCCCGAGATGACGGCGCCCACCCCGAGCGCCCAGAGCGAGAAGACGCCGGCGTGGCGTTTCAAGCCGCGTTTGTCGAAATAATCCTGGCCGGGTTTGTGATAGGAAACCCCGCCTTCGTGCTTTGTCGTCCCAGCCATATCTCCTACTCCCCCGTGTTAGGATAGATACTCAGGCTACAGACCTTTGATCGCGGCGGTTCCCCGCTGCGGACCATTCCCTTGCATGTTCGGTTGCGGCAAGCAGCGCGGCGAGGCACGTGCCCCACGCCTTCGCCTGCTCGTCGGTTGCGATGAGATCGTTGCGAATCTCGATCATCGCCGCGGCGAGCCCGCGGCTCTCCGCTTGCCGTGTCAGCGTGTAGTAGACGCGGTCGGCCGGCGAGTACGGCTCGTTGATGCCGACGGTAAAACTCGCTGCCCTGAGCCCTTCGATCAGCGGATCGGCAAGGCGCCGGTCGGGCCCGAAGACGATGCCGATATCCCATGGTCGCCTCACGCCGCGATAGACGGGCGTGAAGCTGTGCACCGCGATTATCGCGATCGCGCGCCCACAGTCGAGACGGTCGTCGACAAGCCTCTCGATCGCCGCGTGATACGGCGCATGCACTGACGCGATGCGACGGCGACGCTCCGCATCGGAGAGGGCCGTGTTGCCCGGTATCGTCGTCGTCTCGCTCGTGGACGCGATAAGGTCGGGCGCGTCGAGCGACCGGTTGCAGTCGATAACGAGGCGCGACACCGTGCAGTGGACGAGCGTCGCGTCGAGCTCCGAAGCGAGCTGCCGCGAGACGGCGAGCGCGCCTGGATCCCAGGCGATATGCCCCGCGCGCTCGGCGAACCCGAGCCCGAGCGAATCATATTCCGGCGGGATGGCGTTCGAGGCGTGATCGCAAAGAACCAGGAACGGACCCGTCGCCGCGTGGTTCTCCACGGCCACGGGCTCGGCTGCACGGGCCTCAACACCCGTTTTTGCCAATGCCTCCACGCAGGAGCCTCCGCCCCCTGGATCATTTCGTACAGATCGCGGGGGAATTCCCTATCTCGAACATTCTGTTACAAAGACGACGAACCGTCAACCATTCGTCATGGAACAATGAGCGCCGGTCCCGCCCCCTCCGTTGCTGAAGCGATCCGCGATCGCCTCGACGAGCTGACCGCTTCCGAGCGCCGTGCCGCGCGCGCGCTTCTTGCCAACTATCCGATGCTGGGGCTCGGGACCGTGGCGGAGTTCTCGGCGCGAAGCGGCGTCAGCTCGCCCACCATTCTGCGCTTTGTCGGACGGCTCGGCTTCGGCACCTACGCCGATTTCCAGCGGCGGCTCCGCGACGAGGTCGAGGCGCAGCTGAAATCGCCGCTCGCCAAGGCTGAGCCGCCGGCGGCTTCCGGCAAGCTCCGCACCCACTCCGCATTCGCTGCCTCCGTCTGCGAGAACATCGCGGAGACCTTCCGCCATATGCCGGCCGGCGAGTTCGACGCCGTGGTGGCGCTCATCGCCGACGCCAAGCGGCCGCTCCACCTCCTCGGCGGACGCTTCACCGATTCGATCGCGCGCTACATGGCCGCGCATCTCCGCATTCTCCGCTCCGACGTCGCGCATATTGCCGGCCAGCCCGCGCATTGGCGCGACCAGCTCATCGACTTCGGGCGCAAAGACGTGCTCGTGGTCTTCGATATCCGCCGCTATCAGGAAGACCTGATAGCGTTCGCGAAGGCCGCGGCGGAGCGGCAGACGTCGGTTGTGCTCCTCACGGATCAATGGCTGTCGCCGATAGCGCGGATTGCCCAGCACGTGCTGCCCGCGCGCATCCAGGTGCCGTCCCCCTGGGATTCAAGCGCGGCGCTCGTCGCCGTTGCAGAGGCTCTGATTGCCGCCGTGACCTCGCGCACCTGGCCGCTTTCGCAGGAACGGATCAAGGCGCTGGAGCGGCTTCGCCTGGCCGAGGACCGCTAGAAGTGGCGGTGACCGGCCGCCACAGTTTCTCGTGGCATATGTCTTCGCGCTGCAATGCATGGTAACAATTTTCCGGGGGGAAGGCAGGTCCAGGGCCATGCGACTGACCAAGCAGACGAGCTACGCGCTTCGCATCCTTCTTCACTGCGCGCTCCATCCGGGCGAGCAGATGAAGGCTGCCGACATCGCGAAGGCCTACAACATCACCGAGTTCAACGTCCTGAAGATCATTCCGCTCCTCGTCCACGGCGGATTCATCAAGACGATGCGCGGTCGACGCGGCGGGTTGAGGCTGGCGCGCCCCGCGACCGAGATCCGTATCGGCGACGTCGTCCGCCTGACCGAGGAGACGCGCATCCAGGCGGATTGCTTCGGCCAGCTCCACGACGAGTGCCTGATCCAGCCCGCCGCGCCGATCAACCGCATCTTCGACAATGCGCTCGGCGCCTTCATCGAGGTGCTCGACCAGCACACGCTGCAGGATCTTGTGTCCGCGCGACCGCCCGCGCATGAGATCCGGCCGGAACATCGCTCGGCTGATTTCGACCTCGGCGGGATGCTCTCTACCGGTCCGCGAAACTAGCGCGCCGCAGCGACAAGCTCCGCGATCGTCATCTCAAATCGCTTCGAGCCACCGAAGCGGACGCCAAGCGCATGGAGCGCATCGGAGCGCATCTCGCCCGAAGGCGCAGGCGCGTCCGCGGGAAGCGGCCCGGCAACACCGGCGATCTTCTGCACTGCGCCGACGATATCGCGCGTCGACACGACGACGTCGCTGCAATTGAACGCACGTCCGGCGACGTTCGCAGGATCGACGGTGAGCAGCCGTAAGACGGACTCCGCGACGTCGTCGCCATGTACCTCCGTGCCGGCGCGCGGCTCGATCGGCTCGCCCTTCAGCGCGCGCTGAACGAGCGCGAACCATTTGCTCTTCTCCGCCGGCTCAAGAATTCCGTAGACGCCGGTCGGACGCAGCGCCGCGACCGGCCATCCCTCGTGGCCGAAACTGCGCACGAATGCCTCTAGCGCGACCTTCGCCGCGCCGTAATGCGTGTCCGGCGAGACCGGCGCATCATCGAAGAGCGGACCGATAGCGCTCGCACCGAAGACGGCGCGGCTCGATAAAACGACGGCACGCTTGACGCCCGCCTTCCGCGCCGTAGCGAGAAGCGCGAGCCCGCCACCGACATTCGTGCGGAGGTAAGCGGCGAGATCGTCACCCTCGCCGCCACGGTAGCGGCCGGGCACGTGATCGAGCGCCGCATGGACCAGCATGTCCGCGCCTTCGATCAGCGCCTCGGCGGATTCGGGCAAGCCGAGATCGCCCTCGATCCATTCAATGCCTTGAGGCATTCCGCGAAGGTCGGAGGACGCGCGTCGCCAGGCCCGCACGCTCTCTCCCGCCTCTAGCAGTCGCTTCACGATGAACCGGCCGACGTATCCCGTCGCGCCGGTTACGGCGACCGTCACGCAATAAGGCCCTTGTGGCGGTCCTTGCCGCGGGTGGGCGGAAGCACGACCGGCAGGTCCTCGGGCGGCGCCTCGCCCTCGAACATCCGCCACCAGAGATCGATCAGCGGCTGGAGTAGCTCGCGCTTCGGGTTCTCCACCGCCCACGGCTTTTCATACTGGTAATGCACCACGCGGATCGACTTCCACACCCAAAGCTCCGGCAGGTTGAAGTAGACGTACTGCATGGTGTTGAAGGTGTAGGGAAGCTTGTGCCAGTCGGGGAACGCGGATTCCAGGAAGGTCTGGTCCGTGCGCCGCCAGAAGACGCCAGGCCGGTCGAGCCTCTCGACCAGCGACTCGTAGGTAGCAACGTTCGGCTCGGCGACGAAGACGCCGGAGTTCAGTCGGTGGAAGTCGGCGAGCGTCTCGTAGACGTTCGGCGCGCCGGAAAATTCCGGAAAGCCGAAGAGCATGTCGATCGGCTTCACGACGAGCAAGTCGGCGTCGAGGAACACGACCTTCTCGTATTCGGTGAGCTTCCAGAGCTCGAGCTTGCAGAAATTGTCGATCGGGTCGTGGAAGGCCGGCTTGTTGCCCTTGTTGAAAGGCGCCGCGCGATGCAGTGCCTCGCGGCTGTGGCTCTCGCGAAAGGCCTCGGAAAGAACCGGCTGTTCGGCCGGCACGATGCGGCAGCCTTCACGCCGCAACTCGTCGAGATGCTCGGCTTCCCCGGTCGCGAGCACCACGAGCGGCGCGTCTGTACCGGTCAAGCGCAGGGAGCGCGCGAGCGCCAAGGCGCCGCGCCCGTATTCCTCGTTGGTGACGAGCGTCGCATAGGCGCGGCGCGCAGCCGACACCCGTTCCTTCTCGGTGTTCAACCGGCCCTCTCGAATCGTCCGCCCTGCCCTTGCTCTTCGTAAAGCACGGGAGCCTCCCCGACCATGGAAAAGGTAACGCCCGGCAAAATGGTTCCCTCAAACGCCGAGGTTTCAGCGCTTTGTCGGGGCCTCGGCGAGGCGCGCCCGGTCCTCCGGCGGAAGCGCAGAGAGCGCGTCATAGGTCGCCTTTTGCACGGCTTCCTGCATGGCCGAAGCCGTGGCGCGAAGCGCCGCGAGGCGCTCGTCGAGCGCGGCGCGGTCCGGCTCGGGCGCGGCGGCAAGCCGCATGATCTCGGCGCGGATGTCACGCATCTCCTTGAGCCGAGCCTCGAGGTCGGGACCGAGCGGTTTCAGCTTCGCCGCGATCCGATCGACTGCCTCGGGCGGCAGCCGGTCGTCGAAGCGCCGCAACTCGAAGGTCGCGACTCGCTCACCGGAAAACGCGTGCCGGCGATGCTTCAGCGCGTCGACCGCGAACATGCCGATGAAGAATCCGTTCAGCACCAGCGAGGCGACAAGCGCGACGGCCGGCCAGCGCCGGCGCAGGAACCCTGCGACCCCGTTCATTGCCCATCCGTCCCGTCGAGCGCGTAAAGCGGATCGACGATGGCAACGTCGAAGCTGTCGGCTTGCCGGTCGGGAAGCATGAGGTCGACCGCACCGCCGAGCATACCGGCAACGAGGATAGCGGCAGCGATGCGCCGCCATGAGATCTCGAGAAAGATACCGGCCGGGCGGCGCTGCAGTACTTTGCGGCGGACGCGCCCAAGCGCGCCGGAACGCTGGATCTCGGCATCGACGGCGGCTGCGTACGCCGCGAGGCGGCGGTGAAGACCGTCAGTCATGACCCTCCTCCATGAGCCATCGCCGCAATTGCCGCCGCGCCCGCGACAGCATCGACTCGAACGCCGCCTCGCTGACGCTCATCACCTCCGCCGCCTCGCGCTGCGCGAGCCCCTGGATATGGAAGAGCAGCACGGCGGTTCGCTGGCGCGCCGGCAGTCGAGCGATCGCCTCGCGGACCGAACGCGTCGCCTCGTTGCGCACGAGCGCCGCATCGACCGCTTCCGAACTCGTCGGGAACGTCTTCGAGCGCCGCTTCGTCGACGAAGGCGCGACGACGGCGTAGCCGGTCGATCGACCGGTTGTAGCAGACGCGATGCAGCCAGGTTCCGACCTTCGCGTCCGGCGTCCAACGCGCAGCATTCTCCCAGAGGCGGATCAGCGTGTCCTGCACCACGTCTTCCGCTTCGTCGAGGCTCCCGAGCATGCCCTGCGCGAAGCGCAGCAGCCGCGGCGCCTCGCGGTCGATCAATCGCTGGAAGGCGAGGGAGTCACCGGTGGCGATCCGGCGGATTTCCTCGACTTCGATCGTGTTGCGGTTGTCGTCCTTGGCCACAAGGAATCCTGCTCCAAGAGAAGCGGACCGAAGATGCCCGATCTTCGCTTGAACCGCGAATGAACTGCGCGATACCGAAAGGAACCGCCGCGCTCGCCGATCGCACGCCCTCGGCCTCCCCCTCGGGGGGAGGGCGAAATCCGCGCGAGCGCAGCGCGATTGGACGGCCGCGTTCATCGGCTACTCCGCCGCGACCGCATGCGGCCTGCGGCGACCTCCGCCGAGGAGCAGGTCGGCATCGGCAACGTCGCCGAGCTCCGATTCGAGCCGCTCCGCTTCCGCCGTGCGCGGCTTGGCGAAGCGTGCGAGGAGCAGATAGGCGACGGGCGTCACGAAGAGCGTGATCAGCACCGCGAAGCCGAGGCCGCCGACCACGATCCAGCCGAGCGCCTGCCGCGCTTCCGCGCCCGCGCCGCCCATCAGAACCAGCGGCACGCCGCCGGCGATCGTCGCGATCATCGTCATCACCACGGGACGCAGCCGGATGCGGCAAGCTTCGCGGATCGCGTCCTCCACACGGAAGCCGCGCTCCCTCAGCTGGTTCGCGAACTCGACGATCAGGATGCCGTTCTTCGCCATGATGCCGACCAGCATGACGAGCCCGATCTGGCTGTAGATGTTGAGCGAGCCGCCGGAGAGCGCGATGGCAAAGACGGCCGCCGCCAGCCCGAACGGCACGGTGAACATGATGATGATGGCGCTCGTGAAGCTCTCGAACTGCGCGGCAAGCACGAGGAGCACGACGACGAGCGCAAAGCCGAAGGTGATCGCGACGCCGCTTGCGGTCTCGTTCAGCGCCGCCGCCTCGCCGAGATAGCGGATCCCCATGTCGGGTCCAAGATGCGTTGCGGCGACCGCTTCGAGGTTATCCATCGCGTGGCGGAGATCGACGCCCGGCTTCAAGGTCGCCGCGATCGGTACGGCGCGCCGCTGCCCTTCGCGCGGCAACTCCGGCGCCACCGCCTGCTCGCTCACCGTGACGAAGGAGGCGAGCGGCACCATGCGCCCTGTGGACGTGCGCACGAACACGTTCTCAAGGTCGCCCGGATCGTCGATCATCCCGTCGGGCGCCTGCACGCGCACCGGAATCGCGTCGCCGCCGACGTAGAATTTTCCGATCTCCTTACCGTCGAGGAGCATCGAGAGTGTCGAGCCGAGGGAGTCCACCGAGACGCCGAGGTCGGAGGCCCTCTCGCGGTCGATCATGACGGAGAGCTCAGGCTGCGTCGTGTCGTAGTTGAGCGAGACGGTGTCGAAGCTCGGCTCGCTTTCGAGCGCTTGCTGCAGCTCCACCGCCTTGTCGGCAAGCGCGCCATAGTCGTTACCGGTGATGGCAAAGCGCAGCCCCTGGCCGCCGCCGCGGATGCCGAGGCTGTTCGCCGAGCGCATTGATATCTGCACGCCGGCGATCTTCTGAAGCTTCGGAGTGAGCTCACGCACGATGTCCTGAGAGCTGCGCGACCGTTCTTCCCAAGGCGCGAGCGTCAGCACGACGAAACCGGAGTTCGGATTGAACATGCCGGCAAGCAGAAACATGTTCGTCACCTCGCCGCTCTTCCTGAGCGGTTCGACGGCGGCCTCGATCTGCCGCATCTCCATGTCCATGAAGTCGACGCTGACGCCTTGCGGCGCGTTGACCGAGATCGGGATGAAACCGCGATCCTCGTTCGGCGTGAGCTGCTCGGGTAGCTGCGTGTAGACGATGACCGCAGCACCCGCGAAGATGAGCGCAGCCACGACGACGACCGCCGGCGCGGCAAGCGCCTTCGCCAGCAGGCGATGATAGAGCGCCTCGATTCCCGCGCCGATCGCGCCGAGGCGACGGAGCAGCGGGTTCTTGAGATAAGCGGTCTCGCCCTCGTGCTCCCTCAGGATGCGCGAGGCGAGCATCGGGCAGAGCGTCAGCGCCACGAAGGCCGAAAGGCAGACCGCGAACGCCATCACGAAGCCGAACTCCGAGAAGAGCCGGCCGGCCGTGCCCTGGAAGAAAGAGATCGGGATGAATACCGCCGCAAGCGTCGCGGTCGTGGCGATCACCGCGAAGAACACCTGCTTCGCACCGAGCACGGCCGCCGCGCGTGCACCCATGCCCATGGCGCGATGGCGCTCGATGTTCTCAAGCACCACGATCGCGTCGTCGACGACGAGGCCGGTCGCGAGCACGATCGCAAGCAGCGTCAGGATGTTGATCGAGAATCCAGCGAGATAGATCGCGGCGAGCGTGCCGATGAGTGCGATCGGCACCGTCACCGCCGGGATGATCGTCGCCCGCATCGACCGCAGGAAGAGGAAGATCACCGCAACGACGATGAGCGTCGCCTCGAGCAGGGTCTCCAGCACCTTTTGGAGCGCGCCGCCGATGAAGGTCGAATCGTCCGACGTGACGCGAATGTGGACGCCCGGCGGCAGCGAGCGATCGATCTCGTCGACCACCTTGCGCACACCGGCGGAGATGTCGAGCGTGTTCGACTGCGCCTGCCTGACGATGCCGAGCCCGACGCCGGTCTGCCCATTGATGCGAATCGAGCTTGTCTCTTCCGCAGGGCCGAAGATTACGTCGGCGATGTCGCCAACCCGCGTCGACTTGTTGATCTGGATCGCCTCGATGTCGTCAGCGCTCTTGACGCTCGCGTCGGCGCGAACGAGCAGCGACTGGTCGCCGGCCGAGAGATTGCCGGCCGGAACGTCGGAGGCGACGGTCGCGAGTGCGCTCGAAAGATCGGCGATGGAGATACCACGCGCCGCCATCGCGTTCGGGTCGATGAGCACGCGCACAAGCGGCTCGCGATCGCCGAAGGTGGTGACCTCGGCGACGCCCTCGACGGCCGAGAGCCGGTCGACGACGTTGTCTTTCACGAGCTTGGTCAGATCCTGGATCGACATGTTCTGCGCAGTGACCGCGAGCCGCATGATCGCGTCGGAATTGTCGTCGGCCTTGACGATGGAAATGTTGTCCACCTCGTCGGGAAGCTGGCGTTCGACGTTGCCGACGGCATCGCGGAGGTCGTTCGCCGCGACGTTGATGTCGACCGACTCGGAAAACTCGACGACGACGCGGCTCGATCCGGAGCGGCTTGTCGAGGAGATCGACTTCACGCCCGGCACGCGCGCCGCAGCCCCCTCAAGGACATCGGTGACCTGCCGGTCAATCGTCTCCGGTGTCGCGCCGTCGTAGCTTGCGCGGATGGTAATGACCGGGCGGTCGACGTCGGGAAGCTCGCGGATCTCCACGCCGCGGAAGGCGGCGAGCCCGGCGATAACGATCAGGAGGTTCGCGACGATCGCAAGCACCGGGCGACGCACCGAGAGCGCCGAGATGCCCTTGGTCGCCTCGGCGAGCCACACGCGCGCGTCTTCAAGATGCATCGCCATCCCTTCAACTCCGCGTTCGTGCAGCTGCCCCCGTGCCGCTGACCGCCGGCGTCACGCCCTCTGCGCTCGGCGGCGCCTCGTCCACGATGTCCGGCGTCTCGTTGACCTCGTTCACCTTGGCGCCCTCGCGGAGTTCTGAGCAGGCCTTCCACGATCACACGGTCACCGGCCTGAACCTCGCCCCTGACGACGACCACACCTGAATGCCGCCTGACGATCGCTACGTCGGTGCGGCGCGCGGCGCCGTCCACGACCTTCCACACGAACGAGCCGCGCCGATCCCACTGCACAGCGAGGCTCGGAACCGCGAGCTCTTTGTCGGTGTCGAATTTGAGCGTGACCAGGATCGCCATCCCGGTCTTGAGAGCACCGTCGTCGTTGGCGAGCTCCGCCTGCATGCGGAGCGTGCGCGTCGTCTGGTCGACGCGATTGTCGATGCCGGTGATCGTCCCGGGAAAGCTCGAGCCGGGGAGCGCCTGCGCAGTCGCAGTGATCGCCTGTCCCGGCGCGACGCGGCCCGCCCAGCGCTCCGGCACCTCGAACTCCACGCGCATCGTGGAGAAATCGTCCACGGTGGCGAGCGGCGTCGAAGTGGTGACGAAGTCGCCGACGGAGAGGTCGGTCAGCCCGGTGACGCCGGAAAACGGCGCGGTGATGCTGCGTCGGCCAAGATCGATCTCCGCGGAACGGAGCTCGACGCCCGCCATGCGGACCGCCGTCTGCGCGTCGGAGAGCGCAACGCTGGAGATCGTCTTCGACTTGGCGAGCGACTGCTGGCGCTCGAGAGTGCCTTGCGCCTGTTCGAGCGTGATCTGCGCCTTCTCGACTGCCACCTTCTCTTCGTCGTTCTCAAGGCGCACGAGGAGGTCGCCGGTCTTTACCGTCTTGCCGGGCACGACCAGCACCTCGGCGACCATGCCTGAGACCTGCGGATAGAGCGTCACGGAACGAGCCGCCTTGGCCGTCCCGAGGGAAATCACGCTGTCGCCGGCATCATCCGTCTCAACCGGCGCCGCGACGACGTTGACGGCGCCGCCGCCGATCAGACCGGGAATGCGGTTCCCTCCGCCGCCCTCGCCGCGGCCCTGCCCGCCGTTCCGGTTAGGGGCGCCGGCAGCCTGCCGCTCCGGCGCTCCGGCCGATTGATGGCTGTAATAGTACCAGCCGCCGGCAGCCGCCGCGACCAGCACGAGAGAGAGAATCGCCTGTTTCCAGAAGGACATATTCGGCCCGAACCCCAAGCCCCGACCCGCTTGAACGCAGCCGGACCGCCGATCCGTCGCTCCAAAGCCGTTATGATCGCGTAATCATGCGCCAGCGGCGGCTTCCGTCAAAGCGATTGTCCGCTCTGGCCGAATCCCCGCCTCACCTCTAGGAACGTCTACGAATCGACCGCCGGCGGACGCGTCGCAATGAACGAGAAGGAAAGGACTGCGGCTGTGTCGCTTGTCGCGAGCCTCGTGCTCGCGGCGGCAAAGCTAGCGATCGGCCTTGCGATCGGGAGCCTGGCGCTCATCACCGATGCGCTCCATTCCTGTGTCGATTTCCTCGCGACGGGCGTGACCTGGATGGCGGTGCGGGTGGCGGATCGGCCCGCCGACGCATCTCATCCTTACGGCCACGGGAAATTCGAGAACCTGGCTGCGCTCGGCGAGGCGGCGCTGCTCCTCCTTCTTGCCGGCGGCGTGATGGTGGAGGCCATCGACCGCATCCGCGCCGGCGCGCCGCCGCCACCTTTGAGCTTTCTCGCGATCGGCGTTCTCCTGGTTGAGATCGTCGTCAATGCGTGGCGGGCAAGAGCGCTGAAGCGCGTCGGTCGCAAGACGCAGAGCGCAGCGCTCGAAGCAGATTCGCTGCACTTCGCTTCCGACGTCTTCTCCTCGCTTGCCGTGCTCGCCGGCTTCTGGGCGATCGCGCTCGGCTATTCCTGGGGCGACGCCGCGGCCGCCATCGGCGTCGCTGCTCTGGTCGCGGCACTGGCGCTTCGCCTCGTCACCCATACCATCAACGCGCTGGTCGATCGCGCGCCGGAAGGCGTCGCCGAGCTGGCCAGCGCACGCATCGAGGACCTCGCCGGCGTGCTCGGCGTTGAGAACATGCGCGTCCGCTCCGTCGGGCCCAGCCATTTTGCCGACGTGATCATCCACGTGCCGCGCACGCTCGGCCTGGAGCAGGTCGCCGAGGTGAAGGAGCAGGTGGTGGGAGCAGTGCGGGGCGTGCTTGCCGGCGCGGACGTCACCGTCCAGTCGCAGCCCGTCAAGCCTTCGAACGAGACGGTGCGCGACCGCGTGCTTCTCGTCGCCCAGCGCGAGCGTGTAGCCGTGCATCACATCACCGTGCAGCATCTGAACGAGCGCCTGGCGTTGGCGCTCGATCTTGAGGTCGACGGCAGCCTGCCGCTTGCCGAAGCGCATCGCGCGGCCGACAGGCTTGAAGCCGCGATCCGCCGCGAATTCGGGCGCGAGGCGGAGATCGAGATCCATATCGAGCCGCTCGAGCCGGAACTGAGCGATGTTGAGGACACACCTGAACCGCTCCGGCAAAGCTATGTGCAGGCGCTCGAAGCGGCAGCGCAGCGGATCGACGGGCTATCCGACGTCCACAACGTGCGGCTCAGGCGGAGCGCGCGCGGGACGGTCCTCGTCGCTCACTGCCGCCTCGGCCCAGGCGAGACGGTGGAGAGCGTCCACCGCCGCGTCGACGACCTCGAGCGGCTGGTGCGCGAGAAGAAGCCGGAGATCGCCCGCATCGTGATTCACGCCGAGCCGATGCGATAGGCGCAGGCCACAACCCTCTCCCATCGGGAGAGGGTGTCGCCGAAGGCGACGGGTGAGGGGTGAGGGGTGAGGGGTTGTCGGCGTTTGCTTCGCTTCCCTACCCGAGCGCCTCCTTCAGGAACGCCACGGTCCGCGACCAGGCCAGATCCGCCGCGTCCTTGTTGTAGCGCGCTTCCGAGGTGTCGTTGTTGAAGGCGTGGTTGGCGCCCGCGTAGACGTAAATCTGATAGTCGACGCCGGCGGCCTTGAGCGCCTCCTCATAGCTTGGGATGCCGGCATTGGTGCGCTCGTCGAGACCGGCATAGTGGAGCAGCATGCGCGCTTTGATCTGGCCGACCTGCTCCGGCTTCGGCACTCCGCCGTAGTAGGCAACGGCGGCCGCAAGATCGCCGCCCGCCGCGACAGCAGTCTGGTTGGTCAGCGTGCCGCCCCAGCAGAAGCCGATCACGCCGACCTTCCCGTTCGACCGCGAGTCCTTCTCCAGGAAGGCGACGGTGGCTACTGCATTCTGCGTCGTCTGCTCGCGGTCGAGCGCGCCGATCATGTCGCGCGCCTTGTCCTCATCCTGAGGCGTCCCGCCTGCCGGCGTCAGGAAATCGGGGGCAAGCGCCATGAAGCCTTCGAGCGCCACGCGCCGCGCTACGTCCTTGATGTGCGGATTGAGGCCGCGGTTCTCGTGGATCACCATCACCGCCGGCAGCGGCCCTGCCGCATCGGCCGGCATCGCGAGATAGCCCGCCATCGTCTGCCCTTCGGCACCCGGATAGGTGATCGTCTGGGTCTTCAGGCGCGGATCGTCCTCCGCAACGATCGCGGCCTTGGCCTTCGAGGCGGCTAGCATCGGCGCGATCGCCGCCGCAGCGGCCGCCGAGCCGCTGAGCCGCGTCAGCTTCTGCATGAAATCGCGGCGGTCGAGCGTTAGATGCGTGTAATCGTCATAGGCCTGGATCATCGCCTGCGTGACGCGCGGTGTCGCCATATCCTGTTTCCTCTGGGCTGTTGAGATTCGCTTCGGTTGAACGCGCATTCCTCTGGCCGAACCTTCGGGCACAAACGCGGCCTCCCAATCACAGCTTCGGGAGATGCGCGCGAGCCGTTCTGAACCGAGAATGAATAGCCGGCTCAAAAGCCATTCAGGGCAAGAAAAGTAGCCTCTCCCGCGAAAGAGACACGGGAGAGGACTATGATGACGAATTCGAAGGACGTTCTTTCGTATCTGATGCGCGGCACCCCGGTCGCCTTCGTGCTGACGATCCTCGCGCTTGCCGCGACACTGGCAAGCCAGGTCTGAGGCGCAATTACTCTAGAGAGCGAATGTGCGGAGATGGTTGTCGAAGGCAACGCCGGGTAGGCGCACTTTGGTGTCTTCCGCGCCGTCCGCTTCCGTCTCCACGATCATCCCCTCGCCGTTCGACGCCAGAATCGACTTCGCTCCGTAACCGGTGATGCCGCTTGAATCAGAGATCTGCGTACGGCCGATGTATTGTCCGCTCTCGGCGCTGAAATGGCAGATGTAGCCGCCTCGCGGCGCCGAGGCGGAAATCAGCGTACCGTCGCGGCTCGCGGCCATGGCCCCAGTGTAGCGCCGCATCTCGTTCAGCTCGCGCTCCGGAATCGATACAAGCGTGAGCCCCCTCTCCAGCGAGGCTCGGCCGACGAGCGACGGCGTCTGAATCGGATCGCCCTCCCATTGCGTGCCGAACCAGACCATTCCGTCGACGCCGACCGCCATGTGGCGGATCGAGAGCTGATGAACATCCTTCGACAGCCGGTGCTGCGCGATGAGGTGGCCGTCGAGATCGGTGAAGACGAGCGAGGGGTCCATCGACGGGACGTTCAGCATCTGACGCCCGAAGTCGGGAAGCGTCTCGATCCCGCCATTTGCGATCGCGAGCGTCTTCCCGTCCGGCATGAGGATCGCCTCGTGCGTGCCGATGCCGCGCGTCGGGAACTCACCGATACGTTTGTAGGAATCGGTGGCATCGTAGATTCCGATGACCCCCGTGCCGGCGGTGATGTTGTCCTCGGTCGCGAAGAGCAGCTGGCCCTCGGGGGAATAGGCGCCATGGCCGTAGAAGTGCCGATCGGGCGGGGCGACGAAGACCTGCGGCTCGACTCGACCGTCGAGATCGAAGGCGACCGCGAATGTTCCAGGCCGCCGCGCGAAGACGACGGCGCGGCCTGTCGCAGCGTGGACGGCAAGGTCATGCGCGCGCGCCGGCAGCGCGATCTCGCGGATCAAGTCGCCCTTCTCGCCGAACATCATCACCGCGAAGCTGCCGTCGGCGCGCATCGCCGGCGCGAGAACCAGCGTCTCGCTCGTCGCGAGCGCCGCAGCGGAGCGTGCACCGAGCCCCGCTGCAAGGCAGGCGCCAGCGCCGGCGAGAAGCGATCTCCGGTCGACGATCATCGCCGGCCTCAATCGCCGTCGAGCGAGTTGAAGCCCGCCGTCAGCCCCGCGGCGACCGCGATGTGCTTCTGGAAGAGGTCGCGCAGGCTCGCGAGCACGATCGTCGCATAGACGAGCTTTCCGCGGAGCTTCGGATCGGCGAGCGCCGCCTGGATATCGGAGCCTGCGCCGTCGAGCGCGTTGTCGAGATTAGTAAACTCGAAGAGCGCGGATGTCGCGTAGCCGTCCTGGTCCTCCGGCAGCATTTCCAGCATGCCGCCCGCGGCGACGAAGCGCTGCAACGCGGCCGACTCGGCCTTGAGATAGTCCATCGTGTGGCCGGAGCGGTCGTAGGGCGCGTTGCTCGCCTTCGCGGTCTCAGGCGTGGTGCCGACGGCCGGCAGAATCTTCTGGTCCCGCATCTGCTCAAGCCCGGTCAGGATCGCCTTCAGCATCTCCGTCGCCGCCTCGGTATTGGTGCGATAGACGGGGTTGTCGTTGCCGGGCTTTGTGATGAGGACGGCCCAGCCTTTCTCGCCGGTCCAGCCGGTCACTGCGTCGCTCGCGATCGTATCGAGGTTCTCTGCGACGGCGGTCGTCAACGCGCACCGGAAGTCGCCTGGCGCGGAATCGCTCAGGATTGCTTTGTCGCCGGAGTAGAGCAGCTGCTCGAGCGCTGGCAGCCCCTGCACCGCCGCGCTCTGCTGCGCCAGCGCTCCGGGCTCGATGAGCTTCCGGTCCTCGCTCGCCAGGAACCGGCGGAGCTGTCGCGCGCCGGTTCCGTGCACGTCCGGCCAGAAGGCGAAGCGCTCGTAGCGGCCTTCGCTCCCCATCGGCCCGAAATGCAGAAAATCGACCGCCGCCCAGGCAGTGAGCGTATTCGCGAAGGCCGTGTCGAGGCTGGCGCGCCCCCTTGGCATCTGGCGCAGCGCAATAAGCGCGCACGGCCTCCGTCAGCTTGCTCGTAGCGTCGCCGAGATCACGATAGGCGGGGACGATGTAGATGCCCACGGTTTGCTCGACGAGGCGTGCATAATCGTCGTCGGTCGCGATCGGCACGATCGGCGCGCCTTCGCCGGAGAGCACAGCTGCCGCGTGCACCGGCGCAACAAGGCCGAGCACGAGCGCAAGCACAAGGACGAAGGATCTCATAGGCTCTCCACGTAGGCGGCGAGCGCCTGGCGCTCGTTGTCGCTGAGAGCCAGATAGCGCGACAGCGCGGCCGACGCCTCCCCACCATGCGCGCGGATTGCCGCATCGATGGTCGCGGCGCGGCCGTCGTGCAGATAGCGCCGGCCGCCGATTGGCGCCATCCCGACAAGTGGCGCCGTGCGCCATTCCGCTGACGCGACGCCGGGCTCGCCGACGCCGTCGTCGAGAGCGGGACCCATGTCGTGCAGGAGGAGGTCGGTGAAGGCGGCGACCGTGCCGCCGCCTTCAGCCGGCATTTCCGGCACGTGGCAGGCGGCGCAACCGGTCGAAGCGAAGAGGTTCGCCGCAGCGACGTCGTTGTCCGCGCGCGCGTTGAGAGGCAGGCTCCGCACATAGGCCGCGACAAGTCCGACGATCTCCGGCGCGAGCTCGTTGCCGTCGTAGCGGTCGCTCGCGCCGGTCGGCGCGGCCATGCAGTCGGGCTCGCGCTCGGTGCAGTCGCCGTGCGGGAACGGGCGGAGCACGCTCGAAAGCCCGATATCGATGGCGAACGCGTCGGCGATCTGGACTTCGAGCCCGGTGCTTTGCGCCTTCCAGCCGTAGCGCCCGAGCGCCTCGCCGCCATCCGTCGCGATCATCCGCGCGCGGCCGGAGATGCCGTCATGGTCCCGATCCTCCGGATCGGCGCGGGCGAGGACGGCGGCGGCGTCGATGCGCTCGAGCGCCGCGCGGCCGACGAGCGGCGGCGCAAGGCGCGCCGACATGCGCGTCGCCTGGTCCAGGTCGCCGCGCATCAGATCGAGGTCGAAGGTGTAGCTCTTCGAAGGATCGGCGGAGGCAAGGAGCACCACGCGCCCTTCCGGCTTCATGTTCTGCACCGCCTGCTGCTGCAGCATGTGGCCGTAGAGCGAATCCGGGCGGCCATCGGCATCGCCGAAGCGGATGACGAAGCCGCGCCCGGCGATGCGACCGTCCGGCGCGTCGGTGAAGCGCGCGGCAAGCGTCGGACCGGCGTGGCAGCCGGCGCAGCTTCGCGCGGCAAAGAGCGGGCCGAGCCCGTCCGACGCGTCGGTCGAGGTCGGCGCCGGCACCCAGTCGCGCTCGAAGAGCGCCTTCCCCATCACCGCGTCGAGCTCGCCCGAGGCGGCGGCGCCCGTCGCCGCGACGAGCACGGAGACGGCAAACGCTGCGACGACGGCCTTCATCTCACGCGACATGCCCGCTCGGCGCCGGTTTCCCGGCGCTTGCGCCCCCACTTTGGAGAACCTTCCCAGCACGGGGGGTCAAGTCACGTTTGTTCGAGTGTGCCGTGGCGACGGCTCCTGTCTCTCGCTCGGGCTACTGAACGGCCGTGGGACTATCGAGGCTGTCGGAGCCTTCGAGCTGGATCGAGAGCCCGAGCGCCGTCACGACGCCTTCGACGGCGCGCGCCTGCGCAATCAGGCTGTCGACCACGTCCTGGAGGATCTTGTTCCCTTCCGGATTGTCGGCAGCGAGCATCTGGTCGTAGGCCATCCGACCGGAATCGCCGGTATCCTTCATGACCTGCATCTTGGCATGCGTCGCGGCGAAGGCCTCGTCGGCGCGGTGTCGCAGCGTCGGGCGCCTTCTCGCTCGCATAGGCGCGGATCGACGGACCTTCGACCATGGAGCCGTCGGTGCGCTTGTAGCTGCCGTTCCAGATCGCGGTCATGCCGACCTCGTCATAGTAATGGCTGTTGTAGGTGTTGTCGGAGAAGCAGTCGTGCTCCTCCTCCGGGTCGTGGAGGATCAGGCCGAGCTTGATCCGCTCGCCCGCAAGCTCTCCGTAGGAAAGCGATCCAAGCCCGGTCAGGATCGTGGCGAGGCCGCCATCGGTTCCCTTCGCCGCGAGCTCTTCGCGCGCGGCCCCGCCCTCCTGCCAGTCGCCGGCCATCTCCTCGAGGTCGGAGACGAGAAGATCGGTCGCGGCCTTAAGATAATCGCCGCGCCGGTCGCAGTTCTCGTGCGTGCAGGCGGTCGTGGAATAGTCGCGTCGCCGGCCGCTCGCCCGCGCCCGGCCCGGTGCCGTGAAGATCCTGCCCCCAGAGCAGGAACTCGATCGCGTGATAGCCGGTCGCGACGTTGGACTCCACGCCAAGCGCCTCCTGCAGCGTCTTTGACAGAAATTCCGGCGTGATCTTGCTCGCGTCGATGGTCTCGCCGTCGACCTCGATCTTCGGGTTCGCGATGACGTTCGCCGTATAGAGCGGGTTCTCGTCGCTCTCGTCGCCGTAGCTGTCGGCGTCGACGTAGTCGATCAGCCCCTCGTCGAGCGGCCAGGAATTCAACTCGCCCTCCCAGTCGTCGACGATGGCGTTGCCGAAGCGGAAGCCCTCGGTCTGCTGGTAGGGCACGCGCGCGGCCTTCCACGCGTCGCGCGCGGCCTTGAGCGTCTCCTCGGTCGGATCGGCGATCAAGGCGTCCACGGCGGTCTGCAGGTTCTTCGCGGCGGCGAGCGCATCAGCGTACATCGCCTCTCCGATATCGCCGTAGGTCTTGAGGATCGCGGCCGGATCGGTCTCCGCGCGCGCTTCCGAGATGACCGCGGCGCTGAAGAGCGCAATGGCTGCGGCAAAGGATGGGATGTGGCGGGTCGCTCGCATGTCTCGTTCCTTGTCGGCTTTGCTTTTTCAGGAAAATCAGTGGAGCCGCTCGGTGAGCGGCCGGCCGGCGATCTCGTCGATGACTAAGCGCGGCACCGGCATCAGCATCATCTCGCTCTCGCGCATCGCCTCGGCATAGGCGAGCGCCGGCAGCATCGCCTCCTCGTGACCGTCGGGATCGAGGAGATGGCGCATCGCGGCGGAGAGGCAGTCGAGATCGTGGTTCTGGCTCGCCGCGACGATGGCGAGCGCGAAGCATTCCTGCCGGCAGATGTGGCGGCAGCCGCCGGGGAAGCAGGAGAGCGGACAGGCCGACCAGTCGCGCACGATCCGGACGAAGCGCGCCAGGCGATCGACGACGACGCGCGCGTCGCGCGGGCCGAGCGCCGCGGCGTGGAGGTTCCAGACCTCCTCCCAATGCCCGAGATCGCCGGAGGCATAGCCGGCGATCCAGCGGCGAAAACCTTCGAGCACGAGCCGCTCCGGCAGCCGGTCGAAGAGCGCGACGCAGCTCCCCGACGGCGTGGCGCTCGCCACCGGCGCCCCGCTCAACACGGACACGTGCCGAGGCAGCGGCATCGGAAGCTCTCTTGAGACAATGAAAACCTCGCGCGCCGCCGACGCGCGAGCGGAAGAAAGGCAGGCATTCGGCTCTCCAAGCGACGGGGTTCAAGGCCCAGACGTGGCGGGTCGATAATTCAGACTTTTATAGTCTTGATAGCTAAGTGCCTGTCAAGAATTATGATTTGGAACGGTTCTAGAGAGGGATGCGGCATTCGGGCGCAAAGGAAGCAAGCCTAAATCCTGAATAGGCTTCGCAACTTTTGCTCCCGGGGTGCCCAGGCAAGGGCGCCCGATGGAGGCATTACGGAGACAGAAGGAGCAGACTCCACAAGCGGAGCGGGCGGAGGCATGTTAAAATAATGCTGACGCCGAGAAAGCCGACGATCTTCACGGCGGTCCTGCTACTTGTTGGCTGGATCACGAGTCCGATCTGGAGCATCGAGGTCGAGAACTACTGGTTGGGGAACGCCCGGCCATTTGTGGTTGCTCATTGGTGGCCGTGGACGGTCGCCATGCTTGACACGATCTACAGTTTTTGGGGCGGCGTTCTGGTCACCCTGTTCGTC
Source organism: uncultured Alphaproteobacteria bacterium (assembly GCA_963792885.1). Taxonomy (GTDB): domain Bacteria; phylum Pseudomonadota; class Alphaproteobacteria; order Rhizobiales; family Afifellaceae; genus DASWJZ01. Next base: position 70,985 of record CAWBXX010000002.1, read on the forward strand.
TTGGTGGTGTTTGATGTTGGCTTCGCATGGCATCGGCGGCGAGCGATCAAACGAGGCGCGCCTCAAGGAAAGGCCAATAAAAAACAGGCCGAATCCTCTGCATGGGCTTTGGGCGTTGAACATATCTCAATTCAGGATGCTGCGTGTGCCTTCGCTGGCATCCATCCGGAGAGCTTTGAAAACTGCCCAAAAGCTCGAACGATCTACACGGAGATTGCCTACGATCTGAAGGAAGGATGGCTACCTCTATCGAAAGACCTCGAGCCGGATCATCCTCGAGCCGTCCTGGTGTGGTCTGGCAAGGATAAACGCAGGGACAGGGTCAGCAAGACTGATATCGTTCCTGTTTATTACTTGGCGCAACGCTATGATGAAAGAGGATGGGATACTTCGTGGATCAAAGGTTGATCTGCGACACGCCAATAGCGACCAAGCTCTGAACAAAGAACACGGCCGAAAACCCGCCTCGGCTTAGCTTGTTCTTGATGTTCAGCTCTGTCTCGGGGACGCCCATTTCGGTCAGCTTTTCCGCGAGCTGGCGATAGCTGACGTTCCGGCGTTTCAGCTCCGCCTTCAGGACGCCCTTCACGCGATTTGCGCCCGAATGCCGGAGACGTGCCGAACCCTCTCCCATGGGGAGAGGGTGGCTGCGAAGCAGCCGGGTGAGGGGTTAGTCGAGCCGAGGAAATGCGCGGCGCATCGGCTGCGTCCGGGCTGTGTCGAGGGCGCGCCTGATCTCTTCGATGACCCAGGCCGGTCTGCCGCGAACGTCATCGTTCGAGAAACGAAGCTCGAGATAGCCAGCGGCTTCGATCCGAGCGGTCCGCTCACGATCGGCGTCCGCCTGGTCGGCGTGATGCGCGCCGTCGACCTCGATCGTCAGCTTTGCCGCGAGGCATGCGAAATCCGCGATGCACCCGGCAATCGGAACCTGCCGCCGGAACTTCCATCCATCGAGACGCCGGCCGCGCAGCTCCCGCCAGAGCAAATCTTCGGCCGACGTCTCGGCCTGCCGGAGACGCCTTGCGGTGTGCGTCCTGAATTGCGCGGGTTTCATCTCAACTGCTCAGCGGCGCGAACCCCTCATCCGGCTGCTTCGCAGCCACCTTCTCCCACTGGGAGAAGGTGCTCGCGCGCGTCTTCCACCCGTTGGCCCGGACCTTAACGAACTCGGAGCCTAAGCGTATCGGGAGGCTCGCGGCGCGAACCCCTCATCCGGCTGCTCCGCAGCCACCTTCTCCCACTGGGAGAAGGTGCTCGCGCGCGTCTTCGAGCCAATTGCCAAATGGCCCGTCGCGATTCATGTGCGATTCACCACATTACGCCGGCTTCAAAGCGCCTATGATCGTCTCGTCCAAGTGGGCGGGGGAGCCCCGAACCTTTCCGGCCGCACGGGGAGAGGCTCCCCTTCGCCCGGCCCTTGGGCCTGGAATCGAAGCCGGCGGCGGGACTCACCCCCGCAGAAACGACCCCTCAGAGTCCCGTCGCCACCCACTTCCCCGTCTTGTCGGATTTGAACATGGCGTCGAGGATCTTCATCATCTTCACGCCGTCCTCCGGCCCGTAGAGGAGCTCGGTCTCGCCGAGCACGGCCATCGCGAAGGCGTCGGCCTCCTCCGCGTACTGGTCGGAGACGCGCAGCTTCATCGCCTTCGTCGAGGCGCCGCCGAGCTTCGAGCCGTTGTCGATGAGGATGGTCGTCGTCTCCGCCTGCGGCGCGTTGAACGGGATCAGGATTTCGATCCGCCCCTTGGTGCCGGCGAGCGTTACGCGCTGATGCGCGCGCAAGCTGCGTCGAGATGGTGAAGGTGAGTTGCCGCCCCTCCCCGAAATCGGCGAGCACCGAGGTGAGCCGATCGGTCTTGAAGGTCGGGTCCCAATCGATCAGCGAGACGATGCGCTTCGGCTCCGCCTCGAACGTGAAGCGCCCGGAGAGGATGCCGTAGCCGCCGATATCGTAGATCGCGCCGCCGCCCGTTTCCGGGATGTTGCGGATGTTCTTCGGGTCGACGTTGTTGAAGCAGAAGAAGACCTGCACCGCCTTCAAGTCGCCGATCCTGCCTGAGCGGATCAGCTCGCGCGCCTTCAGCCATTGCGGATGGAAGCGGATCATGAAGGCTTCCATCACGTGCTTGCCCTTGGCGTGCTTCAGGACGCGCGCCGCGTCCTTGGCGCTCATGCCGAACGGCTTCTCGCAAAGCACATGCTTGCCCGCCTTCAGCGCTTCGATGGTCCAGTCGATGTGAAGGTTGTTCGGCAGCGGATTGTAGATCGCGTCGATCTCCGGGTCCGCGAGCATCTCCTCGTAGGAGCCGTAGGCTTTCGGGATGCCGAGCTTCTTTGCGGCCGCTCGGCCGCGCTTCAGGTCGCGCGAGGCGATGGCGTCGACCGTGCCGCGCTTCGAGCGCTGCATGCCAGGGATAACTTTCTGTGTGCCGATATTGGCCGTCGAGATGACGCCCCAGCGGATTTTCTTGGCCAAATGTCTCTCCCATGATGTGAGATGCGGGCGGGTGCCAGCGGTTTACGCGTTCCGCTTTCGCGGGCTTTGACTTAGCGGCGGCGTCTTGCGCGTTGCGCCCGGCCCGTCGCGGTGAGGAAGAAGTCGTAAGCCCCGAGCACGATCGCGAAGAGCGAGACGACGACGAGCCCGGGCGCCGGCACGAACCAGATGATGGTGCCGACGCTCGCCGCGAAAGAGAGGAGCGCCAGCGGCGCGATGATCCAGTCGAGTTCCCTTCATGCCGCCGCCATCCCCACGCTTGAGTCGCGCTCGCCCTCTACGACGCCCGCGAGCCAGCGCGCCGTCCGTAGCAGCCGCGCGTCCTCGCCCCGCCGCCCGACCAGCTGCACGCCGACCGGCAGCCCGTTCGGGCCTTGAAGCAGCGGCAGCGTCACCGCCGGCGTGCCGCAGAGCGTCCAGAGCGCATTGAAGACGGGATTGCCCGTCGTGTCGATCGACGGCGCCTCGCCCGGCGCCGCCGGCGTGACGATCGCGTCGTATTTGTCGAAGAGCGGCTCGATCCCGACGGCGAGAGATCGCTGCCAATCGAGCGCCGTCAGGTAATCGACGGCGCTGATCGCGAGGCCCTCCTCGATGGCGCCGCGCATGAAGTCGCTGAGCTGCTCGCGGCCGCGCTCCATGTAGCCGTTATAGTGGCGCGCCTTGCCGACACGCTGGATCACCCTGATCGCGCCGTCCGCTTGCTCGAAGATCGACGGCAGCGCCACCTCCTCGCAACTTTTCCCGAGCGCCTCGACCAACTCCGCGAAGCCCTCCTTGGTCGCCTCCTCGGCGTGGTTCCAGGCCGGCGTCTTTACGAAGGCGAGCGCCGGCGTCACCGGCGGCTTGGAGAGCGCGACGTCGAGAAGCCGCGGCGGCGGCTGCATCAGCGAATCGGGATCCTCCGGATCGTGTCCGGCCAGCGCGTCGGCAAGGAGCGCCGCGTCGGCGATCGTGCGCGCGAAGACGCCGATCGTGTCGAGCGGCGTTGCCTGCGGGAGGACGCCGCGGCGCGGGATGACGCCGAAGGTCGGCTTGAACCCGACGACGCCGCAGAAGGAGGCAGGGCGGATGACCGATCCGCCGGTTTGCGTGCCGACCGCAAGCGGCACCATGCCTGTGGCGACCGCCGCGGCGGAGCCGGAGGAGGAGCCGCCGGGCGTGCGCGTCGCGTCGAAGGGGTGGCGCGTGCCGCGCGGCTCCATGGAGGCGAGCTCGGTGGTGACGGTCTTGCCCATGATGACCGCGCCGGCTTCGCGCAGGCGCCTGACGATCGTCGCGTCGCGACCGGGGCGCCGGCCGGCGTCGATCGGCGTGCCGTTCTCGGTCGGCATGCCGGCCGTATCGATGATGTCCTTCACGCCGACCGGCAGGCCGTGCAGCATGCCGGTTGCGCGGCCCGTGCCGCGCTGCCGGTCCGCCGCTTCAGCCTGTTTGCGTACGAGCTCGCGGTCAAGGAAGGTCCACGCCCCGACCTCCGCCTCGCGCTCGTCGACGCGGGCGAGGAAGGCGTCCGCGACCTCGCTCGCGCGCAGCGCGCCGGCGAGCATCCGCTCGCGCAATGCCAGCGCCGGAAGGTCCGCGATCTCGGATTTTCGCATGCCGGCCGTCTCAGCGTCCGTAGATAAGGTTGGGCAGGTACGACGATATCTGCGGGAAAACGTAGACCAGGACCATGCAAAGGAAAACCATGGCCAGGAACGGGAAGCAGCCCCTGAAAATCTGCACGAGCTGCACGTGCGGCGGCGCGATGCCCTTCAGATAATAGGCGGACATGGCCATCGGCGGCGTCAGGAAGGAGGTCTGCAGGTTGAGCGCCACCAGGATACCGAAGAACAAGGGATCGATGCCGAAATGCGGCAAAAGCGGCAGGAAGATCGGCACGAAGATGATGATGATCTCCGACCATTCGAGCGGCCAGCCGAGCAGGAAGATGATGATCTGCGCGAGGATCAGGAAGATGACCGGGGGGATGTTGAGGCCGGTGACGAACTCGGTGATGACCTGCTCGCCGCCGAGATAGGAGAAGACGGAGGAGAAGGTCCACGAGCCGACGAAAAGCCAGCAGACCATCGCCGTCGTTCGGACGGTCAGATAGACGGATTCCCTGAGTCGCTGCCAGGTCAGCGAGCGATAGGCGACGGCGAGCGCCAGCCCGCCGAGCGCGCCCACCGCCGCCGCCTCCGAGGGCGTCGCCAAGCCAAAGAGGATCGAGCCGAGCACCGCCAGGATAAGGATGGCGAGCGGCAGGAAGGAGGTGACCAGCATGACGATCAGCCGGCTGGTGGTGACGTTTTCTACCTCGTCGTCGCGCGGCTTCGGCGCAATCGACGGCTGCAGCCAAGCGCGGCCGATGATGTAGACCAGATAGAGCCCGGCGAGGAGGAAGCCCGGGAGCAGCGCGCCGGCATAGAGCTGCACGATCGAGACGCCGGACGCCGCCGCATAGACGATCAGCATGATCGACGGCGGGATCAGGATGCCGAGCGTGCCGCCGGCGCAGACCACGCCGGAGGCGAAGCTCACGTCGTAGCGCGCTTTCAGCATCGCGGGAAAAGCGAGCAGCCCCATCAGCGTCACCACGGCGCCGACGATGCCCGTGGCGGTGGCGAAGAGCGCGCAGGTGACGAGCGCAGCGACTGCCATCGCACCGGGCAGACGGCGCGCCGCGATGAAGAGCGTCGAGAACAGCCGGTCGACGATGTTCGCGCGCTCCACGATGTAGCCCATGAACAAAAAGAGCGGCACCGCGGTCAGCACGTCGTTGGCCATGACTGAATAGGTCTGGTTCACGAAGAGATCGAAGATGCGGTTATTGAAGAAGCCGCCGATCCAGTGCTGCACCAGCGTCAGGCTGTCGGCATCGCCGGCCGCCACCGCGCGATCATAGGCGCGCCACATTCGGTCGGCGTCGAAATAGGCGTAGTAGCCGAAGAACATTCCCATCGCCATCAACGTGAAGGCGATCGGAAAGCCGAGCAGAATGATAAAGATGAAGATGGCCAGCATCAAAAGGGCGACCTGCGGGTCGGTCATCAGCGGCGCTCCCGATCGCGGTCGAGGGGATTGTCGGGGACATCGACCGCCTCCGACCCATGCCGCAGAATCTCGTCCTCATGCGCGTGGATGAGCTTGTCTTCGGTCTCCTCGATGTCGTCCTGCGCGGCGATCCACTCGCCGGTGCGGATGCAGATGATGCAGCGCATCACTTGGGCGGCGCCTTGGATGAGCAGGAGCGCGGCGGCCGCCACCATGATCGTCTTGAATTGAAAGATCGGGATGCCGGCGGGGCTGTTGACGCTGACTTCCATGTAGCGCCAGGAGCGCGCCGCGTATTTCCACCCGGACAGGAACATCGCGGTGATGCCGGGGAAGAAGAAGAGGAAATAGAGGACGAGCTCGACCTTGGCCTGGGTCTGCGGCCGCCAGAGCCGGAACAGGAAGTCGCCGCGCACGTGGCCGCCGCGCGACAGCGTGTAGGCACCCCCCATCATGAACAGCGTGCCGTACATGATGTAGGAGACGTCGAAGGACCAGCTCGTTGGGGAGTTCAGCACGTAGCGGACGAAGACCTCGTAGCCGATGCCGAACGCCATGACGATGATCGCCCAGGCGAACGCCTTGCCGAACCACGCGGAGACGCGGTCGGCGAACATGACGTAGCGAAGCATCGAGGGGCTCTGTCCGTTCAGGAGACGGTCCGGCGACGGGCGCCGGACCGCGATCTCACGTCGGGATCATATCAGATTTTCGGCAGCTTGCCCGGGAAGTAGTGCTCGTAGGCAAGCTGGTAATCGGGCGCGTTGGTCAGCTCGTAGAGCACCACGCGCTCCACCCAGGCGCGCTGGCTGTCCATGATCTTCTGCATGAACGGATCTTTTCCGAGCTCTACGATGAGCGCGTCCCAGGCAGTGAGCTCGGCATCCAGGATCGACTGCGGGGTGCGCCGCACGGTGACACCGTGATCGGTCTGCAACTTCTGCAGATCCGTCGAATACTGGTTCAGCGCAAAGTCATGGTTGGCGGAGCTCGCCGCCTCCACGCCGTATTGCAGGATCGCCTGCAGGTCCGGATCGAGGCCGTCGAAGAAGTCCTTGTTGAAGAGGAACTCGAACGACTCGCTCGCCTGATGGTAGGAGGAGAGGTAGTAGTTCTTGGCCACGTCCTGTGCGCCGAAGCGGCTGTCCGACGTCGGGTTGTTGAACTCGAACGCATCGATCACGCCCTTTTCCATCGCCGGCACGATCTCACCACCCGGAAGCTGCGCGACGCTCATGCCCATCTGCTGCATAAGGTCGGCCGCCAAGCCGACGGTGCGGTACTTCAGGCCCTTGATATCGTCGACCGAATTGACCGGCGTCTTGAACCAACCGAACGGCTCGGCTGGCATGGCGAAGCCGTAGAAGCCGTAGACGTTGAGGCCGAGGATGTCCTGCGTCAGCTCCTTGTAGAGATCCTTGCCGCCGCCCTGATAGAACCAGCCGAGCATCGTCGACGAGCTGCCGCCGTAGACCGGGCCGGTGCCGAAGAACGACGCGGCCTTGTGCTTGCCGTACCAGTAGACCGGGACGGTATGCGAGGCGTCGATAACGCCGTCATTGACGGCATCGAGCACCTGGAACGCGCCGACGATCGCGCCGGCCGGCGTGAGGTCGATCTTCAGCCGTCCTCCGGACATCGCCTCGACCCGCGTGACGTACTGCCCAGCCATCTCGTGGAAGATGTCGGAAGCCGGCCACGAGGATTGCATCTTGATGACGATCGGCGATTGCGCGCTCACCACCGACGGCATCGCCAACGCACCGGCCGCAGCGCCCGCAGCAACGGTGCCGGACCTTAGAAATTTGCGGCGTGAAACGGCTCTCTCGGCAACCTCTTTCATCTTGGTCCTCCCTACAAGTTCAGGTTGAGTCGTGTTAGTTTTGATTATGCCGCTGCCCCCGGCGAGACCGCAGACAACCGCAGCAACGCCCGAAAAGTCGCTGATTGACATCCCTTTGGCAATAGCTGGAGGTGCAACCGGCCGTGCTTTTGCAAACGTTTGCGGAACAGTGGGGATTTTGCGCCGCGGAAGGGGTCAATGGTAGCCGCTTGTGGCGTCGACCTTGCCGCGAAAGACCCAATAGGAATAGCCGGTGTAGGCAAGGATGATCGGAACGAGGATCGCCGTGCCCGTCAGAAGGAAGGAAAGACTCGCGTCGGGCGCCGCCGCGTCCCACACACTGATCGCGCGCGGCACGACGTAAGGGTAGACACTGATTGCGACGCCCAAATAGGAGATGAGGAAGAGCAGGATCACCATGATGAAGGGCGCGACACGGCGCCCCGCTGCGAGGCTGCGAAAAAGCCCGAGCGCGAGCAAGAGCACCGCAAGCGGCACCGGCGAGAGGATTGCGAGGTTCGGCCATGAGAACCAGCGTGCTGCGATCTCCGCGTCGACGAAGGGTGTCCAAAGGCTGACGGCGGCGATCGCGATCAGAACGGCGATGCCGAGCGGCAGCGCCACGGTGAACATGCGCTCCTGCAGGACGCCCCCTGTCTTCATGATGAGAAAGCACGCGCCGAGAAGCGCGTAGCCGAAGAGAAGCGCTAACCCGGTGAAGACGCTGAACGGCGTCAGCCAGTCGAACCAGCCGCCGGCATAGGCGCGGCCGTCGACCGCAATACCCTGGATGAAGGCGCCGAGCGCGACACCCTGCGCGAAGGTCGCGAGATAGGAGCCGAAGACAAAGCCCCGCGTCCACAGCCGGCGATGCCGCTCGTGCCGGTGCCTGAACTCGAAGGCGACGCCGCGGAAGATGAGCGCAAGCAGCATCGCGATGATCGGCGCGTAGAGCGCCGGCAGGAGCACCGAATACGCGAGCGGAAAGGCCGCCATCAATCCGCCGCCGCCGAGCACGAGCCACGTCTCGTTGCCGTCCCACACCGGCGCGATCGCCGCGATCATCGTTTCTTCCTCCTCCTCGCTTGCCGCGAAGGGCGCGAGCACGCCGATGCCGAGATCGAATCCGTCGAGCACGACATAGGCGTAGATCGCGAAGGCGAGGATGCCGCTCCAGATGACGGCGAGGTCGGACATGGCGCTCATTTCTGCGACCCCGTCTGGAGCATCTCCTGGACGGGCGTGATGCCCGCCGCCCGCACGAGTCCTTCAGGCTCCTGCGGCCCTGCCTCCGGGTCGCTGCGGATGAGCCGGATCAGGTACCAGAGGCCGGCGCCGAAGACCGTGAGATAGACGAGCGCAAAAGCGACAAGCGAGCCGGCAACGCCCGGCGCGCCGATGGGCGAGGCGGAGTTCGCCGTCCTGAGCAGCCCGTAGACCGTGTAGGGCTGGCGCCCGACCTCGCTGACGAACCAGCCGGCGAGAATCGCGACGACGCCTGCCGGCGCCATCAAAAGCATGAGTTGCGCAAAGCGCGGCGTGTCGAAGAGCCTCTTCTTGAGGCGAAGCCAGAGACTGAAGAGCCCGACCGCGATCATCAACAGGCCAAGCCCGACCATGATGCGGAAGGCCCAGAAGACGATCGGCACGCGTGGCCAGTCCTCGCGCGGCCAGCTCTTCAGGCCCTTGATCGTTCCGTCGAGATCGTGCGTCAGGATGAAGCTGCCGAGCTTCGGCACCGAGATCGCGTAGCGCGTCTCGCCCGCCGCCATGTCAGGCAGGCCGAAGAGGATGAGCGGCGCGCCCTTCTGCTCCGCCTCGAAATGCCCTTCCATCGCCGCGACCTTGGCCGGCTGATGCTTGAACGTGTTCAGCCCGTGCTGGTCGCCGGCGAAAAGCTGAAGCGGCGCGAAGATCGCAATGATCCAGAGTGCCATGGAGAACTGCGTGCGCACCGTCGGACCGCTCCGCCCCTTCAAGAGATGGAACGCCCCGCCCGCGCCGACGACGAAGGCCGTCGCAAGGTAGGCCGCGATCACCATGTGGACGAGGCGGTAGGGGAAGGACGGGTTGAAGATGATCGCCAGCCAGTCCGTCGGCACGAATTGGCCGGCGTCGTTGATCGCATAGCCGGCGGGCGTCTGCATCCAGCTATTGGCGGCGAGAATCCAGAATGCGGAGATCAGCGCGCCGAATGCCACGCAGACCGTCGCGACAAAGTGCACCGCCTTCGGCACACGGTTCACGCCGAAGAGCATGATCCCGAGGAACCCTGCCTCCAGGAAGAAGGCGGTCAGCACCTCGTAGCCCATGAGCGGCCCGATCACCGGCCCGGTCTTGTCCGCGAACACGCTCCAGTTCGTCCCGAACTCGTAGGAGAGCACGATGCCGGAGACGACGCCCATGCCGAAGGTGAGAGCGAAGGCTTTCACCCAGATTCGGAAAAGCGCGATGTAGCGATCCCGGCCGGTCAGAAGCCAAAGGCCTTCGAGAACGGCAAGGTAGCTGCCGAGGCCGATCGAAAGCGCGGGAAAGACGATATGGAATGAGACGGTAAAGGCGAACTGGATGCGCGCGAGAAGAACGGCGTCCAAGCTTTCGAGCATTCTTCTTGTCTCCCGCGGGCGACTCGCGCCGCGGCGCCCGCCACTCTCGCGAGCATGGGGCGTCGTGAGCAGATCGCCAACCCCTCCTTCGCGACAAATCGCCGGGGTGGATCATACGCCGCGGAAGAGTTGGATGTGCCGTCGCGTCAGGGCGCTGCGATAGGCTTTCCTCCGTTGCGGGAGAGATTGCGCGTGACCGTCGCGAGCTGAGCCTTCAAGGCTTGAGGATCGATCCGATCGAGCGCTTCTTCCTCGAGTCTCCGCCAGATCGTCTCGATCTCGTCGATCTTCTCCCGCGCCGCCTCCGTGAGGCTGACGGCGATCTTGCGCCTGTCGCGATTCATCACCTCGGTCTGGAGCAGGCCGGCGGCTGCCAGCCGGTTCACCATCTTGGTGACCGTCGGCGGCTGGATCGAGAGCGCGTTTGCCGCCTCGCCCATCGTCATTCTGCCCTGTGTTGCCAATAGCTTGAGGAGCGTATCCTGCCCCGGATAGAGGCCGATCCGCGAAAGCAGCTTCGCGGAGCGGACGCGGTAGGCGCGCGCCGCCTGCAGAAGCTCGAAAGTCACACGATCGTTCATCGAAATCCCGTCAAAGGTCCAGAATACAGTTGGCTAAACAATTTCTGGGCAACGTGGTTCCCGCTTCCGCGTTGCGAATATGAGGTTTCGCTCTCGAGGACGGCTGCTCGAGGTGGCCGGGGAGCTGAAACCGGAGGACTGAAAGAAGCCACCCCGCGACTTGCATGACGCGGTGAAGTGGTATCGACTCGTTGGCGCGCTCAAGCGCCCGGACGGCGGTAGACAAGCAGGGCCTGATGCAAGAGCGAGTGAGGAAGAGCGGCGAACCGTCAGCGCAGGACGCGACGCCTACCGGTCCGAAGCGGAAAGTAACCGCGACGGCGCCGAAGCCCGAAGCGGATCCCGCTCACGCCGCGACCCGCGTGGTGATCGAAGCGGTATCGCCCGAGATCGACGGCGGTCGTTTCCCGGCCAAGGCCGCGGTCGGCGACGCTTTCGTCGTCGAGGCCGACATCTTCTGCGACGGGCACGACAAGATCGACGCCGCGCTTCTCATCAGGCACGAAGATGAGTCGGAGTGGCAGGAAGCGCCGATGCGCTTTTTCGACAACGATCGCTGGCGCGGCAGTGCCTCGGTCGATGCCAACGCCCGCTATCGCTACACGCTGATCGCCTGGCGCGATCTTTTCGCGAGCTGGTGCGACGAGATCACCAAGAAGCATGCAGCCGGCGTCCCGATCGCGCTTGAGCTGACGGAAGGCCGGGTCCTGGTTGAGCGTACGCTCAAGGAGAGCGACCGCGCGCGCCCCGCCGACAAGGAAGCGCTGAAGAGCCTGCTTTCCGCGCTTGCCGCGAGCGACGACGAGGCCGTGCGCCTCGGCGAGCTTCTCTCGCGCGAGACCGCGGAGCTGATGAAGCGGGCGGGCATCCGCACCAATCTCACCCGTTACGGGCGCGAGCTCGATCTCGTCGTCGACCGCAAGCGTGCCGCCTTCAGCGCCTGGTACGAGCTGATGCCGCGCTCGATGTCCGACGATCCGCATCGCCACGGGACCTTCGACGACGTCATCGCCAAGCTTCCTTACGTCAGCGATCTCGGTTTCGACGTGCTCTATTTCCCGCCGATCCACCCGATCGGCCGGATGCACCGGAAGGGCAAGAACAACAGCCTGACGCCGGGTCCCGACGATCCCGGCAGCCCCTATGCGATCGGCTCGGCGGAAGGCGGCCACGACGCCATCCATCCCGAGCTTGGCAGCTTCGACGACTTTGCCCGCCTGATCGCCGCGACGCGCGAACATGGCCTTGAGATCGCGCTCGACTTCGCCATCCAGTGCGCGCCGGACCATCCCTGGATCAAGGAGCACCCGGAGTGGTTCGACTGGCGCCCGGACGGCACCATCAAATACGCTGAGAATCCGCCGAAGAAGTACGAGGACATCGTCAACGTGCACTTCTATCGCGGCGCCTATCCGTCGATCTGGTATGCGCTCCGCGACATCGTGCTCTTCTGGGCCGAGCACGACGTCCGCATTTTCCGCGTCGACAATCCGCACACCAAGCCGATGCCGTTCTGGGAGTGGATGATCGGCTCCGTGCAGGAGCGCTATCCCGACGCGATCTTCCTCGCCGAAGCCTTCACGCGGCCGAAGGTCATGAAGCGCCTCGCCAAGGTCGGCTTCACGCAGTCCTATTCCTACTTCACCTGGCGCAACGCCAAGGTCGAGATCACCGAGTATCTGACCGAGCTCACGACGGAGGAATGCCGCGACTACATGCGGCCGAACTTCTTCGTGAACACGCCCGACATCAATCCGCACTTCCTGCAGACGAGCGGCCGCGCCGGCTTCCAGGCGCGTCTCGTGCTCGCCGCGACGCTTGCCGGCAATTACGGCGTCTATTGCGGATTCGAGCTTTGCGAGGCATCGCCCGTGCCGGGCAAGGAGGAGTACCTGAACTCCGAGAAATACGAGATCAGAGCCTGGGACTGGGACCGGCCGGGCCACATCCGTCCCGATATCAGGCTCTTGAACAAGCTCAGGCGCGAGCACCCGGCGCTGCAGTCCTTCACGAACCTCACGTTCTACAACGCTTGGAACGACAACATCCTCTACTACGGCAAGGCGACGCCGGCGAAGGACGACTTCCTGCTCTTCGCGGTGAACCTCGATCCGCATAACGTCCAGGCCGCGGATTTCGAGGTGCCGCTTTGGGAGTTCGGGCTTCCTGACGAGGCGGCGATCGCCGCGGAGGATCTCGTCACCGGCGCGCGTTTCAACTGGCAGGGTAAGGTGCAGCACATGGTTCTCGATCCCGCCTCGCGGCCCTACGCGATCTGGCGGCTCTTCACGCCCGGGGCAGCAAACTGATGCAGGACGAGGTCACGGTCGAAAGGCAAGTGGAGGCGGAGCCGGAAGCTGAGCGCCTGCGCCAACGCGACGGCTTGATCGATCGCAGCCAGCACGACTGGTACAAGGACGCCGTCATCTATCAGCTTCACATCAAGGCGTTCCAGGACTCCAACGGCGACGGTGTCGGAGATTTCGCCGGATTGAAGGAGCGGCTCGACTATGTCGAGAGCCTCGGCGTCAACACCATCTGGGTGCTTCCCTTCTACCCCTCGCCGCTCCGCGATGACGGCTATGACATCTCCGACTACCGCACGATCAATCCGAGCTACGGCGACATGCGCGATTTCCGCCGCTTCATCCGGGCGGCGCACCGGCGCGGCATTCGCGTCATCACCGAGCTCGTCATCAATCACACGTCAGACCAGCACCCCTGGTTCCAGCGGGCGCGGCGGTCAAAGCCCGGCTCGGCCGCACGCGACTTCTACGTCTGGAGCGACACCGATGAGCGCTACAAGGAAACCCGCATCATCTTCGTCGACACCGAGAAGTCGAACTGGACCTGGGACCCGGTTGCGCACGCCTTTTTCTGGCATCGCTTCTACTCGCACCAGCCGGACCTGAATTTCGACAATCCGAAGGTGCTCGACGAGGTTCTGCGCCTCATGCACTACTGGCTCGACATGGGCGTCGACGGGCTGAGGCTCGATGCGATCCCCTATCTGGTCGAGCGCGAGGGCACCAACAACGAGAACCTCCCCGAGACCCACGCCGTCCTGAAACGCATCCGGGCTGAGATGGAGGCTTACTACCCCGACCGGCTGCTCCTCGCTGAAGCCAATCAATGGCCGGAGGATACGCGCCCCTATTTCGGCGAGGGCGACGAATGCCACATGGCGTTCCACTTCCCGCTGATGCCGCGCATGTACATGGCGGTCGCGCAGGAGGACCGCCATCCAATCAACGACATCATCCGCCAGACCCCCGATATCCCCGACGCCTGCCAATGGGCGATCTTCCTCAGGAACCACGACGAGCTGACGCTGGAGATGGTGACCGCGGAGGAGCGCGATTACCTCTGGCGCACTTATGCCAAGGACGCGCGCGCCCGCATCAATCTCGGCATTCGCCGCCGCCTTGCGCCGCTCATGGACAACGACCGGCGCAAGATCGAGCTCATGAACGCGCTGCTTCTCTCGATGCCCGGCACGCCGGTGCTCTATTACGGCGACGAGCTCGGCATGGGCGACAACTACTATCTCGGCGATCGCGACGGGGTCAGGACGCCGATGCAGTGGTCGGCGGACAGGAACGGCGGCTTCAGCCGCGCCAACCCGCAAGCGCTCTTTCTGCCGCCGATTCAGGACCCGGTCTACGGCTTTCAGGCAGTCAACGTCGAAGCGCAGCAGAACGAGGCCTCGTCGCTGTTGAACTGGACGCGCCGCATGATCGGCGTCAGGAAGCAGCGCAAGGCGTTCGGTCGCGGCGCGCTCCAGACGCTCTACCCGCGGAACCGCAAGATCCTCGCTTATGTCCGGCGCTACGAGGAGGAGAACATCCTGTGCGTCGCCAATCTCTCGCGCCAAGCGCAGGCGGTGGAGATCGATCTCTCCGAGTTTCGCGGCGCGGTGCCTGTCGAGCTGTTGGGCGGCGCGCCGTTCCCGCCGGTCGGCGACCTCCCTTACATGCTGACGCTTCCCGCCTACGGATTCTTCTGGTTCCTCCTTGCGCCGGAAGCCGACGCCCCGAAATGGCACGTGGTGACGCCTGATCCGCTTCCCGAGTTCGTCACGCTGACGGCGCCCGGCGGGCGGATCGACCGCGCTCTCGAAGGGCGCGAGCTTGCCAATTTCGGGCGCTATGCGCTGCCCGATTTCCTCAGGCACCAGCGCTGGTACGCGGGAAAGGATACCAAGCTGCGGAGCGCCGACGCCGCTTCGCTCGGCGCCATTCCTGGCGAGCCGAACCAAATCCTCCTTGCGACAGCCGAGACCGACGAGGGAACGCAGCGCTACTTCCTTCCGGTCTCCGTGCTCTGGGGCGATCAGAACCTGACCTTCGGCGCGCCGAAGCTCTCCTACACGCTGACCAAGGTCAGGAACGGGCCAAATCTCGGCGCGCTGATCGATGCCTGCCACGACGAGCGCTTCATCGCCGACCTCGTGCGCGCGATCCGGGCAGGCGGCGACATGCCTGCCGCGGGCGGCATATTGCGCTTCTCCTCCACACAGGCTTTCCGCGACATCGAATTTGACGGCAACCTGCATCCGATCGGCGGCGAGCAGAGCAATGTCTCCGTCATCCTCGGCGAGATGGGGATGCTGAAAATGTATCGCCGGCTGCGTGAGGGCGAGCAGCCGGAGATCGAGGTGGCGCGGTTCCTGACCGAGGTGGCGGGTTACAAGAACACGCCGCCCTTTTATGGCAGCGCCGAGTACCGGCCGAGCGACGCGCCTCCGATGGGTCTTGCCGCCGTGTTCGGCTTCGTGCGCAACCAGGGCGACGCCTGGGGCGTCATCCTCGACGCGCTCGAGCGGCACGTCGACGAGTTCGCCTTCATGCCACGCGACGAAAGCGCGCCTATGTCGGACGACGTGCCGCCTACCCCCGCCGCGTCGGCGACGGAATTCGTCTATCCCCTCACGCTTGGCGCGACTCTCGGAAAACGGACCGGCGAGCTGCACGCCGCCTTTGCTGTGCCAACCGACGATCCGGCCTTCGCCGCCGAGCCGATCACCGCCGACGATCTCTCACGGTGGGTCGAGCGGACGCGGGAAGAGACGGAGCGCGCGCTCGACGCGCTCGAGCATGCGCTGCCCACGCTTCCCGACGACGTCCGCGAAGAGGCCCAGGCGCTCCTTGCCAAGCGGGTAACGCTTGTCACACGTATCGAGGCAGAGCGCGGACAGACTGCATCGGGCGCCAAGACGCGCATCCACGGCGACTTCCATCTCGGCCAAGTGCTCGTCGCGCAGGACGACGTCGTGATCATCGACTTCGAAGGCGAGCCGCAACGCGACCTTGCGGAACGGCGCGAGAAGACCTCCGCGCTGGTCGATGTCGCCGGCATGCTCCGCTCCTTCGACTATATCGCCTGGGCGGCGCTCGATCGGCTGCGTGCACGCCACGGCCAGATCGACGGCGCAGTCCACCAGCTTGCGGTCGCCTGGCGCGACCGCGCGACGCAGGATTTCCTCGACGCCTATTGGCAGGCCGCCGAGCCGGCGGGATTCTTGCCCTTGGAACCGAAGGCGCGGTCCGGGCTTCTCGATCTGTTCAAAATTCGCAAGGCCGCGTACGAAATCGGCTACGAGTTCGGCCAATCGCCCGACGTGGCTTTCGATCCCGCTGCGCGGGCTCCTCGACCTCATCGGCGAAACACCCGAGAGCGCATGACAGCAAGCACGAAGACGAAACCCACCTGGCGTCCCGACGACGCCGCCGTGAAAGCGCTCGTCGAGGGCCGATTTGACGATCCCTTTGCGGTTCTCGGGCCGCATGGCGGCGGTGACATTCCGGTGTCGATCCGCGTCTTCTGGCCGGGCGCAGAGACAGTCGCTGCCTTCGATCCGGCAAGCGGCGAGATCATCGCCGCCCTCGAGCCGCTGCACAAAGGCGGCTTCTTCGCCGGCCTCGTCGCCAACCGTCAGCCGCCCTTCGCCTACCGGCTTCGCTTCACCGCCGGAACGGCGATGTGGGAGGCGGAAGACCCCTACCGCTTTCCGCAGATCCTCGGCGACATGGACGTCTACCTCATGGCCGAGGGCAGCCACCGCCGTATCTTCGAGCGGCTCGGCGCGCATCCGAGGCGCATCGATGGCGTCGACGGCGTCGCCTACGCCGTGTGGGCGCCGAATGCGCGACGGGTCAGCGTCGTCGGCGACTTCAATCAGTGGGACGGCCGCCGCCATCCGATGCGCAAGCGCATCGAGGCGGGCGTCTGGGAGCTCTTCATCCCAGGCGTGGAACGCGGCACGCGCTACAAGTTCGAGATTCTGCCCGCCGGCAGCGGCCCGCCCTCGCTGAAGGCCGATCCGATCGGCTTCTCCGACGAGGTTCCGCCGGCGACGGCCTCGGTCGTCACCGGCCTTCCGCAGCATGACTGGCTCGACGGCGGGTGGATGGCGGAGCGCCAAGCCAAGCAGGCGCTTTCCGCGCCGGTCTCGATCTACGAAGTGCATCTCGGCTCCTGGCGGCGGAACGAAGGCGGCGCGTTCCTGAGTTACGACGAGCTTGCCGACGCGCTGATCCCCTACGTGCGCGACCTCGGCTTCACGCATATCGAATGTCTGCCGGTCTCCGAGCACCCGTTCTCGGGATCGTGGGGCTATCAGCCGATCGGGCTTTTCGCCCCGACCAGCCGTTTCGGCCCACCGGAAGCCTTCGCCCGCTTCGTCGACCGCTGCCATCAGGAAGGGATCGGCGTCATCATCGACTGGGTGCCGGCGCATTTCCCGACCGACGCGCACGGGCTCGCGCGCTTCGACGGCACCGCGCTCTACGAGCACGAGGACCCGCGGCTCGGCTTTCATCAGGACTGGAACACGCTGATCTACAATTTCGGCCGCACCGAGGTCCGGAATTTTCTCGTCGCCAACGCGCTCTATTGGCTGGAGCGGTTCCACATCGACGCGCTCCGTGTCGATGCCGTCGCCTCGATGCTCTACCTCGACTACAGCCGCAAGCCCGGCGAATGGGTGCCGAACGTCCATGGCGGCCGCGAGAATCTGGAGGCGATCCGCTTCCTGCGCGAGGTCAACACCCGCGTCTTCGCCGATCATCCCGGAGCCACCACCTTCGCCGAGGAATCGACCGCCTGGCCGCAGGTTTCGCGCCCCGTTCACACCGGCGGACTGGGCTTCGGCTACAAGTGGAACATGGGCTGGATGCACGACACGCTCGAATACATGCATCACGAACCGATCCATCGCCGCTACCACCACCACCAGATGACGTTCGGCATCCACTACGCTTTCTCGGAGAATTTCGTGCTGCCGATCTCCCACGACGAAGTGGTGCACGGCAAAGGCTCGCTCCTGAACAAGATGCCGGGCGACCGCTGGCAGAAGTTCGCCAATCTGCGCGCCTACCTCGCCTACATGTGGACGCATCCGGGCAAGAAGCTCCTCTTCATGGGCTCCGAGTTCGCGCAGGAGCGAGAGTGGAATCACGACATCTCTCTCGACTGGAATCTGCTCGACGATCCGCTTCACCGCAGCATGCAGAGCCTCGTGCGCGACCTGAACCGGATTTACCGCGAGATCCCCGCGCTTCATGCCCACGATGCGGAGCCCGCGGGCTTCGAGTGGCTCGACGCCAACGATTCTGACAACAGTACCTACGCCTATGCCCGCCACGGGCAGGAGGGCGACGCGCCGGTCGTGGTGGTGTGCAACTTCACGCCGGTGGTGCGGACGGAGCACCGTATCGGCGTACCGCGCGCCGGCCGCTGGATCGAGCGGCTCAACACCGACGCGGCGTTTTATGGCGGATCGGACGTCGGAAATTCTGGCGCTGTCGAAACGGAACCCGTAGCATGCCACGGCCGTGCAGCGTCCCTCTCCCTCACGCTGCCACCGCTTGCCACGATCGTTCTTCAGCACGCCGGATAGGAGCGTCGTCACCGTCCATGTCGAGGCTGCGCGTCGAGTCCGGTCTGCCGCATCCCCTTGGGGCGACCTGGGACGGAGGCGGTGTCAACTTCGCGATCTTCTCGGCGAACGCCAAGCGGGTCGAGCTTTGCCTCTTCGACCCCAAGGGACGGCGCGAGACGGAACGTGTCGCGCTTCCTGAATATACGCACCAGATCTGGCACGGCTATCTGCCGGAGGTCAGGCCGGGCCAGCTTTACGGCTACCGCGTGCACGGCCCCTACGATCCGGCGAATGGGCACCGCTTCAATCCCAACAAGCTCCTGGTCGATCCCTATGCCAGGGCGCTGCAGGGCGAGATCCGCTGGCACGACGCGCATTTCGGCTATCGCGTCGGCTCCGCGCGCGGCGACACCACGCCGGACCGCCGCGACAGCGCTTTCGTCATGCCGAAATGCGTCGTCGTCGACGCCGCAATGACCTGGGGTGACGACCGACCGCCGGAGCACGCCTGGGGGAAGACCGTCATCTACGAGGCGCACGTGAAGGGGATGACGGCGGCGCGGCCCGATATTCCCGAGCATATCCGCGGCACCTTCGCCGGGCTCGCCGACCCGCGCGTCGTCGATCACCTGGTATCGCTCGGTGTCACCGCCATCGAGCTGATGCCGATTCAGGCCTTCTTCGACGACCGTAATCTGGTCGAGAAGAAGATGGTGAACTACTGGGGCTACAACACCATCAACTACTTCTCGCTCGCGCCCCGCTACATCTCGCACGGCTCCGACATGCACGAGTTCACCATGCTGGTGAAACGTCTGCACGACGCCGGCATCGAGGTGATCCTCGACGTAGTCTACAACCACACCGCCGAAGGCAACCACCTCGGCCCCACGCTTTCCTTCCGCGGCATCGATAACGCAAGCTATTATATGCTTGCTCCGGACAAGCACTTTTACTTCGACACGACCGGCTGCGGGAACACCGTCAACATGCGTCATCCGCGCGTGCTGCAGATGGTGATGGATTCGCTCCGCTACTGGGTGGAGGTCTTCCACGTCGACGGGTTCCGCTTCGACCTCGCGACGTCGCTCGGACGCGAATACGACAACTTTGACCCGCACGCGGTCTTCTTCGACGCCGTCCGCCAGGACCCGGTGCTGTCGCGCGTGAAAATGATCGCGGAGCCGTGGGATGTCGGTCCGAACGGCTATCAGGTCGGCAATTTCCAGCCCGGCTGGGCGGAGTGGAACGGCCGCTACCGCGACGAGATGCGCTCCTTCTGGAAGGGCGATTCGAGCATGCTGCCGGGCTTCTCCCGGAACATCCTCGGCTCCGCCGATCTCTTCGAGCACCAGGGGCGCCGCCCTTGGGCAAGCGTCAACTTCGTCACCGCCCACGACGGCTTCACCCTCGTCGACCTCTGGTCCTACAACACCAAGCACAACGAGGCGAACGGCGAGAACAACCGGGACGGCCACAACGACAACAGAAGCTGGAACTGCGGTGTCGAAGGGCCCACCGACCGGACCGAGATCATCGAGCTCCGCGACCGCATGCGCCGCAACATCATGACGACGATGCTCTTGTCGCAGGGAACGCCCATGCTCCTTATGGGCGACGAGGTGGGCCGCACGCAGAAGGGTAATAACAACGCCTATTGCCAGGACAACGAGATCGCCTGGCTCGAATGGAAGGACATTGCCGCACGCGACGTGGCCTTCATGGAATTCATGCGCGGCGTGATCCGGCTCAGGAAGCGCTACCCGCTGCTGCGCTCCGAGCGCTTTCTGCATGGCC
This sequence comes from uncultured Alphaproteobacteria bacterium, assembly GCA_963792885.1. Classification (GTDB taxonomy): domain Bacteria; phylum Pseudomonadota; class Alphaproteobacteria; order Rhizobiales; family Afifellaceae; genus DASWJZ01. Next base: position 91,236 of record CAWBXX010000002.1, read on the forward strand.
AGCCCGTCGACGGCGGCAGCACGCGAAGCGTCATGTGGTTCCGCCCCGACGGGCGCGATATGGACTCGCCATCGTGGGGCGATTCCAATGCGAAGGTCGTCGGCCTCTTCCTCTCCGACCGCAACACGCGGCTCCTGATCCTCGTCAGCGCTTACCATCTGCCAATAAGCTTCAAGCTCCCGGCGCTGGACGTGGCGTCGTGGACGCTCAGGATCGATTCCGGCGCCGGCGAGATCGACCCACCCGACCGCCGCTACGCCGCCGGTGCTTCGTTCGAGCTCAAGGGGCGATCTGTGCTGCTCTTCGCCGGGGAGATCGCGTGAGGGGCGGTCGCGCGCCCAGGAAAGCACGCCGCGGCGGCACGAATTTCGCAGGGCGCCTTGAATGAGCGAAGCCCTAGGCCGTCTTGCCGCCATGGTCGGCATCGAAGCGAGCTATCTCTCGCTGCTGGGCGAGACGATCCACGTCTCTGACGACGCCAAGCGCGCCACGCTCGCCGCGATGGGGATCGCCGCCGGCGACGAGGACGAGATCGCCGCTTCGATCGCGGCGCTGACCCCGATCGACCTCGGTGCCATGGAAGCGCCCGAAGGTGTCAACTGCTTCATTCCGGACTGGTTGAAGGACGGCCGCGCCTGGGGCATCGGGTGCCAGCTCTACAGTCTCAGGTCCGCGCGCAACTGGGGGATCGGCGACTTCGAGGATCTGGCGCGCTTCGCAGAGATCGCGGCGGAAGCCGGCGCCGATTTCGTCGGCGTCAACCCGCTGCATGCGCTCTTCACCGCGGCGCCGGAGCGATCGAGCCCCTTCTCGCCGTCGAACCGGCTCTTCCTCAACCCCTTCTACATCGCCGTCGACAAAACGCCGGGCTTTGTTGGCATGGAGGAGGCGCTTGCCCCTCCCGAGGGCCTCCGGGAGACGGAGCTGATCGACTATCGCCACGTCGGCACGTCGAAGATGAAGGCGCTGCTGATCCTCTTCCGTATCTTCCAGACGCATGACGAAGAGGCCGACCGCGAGGACTACGAGCGCTTCGTCGCCGCGCACGGCACGCCGCTCTACCTCCACGCTCTGTTCGAGGCGCTCTCCGAAGCGATGGCGCAGCTCGGCAACGGGCCGACCTGGCATGGCTGGCCGGAGGAATACGCGCATCCCGGCACCGACGCCGTCCGCGCGTTCGCCGAGGAGCAGAAGGAGCTCGTCGCCTTCCACACCTGGCTGCAATGGCTTGCCGACCGGCAGCTCCACGCCGCGAAGGAGCGCGCTGAGAAGGCGGGGCTTCGCATCGGCTTCTATCTCGACTTTGCCGTCGGGGTGTCGCCGGACGGATCGGCGACCTGGTCGGACCGCGACCTCACTGTGCCGACCGCCAGGATCGGTGCGCCGCCCGACTATTTCAACGAGGCCGGTCAGGACTGGGGGCTCGCGCCCTTCTCCCCGGCCGCGCTCGTGAAGCGCGACTTCGAGCCCTATCGCGAGTCGATCGATTCCGCCCTTCGCCATGCCGGCGCGCTCCGGATCGACCACGCGATGAGCCTTTACCGACTCTTCTGGATTGCCGAAGGCCTGACTGCGGCCGACGGCCTCTACGTGCGCTATCCCTTCCACGCGATGCTGAAAACCCTCGGTGCCGTTTCGCAGGAACGCCACGCGATCGTCATCGGCGAGGACCTCGGCGTCGTGCCGTCCGGCTTCCGCGAGGTAATGCAGCGGACCGAGATCCAGAGCTACCGCGTCTTCTTCTTCGAGAGGCGCGACGACTTCTTTCTGCCGCCGGCCCATTACCCGCGCGAGGCGCTCGCCTGCCTCACCACCCATGATCTTCATACGCTCGCCGGCTGGTGGAGCGAGCACGACATCGAAGTGCGCCACAGGATCGGCATGGTGGAGGGCGTCGACCGCGTCAGGCTTCGCGACGAGCGCGCGCACTGGCGCCGGCGTTTGCTGGGGCTCCTGGCCGAGCAGGGACTTCTCCCGGACGACCTCGACGCGGTCATGCGGGGAGAGGCGGAAGCGCCGCAACTGATGCCGGAAAGCCTCTTCGTTGCGCTTCACGCGGCGATCGCCCGCGCGCCCTCGCGTCTTGTGGTGGCGCAGGCCGAGGACCTGACCGGCGCGGTCGAGCAGGTGAACATCCCGGGCACCATGACTGAGCATCCGAACTGGCGGCGGAAGCTCGCGCTCGACCTTGAGGAGCTGCCGCGTTCACCCCTTTTTAACGCCATTACCGAGGCGCTCCGCCGCGAGCGGCCGAAGCCTAGTCGCGCGGCAAGTCCGGCCGTCGTCGAACCCGGCAGTGACGGCAAGCTTCCACGCATCGCGTAACGTTCCCCAACATCGATTGAAAATACCCCCCCATGCCGCTTTACGCGGCTGCGGCGACCCCGTAGGTTCCCGGCGCAAGGGGTGGGCGCCTGGGAGACTTCGATGCGAGGGTCCGTCCGCGCGTTTTCACTGCTCTTTGCTTTCCTTCCCGCCTTCCTCCTCCCCCCGACAGCTTTCGCGCAGGAACGACGCCTCGTCTTCACCGAAGGCGCCGACTATTTCGGCAGCGACTACGACATCCGCAAAGACGTCGACCTCGACCAATGCAAGGCCGCCTGCCAGGGCGACAAGCAGTGCCAAGCCTTCACCTACAATTCATCGGCGCGCTGGTGCTTCCTGAAGAGCGACGTCGGCGAGCTCCGCGCGGTCGCAGGCGCAGTCTCCGGCCGCATCGTCACCGCTTCCGCCGAGCCGCGCCCCGACGTTGCCGCGCAGCGCATCGCCGAACTCGGCTTCCTCGATCAATCCTACATCGACGAGGCGAGACACTTCGTCGGCCGCCTCTCCGACACCCAGGCGACAGACGCCGACGCCCAGAGCGCGATCGCCGCTGCCGACGCCGCCAAGCAGAGCGGCGACTATCTCGGCGCACTCGATCATCTGTCCGAAGCGCTGCGATTTGAGCCCGACGACTTCGATCTCTGGATGAGCTTCACCGAAACTGCGGTGAACGCCTCGAGCGACGATTGGGAAGTGCGCCAAAAGCTCACCGCCGACCGCACCTCCGGCGCGATCAACGCCTATCTCCATGCCGTCACGGCGGACGAGCGCGCGCGAGCACTCGAATATCTCGGCTGGTCGCTCGCGAACAATTATGAATGGAAGCAGGCGATCCGCGCCTATCGCGCGAGCCTTGCGCTGTCGGACAAGCCTGACGTCCGCACCACCTACGAGAACATCCTTGCCGAGCACGGCTTCCGCATCATCGACAATACCGTCGAGGCCGATGCCGCAGCACCTCGCATCTGTCTGAACTTCTCCGACCGCCTCGCGCCCGGCCGCGACTACGGCGACTTCATCAGCGTCGAAGGCGGCACCAACCTCGCGGTCGAAGGAAGCGGCCAGCAGATCTGCATCGACGGCGTCCAGCACGGCAGCCGCTATCATCTGACTGCGCGCGCCGGCATCCCGGCCGCCGACGGCGAGACGCTTGCGAAGAGCGTCGACCTCGACATCTTCGTGCGCGACCGCGCGCCCACGGTGCGCTTCCTCGGCACCGCCTATGTGCTCCCGGCCGGCGGCGAGCCCACGATCCCCGTCGTCACCGTCAACACCGATCGCGTCAACGCCGCGCTTTTCCGCATCGGCGACCGCCAGCTTGCCGACGCTATCGCCGACGGCACCTTCCTCTCGCAGCTCTCCTCCTGGGAGACCGACAACATCGAGGAGAAATCCGGCGAGAAGGTCTGGACCGGCACCGTCGACGTGCAGAGCGACCTGAACCGCGAGATGACGACGGCAATTCCGGTCGGCGAGCTGCAGACGAAGCTGAAGCCCGGCGCCTACGTGCTGACGGCCGAAGCCGTGAACGCGTCGTCCGACGATTGGGGTCCGAAGGCGACGCAGTGGTTCATCGTCACCGATCTCGGGCTGACCACGCTTTCCGGAAATGACGGGCTGCACGTCATGGTGCGCTCGCTCGGCACCGCCGGCCCGGTCGGCGACGTGGCGCTGAAGCTCGTCGCCGTCAACAACGAGGTGCTCGGCGAGGCGACGACGGATTCCGACGGCTACGCCAATTTCGCGCCGGGCCTGATCCGCGGCACCGGCTCGGTGGCGCCAGGGCTTCTGACCGCCGAGACGGCGAAGCGGCGACTACAGCTTCCTCGACCTTTCCAAGGCGGCGATGGATCTGACCGACCGCGGCGTCGAAGGCCGCGACCCGCCGAAGCCGCTCGACGTGTTCCTGAAGACCGAGCGCGGCATCTACCGCGTCGGCGAGACGGTCTACGCCACCACGCTCGTCCGCGACGCGAAGGCGGTTGCGGTGGAGAACGTGCCCCTGACCGCGATCGTCACGCGGCCGGACGGCAAGGAAGCGAGCCGCATCCAGGTCACGGATGAAGGCCTCGGCGGCAATGTCACGCCGATCAACCTTTCATCCAATGCGATGCGCGGCACGTGGCGGATCGGCATCTATGCCGACGTGAAGGGCTCGCCGCTCGCCGAGACCACGTTCCTGGTGGAGGACTTCGAGCCCGAGCGCCTCGATTTCGACCTGAACGGCGAGCGCGGAGACGATCGACCCCGGCGCGCCCGGCGACCTTTCCATCGACGCGCGCTTCCTCTACGGCGCCCCCGCCGCAAACCTCGACATCGAGGGCGAGACGGCGCTTGCCGCCGCGCACACGCTTGATGGCTACCCAGGCTACAATTTCGGCCTTGCCGAGGAGAGCTTCGAGTCGACGACCGAGCCGTTCTCCGGCGCGACCACTGACGACGCCGGCCACGCGGTCGTGCCGATCACGCTGCCAAGCTCCGGCGCGACCAGCCTGCCGCTCACCGCGACGATGAACGTGCGCGTGCTCGACACGAGCGGCAGCCCGGTCGAGCGCTCGCTCACGCTGCCGGTGGCAAGCGAAGCCGATCGCATCGGCATCAAGCCGCTCTTCGACGGCGACGCGAGCGAGAATTCCGAGGTCGCCTTCGAGGTGATCGCGCTCGACAAGAGCGGCGCGCGCGAGGCGGCGGACAATCTCGCCTGGTCGCTCTACGCAATCCGCACCGACTTCCAGTGGTACCGCTCCGACGGCCGCTGGAACTACGAGACGGTGGAGACGAAGACGCGCGTCTCGAACGGCACGATCGACATCGCCGCCGACCGCCCCGCGAAGATCGAGGCCAAGGTCGAATGGGGAAGCTACCGGCTGGAGGTCGAGAGCACCTCCGGCGAGACGCTTCCCGCGAGCTACGATTTCGAGGCCGGCTGGTACGTCGAGGCGAAGGCGCTCGACACGCCGGAGGCTCTCAAGGTCTCGCTCGACAAGGACCGCTACGCCGTCGGCGATACGGCGCGCGTCCACATCGAGAGCCGCTTCAACGGCGTCGCGCTGGTGATGGTCGTCGACGACCGGCTGATCGCGACGAAGTCCGTCGAGGTGACCGGCAACGCCGCCGACATCGATCTTCCCGTGACGCGCGACTGGGGCCCCGGCGCCTATGTGACCGCCGCGCTCTATCGCCCGATGGACATCGAGGCGAAGCGCATGCCCGGCCGCGCGATCGGCCTTGCCTGGGCCGGCGTCGATCCCGGCGACCGCGATCTGAACATCGCGATCGACGCGCCGGACGAGATGCGCCCGCGCCAGCCGATGGAAGTCGGGCTGACGCTCGCCAACCTGCCGGCGAATTCGACCGCTTACGTGACGCTCGCCGCCGTCGATCTCGGGATTCTCGAATCTCACCCGCTACGAAACGCCTGATCCCGAGACCTATTATTTCGGCCAGCGCCGTCTCGGGATCGCGATCCGCGATCTCTACAACCAGCTGATCGACCGCATGCAGGGCGTGCGCGGCGTGGTGCGCTCCGGCGGCGACGCCGGCCTCGCCCGCTTCGAGGGCCCGCCGCCGACGGAGACGCTCGTCGCCTTCCACTCCGGCATCGTCGAGGTCGGTCCCGACGGCACGGCGCACGTCTCCGTTCCGATTCCCGACTTCAACGGCACCGTCCGCCTGATGGCGCTTGCCTGGACGAAGGAGGGCGTCGGCCACGCCGAGAAGGACGTGCTGGTGCGTGACCCGGTCGTGGTGACCGCGGCGCTGCCGGCCTTCCTCGCGCCTGGCGACAAGTCGCGGCTGAAGCTCGACCTGACCGCGGTCGCCGAAGCGGGAACCGTGTCGCTCTCCGTATCGTCGACGGGCGGCGTGGTCTCCGTCGATTCCGCCTTCGCCGATCGCGAGGTCGATCTTGCCGCGAACGAGCGCAAGGAGGTGCTGATCCCGATCGCCGGCGAGGCGGTCGGCGACGATGTCCTGACGGTCGCGCTGACGCTTCCCGACGGAACGGCGCTTGAGAAGGCGCTGAACCTTGCGGTGCGTCTGAACGAGCCGCCGGTTGCGACGACCGACTTCGTGGAGCTTCAGCCGGGCGGAGAGCTTTCCGTCACGGCCGACCGGCTCGCCGGGCTCGTTCCCGGCACCTCATCGATCCTGGTCGGGGCAAGCGGCGCCGGCAGGCTCAACGTGCCCGCGATCCTGCGCGCGCTCGACCGCTATCCCTATGGCTGCACCGAGCAGATCACGAGCCGCGCCATGCCGCTCGTCTATCTGAACGACGTCGCGATCCGCGCCGGGCTTGCCGGCGATCCGGATATTCGCGATCGGGTGGAGAAGGCCGTCGCCGGCGTGCTCGCAAATCAGTCGGCATCCGGTTCCTTCGGGCTCTGGTCGCCGGGGAGCGAGGACCTCTGGCTCGATTCCTACGTCACCGACTTCCTGACGCGGGCACGCCAGAAGGGCTACGCCGTTCCGGCCGAGGCCTTCGACCTCGCGCTCGACAATTTGAAGAACCGCCTCGCCTATGCCGGCGATTTCACCAACGGCGGCGAGGACATCGCCTACGCGCTCTACGTGCTCGCCGCGAACGGACGCGCCGCGATCGGCGACCTCCGCTACTACGCGGAGACCAAGCTCGGCGACTTTGCGACGCCGCTCGCCAAGGCGCAGATCGGCGCAGCGCTCGCGCTCTACGGCGACAAGCCGCGCGCCGACGCCGTATTCCGCGCCGCGCTCGGCGCGCTCGGCACGCGCACCGATGCGACCACCGGCTGGCGCAGCGACTACGGTTCCGACCTTCGCGACGGCGCCGCGACGTTGACGCTTGCCTCGGAGGCGCGCGCCGGCATCGACCTCGTCAGCCTGTCGAGCTACGTCGAGGAGGAGCGGCTCAACGACCGCTACACGAGCACGCAGGAGGATGCGTGGTCGCTGCTAGCCGCGCATGCGCTGATGGAGAGCCTGTCGGAACCGAAGCTCGTCGTCGACGGCGAGCCGCTGAACGGCCCGCTCTTCCGCAGCCTCGACGAGGGAAGCCTGGCGATCGCGCCGCTTCAGATCGCCAACAAGGGCGATCGCCCGGTCGAGGTCGGCATCACTGTGCGCGGCGTGCCGGCGACGCCCGAGCCCGCCGGTGGCAATTATTATTCGCTGACGCGGGAGTACTACACGCTCGACGGTGATCCGGTGGACCTCGCGACGGTCGAGCAGGGCGCGCGCCTCGTCGCGGTGCTGAACGTGACCACGACGGAAAGCCAAGGCGCGCGGCTGGTGCTCGACGATCCGCTGCCGGCAGGCTTCGCCATCGACAACCCGCATCTGCTCGCAAGCGGCGACGTTGCGGCGCTCGATTGGCTAAGCCCCGTCTCCGACGTCGCGCATACGGAGTTCCGCTCCGACCGTTTCGTCGCGGCGTGGGATCTGCCGTCAGGCGGCACGACGGAGTTCCAGTTCGCCTACGTCGTGCGCGCCATTTCGCCCGGCACCTTCGTGCATCCCGCCGCGCTGATCGAGGACATGTATCGCCCCGAGCGCCGCGCCCGCACCGATACGGGCTCGGTCGAGGTGGTCGGGCCGCTCAGGTGATGCGTAACCTTCTCCCTTTGGGAGAAGGTGGCTGCGAAGCAGCCGGATGAGGGGATGACGGAGTGAGGATGGAAACGCTGAAGGAAGCACCACACCCCTCACCCGTCGCCTTCGGCGACACCCTCTCCCTATGGGAGAGGGTTGCGCACCAGTGTTGTCGCCGCACTCCTCTTCGCCTGCTTCATCGCCCCAGCCGCGCCGCTCGCGTTGAAAGCCGCGGTAGCGAGTGTCGAGCTTCCCTCGCTCACGCCTGAGACGGGAAAGGTCGTCCTCGACAGAAACGGCGTGCTGCTTCGCGCCTTCACGACGAGCGATGGGCGCTGGCGGCTGCCGGTCACCGTCGCCGACGTCGATCCGCTCTTCATGAAGACGCTGTTCGCTTACGAGGACCGGCGCTTCCTTGTGCATCACGGCGTCGATGTAACCGCGCTCTTCCGCGCCGCGTATCAGCTTGCCACGGAGTGGCGCCCGGTCTCCGGCGGCTCGACCATCACCATGCAGGTGGCGCGGCTCCTGACGAAAGAGACGACCCGCAGCGTCTACGGTAAGGCCCACCAGGTACTGGTCGCGCTGGCGCTGGAGAAGCGCCTGTCCAAAGACGAAATCCTCAACCTCTACCTCGTGCTCGCGCCCTATGGCGGCAACATCGAGGGTATCCGCGCAGCATCACTCACCTACCTCGGCAAGGAGCCGCGCCGCCTGACGCCGGCCGAGGCGGCACTGCTCGTTGCGCTGCCGCAGTCGCCCGAGATGCGCCGACCGGACCGCAACAACGCCGCCGCACGCGCTGCCCGCGACCGCGTGCTCGAGCGCGCCGCGGAGGCCGGCGTGATCACGGCCGACGATGTCGTCGCGGCGCAGTCTGAGCCCGTGCCGGAGGTGCGCCACCCGTTCCCGATGCTGGCGCCGCACATGGCGGAGCGCCTGGTCGCGGAATCGCCCGGCGCGATGGTCTATCGCGTCACCGTCGACGCCGCGCTTCAGTCGCGGCTCCAGTCGCTTGCCTCGGAGCGCGCTCACGCGATCTCCGATTCCGTCTCCGTCGCGATCCTCGTCGCCGACCACCAGACCGGCGAGATCCTCGCCACCGTCGGCTCGTCCGGGCTCTTCGACGAGCGCCGCGACGGCTTCGTCGACATGACGCGCGCAGTGCGCTCGCCCGGCTCCTCGCTGAAGCCGCTGATCTACGGCCTCGCCTTCGAGCTCGGCATCGCGCATCCGGAGACGCTGATCGAGGACAAGCCGGTCGATTTCGCCGGCTATTCACCGGCGAATTTCGACCGCACATTCCACGGCACCGTCAGCGTCAGGCGGGCGCTGCAGCTCTCGTTGAACGTCCCGGCCATCGAGCTCCTGGAAGCCGTCGGCCCGGCGCGGCTTGTCGCGCGCATGCGGCGCGCCGGCGCCAGTCCGCTGCTTCCGGACATCTCGCCGCCCGGCCTTGCCGTCGGTCTTGGCGGCGTCGGCGTGACGCTCACCGATCTCGTTGCGATCGATGCGGCGATCGCGCGCGGCGGGCTCGCAGTGCCGCTGACGTTCGATCCCGAGCGGCCGCCAGTCCCGGCTGTTCCGCGGAAGGTGCTCGACGAGCGCGCCGCCTGGTACGTCGCCTCGATCCTCGCCGGTGCGGCCGGTCCCGACCACGTCTCGCCCGGCTCGATCGCCTTCAAGACCGGCACGTCCTACGGCTATCGCGACGCCTGGGCCGTCGGCTTCGACGGCAAGCATGTGATCGGCGTCTGGGTCGGGCGCCCGGACGGTGCGCCGGTGCCGGGGCTGATCGGCGTCGATGCGGCAGCGCCGATCCTGATGGATGCCTTCGCGCGGCTCGGGCCCACGACGCCGCTCCGCGCCGCGCCGCCGGGGATCGTCGAGGCGAGCGCGGCGAGCCTGCCGGCGCCGCTTCGCCGCTTCCGCTCACCCAATGCGCCGACCGTTGCCGCCGCTGAGCCGCCGGAGATCGCTTATCCGCCGCGCGGCGCGCGCGTCGATCTCGGCATCCGTGCCCACGACCCGATGCCGCTCGTCTTGAAGGCGCGCGAAGGCTCGCCGCCTTACACCTGGTTCGCCGACGGTGCGCCGATCGGCACGGCGTCCTTCGGCGGCGCGCTCTCCTGCGAGCCGAAGGGACCGGGCTTCGTCAGGCTACTGGTGATCGACGCAAACGGCGCGTCGGCAGCCGGCACGGTGTTCGTGGAGTAACCTTCTCCCTAAGGGAGAAGGTGCCCGCGAAGCGGGCGATGAGGGGATACGAAGCAAAGAGGTCTTCAACCCCTCACCCGGTCACTTCATGATCACCCTCTCCCTATGGGAGCTGGTTGAGAGCCTCAGTATTCCTTCTCGAAGAATAGCCCAAGGCTCGATTGGCCTTCCGAATTCACGCCGGCGCGCGCCTTCAGGTGCTTGGTCACGTCGAGGTCGATGGTGACCCGGGAGGATCCGGCCGTCGTCCCCTGCTGCACGCCGACATAGACGTTCTCCGTCAAGTATCGGCCGGCGGCGACGGTGGCCTGGCCCTGCTCGTTGGTGACGATGTCGAGGTCGTCGAGGCCGGTCGTTGCGCGAAGCTGCGAGAGGAGGCCGCCTGAGCCGCCGGAAAGCTCCGACGCCGCCGCGGCAAGCCGCGCGACCTGGAGCGGCGACAGCTCCGTGATCCCCTTCTGGAAGATGAGCCGCGCCAGAACCTCGTCCTGCGGCAGCTCCGGCGTCGAGGAGAAGGTCACCTGCGGATTGGAGGCGCGGCCCGAGACGGTGACGGTGATCGTCACGTCGCCTGAGCGCGTGGAGCCGGAGAAATCGAGGATCGGATCGAGATCGCCGGCAAAGGTGATGATGCCGCGGTCGAACGCGATTCGCTGCGTCAGGATGTCGAGGCGGCCGCGCACCATCTGGAACCTGCCCGTCGCGGTAAGCGCCGAGATCGGGCCGCGAAGCGTGATGCGGCCGCCGAACTCCGCATCGAGCCCGCGCCCGCGCACGAAGATGCGCTGCGGCGCTGAGACGGCGACGTCGAGCCTGACGTCGGCGTGCGCTCCGCCCCCGCCCGTGGCGCCGCCGCGGTCGCGCACCGCTTGCAGCGTCTGCCTCGACCTTGGGCGGCGCGTCCACATGCGCGACATCGACGGCGACAGAATCCCTCGGGAGACTCTCCGGCACCGTGATCTCGGTGCGGTCGAGGCTGACCGTGCCCTTCAGGAGTGGCCCCCCCGCGAGGCTTCCCGTCACCGTCAGGTCGGCGTCGAAGCGGGCGGCGACGAGCGTCCCGTCCACGTAGCGCGCCTTGCGGACCTGCACCGCAAGATCGATCGGGAACCCGGTGTTCGGGTCGAGGCCGACATTGCCGGTCGCCGATACCGTTCCCTCGCCGCTCTCCGCACTGAGCCGCTCGATGACGACCCGGTTGCCGGAGACCTTGGCGGAGAGCGCAAGGTTCTTCAGCACGATCCCTGTGTCCGGATCGACGAAGCCGCCGCCCTCGGTCTTGATGCGGCCGGCAAATTGCGGCGAAGCGGCCGTGCCGGTAACCGCGATGTCGACGTTGAGCGCACCCTGGAGCGCCGCGCCGCGCGACGCGAGCTGGCGGTTGCCGAGTGCGAGCGGCACGTCGCCGGTGACCTTGAAATTGAGCGGCGCGCCGGGCGCAGTGCCCGCCGTGCCGGCAACCCGGACCGACATGCCTTCCGGCCCGAAGACCTCGCTCGTCAGATCGACGGTCTTGTCGGCGAGCTTGCCGCGCGCCGAGACGCCGAGCGGACCGAGCCCCGCATTGCGCGATGCCGCGACCGACGCGCCGGCAAGCGTGATCTCGAAATTCGCGTTCGGCGCCGAGGCGCTTCCCGTCGCCGAGACGACGCCGGAGACCGTGCCTTCCGCGCCGAGCCCGGGCGAGAAGGCGTTGACGAGCGCGGCCGGCACCGAGCCGAGCGTCACCTCCAGGTCGAGCGTCGCGCCGGCGCTTCCCGAGACGACGATGCTCCCGCCTCCCGCCGAGAGCTTCGCCCGGTCGAAGCGCGCGGTCTTGTCCGCAACCACGATCTCCGTCGACTGAGCGAGCGAAAGATCGATACCCGGCCGCTTGTAGCGAAAGGTCTCGAGCCCGATCGCGAGCCCGCCGTCGCGCGGCTGAAGATTGCCCTTGAGGTCGGCGCGGCCGTCGGCAAGTGCCGCCTCGACGGAAAACGCCGTCGCGTCGCCGGAGCGCTCCGCCGTGCCGGTCGCCTTCACGATGGTGAGACCGCCGGCGACAAGCTCGCTGACGGAGAAGTCGCCTTCGATCTTCGGCGCGCGGAAAAGGTCGCTTGCCCGGCCCTTGATCTCGGCGGATTTCACCGCCGCGTCACCGTAGACGAGATCGGTGGCGGTGCCTGAGAAGGTCGCGGACTGCGCGCCGCCTTCCGCGCTGAGCGCGACGTCGGCGCGAAGCATGCCGCTCGCCTCGGTCAGGAAAAGCGGCGCGACCTTCGAAAGATCGGGCGAGACGACGTTGAGGTCGCCCTGCAAGAGCCCGTCCCCGCCAATCGTGAGATTGCCGGTGACCTGGCTCTCGCCGACCGAGAAGGCAAGATCGTCGAGCACGCGCGTCCCGCTTTCGCCCGCCGAAAGCTTGGCCGTGCCGCTGACGGCAGCATCGCCGAGCGTTCCCGTCAGTTCCGCCTCGCCGGAGGTCGCCGGTCCGGCGACGATTCCGGAGAAGCGCGCTTTCGCATTGGTGAGCGGGCGGTCCATCAGCACGATGCGATCGCCCGTGGCATTCGCCTCGACCTTCGGCGCGTCACGCGAGCCGCTGACATGCGCCGTCACTTTCGCCGCGCCCTCCGCGCGATCGGTCACGAGCGAGAGGTTGGCGAGGGTGGCCGCGACATCCATCTCGATCGCCGGGTCGCTGAGCGTGCCGTTGAGCTCGGCCGAAACCTGGTCGTTGGTCAGTGTCAGGCCGTCGAAGCGAAGCTCGCGGTCGTTCCGCGCAAGGCCGCCCGAGAGCTTCGTCGCGCCGGCGAGAAGCGGATCGAGCATCGCGATCCCGAGCCTGAGATCGGTCGTCGTGCCGTTGAGCTTCAAGCGCAGCGTGCCGTTGGTCGCCGCGCTGCCGGTCGCCTTGATCTCCGCAGCTCCGCCGAGATCGCGTCCCGCGAAGCTTGAGAAGCGCGCGAGGTCCGTCACGCTTGCGGCGAAGTCGCCTTGCAGCTGCTGCGCCGTCGCGGAGCCGCTAAAATTCGCAGTGGCGCCGGTCAGGACGACATCGAGAGCCTCGAACGCAACGGGTCGGCCGCTCGACCATGAGCCCGCACCGTTCGTCGTGACGGTCGGGCCGAGCGCATCGCGAAGGCCGAGATCGTTCGGCACGACGCCTTCCGCCGACGCGCCGAAGCGGAAGCTCGTGCTGCGCGCGCTCGCGCGTGCGAGATTCTTGGCCTGCCCCGAGGCGTTGAGCGCGACAGCGTCGATCCGGCCGAACGCGCCTTCGATGCCTTCCGCCCTGACCGTCGCCTGCCAGGGCGCCGCCTCGCCCGCGTCGAGCCCGATATCCGCTGTCAGCGTCGCGACAGAGATGTCGCCTGGCGCAAAGGGAAGCGCGACGCGTCCTGCCTGCCCGAGCTTCAACGAGACGTCCGCGCTGCGCGGCACCATATCGGGCCCGAGCGCACCCTTCGCCGACAGGTCCACGCCTTCGGAGCGAAGCGTCGCGGAGCTGACGGAGATCGAGCCGTCGTCCGAGCGCGAGACATCGAAGGAAAGCCGGCTCTCGCCCGCGACGAGCATTGCGTAGTCGCGCGGCACCACGCTTTGGAGCGCTGCCGCGAACTCCGCCGCGACGCGATAGGCGTCGTTCGCGCGCGAGATCGACATGCCTCCGGCAAGCACGCGGCTGCCGCCTGCCTCGAACTCCATCGTTCCGCGCCAGGAGTCGAGCGGGCCGGTGCCAGCGAGCGTGACGGAGACGGAGGGCCGGTCGCGCAGCCCCAGCAGCTCGGCGACGAGCCCGCCCTTCGGCTCCTCGAGCTTCACGTCTGCCGTCAGGACGTTGGCGTCGGGCTCCAGCCGCAAATTGGCTGTCAGCGTGCCGGCCCTGTCCTGCCGGTCGACGGAAAGCTCGACGGCGAGCGCGTCCGGCCCGAGCTGCGCCGATCCGGTCGCCGTCAGCTCGGCTTCGCCGCCGGCGACCGGCGCCGCAAGCACGATCTGCGGCAAAGAGATCCCGTCGATCTTGATCGCCAGCGGAGGCGCGGAGATGCCGCTCGAAGACTGCGCCTCGGCGGCCTCATGCGGGCGCCTGAGCATGGCGATCCGCGCCGCCTTGAAGCTGTCGATCTCGATCGCGCGGTCGAAGAGCGCCGCGCGGTTCCACGCGAGCGCGACGTCGTCAAGCTCGAGCCAAACGCCGTCGCGATCCGCGACGGTAACGCGCGCGATCGTGGGACTGGCGGAGAATACGCCATCGAGTCCGGTGAGGGTGACCTGACGGTCGGGCGTCGAGACGAGCGATTCCAGGAAGGCCGTGAACCAGGAACCACCTTGATCGTCCTCCGCCAGCGCCGCGCCCGCCGCAAGACCGGTCGCGAGGATGAGGGATGAGGAGGATTCTGACGAATCGCCGCTGCATCGTCAGAAAGATTGCCCCAATCCGACGTAAAAGGCGAAGAAAGGATCGCCGTGCCGGCGATTGACCGGCACCGCCACGTCGAAACGCAGCGGTCCGAGCGGCGTTAGGTAGCGAAGGCCGAGGCCGGCGCCGACGCGAACCTGCTCGGAGAAATCGGGCAGCGGGTCCTTGTAGGCGGCGCCAAGGTCAACAAAAGGCACGACGCCGATCGTGTCGGTCACGCGGAACTCGGGCCTCGAACGAAGCCTCTACAAAGGAGAGCCCGCCCACGACGTTGCCGCCGATCTTGGGGCCGACGGACCTGTATTCGTAGCCACGGATCGAGCCACCGCCGCCGAGGAAGAAGCGCCGCGTCGCCGGAATCTCTTCCAAGTCGCCGCCGACAATGGTGCCGGCGGAGCCGCGCGCGGCAAGCACGATGCGGTCGCTGCCGCCGACGGCGTAATAGCCGGAGACCGTGCCCTTCGTGACGATGGCAACCGTGCCGCTCAGAATATCGGTAAAAGGTTCGGCGTCGAGCGTGCCGCGCATGCCCTGCGTCGGGTCGAGCTTGTTATCGCGCGCATCGTAGTCGAGGTTCGTCGGCAGGCTGACGAGGAGATATTGGTTCTTGCCCAACGTATCCTCGTCGACGTCGTCATATTCCGCATTTAACGCCGCGCTGCCGGTCAGCTTCTCGTTGAACCGGCGCTCTAGCCCGACGCGGCCGGCGATGGACTTGCTGTCATAGGCGTCGACGAACTGCCGCTCGCCCAAGAGCTTGGCTGTCGCGTCGGTGTCGGGCGTGAAGACGCCGGGCCGCCGGAAGGTCGTGGCCAGGTCGTAGGAGAGGTTGCTCAGGTCCTCCGCGCCGATCCGGCTGATCGCCGCGTCGAACCTCAGGCTCTCGGCGTGGCCGAAGAGGTTGCGGTGCATCCAGTAGCCTTCGAGCGTCGCGCCGTCGACCGTCGCGTAGGAGACGCCGCCGCCGATGAGATGTCGCTTGCGCTCCGTCAGGCTGAAGGTGATCGGGAGGAGCCCGTCCGGCCCGACCGTATCGCCCTCGATCACCGCGACGCTGGCGAAGACGCCGGTGTCCTGCAAGCGCTTCCGCGCCCGATCCACGGCGTCGGGATCGTAGGGCTCGCCTGGCGTGATCCCGGTCATGAAGCGGGCATATTGCGGATCGACGCGCTTCGTCCCCGTCACCTCGACCGCGCCGAACCTCGCCGCCGGGCCCGGTGCGATGACAAGCGTGACATCGAGAAGATTTGTCCGATGATCGGCGACGACCTCGCGCTTTTCGACCGCCGCCTTCGGGTGTCCGCGCATGCGCCAGGCGTCGATCAGATGGCCTTCGGCGAAGAGGATCGCGCCTGAACGCGCCACGGCTCCCTGTTGCAGCTCCCATTTGTCGAGCGCGAGCGCCTTCTCGTCCGCACGGCTGAGGGGGCCGGGCGGCATGCCCTCAATGCGGATCTCGCCGAACTTGAAGGGCGGACCGGGATCGACGGTGATCGTCACGGGGACCGGATCGGGAAGCGACACATCGGGCCGCATCTCTTCCACCCGCACGCCCTGGATCATGATGGTGACGCTAGCGCCGTAATAGCCTTGTCCGTAGAGCGCGGCGACGATGCGGCCGTAATCCCCGCGCGCGCGGGCGATAAGACCGGCCGTGCCGGGCGGCGGCTTCTTCGCATCGCGTGCAAGCGAGGAGGCGTTGTTGATCGCCTTCTCAAGATCGCGGTCGCCGCCAGCAACCGTGACATCGAGTGTGTAGGGCTGCGCGTCGGGGACGAGCGCGGTCTCATCCTTCGCTTCGAAGAACTTTCGTCCGAAGAGCTCGAACGACAGCGCGGGGACGCCCGCGCCTGTCACGAAGATTGCGCTCGCCGCAAACAGAGCCAGCGATCGCCGCCCGGGGACGAAACGAATGAAAAGCTTGGCCCCCGCGAAGCCCACCACGCCCCTCGCTCCCCGATTCCGGGTGCGACTGCGCCCGAGTCTGGAACGCACGCCACCCACGCTGCGCCCGCGCGTCGGACGCCACACCGTCCTTTTGACCGCCCGAAATGGCGACAATCGGACAGAATTAACCTCTCGGCGGCTTTCATTAACCATGATCTCGCGGCGCCGAAAAGGCCGTGCAGGGCCGCTTTCGAAGCCCCGCCATGGCTGGGGCGTCGCGGCAACACCTGAACGCACCGCTACATCAGGCCGGCGCTGAGGGAATTTGCGCTGCGGCCGCAGGTGTGGCGCCGAAAGTTTTCCCTCTTCATCGACAAACTGAGCAAGCCGTTTCTGTCCGTCCAAGTGCCTGCCTCCCATATTGAAAAAGCAGTTCTTCGGGCAGCGGACGCATGACGACGGAGCGCCTTTCGGTCTTTCCAGCCTTCCACAAGGTCGCTGAGCGCGTGGTGCTCGTCGTTGGCGAGGGTGCAGCTGCGGCAGCGAAAGTGCGCCTGCTAACGGAAACCGAAGCGAGAATTCGTCTGATTGCTGCCGACCCTTCGGACGAGCTTGCGGAGCTCCTATCAGAACAAGGGCTTGAGCATCGCCGCCGCGGCTTCCGCGACGAAGACCTCGACGACGCGGTTCTCGTTTTCGCCGCGAGCGGCGCACGCGACGTTGACGCAGCGGTTGTCGAAGCAGCGCGCGCACGCAACATTCCGGCGAACGCCGTCGATCTTCCCGAGCTTTGCGACTTCTACACCCCCGCCATCGTGAATCGCGCGCCGGTCGCGGTCGCGATCACGTCGACCGGCGCGGGCCCGGTCCTTGCGCAGAAGCTCCGCTCAAGGATCGAGGCCATGCTGCCGCCGCGGCTTGGAGCGTTGGCAAGGCTCGGCGACTCCTTTCGCGCCGCAGCCGACCGCGTGCTCCCCAAGGGCCAGCCACGTAGACGCTTCTGGTCAGCCTTTTTCGACGGTCACATCGCCGACGCAGTACTCTCCGGCAAGACGCAGGAAGCGCGCCGGCTCGCCTCGCGGCTTCTGACCGAGTCGGACTCCGCGAGCCACGGCTTCGTCTGGATTGTGGGTGCGGGGCCCGGCGCCATCGACCTCCTCACGCTTCGTGCGCAGCGCGTCCTGCAGGAAGCCGACGTGATCGTGCACGACGCCTTGGTGCCGAGCGACGTGATCGCCATGGGCCGCCGCGAAGCGGAGCGTATCGAGGTGCCGCAGCGCGCCGCCCGAGACGAAGTCGGCCGGGCGCTCGTGCACGAGGCCTCCGCCGGCCGTCGCGTCGTACGTCTGACGCTCGGCGATCCCTCCGACAATTCCGGCGTCGCGGTCGCTGCGCTCCGCGCCGCGAGGATTCCCTTCGAGATCGTGCCGGGCGTGTCCACCGCGCTCCCGCATGCGCGCGTCATGGCGGCTTGAGACCCGCGATGAACGTCATCATCGCCAACGATCTCGCCAACGGCCTCGTCGCTTTTCAGACGCGCGGCGGCTGGACGCCCGACATCAATCTCGCCGAGATGCTGGACGACAAGGAGGCGAGCGCGGTGGCGCTTGAGCGCGCCATGAGGCGATGCCGCGGCGAACGTCGTCGTCGAACCGACCGTGATCGAGGTGCGCCGCGAAGGGACGCAACTCGTGCCGGTGAGGCTGCGCGAAAAAATCCGTGCTCAAGGACCGACGACCGGAAACTCGAAGAAAGCCCTCGCCGCCGCGACCTGCGGCGAGGCGGCCTGACAAGCCCCGAGGAAATGCCATGTACCGCTACGACGAATTCGACCATGCTTTCGTAAAAGAGCGCGTCGCGCAGTTCCGCGATCAGGTGATGCGCCGGCTTTCCGGCGAGCTCGACGAGGAGCAGTTCAAGCCGCTGAGACTGCAGAACGGCGTCTATCTGCAGCTCCACGCCTACATGCTCCGGATCGCCGTCCCCTATGGCACGCTCAATCCGCGCCAGGTGCGGATGCTCGCGCATATCGCGCGGAAATACGACAAGGGCTACGGCCACTTCACCACGCGCCAGAATCTCCAGTTCAACTGGCCGCAATTGAAGGACATCCCCGACATCCTTGCCGATCTCGCATCGGTCGAGATGCATGCAATCCAGACGTCCGGGAACTGCATCCGCAACGTTACCGCCGACCACTTCGCCGGCGTCGCGGCCGACGAGGTCGCCGACCCCCGCCCCTATGCGGAGATTCTCCGCCAGTGGTCGTCGCTTCACCCGGAATTCCTGTTCCTGCCCAGAAAGTTCAAGATCGCGGTGACGGGCGCGCCGGTCGACCGCGCGGCGATCCAGTTCCACGACATCGGCTATGAGGTGAAGCGGAACGAGAGCGGGGAACTCGGCTTCGCCGTCTTTATCGGCGGCGGCATGGGGCGCACCCCGATGCTCGGCAAGAAGATCCGCGACTTTCTGCCGGAGGAAGACCTGCTCGCTTATTCGGAAGCGATCCTGCGCGTCTACAACATGCACGGACGCCGCGACAACAAATACAAGGCGCGCATCAAGATCCTCGTGCACGAGACGGGGATGGAGAACATCGGCAAAGAGATCGAGGCCGAGTTCGAGGCGAACCGGAACGGCGTGCTGCGCCTTCCCGAGGACGAGCTTCGGCGCATCGCCGCCTATTTCGCCCTGCCTGTCTACGAGACTCGGCCGGCGACGAGCGCGAGCCTCGACGCTGCCCGCAAGAGTGATGCAGGTTTCGACCGCTGGTTCCGCCGCAACGTGCATTCCCACCGTGTTCCCGGTCATGCGATCGTCACGATCTCGCTGAAGCCGATCGGCGGCGTCCCCGGCGACGCGACGGCGGATCAGCTCGACGCGATCGCCGATATCGCCGAGCGCTTCTCCCATGACGAAGTGCGCGTCAGCCACGAGCAGAACCTTGTGCTTCCGCACGTCGCGCTCGACGATCTGAAGGCGCTCTACGACAAGCTTGTCGAAAACGATCTCGCGACCGGAAACGCCGGGCTCATCACCGACATCATTGCCTGCCCCGGTCTCGATTATTGCGCGCTCGCCAATGCGCGCTCGATCCCGATCGCGCAGCGCATCTCCGAGCGCTTCGCCAGCGCGAAGCGGCAGGAAGAGGTGGGCGACCTGAAAATCAAGATCTCCGGCTGCATCAACGCCTGCGGCCACCATCATGCCGGCCACATCGGAATCCTTGGCGTCGATCGGAAGGGCGAAGAGTTCTACCAGATCACGCTCGGCGGCTCCGGCGATGAGAAGGCGTCGATCGGCGAGATCGTCGGCAAGGGCTTCTCCACCGACGAGATCGTCGACGCGGTCGAGACGCTCGTCGACACGTATGTCGAGAAGCGCGCAAGCGCGGCCGAGCCGTTCCTCGAGACCTATCGCCGGCTGGGCCCGGCGCCATTCAAGGAGGCGCTCTATGGCGCTGCTTGAGGTCTTCGCCCACCCCCTCGACGAGGGCAACCCCGCGGCGACGCACGCCGCCCTCCTGAGCGAGCGCTACGCCAACTGGCGCACGCGCGACATGCTCGACGACGTGATCAACCGCGAATTCGAAGGTCAGATCGCGCTCGTCTCAAGCTTCGGCGCGGATTCTGTCGTGCTCCTGCATCTCGCCGCCTCCGTCGCGCCGTCCGTTCCGGTAATCTTCATCGATACCGGCAAGATCTTCGGCTCGACGCTTCGCTATCGCGACGAGATCGTCGCCCGCCTCGGCCTGACCGACGTGCGCGCTGCGCGGCCCGATCCGGCGACGCTGGCGACCCACGACACCGACTCCGGCCTTTGGCTGCGCGAGCCCGACAAATGCTGCGCCATTCGCAAAGTCGCGCCGCTAGCGCGCGCGCTGTCGGGCTTCGATGCCTGGATTTCCGGGCGCAAGCGCTACCAGGGCGGCATGCGCGCGGCGCTCCCGCTGGTCGAAGCCGAAGGTGAGCGCGTCAAGATCAATCCGCTTGCGGGCTGGTCCAAGGACGACCTCGCCGCCTATCGCAAGCTTCACGAGCTTCCGGAGCACCCGCTCGTCGCCGACGGGTTCCGCTCGATCGGCTGCATGCCCTGCACGACGCGCGTCGGCGAAGGCGAGGACGAGCGCGACGGTCGCTGGCGCGGCCGCGACAAGACCGAATGCGGTATTCACTTCGGCCTCGCCGCCTTCGAGACGGACGGAAGCGGCATATGAGCGAAGTCTCCGATCCTGTTTGGCACGACGGGGCTTTCCATCCCGACGAATGGGTCCGCCACACGCCCGAGGCAGCGCTTGTCACCGGCGACTATCCGCTGCTTGTGTCGCTCAAGGACTTTCTCGCGTCCCCGGAGGCATTCGTTGCGCATGAAGGCCCGCTCGGGGTCGAAGTCGCGGCGGGCGAAGCTGTCGATGCGCTCGTGCCGCATTTTCCGCGGCTGGCGCTTATCGCGCTCGCCTTTCCGAAATTCTCCGATGGCCGCTCCTATTCGGCAGCGCGGCTTTTGCGCGAGCGTCTCGGATTCTCAGGCGAGCTTCGCGCTGTCGGCGACGTCCTCGCCGACCAGATCCCGCTGATGCGCCGTTGCGGCATCACGAGCTTCGAAGTGCACCACGCCCCGACCCGCGCGGCGCTGCGGGCAGGACATCTCGCCGAGATGCATCATTATTATCAGCCGATCCCGACCGCTCCGCATGAGGCACCGGCCGGCACCCGCCCCTGGCTCAGGCAGCCGGCTGGCTGAGACCTACCTCACCAGCACATTCCGGAACTGCCACGGATCGCTCGTGTCGATGTCCTCGGGGAAGAAGCCGGGGCGATCGGTGAGCGGCGTCCAGTCTGTGTAGTAGCCTTTGACCGGACCGAGATAGGGTAGCTGGACCTCCAGGCAGCGGCGGTAGTCCATCTCGTCGGCCTCGACGATACCGGCCTCAGAGTTCTCCAGCGCCCACACCATGCCGGCAAGCACGGCCGAGGTCACCTGCAGGCCGGTCGCGTTCTGATAGGGCGCGAGGTCACGCGTCTCGTCGATCGAGAGCTGCGAGCCGTACCAATAGGCGTTCTTGGCGTGGCCGTAGAGGAGAACACCGAGTTCGTCGACGCCGTCGACGATCTCGTTCTCGTCGAGAATGTGGTGCTTCTCTTGCATCTTGCCGGCGCGGCCGAAGAGCTCGTGCAGCGAAAGCACTGCGTCGTTCGCCGGGTGATAGGCGTAGTGGCACGTCGGCCTGTAGAGTACGCGCTCGCCCTCCGTCAGCGTGAAATAGTCTGCGATCGAGATCGACTCGTTGTGCGTGACGAGGAAGCCGTATTGTGCGCCCGGCGTCGGGCACCAGCTTCTGACACGCGTATTCGCGCCGGGCTGCAGGAGGTACGCTCCGGCCTTCGAGCCGATCGTCTCAGCCCGCCCGTTCTCCGGCAGCCAGTTCTCGTGCGTGCCCCAGCCCATCTCCGCCGGCTGCATGCCCTCGGACAGGAAACCCTCCACCGACCACGTATTGACGAAGACATTCATCGGCTTCGGGCTCTTGCAGCGCTGCGTGTCGCGCTCCGCAATATGGACACCCTTGACGCCGAGGTCGTGCATCAGCCGCGCCCAACCCATGCGGTCGTCTGCGCCTGGCTCCTTGAAGGCATGGCCGAGGTCGCCGGCCAGGTTCACCAGCGCCTGCTTCACGAACCACGAAACCATGCCCGGATTGGCGCCGCAGCAGGAGACGGCCGTGACGCCGCCGGGGCTCCGCGCCTTCTCCTCACGCACCGTGTTGCGGAGCGCGTTGTTGGTGCGCGCCTCCGGCCCCGCCGAGCGATCGAAGTAGAAACCCGGCCACGGCTCGACGACCGTGTCGATGTAGAGCGCGCCGATCTCCCGGCAGAGTTTCATGATGTCGAGCGAGGAGGTGTCGACGGAAAGGTTCACGCAGAAGCCCTGCCCGCCGCCCTCCGTCAGAAGCGGCGTCAGGAGATGCCGGTAGCGCTCGCGCGTCACCGCCTGGTGGATGAAGCGGATTCCGTGCTCGTCGAGGAGCTTGCGGTCGCTGTCGTCCGGGTCGACCACCACCATGCGGCTCTTGTCGAATTTGAAGTGTCGCAGGATGAGCGGCAGCGTCCCCCGCCCGATCGAGCCGAACCCGATCATCACGATCGGACCGTCGATGGTCGCGTGGATGGACCAATCCGGCATGATGCTTCTCCCCCTCCGCGCCCGGAAAGCGGCGCTTGCGGCAGGAACAGAACGCGGTCCGGCTTGTCAACCGCAGAGCTTCCCACGCCTCGGCCGTATCAGAGGAGGAGCTGCGCCTTCGGGATGTCGAGGTCGTATTGCAGGCCCTCGGAGTGGAAGGTGAGCTCGGCAGCGCCGCTCACCGACATCGGGACCACGTCGGCGAGCATCATCAGGCCGAAGCTTCGCCCGTTCGGCTCACGCATTCCCGCACTGCTCGTCTCCCGCCAGGAGAACCGGTAGACGGAGGGAGCCTCGGCGTGCTTGCCGAAGCGAACGACGATCGCTCCGTCGTCGCGCGACAACGCCCCGTACTTGATCGCGTTGGTCGTGAGCTCGTGCAGCGCCAGCCCCACATATTGCGCGGCGTTAGGGCGGAGGAAGCTGTTATCGCCCTCCACGATCACGGAGGCCAGCCGATCTTCCGCATAGAGCGCGATCTGCGAATGCACGAGGTCGAAGATGCGCGCGCCGCGCCAGTCGGCGTCGGTCAGAACGTCGTGGGCGCGCGACAGCGAGAAGAGGCGCCCGTTGAAACGGCTCAGGAATTGCGCCGTGGAGGAGGCCGTCTTCGCCGTCTGCCGCGCGATCCCCTGGATCACGGAGAGAAGGTTCTTGGAGCGATGCGCCAGCTCCCTAAGCACGATCCGCAGGTGCTCTTCCTGGATCTTGCTCTCCGTCACGTCGACGAAGGAAGCGACGGTTCCGACCAGCCGGCCGTTTTGGTAGTGTGGCCTGACGCCGACATTGAACCAGCGCGGGCCGCGATCGCGCTCTAGCTCGAGCTCGAAATCCGCCGGCTCGCCGCCCTCGATGACGTCGCGCTTCGCCTTTGCCAGCTGATCGGCGGCGGCACTGACGAGCATCTCCGCGTCGAGCTTGCCAACGAGGTCGCTCGGAAGCTCGCCCGGCGGATTGAAGATCCACGTGTAGCGACCCTCGAGGTCGAAGGCGGCGACAGTGATGCGCGAGCCGATCAGGGCGGCTTCGCATCGCGTCCAGAAATGGTGCGACTGCCTGGCAGTCTCCGCGTCAGGTCCGTTGTCGGGGTCTACGCGTCTCGCGGCCATGACACTCCTGCCGCAGACGAACGCAGAACGCCGAAAAACGGGCACCGACGCCCACCTTTACGCCGGAACCGGCCGGCGCTCGTGCCGCAACACGCCGATGTCGGCCCTGCGCTCACGGCTCCTCTTGTCTCTCGAAGAAGAGCGCCTGACTGATTACCGCCTTTACCGTCTCCGGCTGGAAAGGCTTGGTGATCAGGAAGGCAGGCTCCGGCCGCTCGCCGGTCAGGAGCCGCTCGGGATAGGCGGTAATGAACACGACCGGCACGGTGAAGGAGCCGAGCATCTCGTTCACGGCATCGAGCCCGGAGCTTCCGTCGGCAAGCTGGATGTCGGCGAGCACGAGACCCGGCTTCTTCTTCTCGACCGCCTTGATCGCCTCCGTCCGCGTGCGGGCAACGGCATCGACGCGATGGCCGAGCGATTGCACCAGCGATTCGATGTCCATGGCGATGAGCGGCTCATCCTCGATGATGAGAACATCAGTCGCGACCTGCTCGGCGATCTCGCGGCCGGCCTGATCGATCAGCTTGCCGACCTCCGCCTCCGACTTGCCGAGGATCTCGGCGATCTGGGCGGAGGAGAAATCCTCGACCGCCATCAGCAGGAAGGCTTGCCTCGGGAGCGGCGTCAGCGCCTCCAGCCGCCGCGTTGGATCATCGAGCTCGTCGGGTGAGAAGGAATTCTTCTCCAGGTTGATGCCGAGCGAGTTCCACATGCGGCAGAAGGCCTTGAACAGCTCCACGCGCGGGTCGTTCTTGGCGTCGAACGACGTCGGATCGGCCACCAGCATCTCAAGCACGCTCGCCACATAGGCATCTCCGCTCTTCTGCCCGCCGGTGAGCGCCCGGGCGAAGCGGCGAAGATAGGGAAGATGCGGAGCGGTATCGGCGACGAGGGACATACGGGGAGAACCTTGGTCGTTTAAGGGAGAGGCCAACAGTCGCCTTCGAAACGGTCGGCTGCGTCGGCGGTTCCCGAGATTCTTTTGCCGGCGGTAGATTTGCGCGATTCGCCACCCGCCAGCTGGCATGGCCGCCTTGTCGCGCATCGCCGAAAGCGGCGCAAGCGGCGCTTTGTTGCGCCGCAGCAGGGAACGGTCTAGACCGCCGTCGCCGCATGATCGAGAGCCCCCTTTTGACCTACCGACTCATCCCCGTGCCGCCCTTCGACTACGTGGTCTTCGGGGCCACAGGCGACCTTGCGCGCCGCAAGCTGATGCCGGCGCTCTATCACCGCCTGCGCGACGGGCAGATCGTCGAGGGAAGCCGCATCATCGGCGTCTCGCGGCGGGAGCTGTCGAACGACGACTATCGCGAAGCGATCCGTGAGGCGCTCGCCCAATTCCTGCCCGCCGAGGAGAAGGATGCCGAGACCATCGACCGTTTCCTCAAGATGCTCTTCTACGTCTCCGCCGATGTCGCCGACGAGGCGGGCTGGGACCGCCTGAGGGAGATCTTGAAGGACGGGACCGACAAGGTGCGCGCCTTCTACCTCGCGGTCGGTCCTGACCTATTCACGGAGATTTGCGCTGGCATCGGCAGCCACGGTCTGGTGACTCCGTCGACGCGCGTCGTGATCGAGAAGCCGGTCGGCAAGGACCTCGCCTCCGCCCAAGCGGTCAACAAGGCGGTGGGCGCGGTCTTCTCCGAGGAGCAGGTCTTCCGCATCGACCACTATCTCGGCAAGGAGACTGTCCAGAACCTGATGGTGCTCAGGTTCGGCAATGTTCTTTACGAGCCGCTATGGAACTCCGCGCACGTCGATCACGTGCAGATCACCGTCGGCGAGACCATCGGCGTCGGCACGCGCGGCGGCTATTACGACGGCTCCGGCGCGCTGCGCGACATGGTCCAGAACCACATGCTGCAGCTGCTCTGCCTGGTGGCGATGGAGCCGCCGGACAGCTTCGAGGCGAACGCGGTGCGCGACGAGAAGCTGAAGATCCTGAAGGCGCTGAAGCCGATCGCCGGCGACAACGCCGACATCGTCACCGTGCGCGGGCAGTATCGCGCCGGCGCGGCGAACGGCAGCGCCGTGCCCGGCTATCTGGAGGAGATCGGCGCGGAGAAAAGCAACACGGAGACCTTCGTGGCGCTCAAGGCCGAAATCTCGAATTGGCGCTGGGCCGGTGTCCCCTTCTATCTCAGGACCGGGAAACGCCTGCCGACGCGCGTGTCGGAGATCGTCGTGGCGTTCAAGCCTATCCCGCACTCGATCTTTCCCAAGGACGCCGGTGCCGTGCAGGCAAACCGGCTCGTGCTCCGCCTGCAGCCGGACGAAGGCGTGAAGCAGTGGATCATGATCAAGGACCCCGGGCCCGGCGGCATGCGCATGCGCCATGTGCCGCTCGACATGAGCTTCGCCGCCGCCTTTGAGGCGCGCAATCCGGACGCCTATGAGCGGCTGCTCCTCGACGTGATCCGCGGCAACCAGACACTCTTCATGCGCCGCGACGAGGTCGAAGCGGCGTGGCGCTGGATCGATCCGATCCGCGAGGCGTGGGAGCTGTCCGGCGCGCCGATCAAGCCCTATGTCGCGGGAAGCTGGGGACCGTCGGCGGCGATCGCGCTCATCGAGCGCGACGGCCGTACCTGGCACGAGGACTAGGGCACGAAGACTAGGGCACGAGGACTGGGGCACGAAGACTAGGGCGAGGACCGAGGCGTCGCCCGTCGGCGATGTTCAGGTCGCGAGTCCGCGCTAAGCGCAGGACGCGGCTCGTCATTCGCCCCGCCGGTCTTCGATCCGAACAGGCGCGAACATGCCGATGTTCGGGACGGAGCGGGCCGGCGAGCCGATCAAAACAGGCGATCCTCGCATCGGCGATGTTGAACTTTGCGCGCAGGCACTCTCCCCCCTTGCGGGGGAGAGACGGAGAGGGGCGACAGACGCCGCCGCGGCCTTCATCCTTCCCCTCTCCCCTGCCCCACCCCCGCAAGGGGGAGGGAAGGCAGCGCCTTTATCCCCGCGCCCCTTTATCCCCGCGCCCCCGCGCGCGATTACACTCGCCGCCATGCCGCACGAGTCCCGCTATCCGCTTCAGACGATCGAGGCCGCCCGCGCCCTCTACCGCGAGGGGACGCGCGTGCGCGACATCGCGGCCGCGACGGGGATGAGCGTCGGCGCGCTCTACTATCACCTCGACGGCCACGCGCTCCCCGGCCTTGTGCCCCCGCGCCTGCCGCGCCGGCGTGAGGTGGAGCGCGCGGCGCTGCCCGGCCCGTCGCGCGGACGGCAGCGGCTCGCGGCGCGGCTTTTTCGTGCGGCGGAGCGGCAGGCGAAGAAGATCGAGCGCTCGCTCACCTGGGACTTCCAGCGCAAGGAGGACCGCGCGCTCGATCTCGCGGCGCTGCGCGAGCTGACGCGCATCCTGCGCGACCTTTCGGTGCTGGAGGATTCGTCCGCTCGCGGCGGGCGGAAGGAGCGGAGGGAGCGCAGCGTCGAGCACGAACAGGCGCTGGCGGTGGAGGGACGCGCGGTGCTGGTCAGCAGGACGAGGGAGGGATGAGGGAGGCGGTTGTCCGCTTTGCGCCGGCCACGGCCATCGCTCTCTTGCGGGCGGTGCGCCGCCCGCGGCATATCCGTGAATTCAGCTCAGAAGCGGTAGTTGAGGCCGAGGCGCGCAAGGCTCGCGCTGAGATCGGCGTCGACATGCATCGTCTGGGTATATGCAGACGTGTTGCTGGTCGGCACGGCAATGCTCTCCGAGCCGAAATCCACATAGAGATACTCGGCCTTCAGCGACCATCCTCCCCGCAGGAACCATTCGCCGCCGCCACCGACCGTCCAGCCGACCCGCACGCCGGACTCGCTGCCGCGGCCCTTGCCGCCGGGAAAGCCGAAGCCGACGGCGTTATCGCTGTAGCTGCTTGAGAATTTGAAATCGGTCAGCGCCAAGCCGCCAGTGCCGTAGAGCAGGAGGTGCGGCGCGACCAGGACGCCGAGGCGACCTCGCAGCGTTGCGAGCCACTTCGTCGACATGCTTTCGCGCAACGAATAGGTATCGCCGAGGAACGTCACCGGGAAGGCGCCGCTCGGGCTCGCCGACTCGCTGAGATCGAACGCCCCGAAGTCGCCCTCGCCGCCGAAGACGAAATTGCCGAGCTGCCAGTTGTAGCCGCCTTGAATGCCGCCTGTGACTCCCGTGCTCGACAGTTCGCCCGTGCCGCTGTTCGCAACGGCGGTTCCGTTCGCGGTCGAACCTCCGCCCGAGTCGCAAAACGTGACAAACGTGTTGGCGAGACAGCCGGGGTCGGTCGCGTAGTTCGAGGAGCCCCACGCTGCACCGGCGTTGAGGCCGACATAGGCGCCTCGCAAGCCCAGCGGGTCCGCATGGACCGGCAACGACATCACCGACACAGCCGTGGCGATGCCGAAAACAAGACCGGCAACCTTCATCCCGAGTGCCCCCGCACGTCCGCCCGCATGCGAAATATCCGTGAACCATAGTCGGATTCGCGGTCGGAGACAAAGCGCGGGGACCATCGCTTGGCGGACAGTCAGGCGATTGGGCGATGCCGTGCGCGTCACGAGGGAGAAGGAGCGGAGGGCGCGCAGCGTCGAGCACGAGCAGGCGCTGGCGGTGGAGGGACGCGCGGTGCTCGTGAGCAGGACGAAGACGGGGTGAGTGATTAGCAAGGGCGGCTGTCCGCTTCGCGCCGATTTTGTTGAAAAAGTCGGCGGTTGAGGCGACGGGGGTTCGCTGATTTAGTCCTGCGGAGGAGCAGGAGCTTGAGTCGATGATGGGACCGCGGCAAGTCGAACAAGGTGCGCTGTTCTACGAGTTCTCGCTGCGATGCGCATGTGCCGGGCGATCATCTCCTGAGGTCGATCGACCGCTTCGTCGATCTATCGGAGGTGCGGCGGGAGCTGGCACCGTTCTACAGCTCCATGGGGCGCCGTCGGTCGACCCCGAGCTGATGATCCGGATGCTGATTGTCGGCTACTGCTTCGGCATCCGCTCCGAGCGACGACTGTGCGAGGAGGTGCATCTGAACCTCGCTTATCGCTGGTTCTGCCGACTCGGTCTGGAGGGCGACGTGCCGGACCATTCGACCTTCTCGAAGAACCGACACGGTCGCTTCCGGGAGAGCGACTTGCTTGCGGAAGGTGTTCGAGACGGTCGTGCGGCGCTGCATGGATGAGGGCCTTGTCGGTGGCGAAGGCTTCGCCGTCGATGCCAGCCTGATCAAAGCCGATGCCAACAAGCAGCGCTCCGCCGAAGCCTCGGAAGACGTCGACTGGGAAGCGATGGCGCTCACGCGCCGATCGGTCCGGGAGTATCTCGATACGCTTGATGAGGCAGCCTGGGGCGCAGCCAGCCAGACCAGGCCGAAGTTCATCTCCCGATCGGACCCGGCGGCGCAATGGACAGGCGCCCTCAAGGGACATGCGTTCTTCGCCTACGCCACGAACTACCTGATCGATCTCGACCACGCTATCATCGTCGATGTCGAGGCAAGCCGCGCGATCAGGCAGGCGGAAGTCGGTGCGGCACGCACCATGATCGGACGCACCGAAGAGCGCTTCGGGCTCTACCCGGAACGGCTTGCCGCCGACAGCGCCTACGGCTCGGCCGAGATGCTCGGGTGGCTCGTCTACGAGCGCGGGATCGAGCCGCACATTCCTGTCTTCGACAAGTCGGCGAGAACCGACGGGACATTCGAACGCGAGGACTTCACCTACGATCACGGGAGCGACGTCTATGTCGTCCTGCTGGCAAGAGGCTCACCTGCACCGGGACGCTGGTCAATGACGGCGCGACGCTGCTCTATCGCGCCAGCAAGCACGATTGTGATGCCTGCGAACTCAAACCGCGCTGCTGTCCGAAGGCGCCGGCGCGCAAGGTGCCGCGGTCGATCCACGAGGGAGCGCGGGACATGGCCCGCGACATCGCCAAGAGCGAGGAAGGCCTGACCTCGCGGCGCCAGCGAAAGAAGATTGAGATGCTTTTCGCCCATCTCAAGCGCATCCTGCGTCTCGATAGGCTCCGATTACGAGGACCGAATGGCGCGCGTGACGAGTTCCACCTCGCAGCCACCGCCCAGAACCTCAGGAAGCTCGCCAAGCTCATCCCGATGCGATGAGGGCATAAAGCGGCGGCGGCCGCTCTCCAGCACCGCAGCCGGCATGAAGCCGATGCGGCCGCCCTCACGCTCCACTTCTCACGCGCGCCGGCCGACGCAGACTTCTTCAACAAAATCCGCCAAAGGCGGACATTCGCTATTCAACTTATCGCACCTCGCCGGGTGCTTTCGATCTGCAAGATTGTGCGCTTCTCATTCAAAGGTGTAGGTTTTCGCCGTGGGCAGTTTGCTCCGAAAGGGCTCTTCCATGCAACGGAAGCTCTCGGTGATTCTTGCCGCCGATGTGGTTGGCTATTCAGCCCTTATGGAAAAGGACGAGGCTGGGACTTTCGATCGCCTCCGCGCCGGCCGCAAAGAGCTTTTCGAACCGGAAATCGAAAAGCACCACGGTCACATTTTCAAGCTGATGGGAGACGGATTGCTGGCCGAATTTGCCAGCGTGGTCGATGCCGTTGAATGCGCGGTAACGTTGCAGCGCGGCTTGGCGGAACGAAATGCCGACGAGTCTGAACACCATCAAATCCTGGTGCGAATTGGGATCAATCTCGGCGAAGTTATCGTCGAAGGCGATGACCGTTACGGCGAAGGCGTCAACGTGGCCGCGCGCCTGGAACAGTTGGCGGATCCCGGCGGTATCTGTGTCTCTGGGAAGGTGGCGCAAGAGGTCGAAAAAAAACTCGCCTTCCGTTTCGCTTCAATGGGCGAGCAGCAGATGAGGAATATGGTCGAGCCGGTCTCGGCCTATCGCGTCGTTCTGGACGCAGCGCCCCTTGACCTGACACCAACGCCCTTGCCATTGCCGCGGAAACCTTCGATTGCCGTTTTGCCTTTTCAGAACATGAGCGGCGATCCGGAACAGGAGTACTTCGCAGATGGCGTAGTCGAAGAAATCATCACGGCCTTGTCTCGCCTGCGATGGCTGTTCGTGATCGCCAGAAACTCGTCCTTCGTTTACAAGGGAAAGGCGGTCGACATACGGCAAGTGGCGAAGGAACTCGGTGTCCATTACGTCCTTGAGGGTAGCATTCGGAAATCCGGAAATCGGCTACGCCTTACCGGACAACTTGTTGATGGGGGCACTGGGGCTCATGTCTGGGCCGACAAGTTCGAGGGCGCATTGGAAGACGTCTTTGACTTGCAGGATCGCATGACGGAGAGCGTCGTGGGCGTGATCGAGCCATCGATCCGCCTTGCCGAAATTGAACGCGCTCGACAAAAAAGGCCGGACAAGCTCGACGCCTACGACCTCTTCCTCCGCGCTCTGCCGCACGCGGTCGCCAACACGCCCGCCGACGTGGACCAGGCGCTTCTTCTTCTCGACGAAGCACTGCGCCTCGATCCCAACTATGCCGTAGCGCACGCCTATGCCGCTTGGTGCCACCAGCAACGCTTCCGCGATGGCCTCCTACCGGACGACAGGTCGGCTGTGCTCAGACATGCTGAGGCGGCAATCAGAACCGGCAGGGACGAACCGCAAGCGCTTAGTATTGCCGCTTTCGCCCGGGGGCATATCACTCACGATTTTGCTGGCAGTATTGCGCTGCTCGACGAAGCGCTAGCAATGAACGGAAATTCGGCAATTACGTTGCGCTTCAACGCGATAATGCACGCGTACAACGGACAATATGATCGCGCAATCGAACTTGCCGCGATGGCGCTCCGACTGAGTCCCATCGATCCGATGAATTATCTCCCGTATCTCGCCATGTCCGTCGCGTGCTACTCCACGGACCGTTTCGCGGACGCGTCGCGGTACGCAACCTCGGCAATCCAGGCGAATCCGGGGTTCAACCTGCTCCATGTGTTTCTGGTTGCCAGCAATGTGAAGCTCGGCCGACTCGATATTGCGCGTGCTGCGGCCGAGCGGCTTTTGGGGATCGCTCCAGCGTTTACGATCGGGACCTTCGAGCGGATCGGCTATATCCGTCGTCCCCTGGTCGATGAAGTTGCCAATGCGCTGCGAACCGCCGGATTGCCTGATGGGACCCGCCAACCGCTCGCTTAGCGACCTTCCCCCGTAAGCTTCCTTTCTTTTGGCTACGCACGATGTCACTGGGCTTCCGTTCGCCCGAAACCTTCGCTTCCAAGCCGGCGCGGCCGCAAACAGCCACCAGGTAATGCTGCGGGGCACCGAATGTCAGCATCGGGTCAGGAGCGGACCTTCCGGGGCCGCGGCTTGGGGCTGTGGCTGGCGCGCGTCGAGCCGCGAAGCATGCCGCGATGCTTTCTGTTAGCTGAACCCTCATCCGCCCGCTTCGCGAACGCCTACTACCGGTCTCGGGAGAAGGCCACCTCCCCCGCCCCTTCGAGGCGCGCCTTCCGCCTTCGCCCTCCGGGCTACGGCGGACAAGTCGGTGAGCACCTCAGGATGAGCACTAGGGCGTCAAGCGCGGGTGCGCGAAATCTCCAACGTCCCCCCTCTCCCGGCCTTCGGCCGAGGCCGAAGGCCACCCTCTCCCTCAAGGGGAGAGGGTCCTACGCGTGGCACGCCGTTTGATCTCTCGCCCTCCGCGTGATTGCTTCGCGCTCATGCCCGCCTGCCGGATACGCCGATGGCCCAAAACGCGCTGCTCCTCCTCCTTGCCGCCTTCCCGCTAATGGGGAGTCCTGGCCCGGCGACCCTCAGCCTCGCCGCGACTGGATCGGCGTTCGGGATGGCGCGGTCGCTGCCCTATCTCGGCGGGATCGTCGCCGGCACCACCGGGGTGCTTCTGATGATCGCGGCCGGCGTCGGGACCCTCGCTCTCGCGGTGCCGGGGCTGGCGCCGGTCATCGTCGTGCTTGCCGGCTGCTACATCCTCTATCTCGCCTACAGGATCGCCACCGCGCCGGTCCTCGGCGAGGCGTCACGCGACCGGCCGGCGCCCTCGCTGACGGGCGGGTTCCTGCTGGCGATCGCCAACCCCAAGGCCTTCGCGGCGATCGGCGCGGTCTATGCCGGAATCGCCGTTGTCCCCGGCAACGCGCTCGCCGACGCCGCCGCGAAAATCGCCGCGCTCTTCGGCGTGATCGTGGTGGTGAACTCCGCCTGGCTGATGGCGGGGGCCTCCTTCGCCACGCTGCTCCGGCGGCCGCGGGTTGGGCGGATCGCGAACGTCGCCTTCGCCCTGCTCCTCGTCCTCTCCGTCGCCGTTGCGGCGCTCCATTGACGGCGGGAATCGCCCCTGTCGTTTGATCTCCGCATCCGACCCTAGTATCTGGGCTGACCGCCGCGGCCGCCCGGAGCGCCGATGCCCAAGCACAAAGTCGCCATGCTGACCGCGGGCGGCCTCGCCCCCTGTCTCTCCTCGGCCGTGGCCGAGCTGATCGAGCGCTACACGAACGTGGCGCCCGAGGTGGAGATGATCGGCTATCTCGGCGGCTATCGCGGCCTCCTGAAGGGCGAATCCGTCAAGGTCACCGAGGCGGCGCGCGTCAACGCGCGGAGGCTCCACGAGCACGGCGGCTCGCCGATCGGCAACAGCCGGGTGAAGCTGACGAACGTCGCCGACGCGGTGAAGCGCGGCTTCGTCAAGGAGGGGCAACATCCGCTGACGGTCGCCGCGGAGCAGCTCGCCAAGGACCGCGTCACCATCCTCCACACGATCGGCGGCGACGACACCTCAACCTCCGCAGCCGACCTGGCGGCCTATCTCTCCGAGAACGGCTACGCGCTGACCGTGGTCGGCATGCCGAAGACGATCGACAACGACATCGTTCCGGTGCGCCAGTCGCTCGGCGCCATGACTGCGGCGGAGCAGGGCGCGATCTTCTTCGAGAACGTCGTCAACGAGGGGACCGCGAGCCCGCGCACGCTGTTGATCCATGAGGTGATGGGCAGGAACTGCGGCTGGCTGACCGCCGCCACCGCCCGCGTTTATCGCGAGCGATTGGGAGCGCTCGACTTCCTGCCGGAGCTGAACCTTGCGCGCGAGCGAAAGGCGATCGACGCGGTCTACGTGCCGGAGATCGCCGTCGACATCGAAGCCGAGGGCGTCCGCCTCAAGGCCGCGATGGACAGGAAGAGCTGCGTCAACGTTTTCGTGAGCGAAGGCGCCAATGCCGCCGGCATCGTGGAGGAGATGCTTCAGCGCGGCGAGGAGGTGAAGCGCGACGCCTTCGGCCACGTCCAGCTCGACAAGGTCAATGTCGGCGACTGGTTCAGCAGACGTCTCGCGAAGCTCGTCGGCGCGGAGCGGACGCTGGTGCAGAAGTCCGGCTACTTCGCCCGTTCTGCCGCCGCAAACGCCGCCGACCGCAAGCTGATTCGCGAGATGGCGCATGTCGCGGTCGACAGCGGGCTTTCCGGGGTGCCTGGTCTCGTCGGCAACGACGAGGGGCGCGGCGACGCGCTCCGCGCCATCGAGCTGCCGCGCGTCAAGGGCGGCAAGCCCTTCGATATTGAGGCAAAATGGTTCAAGGAGATGCTTGCGGCAATCGGCCAGCCGACGGGCGAGCGCGTTCTCGTCGCACACGGCGCCGAGGATTGATGGCCGGCGGCGCAAAAGAAGGCCCAAAGGGAGACGACGCTCGAAAACGGCGCGCACTTTGCAAGCGAAGGAACACGCCATGGCCCTCCCCGTGACGCTCAACGCCCGTGTCGGCGAGGTGACCGAGCGGATCAAGCACAGAAGCCGCGACGACCGCGCCTCCTATCGCGAGCGCGTCGCCGAGGCGCACGCCCGCGCTCCGCACCGCGGCAAGCTCTCCTGCGGCAACCTCGCGCACGGCTTCGCCGCCTGCGGGGTGGAGGACAAGGCGCATCTCGCCGGAGACGCGGTGCCGAACCTCGCGATCGTCACCGCCTACAACGACATGCTCTCCGCGCATCAGCCCTACGAGCGCTTTCCCGACCTGATCCGCGAAGCCGCGCACGCAGCCGGCGGCGTGGCGCAGGTGGCGGGCGGCGTGCCGGCGATGTGCGATGGCGTGACTCAAGGGCAGCCCGGGATGGAGCTGTCGCTCTTCTCGCGCGACGTGATCGCCATGTCCGCCGGGATCGCGCTTTCGCACGATATGTTCGACGCCGCCGTCTTTCTCGGAATCTGCGACAAGATCGTGCCGGGCCTTCTGATGGGTGCGCTCGCTTTCGGCCATCTGCCGGCGATCTTCATCCCGGCCGGGCCGATGACGAGCGGCCTGCCGAACGACGACAAGGCGAAGGTCCGCCAGCTTTATGTCGAGGGAAAGGTCGGCCGCGCCGAGCTGCTCGAGGCGGAATCGAAGTCCTACCACGGTCCGGGAACCTGCACCTTCTACGGCACCGCCAACTCCAACCAGATGCTGATGGAGATCATGGGGCTGCACCTGCCGGGCGCCTCCTTCGTCAATCCGAACACGCCGCTCCGCGACGCGCTGACGCGCGAGGCGACGAAGCGCGCGCTCGCGATCACCGCGCTCGGCAACGAGTACACGCCGGTCGGCGAGGTGATCGACGAGCGCGCGATCGTCAACGGCATCGTGGGGCTCCTCGCGACCGGCGGCTCCACCAACCACACGATCCACCTTGTCGCGATTGCCCGCGCCGCCGGCATCGACGTGACGTGGGACGACTTCGCCGATCTCTCCGAGGTCGTGCCGCTCCTTGCCCGCATCTATCCGAACGGGCTTGCCGACGTGAACCATTTCCACGCGGCCGGCGGCATGGGCTTTCTGATCGGCGAGCTCCTCGACGCCGGGCTCCTGCACGACGACGTTCGTACGGTCTGGGGAAGCGGGCTCTCCAGCTACCGCGTGGAGGCGAAGCTCGACGAGGACGGCGGCCTCCGCTTCGAGCCGTCGGCCTCCGCCTCGCACGACCCGACCGTGCTTCGCCCCGCTTCCGAGCCCTTCCACGTGACGGGCGGGCTGAAGCTCCTCGCCGGCAATCTCGGCCGCGCCGTGATCAAGGTCTCGGCGGTGAAGCCGGAGCGCCATGTCGTCGAGGCGCCGGCCCTCGTCTTCCATTCGCAGGCTGCGCTGAACGACGCCTACAAGGCTGGCCGGCTCGACTGCGATTTCGTGGCGGTCGTCCGCTATCAGGGCCCGCGCGCCAACGGCATGCCCGAGCTTCACAAGCTGACGCCGCTTCTCGGCATGCTGCAGGATCGCGGGCACCGCGTCGCGCTCGTCACCGACGGGCGCATGTCAGGCGCCTCCGGCAAGGTGCCGGCGGCGATCCATGTGACACCGGAGGCGGAGGCCGGGGGCGCGATCGCCAAGCTCCGCGACGGCGACATGATCCGCTTGGACGCGACGAAGGGAACGCTCGAAGCCCTGGTCTCCGCGGACGAGTGGGCGGCACGCGACCTTGCCACCGCCGACCTCTCGGCGAACGACTTCGGCGTCGGGCGAGAGCTTTTCGGTGCATTTCGGAGATTTGCGGGGACGGCGGAGGCAGGCGCCAGCGTCATCGGTTAAGGTAGGATATCGCAGGCTTGGGGGGGCATTGATGAGCCGCAGCGAGACTTTGCAACCGATCGTCGCCGGGGCGACGGTCGTTCCCGTGGTCGTCATCGACGACCGCGCGGCCGCCGTGCCGCTTGCGCGCGCGCTCGTCGCCGGCGGGCTGAAGGTCATCGAGATCACGCTTCGGACCGGCGCCGCGCTAGACGCGATCGCGGCAATCGCGAAAGAGGTCGAGGACGCTGTCGTCGGTGCGGGGACCGTCTTGAGCAAGGGGCAGTTCGTTGCCGCGGAGAAGGCTGGCGCCCGCTTCATGGTCTCGCCTGGGGTCGGTCCAGACGTGCTCGCCGCGGCAGCCGATTCCCATGTGCCCCTGATGCCCGGCGCTGCAACCGCATCGGAGGTGATGACGTTGATGGACGAGGGCTACACGATCCAGAAATTCTTTCCCGCCGGCCCGGCGGGTGGCATCGCCTATCTGAAGGCGCTCGCCTCGCCGCTTCCTGCAATCAGCTTCTGCCCGACCGGCGGCATCGATGCCGGGAATGCTCGCGATTACCTCGCGCTTCCGAACGTCGTCGCGGTCGGCGGCTCCTGGGTGACGCCCGCCGACGCGATCAAGAGCGGCGACTGGGCGCGGATCGAGAAGCTCGCCCGCGAGGCGGCATCGCTTGGAGGCCCAGACCTTGGAGGTTCAGAGCTTGGAGGCAAGGCATGAAGGCCGCTGCAGCCGACACCCTTGACGCGCTGCGCGCGCATCTCGAGGCGATCGGGAATCCGCATATGCGCGACCTATTCGCTGAGGATCCCGCGCGCTTCTCGCGCTTCTCGCTGACCTTCCGCGATTTGACGCTCGACTATTCGAAGAACCGCATCGTGCCCGAGACGATGGACCTCCTCGTCAGGCTCGCCAAGGATGCCGAGGTCGAAAAGCTGCGCGACCAGATGTTCGCCGGCGCGCCGATCAACGAGACGGAGAACCGGCCCGTCCTGCACGTTGCGCTTCGCGCGCCGCGCGAGGCCGACATTCGCGTCAACGGCGAGAACGTCATCCCGGAAGTGCACGCGACGCTCGACCGCTTCCTGCGCTTCGCCGACCAGGTACGCTCTGGCGCGCTCCGTGGCGTCGCCGCCGACAAGTTCGACGACATCGTCAGCATCGGGATCGGCGGCTCAGATCTCGGGCCGGCGATGGCGACGGCGGCGCTGACCCCCTACCGCGACGGCGGGCCGAATGTGCACTTCGTCTCCAATGTCGACGGCGCACATCTTGTCGACACGCTGGCGAACCTCGACGCGGAGCGCACGCTCTTCCTGATCGCCTCGAAGACCTTCACCACCTCGGAGACGATGACCAACGCGGCCTCCGCGCGCGCCTGGCTTTCCTACCGGCTCGGCGAGGAGGCCATCGCCACGCACTTCGCCGCGGTCTCCAGCAATCTCTTGAAGGTTGCCGAATTCGGCATCCGGCCTGAGCGCGTCTTCGGCTTCTGGGACTGGGTGGGCGGCCGCTATTCGGTGTGGTCGTCGATCGGGCTGCCGCTCGCGATCTCGATCGGCAGCGCCAATTTCCGCGACTTCCTCGCCGGCGCGCACGCTATCGACGAGCACTTCCGCACCGAGCCGCTGCACCAGAACATGCCGGCGATCATGGGGCTCCTCGGCATCTGGTACCGCAACGTCCTCGACCTCCGCACGCAGGCGATCCTTCCCTACGACCAGCGCATGTACCGCTTCGCCGCGCATCTTCAGCAGCTCGACATGGAATCGAACGGCAAGCGAGTGACGCGGCCGTCGCGGCTCGTGGAGAACCGCACCGGCCCGGTCGTCTGGGGCGAGCCCGGCACGAATGGCCAGCACGCGTTCTATCAGCTCCTGCACCAGGGGACGGAGATCGTGCCGGCCGACTTCCTGATCGCCGCCGAGCCGCATGAACAGCTCGGCGACCATCACGAAAAGCTCGTGTCCAATTGCTTCGCGCAAAGCGAGGCGCTCGCCTTTGGCAAGACCGAGGCGGAGGCGCGCGAGGAGCTGGCGCGAAGCAACCTCTCCGCCGCCGCGCAGGAGAGGCTCGTGCTGCACAAGGTGTTCCCCGGCAACCGCCCGTCGAACACGCTGATCTATCGGAAGCTCGATCCGGAGACGCTCGGAATGCTGATCGCGCTCTACGAGCACAAGGTGTTCGTCGAGGGCGCTGTCTGGAACATCAACTCCTTCGACCAATGGGGCGTGGAGCTCGGCAAGGCGTTGGCGACGCGGCTCCTGCCCGTTGTCCTGGATCCGAACCGGACCGAAGCGCTCGACTCCTCGACGAAGGGGCTCCTCGCCCGCTACCACAAGCTCAGATCATCGAAGTAGAGGCGCGCGGCGCAAAGCGTCAGCGCGACCGTCCCCTGTGCGCCTCGTAAAAGCTGCGCAAGACCGCATTCATGCGCGTCAAGTGGCCCTTGCCCTGCGCCTTAAACCAATCGAACACCTCGGCATCGACGCGAAGATGCACGGATTTCTTGTTCTCGGGCATCACGAGCTTCGCACGCTTCCAGAACTGCGCTCCGAGTTCCGGCCCCTCGGGCGGATTGGCGCGCGTGCGGTCCGGAAGCGCGTCGACATCAGCCTGCGATAGCCTTCTTGTATTTCTCTCGGTCATTACGTCCTGCCTTCCACGCGGAGATGATGCGCCGCACGTCGCCTCTCAATGTGTAGACGACCACGAGATGGAGCCCCTCCGCCTCGCCGATCGCCTTGATCCGCCGCTCGCCGCGATAGTCTCTTCCGTTGACGGCCTCGAACACCGGCCCACGGAACATCTTCGCGGCTCTGACGAAATCGACGCCGTGCTTCTTCAGGTTTGCAGCCGCTTTCGCCTCGTCCCATTCAAAGGCGTCCGTCATCCGCCAAGCCCGCCGTCCACGTAGAAAATATACACGCCACGTGTCCACACGTCAAAGGAATCGTCCCGAGACGATTAGGGTTAAGGCCGCTATTCGCGTGATCACACCGGCGTGATCCTTACTGTCGCGGTCATGGCCCGGTGGGGGAGCGGCTCACCCGGCGGTGGTGCAACACCGAGAAGGCTTGGTTCAAGTCCAGGCCCGGGCCTCCAAAACCCCGCACTACCTCAAAGTTCGCGCGATGTGACGCAGTGTGATGCCGCGCGGGAGCAGCCGCGTGGAATGCTTCGCGCCGAAGCCATCGCCGGGAACCCTTTTTCACTTTCCGCATCCAAGACCTTCGACAAAGGAGTGTCCCATGGCGCGCGCGGTCGCGAACGCGGCGGAGAATCTCGAGATCTCTTCCCGAGGACGAACTGGTCCGCCGGGCTTTGATCCGCGACCAGGCGGCGCTGCGCGAGATCATGACGCGGAACAGCCCGCGCCTCTACCGCACGGCGAGGTCGATCCTGCGTAGTGAAGGCGACGCGGAGGAGGTGGTGCAGGAGACCTACCTCCGGGCCTTCGCGCATATCGACCGCTTCCGGGGCGAGGCGAAAATGTCGACCTGGCTCACGCGGATCGCGCTGAACGAAGCGCTTGGCCGATTGCGCCGGGGCTTCAAGACGGTCGCGCTTTCCCAAGCGGAGGAGGTAGCGAGCGGCGCGGCCGTCGTGCCATTCCCGGCGGCGGCGGGAGAAGACGATCCGGAGCGCATCGTCGCACGGCGCCAGATCGGCGCGCTGCTGGAGCGTGCCATCGACGCGCTGCCCCATCCGTTTCGCGTCGTCTTCGTGATG
Organism: uncultured Alphaproteobacteria bacterium; assembly: GCA_963792885.1. GTDB lineage: Bacteria > Pseudomonadota > Alphaproteobacteria > Rhizobiales > Afifellaceae > DASWJZ01. Next base: position 131,103 of record CAWBXX010000002.1, read on the forward strand.
CGGATGGTCGAGGACATGAGCGTGCGAGAGACCGCGGCGTTGCTCGAAGTGCCCGAGGCGACGGTGAAGACGCGGCTCCATCGCGCCAAGCTCCTTCTGCGGAAAACTCTTGAGCCGGAGATAGGCAACGCACTCGCGGACGTCTTCCCGTTCGCGGGCCGTCGCTGCTCGCGGATCGCGGAGAGCGTGCTCTCACGCCTCGGGCCTGACACCCGATCGTAAGCAACCGAAGGCCCGCAGGCGCGGGTCGGCATATGGAGGACCCACATGAAATTGCTTTTCACGACGCTTGCGTTTGCCGCCGCTTTGGGTGTCGCCACGCAGGCCGCGGCGCAGGAGATGGCACCTCCAGGCGGGAGCTACCAGAGAGTCAGCGAGCTCGTGACCCTTCCGGATTTCATCCCGGGTCTCGGGCAGCTCTACGTGGACCCGGCGACACTCCCGGCCGGTCCATTTCTCGCCTACGACCATGATGGCCGGCTGGTCAGCACGATCTACATGATCCCGATCGAAGACCTCAATCCGGACAAGAAGTTCGACCACCTCGCCTCGCCAGGCGGCGCGGTGGACCACGTCGACATCTACTTCAATGCCGGACATCCCGGTGTTGAGAAGCCGCATGCGCACGTGGTCCTGTGGCACGTGAGCGACGAGTTCGCTGTCGAAAAATAGATGATTTCGCGCCGCGGCCTTTTGCGGGTCGGCGGGTTGACTCTCGCCGGCCCGCTCTTCCTTCGATCCGCTGCGCACGCGGGCGGGCTGATCTATGTCGAGATGCGCGGAAGACCGGATGGCTCTGCCGTATGGTTCGATCCGGTCGGCGTGTGGGTGCGCCTCGGAGAAAGCGTCCGTTGGACCAATCGGGACGCAGGGAATGTGCACACGAGCACGGCCTACCATCCGGCGAACGAAAGCCGCCCGCTGCGCATACCGAGGGGCGCCGAGCCGTGGAATTCGGACTACCTCCTGCCGGGAGAGTCGTTCCTGGTGACGCCGGAGGTTCCGGGTGTCTACGACTACTTCTGCATACCGCATGAGCATGCCGGCATGGTCGGCCGTCTGGTTGTGGCCGAGAAGGGCGCGGCAATCCCGGCGGAACCGGACGCATCGACGTTGCCGGAAGCCGCAAGGGGCGTCCTGCCGCCGGTCGCGGAAATTCTGCGAACGGAGCGCGTCCGAGGCGGCGAAGTCTTAGCGGCCGGATTGTCCCGGCCGCGCCCGGCCGCCTAAGCCTAGGCGTTCTTCCGCCCCTTCCCGAACGTCTCGCGAAGGTGCGGATATTTCTCGGTCAGCAGCGCGCCGAAATAGTAGGTGGGCGCGAAGGCCGGATGCGCCTTGATCCGCTCGAACCATTCCGCGATCGCCGGTTTGTCGTCCCAGAAATGGGCGAGGTTGATGTCGTCAAGCCGGACGATCACCGGCATGATCGCAATGTCGGCGAGCGTCAGGTCCTTTCCCATCATGAACGGCCCGCCGCTCGCGACGATCGCGTCGTGCATGCGCCCAACGCCGCGGCGAAGCCGATCGAGCGCGGAGCTCATCTCGTCGTCGCCGAAGCCGGTCCGCCCCATCTTCAGGAGGAACTCCTTCCTGAGCGGCTTCGACTCGGCGAGCGCGAGAAACTCTTCCTCGCTCATCGACTGATAGTGCGGAAGGAATGCGAGATTATAGGAGGGGATGCGCACCGCCGGCGTCGGCACCTCGTCGACGTAGCGCATGAGCGAGCGAAGATGCGCGATCTCGACCAGCCCCTTCGGCCGAAACGGCGACGGCTCGGGGTGACGCTCGTCGAGATATTCCATGATCACGGCGGAATCGATGATCACCGCGCCGTCGTCGACGATCGTCGGCACCACGCCGTTCGGATTGAGCTTCAGATAGTCGGGCTTCAGCTGGTCGCCGGAAAAGAGGTCGAGCTTCACTTCCTCGAAGGGAATGCCCTTGGCATTGAGCACGAAGCGGACGCGCTGGCTGCACGTCGATTGCGGCGCGTTGTAGAGGACGATGCCGGTCATCAGCTCGTCTCCCGCACCGTCGCCATCCACGCAAGCCCCGCTTCCACTTCGCCGCGCGCATTGTATTCCGCGCCGACGAAGCCTTGATAGCCCATCGCGTCGATCGCCTTCAGTAGCCGGTCGTAGGCGACCTCGCCCTCGTCGGGCTCAGCGCGCGAAGGGACGGCGGCGATCTGGATGTGGCCGATGGTCGGCATCAGCTCTTCCAGCCGCCGGGTCAGGTTCCCCTCGCTGATCTGCACGTGATAGCAGTCGAAGAGAAGCTTCACGTTGGGAAGCCCGAGCTCCGCGATGATCGCGGAAGCCTGATCGGTGTGGTTCAGAAATCGGCCCGGCGCGTCGTAGCGGTTGACCGGCTCGATCACGATGGTGATGCCGAGCGGCTCGGCGCCGCGCGACGCATGCTTGAGCGCGCGCATGAAGGTCTTCCGCGCCGCCGGGCGCTGATCGTCGGCCACCTTGCCGCCCGTCACCTGGATATAGCGCGCGCCAATCGTTTGCGCGTAGAAAAGCGCTTCGTCGATCGCCGCAAGCGCCTCGGCTTCGCGCCCCGGGATCGCCGCGATCCCGCTCTCTCCGGCCGCAACGTTGCCGTGACTGGTGTTGATGCCGGCGACCGGTAGTCCCGTTTCGGCGAGCACGGCCTTCATCTCCTCCGCCGGCACGCCGTAAGGCTCGTGGAACTCCACCGCATCGAAGCCCGCGGCCTTCGCGCGCTTCACCCCCTCGATAAGCGGCAAGCCTTTCCACAAGAATCCGAGATTGGCCGAAAGCCTGATCACACGCCCTCCCTTGAGCTGCGGCTGCGCTAGCACGCGAAGCGGCAAGCTGTGAATGCGGCGTCTTCAGGACAGAAGCGGTCGCGCCTCCGCGTTGACCTGCCCCCGGCCCGCGACTAGCGTCGCGCGCAGATGGTTGTCCCTCGCGAGGGGCTGAAACGATCCCGCTCACGACCGACCCAAGTCGGGGGTCCAAACGGGGCCGTCTAGAAAGCCGCGCGGCATGCGCCGCGGGGCGAGCCTCGCGCATTCGGTACGGAGGCTTGCCCGGTGCCTTTCGCTTTTCACGCTTTTTCGCCCGCCGAAACGCCGAGCGCCGCATGAGCGAGAAGCTCGGGCTGATGATCTGCGGCCACGGCAGCCGCGACCAGGCTGCGATCGCCGAGTTTGCGGCGCTGGCGGAGCGGCTCCGCCCGCGCTTTCCCGAATGGCCGGTCGAGCACGGCTATCTGGAATTCGCGCGGCCCGTGATCCGCGAGGGGCTCGACAAGCTCGTCGGCGCGGGCGCAAGCCGCATTCTCGCGGTCCCCGGCATGCTCTTCGCCGCCGGCCACGCCAAGAACGACATCCCCTCCGTGCTCAACACCTATCAGGCGGGACACCGCGGGCTCACGATCGAATACGGCCGCGAGCTCGGGCTCGACGCACGGATGATCCAGGCCGCCGGCGCGCGCATCCGCGAGGCCTTGAATGGGGCGGACGATGTGCCCCTGCACGACACGCTGCTCGTCGTCGTCGGGCGCGGCGCCTCCGACCCGGACGCCAACTCCAACGTCGCCAAGGTGACGCGCATGCTCTGGGAAGGCTTCGGCTTCGGCTGGGCGGAGACGGCCTATTCCGGCGTGACGTTCCCGCTGGTCGAGCCGGCGCTCGAGAAGGCGGCGCGGCTCGGCTTCCGCCGCATCGTCGTCTTTCCCTATTTCCTCTTCACCGGGATCCTGGTCGACCGCATCTACGCCGCCACCGACGCGGTCGCGAAGCGCCATCCCGAGATCGCGTTTCTGAAGGCGCCTTATCTTAGCGACCATCCGCTCGTGATCGAGACTTTCGTGGACCGGGTGGACGAGATTCTGAATGGCCAGAACCTGATGAACTGCGCGCTCTGCAAATACCGTGAGCAGATTCTAGGCTTCGAGGCGGAGGTCGGCCTGCCGCAGGAGAGCCACCACCATCACGTCGAGGGGATTCTCGGTGGAGAAGAGCAGACCTTCTCCCAGGGGGAGAAGGTGCCTGCGAAGCAGGCGGATGAGGGGGTGCCGGCGGTGGCGGCTGACCTCGACGGCCGCAGCCCCTCACCCGTCGCCTTCGGCGACACCCTCTCCCCACGGGAGAGGGTTCAGGCTTCGCCCTCCGTCCTCCACTACAAGCCCTCCCACAGCCACACGCACGGCCATCATCCTCACGACCACGATCATGATCACGGCCACGACCATCACCACCCCTACCCGCACGCCGACCATCCGCTCGGGCCGCGCTCGCTGAAACGGAAATGACCAGGTTCGACTACATCCGCGATCCGGCCGAGATCACGCGCCGCTCCTTCGAGATCATCGCGACGGAGCTCGATCTCGCGGAGCTGCCTGAAGAGATCGCACCGATTGCCGTCCGAGTCGTTCACGCCTCGGGCATGCCCGACATCGTCGCCGACCTCGCCTGGTCAGAGTGCGTCGTCGCTATCGTGCGCGACGGCGCTCGCCGCCGGTGCGCCGATCCTCTGCGACGTGCGGATGGTCGCCGCGGGCATCGCGGCGCGCGACCTCTCGCCTGCGCATCCGATCCACGCGGCAACCGAGCAGCTTGAAGCAAACGACCTTGCGCGGAGGTCCGGACAGACGCGCTCCGCCGCGGGCATGGAATTGCTGGCGCGCCATCATTCGGGCGCGGTCGTCGTCATCGGCAACGCGCCGTCCGCGCTCTTTCGGTTGCTGGAGCTCGTGGCGGAAGGCGCGGCGCGGCCGGCGGCCGTGCTCGGCTTTCCGGTCGGCTTCGTCGGAGCGGTGGAATCGAAGCGCGCGCTCGCCGAAAGCAGGCTTGGCCTTCCCTTCATCACCCTTCACGGTCGGCGCGGCGGCAGCGCCATCGCGGCCGCGGCGCTGAACGCCATCATCCTCGGCGCTCAATGACCGCGTGGCTTTCCATCGTCGGCATCGGCGAGGACGGCCCGGGCGGGCTCTCGCCCGCGGCACGCGCGCTGATCGACACCGCGGAAGTGCTGTTCGGCGACAAACGTCATTTCGCCAGGATGCACGGACGCGCCCGAAGGGCAGCGACGGATCACCTGGACCTCGCCTATGACGGAGGCGACGGAGCAGGTGCTCGCGATGCGCGGCCAGCGCGTGACGGTCCTCGCGACGGGCGACCCATGCAATACGGCATCGGCGCGACGGTGGCCGGCCGCGTGTCGCCGGACGAAGTCGCGATCCTGCCCCACGTCTCCTCTTTTGCGCTCGCCGCCGCGCGTCTCGTCTGGCCGCTCGACCGCGTGACGCTCGTCAGCGTGCACGGGCGGCCGATGGAGCGCCTCCTTCCGCACATCGCGCCTGAGACGCGGCTGCTGATCCTCGCGCATGACGGAGGGACACCGAAGGCGATCGCCGCAATTCTTGCGGATCGCGGCTTCGGAGAGAGCCGCATGACCGCGCTCGCGCATATGGGCGGCGACAGGGAATCACGAACGGCGGCGCGCGCCGCTGAATGGTCGGCGGAGGTGCCGGACCTGCACGTGCTCGCAGTGGAATGCGTCGCGGGACCGAACGCACACTGGCATCCACGCATCGCCGGTCTGCCGGACGACGCTTTTGAGCACGACGGCAAGCTGACCAAGCGCGAGATCCGCGCGCTGGCGCTCGCCAAGCTCATGCCGCATCGTGGCGCGCTGCTTTGGGATATCGGTGCCGGATGCGGCTCGATCGCGATCGAATGGATGCGCGCCGCCGAAGGTGCCAAGGCGATCGCGCTTGAGCCGCGCGCTGACCGGCGGGCGCATGGCAGCAAGGAACGCCGCCGCGCTCGGCGTGCCGGAGCTCGACATTCGCGAGGGCCATGCGCCGGAGACGCTTGGCGAACTTTCCGACCCGGATGCGATCTTCATCGGCGGCGGGCTTTCTGAGCCAACAATCGCGATGGCGATCGACCGCCTGAAACGCGGCGGCCGGCTCGTCGCGCATGCCGTGACGCTCGAAAGCGAAGCCTTGTTGCTCGACGCCTACCAGAAACACGGCGGCGGGCTGACGCGCCTCGCAGTCGCGCATGCCGAGCCGATCGGAGACTTCTCCGGCTGGCGGCCGGCGATGCCCGTGACGCAATGGTCGTGGGGCGCGCCCAGGAGCAAAGAATGAGCGGCCGGCTCTATGGCATCGGCGTCGGACCGGGCGACCCGGAATTGATGACGCTGAAGGCGGTGCGAATCCTCGCAGACGCACCGGTTGTCGCCTATCCCGCACCGGACTTTGGTGGGAATGGTGAGGGCGAGAGCAGCGCGCGCAAGATCGCCGCCGCGCATATCCCCGCCGGCCGCATCGAGATCGCGATCCGTGTGCCGATGCGCCCCGGCCCCGAGCCCGCCGCGATCTATGACGACGCGGCGAACGAGATCGCCGCGCATCTTGAAGCGGATCGCGACGTCGCGGTGCTCTGCGAAGGCGATCCGCTGTTCTACGGCTCCTTCATCTATTTGCACGACCGCCTCGCGCATCGCTTCCCGACCACGGTCGTGCCGGGCGTAAGCTCGCTCACCGCCTGCGCGGCGGCGGCGAACAGTGCCGCTTGCCCGCCGCGACGAGACGCTGATCGTGCTTCCCGCGACGCTTCCCGACGGCGTGCTGGCGGAGCGGCTGAAGCGTGCTGAGAATGCCGCGATCCTGAAGGTCGGCCGGCATCTGCCGCGGCTGAAGGCGCTCATTGCACGGCTCGGCCTTGCCGAAGCGAGCACCTACGTCGCGCATGCCACGCGCGCCGACGAGCGTGTCGCGCACGCTCGCCGAGCTCGATGCAGAGGACGCGCCCTATTTCTCGATGATCCTCGTGGCGAAGGAGCGCGCATGAAGCCGGTCTTCATCGCGCTGACGGATGCGGGGCTTGCGACTGCAAGGCGCGCCGCTGCAGCGGTTGGGGGTGAACTGCATTTGCCCACTTCCCTCGCCGGAGGGGGCGCGAGAACCTTCTCCCATAGGGAGAAGGTGGCTGCGAAGCACTCGGATAAGGGGTTGCTGAGGCAATCGAAGGAGCGCCGTACCCCTCACCCGTCGGCTTCGCCGACACCCTCTCCCGATGGGAGAGGGTTGGCGCGATCTCTGCCCGAGCACATCTTCACGGACTTCAGCTCACATCTCCGATCCCTTTTCATCGAAGGCCGACCGATCGTCGGCGTCTGCGCCGCCGGGATCCTGATCCGCGTGCTCGCGCCGCTTCTTTCCGACAAGCGCGACGAACCGCCAGTCGTCGCGCTGTCGGAGGACGGCACGTCGGTCGTGCCGCTGCTCGGCGGGCATCGCGGCGCGAACGACCTGGCGCGCGCGACTTGCGGAAGCGCTCGGCGGCCACGCGGCGATCACCACCGCGGGCGACAACCGCTTCGGCGTGGCGCTCGACGCGCCGCCAGAAGGCTGGACGCTCGCCAACCCCGAGGATGCGAAGCCTGTCATGGCCGCGCTTCTTGCCGGCGCATCGGCTCGGCTCGAAGGCGATGCGCCGTGGCTCGCGGAGAGCCGCATTCCGCTTCGCGCCGACGGCGTGATCCGGCTTTTTGCTACGACGTCTTCCTCCCCCTCACCCGACCTTCGGCTGACGCCGAAGGCCACCCTCTCCCGCAAGGGGAGAGGGCGCTCTCGCTTATCTACCATCCGCGCCGCCTCGCCATCGGCCTCGGCTGCGAGCGCGATGCCGACCCGGCCGAAGCAGTCGAGCTTGTCCAGCGTACGCTCGAAGAATCCGGGCTCGCCGCGGAGTCGATCGCGCTCGTCGCTTCGATCGACCTGAAGGCCGACGAGCCGGCGGTGCTCGAAACGGCCGAAAGGCTTGGTGTGCCGGCGCGCTTCTTCTCTGCCGCTGCACTCGAAGCGGAGACGCCGCGCCTCGCCAATCCATCCGAGGCAGTGTTCCGCGAGGTCGGCGCGCATGGCGTCGCCGAAGGAGCAGCCCTCACCGCCGGCGGACCGAACGCCACGCTGATCGTCGCCAAGCAGAAGAGCGCACGCGTGACATGCGCGATCACCGAAGCGCCAAACGTGATCGACCCGACGAAGGTGGGCCGCGCGCGCGGGAAACTCGCGATCGTCGGCATCGGCCCTGGCAGCGCGGAGTGGCTGACGCCGGAAGCGCGACGCCTGCTCGAAACCTGCGACGCGACGGTCGGCTATTCGCTCTATCTCGATCTGGTCGCGCCACTGATTGCGCATGCCGAGCGCTTCCAATCTCCGCTCGGCGCCGAAGAGGATCGCGTGCGGAAGGCGCTTGAGCTGGCGGGCGAAGGCCGCGCCGTCGCCCTCGTCTCCTCCGGGGACGCGGGCATCTACGCGCTCGCGACGCTGGTGTTCGAGTGCCTCGACGCTGAAGCGCGAACCTTCTCCCATAGGGAGAAGGTGGTCGCGGAGCGACCGGATGAGGGGATGCGAGGCAACCAAGGCAGCAGCCCCTCACCCGCCTCCTTCGGCGACACCCTCTCCCTATGGGAGAGGGTTGGCGCTGCATCGCGCATCGAGATCGTCGTCGCGCCCGGCGTCTCGGCGATGCAGGCGGCGGCGGCTAGAGCCGGTGCGCCGCTCGGCCACGATTTCTGCGCCATCTCGCTTTCCGATCTTCTGACACCGTGGGAGACGATCGAGGCGCGCATCCGCGCCGCCGCGGAAGCGGACTTTGTCATCGCCTTCTACAATCCCGTCTCGCAAAGACGGCGCACACAGCTCACCGAAGCCAAGCGGATTCTCCTGAAGCACCGCGCGCCGGATACGCCGGTCGTGCTGGCGAAAAATCTCGGGCGCGACGGCGAGACTGTTTCGATGATCCCGCTTGCTGAGCTTTCCGTCGACGATGTCGACATGCTGACGCTTGTCCTCGTCGGCGCGTCGACGACGCGGCAGTTGAAGGCTGCTGGCAGGACCTGGACCTACACGCCGCGCGGCTATGACAAGAAACGCAACGCCGATTCCGCCGAGTAGCTCTGCGACCGGAGCAATGGTGCATTTCATCGGCGCGGGGCCGGGCGCGCCGGATTTGATCACCGTGCGCGGGCTGAAACTGATCGAGCGCTGCCCGGTCTGCCTCTACGCCGGCTCGCTCGTGCCGGCCGAAGTCGTCGCCGCCGCTCCGAAAGGCGCGCGCGTCATCGACACGGCGCCGCTGACCCTCGACGAGATCGTCGGCGAGATGCAGCAGGCCGTCGCCGTAGGCAAAGAGGTGGCGCGTGTGCATTCCGGCGACCCATCGCTCTATGGCGCCATCGCCGAACAGATCAGACGGCTGAAGGCGCTCGGCATTTCTTACGACGTGACGCCGGGCGTGCCGGCCTTCGCCGCCGCCGCGGCGGCGCTCGGCCGCGAGCTGACCATACCCGAGGTCAGCCAGACGGTGATCCTCACCCGCACGGCGATGAAGTCCTCCGGCATGCCCGCTGGCGAAGAGCTTGCGACGCTCGCGCAAAGCCGCGCGACGCTCGCGATTCATCTCTCGGTCCGCAATCTTCTGGAGGTCGAGCGGCAGCTTGCGCCGATCTATGGCGCGGACTGCCCCGTCATCGTCGCCTACCGCGTCGGCTGGCCCGACGAGCAATTCATCCACGGTACGCTCTCCGACATTCGCAACAAGGTGCGCGCGGAAAAGATCACCCGCACGGCGCTGATCTTCGTCGGCCGCGCACTGGCGGATTCCGATTTCCGAGACTCCGCGCTTTACGACTCGGCGCACGCGCATGTTCTGAGGCCGAAACGCAAGCAGGCTTAGCCAACAACCACTTTCGTCATTGCCGGGCTTGACCCGGCAATCCATTCCGTCACGGTCACGATTGGCAAAGGCGCCGCGGAATGGATGCCCGGATCAAGTCCGGGCATGACGACAACTGGTGAAGCCTGATGTTCACCGCGCGTCGATCACGTGCATGAACGAGCCCATGACGCGGCCGCGGCGAAGCCCGGCCGGCCCGAGCGCTTCGCGCGCGGCGCTTTCCACTTCGAACAGCGGATCGCCGTCGCCTTCGCTGACCACGCGGGCGAAGTGGAACTCGTGCGCGGTCAGCGGCACGAGCCCACGGCAGATCGCCGAGCGGTCGAAGCAGGCGGTAGCCGAGATGAAGCTGCCGGTGCTGGAAGCTGGTTCTAAGGGAAAGAAGCCCGAGCATCGGATGGTCTAGGCCGTCCGCATCCATCAGGCTCTCGCCGAGCACCATGTAGCCGCCGCACTCACCGTAGATCAGCGCGCCGCGCTCCGCCGCTTCGTGCATGCCGGCGCGAAATCGCGGCGCCCCGGCGAGCTGCGCGGCATAGAGCTCCGGATACCCGCCGGGGAGATAGACTGCGTCGGCGTCCGCGGCCGGCGCTTCGTCCGCAAGCGGCGAGAAGAATGAGATTTCGGCGCCCTGCGCGCGCCAATCGTCGAGCAAATGTGAGTATGCGAATGCAAAAGCGACGTCGCGCGCAACGGCGATGCGCTGGCCGAGCGGTGTGAGGCGCGCGCCAACCCTCTTCCTAAGGGAGAGGGTGTCGCCGAAGGCGACGGGTGAGGGGTTACGGCGTTCAGGGGTTACCGCCAACGACGGCACCCCCTCATCCGGCTGCTCCGCAGCCACCTTCTCCCCATGGGAGAAGGTTCGGCAACTCTCCGCCGCCACAACAATCGCTTCTAGGTCGCATCCTTCTGCAACCAGCTCCGCAGCGCGAAGAATCTTCTTCTCCAGATCCGCGTGCTCTTCCGCCTGCACCAGCCCGAGATGTCGCGAGGCGATGGCAATCCCCGGCTCGCGTTTCACGAGCCCGAGCAGCGGCACCGAGGCGCGGAGAAAACCCTCGCGCACCAAATTCGCATGCCGCTCCGATGCGATGTGGTTGGCAATCGCGCCGACAACGTGAAAGCCCTCGGCAAGCCGCGAGCACCCTTCCGCGACCGCCGCCGCGCTCTGTGCCGTGCCCTGCGCGCCGACGACGAGCACGACGGGCAGCCCGGTGAGCGCCGCAAGCGAGGCGGTCGAGCCGGCCCCGCCCTGGCCGCCGTCGAAGAGCCCCATCACGCCCTCGACGATGACAATGTCCGCCCCCTCCCCGTGCCGCGCGAGTCGCGCACGGATCGCGTCCGGCGCCATCGCCCACGGATCGAGATTGATCGCCGGCCTGCCGCTCGCCGCTTCGAGGAACTTCGGATCGATGTAGTCAGGCCCGCACTTCGCCGCGGCGACACGAAGTCCGCGCTGCCGGAGGGCTGCGATCAGACCGAGCGTTATCGTGGTCTTACCGGAATGGCTCGCCGCCGCAGCGACGATGAGGCCCCTTCGCAATTTCGGGGGTGTCATTCGGTTCCGGTCTTGTGCGCCCCGTCGCGATGTCCAAGCGGATCGCTGAGGAGCACGCGGCCTGAAAGCGCGCCGAGCCAGTCGAGTCCGGCACGCATCCGGACCACCTCGCCGACGACGACGATCGCCGGCGGCTCAAGCCCGCTCGCATCGAGATCGGCGGCGGCCTTGCCGAGCGTCGTCTCAAGCACGCGCTGCGTCTCCGTCGTGGCGTCGGAGATGATTGCGACCGGCTCGCCTAGCTGCCGTCCGGCATTGAGCAGCGACGCGGCGATCTGGCCGAGATGCTTCATCGCCATATACATGACGATGACCGGCGCGCCGCGCGCGACGCCCACCCAGTCGATCGAGGATGGCGTCAGCCCGCTCTGGTCGTGGCCGGTCAGAAAGGTCACGGAATGATTCACGTCGCGATGCGTGACCGGGATACCGGCATAGGCGAGCCCACCGATCCCCGCAGAGATACCGGGGACGACGCGAAAGGGAATGCCGGCTTCGACCAGCGCCAGCGCTTCTTCGCCGCCGCGCCCGAAGACGAAGGGGTCGCCGCCCTTCAGTCGGCAGACGCGTTTTCCCTTTCTCGCGAGCTCCACCAGCCGGAGCGAGATGTCGCGCTGGCTGGGCGACGGCTTGCCGCCGCGCTTGCCCGCGTATTCGATCGCCGCGCCTTTTTGCGCATGCGACAGCACGCGCTTGTCGACCAGCGCGTCGTAGATCACCACGTCAGCCTGGCGAAGCGCATTCAGGGCGTGGAGCGTCAAGAGGCCCGGGTCGCCCGGCCCGGCGCCGACCAGCCATACCCAGCCCGGCTCGAAGACCGGTAGACCGTCGAGGATTGCGTCGCGTTCCGACATGTCGTGCTTCTATCGTCTTGCGCTTTCTGGCGAAAGCCGCGGCGGCTATAGGAGCGGCATGTCGGAGGGTCAGCCGCGCCGCCCAGACCGCCCGCTCCGCCGCGGCTGGACCACCGGCGCCTGCGCCACCGCCGCGTCCAAGGCGGCGTTTCAGGCGCTTTTGACCGGCGATTTCCCCGATCCGGTGACGATCCGCCTGCCGCGCGGCGAGACGCCGGCCTTCGCGCTCGCGCGCACCAAGAGGGGCGAAGACTTCGCGCAGGCGAGCGTCATCAAAGATGCCGGCGACGACCCAGACGTGACGCATTTGGCCGAGATCGTCGCGACGCTGCGCGTCCTTCCGCCGGGCGTCGGAATCCGATTCAAGGCCGGCGAAGGCGTCGGCATGGTGACGCGCGCGGGGCTTCCCATCCCGCCGGGAGAGCCCGCGATCAATCCGGTGCCGCGCAAGATGATGGAAGAGGCGATCGAAGAGGTGGCGGCGGCGGCGGGCGCTTTGACCGACGTGGAGATCGAGATTTCGGTTCCCGGCGGTGAAGCGCTTGCGCAGAAAACCTGGAACCCGCGACTCGGCATCGTCGGCGGACTTTCGATCCTTGGAACGACCGGCATCGTGGTGCCCTTCTCCTGCGCCGCCTGGATCCATTCGATCCATCGCGGCATCGACGTCGCGCGCGCCGCCGGGCTGACGCATGTCGCGGGCTCGACGGGAAGCACGTCGGAAGCCGCCGCGAAGGCGCGCTACGATCTTCCCGACATCGCGCTTCTCGACATGGGCGATTTCGCCGGCGGGCTTCTAAAGTATCTCCGCAACCATCCGATCGAGAAGCTCACGATCGCCGGCGGCTTCGCCAAGCTGACGAAGCTCGCGCAGGGCGCGCTCGATCTTCATTCGTCACGCTCCGAGGTCGATCGCGATTTCCTCGCCGGCATCGTGCGAAACGCAGGCGCGAACGCAACGCTCGCCGAATCGATCGAAAAAGCCAACACCGCTGCGGAAGTCTTGCAGCTCGCCGAGAGAGCCGGCGTGCCGCTTGCCGCGCTCGTCGCCGATCGCGCAGGAGCTACGGCAAAGGAGACGCTCGGTTCGGCGCCTGTCGGGGTCAACGTCCTAGTCGTCGATCGCGCCGGAAGAATCCTGGCGGAGACCGGCCATGGCTAAGCTTCTGATCCTCGGTGGCACGGCCGAAGCGGCGGAGCTTGTGGCGCGGCTTGCCGGCGACGACAGGCTTGAGACGGTCACCTCGCTCGCCGGGCTGACGCGGCTTCCGAACCTCGGGGGCGGACATGTCCGCCGCGGCGGCTTCGGCGGACCGGATGGCCTCGCCGCGTTTCTGAAGAGCGGCGGCTATGACGCGCTCGTCGACGCAACGCATCCCTTCGCCGCGCAGATCGCGCGTCATGCCGCCGAGGCCGCGGAAATTGCTCATACGCCGCGCGCGAAGCTCGTGCGCCCACCATTCGAGCGGACGGCGGAGGATCGCTTCGTGCCGGTCGCGGACATGGAGGCCGCCGCCGCCGCGCTGCCGCAAGGCGCGCGTGTCTTCCTCGCAGCGGGAAGGCGCGAGCTCGCACATTTCGCGGCGCGGCCCGACCTTTGGTGCCTCGTGCGCATGATCGAGCCGCCGGCCGCGGGCGAACCGCTTCCGAAGGGCGAGCTCATTCTCGGCCGCCCACCCACAGACCCCGAAGCCGAGATCGCGCTCTTCAAAGAGCACGACATCGGATGGATCGTCTCGAAGGATTCCGGCGGCCGTGCGGGCGCCAAGATCGAGGCGGCGCGAAGGCTCAAGCTCCCGGTCGTTCTCGTCGAGCGGCCCACACCGCCAACGGGAACAACGGTGGAAAGCGTGGACGCAGTGATCGAGTGGCTGGAATCGACGCTCTTCGGCGGCTGATTTCTGACGCGACTTTACGCGGCGCGGGCTAGGCTCCGCCCGGCACCGGATCAACCGAAAAGGGAGCACGATGCCCGAAGACCGTTCCGACCGGCTCGCAGTCTTGATCGACGCCGACAACGCATCGTCGCAGATCGCCGACGGCCTCTTCGAAGAGATCGCCAAGATAGGAGAGGCGAGCGTGCGCCGCATTTACGGCGATTTCTCCGGTCAGCGCATGAAGGGCTGGAACAGCGTGCTGTCACGGCACGCCATCATCCCGCAGCAGCAGTTCGCCTATGTGACCGGCAAGAACGCCTCCGACATCGCGCTCGTCATCGACGCGATGGATCTCCTGCATAGCGGCCGCTTCGACGGATTCTGCCTCGTCTCCTCTGACAGCGACTTCACCCGTCTCGCCGCACGCATCCGCGAGCAGGGCGTCGACGTCTACGGCTTCGGCGCGCAGAAGACGCCGGAGAGCTTCCGCCAGGCCTGCCGCCGTTTCATCTACACCGAGAACCTGATGCCGGGGGCGCAGACGCCGGAGGTCGATAGAGCGGAGGCCGAGCTGCTGCGGTCGCCAACGGCGGCGGTGCCCAACCTCCGAAAAGTGATCTCCCAGATGGACAGCGAGGACGGATGGGTCTCGCTGTCGGAGTTCGGGAAGCGGCTCTCCAACCTGTTCTCAGACTTCGATCCGCGCACCTACGGTCAGAAGAAACTGAGCGATCTTGTGAACAAGACCGGCGCCTTCGACGTCGAGAAGACGGAAGGCGGCCGCCTGCGCGTTCGCTTGAAGCCGCAGCAGTCCAAGACCGCGGGAAGGCCATCGCGTAACCGGGTCAGGCCGCGCGCTGCTTCCTGAGCCTGCGCTTGTCCTGCGCAAGCCACGTATCGAGGAAAGTCCAGAGCCACGCACGGATGGGCGGATCGTAGCGAAACCAGCCGGCCATGTGCTCTGCGCGTCCCTGCGCTTTCGGCAGCTTAAAACGCGCCGCGCCCCTGGTAGTCCAGCGGCATGCCATGGCGTAGGTGAGCTCGCTATGGAACTGCACGCCGAAGGCCGTATCGTTGGTCGAGAACGCCTGATTCTCAAAGATGTCGCCGCGTGCGAGCAGCGTCGCGCTATCGGGAAGGTCGAAGCCCTCGCGGTGCCACTGGTAGACCATCTGAGGCCAGTCGCCGAGCTTACGCCCGGCGTCAGTCGCGTGAAGCGAATAAAAGCCGACCTCGGCACATCCTTCGCAGTGGCCGCTGACAGTGCCGCCGAGCTGCTTCACCAGCATCTGCGCGCCGAGACAGATGCCCAGGAACGGTGCGCCCTCCTTGAGCGGCACGCCGATCCAGTCGATCTCCCGGCGCACGAAGTCGTCCTGGTCATTGGCACTCATCGGGCCGCCGAAGATCACGGCGCCGGCGTGCTCTTCCATCGTCTCCGGCAGCGGGTCGCCGAATCGCGGGCGGCGGATATCGAGCGAAAAGCCCTTTGCCTTCAGCATCTGGCCGAGCTTTCCTGGGCTCGACAGCTCCTGATGGAGCACGATCAGGATCTTGGCGGGACGGTCGGAAGCGGCGGTCATGGCGCAAGAATGGCCGGCGGATTGCTGCGGCGCAACAGCCGAATTATGCGCCATCGTCCTCGCGCGCCGAATTCTTTCCCGCCACCTGGCGCTTTGCCGCAATGCGGTCGCGCCGGTTGACGCCAAGGAGTTCCGCCACTCGCCAGACGAGATTCTCCTCGAATTCGTGGCTCTCGCCGTCGGCGTAAACCATCTCCCAAAGATTCTCGATCACGCGGATGCGCTCGTCTTCGCTCATCCGGCTCTTGAGCACGCTGGTGAAGCGGTAAAGGTCGACCGCCTCGCTCTCCGCGACCGTCGCGTCCTCGATCAGCTGCTCGAGCTCCGCGTGGGAGAGGTCGAACTTCCGCGCGAGGAGGCTGCGCAGCGTGGCGCGCTCGTCGTCGCGCGTGACGCCATCGATCGCGACCGCGTGGACGAGAAGCGCGGCGAGCGCGAGCCGGGGGTCGCTCGGACGGAAATGGTCCTCCGAGTCATCTTCAACGCCTAGCCGGCGGATGAAATCGCGCAAAGGGCCGAGCATCCAATATCCTCCAAGCCCTTAGAGATAGGCGAGGATGGCAGGAATTTCACCCCCACCGGTGCCGCGCCCATGGCGGAAGCGATCTCCCCCCTCTAGAAGCGCCGCATGAGCGATCTCGCCCTCACTGGCGCCGGCATGCGGCGGGCGTGGCTGGACGAGGTCCGTGCCACGCTGGCGCTGGCGTGGCCGCTCATCCTGACCAATCTCTTGCAGATCGGGCTCACCACGACCGACGTGATCTTCATTGGCAGGCTCGGGCCCGATGCGCTTGCGGCAGGCGTGCTCGGCGCCAACTTCTTCTTCGCCTTCGTCATCTTCGGCATCGGGCTCGTCTCGGCGGTCGCGCCGATGATCGCGCGTGAGCGCGGCATTCGGAGCTATGCCGTGCGCGATATCCGCCGCACGGCGCGGCAAGGTCTTTGGAGCGCGATCGCGATCACGATTCCCGTCTGGGCGATCCTCTGGTTCGCCCAGCCGATTCTGCTCGCCCTCGGCCAGCAGCCCGACACGACTGCGAAGGCCGCGCGCTACTTGTCGACGCTGCAATGGGCCTACCTGCCGTTCCTCGGCTACATCACCATGCGCAACTTCATCGCCGCGGTGGAGCGTCCGATCTGGGGGCTCTGGGCAGGCGTGATCGGCTTCGTGACGAATGCGGTGGCTGCGTGGTGCCTGATCTTCGGCGAGCTCGGCTTTCCGCGTCTGGAGCTCTTCGGCGCCGGCATAGCCACGACCTTCTCCTCCACCATGATGTTCGGCGTGCTCGCGCTCATCGCGGTCTTCGACCGGAAGTTCCGCCGCTATCACATCTTCGGCCGGTTCTGGCGGCCCGATTGGCCGCGCTTCCGCCAACTCTGGGCGCTCGGGCTTCCGATCGCGGCAACGCTGGTCTTCGAGGTGTCGATCTTCAACGCCGCGGTGATCCTGATGGGGCTGATCGGAAAGACCGCGCTCGCCGCGCATTCGATCGCGATCCAGATCGCCTCCGTCACCTTCATGGTGCCGCTCGGCTTCGGCCAGGCGGTAACGGTGCGGGTCGGCCGCGCCTACGGCGCCGGCAACCGCGATGCGATCACCCGCGCTGGCTGGACATCGTTCGCGATGGGCGTCGGCTTCATGGGCTTGACCGCGAGCCTGATGCTTCTCGCGCCGCATCTCTTGATCGCGGCTTTCCTCGACCCGACGAGGCCCGAAAACCTGCGCGTGGTCGAGCTCGCCGTCGTCTTTCTTGCGATCGCCGCGATCTTCCAGCTTGTCGACGGCGCGCAGGCGGTCGCCTCCGGCATGCTGCGCGGGCTGCACGACACGCGCGTGCCGATGCTTTTCGCCGGACTCGGCTATTGGGGGATTGGCCTTCCGTTAAGCGCTGTGCTCGCATTTCCGCTGAAACTTGGCGGCGCCGGCATATGGATGGGTCTGGCCTCGGGACTGGCGGTTGTCGCCGTGCTGATGACGGCACGCTGGCTGATGCGGGAGCGCCTCGGGCTGACCGGCAGAGGACGCCCGGCCGAAAGCCGGTGACAATGGCGAACCCCGCGTCTCATAATGCGAAAAAAGGGCTTAGGGCGCATGGTTGGGGTGGCTAACTCCCCTGCTCGGAGGCCGGCGCCGGCCGGCATCGCGAAGCTTTTCCGCCGCCTCGGCACGCCCGCGGTGGCCGAACGGCTTCTCGTCGTGGTCGGCGTGACCGCCGTCCTGGTCGGCACGCTGCCGGGGTTGACGGTGCGCCAGGACCGGCTTCTGACCGCCGCCTGCGTCGTCGTCGCCCTCGCCTTCGCCGCCTTCTATCTGATCCGACTATGGCCTGCGGAAAATCGTGCCCGCCAACTGCTGTCCGGGGTGGCGGCGATCGATCTCCTCGCCGCCGTCCCGGTTCCCTTGGCTCTCCTCCTCGGCATGTCGGCGGCGAATGCCAGGCTCCTCGGCATGCTCTGGGCGTTGAAGCTGATCCGTCTCAACCCGGCCTTGGCGCTTCTCTGGCGTGTGCTCAAGAACGAGTGGCAGCCGCTCTTAAGCGTCACCACCACCTTTCTTGTGGTCACGCTCTTTGCGTCGACCCTCGCCTTCATCGCCGAGCGCGATGCGCAACCGGAAGCGTTCGGCAGCGTGCCGGCGGCGCTCTGGTGGGCGGTGACCACGATCACGACGACCGGCTACGGGGACAAGATTCCCGTCTCTTTTGCCGGGCGCGTACTCGGCGGCGCCGTGATGATCGCCGGCATCGGCATGTTCGCGTTGTGGGCCGGCATTCTCGCAAGTGGCTTCGCCGCCGAGATCAGGCGGCGGGAGTTCCTGGAAAGCTGGAACCTCGTCGTGCGCCTTCCGCTCTTCCGCGATCTCGGCTCCGCCGCACTTTCAGAGATCGCACGCCTCCTCAAGGCGCAGGACTGCGCCCCCGGCTCGACCGTCGTACGCAAGGGACAGCCGGGCGACAGCATGTTCTTCATCGCCGAGGGCGAGGTGGAGGTCCACGTCGGCGCGGCGCGCATCCACCTGAAGCCCGGCCAGTTCTTCGGCGAGGGAGCGCTCATCACTGGCGCGCCGCGCAACGCCACGGTCGTCGCGGCGACCGCAGCGCGGCTTTTGAGGCTCGACGTGATCGAGTTTCGCGAGCTTGCCGGCCGCCAGCCGGAGCTCCTCGCCATCATCGAGAAAGAGGACGTCCGGCGGAAAGTCGTGTCCGACTAGGCGCTCGCCCGGCATGCGCCTTGCATCGGGCGAGGCGACAACATTGCCGCACACCCGGAAGATTGGATCGGAGTCTCGTTGTGCTGGCTAAGATTTCGGCATATCGCGCACTAGTTTGGGCAAGGATTTTGGACTAGGCGCGCGGCGATGGAGAAGCGCATCAGTAAAGCACGGCAGGCGGAAGCCAATGGCCGCGCCTTCGCCTTCCGCAGGGCTGCGGACGACGAGGTAGTGGCGGCCATCAAGGAGAGCATCCTCGCGAAGCTGACGCTCGACGCCGGCAAGAGCCCGACGCAGGCGAGCGATCGCGACTGGTTCATCGCGGCGGCGCTGACGGCGCGCGACCGCATCGTGCACCATTGGGCGGAATCGAAGCGCCGGGTCCGCGTCCAGGACCGCAAGCGCGTCTACTACCTGTCGCTGGAGTTCCTGATCGGGCGGCTGCTCGGCGAGATTCTGAACAATCTCGAGCTGACCGAGCCCTTCAAGGCTGCTCTCGGCGACCTCGGCGTCGATTTGGCGCACATGTTCTCCGCCGAGCCCGACGCAGCGCTCGGCAACGGCGGCCTCGGGCGCCTCGCCGCCTGCTTCATGGAGAGCATGGCGACGCTTCAGATTCCCGCCTTCGGCTACGGCATCCGCTACGATCACGGGCTCTTCCGCCAGGTGATCAAGGACGGCGTGCAGCAGGAATATCCGGAGAATTGGCTCTCCTTCGGCAATCCCTGGGAGTTCGAGCGACCGGAGATCTGCTACGACATCGGCTTCGGCGGCTTCGTCGAGATGGCGGCGCTCTCCGGCGGCGGATCGCGCGCCGTATGGCACCCGGACGAGACGGTGCAGGCCGTCGCCTACGACACCCCGGTCGTCGGCTGGAAGGGCCGGCACGTCAACCTGCTCCGCCTCTGGTCGGCGCGCGCCGTCGATCCGCTCCGCCTCGACGTCTTCAACGCCGGCGACCACGTCGCCGCGCTGACCGAGCAGGCGCGCGCCGAGACGATCTCCAAGATTCTCTATCCGAGCGACGAGACCCCGGCCGGTCAGGAGCTGCGTCTCAGGCAGGAGTATTTCTTCGTCTCCGCGTCGCTGCAGGATCTGATCGGCCGCCACATGTTCATCTATGGCGACATCCGCTCGCTTCCCGACAGGGCGGCGATCCAGCTCAACGACACGCATCCTTCGATCGCCGTCGCCGAGCTGATGCGCGTCCTGGTCGACGTGCGCGGCCTCGTCTGGGAGGAGGCGTGGAACATCACGGTCCGCACGCTCTCCTACACCAACCACACGCTCTTGCCTGAGGCGCTGGAGACGTGGTCGGCGCAGCTCTTCGAGCGGATGCTGCCGCGCCACATGCAGATCATCTACCAGATCAACGCGCACCATCTCGATGGCGTGCGCCAGCGCGAGGTTTCCGACGAGGAGTTCGCCTCGCTCTCCCTCATCGACGAGCGCCATGGCCGCCACGTGCGCATGGGCCATCTCGCCTTCATCGGCTCGCATCGCGTGAACGGCGTCTCCGCTCTTCACACGGAGCTGATGCGCAAGACGGTGTTCAAGGATCTGCACCGCATTTATCCTGACCGCATCGTCAACAAGACGAACGGCATCACCTTCCGCCGCTGGCTGCACCTCGCCAATCCCGGCCTAACGGAGCTCCTCGTCGACACCTGCGGCGAGAGCATCCTGACCGACCCCGAAGGGCTCGCGCATTTCGCCACTTACGCCGAAAACCCCGGCGTGCAGGACGAGGTCGCCGCGATCCGTCATGCCAACAAGGTGACGCTGGCGCGCGTGATCGGCGCCACCAACGACATCCGCGTCAATCCGCGCGCGCTCTTCGACGTGCAGATCAAGCGCATCCACGAATACAAGCGGCAGCTTCTGAACCTGCTCGAGACGATCGCGTTCTACGACGCGATCCGCGCCGACCCCGACGCCAACTGGACGCCGCGCGTAAAGATCTTCGCCGGCAAGGCGGCCGCAACTTATCGGCAGGCGAAGCTCATCATCCGGCTCGCCAACGACGTCGCCAACGTCGTCAACAACGACCCCGCGATCCGCGATCTCCTGAAGGTCGTGTTCATACCGAACTACAATGTCAGCTTGGCCGAGGTGATCATTCCCGCTGCCGATCTCTCCGAGCAGATATCGACCGCCGGCATGGAGGCCTCCGGCACCGGCAACATGAAGCTGGCCGTGAACGGCGCGCTCACGATCGGCACGCTCGACGGCGCCAATGTTGAGATCCGCGAACGCGTCGGGCCCGACGATATCTTCATCTTCGGGCTGCAGGCGGAGGAGGTGCGCGATCTCAATCGCCGCGGCTTCGACTCCGCCGGCGTGATCGCCGCTTCCCCCGCGCTGAAATGGGTCGTGGAGGCGCTCGCCGACGGCACCTTCTCGCCCGACGACCGCGGCCGCTACACGCCGATCGTCGACGCTCTCTACCACCACGACCGCTTCATGCTGACGGCCGACTTCGATGCCTATTACGAGACGCAGCGGCGGGTTGATGCGCTCTGGCGTGATCCAGTCGCGTGGTGGGCCGCCAGCATCCGCAACACCGCCCACATGGCCTGGTTCTCCTCCGACCGCTCGATCCGCGAATACGCCGCGGAGATTTGGCACACCCCGGTGACGGCGCCGGAATGATAGCCAGCTCACGAAAGCCCTCGGTCAGCCGTCCGCCTGAGAAAGAATCCTGATCTCGCGCTCCTTTGGCGCTTTTCCGGGCTTTCCGGGGCCGCGGCCTGAGAGCGCAGCTGGGAACCCGGCGCACCCGTTCAAGATTGGTTAACAATCTGCAGAAATACCCCGCAAATCCTAGGAGTACTCGCGGTTACGGTGTGGCGTTCGCGCACTTCCCAACCCCGCCGATTGCGGTCATGGTTGCCGGGCGGCGGGAGAATGAGCGGCAACCGGGCGTCGACGGGGCGGCTGGTGCATAGGCTTTGATTGACCCCTGAATTTTCTTCCAATGAGTAGAGAGATGCCTGTTTCGACCCCGCTACTGGACACCATCCGCACGCCCGAAGATTTGCGCCTTCTCCCGGAGAGCGCTTTGGCGCAGGTCGCCGACGAGCTGCGCGCGGAGACGGTCGACGCCGTCTCCGTCACCGGCGGCCACCTCGGGGCCGGGCTGGGCGTGATCGAGCTGACGGTGGCGCTCCACTACGTGTTCGACACCCCGCGCGACCGGCTGATCTGGGACGTCGGCCACCAGGCCTACCCACACAAGATCCTGACCGGACGGCGCGAGCGCATCCGCACGCTGCGGCAAGGGAACGGCCTCTCCGGTTTCACGAAGCGGGCTGAGAGCGAGTACGACCCCTTCGGAGCGGCGCATTCCTCTACCTCGATCTCGGCCGGCCTCGGTATGGCCACGGCGCGCGACCTCTCGGGCGGCGGCAACAACGTCATCGCCGTGATCGGCGACGGCGCGATGTCCGCCGGCATGGCCTACGAGGCGCTCAACAATGCCGGCGCCATGCAGTCGCGACTGATCGTGATCCTGAACGACAACAATATGTCGATCGCCCCGCCGGTCGGAGCGATGGCCGCTTATCTGGCGCGGCTCTTCTCCGGCCGCACCTATCGCTCTTTGCGCGAGATCGGCAAGCAGCTCGCCAAACGGTTGCCGAAGGCACTTGAGATCGGCGCGGTGCGAGCCGAGGAATTCGCGCGCGGCATGGTGACCGGCGGCACGCTCTTCGAGGAGCTCGGCTTCTATTATATCGGCCCCATCGACGGCCACCGCATCGAGCACCTGCTGCCCGTGCTGCAGAACGTGCGCGACACCAGGAACGGTCCGATCATCGTCCACGTCAGGACGCAGAAGGGCAAAGGCTACGCGCCGGCCGAGAACTCGGTCGACAAGTATCATGGCGTCGTTGCCTTCGACGTGATCACCGGCGCACAAGCGAAGCCCAAGGCGAACGCCCCCGCCTACACCAAAGTGTTCGGCGAGAGCCTGGTGAAGGAGGCGGAGAAGGACGAGCGCATCGTCGCCGTCACCGCCGCCATGCCGTCGGGCACCGGCGTCGACCTCTTCGCCAAGGCGTTTCCCGCGCGCGCTTTCGACGTCGGCATCGCCGAGCAGCACGCCGTGACCTTCGCGGGCGGGCTCGCGACGGAAGGCTACAAGCCCTTCTGCGCGATCTACTCGACCTTCCTGCAGCGCGCCTACGACCAGGTCGTGCACGACGTCGCGATCCAGAACCTGCCGGTCCGCTTCGCGATCGACCGCGCCGGGCTCGTCGGCGCCGACGGCCCGACGCATGCGGGAAGCTTCGACCTCGCTTATCTCGGCTGCCTGCCGAACTTCGTGGTGATGGCCGCCGCCGACGAGGCGGAGCTCGTCCACATGGTGGCGACCGCCGCGGCGCACAATTCGGGCCCCATCGCACTGCGCTATCCACGCGGCGAAGGCGTCGGCGTGGACATGCCGGAGGTGGGCCGGCCGCTCGAGATCGGACGCGGACGCGTCGTCCGCGAAGGGACGCGTGTCGCGCTTCTCTCGCTCGGCACACGGCTTGCGGAAGCCATCAAGGCGGCTGAGGAGCTGGACGCGCGCGGCCTCTCCACGACCGTCGCCGATGCGCGCTTCATGAAGCCACTCGACGAGGATCTGCTGCTGCGCCTCGCCCGCGAGCACGAGCTTCTGATCACGGTCGAGGAAGGCACCGTCGGCGGCTTCGGCAGCCACGTGATGCAGCTTCTGGCGGACCGCGGCGCGCTCGATCGCGGCCTCAAGGTGCGCTCCCTGGTCCTTCCCGACATATTCATCGACCAGGACAAGCCGGAGCGGATGTATGCGCGCGCCGGCGTCGATTCGGCGGCGATTATCGCCAAGGTCTTCGACGTCCTGCAGCAGAGCGGGAGCGTACTGAGAACGCTGCGCGCTTGAACGCGGCCCCGCGACGTGATTGGAAGCGCGCGGCGGCGCGCCGCCGCCCTTTGACCTGCGAGTAGAGACAACGGATTGCATCCTTTGAGCGCCGAGCTTGTGGCCGTCGCTGCAGTGGCGATCTGGGCCTATCTCCTATTCGGACGGGGCTTCTTCTGGTGGGGCGCCGAGCGCGACGACGCGCTTGTCGCCGGCCCCTCATCGCGCCCGGAGGTCTGGCCCTCGCTCACAGCGATCGTGCCCGCCCGCGATGAGGCGGACGTGATTGCGGAGAGCATTGGCTCGCTCCTGTCGCAGGACTATCCCGGCCGCTTCTCCACGGTCCTCGTCGACGATCAGAGCACGGACGGCACCGCGGATGTCGCGCGCCGCGCCGCGCGCGGGGTATCCGCCGGCAACAGCCTGACCGTGCTGACCGGCTCCGAGCCCCCCGCCGGGTGGACTGGAAAGCTTTGGGCACTCGACCGCGGCGTCCGCTACGTTGAGCAGGCCGCCGAGCCCTCCGACTACGTGCTCTTCACCGACGCCGACATCGCCTATCGCGCTCCGGATGCGCTCCGTCGGCTGGTCGAAGGTGCGATGGCGCGCGGCACGGTGCTGACCTCGCTGATGGTGCGGCTTCGTTGCGAGAGCTTCGCCGAGCGGCTGCTCGTGCCCGCCTTCGTCTTCTTCTTCGCCATGCTCTACCCCTTCGCGTGGGTGAACGATCCGCGCCGCAAGGTCGCCGCGGCGGCGGGCGGCTGCATGCTCGTCCGACGCGAGACGCTCGCCGAGGCCGGTGGTATCCAGAAGATCAGGGCTGCGATCATCGACGATTGCGCGCTCGCCGTGCTCCTGAAAGAGCGTGGCCCGATCTGGCTCGGGCTGACCGAGCGCGTCGAGAGCCTGAGACCTTATCCGCACATCCGCGACATCGGCCGCATGGTGTCGCGCAGCGCCTATGCAGAGCTCCGTTACTCGCCGCTCCGCCTTGCCGGCACGCTCCTCGGCATGGCGGTCACCTATCTGGCGCCGCCGCTTCTCGCGCTCTTCGCCGACGGCCCCGCGCAAATCCTCGGCTTCGCCGCGTGGGTCGCAATGGCGATTGCCTTCCTGCCGATCCTTCAGCTCTACGGGCGTTGGCCGTTCTGGGGGATCGCACTTCCGGTGATCGCCGCGTTTTATACCGCCTTCACCTTCCAGTCGGCCGTGCAGCATTGGCGCGGTCGCGGCGGCGCGTGGAAGGGAAGATTCCAGGCTCCCGCGACCTCCGCTGGGGGAACCGGCGGATGATCACGGCGACCGAAGCGCGCTCGGGGAAGACCCATCGCGACGAGAACTTTCCCGTCGCCTCGCACTTCATCGCCGCGCGGTATCGCGCACCGATCCTCGCCTTCTACCGCTTCGTGCGCGCCGCCGACGACATCGCCGACCATCCCCGCCTCAAGCCGGAGCAGAAACTTGAACTGCTCGACGCGCTCGATCGCGCGCTGACCGGGCGCGGCCCGTCCGATCCGGAGGCCGAGCCTCTCAAAGAGGCGCTCGCCGAACGCGGCCTCTCGCCGCGCCACGCGCTCGACCTTCTCGACGCCTTTCGCATGGACGCGAAGAAGCTCCGCTACGAGAACTGGCGCGAGCTCATGCACTATTGCAGCCTTTCGGCGATGCCCGTCGGGCGCTTCGTGCTCGACGTTCACGGCGAGAAGCCGCAGACGACATGGCCGGCATCGGACGCGATCTGCGCCGCCCTTCAGGTGATCAATCATCTGCAGGACTGCGCCGACGACTACCGCAATCTCGACCGCGTCTATCTTCCGCTCGATGCGCTTTCGCAAAACACAGCGCGTGTTGAGGATCTGAATGCAGCTCAAGCGAGCCCCGGCCTGAAAGCCACGATTGCAGACCTCGCGGAGCGCTCGCTCGCGCTTCTGAACGACGGCGCGCCGCTCGCCGATCTCGTTGCAGACTCGCGGCTTGCGCTGGAGATCGCGGCCATCCGCCGCCTCGCGGTCGCGCTCGCCAAGGGGCTCAGGCACCGCGACCCTCTCTCCGAGAAGGTCCATCATGGCAAAGCGGGTTTTGCGCTGATCGCGCTTGGAGCGGCTGCCGGCGCGCTTGTCAGGCGGCCCTTCGTCAGGCTGCGCGCCGCACCGCTCGCCGCCGGGACGCGCGAGCGCTGATGACCGTCGCGACGAACACCGCGCCGTCTTCGGCGGCGAGCCATATCTCGCCCGCGCTGCCGGCGGCCGGCAGCTCTTTCTATCTTGCGATGCGCATCCTGCCGCGCGCCGAGCGTGAGGGCATGTATGCGATCTACGCCTTCTGCCGCGCCGTCGACGATATCGCCGATGGCGGCGGGCCGCGTGAGCCCCGCCGCGCCGCGCTCGACTTCTGGCGCGCAGAGATCGACGGGCTCTTCGAAGGACGCGTATCGAGGCACACGCGCGATCTCGAAAAGCCGATGCAGCGCTTCGGCCTGCGGCGCGAGGACTTCCACGCCGTGATCGACGGCATGGCGATGGACCTTGAAGAGAACATCGTCGCGCCGGATTGGGCGACCCTCGATCTTTACTGCGACCGCGTTGCAAGCGCCGTCGGCCGCCTCTCCGTTCGCATCTTCGGCATCGCGCCTCAGAACGGCGACGCTCTCGCGCATCATCTCGGACGCGCGTTGCAGCTGACCAACATCCTGCGCGACCTCGACGAGGACGCGGAGATGGGTCGGCTCTATCTGCCGCGCGAAGCGCTCGCGGATGCAGGGATCGCGACTGAGGGACGTACGCCCGCCGCGATCCTCGGCGAGCCCGGTCTCGAAAAGGCCTGCCGCGAGGTCGCCGCGCGCGCTGCAGAGCACTTTGCTGAGGCCGACAAGATCATGAGTGTCTGCCCGCGCCGCACAGTCCGCGCGCCGCGCCTCATGGAGGCAGCCTATCGCCAGATATTGTCGGACCTTCTGGCGCGAGGCTTCGCCCCACCGCGGACGCGCGTGAAGACGAACAAGCTCCGCGTTCTGGTCGCGGTGCTCCGCCACGGAATCGCTTGATGGCGGGAACCGTTCACATCGTCGGCGCGGGGCTCTCCGGCCTCTCCGCGGCCGTGGAACTCGCCGACGCCGGTCGGCGTGTCGCGGTCTACGAGGCGGCAAAATTCGCGGGAGGCCGCTGCCGCACCTACTATGATTCCGTCATCGATCTCGAGATCGACAACGGCAACCACCTGCTCCTCTCCGGCAACCGGGCGGCGCTCGCCTACCTTCGCCGCATCGGCGGGCTTTCCGCAATGACGGAAGCTACGGAGGCGGCTTTCCCCTTTGTCGATCTGAAGTCGGGCGAGCGCTGGACGCTTCGGCCGAACGACGGACGGCTGCCCTGGTGGATTCTTCGATTCGCGCCGACGCGTGCCCGGCACGCGCGTTCCCGACTACCTCGCGCCGATCGGAATCCTTCGCGCGCCCGCAGAGGCGACCGTCGGCAAGGCGATGGCCTGCCGCGGGCCGCTTTACGATCGGCTTTGGCGTCCGGTGCTTCTTGCCGCGCTCAATACCGAGCCGGCCGAGGCCGACGCGCGGCTCGCCGCGCAGATCCTGCGCGAGACGCTGGCCGCTGGCGGTCAAGCCTGTCGACCGATGGTGGCGAAAAACGGGCTTTCCGCCGCCTTCATCGACCCGGCGCTTGCCTTTCTTAGGACCCGCGGCGCGACGGTGAGCTTCGGCCGTTCGCTTCGCGAGATCGCCTACGAGGGCGATTGCGCAACGGCGCTTCTCTTCGGCGATGAGCGGGTCGAGGTCGGCCCAGAGGACCAAGTCGTGCTCGCGGTCCCGCCGGTCGCCGCGCGCGCTTTCGTCCCGGGCCTCGTCGTGCCGGAGGTCTTCCACGCCATCGTCAACGCGCATTTCCGCATCGCGCCGCCGCCGGGGCAGCCCCTCATCCTCGGCATTGTCAACGGCCTGACGGAGTGGCTCTTTTCCTACCCGGACCGGCTGTCGACCACGATCAGCTGCGCCGATCGCCTGATGGAGACGCCGCGCGAGGAGCTTGCCGAGACGATTTGGCGGGAGGTCTCAAAGCTTGCCGGCCTTGCCCCGGCGCTCCCCCGCTGGCAGATCGTGCGCGAGCGCAGGGCGACGTTCGCAGCAACACCGGCCCAGAACGCGCGCCGTCCCGGGCCCCGGACAAGCTACGAAAACCTGGCCCTTGCCGGCGATTGGACGGACACCCGCCTTCCGGCGACAATCGAAGGCTCGATTCGCTCAGGCCAAACCGCCGCCGCCAACGTATTGCACAAGCCGGCAGGAACGCGGGCGCCCCAGTGGACCCCAGGCAGGGCCGCATGAAAGGTGAAGTATTGGCGTTTGAGAGAAATCTGATGCCGCCGCCCGTCGCGGGCGCACCGGACCTTGAGGAGCTTGACACCCGCGTCGCATCAGCGACCGACGCGCTCCTGAGCCTCCGGCAGGAGGACGGCCACTGGTGCTTCGAGCTCGAGGCCGACGCCACGATCCCGTCCGAATACGTGCTCTTCAGGCATTTCCGCGGCGAGCCGGAGGATCGCGAGCTTGAGCGGAAGATCGGCGTCTATCTGCGCCGCATCCAGGGTGAGCATGGCGGCTGGCCGCTCTTCCACGAAGGCGCCTTCGACATGAGCGCCAGCGTGAAGGCCTATTTCGCGCTGAAGATGATTGGCGACGACATCGACGCGCCGCATATGAAACGGGCGCGCGAGGCGATCCTTGAGCGCGGCGGCGCGGCGCGCTCCAACGTCTTCACCCGCGCGCTCCTCGCGCTTTACGGCGAGGTGCCGTGGCGGGCGGTCCCGACCATGCCGGTGGAGATCACGCTCCTGCCGTCATGGTTCCCGTTCCACCTCGACAAGGTGTCGTATTGGGCGCGCACGGTGATGGTGCCGCTCTTCGTGCTGCAGGCGCTGAAGCCGAAAGCGATGAACGCGCGCGGCGTTCACATACCCGAGCTTTTCGTCACGCCGCCGGAGAGAGTAGGGACCTGGCCGAAGGGCGCGCATCAGAAAGCGCCGTGGTCGCAGATTTTCGGCGCGATCGACGTCGTGCTGAAAGCGGCCGAGCCGTTCTTCCCGCGCTTCACACGCAAGCGCGCCATCGAGAGGGCCGTCGCCTTCGTCGACGAGCGGCTGAACGGCAAGGACGGGCTCGGCGCCATCTTTCCGGCGATGGTCAATTCAGTTCTGATGTACGACGCGCTGGGTGTGCCCGATGACGACGCGCGCAAGAAGATCGCACGCGAGTCGATCGATCTCCTGCTCGTGGTGAGGGAGGACGAGGCCTATTGCCAGCCGTGCCTCTCGCCCATTTGGGACACGGCGCTCGCGGCGCATGCGCTGCTCGAGGCCGGCTCGGAAGCCGCCGAAGCCGCGGCGGAGAAAGCGCTCGCCTGGCTGAAGCCGAAGCAGATACTCGACGTCAAAGGCGATTGGTCGGCGAGGCGCCCCGACGTCAGGCCGGGCGGCTGGGCGTTCCAATACGCCAACGCCCACTACCCCGACCTCGACGACACCGCCGTCGTCGTGATGGCGATGGACCGGGTCCGCGCGCGCACCGACGAGAAGGAGCGCCCCGACTTCGATACAGCGATCGCGCGTGGCCGCGAATGGGTGGTCGGCCTGCAGAGCAAGGACGGCGGCTGGGCGGCGTTCGACGCCGACAACACCCACCACTATCTGAACAACATCCCCTTCGCCGATCACGGCGCGCTCTTGGATCCGCCGACCGCCGACCTGACCGCGCGCTGCGTCTCCATGCTCGCCCAGCTCGACGAGGAGGTGCCCACGAGCCCCGAGCTTTCGCGCGGAGCGGCATGGCTCGTGCATGACCAGCGTGAGGACGGGAGCTGGTTCGGCCGATGGGGGATGAACTACATCTACGGCACGTGGTCGGCGCTTTCAGCGCTAAACGCGGCAGGCGTCGCGCCCGACTCTCCGACCGTGCGCAAAGCCGTCGACTGGCTCGACCGCATCCAGAATCCCGACGGGGGCTGGGGCGAGGACGGATCGAGCTACAGGCTCGACTACAAGGGTTACGAGCCCGCCCCTTCAACCCCGTCGCAGACGGCGTGGGCGCTGCTTGGCCTGATGGCGGCGGGCGAGGTGGAAGGCACGGCGGTGGAGCGCGGAATCGCCTATCTCGCACGGACGCAGGCGGGCGACGGGCTGTGGCCGGAGGAGCGCTTCACCGCGGTTGGCTTCCCGCGCGTCTTTTACCTTCGTTATCACGGTTACGCGAAGTTCTTCCCCTTGTGGGCGCTGTCGCGTTATCGACGATTGCGGCGCGGCAACAGCCGCACAGTCGCCTTCGGAATGTAGCGAGGCCATGACGCTCCACGTCCCAGCGAACGAGCTTCCGATCCTGATGGTTACGGGATTGGCGAAGGAGATGCGCCTTGCCGAAGGGCCTGGGCTCGCCGCGATCGCGTCCGGCGGTGACACGAAGCGGCTCCGCAAGCTCCTCTCCGATCGCCCGACGGCGGGCTGCCGCGCGGTGCTCTCTTTCGGCATCGCCGGTGGGCTCGATCCGAGCCTCGTCGCCGGCGACGTCGTCGTTGCGACCGGTGTCGTCGCTGCAGGAAAGCGCCGGCCGGCGCATGCGGCGCTCGGGGATTCGCTCGCCGCCGCGCTCGTCGCCGGTGGCGTCCGCGTGAAGCGCGCCGACATCGCCGGCGTCGATGCGCCGCTCCTCGATGCAGAGTCAAAGGCGCAGGTGCGCTCGACGACGGGAGCTGTCGCCGTCGACATGGAATCGCATGTCGCTTCGGAATTCGCGGCGCGTCATGGGCTGATGTTCGCAGCGCTCAGGATCGTCTGCGATCCGGCGACGCGTTCCATGCCCGCCGCCATCGCCAACGCGCTGCGCCCCGACGGCGGCATCGATCATTTCGCGATTTTCGCCGACCTCGTGCGCAAGCCCACGCAGATCGCGACGCTGTCGCGCCTCGCCGGCGAGGCGCGCGCGAGCTTCCGCTCGCTAAGCCGCTGTCGAGACCTTCTTGGGGTTGGGCGTGGTCTTCCGAATCTCGTCGAGCTTCTCGGCGACGTTGCGTGAGAAGACGTATTCGGCCGACCGCTGACTGGCGAGCGAGATCTCCGGCGCCATCTCACCCTCGGTCCTGACGCCGCGAAGCGCTACCAAGGCGGCCTTCCACGGACGCTTGACCGTATCGGTGACAGCGCTCGCCTCATAGCCGCAATGCACCATGCAGTCGGCGCACTTTTCGTAGTTGCCGGTGCCGTACTTCTCCCACTCGGTCTCTTCCATCAGCTCCTTGAAGGTCTTCGTATAACCTTCGCCGAGCAGGTAGCAGGGCCGCTGCCAGCCGAACACGGTGCGGGTCGGATTGCCCCACGGCGTGCAGTGGTATTCCTGGTTGCCGGCAAGGAAGTCGGTGAAAAGTCCGGACTGGTTGATCGGCCACGCCTTGCCGCCGCGCCCGCGCCGGAAGACGCCGCGGAAGAGCTCTTTCGTCGCGCGGCGATTGAGGAAGTGCTTCTGGTCGGGGGCGCGCTCGTAGGCGTAGCCCGGCGACACCGTTATGCCGTCGACGCCCATCGCCGTCACCGTATCGAAGAAGTCGGCGACGCGCTCGGCCTCGGCATTGTTGAAGATCGTGCAGTTGATCGTGACGCGGAAGCCCTTCTCCTTGGCGAGCTTCAGCGCCGCGACCGCCTTGTCGTAAACGCCCTGACGGCAGACCGAGCGGTCGTGCATCTCCTTGTCGCCGTCGAGATGGATCGACCAGGTGAAATACGGGCTTGGCTTGTATTCGTGGATCTTCTTCTCGAGCAGGAGCGCATTCGTACACAGGATGACGAAGCGACCCTGCGCAATCAGGCCCTCTACGATCTTCGGGAGCTCTTTGTGGATGAGCGGCTCGCCCCCGGCGATCGAAACGACGGGCGCGCCACACTCCTCCGCCGCGTATAGCGCGTCTTCGACAGAGATGCGTTTGTTCAGAATTTCGTCGGGGTAATCGATCTTGCCGCAGCCGGCGCATTCAAGATTGCAGCGGAACAGCGGCTCGAGCATCAGCACGAGCGGGTAGCGTTTGCGCCCGGAAAGATGCTGCCGGACGATGTAGCTGCCGATCTTTGCGACCTGTCTGAGAGGAATGCCCACTATCGACCTCTTGCTGCACGGTTGGCGCGCGCCATCACGTTGTCTTCCAATTCCAGCGGCAGGCGGAAGCGCACGTTTTCCTCGATTCCGTCGAGGGTGGTGACCTCGACGGGGGCGATCCGGCGGAGCGCGTCGATGACATCTTCGACGAGAACCTCCGGGGCCGAAGCGCCCGCGGTAAGTCCGACTATTCTAACGCCTTTGAGCCAGGCCGGGTCCACCTGAGACCCGTCTGCGACAAGATATCCCGGCACCCCGGATTCCTCGGCGATTTCGCGCAGGCGGTTGGAATTCGAGCTGTTTCTGGCACCGACCACGAGGATCAGGTCGGAGACCCGCGCGAGATCCCGCACCGCGCTCTGGCGGTTCTGCGTGGCGTAGCAGATGTCGCGCGTCTCCGGCCCCACCACGTCGGTGAATCGCTTCTTCAGCGCCTCGATCAGAGCGCTGGTGTCGTCAACGCTGAGCGTCGTCTGGGTGACGTAGGCGATAGGCGTGTCTTCTTGAAGCGGCAGCGCCTCGATCTCCGCCTCGTTCTGCACGAGGTAGGTCGGGCCTTCGATCTGGCCGAGCGTGCCCTCCACCTCGGGATGGCCGGCGTGGCCGATCAGGATCAGCGTGCGCCCGCGTGCCACGTAGTGACGGCCCTGGTTGTGCACCTTGGAGACCAGCGGACAGGTGGCGTCGAGCGTCGGCAGGCCACGGTCGTTCGCCTCGTTGATGACGATGCGCGGCACCCCGTGGGCGCTGAAGATGGTGATCGCACCGTCCGGCACTTCGGAGAGCTCCTCGACGAAATGCGCACCCTTGGCGATCAGGTCCTCCACCACGTGGCGGTTGTGCACGATCTCGTGGCGGACGTAGATCGGCGGCCCGTATTTCTGCAACGCCAATTCGACGATATCGATCGCACGCACAACGCCCGCGCAGAAGCCGCGCGGCTGGGCCAGAATAACTCGCAAGCGTCCATTCGCCGTGTCCTGCAACACAGTCGCCCCTGCCTGAAAATCCAGCCTCCTAAACGCGAAGCTATGCCATGCGGCAGGGGGGAGGTCGAGTTGCCGAAACGGCCGATCGGTAAGAAGTTTCAGAGGGTTGCCGTAATATTACACCCGCCGGAGAGTGTCTCTCAAAGAGCCGCCGACCACATCGGCGGCGCTCGTATGAGCGTCAGCCGCCGAGGCGGCGCAAGCGGATGATAACCGCGTTCGGCCCGGCATTTATGGGCAGAGCTGCGTCGTTGAAGGTCGGCACGAGCTTGTCGGCGGCCTTGCTGCTCAAAGCGTAGGGCTCGCGCGGCATCCCGAAGAGCTTGTCGAACTCGTTGTTTCCGTTGACGTCATGGTAACCGACGACCGCATAGTTACCGGGTGGTATATTGTCGAACTCCGTCTCGACGAAACCCGGCGCGGCCGGGACTTCGTGCGTATAGGGGCAGCCGTCGCGGCTCAGGCTCTTGTCGCAGACGGCGACGTTGACCGTCCCCTGGGCGGATTCCACGTTCTCGACGATCACGGTGACGGTGCCGGTGGTCGGAGCCGGCGTTTCCGGTTTTGCCGCTTCCGTGGGCACCGCCGGCGCAGCCGGTGCCGCTTCGGGCGCCGGGGGCGCTGTCTCGGGCGCCACGGAGGCGACCGTCTGCGGCAGCGTCTGTGCGACGATGACCGGATCGGGTCCGGGCACGGGCTCCACCTCCTGTTCCCGGCCCGGCGTGCGCTCGGCGAAGGGCTTCAGCATCGTCCCGGCGAGCGGCGACGGGTCGAAGAGATAGGCCGGCGGGTCTTCCGGAATAGGCAGGAATTGCGTTGCGACCTGCGCATGGGCGGAGACGGAGATCAGCGATCCCACGATGGTAAACGCCGCGATCCTCATGCGCCCTGCCGGTCCGTGGAAGCTGGCATACGGTACCTTTGACCACGTATTTTTGTCAAAACGCAGACGATTCAGTGCCTAACCGCCGCCAGCTCCATTCCGCTTGAACGCCTCAACGACTTCCGTCAAGGCCTGATCGATCGGGCGCGGGTCGTAGCCGAGCTCGCGCCGCGCCTTCGTCGAGTCGAAGGGCGCGGAGCGAAGCGCAATCTGCACCGCCTCCGCGGTCGCCACCGGCGTCGAGCCGGTCAACCGGTCCGCGATCAGGCCGGCGATGAATCCCGTGGCAAGCGCCAGCGCCCCCGGAACACTTCGGCTCGGCATGCGGCGTCCCGATTTCCGCTCAAGCTCCGGCAGGAGATTGCGTAAGGAGTAGTTCTCGCCGCCGAGGATATAGCGCTCTCCGGCCTCGCCCTTGTCTCCTGCCTTCACGATCCCGTCCGCGATGTCGCGGACGTCGACAAGATTGAGGACGCAATCCAAGAAGAACGGCGAGCCGCCTGAAAGGAAGAGGGCGATCATCGCTGTCGGCGGCGTCATGTTGAAATCGCCGTCGCCGACAGGCATGGTGGGATTCACGATGACGACGTCCATGCCCCGACGCGCCGCCTCGAACGCCGCCCGCTCGCCGAGGAACTTGGAGCGCGTGTAAGGCCCCGGCATATCGGCAAGCAAGTTGCTACGCTCTCGTCGACTGCACGCTGCTCCGCTGCTTCGGGAGCAGGATCGACTCCGTCGAGCAATGCACGATGCGGCCGATGCGCTTGTCGGCGGCGACCTTCAGCACGACCTCCGTCGCCACGCCGATTGACGCGATCGAAATCGTCTTTGTCACGCCGCCAAAGATGCGCGATGCCGGCGAGGTGATAGAGAAAGTCGATACCGTCGAGCGCCGCGTCGACGGCAGCGGCGTCGTCGATCGAGCCACGGACATACTCGACGCCCGGCGTCCTTCCTTCCACCAGGTCGAGCACGCGCACGGTATCACCGCGCCTGCGCAGCGCTTCGACGAGATGCTGGCCGATGAAGCCGCAGCCGCCGGTAACGAGCGCGCGCGTCATTTGGAAGCAGCGGTTCCTTTGTCGTCGCCGGACGGCTGCGCGCCGACGCCGATCGCAATCATGAAGGACGGCAGCACGATCAGCGAGACGATCAGCACGAAGAAGATCGCGAGCCCGAGCAGGACGCCCATGCTGAAGAGACCTTCGTGCTTGGCGAGAGATAGCGTCGCGAAGGCCGCGACCGTGTTGAGCTGCGTGATGAGCACGGCGAGCGGCGTCGAGGTATCGAGCAGCTCGCTTTCGCCGTGCGCCTCACGGGCGCGCCCCACCATGTGGATGCTGCTCGCGACGCCAAGCCCGATCAAAAGCGGAATGACGATGACGTTGGCGAAGTTGAAGGGGAGATTGAGCGCCGCCGATCCCGCGACGATCCAGAGCGACGCCACGGCGAGCGGCAAGAGCACGAGAAGGACGTCGGAGAACCGCCGCCTGACCAGGCTGACAACGACGACGATCGCGATCACCGTATAGGCGATCGCCTCGGCGAAGGAGAGCAGGATCGCCCGGCCCGCCCCGGTAATGCTCGCGGGCGCACCCGCCGCCTCTGGCGCAATGCTCTGCACCTCTTCGGAGAACTGCTTCATCTCCGCCGCCGTCTCGAGGTTCTCCTTCGGCGGCACGCGCAGGCGATACTGCCCGTCCGCCGAGATCCAGTCCTTGCGCAGCTCGGCCGGGATGTCGTCGATACTTACCGTGTTGGTGACCGAAAGCTTCTCTCTGAGGCCCGCGACGATGGGCGGCATCTCGCGCGTCAGCGCCTCGCCGAGCTGTCCGAGCGCCTCCGCGCCGGTGCCGCGAGCCTGGGCAAATTTGGCGAGAGCATCGGCAAGCTCGCGCCCCGCCGGCGGGATCGACGGATCGATCGGATTATCGGGCGAGGTCGCGGCGATCGCGTCGGCACTTTCCTTGATCTTGGCAAAAGCCTCCTGCAGCTCCGCATCCGTCGGCGGGGGCTCCGCCGGGCCCGGCGCGAAGAAGCTCTCGCCGAGGCGCTCGCGGACGGCGGCGAGCGCCGCGAGCTTGGCCTCCTGATCACGCGGCACGAAGTTTCCGATCCAGCGGACATCGGCCACGTCAGGCAGCTCGGCAAGCCGCCGCGCGAGATCCTCGGCGGCTTGCATGTTGGGCGCCAGAACGTTGAGCGCGTAGGGAGACGTCTCGGGATCCGTGGCGAGCGCGCGGTATGTGCGGACGGCCTCCGTGTTCTGGTTCTGCAGATTGAGCGGATTGGTGTCGATCTCCGCGCGCGGTGCCATGAAGGCGGCCGCGACCGTTGCGATGCCGGCAAGGACAAGGATCAGCGCGATAGTGCCGGTTGACGAGCCACGCGATGCCGATGTGCTGCACGGCGCGCGCCGAAGGCTTCGCATGCATCACCGAGAGAAGCGCCGGAAGCACGGTGAAGGTTATGACCAGGGCGACGAGCATGCCGAAGGCGGAGATGATCCCGAACTCGGCGAGCCCCACATAGGGCGTCGGCACGAATGACAGGAAGGCGAGCGCCGCGCAGAGCGCGGAGAGGCTGATGCTCGGACCCTCGCCTACGACTGCCGTGCGAAGCGCGCCGGCGAACGGCATCCCTTTCCGCGCCGCCTCGAGATGGCGCAGGCTGAGATGCGTGCCGAAATCGATGCCGAGCCCGAAAAACAGCACCATGAAGGCGACAGAGATCAGGTTGAGCCGCCCGACAGAGATGGAGGCGAGCCCGGCCGTCCACACGGCCCCGACGAGAAGCGAGATCAAGAGCGCTGCGATCACGCGCCCCGATCGGATGCCGATGGTGAGGATCATCGCGACCAGAACGAGCGAGAGCCCGCTCGCTTTGATCGCGCTGGAGAAGGCGTCGTTCAGCTCCTGCTGACGGAGCACCGGCTCGCCGGTGATGCGGTAGCTCGCGTCGGGATAGACGGCGCGCGTCTCATCGATCGCCGCGCGGAGGGCGTCGATCGCCGGCCCGGCGCGGTTGATGGAGCGGTTGTTGAGGACCGGCTTGAGCTGGATGATCTGGCGCGTGCCACGCGCGACGCCGGCGCTGAAGAGCTCGCTCCATTTCATCTCCGCCGGCTTGCCCTCGGCCGCGTCGCGCACCGTCGCAGCAAGCTCGGAGAGGAGATGCGCGAGCGACGCTGGCGCCGCGCTCTCTGCCACGCCCTGCGCCGCCAGCCCGAGCAGGCTCGCCATCCCGCGAAGGCTCGGGTCCTTGGCGAGATCGCTCATGAGGCGCCGGGCCGGCCTGATCTTCTCCCCGATCTCGCGAATCTGATCCGGCTGAAGGAACATCAGGCCGTAGCGCTCGAAGTACGGCGACGTGGCCGCCAGCTCCACCCATTCGATAAGATCGGTGCGCTCTTTGAGACGCCCCGCGAGATCGCGTTGCGGCGGCAAGCGCGGCCGACGGCGTCTCCGCGTCGATCACCACGACCGCCAGGTCTTCCTGCGGAAAGGCCTTGCGGTAGGCCTCATCCGCCTTCCTGAACGGCAGCTCGGCGGAGAGGATCTCGCGCGTGCTGGTATTGATCGTGAGCTGCGTTGCGGCAAGGCCGGCAAGCACCGTCAGGACCAGCGCTACCCCGAGCACCGCCCAGGGCCAGCGGGCAGCCATGCCGACGCACGCCCTGGTAATGAATTCGCCAATTCTTGACATTCGGGGATTTGCTCCGACCTGTTCGGCTTCGGCTATAGCTCGCGCCTCGAACTGCAGGGAGGGCCGCGGACGGCCGAAAATCGGCAGCGAGGCGCCTGTTAAAGCCAGGCGGCGGGTTGCCGCAAGCCATTTTGGTCGCGCATTGTGCGTTTCGGGGGCAGCATTTGAACGACGCAACATTCGAGACTCGCCTCGCTTCCGCGGGGAACACCGTGGAAGAAACCCTTGCGGAGCTGATGGCGGCGACGCCGATCGCGGGCGAGCTGGGACGCCCGAAGCGGCTGATCGAGGCCATGCGTTACGCGACGCTTGCGCGGCGGCAAGCGGCTCAGGCCGTTCCTCGCGGTCGAGGCGGCGCGGCTCTTCGGCGTGGAAGGGCCCGGCGTCCTCCGCGCGGCCGCGTCGGTCGAGCTGATCCACTGCTATAGTCTGGTGCACGACGACCTCCCGGCGATGGACGATGACGACCTCCGCCGCGGCCGTCCGACCACGCATCGCGCCTATGACGACGCTACCGCGATCCTCGCGGGCGACTCGCTCCTGACGCTCGCCTTCGACGTGCTTTCCGACCGAGCGACCGATCCCGACCCCGCGATCCGTGTCGCGCTGGTCTCGACGCTGGCGCGCGCCGCCGGTATCGGCGGGATGGCCGGCGGACAGATGCTCGACCTTGAGGCGGAGGGCCGCTTCGCCGCCGACGGCAAGCCGCTTGTCCTCGGCGAGACCGAGATCCTGCGCCTGCAGGCGATGAAGACCGGCGCGCTGCTCACCGCCTCCGCCGAGATGGGCGCGATCATCGGCCGCGCCGACGAA
Source organism: uncultured Alphaproteobacteria bacterium (assembly GCA_963792885.1). GTDB lineage: Bacteria > Pseudomonadota > Alphaproteobacteria > Rhizobiales > Afifellaceae > DASWJZ01. The sequence continues at coordinate 169,331 of CAWBXX010000002.1, forward strand.
GCCGGCCGCAAGGCGCTCCGCGCCTACGGGCACCTGCTCGGGCAGGCGTTTCAGATCGCCGACGATCTCCTCGATGTCGAATCCGATGCGGCAACGCTCGGCAAGGCGACCGGCAAGGATTTCAGGAATGGGCAAGGCGACCCTGATCGGGCTTTGGGGCGTCGAGGCCGCGCGCAAGCGCCTCGCCGGGCTCGTAGCGGACGCGGAGAAGGCGCTCTCAGGCTTCGACGCGCGCGCCGATGTGCTTCGTCGCGCCGCGCATTTCGTCGCCGACCGCAAGAACTGAGCACGGCAGTGGCGAGTGTCAGCCTAAGCGGCGTGATCGCGGCTGCCGCAACGCCGATCACGAACGACTTCGCAGCCGGACACCGATCGCTTCGTCGCGCTCTGCCGCGACGCTGCTCGATCAGGGCTGCGACGGGCTCAACATCTGCGGCACGACCGGCGAGGCGACATCATTCACGGTCGCGCAGCGCATGGCGATCATGAGCGCTGCCGCATCCGCGCTTCCGCTCTCGCGGCTGATGGTCGGCACCGGCGCGGCGGCGCTAGCCGATGCGGTCGCGCTCACCAAGGCACGCCGCCGCGCTCGGCTTCGCCGGCGCGCTCATCATCCCGCCCTTCTATTACAAGGAGCGTGGACGACGACGGCATCGTCCGCCTCTTCGCGCGTCTCGTCGCGGCGACGGCTGAGAAGCCGATCGACCTCTACCTCTACAATTTCCCCGCGCTTTCCGGCGTCCCCTATACGCCCGCGCTCGTCAAGCCGGCTCTGTTCCGAGTTCGGCTCGCCGCATCGCCGGCCTGAAGGATTCCTCCGGCGATCTCGACTATGCGGCAAGGGATCGCAACGGCGTTGCCCGAGCTTCGCGTCTTCCCGAGCAACGAGGCGGTGCTGCTTCGTGCGCGCGCCGGCGAGTTCGCCGGCTGCATCTCGGCCAGCGCCAACGTGAACGCCGAGTACTGCGCGCGCGCCTTCCGCGACGGCGACGAGGCGGCGCTTGCGACCGCCGACGAAGATCCGCGCGCTCGTCTCGCGAAAGCCGCTGATCGCGAGCGTGAAGGCGGTGCTCGCCTATCGCATGAACGATCCGGCGTTCGAGGCACTGATGCCGCCGCTCACGCCGCTGTCGCGATAACGACAAGCGGCAACTGATCGAGGACGTCGCGCCGCTGCTCGGGAATACCGCGTGATCGTCGCTTAGTCGCGTGCGCCGAGCCGGCGAAGCAATGCGAGGACCGTGCCCTGTGCGGCGGCCGGACAGTGGCCCTGCACCGATTGCAGCAGCGTCGTTCCCGAATCGTCGGGCATGTTCGGATCCGCGCCGTTTTCGACGAGGAACTCGATCATCTCAGTCTGACCCGAATTTGCCGCATAGTGAAGCGGGGGCTCGCCGTCGTGGCCGCTTCTTGTATTGATGTCCACGCCGAAGGAGACCAACAGCTCGACCATCTCGATGCTGCCCGACAGCACCGCCCAGTGGATAGGGGTGTCGCGATAGACGCCGTCGCGGGCAAGCGGATCGGAGCCGGCGGCAAGGAGCGTTTCCGCCACCGCGACATTCCCGTAGGCGGCGGCGGCCGCGAGCGGCGTTCTTCCCTGCGCATCGCGGGCATCAAGGTCAGCACCGCGATCGATCAAGAGCTGCGCAACTTCGGGATGACCGCCGACAGCGGCAAGGTGCAGCGGGTGCGAGCGCCCTGGGTCTCCCTCCGCTTCAAGGTCGGCCCCCGCATCGATCAGCATGCCGGCGATCCAGGTTTGCCCCGTAGCCGCCGCCAAATGGAGCGGTGTGACTGAACAGGTGGGGCGCGTTCACATCGGCGCCATGCGCGATAAGCTCCTGGACGCGCGCGACGTCGCCGGCATTGACCGCGTCGCCGAGATCGTCGGGCCGAGCGCCAAGGTCAAGCAGAGATTCGGCCGCCTGCCACTGCCTGCGCATCCGCGCATATTGCAGCGGCCGCACGCCGGTATTGTCGGACGCGTTGATGTCAGCGCCCTCAGCGACCAGGAACTTGATCATCTTCAGATGGCCGTAGAGTGCCGCATAGTGGAGCGGCGTCTCGCCGTTTCGCGGCGCCCGGGCGTCTACGCTGCCGCCGTTTGCCAGGAGCAGCCGCGCGACCTCGACCTGTCCCGCCACAGCGGCGAAATCGAGCGGCGTGTTACCGTTCGCCGTGTCCCTCGCGACAGGATCTGCGCCGCGCGCAAGCAACAGCTGGGCAACGGATAGGCTATCGAAGGCAGCGGCGACCATCAGCGGCGTTCTTCCCGCCCCGTCGCGAGCGTCAACCGACATGCCGCGATCGATCAGCAGTCCTGCGACAGCGGCCTGATCGGTGAGCGCCGCCCAATGCAGGGGATAGACGGCGGGTGTTTGGCGCTCCGGCGTCGCATCCGGCCGGATCGATTTCATGATAGCGCAAGGCCGCCTCGAAAAGGCCGGGCGGCAGGGCGTGCAAATCTCCGGCGAGAAGTGTTGCCGACGAAGTAGAACTTCCGGCAGGAGCCACGACAGCGCCGCCTGCTTGAGCCGCCGGCGCGCTCAGCGACAAGAGAAGAAAGAAGAAGACGTGTGCTGCGGACGCTGGCGCTCGGCATGCCATGCCCTCCCACGCCGATATTCTGCTCCATGCCATCGCAAAAAGAAAGCCGGACCGGCGGCAACGCCTCGTGATGGCACGCTAAAGGGGCCCCAGCGTCCTCTTCACGGCGCTTCGCCAAGCGCTGATCTTTGCAGCTCTTTTCGCGCCATCCATCGTCGGCTCGAAGCGGCGGTCGCGTTTCCAGGCGCGCGCAAAGGCCTCCATGTCGGGCCACACGCCCGCGGCGCGGCCGGCGAGCCATGCAGCGCCGAGCGCGGTCGTCTCAAGGATGCGCGGACGGTCGACCGGCGCGTCGAGGATGTCGGCGAGGCGCTGCATGGTCCAGTCGCTCGCCACCATGCCGCCGTCGACGCGAAGCACCGTTTCGCCTTCGCCCTTCGCCCAATCGCGCCGCATCGCCTCGACAAGATCGAGCGTCTGGAAGGCGACCGATTCGAGCGCCGCATGCGCAAGCTCGTTCGGCCCTGTGGCGCGCGTCAGCCCGAAAAGTGCGCCGCGCGCCTCGGCGTCCCAATAGGGCGCGCCTAGGCCCGTGAACGCCGGAACCAGGATTACCGTCTGCGCAGGATCGGCCGCCGCCGCGAGCGTGCCCGACTGGCTGGCATGCTCGATCAGCTTCAGCCCGTCGCGCAGCCACTGGACGGCAGCGCCGGCAATGAAGATCGAGCCTTCGAGCGCATAGGTCGTGCGTCCGTCGAGCCGGTAGGCGATGGTGGTCAGAAGCTTGTTCTTCGAAGCAACCGCCTCCTCGCCCGTGTTCAGGACCGCGAAGCAGCCCGTGCCGTAGGTCGACTTCACCATGCCCGGCGCAAAGCAGGCCTGCCCGACGGTCGCCGCCTGCTGGTCGCCGGCAACGCCGCGGATGGCGATGGCGCCGCCGAGGAGCGAAGGCTCCGTCGTGCCGAAATCGGCTGCGCAGTCCTTCACCTCCGGCAGCATCGCGCGCGGCACGCCGAGGAGCTTCAGGAGCCCGTCGTCCCAGTCGTTGCGATGGATATCGTAGAGGAGCGTGCGCGAGGCGTTGGTGGCGTCCGTCGCGTGCACCGTCCCGCCGGTCAGCCGCCAGAGCAGGAACGTATCGACCGTACCGAAGGCGAGATCCCCGGCTTCTGCGGCGGCGCGCGCGCCTTCGACGTTTTCGAGAAGCCACGCGATCTTGGTGCCGGAGAAATAGGGATCGAGCACCAGCCCGGTCTTCTGCGTCACCTCCGGTTCCGCCCCGTCTGCGCGCAGCCGCTCGCAGATATCGGCCGTGCGCCGGTCCTGCCAGACGATGGCATTGTGGATCGGCTTGCCCGTGCGGCGGTCCCAGACGAGCGCTGTCTCGCGCTGGTTGGTGATGCCGATCGCCGCGACCTTCGACGCCTCGATGCCGGCGCCCGTCAGCGCCCCGCGCGCCGTCTCGAGCGTGGTTCGCCAGATATCCTCCGGATCGTGCTCCACCCAGCCAGACGCCGGATAGTGCTGCGGGAACTCCTGCTGCTCGGCGCTGACGATCGCTTGCTCGCGATCGAACACGATGGCGCGGCTCGACGTCGTGCCCTGGTCGATGGCGAGGACGAACTGGCTCATCGCGCTGCCTCCGATGGCACGACCGCGGCCGCCGCGCGCATCCATTGATCGAGTTTCTGTGCTTCGGCCGCGCTTACCCTGAGCCCGAGCTTCGAGCGTCGCCAGAGCACATCCTCGGCGGTCCTCGCCCATTCGTGCTCCATCAGATAGCGGACCTCGCGCTCGGTCAGGCCGCTGCCGAAGGAAGCGCCCCAGTCGGCTTCGACGCGCGCGGCTTCGAGGATCGCGCGGGCGCGCGTGCCGTAGGCATGCGCCAGCCGCTCGGCGCGCTCTTGCGGGCACGAGGGCGCAAGGGACATGATCTCGGCCGCAAGCGCCGCAACGCCGCCGACCGGAAAGTCGCCGCCCGGCAGCGGCGCCTCCGCAGTCCACGGCCTCCCCATACCCGCGAAGAACGGCTGCAGCTTCTGAAGCGCGGCTTCGGCGAGCCGCCGATAGGTGGTGATCTTGCCGCCGTAGATGTTGAGCACAGGCGGCGCGTCGGCGCCGCCGCCGTCGAGCTTGAGCACGTAGTCGCGCGTTGCCGCCTGCGCGGCGCTGGCGCCGTCGTCGTGAAGCGGGCGCACGCCCGAATAGGTCCACACGACGCTCGCGGGGGCGATCGGCTGGCGGAAATATTCGCTCGCCGCCCGGCAGAGGTAGTCGATCTCCTCCTCGTGCGCGGACCCCGAGGGCGGGCCTGCGGAGCGTTGAGCGAGCACCTTCGCGGAAGATATGGCGCGCTCGGCGCGGCCGCGGTGCCGCCGCCGATCGGCGTCGCGAGAGTCGCACCTGCAGCGCGCCATCCCGCCGGCCGTGCGCTCCGCCTTCGTCATCTCTGTGCGCGTCTCTATAACCGCGCCGCGTTCCGCAGCGTCGATGGCGTTCAGAACGACGAGCCGCGCGTCGTCGACCCAGCAGTCGGAGTATTCGAAGCCTCTGCGGTAGTCGGGCTTGAGCGGCAGGCCGGCCTCGTCCTTGGTGAGGTCGACGGGCCGCGTAGGCGGCAGCAGCTTCCGTCCGCCGAGATGGTCGTAGAGGAAGAGCGCGAGCCGGATCAGCCAGGCTGGCCGCAGGCCCTTGTGATGTGGCAGCACGAAGCGCAGCGGCGAGATAATGTGCGGCCCGGCGCGAAGCAGGACCTCGCGCTCCATCAGCGCCTCGCGCACCAGCCGGAACTCGTAATATTCGAGATAGCGAAGGCCGCCATGGATCAGCTTGGTGGAGGCCGAGGACGTGGCGCCGGCGAGGTCCGACTTCTCGCAAAGGTAGACGGAAAGCCCACGCCCTGCCGCATCGCGCGCAATGCCGCAGCCGTTGATCCCGCCGCCGATGATGGCGATGTCGAAGACCACAGAGCGCACGCCGTCTCCCCTTGTGCCGCCGCCTTTTAGCCACGCCCGGCGGGCCGTGGCGAGGGCCAATTCGGCCTGCCCTGTCCTACGAAGCGATCTCGCGGAAATTCGCGACAAGCGCTGCGGCAAATTCCGGCGAATTGATATGATGCGGCAGCTCCACGAGCTTGCGCTGCGGCCCCTCGCGGAAGGTCGCTCGGATCGCGGCGAAAAGCGCCGCGTCGGCCGCCGGATCGTGGAACGGCTGATCGGGCGCATCGATCGCCGAGACACCGCCAAGCGGCAGCAGAAAGCGGACCGGCCCCTCGCAGCGATTGAGCCGCTCGGCGATCCACGTGCCGGCCGCGCGGTTCTCCTCCGGCGTCGTCCGCATCAGCGTCACCTGCGCATTGTGGACGTGGAATTTCCGTGCCGAGAATTTCTCCGGCACGCTTTCTCGCGGCCCGAAATTCACCATGTCGAGCGCCCCGACCGAGACGACCGCGGGGGCGCGCGTTCTGATCATCGCGCCGAAGCGGTCTTCCGTGCAGGGCAACACACCGCCGACGAGATAGTCCGCAACCTCCGTCGTGGTGACGTCGATCACGCCGGCGAAGAAGCCGGAATCGACGAGCTTCTCCATCGACTGGCCGCCAACCCCGGTGGCGTGGAAGACGAAGGGCTCATAGTCGGCTTGAAGCGCCTGGCGCACCAGCGTCACGCACTCGGTCGTCACGCCGAACATGGTGAGGCCGAGGCCCGGCTTGTCGGCCGCCGAGGCCGCGACGCGATTCTTCGCCATGCCGGCGACTGCGTGGGCGGCATTGCCGAGCACCTGGCGCGAGATGGCGTTGAGGCCCGCTACGTCCACCACCGAATACATCATGGCGATGTCGCTCGGGCCGACATAAGAAGCGACGTTGCCCGACGCGACGGTCGAGACCATGAGCTTCGGTACGCCGATCGGGAGCGCCCGCATCGCCGCCGTGACGAGCGCCGTGTTCCCCGAGCCGCCGAGCCCGAGCACCCCCGCGACGTTGTCGCGCGAAAGGAGGTAGCGCGTGAGCGCCTCAGACATCGCGGTGATCGCCGCGCCGCGGTCGCCGCCGCCGAGCACCGCCGCCGCTCCGTCCGGATGAAACGCCGCCACCTCTTCCGCGCCGACGTCGGCGATGGTCTTGCCCGAGCGCGTGCCGACATCGACCAGCACGGCGTCGGCGCCGGCTGCGATCACGCAGTCCTTGGCGTAGGCGAGCTCCGCCCCCTTGGTGTCGGCGGTGCCGACCACATAGACCCTCAACGCACCCTCCCGAGCTTTCTTGTTGGCCTCACCTTAGCGCGCCGCAGCGGGCTGCGCCATCGCCGCGGCTCGACGCGTATATGCTAGCTCAATCCCGCGGCCCGGATTGAGCGAGCGCAAAGCCTCGCCGGGCCGGCATGCCTAAGGAGCCTAGGCAATCGGCGCGGGAAGACGGGAGGAGAACCGACGTGCAGCTACGGGTCATCGACTTCGGCTATGTGAGCGCGCTCCGCAGCCAGGCCGTCTATCACGGCCTTGCCGCAGCGATGACAGCGGACGACGACCCGGTGCTTTCGATCGTCAACCCGGACGCGCCTTATGTCTGTGTCGGCATGCACCAGGAGATCGAGAAGGAGGTCGACGAGGATTTTTGCAAGAGGGAGAACCTCTCGATCATCCGTCGCCACGTAGGAGGCGGAGCGGTCTATCTCGACCGCAATCAGATGTTCATTCACTTCATCTACCCGCGCCGCAAGGCGCCGGAGTTCGCGGTCAACCTCTATCCGATGTTCATCGCGCCGATGGTCGCGACCTATCGCGATCTCGGCATCGCCGCCGAATACCGGCCGGTGAACGACGTCCAGGTCGCCGGCCGCAAGATCGGCGGCACCGGTGCTGCCTCGATCGCCGAGGCGACGCTCTTCGTCTCAAGCTTCATGTTCGACTTCGATACTGAGAAGATGGCGCACTGCCTGAAGGTGCCGTCGGAGAAATTCCGCGACAAGCTGAAGACGACGCTCGAAGACTACATGACCACGATGACCAAGCTCCTCGTCAAGGTGCCGGCGCGCGAAGAGGTGAAAACGCTCTTCTTGAAGCACTGCGAAAGCGCGCTCGGTGTGACGGTCGTGGAGGACAAGCCGACCGAAGCCGAGGAGAAGGCGATTACGGCCGAAGAAAAGGCACTGTCCGAACCCGCTTGGACCCGCCTTCAGGGGCGTAAGCTCGTCGAGCTCGGCGTGAAGATCTCCGCCGGCACGCATCTGACCGAGAGCATGCATAAAGCGCGTGGCGGCTTGATCCGCGTGCACCTTCTGGCACGCGACGGCAAGATCGCCGAGCTGATGCTCTCCGGCGACTTCACCTGCCTGCCGCCTGACGGCATCGACCGCCTCGCCGAGACGCTACACGGCGCGACGCTTGACCAGGAGGCGCTGACCAAGGCCGCCGCCGACGGCCTCAAGGCTCTGAAGCTCGACATGCCGGGCGTTGAGCCGGGCGACATCGCAACCGCGGTGATGGCGGCAGTGGAAGCGCCGGGCTAAAGGCGCCTACTCCTCGTAGGCCAGGTAGCGCTCGATCCGCCAGTGCCCGTCACTCTGCCGGCGGAATACGTCGAGGCCAGGCTCGACTGTCGTGCTCTCTTGGCCAGTGTCGCGTTGGCGGACCGTCAGGGTCCAATTGAGCCGAACCGCCGCAAGGTCGCCCTGCGCCAGAATATCCTTGATCTCGAGCTCATACGAATAGACACGTGCGGAGTCGGCAAGCGAGCCTTGCAGCAGTTTGCACAGCGCGTCATATCCCCGCTCAGGCTGGCCGCGGAAATCTGCGGTGAGGTCGCGCGCAAACAGATCACAGACCTCGTCGGCGCGGCCGGCGTTGAAGTCGGTCTTCCACTGCGTGAGCGTAGCTGCGATCTCCGCGCGCGATGCGTCTTCGGACGCGGCAGCCGAAGCGACCGACAGCCCGGCCCAGGCCAGAACCAGGCCGGCAGCCGTCGAGGTCAGGAGATTGGTTCGGGGCATGACCGCAATCCGCTTTGCGATCTCGACATATGCCAGCACCAGTTGCGAAGCGAGCCCGGCAGAGAGGACTCGTTTAACAAGACCCTACCGGCTGTCTTAAGGAGTGCCCGGGAGACTTGATCTCCGCCGCACGCGTGATCCATGATGAAGACACTCTGCGTCCTTCAGCACACCGAAGCCGAATATCTCGGCCTGATGGAGGACCATCTCGAAGGCCGTAACATCCGCTTCCAGTATCGGCGGCCCTTCACGCCGGGCGCCAAGGTGCCGGCGTCGGCGGAGGGCTATGACGGGCTGATCGTTCTCGGAGGCGGGCCGCTTGGCATAGTGAGCGGGCGCTCTCTGCCGAGCCTGGCCCCGGAGCTGCGCCTGGCGGCCGACTTCCTCGCTCGCGGCCTTCCTGTCGTCGGGATCGGTATCGGCGCCGCGATCCTTTCGGTCGCGGCAGGCGGCGGTGCGGAGGAAGCGCCGCTCGGCTTTTTCGTGGAGACGGCACGCCGCGCATCGCCGCAAGCGCTCGGCGGCCATCTGCCGGAGAGATTTCCGGCGGCCGTCTATATGCGCGACCGTCCGGTCCCGCCTGCCGATGCGGCGATCCTGGCCACCGACGCGGACGGCCATCCCCTCGTCTTCCAGATCGGCGACAGCTCCGTCGGCTTCCTCGGCCATCCCGGCGTCAAGTCGGCGATGATCGAAGACCTGATCATGGAGTTCGACGAGACGCCGGAAGGGACCGCGGAGACACTGGAGAAGCTCCGTGCCGCGCAAAGCGAGATAGCCGTAGCGCTCGCCGAGATCATGGTCGGGCTGATCGGGGTCACGGGCTGGATGTAACGGTCGTGCCCGGCCGCCCGGCACTCGCATCTTTCTTGCAATTCGGGTGTGGAACCCATTCCATAAATCGAATATGACGATATGCACGCCTGCGGTTGATCTCAGTCAATGAGGCAGAGCCGGCCGGGCGCAGTGTGCCTCATAGGGGGGCGCAGCACGGTCTGCGGATAATGGCGAAGAAGCTCATCATCGTCATGGTCAACACCGATCCCCGGAACGGCGAGGAGCTCGGCGCGCCGTTCTTCCAGGCGACGGTCGCAGCCGCCATGGATTACGAGGTCGAGGTGGTCTGCACAGCGACCGCCGGCCAGCTCATGAAGCAGGGCGTCGCCGAGAAGCTCGTCGTGAAGCCCGGCTCGCCGAAGACCGTCTACGACTTCATCAAGGACGCGCACGGCGCGGGCGTGAAGTTCTACTGCTGCTCGCCCAATCTCGATCTCTTCGACATGACCCAGGAAGACCTGATCCCCGAATGCGAGGGGATCGTCGGCGGCGCCAAGGTCATCGAGGACATCATGGAAGACGACGACGCGCGCGTCTTGACCTATTGAAGCGAAACGCATGACCGCGATGACGGCAACGACTGCGGAACGGGGGACGATCGGCGATCCCATCTCCGCGGCGCCGGCCGTCCCGCAGGCGGAACTCGAAGCGGTGTTCGACGACATCCGCTCGCACATCCTCTACGACCACGAGCTTCACGGCTGCCTGAACTGCGGCATCTGCACCGCGACCTGCCCCTCCGCGCACTATTACGACTACTCGCCGCGCGAGATCGTGCAGCTTCTCTGGACGGAGAATCTCGAAGGCATCTACGACGCGATGCAGGAGAAGATCTGGTCCTGTGCGCAGTGCTACACCTGCGCCGCGCGCTGCCCCTTCGAGAACTCGCCCGGCGGCCTCGTCATGATCATGCGCGAGGTCGCGATCAAGCACGGCATGCAGTCGGCGAAGGACGTGCTCCGCCCCTTCTCGCGCGTGCTCCTGAAGGTCATCTCGACCGGCAACCAGCTCGCGCCGAACATGATCACGCGCGAGGCCTTCCCGGACTGGGGACCGAACGTCTCGAAGATCGACGCGCCGCTCAACATCCTGAGGAAGGCGATCCCCGTGCCGACCATGCACACCATGGACACGGCCTGGGAGGTGAATCTCAAGACCTCGGTCGAGCTCTACACGATCTGGGAGGCGACCGGCGTGCTCGATCAGCTCGAGCAGGTGGACGAGAACCTGTTCGACGTCGTCACCGACGTGATGGACGAGAAGCGTGACGAATACAACGAATGGCTCGAAGAGCAGGAAGAAGACGAGAACGCGGCGAACTGAGTGCCGCGTCGAAGGAGGATGCCGATGGAAAAGCCCGGCGACAAGAAGCCGGCCTTTAGCGGCTTCGGCGACGAGTGGCGCCCGTCCAACCTGACGCCGGCGGAGGCGCAGCGGGCGACGGATTGGGTCGAGGCGAAAATCGACCGCCGCTCGATGCTGACAAAAAAGGACCGCGTCGAGGATATCCGCGACGCCATGTGGCAGCTCGAAAAGGACGGCGAGATCGTCGTCCACCGCGTCGACGGTCGCCACGAGCCCGTCGTGGCACGCACGCTCTACGGCTGGGAAAAGCGCATCCCGACCACCAATCTCTGGCATCACAAGTCCTGTGGCCAGTGCGGCAACATCCCCGGCTATCCGTCGAGCGTCATGTGGCTGATGAACGAGCTCGATGTCGCTTACATCGACGAGACCGACCAGACTTCCTGCACCGCCTGGAACTACCACGGCTCAGGCATCGGCAACGTCGTCAGCCTCGCCGCGGTTTTCTTGCGAAACTTCCACCAGGCCTATGTCTCGGCGAGGGCGCAGGGGCTCGAAATCGGCACCTATTATCCGCTCGTCCATTGCGGCACCTCCTTCGGAAACTACAAGGAGATGCGCATCTTCCTCATGCATTCTGCGGAACTCCGCGCCGAGGTGAAGAAGATTCTCGGCAAGCTCGGCCGCCTCGTCGACGGCAAGCTGCTGATCCCGGAAGAGATCGTGCACTATTCCGAATGGCTGCACGTGATGCGCGAGCGCATCCGCGAGCGCCAGACGATCGACGTCTCGAGCGTCCGCGCCACCGTCCACCCGGCCTGTCACGTCTACAAGATGGTGCCGGAGGACGTGATCTACGACGAGACGGTAATGGACGGGAACCGGGTCGCGGTCTCGACCGGCCTCCTTGAGACGCTCGGCGCGAACGTCGTCGACTACTCCACCTGGTACGATTGCTGCGGCTTCGGCTTCCGCCACATCATCGGCGAGCGCGAGTTCACCCGCTCCTTCGCGATCGACCGCAAGATCAAGGTCGCAGTCGAAGAGGCGAAGGCCGACGTGATGATCGGCCACGACACGGGCTGCATCACCACGCTCGACAAGAACCAGTGGATCGGCAAGGCCGTCGACAAGGTCTATGCGCTGCCGATCATGGCCGACTGCCAGTTCGCGGCGCTGGCGCTCGGCGCGCATCCTTACAAGCTGGCGCAGCTCCACTGGCACGCTTCGCCGTTCGAGACGTTGCTCGAGAAGCTTGGGATCGACTGGCAGAAGGCGAAGGCGGAGTTCGAGACCTACCTCGAAGAGGTGAAGGCGGGGCGGATCGAGACGCTCTACGATCCGAAGCGCGCGATCACCTCCGGCCCGGGCTACGTGAAGCCGAAATCGCCCGCTCAGATTGGAGCGGCGGAGTGAGCCGGGCGACGCTTATCGTCGGCGGCGGCCCGGCCGGCTTATCGGCCGCGCATGCGCTCGGCTCCACCGGGCAGCGCGTCGTACTCGTCGACAAGGAAGACCGCCTCGGCGGCGCGCCGATTCTTTCCGGCTATGCGCGGCTCGTACCGTCGGGCGAGTGGGCCAAGGACGCGATCGGCGGCATGGTCACGCGCGTCCGTGAGAACCCCAACGTCGATGTTCGACTGGAAAGAACGGTGAAGGCCTTCGCCGGCGAGCCCGGCAGCTTTCGCGCCACGCTCTCCGACGGCGAAACCGTCGAAGCGGCGAGCGTCATCCTCGCCACCGGCTTCACGCATTTCGATTCCGTCAACAAGCCGGAATGGGGTTTTGGGACCTATCCCGACGTGGTGACGACCACGCAGGTCGAGCAGATGTTCTCCTCCGGCAAGGGCGTCCGCTGCCCATCCGACGGCCGCAAGCCGGAGCGCGTTGCGATCCTGCTTTGCGTCGGCTCGCGCGACCGCCAGATCGGCCGCGAATGGTGCTCCAAAATCTGCTGCACCGTCTCTTCCAACATCGCCATGGAGATCCGCGAGGCGCTGCCCGACTGCAACGTTTACATCTACTACATGGATATCCGCACTTTCGGCCTCTATGAGGGCCTCTATTATTGGGAGAGCCAGGAGAAGTATCGCGTCAAATACATCAAGGCGCGCATCGCCGAGGTGACCTCCGATGGCAAGCGGCTGATCGTGAAGGGCGAGGACACGCTGGTGAAGCGGCCGATTACGATCCCCTTCGACATGGTGGTGCACGCGATCGGCATGGACCCGAACGTCGACAATATGACGCTCGCCGCGATCTTCGACGTCGATCTCGAGAAGCACGGCTTCATCGCCAAGGCCTCCGCCTACGCGCACGCTTCGGAGACGACGCGCCCCGGAATCTTCGTTGCGGGCGCTGCGACCGGGCCGGAGACCATCGACGATTCGATCGCGCAGGGGCGCTCCGCCGCGATCGCGGCGCTGAGCTTCGCGAGCGGCGCAATGCGCGAGGCAGCGGAGTGATGGGCGGCCTTCGCCAACGCACGACAAGCACGCCGGCGGCGGCGCAGCCCGTACTCGATCTGTCGGGACCAAAACTCCGCCGCGCCTTCGAGAGTCTCGCGGAGTGCGCGGAGCCGACGGGCGGCGTGGAGCGCTACGTCGGCGCTCTGGCGCTGAAGGCTTCGCTCTTCGAGGAAGTACTCGGCAAGGGCCGCGTACACGAGCTGACCGAAGCCGAGCTTTGCGACCTTTGCGCTTTCGTCGCGCCGGTCAGGCGGCGGATCGCGCCCTGGCTCGGCGCAAACGGCTTTCCAGCCATGCGCCGGCGCTTGGTCGCACTTCTCGACGGCTGGTCGGATGTAACGACCGCCGACCGCCGCATGAGCGCCTTCATCGACAGCTTCCCGGCCGATCGAGAGCACCGCTGGGTGCGCGACCTCGCGGCCGAGGTGCTGCATTACGCGGCGCCGGAGCGCTATCCGCTGATGACGCGCTGGATGTGGGATGCGCGCGTCAATACCGGCGTGCTGCGCGAAATCTGGCATGCCGAGGACATCGATTCGATCCAAATCTCGATCGCCGACGATTTCGCGACCTTCGCCGTACTGAGCGAGGAACTCGGCGGTTTCCTGGCGACGAACGGCGTCTATCGCGATCTCCCTTTCACCGTCGATCTCCTGTCAGCCCACATCTACGCCGCCTACATCAACGATCTCGGCGGCCAGTACCTGCACGCTGATTTCTGCGGCGGCGCCAAGCACGATCCGATGACGCATACGCGCCGCATGCTTGGGCTCGACGCGGTCGATTCCGAATCCGGCCGCACGCGGCTGAAGCTGATCGACGGCGAGGCCTATGTGCTCGGCCAGCGTCTGCGGCTGAGCGCCTGAGAGGCCGGCGATGCCAATCCATGAAAAATCTCTGATCCGCCCCGAGAATCTCATCACGCACGAGCATCTGACCATCGACGGCGTCGACGTCTCTGGTCACTGGAGCACGTTCATCAACTCGCGCGTCGTCACCGATTACAACGAAGACATGCAGGAGGAGATCGCGGCGCTGCCCGGCGGCGAGTTCATCCATCGCTGCTGGCAATGCGGCTCCTGCACCAATGCCTGCACGGTCAATGCGCTCAACCCCGACTTCAACCCGCGCTACTGGATCTACCTGATCCGCATGGGCTTCGAGGACGAGCTGCTGCGCGACAAGGACATCATCTGGCAGTGCGTGTCCTGCAACAAATGCACCTATGCCTGTCCGCGCGACGTGAACCCCGAAGGGGTGATGAAGGCGACCGCACACTGGCTGGAGCTGAAGGGCCATACCGAGCCGAAGCCGGCGACGGTCTTCGACGACATCTTTTCAACGCAGGTCTTCGAGACCGGCAAGATCGAGGACGGCCGCGTGCTGCAGCAATTTTTCCGACGCACCGGTCAGCCGCTCTTCCAGGACTGGCTGGTGGCGTTGGTTCGCGGTCTCGCATTCCGCCTGCCGATCGGCCTGCTGACCAAGCTCGGCCTCGCCACGCTCTTCCGCCCGAAGACGCGCGGCTGGACGAGGGCGCGCGCCGCGCTCGATGACTACGTCGAGGAGCGCCACGCTGCCGACCGCCGCGCGCTCGGCCTCGATGCGCGCGGCGCTGAATTGGGAACCGAGCAATGAGCGGCAAGCATCAAAAGGTCGCCTATTATCCCGGCTGCGCGCTCGAAGGCACCGGCCACGCCTACAATCGCTCCACCAAGGCGCTCGGCAAGGCGTTCGGCCTCGATCTCGTCGAGCTCAAGAACTGGAACTGCTGTGGCGCGATGGAGGTGAAGAACGTCGATCCGAAGCTGCAGACCTACCTCTCCGCGCGCAATCTCTCGATCGCCGAGGAGATGGGCTTCGACACTGTGATGGCGCCCTGCAACGGCTGCTATCACAACCTCAAGAAGGCCGAATACGACCTCGCCAACGACGAGGCTTCACGCGAGGTGACGGAGCGGCTCTCCACGAAAGCGGGTCACAAGACCTATGAAGCCGGCAAGGTGGAGACGATCCACGCGCTCGACTGGATCAAGGATTCGGTCGGCGAGGAGGGCCTGAAGGCACGCGTCAAGAACTCGCTGAAGGGCCTCAAGGTCGCCAACTATTACGGCTGCATGTACACGCGCCCCCGCCACATCTTCCCGGAGAAGGACAAGGGGCCGGGCTCGGAGTCGACCTACAAGCCGCATTTCATGGACGATCTTCTCGCAGCGGCGGGCGCCGAGAATGTCGAATACCCGCTGAAGACGGCATGCTGCGGCGGCGCGCATACGCTGTCGGATTCCGACACCTCGACCAAGCTGGTGCTGAACCTTCTGACGACGGCGGAAGCCTGCGGCGCCGAGGTGATCGCCACCGAATGCCCGACCTGCCACACCGGGCTGGAGATGCATCAGATGCGCGCCGAGAAGGTGTTCGGCAAGAAGACCAAGGTGAAGATCCTTTACTTCACGCAGCTTCTCGGGATCGCGCTCGGCCTCTCGCCCCGCAAGGTCGGCGTGCACGAGAACATGTCGGAGTCGCAGGATCTCCTCTACGAGAAGGGGTTGATCTGATGGCGCGCCCTGAAATGCCGATGCCGACGCTGATTGAGCGCCTCGATGCGATGATCGCAATGCCAGACACGGCGCTTGCTTCCGCTGCCACGCGCGTCGCTGATGAGCTGCTTCTGATTGGCGAGACCGCGCTCGAAAGCTGGGTCCGTTCGCGCGGCGAGACGCCGACCGACGCGGCCTCGGAGGGCTTCCGGCTCCTGGCGCTGCATCGCCAGGGCGCCCGTGGCGTGCCGAGCTTCAATGCTTGCCGCGAGACCTGTCGCGAGCTGGTCTATCATCGCAATTGCGTCGTTGCCGCGACCGAGCGCGCCGAGATCGTCAAGAGGCTCCGCCTCGGCGCCATGGTGGCGCGGCACCTTGTGCTTTTCATCGACGGCAAGCTGGAGACCGCCGGGACTCGGCGAGTTCTGCTGCTCATCGCGCGCCCTTCGCCAACATGACGCCGCGCCTGCGGCCGGAACGATCTGACAAGGACGCCGCCATGCCAACCGTCCGCGGATGCAGCCTTCCCGACGACCTTCTCTACGACGTGGACAACAACATCTGGTACCGCGACGAAGGCGACGGCATCGTCACGCTCGGCATGACCACGGTCGCCGCCGCGATGGCCGGCCCGCTTGTCGCTTTCACGCCGAAAAAGGCCGGCCGCTCAGTCAATGCAGGGAAATCCTGCGCAACGGTCGAATCCGGCAAATGGGTCGGCCCCGCCAAGATCGCATTCGACGCCGAGGTCGTTGCCGTCAACGATACGCTGCAAGCGAACCCGAAGCTCGCGGGCGGCGATCCCTACGGCGAGGGCTGGATGGTGAAGGTGAAGCCCGCCGACTGGGACGGCGTGAAAGGAACGCTCACACCCGGCACGGCGGTCGCCGAGCCTTACGAAGCAAAAATGACGGCCGACCAGTTCGCGGGCTGTGCGGCAGCGGCAGCGTGATGAGCGCTGCTCGAACCAACATGAGGTGATGCCATGGCAGACACTGGGAGCAATACCAAGAAGCTGTCGATGATCGTGACCAAGGGCTCGCTCGACTGGGCCTATCCGCCTTTCATCCTGGCGACGACCGCCGCCGCGATGGGCCTCGAAGTCTCGATGTTCTTCACCTTCTACGGCCTGACGCTTCTGAAGAAGAAGCTCGACCTGAACGTCACCACGCTCGGCAACCCGGCGATGCAGATGCCGATGTTCGGCATGCATATCGGCATGCCGAACCTGATGTCGGCAGTGCCGGGCGTCGATGCCGCGGCGACCGCGATGATGAAGAACCTGATCAAGAAGAAGGGCGTCGCCTCGATCGAGGAGCTGCGCGGGATGGCGGTCGAGGCCGACGTGGAGATGATCGCCTGCCAGATGACCATGGACCTCTTCGAGTACAAGATGGACGAACTGATCGAAGGCCCGGTGCTCGGCGGCGCGGCCACCTATATCGAGACCGCCAGCAACAGCGACATCAACCTCTTCATCTGACGACACGAAACGACGCGCCTCGCGGAGGAAATTCCATGGCCGACCAGGTTCTCGACGCCAAAGGGCTGAACTGCCCGCTCCCCATCCTCAAGGCCAAGAAGGCGCTGAAGGACGTTCCCATGGGCGGCACGCTTCAGGTGATCGCCACAGACCCCGGTGCGGTGAAGGACTTCGAGGCCTTCTGCCGTACGACCGGCAACGAGCTTGTGGAGTCGAAGGCGGACGACAAGGTCTTCAGCTTCCTGATCAAGCGCATGTCGTGAGGCGAGGCGGCGAATGGCATCGGCATCCCTCTACATCCTGCTCTGCTCCGGCGAGCACGAGAAGATTCAGATGGCGGCGATGATGGCGTCGGTCGGCGCCGTGTCGGAGCGCCCGGTCGAGGTTTTCGTCTCGATGAACGCCATTCTCGCCTTCGAGAAGGGAAAGAAGCCGGACGAGCGCTATCGCGGCGGCGCCTTTTCCAAGCTTCTGAAGGACAAGCGCGCGCCCGACGCAGTCGCTCTCTTCGGCCAGGGCAAGGAGCTCGGCGATCTCAAGATGTGGGCGTGCTCCATGGCGCTCGATGTCAAGGGCTGGGAGATGGACGCGCTCGAGGACGGGCTCTTCGACGGCCCGATGGGCCTAACGAAGTTTCTGTCCGACGCCGAGAACGGCCAGTTCGTCACGTTGTAAGGGGCAAGGATGAGTGAACGCACCAAGATCGACGCGCGCGGCGCCTACTGCCCCGGCCCTCTGATGGAGCTGATCGCCGGCTTGAAGCTCATCGAGATCGGCGACGAGATTGAAGTGCTCTCGACCGACAAGGGCTCGGCCAAGGACATCCCTGAATGGGTTGCGAAGGTGCACCACGAGATCGTGAGCTCGACTGAGGAAAACGGCGTCTGGAGCCTTGTGGTGCGCAAGGCGAAGTAGGCGACCGTGAAGCGAGGAACGGCGGCGGGGGCCGCCCAAGAAAGATGACGAGAGAAGAACCGAGACGGGAGGAAGGAAAATGGCAAAGAAGATTCTGATCGTCGGCGGCGGGCTCGCCGGCACCATCGTTGCTAACGGCCTCTGCCGGCAGCTCAGGGAAGAGATTTCTTCCGGAGCCGTGACGATCACCATGATCGGCGCCACCGACAAGCACATGTATCAGCCGGGGCTGCTCTATGTGCCGTTCGGCAAGATGCGCGAGGCGGACCTCTTCCGCGACCAGCGCAAGGTGCTCGACCGGCGCGTGCCCTACATCGTCGATCCGGCGAAGAATATCGACGTGGAGAAGAACGTCGTCACGACCGAATCCGGCAAGACCTTCGGCTACGATTACCTGGTGATCGCGACCGGCTCGCGCATCCGCCCCGACAACATCCCCGGCATGGTCGAGGGCGGACACTGGTTCTACGACCTCGATGGCGCCCGCAAGATGCGCGACGCGCTCGCTGCGTTCCAGGGCGGGAAGATCGTCGTCAACGTCAACGCGCCGCACAAATGC
The DNA here is from genome assembly GCA_963792885.1 of uncultured Alphaproteobacteria bacterium. Taxonomy (GTDB): domain Bacteria; phylum Pseudomonadota; class Alphaproteobacteria; order Rhizobiales; family Afifellaceae; genus DASWJZ01. Next base: position 187,978 of record CAWBXX010000002.1, read on the forward strand.
CCGGTCGCGCCGCTGGAGATCACCTTCATGCTGCGCGAATATCTTGCGGGTCGAGGCATCCTCGACAAGAGCGAGATCACCTACACCTATCCGGTCGGGCGCCTTCACGCGCTCGAGCCGGTAGCGCACTGGACGGTGCCGGAATTCGAAAAATTCGGCATCAAGAGCGAGACCTTCTTCAACACGAAGTCCGTCGATCCAAAGAAGAAGACGATCACTTCGGAAGAAGGCACGACGCTCGAATACGACCTCCTCGTCACCATTCCGCCGCACAGTGGTCAGCAGGTGATCACGGACTCCAACCTCGGCGCCGGCGGCTGGGTGCCGACGGTGAAGAACACGCTGCTCAAGGAAGGCTCCGACAACGTCTTCATTGTCGGCGACACGACCAACATTCCGATCTCCAAGGCCGGCTCGACCGCGCATTTCGAGGCCGACACGATCGTCGACAACCTCTCGTCGCTCTTGAAGGAGGAGCGCTGGGCACGCGACTACGACGGCAAGGTCTTCTGCTTCGTGGAGACCGGCATGTCGACCGGCACCTATGTCTGGTTCAACTACACGACGCCGCCCAATCCCGGCCCGCCGTCGCAGATGATCCACTGGTTCAAGCTCGCCTATAACCGCCTCTATTGGCTCTCCGCCCGCGGCCTGTTGTGAGGAGGCGGCTATGAGCGAAGCGATGTTGACCAACCGGCCGCCCGAGGAGATGGAGCGCCTGACGCTCGCGATGCGCGAGGCGCTGACCGATTCCATGGTCGAGCGGCTCACCGTGATGGGCGCGAACGGGCTCGAGCTGCTCGACCGCATGAACGATCCGGGCACGCGCGAGGCCGTGCATTCCCTGCTCGACCGCTTGACCGAGATGCACAAGGTCGGCGCGCTCGACACCGCCTGCGACATGCTGATGCTGCTTCACGGCGCGCGGAGTGCTTTGACCGACAACATGGTCGAGCGGCTTTTCGTGTTCTTCGAGCAGATGATCAACACGGTCGGCAACGAGGCGATGGGCGAGCTGGCGGAGAACACCCGATTCGCCCTCGACGAGGCGGCCGACGAAGCGAAGAAGGCGCCCCCGCGTGGCGGGCTGATGGCGATGATCTCGATGCTCTCGAAGCCTGAGACGCAACAGAGCCTCGCCTTCCTGCTCACCTTCAGCGAGAAACTGCGCAGCCGGTCGGCGGAAGCGCGTTTCTAGAGAGCCACAAACCAACCTCCCCCCTCGCGGGGAGGTTGGCGCCGCCTCACCGCCCGTAATAGACCGTCGCGGCGTGCTTCGCCTCGGCGAAGAAAAGCCACCGCTCCACCAGCATGCCGGGCGCCTGCGCGAGAACCGCGACGATCGCGGCTGCGATGCCGAGCCAGCTCGTCGTCGCGAGCGCCAGCAAGGTCGCCGCAAGCGGCACGGCAAAGGCGAAGATTTGCACGAAGGCACGGAGCTTCGCCGCGTGTTTGCGCGCGACATTTGACGACGCTCGAGCAGCAGCCGGCGGCTCCAACTCCACCTCTCCGCCGTGACAAAGTCGGATTCGGAGGCCGCGCGCGAAGAGTGCTATAGAGCCGTCAATGCAAGTCCGGTTTACCAAAGATCGGGGGAGACGATCATGAGCGAGACGATAGAGGCGAAGGCCAAGGAAGCGAGCCCCGCCCCCGCGATCCCCTTCGACAATGAGAGGCTCGACGCGATCCTCGAGCGTGCGGGAATCGATGCGCTGATCGTCTCCTCGAAACACAACATCCAATACATCCTCGGCGGATATCGCTTCTTTTTCTTCAACCACGCCGACGCCGTCGGGATCGGGCGTTATGTGCCGCTCCTCGTCTATCAGCGCGGCCATGTCGAGCGGACCCGCTACATCGGAAACTACATGGAGCATTTCGAGAAGGATCTCGGAACGCTCTGGGCGCCGGACTTCGTCCCCACCAGCTACGGACGCGGCGCAATGCAAGCGGCTGTCGAGCATCTGAAGCGCATCGGCCTTGCGGGCGGCCGGATCGGCATCGAGCCGGCCTTCCTCGGCGCCGATGCCGCGGATGTGCTGCGCAAGGAGCTCCCGCGCGCCGAGATCATCGATGCCCTCGTGCCGCTTGAGCGCTTCCGCGCCGTGAAGTCGCCGAAGGAGCTCGAATACCTCCGTGCGGCTTCTGACAAGGTCGTCGATTCCATGCTGACGGTCATTGCCGGTCACGAGCCCGGCGCGTCGACCCGCGAACTCGCCGAGGCGCTCCGTTGCCAAGAGGTATTGCGGGGCCTGGAGTTCGACTACTGCCTGATCACCGCCGGAACGAGCCATAACCGCGCGCCCTCCGACAAGATGATCTGGGGCGACGGCGATGTGCTCTCGCTCGACTCAGGCGGCAGCTACAAGGGCTATATCGGTGACCTCTGCCGCATGGCGATCCACGGCGAGCCGGACGCGGAGCTGGAAGACTTGCTCGGCGAGGTCGACGCCATCCAGCAGGCTGCGCGCAAGCCCATCAAGGCCGGCGCGTCGGGCCGCGAGATCTATGCGGCCGTCGACGAGCCGCTCCGCCGCTCGAAGCACAACAACGTGCTCCACTTCGTGGCGCACGGAATGGGCCTGATCAGTCACGAAGCACCGCGCCTCACGGCCGAGGGGCCCGTTCCCTATCCGGCCGACCACGCGGAGGAGCCGCTCGAAACCGGCATGGTGCTCTCCATCGAGACCACGCTTCCGCACCGCCGCGGCTACATCAAGCTTGAGGACACCGTCGTCGTTACCAACACCGGCTGGGAGGCCTTCGGCGACCGCGGCCGCGGCTGGAACCGCGGCGGAACCGCGAAGTAGCCCTCGGAAGGGGCGCTGCTGGCCGCTGTCAGCGCGACAACCCGCCCTGACAACGATGCGCCCTCCGCCCTAGGAGAGCGCCAACCGAAAATTGCGGTACAGTTTTGCGGCATTCTCAGTGAGTTCGCGCATGTTCGCGTCGGCATCCGCCTTGAGCCCTGCCAACGCATCGGTTCCCAGCGTGCCTTCAAGCGCACATCTATAGGCAGAGATCGCGCCCCAATTGTCGATCGTCTCCGGTTCGATCTCGACATGGTACTGCATCGACCATGCGTGCTGCCCGACGCGCATCGCCTGGTTGGAACAGACCGGTGACCTGGCGAGCACGACCGCATCTTCGGGAGCTTGCGCCACGCACACCGAATGCCATTGCAGACACTTCTGCGTTTGCGGCATGCCTGCGAAGATCGGGTCTCCGCGACCCTCGGAGGTCAGCTCGACATCGAGAAGGCCGATCTCGGGCGGCCGTTGCGGGCCACATGTGCCGCCGAGTGCGTCCGCAAGAAGCTGGTGGCCGAGGCAAAGACCGAGGAAAGGGCGCTTAAGCTCGCGTACCCAACGCCGGATCGCGCGCTTCTCCGCGACGAGCCAGGGATGCTCCTCGACATCCCACACATCCATCGGGCCGCCCATCACCCAAAGCGCGTCGTAGCGCTCGAGCTGCGGGATCTGCTCGCCTTGATCGAGCTCGACCGCCTCCCATGCGACGCCGTCCTCGGCAAGAAATCTGCGCAGCACGCCGGGATGCTCGCAATCGACATGCTGGAAGACGAGGAGTTGCATGGCGACCATCCGGCCCGAGGCCGTCCCCCTGGCTTGTGGCAGTCAGATGTCCAAGGTGTGGGCGCGCTCCCACTCGGTGAAGTGCTGCGCGTAGGAATTCCACTCGGCGTCTTTCAGCTTCACGTAGGCAGCGGAGAATTCTTCGCCAAGTGCGCCTCTGAGGCCCTTGTCCTTTTCGAAGGCGCGCAGCGCATCGAGGAGGTTGAGCGGCAGCTTCGGCGCGCCCTTCACCTTGTGCCCCTCCGCATACATGTCGATGTCGAGGCGCTTGCCCGGATCGGCCTTCGTGGCGACGCCGTCGATGCCGGCGGCAAGGATCGCGGCTTGCAGGAGATAGGGGTTGGCGGCGCCGTCTGGCAGGCGCAGCTCGAAGCGGCCGGGCCCGGGCACACGCACCATGTGGGTTCGATTGTTGCCGGTCCAGGTGATCGAGTTCGGCGACCACGTGGCGCCGGAGACGGTGCGCGGCGCGTTGATGCGCTTGTAGCTGTTCACCGTCGGGTTGGTGATCGCCGTCATGCCGACCGCATGGCTCATGATGCCGCCGAGAAAATGGTAACCCTGCGCCGACAGGCCAAGCTCGTCGCTTTCATCGGCGAAGGTGTTCTTCTTTCCTGCCTTGTCCCAGATCGAAAGATGCACGTGACAGCCGGAGCCGGTCAGGCCGGCAAACGGCTTCGGCATGAAGGTTGCGCGGAGCCCATGCCTCTCGGCAACCGATTTCACCATGAACTTGAAGAAGGAATGGCGGTCGGCGGTGACAAGCGCGTCGTCGAAGTTCCAGTTCATCTCAAACTGGCCGTTCGCGTCCTCATGATCGTTCTGGTAGGGGCCCCAGCCGAGCGCCAGCATGTTGTCGCAAATCTCGGCGATGACGTCGTAGCGGCGCATCAGCGCTTGCTGGTCGTAGCAGGGCTTCGTCGCGGTATCGTATTCGTCGGAGATCGCCTGCCCGTCCTGGGTAATAAGAAAGAACTCGGCCTCCACGCCCGAGCGCATCCGAAGGCCCTTTGCGGCAGCGTCGGCGACTACCTTCTTAAGGACGAAGCGCGGCGCCTGCTCGACCAGCCTGCCATCCATGACGCCATCGGCGGCGACCCACGCGACCTCCTTCTTCCACGGAAGCTGGACGACGGAGTCCGGGTCCGGCATGGCGAAGAGATCGGGGTGGGCCGGCGTCATGTCGAGCCACGTGGCGAAGCCCGCGAAGCCGGCGCCGTCCTTCTGCATGTCGGCGATCGCCGCAGCCGGAACGAGCTTCGCGCGCTGTCCGCCGAAAAGATCGGTGAACGAGATCATGAAGTAGCGGATGCCGCGGTCCTTCGCGATTTTTGCGAGATCACCTGCCATGGAAATGCTCCCCCGTTTCCCCGAACGCCACTAGAGGCTCCCCTGCCCCGGTATCCAGCTCGTCCCTGAAAGCGGCACGCGCGCCATCGCCGCTGCCTCGATGGTCAGCGCGCAGAGATCCTCCGGCTCGAGATTGTGCACATGGTTCTTGCCGCACGCGCGGGCAATTGTCTGAGCTTCCAAGGTCATAACCTTCAGATAGTTGGCGAGCCGCCGGCCGGCACGGATCGGATCGAGGCGCCGCGCGAGCTCCGGGTCCTGTGTGGTGATGCCGGCCGGATCGCGCCCTTCGTGCCAGTCGTCGTAGCAGCCGGCACGCGTGCCGAGCTTGCCTGGTACTCTTCATCGAGCGCCGGATCGTTGTCGCCGAGCGCGACCAGCGCCGCCGTGCCGATCGAAACAGCGTCGGCGCCGAGCGCCAGCGCCTTCGCCACGTCGGCACCGGAGCGGATGCCGCCGGAGACGACGAGCTGCACCTTCCGGTGCATGCCGAGCTCCTGCAGCGCCTGCACCGCCGGGCGGATGCAGGCGAGCGTCGGCTGGCCGACATGCTCGATGAACACCTCCTGCGTCGCGGCAGTGCCGCCCTGCATGCCGTCGACGACGACGACATCGGCCCCGGACTTCACCGCCAGTGCGACGTCGTAGTAGGGGCGCGCACCGCCGACCTTCACATAGATCGGCTTCTCCCAGTCGGTGATCTCGCGGAGCTCCTGGATCTTGATCTCCATGTCGTCTGGGCCGGTCCAGTCCGGGTGGCGGCAGGCGGAGCGCTGGTCGATGCCCTTTGGCAGCGTGCGCATCTCCGCGACCCGGTCGGAGATCTTCTGCCCGAGCAGCATGCCGCCGCCGCCCGGCTTGGCGCCCTGCCCGACGACGATTTCGATCGCGTCGGCAGCGCGAAGATCGTCAGGGTTCATGCCGTAGCGCGACGGAAGATACTGGTAGACGAGCTGCTTGGAGTGCCCGCGCTCCTCTTGTGTCATGCCGCCGTCGCCGGTCGTGGTCGACGTGCCGGCGATGGTCGCGCCGCGGCCGAGCGCCTCCTTGGCCTCAGCAGAAAGCGATCCGAAGCTCATGCCGGCGATGGTGATCGGGATCTTGAGCTCGATCGGCTTCTTGGCGAAGCGCGCCCCGAGCACGACATCCGTGCCGCAGCGCTCGCGATAGCCCTCGAGCGGATAGCGCGAGATGGAGGCACCGAGAAAGAGCAGGTCGTCGAAGTTCGGCAGCTTCCGCTTCGCGCCACCGCCGCGAATGTCGTAGATGCCGGTGATCGCCGCGCGGCGGATCTCCGACAGCGTATAGTCATCGAAGGTGGCCGAGGGCCGCGGCGTGGTGGGAGGGTTGCTGTAGGTCATCCGTCGCCGTCAGTACGCATCGGCATTGTCGATGTTGAAGTTGTAGAGCTTGCGCGCCGACCCGTAGCGTCGGAACTCGTCCGGCTTCACCCCTTCGACGCCGGCTTTTTCGAGGAGCTCCGCCACGATCGCCTCATGCTCAGGGCGCATTTCCTTCTCGACGCAATCGGCGCCGAGGCTCTTCACGTTGCCGCGCACGAAGAGCCGCGCTTCGTAGATGGAATCGCCGAGAGAGTTGCCGGCATCACCGAGCACCACGAGATTGCCGGACTGCGCCATGAACGCCGACATGTGGCCGATATTGCCTTTCACCACGATGTCGATCCCCTTCATCGAGATGCCACAGCGTGACGAGGCATTGCCCTCGATGACGAGAAGGCCGCCGCGCCCGGTTGCGCCGGCATATTGGCTGGCGTCGCCCTTTATCACCACCTTGCCGGACATCATGTTCTCCGCCACGCCCGGCCCGGCGCTGCCGTCGACCACGATCGTCGCGTCCTTGTTCATTCCGGCGCAATAGTAGCCGACGCTGCCCTTGATCTCGACGTTGACCGGCGCATCGATGCCGACCGCGACCGCGTGCCGGCCTTTCGGATTGACCACCAGCCAGTCGACCTCGTTCGTACCCTCGCGCAGCGCGTGGAGCGCGCTATTCAGCTCACGCAGCGGGGTCTCGGCGAGATCGACCGTCGGCATCAGCGCTCCCAGAAATAGACGGTCGCCGGTTCCGGCTCCCAGACCTTGGCGTGTTCGATGCCGGGAAGGTCGACGAGCGCCCGGTATTCGGAACCGAAGGCGACGTATCGATCGGTCTCGGCGAGCACCGCCGGCTTGCAGGCGATCGGATCGCGAAGCACGCCAAAGCCGGTCTTCGTGCCGACCACGAAAGTGTAGAAGCCATCGAGATCGACAAGGCTCTTCTCCAGCGCCTCGCCGAGGTTCATCCCCTGGTTCATGCGCCACGTCAGATAGGCGGCGGCGACCTCCGTGTCGTTCTCCGTCTCGAAGTGCATGCCGTCGTGGATCAGCTCGCGACGAAGATTGTTGTGGTTCGAGAGCGACCCGTTGTGAACGAGGCACTCGTCCGGCCCGGTTGAGAAGGGATGCGCGCCGAGCGTGGTCACGGCCGACTCGGTCGCCATGCGCGTATGTCCGATACCATGCGTGCCGTGCATCCCCGCAAGGTCGAAGCGGCGCGCGACGTCGGTCGGGTAACCGACTTCCTTGTAGATCTCGATGGCGTCGCCGGCGCCCATGATCCGGAGCCGCGGGTTCACTCGGCGAACCGCCGCGCGCGCGGCATCGAGCTTGCCGATCGGCATGCTCAAGACGGCATGCGTATCCTTGACCGAGATATCGACCTTGGCGCCGATTGCTTTCCCGAGCGCCGCAGCGAGATCGGGAAAATCCTCGGCCGGTTCCGACGACTGCACCGTGATCTTGCCGATTCCGTCATCGGCATCGCTGTAGATCGCGAGCCCGGCGCTGTCCGGGCCGCGATCGCCGAGCTTTCCCAGCATGTCGGCGAGCATGGCGCCAAGCCGCGGCTCAAGCGCCTTGTCCTTCAAAAAGAGCCCGACGATGCCGCACATGCTCGATCCAGCTCCAATGGGCCCGGCGGGAGAACCGCCGGAGTCCAATATGCAAGCTAGCAAGCGCGCACGCAGTTCTCAACTCCCAAGAATGAAACTTTCATGCTAGGAAAGCCCACGGCACTACAACTGGGTTCACCGGTGAGCTCGACCTCGACAGAACGCCCCAAAGCACCAGCAGCCGACGCTCAGGATCCGCACCAGATCGGCGGCGCGCGCGACAACACGCTGGAAGTGTCGATCGGGCGGGAAGTGCTGGCGTTCCGCACAAAGCTCGGCATCACCGCCGCCGACCTTGCCGCCGCGGCAAAGCTCTCGCCCGGCATGCTTTCGAAGATCGAGAACGGGCTGACCTCGCCCTCGCTCACCACGCTGAAGACGCTTTCCGCCGCGCTCGGCGTGCCGGTCACCGCCCTCTTCCGCCGCTACGAGGAGCGCCGCGACGCCGTGTTCGTGCGCGCCGGCGAGGGTCTCGTCATCGAGCGGCGCGGGACCCGCGCCGGCCACCAGTACCAGCTTCTCGGCCACACCGGCGGCGTCACCGGCCGCGTCGTGGTCGAGCCCTATCTGATCACGCTCACGGAGGAATCGGAGGTGTTTCCCCTCTTCCAGCATGAGGGACTGGAGTTCATCCACATGCTTGAAGGCGAGGTGGTCTACCGCCACGCCGATCGGCTCTATCCGCTCGTTCCCGGCGACAGCCTCTTCTTCGATGCCGACGCGCCGCACGGTCCGGAGGAATTGCGCCGGCTGCCGATCCGCTTCCTCTCCGTCATCTCCTACGCGCGCGACGAGGGCTGAGCGCACGACGCGCCCGCGTCGAGGCCCAAAACGAGACCGATTCTTACCATTGTCGCTTGCCTCGCCGATATTGGCCGACCTAGGCTGAGCCGCCGACGGCCGGTGCGGTCGGCGAGAACAGAGGGGGAGTGGTGAGATGCCGGCGCGTGTTGCCATCATCGGGACGGGGCCTTCCGGGCTTTCGGAGCTTGTCGCTTTCGAGGCGGCGCGCAAGAAGGGCGCCCGAGTTCCCGAGATCGTCGCCTTCGAGAAGCAGAGCGACTGGGGCGGCCTGTGGAACTACACGTGGCGCACCGGGCTCGACGAATACGGCGAGCCGGTGCACGGCAGCATGTACCGGTACCTCTGGTCGAACGGCCCGAAGGAATGCCTGGAATTCGCCGACTACACGTTCGACCGCCACTTCAAGCAGCCGATCCCCTCCTTCCCGCCACGCGAAGTTCTTTACGACTACATCCTCGGGCGGGCGAAGAAGCGCGGCGTCCGCAAGCAAGTCCGCTTCTCCACGCCGGTGCGCTTCGTCGAATATTCAGGCAAGACCGGCAAGTTCAAGGTCACCTCCGAGAACCTGAAGGACCACTCGACCAAGACCGAGAATTTCGACTACGTCATCGTCGCGACCGGGCATTTCTCCGTGCCCAACGTGCCGCTCTTCGAAGGCGTGGAGAAATTTCCCGGGCCGCGTGATGCATGCGCACGATTTCCGCGACGCGCAGGAATTCGCCGGCCGGCGCCTGCTCGTCGTCGGCGCGAGCTACTCGGCGGAGGACATCGCGCTCCAGTGCCACAAATACGGCGCCCAGCACGTCACCATGTGCTGGCGGACGAAGCCGATGGGCTTCCACTGGCCGGAGGGCATGGAGGAGCGGCCGCTCCTCACCAGGCTTTCCGGCAAGACCGCGCATTTCAAGGACGGATCGAGCCAGGACGTCGACGCCATCATCCTGTGCACCGGCTATCAGCACCACTTCCCGTTCCTGGAGGAGAAGCTCAGGCTGAAGACCCACAACCGGCTTGAACCCGCCGGGTCTCTACAAGGGCATCTTCTGGGAGAAGAACCCGAAGCTCATGTACATCGGCATGCAGGACCAGTTCTACACCTTCTCCATGTTCGACCTGCAGGCCTGGGTCGCGCGCGATTTCGTCCTCGGGCGGATCAAGCTGCCGTCGAGGGCGAAGATGGAGAAGGAGACCGCCAAGTGGGTGGCGCGCGAGGAGAAGCTCAAGAACCCCCACGAGCAGATCGACTTCCAGACCGACTACCTGAAGGACCTCGCCAAGGACACCGACTATCCGGCGTTCGACCTCGACGCGTGCGCCCGGATGTTCAACGAGTGGGAGCACGACAAGGAGGAATCGATCCTCGGCTACCGCAACCACGCTTTCCCCTCGCCCTGCACGGGGACGATGGCGCCGGTCCATCACACGCCGTGGTTCGAGGCGATGGACGATTCGATGCAAAGCTTTCTGGCCAGCAAGGCGTGATACCGAAGCCCGGATGCGGCGAGGCGCGATCCGGGCTACGATCCTTTGATGCTGGATCGGCCTGAATCGACGATCGCACCGCTCCTGCCGCCGGCGCGGAGCCGTATCCTGCGGCCCGGCATCCGCGCGCTTGCCGTCGGCGTCGAGCGCTACACGATCGAAGGCGGCCGCTCGATCGTCGTCGATCTCGGCGAAGGCGACCGGATCGTCGTCAGGGACGTCGAAGGCGGGCAGCCCTGCGAGCTGATCGCGTTCGGCGCGGACGGCCGCGCGGAGCCCCAGGCGTCATCGGTGTGGAAGCCGTCCGACGAGCCTTCGACCAGCGACACGCGCGGCGCTCGGTGCGATCGCCGATCGCCTGAAGCGCCGCAGCATCGACCTCTCCGGCGCGCGCGCGATCCGCATCTTCGGCGGCGCTTCGCCCGCCGGCGACACGCAGGAATTCCGCGCAGAGCGGAAGGGGCTACCTCGTCGTCTCCGCACCGGCCGAGGCGATGGATCCGGGCACGCAGGATACCGCGACGCCGATCGAACTTCGTGATCGAGCGCGCCGACGCCCCGCGCTCCCGGCGAGGCTCCCCCGCTCCCCGACCCGCTCGCCGACCCGCTGCAGGACATCCGCGTCAACCGCGCGACCGCCGAGGCCTATCTCGTGCGCGCCGGCGAATACATCCAGATCATCGACGTCGCCGGGCGCCAATGCTCCGACTTCCAGTGCTTCTCCGCCCGCAAGCTCGACAAGGGCCGCGCGCTTCCGCTCGACGCGACGACGACGCGCAGCCTGACCGGCCTCGGCTATCCGGCGCCGGGCCTTCCCGCGAAATGCTTCGACCAGGACATGGAGCCGCTGGTCGAGATCATCCAGGACACGGTCGGCCGCCACGACGCGTTCGCGCTCGCCTGCTACGCAAAATTCTACGAGGACCTGGGCTATCCCGGTCACGCCAACTGCACCGACAATTTCAACGGCGCGCTCGATCCGTTCGGCGTCGGAGCGCGCAAGGGCTGGATGGCGCTGAATTTCTTCTACAACACCGGCATCGACGCCAATAACGTCATCTTCTTCGACGAGCCGTGGTCGCGGCCGGGCGACTATGTGCTCTTGCGCGCCGTCACGGACCTCGTCTGCGTATCATCCGCGTGCCCGGACGACATCGACGCGGCGAACGCCTGGAACCCGACCGACATCCATGTCCGCACTTATTCCGACAGGGAGCGCTTCTTAAGAGCGGTGGCCTATCGCATGACGCCCGATGCAGAGCCCAAGATGACACGCGAGACCGCCTTCCACGCGCGCTTTGCCGCTCATACGCGCGATTTCTCCGAGTATCGCGGCTACTGGCTGGCGCAGAAGTTCAACGACGGCGGCCCGATCGAGGAATATTGGGCATGCCCGCGAGCGCGCCGTGGTGATGGACCTCTCGCCGCTCCGGAAATTCGAAGTGACCGGGCCGGACGCGGAAGCGCTGATGCAATACGCGCTGACCCGCAACGTCAGGAAGCTCGGCGTCGGCCAGGTGGTCTATTCCGCCATGTGCTACGAGCACGGCGGCATGCTCGACGACGGGACCTTGTTCCGGCTCGGGCCCAACAATTTCCGCTGGATCGGCGGCGACGAATATGACGGCGTCTGGCTCAGGCAGCTCGCTGAGAAGATGGGGTTCTCCGCCTGGGTGCGCTCCTCCACCGACCAGCTCCACAACATCGCCGTGCAGGGCCCGAAGAGCCGCGACATCCTGAAGAGCATCATCTGGACGCCGCCCGCCCAGCCGGCGCTGGCGGAGCTCAAATGGTTCCGCTTCCTGATCGGGCGGATCGGCGGCTATGACGGGCCGGCGGTGGTGGTGTCGCGCACCGGCTACACCGGAGAGCTCGGCTACGAGATCTTCTGCCATCCGAAGGACGCCGGCGCCGTGTTCGACGCGATCTGGAAGGCAGGCCAGCCGCATGGTCTGAAGCCGCTCGGGCTGCAGGCGCTCGACATGCTCCGGATCGAGGCCGGGCTGATCTTCGCCCACTACGAGTTCAGCGACCAGACCGATCCGTTCGAGGCCGGTATCGGCTTCACCGTCGCGCTGAAGTCGAAGAACGAAGACTTCATCGGTCGCGAGGCGCTGGTCCGGCGGCACGACAATCCGCAGAACAAGCTGGTGGGGCTGGAGATCGATTCCAACGACGCGGTCGGCCACGGCGACTGCGTTCACACGGGCCGCGCGCAGGTGGGCGTGGTGACGAGCGGCGTCCGCTCGCCGGTTTTGAAAAAGAACATCGCGCTCGCGCGCCTCGATGTGAGCGCGGCGGATATCGGCCGCGAGGTCGAGATCGGAAAGCTCGACGGCCAGCAGAAGCGGCTCCCCGCCCGCGTCGTCCGCTTCCCGCACTACGACCCGGAGAAGCTGCGCGTCAGGAGTTAGAGGCTGGTTCGAACCAATTCGCCCTCGCGATAGGGCCGGCTTGATACCAATTCGCCCGTCCCGGTTCGAATTGGTGTTGCCCCCGCGGCCGGAGCCGTCCTAGATTTCCTGGAAGGAAGGGCGACGGGGTCCGTCCGTTGCCTTGTCGGGAGACACAGCGCACGCCAACACGGGAGAGTTCTGATGACATTCAAGATCGAACCGAGGCTTGATCGCAGAAAGTTCCTGACCGGCGTGGCAAGTGCCGCCCTCATCGCAAATACCGCCGCGCCGCGTATCGCCTTCGCGCAGGACAAGGTCCTGAAGATCGGGTTCCTCGCGCCCCTGACCGGCGCGGTTGCCGCCTGGGGTAAGCCGGGCCTCGACGGCTGCGAGATCTGGGCCGACTGGACCAACGCGGCCGGCGGCATCAACGTCGGCGGCGAAGCGCAGAAGGTCGAGTTCGTCGCCTACGATGAGGAGTACGACGCCGGCAAGGCGCGCACCGGCGCGACGAAGCTCATCCAGGAAGACGGCGTCAAATTCATCATGATGCTCGGCGGCGACCCGTGGCCGGGTGTGGAAGACATCGCCGCGCGCACCGGCATGCTTGTTTCCACGCTTCTGCCGAGCGATCTGACGCCGGAGACGAAGACGCTGGTCGCGCCCTGCGAGGTGCACCCGATCTACAACGTCACCGGCGTGGAATGGCTGGCGGAGAACCGCCCGGAGCTGAAGACGGCGGTGATCTGCGCGCAGGACGACTCGCTCGGCAAGCCGTCGGTCGCCACCTATCTCGCCGCCTTCGAGGCGGCCGGCATCGAGGTCCTCGGCGACCCGGTCTTCTTCGACCCGGCGACCACCGACTTCGCACCGGTGATGACGCAGCTTCTCGCCAACAAGCCGGACATTCTCTGCCTCGACACCTGCTACGCCGACTACGTGCAGCCGCTCTGCGAGCAGGCTTTCCAGCAAGGCTACAAGGGTCAGATCATCTCCTGCACCGTCGACTATTACAAACGCATCGTGGAGCGCACCTCGAAGGAGTTCATGGAGGGTGTCGTCTTCCAGTTCCCGGACTTCGACGACCCGAAGCTGAACGATCCGAACATCAATTTCCCGAAGCCGAACGAGTTCTACGCGGAGTTCGTGAAGCGTTTCGGCGAGAACGACTGGTCGGCCGTCTCGTGGGAATACTCGTCGATCATGGTGCTCTGGAAGGAGGCCGCCGAGCGCGCCGGAAGCGCCGATCCGGCTGCCGTGCTCGCCGCCATGAAGGAGGGCGGCGTCGGCAAGCACATCTACGGCGAGGCCAAATGGTGGGGCAAGGAGCTGTTCGGAATCGACAACGCGCTCGTCGGCAATTGGCCGGTCGTGGTCATCCGCGACGGCAAGGCGAAGATCGCCGAGTTCCGCTCCATCCCCGCCTGGATGGACAAGCACCTGGATCTCCTGATCAAGCACATGACCGCGCTTGGCCAGATGTGGAACCAGCGGACGTAAGGGCGGTCCCCGTTTCCATCGTCATGCCCGGGCTTGGCCCGGGCATCCATTCCGCGACGCGCCGTTCCCACCACCGCCGCGGAATGGATTGCCGGATCAAGTCCGGCAATGACGACAGGCATGAGAGCACGGTAGTCTCCGCATAATGTCCGCGCTTGTCATCCAGACCGTCTTCAACGCGCTCTATGCGGCGAGCTACATGGCGCTGATCGCCGTCGGGCTGGTGCTGATCTTCGGCGTCATGGGCGTGATCAACTTCGCCCATGGCGAGCTCTACATGATGGGCGCCTACACGGTGGTCTATCTGTTCGCCGGCTTCGGCCTTCCCTTCGTCGTGACCGTCGCCGCCGGCCTCGTCTTCGTCGGATGCCTCGGGCTTCTCATGGAGTGGGCGCTGTTCCGGCCGCTGCGCGAGAATCCGCTCGGCGGGCTCATCGCCTCGATCGGCTTTCTTCTGATTCTGCAAAGCGTCGCAGTCCTGAAGTTCGGCCTCAGGATGCAGAACATACCGTCGGTCACCAAGGCCAAGCTCGAGATCGGCGGCGCGGTGCTGACCTACGAGCGCTTCATGGTCATCGCCGCGACCGTGGTGCTCCTCGGGCTGCTGTGGCTCTTTCTGAAGCACTCGAAGCTCGGCTGGGCGCTCCGTGCCTGCGCGCAGGATCGCGAGGCTGCGGCGCTGCAGGGCATCTCCATCAACCAGACGGCGCGCTACGCGATGTTCATCGGGGCGGGGCTCGCCGGCGTCGCCGGAGCGCTGACGGCGCCGCTTGTCGCGCCGACGCCCTATATCGGACACTCCGTCATCGTCACCGCCTTCATCATCATCATCGTCGGCGGTATCGGCAGCCTCGAGGGCGCCGTGATCGCGGCAATTCTCTATTCCTTCGTCGACACCGTCGTCACGACGCTCTTCGACGGCGTCATCGCCAACATCGTCGGGCTGCTCTTGATGCTGGTCGTCCTGATCGTCATGCCGAACGGCTTGTTCGGAGCACGCGAGCGTGTCTGAGACCGGCCGGACGCCGGCTCGCCTCGTGCGCCCCCTCGGCGTCGTCCTCGTCGTCGGGTTGCTGCTCCTCCTGCCGCACCTTTTGAGCTTCTCGCAGCAGGAGCTCCTGGTCTTCCTCGTCATCAACGTGCTTGTCGTGACGAGCTATCGCCTGCTCACGCTGACCGGCGAATGGTCGCTCGCGCATGTCGTCTTGATGGGCGTCGGCGGCTATGCGAGCGCGCTCTACGCGAAGTCCTTCGGCGTGCCCGTGCCGCTTTCCATCCTGCTCGGCGCGGCGACCGCGGGCTTCACGGCTTTTCTCCTGAGCTTCCCGCTCTTCCGCATGAAGGGCTTCTATTTTCTGATCGGCTCGTTCGCGGCGGGTGAAGTGATCCGGCTTATCTGGAAGCGCTTCACCGATCCGTTCGGCGGGGCAACCGGCATAAAGCGCATCCCCGGCCTGCCCGGCTTCGACCTCGGCCCGCTCCACGTCGATTTCTTCTCTCCCGTCACCTACTACTATCTCATGCTCGTCGTCGTCGCGCTGTCGGTGCTGATCCTCCATCTGATCGAGCGCTCGCGGATCGGGCTGACCTTCCACGCCATCCACTGGCAGGACAAGCTTGCGCAGTCGGTCGGCATCGAGGCGTTCCGCTACCGCATGCTCGCCTTCGTGATCGCCTCGTTCTTCGCCGGTCTCGGCGGCGCCTTCTATGCGCACTACCTCTCCACGGTGAACCCCAACCAGTTCGACGTGGAGCAGATGGTCTATGTCGTGATCTGGACCATCGTTGGCGGCACGACGCGGCTTTACGGCCCGATCCTCGGCGTGGTGACGCTGACCATCATCGACGAGGTGGTGCTCAGGGCAATCGGCGCCGACCAGATCCGCCCGCTCCTCTACGGCGTCATCCTGATTGCCGCGATCCTGTTCATGCCGAACGGGCTGGAGAGCCTCGTCATCCGCTTCGTCGAACGCCGGCCGACGGCGGTGACAGCGGCGGAGACGAGCTAGAGGCTGCGCTAGACGCCAGCACCCTTCCGGCACGCAAGCAGCAACACCGCCGCCATCAGCTTGCGCGTATCGTTGAGCATGGCCGGGCGCTCCCGCCGCCAGCGCGCGAGCCGCTCCGCGGCCTCCGTGGCCGAGATCAAAGCCATCTCGTCGGGACCGGCGATGCGCCCGCGCGCTTCCTCGACCAGCTCCGCCCACTTCACCCGCCAGCGCGCTTCGTAGGTCGGCCGGTGCCGCTGCTCCATGCGCATATGGAAGAGCGAAGAGCGCGCCACGCGCGGCGCCGTCATGCCCGCGACCCAGCCGTCGCACCGCCGCCAGACGCCGATCGCGTCGGCGATCGTTCGGCCGCTCAGCTCGCCGCGGCCCGAAGCGATCAGCACCGCGCCGTTATTGGCGAGACTGCAGCCAAGCCGCGGATCGTCGGCAGCGAAATTCGCGGTGGCGATCCGCACGCCGCTCGCGGTCTGCAACCGCGCCTCTTCCTCGTCGCCGGCGGAAAGGCGCTCCATCGCGGTCTCCGCCGCCTTCTCCCAGGCAAGATCCTCCGGCCTCCAGCCGGCTGCGACGAGCTCCGTGTCGCTCCAATTTTCAGGCACCGAGATAGGCCCTGCGCACATGCTCGTTGTCGTGCAGCATGGCGGCCCTGCCGTGCAGCGCGACGCTGCCCGTCTCGAACACGTAGGCGTAGCCGGCCAGATTGAGCGCCAGCTCGGCGTTCTGCTCGACCAGCACGACCGGGACGCCGCGCTCCGCGATCTCCAGGACGATGCGACCGATTTCCTGCACCATGATGGGCGAAAGGCCCATCGACGGCTCGTCGAGGAGGAGCAGGCGCGGGCGGGACATCAGCGCCCGTCCGATCGCAAGCATCTGTTGCTCGCCGCCGGAGAGCGTGCGCGCCCATTGCCGATAGCGCTCGCGCAGCCGCGGGAAATGCCCGTAGACCTGATCGAGATCCGCCGCGACGCCGGCGCGGTCGTTACGCAGGAAGGCGCCGGTGCGCAGGTTCTCCTCCACCGTCAATCCCGGAAAGACGCGGCGGCCTTCCGGCACATGCGCGATGCCGCGCGCAACGATCCTTTCCGGCGGCAGCGCGTCGATCCGCTCGCCGTTGAAACGGATCTCGCCGGCCGACGGCCGAACCAGGCCTGAAATCGCCCTGAGCGTGGTGCTCTTTCCCGCGCCGTTCGCGCCGATAATGGTGACGATGCCGCCCTCCGGCACTTCGAGACTCACGCCCTTCAGTGCCGCCACCTTGTGGTAGCGCACCTCGAGACCGTCGATCTCAAGCAGCATGGGGTCGGCCGAGATAGGCTTCGATGACGCGCGGATCGCTCCGGACTTCTTCCGGCGAGCCCTCGGTGAGCGCGCTGCCGAAGTTCATGACGGTGATCACGTCGCAGAGCCCCATCACCGCCTGCATGTCGTGCTCCACCAGCATGATGGTGATGCCGCGCTCCTCACGGAGCTGGCGGACGTGCCCCATCATGCGTCGAGTCTCCTCCGCGTTCATGCCGGTGAACGGCTCGTCGAGAAGAAGAAGCTTCGGACCGGCTGCGAGCGCGACCGCCATGCCGAGCGCACGCTGGTGCCCATGCGGCAAGCTCGACGTCGGTTCGTCCGCAAAGCCGGCGAGATCGAAGAAGGAAAGCACCTCTCGCGCCTTCTCGTCGGCAGCGCGCTCGCGAGCCGCGTCAGCGCCGGCGATGCGGGTCGAGGAATCCCGCTCGCGCGCTCAGGTGACAACCGACCCGCACATTGTCGAGCACGCTGAACTCCTGGAAGAGGGTCGTTCCCTGGAAGGTGCGGATCAGGCCGCGTTGCGCGAGCAGGCTCGTGCGCATCCCGGTGATATCGCGCCCTTCATAGAAGATGCGTCCGCCGGTCGGCGGATAGAAGCCGCTGATCAGGTTGAAGGTCGTGGTTTTGCCTGCGCCGTTCGGACCGATGAGCCCATGGATGCGGTTGCGTTGGACGCTGAAGGAGAGGTCGTCGACCGCATTGAGGCCGCCGAAAGCGCGCGACAGGCCGCGCACTTCCAGAAGAGGCGCCTCCTGAGCGTCGCCGATCATTGACTTCTCCCCCTGGCGGACGAGAAACTTGGAGGACATGCGACGGACCGGTCAAGCCCAATCGGAACCAAAGGGCTCGCCGCGTGCCTCTGAGCTCGGGCGATGAGGGACCAAGATGGCTGATACCTTTCGCGCCGCCTGCATCCAGTTCTCGGCCCGGGCGCGGATCGATCCGAACCTCGAGTCGGGCGTCAGGCTGGCGCGCGAGGCCGCGGCGCGCGGCGCCAAGCTGATCGCGCTTCCGGAATACTTCTCCGGCGTCGCGACTGAGGGCCATCGCCTCGTGCCGACGGCATTCGCCGAGGCCGATCACCCGGCGATCTCAGCGTTCACCGCTGCGGCGCGCGAGCTCGACGCGTGGATGCTGCTCGGCTCGCTCGCTGTCGTGAAACCCGACGGAAAGATCGCCAACCGCAGCTACCTGATCAATCCGGCGGGCGAAGTCACCGCCCGCTACGACAAGATCCACCTCTTCGACGTCGACCTCGGCGCCGGCAGAAAGTATCGCGAATCGGAGACGATCGCTCCGGGCTCCGTGGCGGTGGTCGCCGACACACCGTGGGGCGGCCTCGGCCTCTCGGTCTGCTACGATCTGCGCTTCCCGCAGCTCTACCGCGCGCTCGCCAAGGCCGGCGCAACGATGCTTGCGGTGCCGGCCGCCTTCACGAAGCTGACGGGGCTCGCGCACTGGCACACGCTCGTTCGCGCGCGGGCGATCGAGAACGGCGCCTACGTCATCGCGCCATGCCAGAACGGGGTGCTCGAAGGCGGCGGCGAATGCTTTGGCCATTCGCTGATCGTCGATCCGTGGGGCGAGATCCTCGCAGACGGAGGCGAGGCGGAGGGCATCATCGTCGCGGATATCGATCCGCAGGCCGTCATCGATGCGCGCCGGCGCATCCCGGCGCTGACGCACGATCGCGACTTCTCCCTGGAAATCCGCGAAACTTCTCGCGCTGGAGGGGCTGGGCGCGCGGCGTAGCCGCACGCGCCTCTACGGGCTATTCGCCTGCAGAAGGTCGTCGCGCGCCTTGGCAAGGTGCTGGGTGATCAACGTCTCGGCCAGGAGCGCGTCGCGCTGGTCGATCGCCTGATAGATGCCGCGATGCTGGACATGATAGTCGGCGATCACCGCCGGCGTCAGGATCTTCTCCTTCATCGCGTCCCATTGCGCGTGCAGGCGCACGATATTGATCTGCTTGTAGAAGATGAGGAGTAGCGGGTTGCGCGAAGCGCGCGCGACGAGAAGGTGGAATTCCGCGTCCCATTTGGAGAATTCGTCCTTGTCGTCGTCGCAGGCTTCCGCGCGGGCGAGCACCGTCTCCATATCGCTCAAGTCGCGGCGTGTGGCATTGAGCACCGCGAGCCGCGTCGTGAACGGGCTCCACCGCGCATCGCGCATCGATGAGCTGCAGCGGGCTGATGACCTCGGTCACGTCGCCGGCGACCGGGCTTTCGAGGCTCGATGCGGTCACGAATGTGCCGCTGCCGAGCTTGCGCGAAACCAATCCGGCCCGCTCCAGCTGATCGAGCGCACGGCGGACGGTGCTCCGCGCCGCTTGGAAGGTTACTGCCAGCTCGCGTTCCGGCGGCAGCTGGTCGCCGCGGTTGTAGGTGCCCGCCTCGATGGCGTTTCGAAGGTGCGCCGAGATCGCCCCAACGCCCCGGCCCGGCTTGGTCAGTCCCTCCAATTCGACGTCTCCTCGCATCGTTGCTCCATCATGCCTTCAGGGCCGGTCGGTGAACAATAACGGCCTGAAGTCCAATTTGATCCGGATGGAAGAAATTGGTTTACAATCGGTCCGCGACTATGCCCTCATATCGTCGCCGGAGCGACGAGATTTTCGCCACTGGCGGAAGGCCACGGTGCCACCATAGATGGTCACGCTGAACACGGCGTTCAACCAAGGGTCACTGCGATGACACTCCCCGCAAGCACGAAATATGCGGTGATCGGCGCGGGGATCCATGGTCTGAGCACGGCCTTCCATCTGGCGGAAATGCTGAAGGCGAGCGGCCGGGGCTCGGGTGAAGACATCCTCATCCTGGACAAGACCTCGATCGCCGCTGGGGCGTCCGGCATAGCCTGCGGAGTTGTGCGCAACAACTATTTCCAGCCGGCGATGCGCGAGCTGATGGCGCATTCCGTCGCCGTCTGGGAGAGCGACCCGGAAGCCTTCAGCTATCACCCGGTCGGCTACATGCAGATCAGCCCGGAATGCATGCGCGAGGACGTCGCGTCCATCTACGAGCAGCAGAAGGCGATCGGCTACGAATTGGTCTTCATCGAGGGCGCCGACGCTTCACGGCGCTACATGAAGGGCCTTTTCGACGACTGGCAGGCACAGGGCATCACCTCGGTGCTGCATGAGAAGAAAGGCGGCTACGCCAACAACAAGGCGAGCATGCACGGCCTCGCCGCCAAGGCGAAGCGCGCGGGCGTGCGCATTCTCGAGGGCGTCGAGGTCCTCGGCTTCCGGTTCGGTTCGAACAGCAACGCGGTGATCGGGCTCATTACCAACCAGGGCGACATCAGCTGCGAGCAGGTGATCGTCGGCGCCGGGCCCTGGGTGAACCGCATCTGGAACCATCTCGAGCTGCCGAAGACGATCGCCATCAAGGGCCGCGACGGCAAGCTCCACGACGGCGTGCCGATGTGGAAATACTGGTGCCTGGAGGAGGGAACGCTCGGCGTCGATCCGAACATCCACAAGACCAACGACGGGCGCTTTCCCCCGGTCATCCACGTCGACACCGACGCGCCGCTTTATTCCGACGTCGACGGCTCGCTGATCACCGATGAGCTGTGGGGGCTCTATTACAAGCCCGACTTCAATTTCGGCGGCATCCAGGGGGGCGCTGCGCCCTACAAGGTCGAGCAGGATCCCGATCAGGTGGCGGTCGACCCCTACGGGCCGGAATCGCCCGATTTCATCGTCGGCGAGAATTTCGTGGAGATGTGGTGCTCGGCGCTCGCCCACTGCCAGAAGCGTTTCGAAGGCAAGATCGGGCAATACAACAAGCATGAGAAGTCGGGCGGCCTCGGCTGCTTCACGCCCGACAACTTCCCCGTCTTCGATACCTTCCGCGAGAACGTCTACGTGATTGCGGATTCCAATCACGGCTACAAGATGATCGGTGTCGGCAAGCTCGTTGCGCAGGAGCTGATGGGCGAGAAGAGCGCGCTGCTGGAGCCTTTCCGCTTCTCCCGCTTCGAGCGCGGCGAACTGCACCCGACTTCCCACAGCCCGTTCCCGTGGAGCTGAGAACAATGCGGCAGAAGACTTCCCGTCGTGCCATGCCGGCCGAGACGCGGGTGAGCGAGAAGCGCAGCGGCGTGCTGCGCCGGGCGGGGCGATCAAAGCCCTCGATGGATATTGAGGGCTTCGTCGAGCAGCGCGACCGCAAGGCGCTCGTCGCCGAAGTCAGGAAGAAGATCGACGCGCTCGGCATCGAATACCTCTACTCTGCAGTTCGTCTCCGTGACCGGCCGCATCATGGGCAAGGGCATCCCGGCCGAGCATTGGGAATCGGTCGCCGAGAAAGGCTTCCAGCTCGTCTACGGCGCCACCATGAACCTCTTCCTGAACCGCCACGGCGACTATCTCGGCTACGGGCCGGAGGCGGCCGAGCTGATCGGCATTCCCGAACCGGAAACCTTCATGCAGCTTCCCTGGGACAACCGGGTGGCGCGCATGTGGTGCACGCTTTTCCGCAACCGCGAGGAGCGACAGGACCCCGGCGCCTTCCTGACCGCGGACGCGCGCGGCAACCTTCACCGCATCCACGCCGAGTTCAAGAAGCAGCACGGCTTGGAGCTCCGGCACGGCACCGAGCCGGAGATGATGTGGCTCAAGAAGGGCTCCGACGGTCAGCCGAACGGCGGCTATTCGCGCCCCTATTGCTATCACATCGATCAGTTCGAGAGCCTGCGGCCCGTCTACATGCGGGTCATCGAATATTGCCGCAAGATGGGCCTCGACATGATCCAGGGCGACCACGAGGATTCGCCCGGCCAGCTGGAGCTGAACTTCACTTACGACGATTGCGCGCGAACCGCCGACCGGCTCGCCACCTACCGCCAGATCTGCGCCCAGGTGGCGCGCGAGTTCGACATCATCGCCTGCTTCATGTGCAAGCCGTTCATGGGCGTCTCCGCCAACGGCTGCCATCACAACATCTCGCTGTGGAAGGGCGGCAAGGACGAGGTGAAGCCGCTCGGCAACGACCTCAAGAACCTGCCTGGCCTCCCCTTCAACTACACCTACCGCCGCGGCGGCGAGAACACCTTCATGCCGGACACCGACGACGTCCAGCTGCCGGGCAAGATCGGGCTGAAGGCGATCGGCGGAATCGTCGCCCATCTCGGCGGCCTGACGGCAATCGGCTGCTCCACCGTCAATTCCTATCGCAGGCTTTGGGACACCGGCTTCTGGGCGCCGGTCTTCTCCGATTGGGGATTCCAGAACCGCACGACCGGCCTTCGCGTCTCCGCGCCGGGGCGCTTTGAATACCGCGCCGTCGACGCGATGGTGAACCCGCATCTGATGGCGGCGGCGACTTCTGAAAGCCATGGACGACGGCCTCAAGAACAACCTCGATCCGGGCCGCCCGGAGGAGCGCAACATCTATCAGGCGATGGAAGCCGGCAAGCAGGTGAAGAAGCTCCCGATGACGCTCGGCGATGCGCTTGAGGCGTTGAAGAAGGACGAAGTCATCCGCTCCGCGATGCCGGGCGAGATGTATCGCCTCTACGACGAGTACAAGCGCGACGAATGGGAGCGCTTTCTCCACACCGCGACGGAATGGGACCTGAAGATGTATCTGGATTGCCTGCCCTAGGAGAACCGAAGCCATGTGCGGAATAGCCGGACTGATCCACCGCGACGGCGCCGCGACCGTCGGCAAAGAGATGACGGCGATGCTTCAGAGCCTCCGGCATCGCGGCCCCGATTCCACGGGCTTCGCGATCTACGGGGTCTCCGCCGACAACGAGTACATCATGCGGCTGAAGCTTGCCGAGCATGAGGACCTGACCAGGGACCACCACATCCACCAGAAGATTCGCGAGCGGCAGGCGGAGGTCGATTCCAGGCTGCAGGAGATGGGCGCCGTCGTGCTCGACGTTTCGGAGCCGACCGATTACGCGTTTCGATATCGCCTGCGCTATTCGGCGGACACGCGGAAGCTCGCCGAGCAGATCGAGCAGATCGACGGCGCCGAGGTGCTATCCTTCGGCAGCGCGCTCGAGCTGATCAAGGATCTCGGCGACGCAACGCAGGTGTCGACGCAATACGAGCTCGGAAAATTCACCGGCACGCACGGGATCGGCCATACCCGCATGGCGACGGAATCGGACGTCGATATCCGCTCCGCGCATCCCTACTGGGCCTACCCCTATAACGACATCGCGGTCGTCCATAACGGGCAGCTCACCAACTACTGGATCATGCGGCGCGAGATGGAACGGCGCGGCCACCGCTTCATGTCGAATTGCGATTTGGAGCTTTTGGCGGTCTACACGGCGAACAACCTCGAACAGGGTGCGACGCTCGAGGATTCGCTCAAGGCGTCGATCAAGGAGATCGACGGCGTGTTCACCTACGTCGTGGCGACGGAGACGGAGCTCGGCATGGCAAAAGACACCATGGCGGCAAAACCGATGGTTCTCTACGAGAGCGACAATCTCGTCGCGCTCGCCTCCGAGGAGGTCGCGATCCGCACGCTGATGCCGCGCGAGATCGACACCTCCGACCCTTACGACGAAGAGGTGCGGGTGTGGCGGCGATGACCGGCGCACCGCGCTCGGCAGCCGAACAAAGCCGTCTCTCCCATGAGATGGGAATGCACACCGAGCAGCTCGGCGGGCGTTCGCAGCGGCAGTTCTTCGATTTCGATCTTTCCGATGCGCACGACGGTTTCTCGCTCCCCGGGACGTTCGACGTCGACTTCAACAAGCGCGCCGATATCGACGCGTCGAACATGCCGGAGAAGGAAGTCAATCTCCGCATCCGCGAGCTGATGCAGGAAGGCCATGGGACGATCGTCATCCGCAATCCCGGCGCCAAGCATTCGATCGCCGTCGGGATCCTGAACCGCCTGAATCTGATCATCGACGGCTCGCTCGGCTATTTCGGCGTCGGCCTGATCGACGGGCCGAACGTCAGGATCGCCGGCCGCGTCGGCTGGTCGTGCGCCGAGAACATGATGAGCGGCACCGTCATCATTGAGAAGAACGCCGGCTCGCAGTTCGGCGCCGCGATCCGTGGCGGCGACCTCGTTTGCAAGGGCAACGTCGGCTCGCGCACGGGCATCGACATGAAGGGCGGCTCGATCATCGTCGGCGGCGACACAGGCGCCTTCTCCGGCTTCATGATGCAGCGCGGGCGCATGGTGATCTGCGGCAATGCCGGCAAGAACCTCGGCGATTCCATGTACGACGGCACGATCTATATCGGCGGCGAGCCGGTCAGTCTCGGCGTCGACGCGGTGTGGGGCGAGATGACGGACCTCGATCGCCAATGGCTGGAGCGCAAGCTCGCGATGTACGAGCTGCTCCCCAAGAAGGGCGTCGGCCACTTCCGCAAGATCGTCGCCGGCAAGCAGCTCTGGAACTACGACAATCTGGAACCGACCGAAAAGAAGCTCGTGCTCTAAGGGCCGGGCAAAAGAGGACGCGTCGATGGCAAGTGGGAATGGTGGAAAAGATGCGAGGGGACCGGCGGAATCGAGCCGCTTCATCCTCGGTCACTCGAACATCTTCACGCCTGAGGTCATCAACGACATCCACATCAAGTCGGAGCTCGGCCGCTACCGCATGCGCGGTTTCTCGCTCTTCAAGAAGATCCCGCATTGGGACGATCTGACTTTCCTGCCCGGCACGCTGACGCGCTTCGTCATCGAGGGCTATCGCGAGAAGTGCGAGACGAAGACGGTGATCGGCCCGAAGGCCAAGCGGCCGTTCGAGCTCGATATCCCCGTCTACGTCACCGGCATGAGCTTCGGCGCGCTTTCTTACGAGGCGAAGATCGCGCTCGCCCGCGGCGCCACCATGGCCGGCTCTGCGACCTGCTCGGGCGAAGGCGGGATGATCCCGGACGAGCGGCGCTATTCGGTCAAGTGGTTCTACCAGTGCATCCAGTCGCGCTACGGCTTCAACCCGCACCATCTGCGGCTCGCCGACGCCTGCGAGTTCTTTATCGGACAAGGCTGCAAGGTCGGCCTCGGTGGGCATCTCATGGGCCAGAAGGTGACCGACCAAGTGGCCGAGATGCGATCGCTTCCCGCCGGCATCGATCAGCGCTCGCCGGCACGCCATCCCGACTGGCTCGGCCCGGACGACCTTGCGCTGAAGATCGAAGAGATCCGCGAGGCGACCAACTGGGAGATTCCGATCCAGCTGAAGCTCGGCGCCGCGCGCGTCTATGACGATGTGCGCATGGCCGTGAAATGCGGGCCGGACTCCATCTATATCGACGGCATGGAGGGCGGCACCGGCGCCGGGCCGCACATCGCCGCGGAGGACACGGGCATCCCCGGCATCGCCGCGATCCGCCAGGCGCGCCGCGCCATCGACGAGCTCGGCAAGCGCGGCGAAGTCACGCTCGTCTATGCCGGCGGCGTCAGGAACGGTGGCGATGTCGCAAAGGCGCTGGCGCTCGGTGCCGACGCAATCGCCATCGGCCACTCCGTGCTGATGGCGCTGAACTGCAACAGGCATATCGATGGCGTCACCGACTACGAGAACGAGATCGGCGTGCCGGCGGGTTATTGCTACCACTGCCACACCGGGCGCTGCCCGGTCGGCGTCGCCACACAGGATCCCGAACTCAGGAAGCGGCTCGATCCGGATGAAGCGGCCGAGCGCGTCTACAATTTCCTCCACACGCTGACAATGGAGGCGCAGATGCTGGCGCGCGCTTGCGGCAAGACCAACGTCCACAGTCTCGAGCCGGAAGACCTCGCCGCGCTGACGATGGAAGCCTCGGCTATGGCGCAGGTGCCGCTTGCCGGCACCGACTACACTGTCGGCGTCGAGAACTACCACGACATCAGCTGAGGCACGGGATCGCTACGATGGCCGGCAAAGGCGGATACAAGGGCGCGGAAGCCCAGGGCGACGTCGACAAGTTCCTGAAGGACGCCGCCGGGCTCGACTCCAGCCGCGAGCAGGAGATCGGACAGCACATCGGCTACCGCTACGATGTGAATTTGCTGCCCGATTACGGCCGCCTTACCCCCTATCTCAAGGGCTACATGGAGTTCATGGGCTGGGACGACCTGAACTGGCTGGAAGACATCCACATGGGGTACGAGGATGGGCAGCCCGCTATTTTCGACCGCAACATTAATGGCTGGGTGCGCATCCCGAAAACCATGTCGTTGCCCGACAACCAACAGGACCGGGACATGCTGGCGCGCGAGCTGCTGGTGCGCTTCCAGACCTCGCCGCGCCACCCGCTGAGAGAGCTGAATGAAGCCTACCGGAAATTCTGAGACGCTAGGGGCCCGCCCCTGGCGCCAAGAGGCCCGGCGGTCGCGGCCTCGCCTCGGCGCGCGCCCAGTCGGGGCGGAAGGCGAGCACCTGCACGGCACTGACGACGGCCGGGTTGAAGATGCGATTGTGCCAGACGGTCGCCTCGCGGGCGGGATCGCCCTCCTTAAGCTCGAAGACCGCGCACGGCAGCCGGAAGAATTGCCGGAACTGATCGAACTCCAGGTAGCAGGCGCCCTCGGCGAGAAGCGCTGGCCGCGATGGGCGAACTGGCCGGCAGAAGCGCGGTCAGGCGGTCGCTGAAACTCGCCGGGCGCTGGAAGTGCTCCGCTTGAAGAAATGCCAGGCCCCGGTCGTAGACAACCATCGGGTCCGCCGACTTCTGCGCCTGGAAGCGGAAGAAGGCGGTGCTCTCGGCCGGCTCTTTCGGAACGATCAGGACTGTCAGCGCCTCCGCGATGACACCGCCGTTTGTGCCGAGCGCCCGCGGCCGCATGCCGGGCGACGGGCGTCCGCCGTCCTGGCGCATCGCGACCTGCCTGATACGGCATTGCCAGCCGATGAAGTGGTCACGGAGTTCTTCTGTGGGAGTCTTCGGCATGACCCGGCGACTATTTTGAACTTTTCGTTACATTACGGGTTTGGCGGGAGCCTCTCTGGGGACCCCGCCATGCGGACGGTGACGCAGACTTCGCGTGTCAAAGTGGGGGCGCTGAATATGTAGCATCGTCGGTCTGAACCCGCGGCGCAATGATCTCGGAAAGATTTGCGCTGCCGCGGATGCGACATTGGGGGAGCATCACATGGGCGACAATTTATCTGCCTTAACGACACTGTTCACCGAGTTCTACTACTGGGTGACGATCGTATTCATGTTTCTGATTCACGTCGGTTTCTGCGTCTACGAGGTCGGGGTCAGCCGCCGCCGCAATCATCTTCACACGCTGATGAAGAACACGATGCTGATCCCTGTGGTCACCGTCACGTTCTTCTTCTTCGGCTGGTGGATCTATTTCGGCCTTCCGAACGGACCTGGGATCACCGGTGGCATCCTCTTCGATGCAGGCACGCCGAATGCGCCCTGGTCGCCGACCATGGCGCCGAACCTCGGCGATCACATAACCGGCGTTTTCTGGGGAGCGTTCTTGCTCTTCTCGCTGACCGCGGCTTCGATCGTGTCGGGCGCCGTCATCGAGCGCATACGCACCGGCGCGTTTCTGGTCATCGCCGTGCTCATCGGCTCGGTGACCTGGATGATCGATGCGGCGTGGGGCTGGAGCTACAACGGGTGGATGGTCAAGGTGCTCGGCTATCACGACGCCTACGCGTCCGGCGTCATCCACGCGATCGCCGGCGGCACAGCGCTCGGCGTGCTCCTGGTGCTCGGCCCGCGTCTCGGGCGCTTCACGTCCGACGGCAAGCCGCGTGATTTCGTGCCGCAGAACACCTGGCTGGTCACGGTCGGGTTATTCCTGATCTACACCGGCTTCTGGGGATTCTACGCCGCGTGCAACGTTCCGATCATCTCGCCGGAGACGATCGGCGGCCAGATCACCGGCGCGACTTGGACGGCCACGACGATCTACCTGACGCCAACCACACTCGGCGGCATCACCTTCAACTTCCTGATGTCGTTGTCGGGCGGCATGATGGTGGCCTACTTGATCTCCAAGGGCGACCCGTTCTGGACCTACTCGGGCGGCCTCGCCGGCATCATCACCGCCTCGGCCGGCAACGACCTCTATCACCCGATCCAGGCCATGTTCATCGGCGGGATCGGCACGTTCATCGCCTACAAGATGCACTACTGGGTCGAGAAGAAATTCAAGATCGACGACGCAGTGGGCGCCGTGGCGGTGCACGGCTATGCCGGCTTCATCGGCGTTGTCATCGCCGGTTTCGTGCTCTGGGGTTATCCGTCGTCGCCCTACGAGGGCTACGCGACGGTCAATCCGATCGGACAGATCATCGGCGCGATTATCATGTTCTTCGTCCTCGGCTTCATCCCGGGATGGGTCACGGCGAAGATCTTCAACGCTTTCGGACTGCTCCGCGTGCCGCGGCAGGTCGAGCTCATGGGCCTCGATTTCAAGAGCCTGCACGAACAGGAAGCAGCGCGCACCGACGTCAGAAACACCGAGAAGGCGCTTGCTTAGCGCTCTTCAGTAGGAGGATCGAAAATGGGCAACTCTTGGGCAGTCGATCTCGCCAACATTGGCGCGATCTACCCGTGGCAAGGCTCGGAAGTGATCATGTTCCTCGTCGCTTTCGTCCTCTGGATCGTGTTTCACGTCCTGCAGATCAAGCAGGAGAACGTGGACTACAACGAAGACATCGACCGTTACGGCTCTGCCGAGTCGATCAAAAAGGCGCTCGACGAGCATCCGACCTGACAAGTGCGGGGGCGCCGGCCGATCGGCGGGCGCCCCTTTTCCGACCGCGAGCGATTAATGTGAGAGCCGGCGTTCGCCTTCAAGCAGGCAAATCGTGGTCTTTGCGCTCCTGAAACACGGCTTCGGCCTCGGCAAGTTCGAGCGCCAGCTCCCGGCTGCGAAGCCTCTCAAACCGTCCTACGATGTGGTCATCATCGGAGGAGGCGGGCATGGAGCGGCGACCGCCTATTATCTCGCGCGCGACTACGGCATCACCGACGTCGCCATCCTCGAGAAGGGTTACCTCGGCGGCGGCAACACCGCGCGAAACACCACCATCATCCGCTCCAACTACCTGACGCCGGAAGGCGTGAAGTTCTATGACGAGTTGCTGACGCTCTGGAAGGACCTCGCCGACGACTTCGACATGAACATCATGTATTCGGAGCGCGGTCATTTCACCCTTGCTCATAC
Source organism: uncultured Alphaproteobacteria bacterium (assembly GCA_963792885.1). GTDB lineage: Bacteria > Pseudomonadota > Alphaproteobacteria > Rhizobiales > Afifellaceae > DASWJZ01. The sequence continues at coordinate 217,480 of CAWBXX010000002.1, forward strand.
CGACGCCGCGATCCGCACGTCGCGCTGGCGGGCAGAGGTGAACAGGCATCTCGGCGTCGATTCCGAGCTTGTCTTCCGCGACGACATCGCCCGCCTCTGCCCCGAGCTCAACCTCTCCGAGGACGTGCGCTATCCGATCCTCGGCGCGCTCTATCATCCGCCGGGCGCTATCGCCCGCCACGACGCGGTCGCCTGGGGCTATGCGCGCGGCGCCACGCAGCGCGGCGCCGAATTGCATCAGCTGACCGAGGTGACCGGAATCGCCCGCGCGAACGGCAGGGCGGTCGGCGTGGAGACGACGCGCGGCAGCGTGAAGGCGGGGCGGATCATCCAATGCGTCGCCGGCATGAGCTCCGTCGTGGCCAAGATGGCAGGCTTCAAGCTTCCGATCCGCACCATTCCGCTGCAGGCCTGTGTGACCCAGCCGCTTAAGCCGTTCCTCGATCCGATCATCGTGTCGGGCAGCCTCCACATCTACGTTTCGCAGAGCGCCCGCGGTGAGCTCGTCATGGGCGGCTCGACCGACCCCTACGGCCTCTATCGCCCGCGCTCCACGCTCGACTTCAAGGAAGGGCTGATGGCGCATATGCTGGAGCTCTTTCCCTTCCTCGCCAACGTGAAGGTGCTCCGGCAATGGGCGGGGCTTGCCGACATGACGCCGGATTTTTCGCCGGTGATGGGCGAGACGCCGGTCGGGAGCTACTATATCGACGCGGGCTGGGGCACGTGGGGCTTCAAGGCGACGCCGGTCTGCGGCAAGCAGAACGCCAAGATGCTGGCAACCGGAAAGGTCCCCGACCTCATCCAGCCGTTTCGCCTTTCCCGCTTCGAGGAATTCAAACAGGTCGGCGAGAAGGGCGCCGCCTCGGTCGGGCATTGACGAGGGCGGGATCATGAAGCTCATGCACTGCCCGCTGAACGGCCCGCGCAACATCTCCGAATTCGTCTGCGGCGGCGAGGTGCGCGAGGAGCCGGATCCCCTCCCGCTGCACCGACCCCGAATGGGCTGATCATGTCTTTCTGCATGACAATCAGCCGGTCGTGGTGCGCGAATGGTGGCTGCATGCGCCGACGGCCTATTGGTTCATCGCCGAGCGCAATACGCTGACCGACGAGATCGTGCGCACCTATCCCGCCTCGGAGGTCTTCAAGAGCCGGCGGGACTATTCCAAGCCCGACGCGGGGTCCGCATGACAGGCGGCGAGAACCGGCTGCCGCCGCAATCCGGCGAGTGGATCGACCGGTCGCGCAAGGTCGCCTTCACGTTCGCGGGCGAACGCGTGGAGGGCCACGCGGGTGACACGATCGCAAGCGCGCTCGCGGCGCATGGCAAATGGATCCTCTCGCGCTCGTTCAAATATCGCCGTCCGCGCGGCGTGCTCACGATGGCCGGTCAGGACGCCAACACGCTGGTGCAGCTTCCCGATGAGCCGAACGTGGCGGCGGACACCGTGCCGATCAGCGAAGGCCTCCGCGTAGAGGGCCAGAACTTCGACGGCAGCCTGGAGAACGACCGGGGTGCGCTGATCGGAGCCTTCGGTAAGTTCCTGCCGGTCGGCTTCTACTACAAAAGCTTCTTTCGCCCGAAGGGCGCCTGGAAATTCTGGGAGCCCATCATCCGCCGGCGCGCCGGCCTTGGGAAAGTCAATCTCGCCGCGCACCACGGCTATTTCGACAAGGCCTATTCCTGGTGCGATGTTGCCGTGATCGGCGGCGGTCCGGCCGGCATGGCCGCGGCGCTCCGCGCCGCGCGCGCCGGCGCCGACGTGCTTCTCGTCGACGAGAACCGCGCGCTCGGCGGCAGCCTCAACTATGCGCGTTTCGACGTCGAAGGCGCGCGCCGGCCGCCGCGGCCCTCGCCACACTTCGGGATCAGGTTGCGGCGGAGCCCGGCATCAAGATGATGACCGGGGCGGTCGTTACCGGCCTCTTCGACGACAACTGGCTGTCGGTCGTCGAGGGCAATCGCCTTCACAAGGTGCGCGCCAAAAAGGTGGTGCTTGCCACCGGCTCCATCGAGCAGCCGCTCGTTTTCCGCAACAACGACCTGCCGGGGATCATGCTCGCCTCGGCCGCGCAGCGCCTCATCCGCCAATTCGGCGTCCGCCCCGGTGAGCGCGCAGTCGTCGCGACCGCGAACACGGACGGCTACGCCGCCGCGATCGACCTGATTTCCGCTGGGGTCGAGGTAGGGGCTGTGCTCGACCTGCAGCAGCAACCGCGGCGCTGCGCCATCGCCGATGCCGTGCGCGACCATGGCGTTCGCGTGCTCCAGGGCTTCACCGCTTGGGAGGCGATTCCCGAGCGCGGCAACCGGCATATACGCGGCATCGTAGCGCGAGCGCTCGATGCGCCCGGCAAGGTCGACGGAACGTCCATCACCTTCGATTGCGACCTGCTTCTGACATCCGTCGGCTTCATGCCGACGCATCAGCTTCTGTCGCATGCCGGCGGCAAGGTCCGTTACGATCCGGCAAGCGCGATGTTCGCGGTCCGCGAGGTTCCGAAGGATATCGCGGTCGCCGGCTCGCTCGCCGGCGCCTATGCGCTCGATGCGGTGATGGCGGAAGGCGAAGCCGCCGGGCATGCGGCCGTCGGCGGCGCTCAAGCTCGATGCCGGCCCCTCCCCCGTCGTCCCCAACGATCGCGGCAGCCTCGGGCAATCGCATCCCTGGCCGATCTTCCCGCATCTGAAGGGCAAGGACTTCGTCGATTTCGACGAGGACCTGCAGGTCGCCGATATCCGAAACGCTGTCACCGAGGGCTACGATCACATCGAGCTGGTGAAGCGCTACTCGACGATCGGCATGGGGCCGTCACAGGGGCGGCACTCGGCGCTGAATGCCGCGCGGCTGACCGCCGAGGCGACCGGGCAGGATATCGAGGCCGTCGGCCATACCACGGCACGCCCGCCCTTCGCGGCGGAGAAAATGGGCGTGCTCGCCGGGCGAGGCTTCGAGCCGGTGCGCTTGACCGCGATGCACCACAGGCACATCGAGCTCGGCGCCCGCATGATGCCCGCCGGGCTCTGGATGCGGCCTGCCTATTACGGGGCGAAGGAGGAGCGTGAACGGATGATCCGCGAGGAGGCGCTCGCCGTTCGCAACAATGTCGGGATGATCGATGTCTCGACGCTTGGCGGGATCGAGGTCTGCGGGCCGGACGCGGCGGAGTTCCTCGAGCGGCTCTACACCTTCGCCTACAAAAAGCAGGAGGTCGGCCGCTCCCGCTACGTCCTGATGACGGACGAAGCCGGCGTGATCATCGACGACGGCGTCGCCTGCCGTCTGCACGAAGAGCATTTCTACGTCACCGCGACGACGAGCGGCGTCGATAACGTCTATCGCAGCATGCTGTGGCGGAATGCGCAGTGGCGGCTCGACGTCGTCGTCACCAACGTCACCGCCGCCTTCGCCGGTGTCAACATCGCGGGGCCGCGTTCGCGCGAGGTGCTTCAGCGACTTGCCGACATCGATCTGTCGCGCCAGGCGTTCCCGTATCTCGGCGTCAGGATCGGTTATGTCGCCGGCATTCCGGCGCGGCTGATGCGCGTCGGCTTCGTCGGCGAGCTCGGCTACGAGATCCATGTTCCCGCGAGCCAGGGCGAGGCGCTTTGGGATGCGCTCATGGAGGCGGGAAAGCGCGAGGGAATTCGTCCGTTCGGCGTGGAGGCGCAGCGGCTTCTGCGGCTCGAGAAGGGTCACATCATCGTCAGCCAGGACACCGACGGCCTGACCACGCCGAGCGAAGCCGACATGGCCTGGGCGATCTCGCGGCGGAAGCCCTATTTCGTCGGCGGTCGCTCGATCGCCATCCAGGACAGGAACGGTTTGCAGCGAAAGCTCGTCGGCTTCGTGATCGACGACAAGAACGCGCCTATCCCCGAGGAGTGCCACCTGACGCTTAAAGAGAACGAGATCGTCGGCCGCGTCACCTCCGCCGCCTGGTCCGATTCGTTGAAGCAGACGATCGGCCTTGCTTACGTGCATCCGGACCAGACCGGGATCGGCGCTTCGTTCGACATCAAGGTCGCGGGCGGACGCATCGTAGAAGGCCGAGTGGTGAAGCTTCCGTTCTACGACCCCGACGGCGCGCGTCAGGAGATGTGACGATGAGCGAAGGCGCCCGCCATCTTCCGGAAGAGCGTCTGCGGCGGAGTTTTCTCTACCGCGACCTCCAGGCGGCGGGCGCTCGCTTCCGCCCGCTCAACGACGCGATGGTGGCGACATCTTTCGGCGACGCCGATGAGACCGGAATCGCGCGAAAACTTGGGCTCGCCGACCTCTCGCCGCTTCCGCGCACCGGCTTCAAGGGGCCGAAGATGGCCGAATGGATGGCCGCGCAGGGAATCACCCTTGGCGAGGCGTCGAACGTCGCCTACCCCGCCTCCGGCGGGCTCCTCGCCGCTAGGCTTGCCGCGGGAGAAGTTCTCGTTCTTTGCGCGCCCGACGGCGACGAGCAGCCGGTCGTTGCGCTGGAGCGTGCATGGAGCTACGCCGCCGTCGGCGTCTGGCCCGTGCCACGACGCGACGCTTCCTTCTGGTTCATGGTGACCGGAGAACATGCCGCCACGATCTTCGCCAAGATCTGCGGCGTCGATCTCAGAGCAAAATCCTTCGCCAATCACCGGATCGCGCAGACCTCCGTCGCGCGGTCGAACGGCATCGTGATCCGTTCCGATCTCGGCGACGTGCCCGCCTATCACCTCCTGGGGGACAGCGCGTCCGCAGGTTTCGCATGGGAGTCTGTCCTGGACACGATGAAAGAATTCGGTGGTTCCCCGATCGGCCTCGACGCCCTTCACAAGCTGGCGGCCGAATGATCGCCTGGCGTACCGGCACCGAATTGATCTTCCGAAGTTGACCCATTTCGGATGCTTCGCTCAGTTGTCAGCGATGGCGCAGCGTCCGACTCGGCCTTCGAAATCGTCTTACAGTGCTTCGAAGTCAAGCGCCGAAGCGAATATTCAAGGCAGAATGCCGGCGGTTCGCGTACTCACCTGCTCCCAGCGAACGCCTGCATCAGCTTTAGCGATAGGCAGTCGAATGTTCAGGCGGCGACGTCCCCGAAGATTGCTCGGAGCCTTTCGACAACAGTTTCTTCCGGTATTGCAGTCCAACTGAGGTTCGCCTTCACGGGCCACCTATCATCAGAAACCGATGGCAGCTTAACGCTCAGCGCCCTAGCCCGATCGGCGACGGCCCTCGGATTTGCGGCACGAAGACGGAATACATTGGTGCCGAATGGTGCTCGGTCGACATCCACTCCACACGCTGTGAGGCAATCGATTACCGTATGTGCCCGCTCGGCGATCAAACGCCAGCGCGCCTCCATGTCATCGAGCGCGGTATTGGCGAGGACGGCGATCGGCCACATCTGATTGAGTCCGCCGCCGAAGCGCCGGCGATCGTGAAAGAGCTCCTCGATGAGAGCAGCGGGGCCGGCAAGAACCGCACCGAAGGGGACACCGAAATACTTGTAGAGGGATACGTAGACGGTGTCGTAAGGCGCAGCGAGCGCGCGTACGGGCTTGTTGAGAAAACCGGAGGCGACATAGAGGCGTGCTCCGTCGAGATGCGTCGCAATATTCTGCTCACGAGCGAGCGCGACGATAGCGTCCTGCTCCTCAAGTGGTACCACGGAACCGAAACCGCGTCTGAGCGGCGACTCGACGACAATCGTGGCGATCCCGGCTGCGACCCGTGCCGTCGTGGCGCGAGCGATTTCCGCTTCAATCGTTTTTGCGCTGAAGCCGGAATGCGGAACCGTCACGAGTGACAGGCCGGCGAGCTCTGAGGCGCAATCCCCGGCATCGTTGGCGATGTGCCCTTCTGACTGTACCAAGATGCGTTTGCCTCGTCCCACGGCGTGAGCGCGGAGTGCGAGAAGGTTGGCAAGCGTGCCAGTTGCGATCAGCATCGCTCGCTCCTTGCCGAGCGCCACGGCCATGCGCTCCTCGAAAGCGGCAACAGCGCCGCCGCGCGAATAGTCGTCGAGCGCTGGCGGATTCTCTTCGATCGCCTTGGTCAGCCGCAGAGCGAAGTCCGGCGGATCGATGTCCGGCGCGTCGCCCGCGAGATTGAGTATGGCCATCGCGTTTCTCAACCTGGCTGGATGCCGAAGGTGCCGCGGCCAATGGCGACCAGCTTGCCGCTTTCGTCAGTCACCTTTACGTCGACAACGCCTATTGTGCGGCCGGCGCGAACTACCTCCGCCTCAGCTCGCAGGAGGCCGGCGGCGGGCCTCAGATAATCGACCCGCAGATTGACGGTCGGGACGAAATCTCCGACGCGGACTGAAAGCGCGTAGTCCGCGGCGATGTCGATGAAGGCAGAAATGACACCACCGTGGATCTGGCCGCCCTCGGAGCGGCCGTAGTCCGGCTTGAAGGGCAGCGCGAATACGACGCGCCCCGCCTCGGCGTCGACCTCGAGCGGCACAATCTCCAGAAAGCGCTGGAACGGCGGCCGCTTCAGCGCCGCAGTCACCGCTTCGATGTCTCCAAGTCGAATCACGGCTCGAGGATCACCTTGCCGAATATGCTCCGCTGCTCCATCAGCTCCTCCGCATAACCCGCCTCCGACATCGGTAGCACGTGGCTGATGATCGGCGTCAGCCAGCCGTCGGCGACACCGTCGACCATCTTGCGGACACCCTCCGTCGACCAGCCGTCGCAGCCGATGATGTTGAGCTCGCGGATCCAGACATAGCGGATGTCGGTCACCGCCTCGTAGCCGGCGGTCGCGCCGCAGGTGACGAGCCGCCCGTCCTTGCGCAGCGTCCTGAGCGACGGCGCCCAGGTGTCACCTCCCGTGAAGTTGACGACGAGATCGACACCGCGCTTGCCGGAAATGCGCCAGGCGGCAGCGCTGAAATCCTCGGCGCGATAATCGATCACGTGATCGGCGCCGAGCTCCCTCAGCTTCTCCGCCTTGTCGCCGCCGCCGGCGGCTGCGATCACCGTCGCACCGACATGCTTGGCGATCTGGACACAGGCATTGCCGACGCCGCCGCTCGCTCCGAGCACGAGCACGAGCTCGCCGGCCTTCACCTTGCCGCGCACCTCAAGCATGCGCTCGGCCGTGCCGTAGGCGACCGGCAGACAAGCCGCCTGGCGGAAAGAGACGGAGTCGGGGAGCTTGATGACGTGGCTTGCGGGGGCGACGGCATATTCGGCCATGCCGCCCTGGATCTGCTCGCCCATCATGCCGGCCGGCGTCGATGGATTGAGCACGACGCGATCGCCGATGGAGAAGCCGCGCACGGATTCGCCCAAGCCGGCGACTTCGCCGGCAATGTCGCCGCCCGAGATGAAGGGCATCGGCACCGGCATGCCGGGCATGCCGCGGCGCACGAAGATGTCGAGATGGTTCAGTCCGCAGGCCCGCACGCAGACGAGCACCTGGTCGGCGCCGGGGACTGGATCAGGCCAGTCGCGCCAGACGATGTTCTCCGCGCCGCCCTGCGTCTCGATGACCGCCGCCTTCAACGGATCGTCTCCATTTCTCGCTCGTGGACGAAATCGACGAACGCGCCGGCTGCGTCGGCAGGGGCGATATGCACGCTCCTATCGTCCTCCACGAACGGGACGCCGCCGGCGTTCAAGACGCTAGCCGTCTCCGCGAGGTCTGCGACCGCGAAGGAAACGGCGATCACTTTCGGCACCGGTTCGGGCCACCCTGCGCCGGGATCGCGGGCCATAGCGTCCGCCGCGGCAACGACGTGGAGCCGTCCCGGCGACAGTGCGAAGCCGCGGCCGTCCGGCTCTCCGAGGACAGGTATCAGCCGCGCGATCGTCGCCGCGGCGTCGTCGCTGACAACGGTTACCGACCTCAGCGCCGTGACGCCGTTCGGATGGGTGAGCAGCTGCGGCTGCCACAGAACGTCCGGCGTCTGCTGCTCGATGATGATGAAGTCAGCTTCCGGATAGAGCGTCTGGTCAAGATATGCGATGGCGAAGCGGCCGAGCTTCGTGCCGTCGCCGTACCGGTACATCACGGCCGACGAAGATCGGCGCGGCGACGCCCGGCACGCCCTTCGCCTGCAACTCGGCGCTGGCCGCACACGCGTCCTGCGTGCCGAGGGCGATCAGATGCAGGCCGGCATAGCGCGCGAGCCGGCGCGCGACGTTGTCGTGCGGCAGCGTTGGATCGGTGATGCCGAGGATCTCGAAATAGCCCTTTGCAAACATCGCGCAGTAATTGCCCGTTCCCCACGGGCCAACCTCGCCGGAGGGAAGCGCGCCCTTGTGCGAGCTCTTCGGCGTCAGCCGAAACCCGAGCTTTCGATAGGCGGCGGCGGCGCCATCGAGATCGGGAACGACGAGCGCGACATGGTCGAGCGCGAAGCTCATGCGCTCGCACCCGCCTTGGCTTTGGCCCCGAAGCGCGCCTCCAGATCGCGCTCCACGACTGCGCGGTCGTTCTTGCCGGCGCCGTTCAACGGGATGGCATCCACGATGACGATCTGCCGCGGGTGGGCGTACGCCGGGCCGTTTTCCAGGCAATGCCGCTTCAGCGCCTCGGCCTCGGCGGCGCCGGGCTTTGTCAGCATCACCAACGCTGCAGGCACTGCGCCCTTGATCGCGTGGCTGATCGGTACGACGCAGGCGTCGACAACGGCGGGATGCGCGAGCAGCAAATTCTCGACCTCTTTCGGATAGACGTTCTCGCCGCCGCAATTGAACATGTCGTCGGTGCGGCCGCGGAAGAAGAAAAAGCCTCCCGCGTCCTTGCTGAAGAGATCGCCGGTCTTGAGCCACCCGTCGACCAGACGCTCGGCGTTGACCTTGGGCAGGTTGTAATAGCCGGGCGTGACGCCCGGGTTCTTCACCCAGAGCTCGCCGTGTGACGGATCCTCCTTTCCGTCGGCGCCGACGAGCTTCACCTCGCCCTCCGGCCAAGCGACGCCGCAGCTTCCGAAAGGCACGCGGCGGCCGTCCAGCGGCGGGCCGATCATCACCGGCCCGCCTTCGGTCAGCCCGTAGCTCTCCCCGACCTTGACGCCGAAGGCCGTCTCGATCTGCTCCATCAGCTCCTCGGCGACCGGAGCGGAGCCGATCGACAATTCCTTCAGCGCCGAGAAGTCGAGGCTCTCGATCAGGTCGCGGTGCTTGAGAAGCATCGAGAAGACAGCCGGCACGCCGCCCGCCTTGGTGATCTTGTAGTCCGACAGCACCTGCAGGAACCGACGCGGCTCGAAGCCTGGCAAGATCACGACGCTACCGCCGCAGTGAAGCTTCGGTTTGATGGCGCCGGCCATGGCGTTCTTGTGATAGAGCGGAACCGCGACGAGCGCCCTCGCCTCCGGCCCCTGCGGCCAATATTTCTGGACGCAACGTATCCACCAGAGCTGGCCGGCGTGCGTGAGCACGACGCCCTTCGGCTTGCCGGTCGAGCCCGACGTGTAGGGCTGGAACGAGGGATGGTCGTCGGCAATCCGCGGCGGCGCGAACGGCAGCCCCGCCGCAGCGATGACGCGGTCGTAGTTCTCCCAACCGGCGGGCGGTGCGTCGAGCGCGAGGCGGACCGGCAGGCCCTCGTTGTCCACGACGCCGACGATCGCCTGATTGATCGCCGGATCGACCACCGCACCGCGGCAGCCCGCGTCGCGCACCGTGTATTCCAGGATGTCGGCGCCGAGCTTGGTGTTGAGCGGCACCGGGACGACGCCGGCGCGCATCGCGCCGTACATGATCTCGACGAACTCGAAGCGGTTGCCGACGGCGAGCGCCATTCGGTCGCCGGGAGCAAGGCCGCGTGCGGAAAGCGCGGAGGCGACCCGGTCGAGCCGCTCTTCCAGCATGCGGTAGGTGACGACGGCCTCCGGTGTGCGCGAGAGGTCGATCATCGCGACGTTGTCGGGATAACGCTCGGCCGCGTCGTGCGACCAGTAGCCGAGATTGTTGAAGCGCGGATGGTCGGCGGCGAGGATCATGCGGCGTGCTCATGGTGCGATCGCAGTCGGCGCGCGGCGTTGCGCCCGGCGATGCCGCCGCCGACGAAGCATTCGGCGAGGTTGCCGCCCGAGAGATAAACGTGGCCGAAGGCGCTGCCGCATTCGCCGGCGGCGTAGAGCCCGGGGATCGGGGCACCGAAGGGATCGAGCACGCGCTGCTCGGCGTCATGCACCGGCCCGCCTTGGGTGTTCGAGACAATCGGTCTGACCTCCGCCGCGTAGAAGGGCGGAACGGCGAGCGGATGAAGCGAACCGGACGGCCGACCGAAATCCTCATCGTGGCCATCGACGCAAAGCCCGTTCCAGCGCCGAAGCGTACTGGCGAGCTCCCGCGCATCGACGCCGATCTTCGCCGCAAGCGCCCGAACCGACGGTGCATAGCGGATCGTGCCGCCTGCGATCTCCTTACGATTGTCGGCGCTCCATTCGTAGTCGGCGTCGGGATCGTTCCGCGTCGGTTTGCCGAGCGGATAGCGCGTCAACCCTTCCGCGTCGGTGAGGAGAAAGACCGGACGGTGAGCGTGGTCCTGCCTCACCGGATCGAAGGCGGCGAAGGGGCGCCAGCCCGTATCCTGCATGTAGGGCTCGTATTCGTTCATGAAGCGCCGGCCGCGCCGGTCGACGAGGATCCACGTCATCCCCGGCACGTCGCCGCCGTCGCCCGGCCGCCAGTCGGGCAGGCGCTTGACGCGGACGCCGTAGGGATAGGCTGGGTCGGGGGAAGGAAAGCCGTAGGCGCCGTGATAGTGCCACATGTGCCAGAGATCGGCGCCGACCGCCTGCGCCATGCGGATACCGTCGCCGGTATTGTGACGGTAGGCGGCGTTCAGCGCCGGACCGCCCGGCCAGTATTGCGCCTGCATATTCGTGTCGGCTTCGAAGCCGCCGCAGGCGAGGACGATCCCGGCGCGCGCCGCGATCCGCTCGCCGTTCTCGAGGAGCACTGCGTCGACATCATTGCTGCCGCGCTCGAGCCGCGAGGCCCCGCGGCCCGTTGCCACAGTGATCCGCTCGCGCCGCGCCGCGACCGCTTCGGCGAGCAGCTTGAAGAGCCGCATGCCGGCGGGCGAGCCGCGCACATGCGAGAAGGCCGTCGGATCGAAGCCCGGAACGTCCTCGACCGTGACGAAGCCGAACGTGTCGAAGCCCGGCAGCGGGTAATTGCCGCCGGCTCTCCGCTGCGCAACCGTCGCGCCGTGCTTCTTCGCGAGCATCTCGATCTCGGCCGGAAGCGCAACCATGCCCTCCGCCAGACGGCGCAGGACCGGCTCCGGCGTCTTGCCGCCACACGTCGCGTCGAGATAGGCGAAAGCCGCGTCGGCGTCGTCGGCGACCCTGAGTCCGCCCGCCGAGCAGACGGAGATCCCGCCCGGCTGCGGTGCCTTCTCGATGAGAAGGACACGCGCGCCGGCGTCGGCGGCAGCGATCGCCGCGGCCCCGCCGGCAAAGCCGAAGCCGATGACAACGACGTCGGTGGTTTTCGCCACGCTCGCCATCACTCGCTCATCGCCTCCGGGAACAGCGTCCTCAGCCCGTCGACGAGATCGCGGATGCTGGCGTCGAGCATGGCGCGACCCTTCTCCGCCGTCGCGAGCGTCGGATCACCGCGCGCGCCACGGACGCTGTAGTCGGGGCCGGACGCGGCATCGCCGCTGAAGACCGTCGGCGCGTAGTAGACGGTCTTCGGCAGCGCGCCGGTGTTGCCGTAGTCCGCGACGGCGCGATCGAGCCGCACCACCGACGCGTCGATCGCCATGATGATGGAGGTCTCATGCTCGTCGGCATGCCCGCCGGAGGACTGCTGCATCAAGTGATCGGTGTCCTTGCCGAGCCTTCGGATGTCGGCAACCTGGACGCGGATACCGGTCTCTTCATAGAGCTCGCGCAGCGCGACGTGGACCACGGGCTCCGTGGAGACGCCGGTGTTGATCACCGCGATCCGGCTCGCGCCTTGCGCGATGAAGCCTGAGAGGATGTCTCGCAGCAGCGCTGAGAAGGTCTCGGGCGATACGTGCTGGCTGCCCGGATAGTGGCGGAAAGCCGGATAATAGCCGAAGCCGATCACCGGTGCGATGACGACCGGCAGCGCGTCCGCGACGCCGCGAGAGAGCGCCTCCGCCAGCATGTAGTCCGTCTTCAGCGGCAAGTGATAGCCATGCTCCTTCGCAGCCGCGCCGATCGGTACGACGATGACGCGCCCGGCATCTATCCAGGCCTTCGCCTCCGGCCAGGTCAGGTCTCCAAGATAGACACCGCGCATCGCCGCCTCCTTCAGAGCCAGCGCTCGAGAAAGGCGCGCACGCGCGGACCCCAGATAACGATACCACCACGGAAGAGCAGATGGCCCTCCATGTGCGTGGTACCGAAGCCTGGGAAGACGTGCGATTCGAACACCTTGCCGGTGCCTTCGAGCGCCGCGGTGATTTCGAGGGTCGGGCGGACGCTGAAGTCGTTCGCCGCCTGCAGGAAGCAGGCAGGAGTACGAGCCGATGTGCTGCGTTGGTCATCAAGGCGCGAAGTCCGGGCGTCCGATCCCAGTTCATCGCTGCACCAGCGAAATCCACCGAGCAGCGGAAGCGGTCGGACTTCGATGCGGCGAGCAGCGTCACCACTCCTCCGAACGACGAACCCATGACGCCGACATGATCGGCGTCGATCTCCGGCAGGCCAGCCAGGAAGTCGCCGGCGGCGACCACATCGTTGCTCTCGCCGTCGAGACGTAGCGCAAGCGCGTCGTCATACTCCTTCGTGCCGAAAGGCGCGGAGACCTCCTGCCGCCAGGGCGTCCCCGGCGAATTGCCGTAGCCACGCCGATTAGGCATCAAGCTGGCGACGCCCCACGAGGCGAGCAGCGCGGCAATGCCGGGCGCTGAGACCTCCTGCGAGCCTTGTTCGATAGAGCTGCCGTGATTGATCACCATCGCCGGGAACGGCCCCTCGCCCGGCGGCAGAAAGAGAAAGCCGGCGAGATCGAGGCCGGCGCTCTTGAATGTGACTTCCCGCGGCACAAGCGAGTGGCCGTCGATGTCGCGCGCGGCCAGCCTGCCAACCGGCGCCTCGTCGTGCTCCAAGACGCAGCGGCGGAAATCGCGGATGACATCGCGCATGCGCTTGCGAACGCCCTTGAACTCGGCGCTCGCGTCGCGCGCCGCGAGATCTGTCGCGCGCGCGTCCTTGCCAGAGAAACGGCATTCCCATTGCACCGTCTCTTCGTCGCCTTCGCTGCCGATGAAGATGCGCCCCGCCGGAAGGCCGAGGGCGAGGCGGATCGCGCATGCCTCGCGGCGAAGGGCGAGTACGTCGGGGACCCTCCCCTCCTGCGGCCAGTAGACGGTGCGTTCGGTCAGCACGTTCTTCCTCCCCGATCAGCCCGGATGGTGGCAAGCGACTTGCCGCGATGTTCCGGCCGGCGAGAGCGGCGGTCGGACGGCGTGGCAGATTTCAGTGGCGCGCGGGCAGCGCTGGTGGAACGCGCAGCCCGACGGCGGATCGAGCGGGCTCGGTATCTCGCCTTCCAGGATGCGGCGCCTGCCGCGGCTTTTCGGATCGGGTTCCGGCACGGCGCCGATCAGCGCCTGCGTATAAGGATGGGCCGGTGAGCCGAAGAGTTCCGCCTCGCTCGCCAGCTCGACGATGCGGCCGAGATACATCACCGCCACGCGATGGCTGATGTGCCGGACCACCCCGAGATTGTGCGAGATGAAGACGAGCGTCAGCGCGAAGTCCCGCTGGATGCCGGCTAGCAGGTTCAGGATCTGCGCCTGCACGGAGACGTCGAGCGCCGAGACCGCCTCGTCGCAAACGATCAGCTTGGGGCGCACCGCAAGCGCACGCGCGATGCCGATCCGCTGACGCTGACCGCCGGAAAAGGCATGCGGATAGCGGCTCCCTGCGTCGCGTGGCAGCCGGACAACGTCGAGCGTCTCGGCGACCCGCTCGACGATCTCCGAGCGCCGCAGGCCGAGCGCGCGCAGCGGCTCCCCAACGATGTCGACAACGCGCATGCGCGGATTGAGGGAGGAATACGGGTCCTGGAAAACGACTTGAATGTCGCGGCGGAGCGGACGCATCTGGCGGGTCGTCAGGCCGGTGATGTCGCGCCCGTTGAAGACGATGCGGCCGGCCTTCGGCGTCAACAGGCGCAGCATGAGGCGGCCGAGGGTCGTCTTGCCGCAGCCGCTCTCGCCGACGATGCCGAGCGTCTTGCCGCTTTCCACCGCGAGGTCCACGTCGGCGACGGCCTGCAGCCGCCTCCCCTTGCCGGCGGGAAATTCCATCGACAGCCCTTCCACCGAAAGGATCGGCGCGCTCACGCCAGAGCCTCCGCTCTCTCGGAGACGAGGCCGTGCTCGTCGTGGCGCCAGCAGGCGACGCGGCGCCCGTCGCGCGTCGTTTCGAGGATCGGCGTCTCCGCCCGGCAGCGCGCGATCGCGTCGGGGCAGCGCGGATGGAACCGGCAGCCGCTCGGCATCAAAGCCGGCGACGGCGTCGTGCCATCAATCGTCGGCAGCACGAGGCGCTTCTCGGTGACACGTGGGATCGAATGGAGAAGCAGTCGCGAATAGGGATGACCGGGCGCCTCGAAGAGCAGGCCGACTGCCGCCTCCTCGACGATGCGGCCGGCATACATGACGAGCACCCGGTCGGCCATCTCGGCGACCACGCCCATGTCATGCGTGATGAGCAGCACCGACATGCCGAGATCGGCGTTGATCTCGCGGATGAGATCGAGGATCTGCGCCTGGATGGTGACATCGAGCGCCGTGGTCGGCTCGTCGGCGATGAGAAGTTTCGGGCCGCAGGCGAGCGCCATCGCGATCATAACGCGTTGCTTCATTCCACCCGACATCTGATGCGGGTAGTCGTCAACGCGCTGGGCGGCGGCAGGAATGCCGACGCGGTCCATCAGGGCGATGGCGCGCTTGTGGGCTTCCCCCGCGCCAAGGCCCTCGTGCTCGACCAACACCTCGGCGATCTGAAACCCGACCGGAAAGAGCGGGTTCAGGCAGGTCGCAGGCTCCTGGAAGATCATCCCAATCTCCCGGCCCCTTAGCCGCCTCCAGGCCCTGCGGTCGAGCCTGGTGAGCTCGGTGCCCGCGAGGGCGATCGAGCCCTTCTCGATATGCCCCTGCTCGCCGAGAAGCCCCATGATCGCCAGCGCGGTGACCGACTTCCCCGAGCCGCTCTCGCCGACGACGCCGACAATCTCCCCTGTGTCGACCGCAAAGCTCACCTGGTCGATGACCTCCACACGGCCGCGAATCGTGTCGAAGCCGACCGCAAGGCCGCTCACCAATAGAAGCGGCGCGCCGCTCATCGCTCGCGCACTCGCGGATCGAGGATGTCGCGCAGCCCGTCGCCGAAGAGGTTGAAGCCGACCAGCGTGATGCCGAGCGCGGCGCTGGCGGAGAGCGCGAGGTAGGGGTCGGTGCGGAGCGCAGGCAGGCCATCACGGATCATGCTGCCCCAGGTCGGCGCGGGCTCCTGCACGCCGATACCGAGGAAGCTCAGCGTCGCCTCGGCCATGATGATGAAACCGACGCCGATCGAGGCGCGGACAATGAGCGGCGCGACGATGTTTGGGAGGAAATGGTCGATCAGAATGCGGTGAACCGGCGTGCCGCTGGCGACCGCCGCCTCGACGTACATCTCCGAGCGCAGCGTCAGGACAAGCGAGCGCGCGAGACGGGCGACGCCGGGCCACCAGACCAGCGAAAGTGCGATGATCACGGTCAACGTCCCTGCGCCGAGCATGGCCGCGATCAGGATGGCGAAGATGATATCGGGAAAGGCGAAGACGAGGTCGACGGTGCGCATGATCACCGTGTCGACCCATCCGCCCAAATAGCCGGCCAACATGCCGAGCGTGACGCCGACCGTCAGGGTGATCGCCAGCACCGATGCGGCGATGAGGAGAGAGACGCGCGCGCCGAGAATGAGGCGGGCGAGGATATCGCGGCCGACGGCGTCACCTCCGAGCAGGTGATCGCCGCCGGGTTCCGCCCACACCGAAAGCATATCCACCTCGGTCGGGTCGTAGGTCGTGAAGAGCGGGCCGAAGATCGCGATGAGGACCACAGCGACAACGATGATGCCACCGATGACGATGTTCGGGCTGCGCCGCGCGCGCCGCCAGAAGTCGAAGCGCTCGGTGTCGGCCGGGGCGGGAACGGAGGACATCGCCGCCGCCTACCGCGCCGCGTAGCGGATGCGCGGGTCGATCGCCGCGTAGAGCAGATCGACCACGAGATTGATGCTGGCATAAAAGAGGGTGAAAAGGAGGACGATCGACATCGTCACCGGATAGTCGCGGGCGAAGATCGATTGGATCGCCAGGCTGCCGAGTCCTGGAATGTTGAAAATCGTCTCCACGACGAAGGTCCCGGACAGCAGCCCGCCGAAGATGATGCCGATGCTGGTGAGAAGCGGCACCAGCGTATTGCGGAGCGCATGGCGATAGACGACAAGGCGCTCGCGCAATCCTTTCGCGCGCGCGGTCCGCACATAGTCCTGCTGCAGAACCTCGAGCATATAAGTCCGTGTCAATCGCGCGATGTAGGCAATCGGCGAGACGGCGAGCACGACGACGGGAAGGATCGCCTGATCCACCCTTCCCCATCCGGCCACCGGCACGACATCGAAGCGGATGGCGAAGAGATAGACGAGGAAGGACGCGAGCGCGAAGTTCGGGATCGAGATCCCGGCGACGAGGACGAGGATGATGCTCGTGTCGGGGAAGCTGTTGCGGTGGAGCGCCGCCGTCGTCCCGAGCACGACGCCAATCGGAATCGCGAGGAACAGAGCGGCGAGCGCGAGGATCGGCGTAATGGCGAGGCCGGTCCAGATCACGTCGATGACGGGCATGCGAGCGAAACGGAACGACATGCCGAAAGTGCCGTTGGCGATGTCGCCGAGATAGCTCAGGAACTGCATCGCGAGCGGCCGATCGAGGCCGTAATCGGCACGAAGCCGTGACTCAAGCACCGGGTCGCCGGCGTGATTGCCAAGCAGCGTCGAGATCGGGTCGCCCGGCACGAACTGGGTGGCGATGAAGGTCAGGACGATGGCGAGGAAGAGAACGGGCACGAGCCCGATCAAGCGACGTATGCCGTAGCCGATCATGTCCGTTCCTGGGACGCGCCGGAGTGGGTGCTAAACCCCGACCCGCGCCGTGGGGTGCGGGCCGGGGAGACCAGCGTCGGGCTGCTATCCCGCGATGCTGACATCCGTGAAGGGCAACAGACGGAAGGGAGTGAGATGCAGCCCTTCGACGTTCGGCTTCTTGACGACGAGCTGCTTGCGCACCGTCGTCGGGCACGGTCCCCAATCGGCCCGGGCCACGTCCTCGGCTTGCTTATAAAGGGCAAGACGGGCTTTCTCATCAGGTGTCTGCAACGCCTTGTCGATCAGCGCATCATACTCGGCGTTCGACCAGCGCGGACGATTGAACTTCGAGGTCGAATACCACATCGGGTTCAGGAAGGTCAGCGCGTCCTTGTAGTCGGCCGACCAGGCCCACGGGAAGAAGGCAACCTCGCCGGCGTTCATGGCCTTGATGAAGTTGCCGCGCTCGACGACCTCGATCTCGATCGGCATGCCGAGCACCTTGTTAAGCTGGCTGGCGTAGTAGGCGAGATCGTTCTTGTTCGGCTCCGTCGAGGTGATCTTCACCGGCGGCAGTCCCTTGCCGTCTGGATAGCCGGCTTCGGCCATCAGCTTCTTGGCAAGATCAGGATCGTAGGCGATCGGCGCCCGGTCTGGATCGAAGCCGGCAACGCCCGGCGGAATAATGCCGAGGCCGGGATAGGCGGCGTTGTCGTAGAGGCCCTTGACCATGGCGTCGCGGTCGATGGCGATGCACACGGCGTGGCGGACGCGCGCATCCTTGAACGGCTCGTAGACGTTACCGTTCATCCCGAGATAGCCCATCTGCGCGGCGGGCGAATCGAGGGTCTGCCCCGCAAACTGCGGGTCCTTGAGGATGCGGCGTACGGTCGCCGGGTCGGCGTAGACAACATCGAGCTCGCTCGCCTCGTACATGGAGACGGCGGTGTCTCCAGAGGGCACGATCAGGAAGTCGACGCCGTCGATCTTGGGCGCGCCGCCCCAATAGTCCGGATTGGCGGCGAGCTTCACATCCTGGCCGCGGTTCCATTCGACGAACTTGAACGGCCCGGTGCCCGCCGAGGCTTTGAGGTACCATTCCGGCCCAAGCTCTTCGACGATGCCCGAATCCATGAAGTAGAACGGATAGATCGGAAACAGCACGTCCGGCTTGGTGAAGGTTACGTCGACCGTGTGATCATCGACGACCTTGACGCCGGAGATTTCGGTGGCGGTTCCCGCGACGAACGCATCCGCGCCGACGACTGCAGTCAGGTATTCAGCCCCGAGCCCGGCCTTGTTACCGGGGCGGAGCAGTTCTTCGAAAGTATACTTCACGTCCTTCGCCGTGAACGGCCTGCCGGAGTGGAACTTGACGCCCTCGCGCAGTTTGAACGTGAAGCCGAGATTGTCGTCATGGGCGGTCCACGAGGTGGCGAGCCCCGGAACGATGTTCCCCTCGCTGTCCAATCCTACGAAGCCTTCGTAGACGTTCTGCAGGATGTCGCCTGCGATGAGCTCGGAATAGGTGATGGGATCGACCATCGCCGGATCGGCCGGGATGTTGATCCTGAGCTCCGCCGCATTGGCGGACAAAGCGCCGGCTGACCATGCCAATCCAAGGCCGGCGACGGCAAAAGCCAATTGTCTCAGTTTCATGGTTGGACCCCTCGGTGAATGCGCGAACGCGTCATGCGTCGCGGTTCCTAAATGCAACCACGCCCCTCGGACGTCGTCCGCGGTGTGACGCATCCGGTCGGCTCACTCGCTGGGTTTTCCGCCCTATGGAAAGCAGGTTACGCTACCGCTCTTGCCGGAATCAATCCGACAATTCGCCGGATTCGACACGCCAATGCCGGCTTTTCGGAGGGGAAGCATGGCACATCGCCAAGTCGACCAGGTCGACCGCAAGCTGATTGCGCTGTTGGAGGCGGACGCCCGAGAGCCCCTCGCTGTGCTGGCGCGCAAGCTTGGCCTGTCGCGCTCAACGGTGCAGGAGCGGCTCTCGCGGCTTGAGCGCGATGGTGTGGTCGAGGGCTATACGATCCGCCTCGGGGCCGACATGCGCGCCGCGCAATTGCAAGCGATCGTACGCTTCACCATGGACCCGAAATACACCACCTCAGTGGTCGGGCAGCTCACCGACACCGTCGAAATCAAAAGCTGCTACTCAGTCAGCGGCGCCTTTGACCTTATCGTCTTCATCAGCGCGGACTCGGCGCTCAGGCTAAATCAGAATTCTCGACGAAATCGGGAACCTTGACGGCGTTGAGCGGACGACGTCGTCAATCGTGCTTGCCGTCGAATTCGAACGATAGGGCAGCGGACTCCTGTCCAGATCCAAGTCAAACACTGCCGGCACTCTAAACCGGGGCAGTGAGAACTGGCGCTTGCACAAGAATTTTTCGTGGAGATGGTGTGCCGACTGGACCAGCCTTGCAGAAGTCCGAGGCTTCCTCGGTCGTCGCGGTCATGCGGCGCGATGCTGCGAAGGCTAGGGACTACGCAGAGCGTCACCAAATTGGGCGATGGCTACGTCTTCGCGCCGCTCAAGATCGTCGCCGCTACAGGATCGCCGGGCAATCCGATCGCGTTGATCTGAAATCCCGAACAGGCAGACGAATCTCAGCTGCTTCAGCCCGTTCTAGGGTCAGAAGCCGACATCGCCTGGGCGGGTCCGGCAGGGCACGAGTCAATTAGGCTGGTACCGGCGGCACATCCTCGCCGGCTCGTCTCCTTTGTTGCGATACGATTGCGACGAGAGGGCGGAACTTGGACGTTAGGAACGCCTGAGCCCTTGAACGCCCTCCGCTGGGCTTGCGCGCCATCAAGTGCCTTGCCCGGCGTCACCGGCCGCCATTGTCCCGACTGGTCCCGAACAGATCAATGCGCCGGTCTGCGACGTAGGGATTCGCTGAGCGCGATAACGCGAAATTTGGCAACTCGTAGTCGGCGACGATGACCGCGCTGCCACTAGCGGATGCGCGCGCGCCGTCAGTGCCGTCCGGAAGCGCGATGCAGGATCGCCCCGCATAGGCGAAGCGCTCGTCGCGGCCGGCGTGATCGGCGTAGACGATCGCGATCCCGTTTTCGAAGGCGCGCACCGGCACGATTTTTTCGGCGATAAAGGGGGCGTCCTGCGTGTCTGGCTGGGCAGTGGGAACCAGAACCAGATCGGCGCCGGCGAGTACCAGATGCCGCACCGCCTCAGGAAATTCCACGTCGTAACAAATGAGGATGCCGACCTTCAGTTCACCGAGATTGACGACATGCGGCGGCCGATCGCCAGGCGTGAAAAGGTGGCGTTCATAGTCGCCGTAGAGATGGCACTTGCGATAGATGACGCGGTTACCGGAAGGTTCCGCCAGCACCGCCGAATTGTAGATGCGCTCGCCCACGCGCTCGGCAAAGCCGGCGACGACGGTGATGTCGTGCAAGGTGGCCATCCGGGCGATCGCCGCAACCTGCGGTCCGTCCGCTGGTTCCGCCAGCGAGCGTATGAGGTCGCCGCTGCCATACGCAGTCGTGGCAAGCTCAGGGGAGACGAGAAGGGTTGCGCCGCGGCGCGACGCCTCTGCTGCCGCCTCAGCAATCATGGCAAGATTGGCGGCCACGTCGCCCATCCGCGCCACCATTTGGAAAGCAGCAAGACGCATCGTTAGGTCCTCGAAGCCCAGGCCCCGAGCAGGCGCGGCAGGTCGCCGAAGCGCGCGATGAGCCCAAAGATGAGCGCCGCAACGAGCACGAAGACGACCGTCACGGACGCCATGGTTGGCGTGTAGCCATAGCGGAGCGAATTGAAGATTTTGATCGGCAGCGTCTCGATGGTGAATCCCGCGACCATGTAGGCGACGATATATTCGTTGAGGGAGAGCACGAAAGCGAAGGCATAGCCGGAAAGAACATAAGGTCCGGCGAGCGGAAGCACGATCGTCGTCAGGATCACGCGGTCGTCGGCTCCCATCGTCGCCGCCGCCTCGACGATCTCGCGATCGATCGAAGCGAAGCCGAGCGTCAGCGTGACGAGAGGCAGCGTCACGAAAAAGATCGAGTGGCTGATCACGACGGTCCACGGGGCACCGTAGAAGCCGATGGTCGCCCAGAACGAAAGAAAGCCGAGGGCGGTGATGACCGGCGGAAGGATGAACGGCGTGAGCCCAAGCACCTCGACAATCCGAACCCAGGCGCGCCACCGGCGCCACTGCGACCATACGAGCGGAAATGCGATCAGTATCGAGAGCGCGGCGGCGAAGACGGCAATGGTGAGCGATGTCAGAAGCGCGTTTCGCCAACCGGCGTCCGTCAGGATCTGCCGATACCAGTCGAGCGAAAAGCCTGCGGGCGGAAATTCCAGCGTCTTCTGCCTGTTCACCGACACGCCGGCCACCACGACGATCGGCGCCGCGAGGAACACGGCGACCACGGCGAAAAGCAGCCATCGCCCTAGACGAACAACGCCCCGCGTCACGCTCCGACCTCCTGCCGCCTGACGGCGAGCGCCGATCCGACCAGGCCGAGGCTCACAAGAACCAGGAAGATCGCCATGGCCGCCGCAAAGGGCATGTTCGACTGGTAGATGGCCTGATCGGTGATGAGCACCGAAAGCGTCCATTGCTGAGGCCGGCCGAGAAGCTGCGGAAGCAGGTACGAGCCGAGCGCAAAGACGAAGACCATGATGAGCGTCGCGAGAAGCGTGTTTCGCAGCACGGGCACGACAAGATTGAAGAACGCGCGCAGCGGCGAAGCGCCGAGCGTCCGCGCTGCCTCGACGAGCGAGGGGTCGAGCCGCGCGACCGACGGATAGAGCACGAGAACCGTGTAGGGAAACGCCTGATAGACCATGCCGATCAACACGGCGCCGAAGCTCGGCGACAGCGACGCGGGCTCGGCCATCAGACCGAGTGCGACGAAGAGGTTGGTGATGCCGGCCGTGCGCGAGAGAAGGGTCGACCAGGCAAAGCCGATGATCACCTCCGAGAGCGAAAGGATCGCAAGCAAGCTGACCAGCCAGACCACTTGCAGGCGGCGCGGCAGCTTCGTGAGCTGGTAGGTGAACGGAAGTCCCAAGGTCACGCAGAGGAACGCGACGAGCGCCGCCAGAACGAGCGAGAACAGAAGCCGCTCCGCGAAGAAGACGCTCAGGAAGCGCGCATAGTTGTCGAAAACGAAGGCGGGCTCGTAGAAGGCCCCTTGAACCCGCCGAAAGAAGCTCACGCCGAGCATGATGCCGAACGGCGCGACAAAGAACACCGTCAGCATGAGCGCCGGGAAAAGAGCGGGAAGAACGTCGCGAAGCCTGTCGCGGCTGCTGCTCATGGCTTTAGGACCACGCAATTCTCCGGCCGGATGAGCACGCCGACCTCATCGCTCTCGCGGACATCGAGGTGCTCGCGCGAGGGAGCGACCGCAACGATCTCACGATCGCCGCAGGCGACATAGGCTTCGACGCTCGCACCGAGATCGCGCACGAACGTCACATGCCCGCGCATCGATGCGCCCGCCAGATCGACGAGCCGCACGTCTTCCGGCCTGACCGAGACGACCGCGCCGTCGGCGGGGATCGTTAGCCCCTTGATGATGCCGCCCGGCACCGCCGCTCCGCCGTCCACTTGCGTCGCCGGCAGAATATTCGTCGAGCCGATGAAGGCGGCAACGAACGTGTCGCTGGGCTGTCGGTAGATCTCGATCGGCGTGCCGGCCTGACGGATGCGGCCTTCCCCCATCACCACGATAAGGTCAGCCATGGTCATGGCCTCCCGCTGGTCATGAGTTACGACAATCGTCGTGATGCCGAGCCGGCGCTGGAGTTGTCTGAGCTCGACCTGCATCGCCTCGCGCAGCTTCGCGTCGAGCGCGGAAAGCGGCTCGTCCAGCAGAAAGAGCCGCGGCGAGCGCGAGAGCGCGCGGGCAATCGCAACCCTCTGCCTTTGCCCGCCCGACAGTCGCGACACCGGCCGGTCCGCCAGATCCGGGAGGCGGACGAGCTCAAGCAGCTCGTCGACCCGCGCTTTCTGCTCGCTCTTCGAGACGCCGCGGATGCGCAGCGGATAGGCGATGTTCTCGCCGACCGTCAGATGCGGGAAGAGGGCGAGCGACTGGAACACCATGCCGAAGTCGCGCCGATGCACGTCGAGCCCGCCGATATCCGCACCGTCGATCACGATGCGTCCCGCCGACGGCTCCTCCAGCCCCGCTATCATGCGAAGAAGCGTGGTCTTCCCGCAGCCTGACGGACCTAGCAGGCAGACGAAGGTGCCGTGCGCGACCGAAAGGCTGACATCGTGGACAGCCGTGACGGGTCCGAAACGCTTCGTCAGGTGCTCGAGAACGAGACCAGACATCTATGCCGGCTCGGCCCTCTCCCATCGGAGAGGGCGCCGCTGACCTGCCTCGTCCGGCGAAGGGATGCGGCCCATCGCCAGCGTTCGACCGTTCATCCGCTGACGATCAGCTCCGTCCACTTCTGGTTCAGCCAGTCCGACTTGGCCTGGTACATGTCGTAGCGCGGAATGATCGGCGGAATATCGGAAGACACGGCAGCGAACTCCGCGTCGGTCAGGTCGAGCTTGTCGCGCATGATGGTGGGCGAGGTGCCGACCTTGCGCGACAGGATTCCCTGAATGTCCGGCCGCGACGCGAAGTCGATGAAGGCATGCGCCGCGTCCATATTGGCCGAAGCCTTCGAGATGACCCACGAGCCAGCATCGTTGACGCCGCCTTCCTTCGGGAAGGTGGAGCGCACCGGGAAGCCGTCGGCGATCGCCAGCCCCGTCACGTCGTGATAGTACTGGCCCATCGGAATCTCACCCGATTTCAGCGCCTGCTCGAACTGCGCTTCGTCGCGATACCAGAGCTTCACGTTCGGCTTCAGCGCGGCGATCTTGTCGAGCACTTTCAGGATGCCGTCCTCGGTGTCGAGAATCCCCTGTCCGCCGAAGAAGGTCTTGGCGGTGATGTCGAGCAGGAAGGAATTCGACACCAGCGCAAGAAGGCCAAGCTTGTCGGCGTTTGAGGGGTCCCAAAGGAACGCCCACGAGTCCGGCGCGGTGGGATAGACCTTCGTGTTCGATACCAGCGTGATGTACCAAGTGACGGCGCCGATGCCGGCGACACGACCGTCCGGATACTTGTTGACGAATTCCGCTTTCACGTTCGCCGTGTTTGGCATCTTGGCGAGATCGAGCGGCGCCCACAGCTCGACTTCCATCCCCTTCAGCACGGGCACCTGCGCCATCATCGAGACGTCGGCCGGCGCGACATTCGCCTGCGCCGCCTGCTGCAGCTGCACGAGCCAAGCCTCGCCTGTCGGCTCGGCGATCGAACTCGACCTCGATCCCCGTCTCCTTGGTGAAGACCGGGAAGACGTGCTTGTCGAAGGAGTCTTTGAAGTAGCCGCCGTAGGCGCCCACTTTGAGGCTCTTGCCCTGCGCGCGGACGATGTTGGGCAGCGCCAGCGCCGCAGCGCCTGCCGCACCATAACTGAGCACGGTTCGCCGGCTCAGGCCCGATTTCGAAGTATTTGTCATTTACCCCTCCAAAACCACACGCCCGAAGACGAATTCATTCCACGTCTGCGAACCCCAGGCAATCCGCGAGGACTATTCCTGCCCGCCAATGGATGGGCTGAACACCATCAGACTGGCGATCTCGAAGAGCATCTGCGCCCCCGCGTGGGCGGTATTGGTCGTCGCATCGTATTGCGGCGCCACCTCGACGACGTCGCCCGCGACGATATTGACGCCCTTGAGCGCGCGCAGAATGGCCTGCGCTTCGCGCGTCGTGAGACCGCCGATCTCCGGAGTTCCGGTGCCCGGCGCGAAAGCGGGATCAAGGCTATCGATGTCAAACGTCAGATAGGTGGGGCCGTCGCCAACCACCTTTCGCGCCGTCTCGATGATCGAGTCGATCCCACGCCGCTCGATCTCCTCGGCGTGGATCACCGTCATCCCGGAATCGTAGGAGAACTCCCAAAGATATTCGGCGGAGCCGCGAATGCCGATCTGCACGGTGCGGCGCGGATCGAGAACGCCATCGAGCACCGCCTGGCGGAACGGCCCGCCGTGATGGAATTTCGTCTGCTCATAGGGTCCGGACGTGTCGCAATGGGCGTCGATGTGAACCATCCCAACCGGTCCATGCCGCCCGCGCTCGCCGCCAACGGCTCTGAGGATGGGCAGGGTCATCGAATGGTCACCGCCGACCGAAAGCGGTGCTACGCCGGCCTCAACGATCAGGCGGATGTGACGCTCGATATCCTCGTGCGAGGTTTCGAGGCTGAAGCGGCTGCGGAACGGAATGTCGCCGATATCGGCCAGTCTCAGGTCGAAGACCGGCGCGCATTCGAGGGCGTGATTGTAGGGTCCAATTCGTTCGATCGTGCGCACCGCGCGCGGCCCGAACCGCGCGCCATTTCGGTTCGTGACGCCGAGGTCCATCGGGATGCCGACGGCCGCGACCTGAAGGTCGCCGAAATCTGGCGCGTTCCAATCGATCGTCCGGACGGGCGCGGCTAGGAAGGTCGGGATGCCGGCATAGGGCGCGACACGGGTTCCCTTCGGATCGAATATCTTGTCGGCAACTTTGCGAAATTTCGGATCGCGCACTTCCCCGCCGCCGGCCTCGCCGTATTCGGCCCGCAATCGCTTCAGGTTCTCCTCAAAGTCCATTCGCCGACCCTCTATGCGCGCTGCGCTGCCGGCGTCCGAGCCGGCACAAGTAGCGTTCGAAGCCGGGATCGAATCTGCGCAATCTCGGATACGCCGACATTGGCGAATGCGACACGCAGAAAGCCCTCCTGCGCCGGGCCGAAATAAGATCCAGGAAGACAAAGCACGCCGCACATCTCAGCGAGCCGCGCACACAACGCCGCATCGCTCTCGCCCGCGAAAGGATGCGACACGTATGCAAAATAGGCTCCGATCGAGCCGACCGACCAGCCGTCAAGCGATGCGATCGCTTCCCTGAACGCCGCGGCTCGCCGGCCAATCTCCTCGCAATTCGCCGAGCGCCAATCCGCCAACTCGGGGATCGCCCATGTCAGGGCTCGCTGCGGCACACGTGGAGCGCAGATCTGCAGCGTATCGAGGATTTTTGCGATCTCGCCGATTGTCGCCGCATCCGCGACCATTGCTCCGGCGCGATGCCCCGGAATGCAATACGCCTTGGAGAAGCTGTAGAGCTGGACGACCGTCCGCGCCCAATCCGACGCGGCGAGCATTTTGTGCGGCGGCGCGTCGCCGCCGATGAAGTCACGATAGGTCTCGTCGAGGACAAGAGCGATGTTTCGTTCGGCACAGAGCGCTTTGAACGCCTCGATCGTCGCGGTCGGATAGACGGCGCCTGTTGGGTTGTTCGGCGTGACGAGGACGACGGCGCGGACGCGGTCGTTGATCAAGGGCCCGGCGTCGTCGACGTGCGGCACGAACCCGTTCTTCGCACGACAGGTAAGAGGCACCGTCTCAATGCCGAGCATGTCGAGCGCCATCCTGTGATTGAAATACCAGGGCGTCGGCAGCACCACGGCCTCGCCGGCTTGGGCAAGCGCCAGGACCGCGACAAAGAACGCCTGGTTGCAGCCGCTCGTGATCGCAACATTTTCGGGACCGATGTCCGCATTGTAGAATGTCGAGACATGTTCGGCATAGATGGATCGCAGATCCGCATCGCCGACGATATCGCCGTAGGCAGCTGCCTCGCGCGACGCGGCTGCTTCGCCCATTCGCTTCAATAGAGCCGGGTGCGGAGGATAGCCGGGAACCGCCTGAGAGAAATCGATTAGCGGCCCAGCCGATCCGTCGTAACGCTCTGCCCAAGACTTCGCCTCAGGAATCGGCGGTGACGCAGTCAGAGTGAGGAACGAATTGAGAAGCAACTCTGTCGACCTGGACCTGTGCCACCCTAACCCGCTGCATCAGGGGGCCGCAATGCATCCTTGGTTTGCCGTACAGAAGGTCGCTTCCGGTGTTTGGCTGATTGCCGAGCCCGGCCATGTGAATTCATGGCTGGTGGAAGGTCGTGAACGGGCGGTGCTGATCGACACCGGATTGGGGATCGCCCCGATCCGCCCGGTTGTCGAGGGCCTCACGCGAATGCCTGTCTCGGTCGTCAACACGCACGCCCATTTCGATCATGTGGGAGGCAACAAGGAATTTGCGGACGTGGCGATCCACGAGCTTGGGCTTGCGAAGCTTCGACAAGGCGTGCCGTCAGAGCGGCTGACCGCATATCTCGCCTATATGCGCGAGCTGATCGCATCCGCCGACCGATACCGCGAACTGGACCGGCGATTTTTCTTCCTTATTGACGATGCGAGCGATCCCCGCCCGCTGCCCAGCGATTTCAAAGACGAGAATTGGCGAATTGACCCGACCGACGCCAAGGCGCGTGTCCGCGAAGGCGAGAGCATTGATCTCGGTGGGCGGGTGCTGAAGGTCATTCACACTCCGGGTCACTCCCCCAATTCAATTTGCCTGCTGGACGCCGCCGCCGGAATTTTGTTCGCCGGCGACACGATCAATACCGGACCGATCTATGCGCATTTGCCGGATTCCGACCTCGACCAGTTCACTGAGTCGGTGGCGCGCCTGAGAATGCTCGGCACCAGCCTGCACATGGTCTGTGTGAGTCACTTCGGTCGCGCCGTTGTGCAGCCGTGGATTCTTGATGAGGTCGCCGACGCATTCGCCCACATCAAGCAACGCACCGTTATTTTTCGTGCATCGCGGGATGCCCTGAGGCGGCCTGTTATCGAGGCGCAATTCCCTAATTTCTCGGTTTTGCTCCCCCGGATCCGCTCGCCGCATGAGGTCTATGCGGGCCCGTGCCTGACGGTACCCGAGCAAGGCGCCTACCTCATGCTCGGCTACGACGGCCGAGGGATTTCGATGGCGACTGCCTGCGGACAGCAGCCGGCCGACCTGATAGCTTCCCGATGAATGGCCGCTATCGACTTCCTCGGCCGCGAGACGATCCGATGCCTTCCACGCGTTCTGGCGGGTGGGTGCCAACATGAGCATCGCGGCGCATCTAATCCACGACAGGCTGCGCGGCCGGTAGAGGCAATGCGTGACGGCGGGCCCGTCAGTGCTTTCTTTGGAGTCCACAGCAATGTCGGAGAGTAACGAGAACCTCGAAACACGACGGTCGCAGGCCATTGCCCGCGGCGTCGGAGTCGTCACTCAGGTCTATGTCGATCGCGCCGAGAACGCCGAGATTTGGGACGTCGAGGGCAATCGATATATTGATTTCGCCGCGGGTATCGCCGTGGTCAATACCGGCCATCGGCACCCGAAGGTCATCGAAGCGGTCAAGGCGCAGCTCGACCGCTTCACTCACACCTGTCATCAGGTTGTGCCCTACGAAAACTACGCGACGCTCGCCGAGCGGCTCAACCATGCGGTGCCCGGCGAATTCAAGAAGAAGACGATCTTCGTGACCACCGGCGCCGAAGCTGTTGAGAACGCAGTGAAGATCGCGCGCGCGGCAACGGGTCGTTCGGCGGTCGTAGCGTTCACCGGCGGCTTCCATGGGCGCACGTTCATGGGCATGGCGCTGACCGGCAAGGTGGCGCCCTACAAGAAAGGTTTCGGCGCCATGCCCGGCGACGTGTTCCACGCGCCGTTTCCAATCGCCCTGCACGGCGTGAGCGAAGCGGATTCGCTTGCTGCGCTCGACCGGCTGTTCAAGGCGGATGTCGACCCAGCGCGCATCGCAGCGATCGTGCTCGAACCGGTGCAGGGCGAGGGCGGGTTCTACGAGGCCCCGAGAGGCTTCGTGAAATCGTTACGCCAGGTCTGCGACGAGCACGGCATCCTTCTTATCGCGGACGAGGTCCAGACCGGTTTTGCGCGGACCGGCAAGCTGTTCTGCATGGAACATCACGATGTCGCGCCGGATCTGACCTCCGTGGCGAAAGGCCTTGGCGGTGGATTTCCGATTGCCGCGGTCACCGGGCGGGCGGACGTCATGGATGCCGCCGCGCCCGGCGGGCTGGGCGGTACCTTTGGCGGAAGCCCGATCGGGATCGCCGCCGCCCATGCGGTCCTCGACGTGATCGAGGAGGAGAAGCTCTGCGACAGGGCAGTCCAGCTCGGTTCCAGGCTCAAACAGCGGCTTGCCGGCATCGGCAGCGCGACGCCTGAGATCGCCGACATCCGCGGCCCGGGGTTCATGAACGCCGTAGAATTCAACCTGCCCACGTCGCGCAAACCCAACCCCGCATTCGCCAATGCTGTGCGGATCCAAGCGTTAGAGCGCGGCCTTATCCTCTTGACCTGCGGTGTCTACGGCAACGTCATTCGCTTCCTTGCACCGATCACGATCCAGGACGATGTGTTCAACGAAGCGCTGGACATGCTCGAGGAGTCCATCGCGGCCGCCCGCAAGGATACGAAGGGCAGTTGATGGAGCACCAAGTGCTTTCGGCCCCGCCCCACGCGAGGAGAGCGAAACGGAATATCGGGGTGCCCCATCAGACGCTCGCTGCAAGCTCGCCTTCTTCCCCTTCGGCAACACCACGCTGGAACTGCTCGAGCCTGACCACGAGCCATCGTGCTGACGCGAGTACCTCGATCGCAATGGACCGGGCTTCCATCACTTCGCCTTCAAGATCAAAGGAATGAAGAAGAAGATCGTGAACTTTAAGGAGGGCGGCTATCCGCTCTTGCAGCGCGGTGAGTTCCCGGGCGGGCGCTATGCCTAAGTGGACACGGAGAAGGATCTCGGCGCGCTGATCGAGCTTCTCGAATTCGATTAGGAAGGGGCGGCTCGACCGTAAGCCTCGCCTCTGGCTGCCAAACACCTACACCCCGATTCTCAATCCGCGTCCGGCAACGCAACCACGTCCGCTTCTAACGCTTTCCCAATGCCTTCACCCGCGCTGGACACAGCCGAGAAGAAGACTTCGGGGCAATAACAGGGATCTGACGGAATCTATTATGTATATCAATTAGTTACTGGTGCCGCATGCCGGACTCGAACCAGCGACCCTCGCATTACGAATGCGATGCTCTACCAACTGAGCTAATGCGGCTTGGCGCTGCTCCTTACTATCGCTTGCCAGGAGGGGCAAGGCTCGCGGCCTAGCCGCTCCTGAGGAATCCCGGGAGCGAGCGGTCGGCGTCCTCCGCGTCGTCGGCTGCGACGCCTGGATCGTCCGGCCGCGGCGGCTCAGTAGGCGTCCGGGCCCCCGTCGTCTCCTCGGCCTCTTCCATCTTCGCGACGAGCGTGATCGGCGGCTGCGTGGCAGAGCCCAGAGTAGCAGAGCCCGGAGTGGCAGAGCCCACAGTCGCCGCCTTCGTGTCTTCCGCCTTGGCGGCGCGCTCGCGCGCTTCGGCGACGCCGGCTTGCGGCGGGACCGGCGATGCGCTCGCCTTCTTGACGTCTTGTTGCGCGGCCGAGACGGGCGGCACGACCGGCGTCGCCTGCGCCTCGGTCACTTCGGCTTTCACAGGCGCGGCCAGCTCCGCGGGGTCGATGTCGAGCCGCGGCCCTTCAAGCTCCGCGACCGGCACTTTCCATTCGACGGCATCGAGTTGCCCGGTGACCGGCGAGACCGGCGCCCATTCCTCAAGCACAACGCCGTCGGCGGTCCAGGCCGGATCACGCGGCGCGCGCACGGCACGCGCGAGCCATTCGCGTGCGCGCCCGCGGTCGCCGGTCTCCGCCTCTTCGAGCTCAGCCATCAGGATCAGGGCGTTCCGTGTCGGTCGCGCGGCAATGAGGGGCTTCAGCACCTCACGGGCGCGAGCGAAGTCGCGCGCGTCGATCGCAGCGCGGGCGACGGCCATGCGACCCTCGTCGGCATGCGGGCGCATGCGGTGAAGCGCCTCCGCCCGTTTCAGCCGATCCCCGGCGGCGTCACCCGCCCGGACATGAAGGTAAGCGTCGGCGACCTCCGGGTGCGGCGACGATTTCCACGTCGCTTCGAGCAGGCGGCTCGCGCGCCGGATGTCGCCCTGCCGCGCAAGAAGCCGCCCCGCCACCACAGCGGCGGGCACGAATCCGCCGGCGAGATCGTGAGCCTCGAGCGCCGCGGCGCGTGCGACGTCCGGCTCGGAGGCTTCCTTTGCGAGCGCCTTGGCGGTCAGGATGACGGCGCGCTGCCGCCGCGCCATGCGCTTGTCGATGATGCGCGCGTCCGTCGCGCCGGCAAGCGTCGAAAGCGCGGCATCCCAATCCGCCGCCGCCGTTTGATGCCGCATCAGCGCGCGTGCCGCCCACGGCGCCGAAGGCGCTTCTTCGCGCGCCCGCGCCGCGATCTGATGCGCCGCCTCCGCCGCGCCCTCCCGCTCAGCCTCAAAATGAAGGCCGCGGAGACCCGCTATCCGCGTGTGCCTCTGCTCGGTCATCTGCCGGAAGACGGCACGCGCCCCCTCGCGGTCGCCTTTGAGCTGGGCGGTCTGGGCTTTCAGAAGCAGCGTCAGCGGCTGCTCGGGAGCGCGCCGAGAAGCCTCGAGCATGGCGCGCTCCGCTGTCCTGACGTCGCCCGCAGCGATCGCCACCAATCCCTGTGACACAGCTTCTCGCGCGCGCTCGCGGTTCCTGTGCCGGACCCCTCGCGCCACCCGCCACGGCGCGCGGATCAGCTCGCGTACGAACCAGATGAGCCCCATCGCAAGAAGCACGACCACGATCGCGACGACGACGGCGGTGGAGAGGTTGACGGCGTAGACGGTGTCGCCGAGTGTCAGCGCCAGCTCTCCCGACGCGTTGGAAAGTGCGTGCAGGCCGAGCGCGATGCCGAAGAGGAGCGCGAGAAGAAGGAGAAGTCGGAGCATCGGCAGTTACCGCCCTGCCTCAAGCCGCGCCAGCGCGTCGGCTCTGAGCTTCGCGACCAGCGCATTGGCGTCGCGCAGTGCCGCTGCGTCGCGCTGAAAATCCGCGGTCGCAGTCTTCGCGTTCTCCGGAAGCGCATCCCATTCCGACAGCGCCGTCGCAAGGTCGCCGGCGTCGAGCGCGGCGCGAATGCGTGTGACGATCGCAGACGGATCGGCGCCTTCGATCGGATGCGCCGGACGGACTTGGACGAGCCCCTCCGCGCTTTTCATCAGGCGATCCATCACGGAAGTCCCCTCGGGGATCGGGGTGGTAAGGTCGACCGCCGCGATCTCGCTCTCGAATCTGGCGCGGAGGCTCGCAAGCGTCGGCAGCCCGGTTGCAGCATCCGGCGCGAGCGCGTCGAGGGTGGCGGTTTCGACGCCGAGCGTGCGCAGCGCAGCAAGCTCGGCGGTGAACGGACGCGCCGACTGGAGCGCCGCCGACAGCGCATCGGCGGCAACCGCCGGGCCAAGCGAGGCAGCGGCGTCGATCTTCTCGCTCGCCGCGTCGACTTTTGCACTTGTGGCGTCGGTTTTTGCGCTTTCAGCGTCGACCTTCGCCTCGATCGCAGCAACGCGCTCCTCGCTCGGCGCTTTGTCGAGCCGCGAAGAAAGCGATTCGACCTCGCCGCGAAGCGTCGCGATCTCGGAAGTGACGCTGGAAGCGTCGGCCGGCGCGGCCGACTTCAGCGCTGCCACATCGTCGGCAAGCGCGGTCAGGCGGCCTTCGAGATCCGTGAGCGCTGCCGCATCGGAAGCGGGAACCGGCTCGCGGTCCTGAAGCTCCGCGACGGATTGGCGAAGGCCGGCGATCTCCCCGCGAAGCGGCGCGACGGGATCTTCCGCGCCCGCCTGCTTGAGCGCGGCAACGTCGTCCTTGAGCGTGGTCAGCTCGGCCTGCAGGTCGGGCGCTTCCGTGTCGGCCGGCGGTAGGAAGAATCCGCCCCGCGCGAGCAGCACGACGACAAGCGCCACGAGCACGCCACCCATCACGGCCGCGACGAGGAGAGGAACGAACGCGACCGAGGGATCGGCCCTGGCCGCCGGCTCAGGATGGGCGGCCTGCTGCGACGCCTCCGTCTCCTTGCGCAGCTCCCTGGCGGCACTTTCCTCATGCGGCGCGCTCGCAAAGCCCTGATCCTCCGACTCGTCGGCAGCGGAGCCCGTCGTGGGTGCTTCCGTTTCGGTGCCGGAAGAAGCGCTCGAAGCAGCAGCCGCGCTCGCGGCCGCTTCCGCCGAAGCGCGGGGCTCGCCGGCTTCAGCGGGCGTCTTCCGCTCTACCGCGTCGGCCGGAAGGTCGATAGTGAGCGGCTTGCGCTGCGGCTTCCGCGCCCCGGAGCCTTCGTCCTTGTCTGTTGAATCTGCTGCCAATTCCATCTCCTGGAGCCGGCCCGGAGCCCCATACCGGCTTTCCGACGATCGGTTCCGCCCTCATCACTAAAACACAGGTCCGAACGTACGATAAATCGCCCGGGCCGTTCCGCCCAGAAGCGGCGCTATCCGCCCTCGACCTCCTGGCGCGATGCCGCCTCCCCTTCGACCAGCGAAAAAAGAGCAATCTGGTTGGGCTTTTCGGCGACAAGCACCTTCCCCGTCACCGCCCGGCCGAGCGCCTCTGCCGCCGCCTCGGAGATACAGAAGCAGGCGACCTTTGCGCCGAGCGGCGCGAGCTTGTCCGTGCGAAGCGCCAGCGCGAACGCCGCCGCGCTCCGGCGCGAATAGAAGAGCACACCGTCGACCGCACCCGCCTTGAGCGCATCCTTGGCGACGTTGGCGAGCGTTTTCCTTGGGTGGGCGCGATAGACGACCGCGGTTTCGACCTCGAAGCCTTTCTCCGTAAGCTCTCCTGCAAGATCACCGCTCCGTTCCTCGCCCGCAGCATAGAGGAGCGGTCCCATCGCCGGCGAAAGATCGCGCTTCGCCACGGTCACAAGATCGTCGAGCGCCCCGCCGGCGGAGCGCGCCGCTGCAAAGCCGGCGCGCTTTGCCTCAAGTGCCGTCTGGTCGCCCACCGCAAGAAGCGGGATGTCCGCCGCGACCGGCCGCACGGCGCGGGCGGCGAGCGCGCGGACCGCATTGCTGCTCGTGACGAGCACCGCCTGGTAGGATCGCTCGGGGATCGGCGCCTTCGCGTCGAGCACGATATCGAGCATCGGCGAGAGGATCGCCTCGTGGCCAAGCCGCATCAGCGCGCGGCCCGTGCGCATGTCATCGGGCTCCGGTCGGGTCACGATCAGCCGCATACGCCACGCCTTCGCTGAGCTCTGCCGCGCCCCGCCGCGGATTGCGCCATTCGAACCCCGGATGTTAGGAGCCGGTCGGCTCACGCCTGAGCCCTAGCCTCTGGCCCGGCGGACTTCAATGACGCCAAACCCTGCGCGCGCTTTGACGCTGCTCGGCATCGAGACGAGCTGCGACGAGACCGCCGCGGCGGTGGTGCAGCGCGACGCGGACGGAGCAGGAACGATCCTCTCCGACATCGTGCTGAGCCAGATCGAGGAGCATGCGGCGTTCGGGGGCGTCGTGCCGGAGATCGCCGCGCGCGCGCACGTCGAAGCGCTCGACGGCGTAATCCGCGCAGCTCTCCAGGATGCCGACAAGCGCCTCGAGGATCTCGACGGCGTCGCGGTCACCGCTGGCCCAGGTCTGATCGGCGGGCTCCTTGTCGGCGTCATGACGGCGCGCGCTATTGCCGCCGCGCGCGGCCTGCCGCTCCTGCCGCTGAACCACCTCGAAGGCCATGCCCTGACGGCGACGCTGACCGACGCGACCCCCTTCCCCTACCTTCTTCTCCTCGTTTCGGGTGGCCACACGCAGCTCGTCGCCGTCGAAGGCGTCGGCCGCTATCGCCGGCTCGGGACGACGGTTGACGACGCGCTTGGCGAAGCCTTCGACAAGACCGCGAAGCTTCTCGGCCTCCCTTATCCCGGCGGGCCGAACGTCGAGCGCGTGGCGCGCGCCGGCGACCCGA
Source organism: uncultured Alphaproteobacteria bacterium (assembly GCA_963792885.1). Lineage (GTDB taxonomy): Bacteria > Pseudomonadota > Alphaproteobacteria > Rhizobiales > Afifellaceae > DASWJZ01. Next base: position 252,328 of record CAWBXX010000002.1, read on the forward strand.
GCCGCTTCGCGCTACCGCGTCCGCTGAAAGGCGCGCCCGGCTGCGACTTCTCGTTCTCCGGGCTGAAGACGGCGCTCAGGATCGAAGCCGAGGCAAGCGCGCCGCTCAGCGACAAGGACGTCGCCGACCTCGCTGCATCTTTCCAGGCGGCGGCAGTCGACGTGGTCGAGAACCGCACCCGCGCCGCACTCGAAATCTTTCTCGACCTCGTCGGAAGGGCGCCGACGGCGCTCGTCGTCGCCGGCGGCGTCGCTGCCAATGAGAGCATCCGCGAGCGGCTGAACGCGCTTTGCGCCGACGCGGACTTTCCCTTCGTCGCCCCGCCGCAGCGGCTTTGCACCGACAACGCCGCGATGATCGCCTGGGCCGGAGCGGAGCGCCTTGCCGCCGGGCTTGCCCCGGACGCTAGTCTCTCGGCACGCGCCCGCTGGCCGCTCGACGAAACCGCTCGGCCGCTCGTCGGCGCCGGTGCGAAAGGAGCGAAAGCGTGAGCGCTGCACCGATCCCGCGCCCGCGGACGAAGGCGGTCGTCTACGCCACGAGCGGCAGGCGGCTCCTCATCTTCCGCCAGCCTGACTATCCCGACGTCGGATGGCAGCCGCCCGGCGGAACGGTCGACGCGGACGAGCCCATTGAGGACGCCGCGCGGCGGGAGTTTGCGGAGGAGACCGGGCTTCTCGCGAAGGGTGATCTCATGCCGCTCGGCGCGTGCACCTATCGCTACGTCGCCAACGGCTTCGATCACATCCACGAGCGCCACTTCTTTCACCTTGCGCTCGACGGCACGTACCCCGAGGCCTTCGAGACAATCGAGGCGACCCCGGAGGAAGGTGGCCCGCCGATCCGCTTCGCTTTCCTGTGGCGCTCGCTCGACGATCGGTCGTTGAGCCTCCACAATCATCTCGACGCGCTCCTCCCGGAGTTGCGCCGACGCCTTGCAGAAATGGAAAGAGCATGACCGGCCGTATCCTCGTCGCCGGCGCCGGCGCCTTCGGCACGGCGCTCGCGCTCGTCGCGCTGCGCGCGGGACGCGACGTGACGCTTTGGACGCGCAACGCGGCATTGGCCGAGCTGATCGGGCACAGCCGCGAGAACCCGCACTATCTTCGCGACGCGACCCTGCCGCCGGAGATCGCCGTCACCGCCGATCCGAAAGCCTTCCGCGAAGCAGAGCTCGTCTTGCTCGCCGTGCCGTCGCAGGTAACGCGCGGCGCGCTCGACGCGCTGAAGCAGAACATCGCCCCGGACATTCCGATCCTCGCCTGTGCCAAGGGAATTGAGCGCGAGACCGGTCTCCTGCAAAGCGAGATCATCTCAGAGCTGATACCCGAGGCGCCGCCGGCGGCGCTCTCCGGCCCCGGCTTCGCCGAGGAGATCGCGCATGGCCTGCCGACGGCCGTCACGATCGCGGCGGACGACCTTGAGCTTGCGCATCGCCTCGCGGCCGCGCTCGCGACCGAGCACTTCCGGCCCTACGCGAGCGACGACCTCGTCGGCGTCGAGCTCGGCGGCGCGTTGAAAAACGTCTTCGCCATTGCCGCCGGCATCGTCGCCGGGCGCGCGCTCGGCGAAAGCGCGCGCGCTGCTCTGGTCGCCCGCAGCCTCGCGGAGATGATGCGGCTCGGCACCGCGCTCGGAGCGCGACGCGAGACGTTCATGGGCCTCTCCGGACTCGGAGACCTGGTGCTGACGGCGACGAGCCGGCATTCGCGCAATCTCGCCTTCGGCATGGCGCTCGGCGAAGGCCGCCACGCGAGCGAGCTGCTCGTCGCGGGAATGCCACTCGTGGAGGGCGCACACACGGCTCGTATCGCTGCCGAGCTTGCGGAGCGCCACGACGTCGACGCGCCGATCATCTCCGCGGTCGCCGCCGTCATCGACGGCACGCTCAGGGTCGAAGCCGCGATCGACGGCCTTGTCACTCGCCCGCTCAAGGCGGAGAAAGATTAGGAGCATTTGCCCGAAGGGGAACGACGATGGCGCATTGGCTTTTCAAGTCTGAGCCGGAAAGCTGGTCTTGGCAGAACCAGAAGGACAAGGGCGCGAAGGGCCAGGAGTGGGACGGCGTCCGAAATTTCCAGGCGCGCAGCAACATGCGCAAGATGAAGAAGGGCGAGCGCGGCTTCTTCTATCATTCCGGCGGCGAGAAGGCGGTCGTCGGCATTGTCGAGGTTATCGCCGAGGCGCATCCGGAATCGAAGGACGCTAGCTGGGAGTGCGTCGACCTGAAGGCCGTTGCCGACGTGCCAAAGCCGGTAACGCTCGCCGCGGTGAAGGCTGAGAAGCGCCTCGCCGACATGGTGCTCGTGAAGAACTCGCGCCTTTCCGTGCAGCCGGTCAGCGACGCCGAATGGGCGCTCGTCCTCAAGATGGGCGGTCTCGATCCGACGAAAGTCTGAAATGCCTCGCGGCACCGCCTACCCGCGCCGGTTCGGCTGAGGAGCGGCTCCCGTGTTCCCGATCTCCGACGACAACCCGAGGCGCCACGGCACGCCGTACGTGAACTATTCGATCATCGCGCTCTGCGTTGTCGTTTTCCTCTGGCAGCTTTCACTCGGGACGAACGGCGACGACCGCGCCATACTTAGCCTCGGCATGATTCCGGCGCGCCTTTTCGGCTATGGCGACCTTGCGCCGGAACTCGTCATCGTTCCCGCCTGGGCGACGATCTTCACGTCGATGTTCATGCACGGAGGCTTCCTGCATATCGGCGGTAACATGCTCTATCTCTGGATCTTCGGCGACAACATCGAAGATTCGATGGGACATGTTCGCTACGCCGTCTTCTACCTCCTTTGCGGGACTGCGGCCGCGTTGACACAGGCCTCCGTCGCTCCCTCCTCCGAGGCGCCGATGATCGGCGCGAGCGGCGCGATCTCAGGCGTGCTCGGCGCCTATATCCTGCTTCATCCCGGCGCGACCGTGCGCGTCTTCATCTTCCTCGGCTTCTTCTTCTGGATTGCTCACGTTCCCGCGCTGATCGTGCTCGGCGTCTGGTTCCTGATGCAGCTTCTGAGCGCCGCCGCGCCTGCTGGCGGCGAAGGGGGTGTCGCCTTCTGGGCGCATATCGGCGGCTTCCTCGCCGGGCTCGCGCTCATCCCCTTTTTCAAGCAGCGTTTCGTCCCGATCCTGGAGAGGCCGCGCTCGAAGCCCTTTCACGTCGAGCATCGCCGCGGGCCTTGGGGCGGCCCCTGGGGCTGAGCGCTCCTTAGCCGCACCGGCTAACTGGCCCTTTCTGCAACATGCGCCTCCAAACGAGAGAGGGCGACTCCGTGCTGGGTTGCCGATCCGTGCGATGCGGATTCCAATCCGCCCGGGGAAAAAAGGGGCTGGATATGCGATTCGGACAAACACTATGCCGCGCGGCAGGCGCGGTCTGTTGCGTCCTTGCGTCTCAAACGTGGGCGGCAGCGCCCGACAGCATCCCGATCGCAGCCGTGCCCGAAGCGCCTGCGCAATCGAGCGGGCTCGACTACACGCTGGAGACGGAGATGGTGGTGCACGGCTGGGTGCTCTGCGTCTCCGCATCCGGTGCGGAAGAATTGGCGCGCGCTCGCGCCGAGAGCCTCGAGACGGCGCGTGCCGCGTATGCGAGCCTCTCCGGCAAGCGCGCTTGTGGCGAGTTTCCCGAGCTTCGCGTGATCCTGCGGGAAAAGCTCTACGAGTCGGGCGCAGGCTCAGAGCACGACGCGCGCGCCTTCGGCGCCCTCATCAATCTCTCCGGTGATTGGGCGGACGCCTTCGTCGTGTCGGGCGGCCTTTCCGCGGACTAGAATTTTTCCCGCGCGCCTCATCGTCGCCGAAATCGCCTCCGCCCGACCAAAACGGGGCAATTGAAAGGTCATTCGAAGACGTGTCCTCCTGCGCGCAACCAAAGCCAATCACATGAGTTGACGAGGCGGCTTGGGGCTTCGCTGTCGAACATGGAAATTGAAGACGGCGTAGCAGAGAGGAAAACGGAAAATGCGTAAGCTGATGATTGCTGCGGGCGCGGCCGCCATGCTGGCCGCTTCGTCGATGGGCGCTCTCGCCGCGGAGGCGAAGGGCGCGATCCAAAGCGTCGACGTCACCGCGGGCACTGTCACGCTCGCCGATGGCAAGACCTACAAGCTGCCGGCGGAGTTCGACGCTGCGTCGCTGCAGGTCGGCCAAGACGTGACCATCACCTACGACGAGGGCACCGACGGTTCCATGGCCGCGTCAGCGGTCACGCCGAACAGCTGAGTTCGGAATACCTGCAAGGGGCGGCCGCCAAGCGCGGCCGCTTCCTTTTGCGCTTTGTCTTCGACCGCGCCGGCCGCCATAAGGCGGCATGGATCCGGCCGCTTTCGTCCGCGCCAACACGGCGCTCCTTGTCCCGCCGCTGGTGCCGGAGGTTCGGCTTTCTCTTGCCCACGAAGCGCTGCCCCTCTGGGAGAAGACCGAGGAGGCGCTCGCCGAAGACGGCGTACCGCCGCCTTTTTGGGCCTTCGCCTGGGCCGGCGGCCAGGCACTTGCCCGCTATGTGCTCGACAATCCGAAGAGCGTTGCGAGAAAGCGCGTGCTCGACTTCGCCTCCGGTTCCGGCCTCGTCGCCATAGCGGCTATGAAAGCGGGTGCCGCGTCGGCGCTCGCAAGCGAGATCGACTCAATCGGGCAGGCCGCGATTTCGGCGAACGCGGTGGAGAACGGCGTCGCGATCGATGTCGCCGGCGGTGATCTGATCGGCGAGGATCGCGGCTGGGACACTGTGCTCGCCGGCGACGTCTTCTATGAGAAGCCGCTTGCCGACCGACTGCTGCCTTGGCTCCAAGCGCTCGCGGCGCGCGGCGCGACGGTGCTCGTCGGTGATCCCGGCCGCAGCTACTTCCGGAAGGATTGCTTCGCGTTTCTCGCCCGCTACGAGGTGCCGGTCACCCGCGCGCTGGAGGATTCGGAGATCAAGAGGACGAGCGTCTGGCAGCTCCACCGGCCCTAAGGCCGTGACGCGCGCGCCGCACGTCCAAAAGCCGTGCTATTTTCGGTTGTCATGATTCGGGGGAAGCCATGGCATTCGCGGGGCTCAACTACCTTGCTGCCGTCGTCGCCGCTGTCGCGGGCTGGCTGATCGGGGCCGGCTATTACATGGCGCTCGCCAGGTACTGGATGGCGGCGCACGGACGGAGCGAGGAGGATATCAAGCGCGAGGCGGCAGCGAAAAAGGGGACGCCTGCGGCGTGGCTTCCATTCGTTCTCGCCTTCATCGCCGAGCTTATCATGGCCTGGGTGCTCGCCGGGGTTCTGGGCCACCTCGGCCCCGGCCAGGTGACCTTTTTGAACGGGGTCATTTCGGGGGCTTTCATCTGGCTCGGCTTCGTCGCCACCACGATCGCCGTCAACAACATGTTCGGCATGAAAAAGGCCGCCCTCACCCTGATTGACGGCGGCCACTGGCTGATTGTGCTTGTCGTGATGGGCGCGATCATCGGCGCTTTCGGCACCTGAGTGCGGCACTCCGCGCGGATGCGCCCGCTCCTCTGCGCCGCCGGGGCACGGATGTCGCGGGGTCTCCGTTTGTTCCTGTCCGCGTTCGGCAGCGCGTTGACTAAAGCTATGATATAAAAGTATTTTTCTCGTTCTATGTGGTCTGTTCACCAGTCCATGGACGCAGCGCACGCCCGCCCGCATAATAGTGGCAACAATGCGGGCGCAGCCCGTTTACGAGCCTTTGGAGGAGATGGCTGATGTCGGAAGCGAAGATCCACCCTGTTTCCAAGGAGTGGGCCGCACGGGCTTATATCGATGCCGCTAAGTATCGGTCGATGTACAAGAAAAGCCTCGAAGATCCCGACGGTTTCTGGGCCGAGCAGGCGAAGCGCGTCGACTGGGTGAAACCGTTCACCAAGGTGAAGAACTCAAGCTACGCCTACCCGAACGTCTCGATCAAATGGTTCGAGGATGGCAGCCTCAACATCTCCGCCAATTGCATCGACCGCCACCTGAAGGACCGCGGCGACCAGGTCGCGATTCTTTGGGAGGGCGACGACCCGAAGGAAGATCACAAGATCACCTATCGCGAGCTGCACGGCCACGTCTGCCGGCTCGCCAACGTGATGAAGGCGCGCGGCGTCAAGAAGGGCGACCGCGTCACGATCTACATGCCGATGATTCCGGAGACGGCCTACGCGATGCTGGCCTGCGCCAGGATCGGTGCCGTGCATTCGGTGGTCTTCGGCGGCTTCTCGCCCGACTCGCTTGCGAACCGCATCGAGGACTGCCGCTCCGATTTCGTCATCACCGCCGACGAAGGTCTGCGCGGCGGCCGGCCGATTCCGCTGAAGTCCAATACCGACAAGGCGATCGTGCGCGCCGAGAAGGATGGCGCATCGGTACGCCACGTGCTCGTCGTGCGCCGCACCGGCGGCAAGGTCGAGATGCACGCGGGCCGCGACCTCTGGTACCACGAGGAGATCGAGAAGGTCTCCGCCGATTGCCCGCCGGTGGAGATGAACGCCGAGGATCCACTCTTCATCCTTTATACCTCGGGCTCGACCGGCAAGCCGAAGGGCGTGCTCCACACGACCGGCGGCTATCTCGTCTATGTCACGACGACGCACCGCTACGTCTTCGATTACCACGACGGGGACATTTACTGGTGCACGGCCGACGTCGGCTGGGTCACGGGCCACTCTTACATCGTCTACGGGCCGCTCGCGAACGGCGCCACCACGCTGATGTTCGAGGGCGTGCCGAACTATCCCGACGTCTCGCGCTTCTGGCGCGTCGTCGACAAGCACGGCGTCAACATCTTCTATACCGCTCCGACCGCGATCCGCGCGCTGATGGGCGCCGGCGAAAGCCATGTGAAGGAGACGTCGCGGAAGTCGCTCAGGCTGCTCGGCACGGTCGGCGAGCCGATCAACCCGGAAGCCTGGGAGTGGTACTGGCGCGTGGTCGGGGACGAGCGTTGCCCGATCGTCGACACATGGTGGCAGACGGAAACCGGTGGCATCCTGATCACGCCGCTTCCCGGCGCGATCGCGCAGAAGCCGGGCTCCGCCACGCTTCCCTTCTTCGGCGTCCAGCCGGCAATCGTCGACAATGAGGGCAAGCTGCTCGAAGGCGCCGCCGACGGCAACCTCGTCATCCTCGATTCCTGGCCGGGCCAGATGCGCACGGTCTATGGCGACCACCAGCGCTTCATCGACACCTACTTCTCGCACTTCAAGGGCATGTATTTCACCGGCGACGGCTGCCGCCGCGATGCCGACGGCTATTACTGGATCACCGGGCGCGTCGACGACGTTCTGAACGTCTCCGGCCACCGCATGGGAACGGCGGAGGTCGAGTCGGCGCTGGTCGCGCACCCGAAGGTCTCCGAGGCCGCAGTCGTCGGCTACCCGCACGACATCAAGGGTCAGGGCATCTACTGCTACGTGACGCTGATGTCCGGCGAGGAGCCGACCGAGGCGCTCCGCAAGGAGCTCCGCAACTGGGTCAGGACCGAGATCGGCCCGATCGCCTCCCCCGATCTCATTCAGTTCGCGCCGGGTTTGCCGAAGACGCGCTCCGGCAAGATCATGCGCCGCATCCTGAGAAAGATCGCAGAGGACGACTTCTCCAATCTTGGCGACACCTCGACGCTCGCCGACCCGTCGGTCGTCGATAGCCTGATCGACAACCGACAGAACCGCGCAACCTAGAACAAGGAGCCTATGACGAACGTGCTATTCAAGCGCGAGACACTCGAGCAGATTGCCGACGGGCGCGTGACGCTCGCCTTCCGCCGTTGGCCCAAGCCGACGGTCAAGGCGGGGGGCGCGCTCAGAACCGCCGCGGGTCTGCTCGCCATCGACGCAGTGGAGAAGATCACCGCCAAGTCGATCAAGGAGACAGACGCGAAACGCGCCGGGCACAAGTCGCGCGCCGCGTTGATGGAAGAGCTCGGCGACGGTGAGGGCGACCTCTACCGCATTGCATTCCGCCGTATAGGCGCCGACCCGCTGATCGCGCTGCGCAAGGAAGCGAAGCTCACCAAGAAGGAGATGAAGAGCGTCATCGCCGCTCTGAATCGCCTCGACCATGCGAGCGACAGCGGCGCTTGGACGCGGATGATGCTACGCCTGATCGACAAGTATCCGGCGCGCAGGGAGCCCGACCTCGCCACCAGCATCGGCCGCGACCCGATGATCTTCAAGCGCGACGTCAAGAAGCTGAAAGAGCTTGGCTTGGCCGAGCCGCTCGAAGTCGGTTACCGCCTCTCGCCCCGCGGCCGCGTGGTGCTCGCCGAGATCACCGAACCTACGGCGTAAAGCTGACCGCCGCCGTGTTCCCGCCGCAGAGGATGACGCCGACGCGCTCGCCCGCCTCCGGCACGTAGCGGCCGGAGAGAAGCGCGGCGAAGGCGCAGGCACCGCCGGGTTCGGTCGCCAGCCTGAGCTTGTCCCAGATCACACGCTGCGCCTCCGCGATGGCGGAATCTTCCACCAGCGCGACGTGGTCGACATGCGCCTGCGCAATCGGGAACATCAGGTGCCCGACGCGCTGCGGTGCAAGCGAATCCGCGGCGATCCCGCCGGCCGGCGCATCGACCGGCTCGCCGGCCTGAAGCGCCATGTGAAGCGTCGGCGCCGTCTCCGGCTCGACCGCGACTATCTTCGTGCGCGACGCGTACCAAGCCGCGATACCGCCGATCAGCCCACCGCCACCAACGGCGACGAGGAGCGTGTCGAGCTCCGGCGCGTCGCGCTCAAGCTCAAGGCCGAGCGTGCCCTGTCCGATGATCGTCTCGGACTGGTCGTAGGCGTGCACACGCAGCGCGCCGCTCTCCGCCGCGAAGGACTCGCTCGCCGCAAGCGCATCGGCGTAGCGGTCGCCGCCGACGACGAGATCGGCGCCGTAGGAACGGATGCGCTGAAGCTTCGCCGGCGAGGCGACGCTCGGCACGAAGATCGTTGCCTTGTGCTTAAGCCGCATCGCGGCGTAGGCGACGGCCGCGCCGTGATTTCCGCCCGACGCCGCGACCACGCCCGCCTCCGGCACGTCGCGCGACAAAAGGTTGGTGAAGGCGCCGCGCGGCTTGAATGAGCCGGCATGCTGCAGAAGCTCCAGTTTTAGCGCGAGCCGCCCGACACTAAGCCCGAAGTCGCGCCCGTCGACGTCGAGAACCGGTGTCCGGCGGATATGCGGTCGGATCAGCGCCTCCGCCGCGCGGATCGCGTTCTGGTCGATCGTCGTTGCGCCTTTCCTCGCAAGCACTGCGAAGCCCTCAGGGTTTACGAAGGCTTGCCACAATGTCAGGCGAGAGGTCGAGGGTTTTGGTCGGGTATTCGCCGGCGTAGAGGCGGTTGAACGACGACTCGGACTTTGCCTTTGACAGCGCGCGCCGGGGCTGATTTTTGTCGGGCGTCCGGAGCCATCGAATTGCCGTTAGGGGCGGACACGGTTCGACGCTCCATCACCACCGGGGTCACAACGAATGAAGCTCGCACTATCTGTTCTCGCGGGAGCCGTCGCCCTGGCGACCGTCACGACGGCGTCTCAGGCCGCGACCTCCGCTTCGGTCGACCGACAATTCCGCGACGCCGTCGCCAAGATCTTGGAAAGCGTCAGGAGCGGGAATGACTACCTGAGCGGTCTCAGCGCCTCGGAATTCAAAACCTTCGTCTCCTGCGCGCAGAACGTGATGGACTCCGCCCCGCTTGCCCGCAAGCAATACGTTCTCGCCTCGCCCGACGCGACCGTACAGCGCCAGCGCTTCGACGAGGTGTCGCTCGACAACCGGGCCGCGCTAAAGCAGCGGATCACGTCGGAGTGCGCAACCTGATCGCGCGCTTAGCCGCGCGCTGATCAGAAGTCGCTCGCGATACCCTTCTTTTCCCAGTCGCCGAAGCGCGTCGGCTCCGGCCCTTCGGGCCCGCCGATCTCGGCGGGCCGCCGCGGCGCCTCGGCAGCCGCCTTGCGGCGCGCCTCGAGCTTCCGCCCGCGCGCGGTTCCCGGCGGCCTTGAGCCGCGCCCGTCGCGCCTCGTTCTGGCCCTCTAGCGGCTTCGACATCCCGATTGAACCCGACGACCTCGCTTCCCATCATATAGAGGGGATCGAGCCGGGGCTGAAGCAGGCCGCCGGGCGGGACGAGGTGAGAAGATGAATGTCGTGAAGACCGGCATGCTTCTGGCGGCGCTGACCGCGCTTTTCATGGGCGTCGGCTATCTGATCGGCGGCTCCGGCGGCGCGTTCATCGCCTTCCTCGTGGCCGCCGGCATGAACCTTTTCAGCTACTGGAACGCCGATAAGCTGGTGCTTCGGATGCACCAGGCGCGCGAGGTGGACGAGCGCTCCGCGCCAGAGCTCTACGGGATCGTCCGCGAGCTCTCCACGCGCGCGGGCCTCCCGATGCCGCGAATCTACATCATGGACAATCCGCAGCCGAACGCCTTCGCGACCGGCCGTGATCCGAAGAACGCCGCAGTTGCGGCGACGACCGGCATCCTTCGCCAGCTCAGCCGCGAGGAGCTCGCCGGCGTCATCGGCCACGAGCTGACGCACGTGAAGAACCGCGACACGCTGACCATGACGATCGCCGCCACAATTGCCGGCGCGATCTCCATGCTCGCCAACTTCGCCTTCTTCTTCGGCGGCAACCGCAACAACCCGCTCGGCTTCGTCGGCGTGCTTCTTGCCGCCATCACCGCGCCGCTCGCCGCAATGCTCATCCAGATGGCGATCAGCCGCACGCGCGAATACGCCGCCGACCGCGGCGGCGCCGAGATTTGCGGCAACCCGCTTTGGCTCGCCTCCGCGCTCGCCAAGATCGAAGGTGCCGCAAAGCGTGCGCCCATGATGACGGCAGAGCGGAACCCTGCGACCGCGCCGCTCTTCATCGTCAACCCGCTGACCGGCGAGCGCATGGACAATCTTTTCTCCACGCATCCGGCGACGGCAAACCGGATTGCCGCGCTACAGGAGATGGCGCGGACCGGCACGCGTGGCGCCCACGTTGATCTCGGCGCAACCGAGCCGCAGCGCCCGGCGCATCCGGGTCCGTGGTCGGGGCTCGGCGCAAGGCGCGGCCCTTGGGGCTGAGCCCGAAAGCCGGCCAGCGGAAGAACCAGCGTCCGCCGCGAAGCGACAAACAGGCTCCCGCCGGGCTTGCTGCCCGCCTGACAGCGACGGCGATGCTGCGACAGGTGATCGAGCGCGGAACGGCGCTCGACGCACTCCTCGACGAGAAGCACGGCAACCCGCACTTCCAGGCGCTCGACCGCCGCGACCGTGCCTTCGTGCGCGCCATCCTTGGCGCGGCGCTTCGCCGCCGCCGCGAGATCGAGGCGGCGCTGAAGGGGACGCTCGACCGGCCGCTGCCTGAGAATTCCGGCGCCCTCTCCGCCGTCCTTCACATCGCCGCGACGCAGATCCTCTTCCTCGACGTGCCCGCGCACGCTGCGGTCGATCTCGCCGTCGAGCAGGCAGGCGCCGACCGGCGCACCGGGCGCGCACGCGGCCTCGTCAACGGTGTGCTCCGCAACCTGGTGCGCAACCGCGAAGAGATCCTCGCACGCGCCGCGGGCAATGCCGGTCGCGTCAACATGCCGGACTGGCTGTTCGCCCGCCTACTCAACGCATACGGCGAGGCAACGGCACTAAAGATCGCCGATGCGCATCTTGAGCCGCCGAGCCTCGACCTTGCGGTGAAGAGCGAGCCGGCGCCCTGGGCGGAGAAGCTTGGCGGCGTTGTTCTTCCGACCGGGACGGTGCGGCTTGCCGGCACGCATCGCGTGAGCGAGCTTCCCGGCTACGAGGAAGGCGCCTGGTGGGTGCAGGACGCTGCAGCGGCGCTCCCCGCCCACCTCCTCGGCGACGTTGCAGGCAAAAGGGTCGCCGACCTGTGCGCCGCGCCCGGCGGCAAGACGGCTCAGCTCGCCGCAGCCGGTGCGGACGTGACCGCCGTCGATCTCTCGGCGAGCCGGCTCAGGCGCCTCGCGGAGAACCTCCGCCGCCTCCGCCTTGAGGCCCACCTTGTCGCCGCCGACGTTGCAAGCTGGGAGCCGGCAGAGCCATTCGACGCCGTGCTCCTCGACGCGCCTTGCACGGCGACGGGAACGATCCGCCGCCATCCCGACATCCAATGGCTGAAGCGCCCGCAGGACATCGCCGCGCTCGCAGCGGTGCAGATGCGGCTCCTCGACCATGCCGCGACCCTCGTGAAGCCCGGCGGCCGGCTCGTCTTCGCAACCTGCTCGCTCCTGCCGGAAGAAGGGGAAGCCCAAGTCACGCCCTTTCTCACGCGGCATCCGGGCTTCGCCCTGTTGCCGATCGAGAGAGCAGAGATCGCCGGGCTTTCGGAGCTGCTGACGGCCGCCGGCACGCTTCGCACCCTCCCCTGTCACCGCTTCGGAGACGCCCCGATTCTAGCCGGTATGGACGGCTTCTTTACCGCCCGTTTTGAACGCCGAGTCGACTAAAATTGCCTCGCTTGCCAACGTTTGCGAACGGGGCTACCGGCTGACCATGTCAGCGATCGCGCCAGCCGACCAGCTGCGCCTCGCTCTGTACCGGGCGGGACAGCTTACCAGGCGACTGCGGCTCGGAGTGCTGTCCGGTCCGATAGGGCGATTTCGCGCCGCCGGGGGCGGCCGTTCGCAGCTTCTGATCGCACCGCCCGATCTCAGAACCGCCGATCCGACGATCGCCGCGGAGATCTACACCGGCCGCTTCGCGCTTGCCGGACATGTGGTCGAGGCAGGCGGCGCGTCGCCCTTCGACATCGGCCCGCCATCCGAGGACTGGCTTCGTGAGCTCCACGCCTTCGGCTGGCTCCGGCATTTGCGCGCCGCGGACACGCCGCTCGCCCGCTCCAACGCGCGCGCGGTCGTGGAGGACTGGCTGTCGCTCTACAAGCGGCCGGGCGGCGAGGTCGTCTGGGACACCGAGATCGGCGCGCGGCGCGCGCTTTCCTTCCTAGCCCAGTCGCCGCTCGTCCTGAGCGATGCCGACCACGACCTTTACCGCAACTTCGTGCGCTCGCTGCTGAGGCACGCAAGCGTGCTCCGCTCGGCGATGGGCTCGGCCGATCCCGGGACGCCGCGCATGACTGCGGCGATCGCGATTGCGCTGATCGGCCTGTCGCTGTCCAACCAGGAGCGCCTGGCGCGTGCTGGCCTCGACCGCGTCGACGCTGAGCTCGAGGCGCAGATACTTCCCGACGGCGGCCACATTTCCCGCAACCCCGCCGCGCTGGTCGACATCCTCGTCGACCTCCTGCCGCTCCGTCAGGCGTTGATCGCGCGCGGGCTCGTTCCCTCCGAGACGCTGCTTCATTCGATCGACCGCATGATGCCGATGCTGCGTTTCTTCCGCCACGGTGACGGCGCCTTCGCGCATTTCAACGGCGTCGCATCCTCGGCCGCAGGCTTGGTCGCGACCGTCGTCTCCTACGACGAGACGCTCGGCATGCCGGCTGCCAGTGCGACCTATTCCGGCTACGAGCGCGTCGAGGCGCGCGATTCCCTTCTCCTCGTCGATGCCGGCGGCCCGCCGCCGATTTCCTATTCGAGCGAGGCGCACGGCGGGACGCTGTCCTTCGAGTTCTCGCGCGGCATCCACCGCATCGTCATCAATTGCGGCGCGCCTGCCGCGCGCTATCAGATGCTGCGCCGCGCCTCGCGACTGACGGCCGCGCATTCCACGGCGACCGTCAACGAAGAATCCTCCTGCCGCTTCTCCAGCTCCGATGTCGACGCGCACATCGTGTCCGGCCCGCGCACGATGGTCGTGCGGCGCGAGAGCCCCGAAGACGGCGCCACCGTGCTGCAGATGAAGCACGACGGCTATTCGCGCCGTTATGGCGTCGTCCACGAGCGCAATCTGAGGCTGGTCGCCGACGGCCATCTGCTGGAGGGCATGGACAAGTTCAACGGCGAGCCGACGCGGCGCGACGTCGCCTTCGTGGTGCGCTTTCACCTGCACCACGCCGTCACCGTTCACGCGACCGACCGGCGCACCGCACTCGACCTGCGCCTCCCCGACGGCAGCGTTTGGCGCTTCGAGGCGAATAGCCCGATCGAGCTGGAGGAGAGCGTCCACCTCTCCGACATCTTCGGCAGCCGGCGGACCAACCAGATCGTGCTCTCCAGCAAATGCCGCTCCGAGGTGCCTGTGAAATGGCGCTTCTCGTTGATGTCGTGAGCCTTTGCGGAGGCGGTGCCGCGTGCTAGTCGCCGCGCGACGTTCCCTCCTCAAAAGGCCCCGCCCATGCCCGCCGAGACAACCGGCCCCGAGCTCCTGGAAATTCGCCGGGCGCTGATCTCCGTCTATGACAAAGCGGGGCTCGTCGAGCTGGCGAGAACGCTTGCCGAGCACGGGGTCGAGATCGTCTCCACCGGCGGCACTGCCCGGGCGCTTTCCGAGGCCGGCCTCGTCATCGTCGACGTCGCCTCGGTCACCGGCATGCCGGAGATGATGGACGGGCGCGTGAAGACGCTCCATCCGCGCATCCACGGCGGGCTGCTCGCGCTCCGCGACGATCCGGATCACCGTGCATCGATGCAGAGCTTCGGCATTCAGGGGATCGATTGCCTGATCTCGAACCTCTATCCGTTCGAGGCGACGATCGCGAAGGGCGCCGACATGGCGGAGGCGATCGAGAACATCGATATCGGCGGACCGGCGATGATCCGCGCCGCCGCGAAGAACGCGGCCTGGGTCGCCGTCATCACCGAGCCCGCCGACTATCCGGCGCTCGCCGCCGCGGTGCGGGAGGGCGGCGCCTCACGCGCGCTTCGCGCCCGTCTTGCCGCCAAGGCCTTCGCACGCACGGCGAGCTACGACGCGGCGGTTGCAAGCTGGTATGCGCGACAGGTCGACGAGGAGCTCCCCGCGCGCTTCGTCGTCGCCGGAGAGCTCCGCGAGCGCATGCGCTACGGCGAGAATCCGCATCAGTCGGCCGGGCTCTATCTGACGTCGGAGGCCGGGCCGAGCGTCGCCAAGGCGAAACAGGTGCAGGGGAAGGAGCTTTCCTTCAACAACATCAATGACGCCGACGCCGCCTTCGAGCTCGTCTCTGACTTGCCCGCGGCGCAGCCGTCGGTCGCCATCATCAAGCATGCCAATCCCTGCGGCGTTGCTGCGGGAAGCAGTCTCGCCGAGGCATATCGAAAGGCGCTTCTTTGCGACTCCGTCTCCGCCTATGGCGGCATCGTCGCTGTGAACCGGCCGCTTGATGAGGAGGCGGCGAGCGCCATCACCGGCATCTTCACCGAAGTGGTGATAGCGCCGGGCGCCGACGCGGCGGCGACCGCGGTCTTCGCCAGGAAGGCGAACCTCCGCCTGCTCCTGACCGGCGGCATGGCCGACCCGGCGTCGAAATCGCTTCGCATCCGAAGCGTCGCCGGCGGGCTTCTGGTGCAGGAGCGCGACGCCGCGTTGATCGACAAGGCCGACTGCCGCGTCGTGACCAGGCGCGCGCCGAACGAGCGGGAGTTTCAGGATCTCATCTTCGCCTTCCGCGTGGCGAAGCACGTGAAATCGAACGCCATCGTCTACGCCAAGGACGGCGCTACGGTCGGCATCGGCGCCGGCCAGATGAGCCGTGTTGATTCGGCAAGGATCGCCGCGATCAAGGCCGCCGACGCGGCGAAGGCCGCGGGCCTCGACACATCTCTGGCGCAAGGCTCGGTGGTCGCCTCCGACGCCTTCTTCCCCTTCGCCGATGGGCTGCTTGCCGCGGCGGAAGCGGGCGCGACGGCAGTGATCCAGCCCGGCGGGTCGCTGCGCGACAACGAGGTGATCGCCGCCGCCGACGAGAAGGGCCTTGCCATGGTCTTCACCGGCATTCGGCACTTCCGGCACTAGGGCATGATCCCGAAAAGTAGGAACCTGTTTGTAGACAGGATCAGGCGCGAGATTGAGCCATGACCGCTTACCTTGAGACAAGCAGATGATTGGATCGAGCGAACGGGCGAGCGGAAGCCGGGCCTACCGTGCCGGGGTCGCCGTCGCGCTCGTAACCTCGGTCCTGACTGTGTGGACCACAATTGTTCGCGACGATGGCAATGGCATCGGCTTCTTCCTGCTGATCATGGCGGCGGTGGTAGGTGGGTTCTCCGCCTGGTTTCGGCCGGCAGGCATGGCGAGGGCCATGCTTGGCGTAGCGATCATGCAGGCGTTGCTCGGCGTAGCCATTGCAACCGCACCGTCGACCGCGGGCATGCCGGACGGCTCGTTCAAGGCTTTGCTGTTCAGCGGCTTCTTTGCAGCGCTGTGGCTGATATCGGCGGCTTTCTTTCGTGCCGCCGCGAAAGGGGATCACAAGGCGGCTGCGGCGCCGGACAGATGTTGATGCCCGCTTACGTCGCGTTTCTTCGTGGCATCAATGTCGGCGGCAACAAGACGATCCCGATGGGGCGGCTCAAAGCGCTCTTCGACGCGCTCGGCTTCGAGAATGCGAAGACGCATCTGAACAGCGGCAACGTGATCTTCGTCGCGAAGGAGAAGGATCGCGCCAAGCTCACGGAAAAGATCGAGGCTGCGATCGAGAAGGAGTTCGGCTTTCGCCCCGTGACCGTGCTTCGCGACGCAGCGGCGCTAAAGAAGATCGTCGCGAAGAATCCCTTCCCCGCCATGGCGGAGGACGATCCGAGCCATCTTGTGGTGATGCTGCTCGCGGCAAAACCCGACAAGGACGCCGCGAAACGGCTCGCCGCCGCATATCAGGGCATCGAAGAAATCAAGATCGCCGGCGAGGAGGCCTATGCCACCTATCCGAAGGGCATCGGCACCTCGAAGCTCACCAACGTGCTCCTGGAGAAGCAGCTCGGCGTCTCGGGCACGGGCCGCAACTGGAACACGCTGACGAAGCTGCTCGCGATGGCGGAGTCCTGCTGAGCCCAATTGCAAGATGACGGACGACTTCTGTCGATTCAGGGTTGCATGGAATTAATCCGAGCAGCAAAATAATTGAGCCCGCAATGCGGCCCCACGGCGGAACCTGGCGGGCGGACGCAAACGAAAAATATGGAGGAAACCATGGGAGGGCACTCGCCCAGAGGCAGCTCGCGCTGCCTGCGCTTCACGACGCTCGCTGCCATTCTAGCCGGCCTTTTAGCATTCGGCTCGCAATCGCTAGCCGCCGACAACGAAGACTGGATCGGCACCTGGACCGCCAGTGCCCAGCCGGTGTGGGACACGGACTTTCCCGTGCCCCTGGGCTTTCCGCGCAACTATTGGAACCAGACCGTGCGCCAAGTCGCGCGCGTCAGCATCGGCGGCGATCAGGTGCGCGTCGTTCTCTCCAACGAATACGGCGCCCGCCCGCTGACGATTGGCGAAGCCCATGTCGCGCTCGCCGCCGAGGACGGGAAGATCAAGGAGGGTTCCGATCACGCGCTGACCTTTGGCGGCAGCCCCTCGATCACGATCCCGCCGGGAGCGCCCGCGATCAGCGATCCGGTCGACTTCAAGGTCGACCCGCTCACGGAGCTCTCGGTCGAGCCTCTTCTTCCCGGAGGTCGCCGAGGCCACGACCATGCACTGGGACGGGCACCAGACCGCCTATGTCGGCGCGGGCAACAAGGTGTCCGACGTCGACCTCGCGTCGGACTCGACGCAGACGCAGCGCGTGTTCCTTTCCGGGATCATGGTCGACGCGCCCGAAGGCGCGCGGGCCGTCGTCACCTTCGGAGACTCCATTACCGACGGCGACGGGTCGACGGTCGACGGCAACGACCGCTGGCCGGACGACCTCGCAGCGCGCCTTGTCGCCGCCGGCGGCACGCCCGTCGCGGTGCTCAATCAGGGAATCTCCGGCGCCAAGGTGCTGACCGATCGGATGGGTACCAACGCGCTCGCCCGCTTCGATCGCGACGTACTGAGCCAGGCGCACGCCGACACCGTCATCCTGATGATGGGGATCAACGATGTCGGTTGGCCGGGATGCGGCCTCGCGCCGGACGACCCGGAGCCGACTGCCGCGGAGATCATCGACGGCTACAAGCAGCTGATAGAACGCGCGCATACGCACGGCATGCACATCATCGGCGCTACGTTGACGCCCTTCGGAGGCGCCTTCTCCGGCACAGCGTTCGACGGCTATTACACGGACGAGAAGGAGAAGATCCGGGTCGCCTTGAACGACTTCATCCGCAGCGGTGCATTCGACGGCGTTATCGATTTCGACAAAATCGTCGTCGACCCGTCGATGCCGGGCCACATCCAGGCGGATTACGACAAGGGTGACCACCTGCATCCGAATCCGGCCGGATACAAGGCCATGGCCGAGTCGATCGACCTTGGCATGCTGGCCAACTGAGAAGACCGACAAACAAGGGTCGGCGCCCCGCAGGGCGCCGACGCATTTCATGCGCGCATGTGGAATGCCGCTCCTAGACGGAAGCCGCCTCCCGCTCGCTCTTCTTCATCCGCTCGCTGGCGCTCTTGAGCTGCCCGCAGGCGGCGAGGATGTCGCGGCCGCGCGGCGTGCGGATCGGCGAGGCGTAGCCGGCGCGGTTGACCACCTCGGCGAACGCCTCGATCCGCTCCCAGTCGGAGCATTCGTAAGGCGCGCCAGGCCACGGGTTGAACGGGATCAGGTTGATCTTCGCCGGGATGCCCTTGAGGAGCTTCACCAAGTCCTTCGCCTCGGCGAGCAAATCGTTCACGTCCTTCAGCATCACATATTCAAAAGTGATGCGTCGCGCGTTCGACAAGCCGGGATAGGCGCGGCAGGCGTCCATCAGTTCTGCGATCGGGTATTTCTTGTTGATCGGCACGAGCACGTCGCGAAGATCGTCCCGCACTGCATGAAGCGAGATCGCCAGCATCGTGCCGATCTCCGAGCCCGCACGCGGAATCTCCGGCACGACGCCCGACGTCGAAAGCGTGATACGGCGCTTTGAGAGCGCGATGCCGTCGCCGTCGGCAGCGATCAGGAGGGCGTCGCGCACATTGTCGAAATTGTAGAGCGGCTCGCCCATCCCCATCATCACGACGTTGGAGACGAGCCGGCCCTCCGAGGGCACGACTGCGCCCTGCGGGATGGTCGCGTCGGGGAAGTCGCCGAGCCGCTCGCGCGCGATCAGGATCTGCTGGACGATCTCTTCTGCGGTGAGATTGCGCACCATGCGCTGCGTGCCGGTGTGGCAGAAGGTGCAGGTCAGCGTGCAGCCGACCTGGCTCGAGACGCAGAGCGTGCCGCGCCCCTCCTCCGGGATATAGACGGTCTCCACCTCGACCGGCCGGCCCGCGCCGCGCGCCGGAAAGCGCAGCAGCCATTTCCGCGTGCCGTCCTCCGAGACCTGCTCCGCGACGATCTCCGGCCGCGTGAGTGTAAAGCGCTCGGCAAGCGTCTCGCGCAGCGGCTTCGCGATGTTCGTCATCGCCGAGAAATCGGTGGCACCGCGAAAATAGAGCCAATGCCAGATCTGGCTCGCGCGCATGCGCCGCTGTGCGGCCGGAACGCCCGCCTCGGCCAGTGCCTCGCCGAGCGCGGCGCGCGAAAGACCGGTCAGCGAAGGCTTTTCGGCGGCGGGCGCGGATCGGGCGGCGACGGCGGTGGTCATTGCTGGCGTTCTAGCATGGCTGGGCGATGAAAGCCGCCGACCTTCTCCAGTGTCGTCATTGCCGGGCTTGACCCGGCAATCCATTCCTAGGCGTCGGGAGGACAACAAGCTCGACGGAATTGATGCCCGGATCAAGTCCGAGGTGACGACAGTTCTGAGAGAAATAGGCTGAGAAACGCCGCAGCGCTACTTGCACTCCGCGCGCATCTTATCGGCCGCCGCCGTCACGCCGGAAAGCGAATAGCTGTAGGTGGTATCGTTGCCGCGCCGCGACGTCGCCTTCACCACCATCGTCGACCCGGATTTCATCGCGTCAAGCAGCGCCGGCTCCTCCTCCTTGTTCACTAGCCAGGCGCTGTCGCCCTGCGTGAACATGGTGAAGCTCTTGTCGCCGATCTGCACGGTAACCGAGGACTGCTCCTTCATCGTATATCCGGTGACGAAGTTCGCCTCGTCGGTGATCCCTTCGCTCGGGCTCGTCGTGATTGAGAAGCTGACGCGCCCGTGGTCGAGCTTCGGCGGGTCCATCTTGTCGGGCTCTGAATAGATGTAGCAGACCTTGCCTTCGCCGTTCCCGCCGTAGCTGCCCGTGTAGGACCACATCGTCCATTTGTTGAAGGTGCCGACGAGGGTCGGCTTCGCGGCGCCCTGCGCAAGAGCCCCGGTCGCGGAGAGCGCAAGAAATGCGCTGAGAAGAAGTCGCGTGTGCTTCATGGTCGCTATCCGGATTCCGTGTCTTGATGCGGGCGGAGTCGCGGCCGGCTCGGGCGGCCTTGGCCTAGCCCGCAGATTTCCGTGCTTTGGTTACCAAACCGTAAAACGTAAGGCATGCGCCGTCGAGATGCCCGAGGCGCAAGACCACCGAATCCTGCAAAAATCGGCGAGACTGTGACGGCGGCTCAGTCCGCGGCGACCTCGTCGGCGAACGCGCTGCGCGCCGCTTCGCGGTGTTCATCCCGGATTGAGCCGCGAACCGCCGAGATCGCGGCGAGAAGCACGGTCGCATCGTCCACGAATCCGAGCCCGGCGACGAAGTCCGGGATCACGTCGAAAGGTGTCACGAAATAGGCAAGCGCGGCAATAAGCGTCAGCCGCGCCCCGCTCGGGGTTGCCGGATCGAGCATGGCGTAATAAGCGGCGGCCACGTCCTCCATGAAGGGAATGGCGCGAAGCGCCCGTCGGGCCGTCGACCAGAACTTGGCGCGCACGTGCTCCTCCTTGCGGCCGGCATCCTCCGGCCCAAGAATCTCGATGTCGGGAACGCGTTTCGCCATTCGATCCTCCGCTCCGTCATAAATGGCGTCGCAAAAGCGGCGTCGCAAGGATTTCCGGCTTTCGAAGCTCAGCCGCCCGCCTGCCACGCCCGGATAGCCTGAAGCGGCCAGAGCAGCATGATGACGTTGAGCGTGAGATTGTCGCGGATCATGAAGCCGACGAAGAGCTCGAGCGCGACGGCGATCGCCACCGTCGCCCAGATCGGCAGCCGCGACGCAAGCCAGAACCCGAGCACCATGAACAGCATGTCGGACGCGGAGTTGATGACGCTGTCGCCGTAATAATCGAGCGAGATCGTCGCCTCGCGGTAGCGGTCGATGATGAAAGGGCTGTTCTCGACGATCTCCCACGTCGCCTCGACGAGCGTCGCGGCGACGAGGCGAATACCGATCTCCCATCGCCGCGCAACGAGCCAGAGCACACCGTAGAAGATGAAGCCGTGGATGACATGCGACGGCGAATACCAGTCGGAGAGATGCTGCGAGTTCTCCGAACTCATCGTCACGCCGTGCCAGAGCTTGACATATCCGCATTTGCAGATCGGCTCGCGGCCCATGAGGAGGAGGATCAGCGCCGCGAGCGCGATGACGCCGAGGGTGAGAGCGAGATGACGGCCGGAGATTCGCACCGGGCCTCCAGAAAACCTTCTCCCATAGGGAGAGGGTGGCTGCGAAGCAGCCGGGTGAGGGGTTGCGACGGTTCTGTAGCTGCTTCGAGGGGCGGGACCAAGCCGGCCGCGCAGCATCCCCTCACCCGTCGCCTCCGGCGACACCCTCTCCCATGGGAGAGGGTTGCCGGACGCGTCCCTCCCTACTGCTGCTGCAGCCGCTCCATCGGTGCAGCGCTCTTCGCCAGCCGCACCAAGTTCACGAACTCGGACCGGTAGCCGAATTCGTCCGGCCCCTTGTTGGCATTGGCGAGCGCGATGACGTCGTCATAGCCGAAGTCGCCCGTGTAGCGGCCGCCGCGCAGGATCTGGCCGAACGCCGCGACGGAGGCCGCGAAGCGCGCCTCGCGCGCAACCGTGCCGCCGCCGGGCGCACCGACGTCATCGGCGGTCGAGATCGGCGTCTCGATCAGCTGGCTCGTGTCCTGGTCGGGCAGCTTGTAGCGAATCTTCAGGAACCCGTACTCGCCGTTTCTGTCACCCGCTGCCGGAGCCGTGCCGGACTGATAGCGCAGGCCGTCCACAAGCTTGGCATCGCTTCCTGCCGGCGTGATCTCATAGATCGCCGTCACCGTGTGACCGGAGCCGATCTCGCCCGCGTCGACCTTGTCGTTGTTGAAGTCCTCGCGATTGAGAAGTCGCGTCTCGTAGCCGATCAGCCGGTATTCGGAGACGGTCGCCGGATTGAACTCGACCTGGATCTTGACGTCCTTGGCGATCGGAAAGAGCGTCGATGTGGATTCCTCCACGAGCACCTTCCGCGCCTCCGAAAGCGTGTCGATGTAGGCGGCGGCGCCATTTCCATTTTGCGCCAAGGCCTGCATCAGCGCGTCGTTGTAGTTCCCCATGCCGAAGCCAAGCACCGAGAGGAAGATACCGCTCGTGCGTTCGCGCTCGATGAACCCCTCCAGCTCATCGACGTCGGTGATGCCGACATTGAAATCGCCGTCGGTCGCGAGAATCACGCGGTTGACGCCATTCTTGTCGAAGTTCTGCTCGGCAAGCTGATAGGCCTGCCTGATCCCCTCCGCGCCCGCGGTCGACCCGCCTGCCGCAAGATTCTCCAGCGCCGCGTCGATCTTCGCCTTGTCCGAAGCCTTGGTCGGTTCAAGCACCGTGCCGGCGCTTCCCGCATAAGTGACGATCGCCACGCTGTCGTCAGGCTGAAGATCGCCAACCAGGAGCTTCATCGAGTTGATCAGAAGCGGCAGCTTGTTCGGCTCGTCCATCGAGCCCGACGTGTCGATCAGGAAGACGAGGTTCGCGTGCGGACGCGCAGCGGCGATGTCATAGCCCTTGATGCCGATATCGACGAGCTTCGTGCCCTTGTTCCACGGCGTCGGCATAACAGTCACGGACGCCTTGAACGGCTGGTCGGCGGTCTCAGGACCCGGATAGTCGTAGGGGAAGTAGTTGACGAGCTCCTCCACGCGAACGGCGTCATCCTGCGGCAGCGCGCCGTTGTTGATCGACGCGCGCATGAAGGAATAGGACGACGTGTCGACGTCGATCGAGAAGGTGGAGACCGGCTCCTCTGCCGTGACCTTCACCGGATTGGTCTCGATCGTCTGGAAGCGGTCGCGGCCCTCGTCGTGATAGCCGGCCGGCGGCGCCGGCTCTTCCATCGCGGCGACGGCCGCCGCCAGGTTGGTTGAGGCGATTCTCCCACGCAGTTCCGTCGGCACCGATCCCTGATTCAACAAGGCAGCCGGTGGGGTTGATGCCGATGCCGATGCGGCCGCGTCAAATTCCTGCAGCGGCGGCGAAGGCGGCGACGCTGGCTCGGCTGTCGCAACTTGTGCCGAGGTCGCGTCTCGCGCCGCCTCGTCTCGCACAATGGGTTGCGCCTCGACTTTCGCCGCGGCTTCGGCGGGAATCGGCGCGGGGACGGGAGCGGAGTCCGCGGTGTCCACAGTCTTTTCGGCCGCGGCCTCATTATCCAGCGCAGCGACCGGCTCTGGCTCGGCTTGCCGGTGAAAGTTTTCGATCGTCTGAAGATTGGCTGCCGTCATCACGGCGAGCGCGAGCACGGCAAGGCTGACGCCGCCGGCAAGTGCATGGGTCATACGCATGTGTCGTCTTCCCGTCAGGATTTCGATCACGGCACGTGCCGCATTCCTGAGACGGTCGACGATCGTCTTTCCTTGGCGGCGCTCCGCCATGTTCGCGTCGTAGGCGGCAAGCGCCGCGCCGACGGCGGCCTCGCGCGCGCCGGGTCGCGGGGTCGCCGGCTCCGCGTGAAGTGCCTCCCTCAGTCGTTCGAGCTCACTCATCTTCGTCCATCCCGGCGCTCAAATGCTTCTTCGCCACATGCATGCGCCATGACACCGTGCTCTCCGCACAGCCGAGAATTTTTGCCGCCTCGCGATGCGAGAGGTCTTCGCCGACGACGAGAAGCACCGTCTCCCTGAGATTCGGCTCAAGGCTCTGGAGCGCTTCGTCGAGCCATGCCGTCCGCCTGTCGGTATCGGCCTTGTCGGCGTCCTCG
This sequence comes from uncultured Alphaproteobacteria bacterium, assembly GCA_963792885.1. GTDB lineage: Bacteria > Pseudomonadota > Alphaproteobacteria > Rhizobiales > Afifellaceae > DASWJZ01. The sequence continues at coordinate 276,270 of CAWBXX010000002.1, forward strand.
GCTTCGCGCAGCGCCGCGTATTTCGCGACCAGGGTCTCCGACGCCCGCCGCCGTCTGAGCAGATCGCGGCAGCGGTTGATCACGATCGCGACGAGCCAGGTCGAGAATCGACTGCGCCCGCCGAATTTCTCGAGCCGCGTCGCCAATGCCACGCAGACGTCTTGCGCAATGTCCTCCGCGTCGGCCGCCGATCCGACATACCGGTAGGCGACGCGATAGATCATCGCGTAGTGCCGCTCGACAAGACGGCCGAACGCCTCGCGGTCGCCCGCAAGCGCCGCGGCGGCAAGCCCGTTATCGTCGGTCATGTCGAGCATCTGCCTCATGAGACGAAGCTCAGGCCGTGAACCTTGGTGAACAAAACGGATTTTTCACCCGCCGCAGCGCGGCAAGTCCGTCGTTGGACCGCAAAGATGCCGCAAGGCTCTGCTAACTATGCGAAAAACAATGTCCTGTAGGATCGCATCTCCGTTCCCATTTAATGAAAATGGAACAGAACCTTGCATTGTTTGATTCAAATATCCGCGTGGAAGGCGCAGACATGCAAAAGCCAGATCAAGGCAGCCCTAAGGACAACGCCCCTGAATCGGCCGGCACCGCTAAGGGTGAAGAGAGCCGCGGCGTGCATCGGAAGCGCACCCTGAAGCGGGCGCGCGCCGTGCTTGACGATCGTTCGACGATCGACTGCACCGTCCGCGATATCAGCGAGGGCGGCGCCCGCCTTATTTTCGGCGACGCCTTCAAGCTGCCGGAGACGTTCCGGCTCATCATCGTCATGTCGAGCACAATCGTGCCCGTGCGCCTTCAGTGGCAGCGCGGCATGGAGGCCGGCGTCGCCTTCACTGGCCCCGAAGAGCCGGCGCACTCGCACATCTGACCTCAGGTACGGACCCGCGGCCGGGATCGCCGGAAAAGCGCTACCGGCCCCGCGATTGACTCTTCTCCGTTCTGGAACATAATAGGAACATTCCAGTGAGGACAGATCGATCGCGGCGGGGCGAGGGCCTTCCGCGGCAGGTGATGCTATGCCCGAAAAACCGCCCTCCAGCCGCGAGCGGCCGCGCGTCCTGCCCTTGATCCAAAAGGGCGGAAGGCCACGCCCTTCCCGCCCCGGCGAACCGGCCTATGCTGAGCTGCTCGCAGCCTCGAATTTCTCGTTCCTGCGCGGCGCTTCGCATCCGGAAGAGCTTGCCGCGACGGCTTCCGTGCTCGGCCTCGCCGGCTTCTCGATCACCGACAGGAACACGCTCGCCGGCATCGTGCGCGGCCATCTCGCGGCGAAGGAGACGGGCGGCCGCTATGTGGTCGGCTGCCGCCTCGCCTTTTGTGACGGCACGCCCGACATCGCCGTCTGGCCGCGCGACCGCGCCGCTTATGGAAGACTCTGCCGGCTGCTGACCACCGGCAACCTTCGCGCCAAGAAGGGCGAATGCCATCTCGACCTTTCCGATCTCCTCGAATGGGGAGCGGGAATGGAGATGGCTGTGCTGCCCGACGCGCGCGTTTCCCTCCCCAACCGAAGTCGGATGTTTCCGACTTCGGCACTTTTGACCCCAACTCGGGAACACCCGAGTTGGGACGGGGGAGGGTCAGGGAGGGGGGGAGAGCCACTCGCACGACGCACTCTTAACCCCCCCCTTGAGGGGAGGTCGAAATTCGAAGCAGAGCGCGGAGCGCGATGCGCACGAATTTCGGGAGGGGGTCATCCCGTTGCGGCCACGCACCCCCTCCCGAAGTTTGCTCTCGCAAAGCTCGGCAAACTTCGACCTCCCCTCAAGGGGGAGGTTAGGTGACGCGTCGGGTTCGTCACAAAGTGCGCTTGAACAAACGCTCGCCACACTCGCCGAGGCCTTCCCCGACCACGTGCGGCTCGGCGCGACGTGTCTCTATCTAGGCAACGACCGCCGTCATCTCGCGGCGCTTTCCGCTCTCGCCACCCGCCACGAGATCCCGCTCGTCGCGCTCGGCGACGTGCTCTATCACGCGCCTGAACGTCGCCGTCTGCAGGACGTGCTCTCCTGCGTGCGCGAGAAGCGAACGCTCGACACCGCCGGAAAACTGCTCGAAGCGAATGCCGAGCGGCACATGAAGAACGCCGCGGAGATGGCGCGCCTCTTCGCCGAGCACCCTGAGGCGATCGCGGAGACGCTACGCGTGCTCGAGCGCCTCGCCTTCTCGCTCGACGAGATCAGCCACGAATACGAATACCCGCTCGAATCCGCGGGAAAGAGCGCCACGCCCTATGACGAGCTGGTACGGCTGACCTGGAAAGGTGCCGCCTGGCGCTACCCGAAAGGCCTTCGCGAGGATGTGCGCAAGCTCATCGAGCACGAGCTTTCGATCATCAAGGAGCTGAAATACGAGGCCTATTTTCTGACCGTCCGCGACATCATGGAGTTCGCGCGCTCGCAAGGAATCCTCTGCCAGGGGCGCGGCTCCGCGGCGAACTCCGCGGTCTGCTTCTGTCTTCAGATCACCGACGTGAACCCTGACCAGGGAAATCTCCTCTTCGAGCGTTTCATCTCGCGCGACCGCAACGAGCCGCCCGACATCGACGTCGATTTCGAGCACGAGCGGCGCGAGGAGGTGATGCAGTACGTATTCAGGAAATACGGCTACGACCACGCCGGCATCGCCGCCACCGTCATCACCTACCGCTCACGCTCCGCCGCGCGCGAGGTGGGCAAGGCCTTCGGGCTTTCGGAGGACGCCGTCGGCGCGCTCGCCGGGAATGTCTGGGGTTGGTCGTCGAGCGCCGTCGACGGCGCCGACGCCCGCCTCGCCGGCCTTGATCCCGAAGAGGCGACGATCGGCCAGATGCTGGAGATGTCGCGCGAGATCATCAGCTTTCCACGCCATCTCTCACAGCATGTCGGCGGCTTCCTGATCACGCGAAGCCGGCTCGACGAGGTGGTGCCGATCCTCCATTCCGCGATGGACGGCAGGAACATCATCGAATGGGACAAGGACGATCTCGACGCATTGAAGATGCTGAAGATCGACGTGCTTGCTCTCGGCATGCTGACGGCGTTGAAGCGCGGCTTCAACCTGCTCGAAGCGCATTACGGCGAGACCTTCGACCTCGCCACGATTCCTGCGGAGGAAACGCCGGTCTACGACATGATCTGCCGCGCCGACACGATCGGCGTCTTCCAGATCGAGAGCCGCGCGCAGATGACCATGCTGCCGCGGCTGAAGCCTCGCACCTTCTACGATCTCGTCATCGAGGTGGCGATCGTGCGCCCGGGACCCATCCAGGGCGACATGGTGCATCCCTATCTCCGCCGCCGGCAAGGGATCGAGAAAGTGCACTATCCGCGCCCGCATCCCGATCACGGGCCACCGGACGAGCTCGAAAAGGTGCTCGGCAAGACGCTCGGCGTGCCGCTCTTCCAGGAGCAGGCGATGAAGATCGCCATCGTCGCGGCGAAGTTCGAGCCGGGCGAGGCGGACCGCCTGCGCCGCGCCATGGCGACCTTCCGCCGCGTCGGCACGATCGGCCTCTTCAAGGCGAAGATGATCGAGGGCATGGTCACGCGCGGCTATGAGCGGAGCTTCGCCGAGCGCTGCTTCAGCCAGATCGAAGGTTTTGGCGAATACGGCTTTCCCGAGAGCCACGCCTCGAGCTTCGCGCTCCTCGTCTATGCCTCCGCCTGGATGAAATGCCACTACCCCGACGTCTTCTGCGCCGCGCTTTTGAATGCGCAGCCGATGGGCTTCTACGCCCCGGCGCAGCTCGTGCGCGACGCACGCGAGCACGGCGTGGAGATGCGCGAGGTCGATATCAATTTCTCGGATTGGGATTGCACGTTGGAAGACGCGCGCCTTCCCTCTCCCTCTCGCGCCCTCCACCCCCGCCACATCTCCCAAGCCCCCTTCATTCGCACAACCCATGCCGTCCGCCTCGGTCTTCGCCAGATCAGAGGTTTTCGTGAAGCCGACGCGGCGCTTCTCGTCACAGCGCGCGAAAAGCCCTATCGCAGCGTCCGCGATCTCTGGCTCCGTTCCGGCATCTCCCGCGCCGGGCTCGAAAAGCTCGCCGAGGCCGACGCCTTCCGCTCGATCGGCCTCGACCGCCGCCAAGCGCTGTGGGAGGTGCGCGCACTCGATCCGCTCTCGGCGGCCGAGCGCCTGCCGCTCTTCGCGGCCGCGCAAGACATCGCGGAGCGCGATCTGCAAACAGAGGCGCAGGTGGCGCTTCCGTTGATGCGCCAAGGCGAGCACGTGGTGAACGACTATCGCGCGCTGTCGCTCTCGCTGAAGGCGCATCCCGTCTCGTTCCTGCGCGAGCGGCTTGCCGCCCAGGCGATCGTCGAGACCGAACGGCTCTCCGAATTGCCAAGTGGAAAGCGCGTCTCCGTCGCCGGCCTGGTCCTCGTGCGCCAGCGTCCGGGCACGGCATCGGGCGTGATCTTCGCAACGCTCGAAGACGAGACCGGCGTCGCCAACGTCATCGTCTGGCCGAAGATCTTCGAGCGCTTTCGACCGATCGTGCTCGGCGCGCGGCTGATGCGCGTCACCGGCAAGCTTCAATCCGAGCAGAGCGTGATCCATGTCGTGGCGGAGCGGCTGGAGGACCTGACGCCTCTCCTCTCGCTCCTTTCCGACACGTCGATCGGATCGAACGGCATGGCCCCGACCGACGAGGTGCGCCGGCCGGTCGACGAGCTCCGTCACGCGGCAAAGAAGAGCTCACGCATGGCGCGCATGCTCGCCGCGGAGCCCGAGCTTGCAGATGAGCTACGCGCGCTCAGCACCGCGCACGCGGCGATGCCGAAGGGCCGGAATTTTCATTGAAGCCCTTCACAGCACTGGCTTCCATCCAAAATCTTATCTCTAAGATTCCTGCATCCTGAGACATCGACCGGCACCGATAACGCAATTTCCACGAATGGCTCCTTATCGCGACTTCACGGGCGTTACTGGGAAGGACGAGAATGATCACCGTGTTTGAGCGGGCCACGGTCCCCAATTTCGAGGCATGGCATGAGGTCTTCAAGAATTTCGGCCCGACGCTGAAGGCCAAGGGCGTGATCGCCTCTGTCGTCTATCAGGCGACCGACAATCCGAACGACGTGACAGTCATCCACGAATTCGCCACGTTCGACGACGCGAAGGCCTTCATCGACAGCCGCGAACTCCACGAGGCACGGTGGTCTCGGGCCAAGGTGCCGAGCACTCCCACCATCTGGTTCACGAGGAAGGTGTAACGCAGCTTCAGCTTGCAAGCCGCGGGCTGTGGGTCCTGAGCGTCTCCTGCACCGCCTCGACCGGGTCCTTGAACGGCAACCCAAGGCTCCTCGCCACGGCCGGGTGCGTGATCTCGCCGCGATGCACATTGAGGCCGGCGCGAAGATTGGCATCGTCGAGCACCGCGCGCAGCCCCTTCTCCGCGAGCGCCAATCCGAATGGCAGCGTCGCGTTGTTGAGCGCATGGCTCGACGTGAGCGGCACGGAGCCCGGCATGTTGGCGACGCAATAGTGGATGACGCCGTCGACGGCATAGACAGGATCGGCGTGCGTGGTCGGGTGCGACGTCTCGAAGCAGCCGCCCTGGTCGATCGCGACGTCGACGACGACGGCGCCACGCTTCATGTCTTTCAACATGTCGCGCGTGACGAGCTTCGGCGCGCTCGCGCCGGGCACGAGCACGGCGCCGATCACGACATCGGCCGCGAACACCTCCTCCTCGATCGTCTCGAGCGTGGAGAAGCGCGTGCGGACCCGGCCGTGGAAGAGCTCGTCAAGCTCGCGCAGCCGCGGCAGCGATTTGTCGAGCACGGTGACTTCCGCTCCGAGCCCCGCCGCCATGCGCGTGGCATGTGTGCCCACGACACCGCCGCCAAGCACGACGACGCGCGCCGGCTGCACGCCCGGCACGCCGCCGATCAGAATCCCGCGCCCGCCATTCATGCGCTTGAGCGACTGCCCGGCAGCTTCGATTGCAAGCCGTCCCGCCACCTCGCTCATCGGCGCGAGAAGCGGCAGATGGCCGCGCCCGTCAGTCACCGTCTCGTAGGCGATCGCGCTCACGCCCAATTCCATGAGCCCGTGCGTCTGGCGTGGGTCGGGCGCGAGGTGAAGGTAGGTGAAAAGGATCTGCCCGGTGGAGAGCCGTCGCCACTCGTCCGGCTGTGGCTCCTTCACCTTCACGATCATCTCGGCATCAGCAAAGACGGCCGCCGCGTCCTTCGCGATCGTCGCACCAGCCTTCTCATAGACGAAATCATCGGCGCCGATGCCAGCACCCGCGTCGCGCTCGACGATCACCTTGTTGCCGGCGGCCACGTATTCGCGCACGGCGCCGGGCGTCAGCCCGACCCGGTACTCTTGCGACTTGATTTCCTTGGGAACTCCGACCCGCATGGCGCGCTCCATCGTTTGTCGCCGCTTCGTAGCGCTTCCGAGAAGGCGTTTCCGGGAAATTTCCCGTGCTGATTATTGAACTTCTGCTCGATTCTGTTGAATCTTCCGCTCAGAACGAAGGAAAGCTGCGCAAATGGAACTCGATCGTATCGACCGCGCGATCCTCGCGGAGCTGGCGCGGGACGGCCGCGTCAGCCATGCCGAACTTTCCACCCGCGTCGGCCTCTCGCCCACGGCCTGCGCGCGCCGTCAAAGAGCGCTCGAAGATGCCGGCCTAATCGCTGGCTACCAAGCCGTGCTGGGGCTCGACCGCCTCGGCTACGGCACGACGGTCATCGTCAGGATCACGCTTGACAGCCAAGCGGAAGACGCGCTCGACGTCTTCGAGCAGGCGGTGATCGCCTGCCCGTCGGTCGTGCGCTGCTTTCTGATGTCGGGAAGCGACGATTACATCATTGCCGTCAATGCGCGCTCAATCGCGGATTTTGAGCGCATCCATCGCACCGAGCTTGCCTGTCTGCCGCATGTCGCCCGCGTGCAGTCGAGCTTCGCGCTCCGCGAAGTCGTCAACCGCGCCGTTCCGCCTGCGGCGCTGGCCGCGGAAAACGCATAGCTGCCATGCTCAGTGCAGAAAGCCGAACACCCAAAGCAGAAGAATGATTGGGAGCGGAATTCCGATCAGCCAGAGAAGACCACCCTTCAACATCGCAGTTCTCCGCGGAAAGCCTCGTTAGGACGCGCTCAACAACGGCAGAATCGGGCCAGAGGTTCCGCACGGAAAAATAGATCAACATTGCAACCCTATTTCCTCGCGAACGGGCCGCGAAAACATCCGAAACACGCGGAGACATTCGGAGGAAACGCTTCTCTCCTATGTGAGCGGCCATCGGCGAGCCGCCGGTGAGAGCGCAAGGATGCGCCACCGGAACAACGAAAACGGGCCGCGCTGCATTAACCGACCGATGCCGGGAAGAGCCCGCCGGTCGCAACTGGCTGGGAGCCATTGATGTTCAAGATTTCAAGGGCAGGGGTCGAGACCCGGCAGGCCATGCTGCGAGTATGGATGGCGATCTCTGCCGTGTGGGTGGTCTTCTGGCTCTCCATCGCCACGGTGATCGCTTTGACCAGCGAGGCGCTGGCGAGTCCGTTGCTCGAGCGGCTGGATATTATCGGGCTCATCGTTGTCGCGCCGCCCTTCCTCTTCCTTACCTTCGGCGTCCTCCTCCGCTGCGGCTACGAGATGATCGCACTGAAACGAAGCGCCCGCTGACCTGCGATTTCCGCGCCCCCCGCGCGCTTGACATTCCCTCCATTCAGAACACCTTCACCTGCTGCTGACCACCGGTCGATCTTGACCGGCGCCAAGACCGGCGGGACACATGAAGACCATCCTCTGCTACGGCAACTCCAACACCTGGGGGAGCGCAACCCGACCCGGCAACAATGAGCGTTATGAGCCGGGGGAGCGCTGGCCCGGCGTCCTGAGCGAGCAGCTCGGAAGCGACTGGTCAGTCATTGCCGAGGGGCTCTCCGGCCGCACGACCGTCCATCCCGATCCCGTCGAAGGCCCCTGGCTCGACGGCTCCGCCTATCTCCATCCCTGTCTTAGAAGCCATCGCCCGCTCGACCTCGTGGCGATCATGCTCGGCACCAACGACCTGAAGCAGCGCTTCGCGGCTCCGGCGAGCGACATCGCAAGGGGCGTCGGCCGTCTCCTTTCGATCATCAAGACCTCCGAAAGCGGACCGAACGGCGCCACGCCGCGTATGCTCGTCATCTGTCCGCCGCCGATCCTCGACCGTCACGGCGTAAAGCCGGAGTTCACGGAGATGTTCGCCGGCGGCTACGAGAAGTCGCTAAAGATGGCGCCGTTCTATCGCGCAATCGCCGACGAATACGGCGCCGCTTTCCTGAACGCGGGCGACGTGATCAAGTCGAGCGAGTTCGACGGGATTCATTTCGACCTGGATATGCAGGCGGCGCTCGGAAAAGCCGTCGCCAATGCCGTGCTGAAGCTCCCCTGGTAGCGATGCTCAAGGCAGCGCGACTTCGGGCGCGGACTCCGCAATCTCCATCACCTCGAAGACGAGGCCGCCGGGCGAGCGGAAGAAGGCGATCCGCCGCGATCCGAAACCGGCGCTGATCTCCGTCGGCGGAACGAGGCATTCGACGCCGATGGCCCGAAACCGCTGAACCTCCGCATCGAGATCTGCAACCTCGAACACCGCATGCGTGAGGCCGTGCTGCCGCGGCGCCTCCAGGCGATCCTCGAAGATCGGCTTCGGCGTCAGGAAAAGGCGCGTGCCTCCGAAGGCGACGATCGCATATTCCGCCTCCCCTTCTGGCGTCGTGAGCTTCTCGTGCAGCATCCGACGGCCGCCGAGCGAGACATAGAAATCGATCTCGGCGGAAACATCCGCGACCTTCACCCCGACATTCCAGAGCCGTGCTTCCATGCCACTCTCCCGCTGACGGTTTTCCTTGCGCCCGCCGCTCGGCTAGAACGGGCCGTACCGATCGGAGCGTAAGAGATGCCAGCCGAACCTTCGCCGACCATCGCCGTGTCGAGCTGGAGCGTGCATCGCGCGCTCGGCATTTTCCACCCGAACGCCCCGGGTAACGACGTCGCCGGGCAGGCCGAGCCGAGATGGGGCAGAGGCACGCTTTCGCTGATGGAGCTTCCCGAGGCCACCGCCAAGCGCGGCATCAACCAGCTGCAGATATGCCATTTCCATCTCGAACGCCGCGACCCGGTCTATCTCGGCGAGGTGCGGGCCGCGTTGTCCGACGCGGGCGTGGCGCTCTCGACGCTCCTCATCGACAACGGCGACATCACGCATCCGAGCGAGCGCGACCGCGATGTCGCCTGGATCGGGAAGTGGATCGACGCCGCGGCCGCACTCGGCGCCAAGGCGGCGCGCGTCATCGCCGGCAAGCAGAAGCCGACCCCGGAGACCCTCGCCGCTTCCGTTGAAGGCCTACGCGCGCTCGGAAGGCGCGGGGCCGAACAAGGCGTGCGCGTCACGACCGAGAACTGGCATGCGCTGCTCGCGAGCCCCAAGGAGGTGCATCACGTGCTCGATCGGCTCGACGACGCCGTCGGCTTCATGGCCGATTTCGGCAACTGGAAAACCGCCGGGCGGAAAAAATACGAAGACCTCGCCTCTATCTTCGCGCGCTCCGAAGATACGCACGCCAAAGCCAGGTTTCCCGAACACACGATCGACGGCGAAGATTTCGGCCGCTGCCTCGATGCGGCGAAGGCGGTTGGCTACTCAGGACCCTACACGCTGATCTACGAGGACAAGGGCGACGACGAGTGGCGCGCGGTCGAGATCGAGCGCGACTTCGTGCTCGCCCACCTGAACGGCGGCCACGCCTGAGCGACCCCGCTAACGGCCGAACAGGGAGCCGCCGCGCAGGCCGTCCTCGTCGAACCAGAACGGCGGATTGGTCTTGCAGATATAGCCGATGGGGCAGTGCGAGGTGTCCTTCGTCGGCGCCCAGGCGCGATCGGCCCATTCGCCCGGCAGGCAATAGCGGTCACTCGCAACGAAGCGGTCGAAGGTGTTCCGTCCGGTCGACATCACGATGGCGCCGCTTCGCGCAACAACGCTTTGCGCCTGCCGGCAGCTCATGCTGAGCGTGGAGGGTCGCTCCGCATGCGAGGCGGTCGTTGAGGAAAGAAGAAGAAGGGCGATCAGAAGATTGCGCATCAAAAGGCTCCGCCGCTGCGCCGCCCCCGGAACGCATGCTCGTTTCGTTTTGCGAGTCTGCCGCGTTCGCCGCGCCCACGCAACCGCAGCCGGCGCGCCCGTCACCATGTAATGCGCGTGAGAAGACGCCCAGAAGTGGCCGGATCTCGGCGCACAATATTGGCGTATCGACAGAGACATCCGAGCGCTTCTGCGGCACGGCGTGACGCGCCGGCTATCGCCTTTTGGCTCCGCTGCGGTTAACGAGAGCGCCGATCCCCCTACCGAAGCAGACCGCATGACCAAGAAGACCCTCGACGCGAAGCTCGCCGCGATCCGCTCCGGCGCCTACAAACCGACCGACTTCATCATCGCCGATGCCAAGGACGGCGACATCGGCTTCGGCGCCGCCGCCCCCGGTCCCGATCCGGCTGACCCGACGCGTTACAAGCCGCGCGCCGCGCATCTTCAGGCGATCCGCGAGATGACCCGGAGCGGACTCGTCGACATCATGCTGCTTTCCGCCTCGTCCGCCGAGCGGCTCTCCGAAGAAGGTCTCTTCAAGAAGAGCCCCGTCACGCCCGCCATCCGCCTGAACGACACGACCGACATCTGGTCGGCACGCGGCGGGCGCTACAAGGAGGAGCCGTCGCGCCACCACCGCACCGCGCGCGTCGACCAGGCCCGGAAGTATGTCGACCTCGGCCTCTACTCGATCACCTTCTCGAACCAGCGCGATATCGACGCTGAGAATGCCGAAGCCTACTCCGCTTTCCGCGCCGACGCTGCTTCGCACAAGATGCGGCACTTCCTCGAGGTCTTTAATCCGGCCTTCGACGTCCGCCTCGCCGACAACGCCGACATCGGCGGCTTCATCAACGACAACATCGTGCGCACGCTCGCCGGCGTGATACACGCCGACCAACCGCATTTCCTGAAGCTCCAGTACAACGGCCCGCGCGCGATGGAGGAGCTGTCGAGCTACGACCCAGCGCAGCTGATCGTCGGCATCCTCGGCGGCGCGAAGGGAACGACGCGCGACACCTTCGAGCTTCTGTCGCAGGCCGAGCGCCACGGCGCCCGCGTCGCGCTCTTCGGACGGAAGATCAACCTCGCGGAAGATCCGATCGCGCTCGTCCGGCTGATGCGCGCCGTCGTCGAAAAGGACGTGGCGCCGGAGGAGGCCGTGAAGGCCTACCATGCGGAGCTGAAGAAGAGCGGAAAGAAGCCGACGCTGCCGCTTGCCAAGGATCGGGTGATCACCGAGGCAGCGCTGCTGCAATAGCCACGGGCGCGCGTCAGCCCGCCGCGAAGGCGGCGAGGCGCGCGTTGATCGGCCGCATCTCGTCCTGGATGCGCTCGAACACGATCGTGCGGAGCTCGGCGTAGCGCTCGGCTTCGGCGTCAGGTTCCACGACATGCTTCGTGCGGTCGAGGGCTGCGAGCGCCGCATTGAGCGATGCATAGATTCCGGCCGCAACGCCGGCAAAGAGAGCTGCGCCGAGCGCCGTCGCCTCCGGCTCGTCGATGACCTCGATCGGACACGCGAAGCAATTCGCCTTGATCGACATGAAAAGCGGGTTGCGCGAGACACCGCCGATCAGCCGGATCGTCCGCACCGGATCGACGCCTGAAAGTGTGGTCATGCCGTCGAGCATCAGCCGCGACTGGAGCGCCACGCCCTCCAGCACGGCGCGGTAAAGCTCCGCCCGCGTCGCGCGCTGCGTCAATCCGAGAAAGGCGCCGCGCGCATTCGCGTCGGGATGTGGCGGCGGTCCGTTCGCGAGATGAGGGAGGAAGACGACGCCGCGGCTTCCAGGCGGAACGTCGGAAGCTTCCACGATCAGACGCTCCTGCGGGAGATCGCCGAGGACCCCACGCAGCCAGTCGATCGCGCCGCCGGCGCTCATTGTAGAGCCCACGACATAGGAGAGCTTGCGGTCGGTTTCGATCGCGCCTTGGATATAGCCGCGGCGGAAAAGCTCCGGGTCTTGGAGAGGCTCGCGCGTTGCAAAAAGGAGTGCCTCGGCCGTGCCGATGCTGTTGATCGCCGCGCCAGGCTCATCGAGTCCGGTCGCAAGAGCGCCGACGATGTGGTCGTGACCGCCGACGGCGACGATCGGCGCGCCGGCAAGCCCCGTCGCAGCGAGCATGTCGGCGCGCATGGCACCGAGCAGCGTGCCGCTTGCCGCAAGCGGCGGGGGGAAATCCGGCGTCACGCCGGCAAGCTGCAGGAGCTCCTCTGACCATCGCCGCTGGCGGATGTCGAAAAAGAGCGTGCGCGAAGCAAGCGTCGGGTCGGTTGCCGCGACACCCGACAATTTGAAAGCGATCCAGTCCGCCATCAGAAGCACGTGGCGCGCCTTCGCCATGGCCTCCGGCCAGTTCGCACGCATCCAGATGAGCTTGGTCAGAGTGAAGATCGGCTCGGCGGCGTGGCCGCTCAGCGCGAAGACGCGCTCACGCCCAAGCGCGGCCTCGATCGCAAGTGCCTCGCCGGTCGTGCGGCGGTCGTGCCAGACGATCGACGGCGCAACCGGCCGCCCCGCGCCATCGATCAGCACGCAGCTCTCACCGATGCTCGTGACGGCAACGCCAGCGACGCTCCGCCCGGCGAGCGCCCGTCCGACCTCAAAGAGCGCCTTGAGCGCTGTCGCGAAGATTGCTTCCGGATCGTACTCGCCACCGCTCTCCATGACCCGCATCGGCGTCGGGTGGGCTGCGGCTGCGACTCTTCGTCCACGAACATCGAAGGCAATGGCGCGGACGGAAGATGTGCCGACGTCGACGCCGATCAGCACGGGCTCGCCCGATCCACCCACCCCTTGTTTTCCGCGGTTATTCGCTTCCGGCATCAACCCGCCTCCCGGCCCTCCATGGACGCTTCTCGGCGCTCATGTCCACCGTCGCGACGCCTGCTCGATTGCGCGCGACTAGGGGGGCGGCTAACATCGCGAAAACCGCCCTGGTGCCGTTCTGGACCGGAGGCAAGCAATCAACACGGGAGGAAGAGAATGGCCAAGCGACACCTTTTTGCCGCCCTTGCAGCCGCGACGTTGCTCGCGGCCGGGGCCAACGCGGCGTCCGCGCAGGAAAAGATCAAGATCGGGTTCCTGCCCGGCGTCGTCGATCCATTCTATCAGGTGATGGAACTGGGCGTGAACAAAGCCGCGAAGGACCTCGGCATCGAGGTCGTGACGCAGATACCGCCGACTTGGGGCGTTGAAGCGCAAACGCCGCTCTTGAACGCTATGATTGCACGCGGCGACCTGAACTACATCATCACCGCGCCAGTCGACAAGGACCAGATGGTCCCGGCGCTTCAGGCGGCGCTCGACGCCGGCATCAAGATCATCACCGTCGATACGTTCCTCGGCGACGGCGACTACGTGAATGGGCCGGTGACCTTCCCGATCAGCTACATCGGCTCCGACAACGTCGAGGGCGGGCGCATCTCGGCACGCGGACTCGCCAAGGCGATCGGCGGCAAGGGCACCGTCTACATCAACTCGACGAACCCGAACGTGAGCTCCGTCGAAGGCCGCGAGCAGGGCTTCAAGGAGGAGATGGCGAAGGACTACCCGGACATCAAAGTGCTCGGTCCGGACTACAACCTCGACGACGCCAACAAGGCGGCGCAGCAGACCGCCGCGATCATCGAGCAGAACCCCGATCTCGCGGGCGTGTTCGGCACCAACGTGTTCAGCGCGCAGGGCGCCGGCAACGCGGTGGTGAATGCCGGGCTTGGCGGTCACGTACAGGTCGTCGCCTATGATGCGACCAAGGACGCGATCGAGTCCTTGAACAAGGGCGACGTCAGCCTCGTCCTGGCGCAGAAGCCCTTCGACATGGGCTATATGGCGGTCGAGTTCGCGGCGGCCGACACGGCGGGAGTGACCAGCCTGCCGAAGCGCGTGCAGACGGGCTTTGCCATCATCGACAAAGACAACGTCAACGATCCGAACTACTCGCGCTTCATCTACAAGGCCGAGTAGACTGACCTTGACGGACCGCGTTTCCCGGGCGGTGCACTCGCGCCTCCCGGGATTCCCTTTGCCCGGAGCATCGGAGGTGAGGCCGCTTGGCTACTCCTGACGTAGACATCGGAGCGCCAGTCGCCGTGCCGGCCGTTGCGCGAAGGCACCGGTTCATCCTTACGCTGAGTCGCCTTTGGGCCTGGGCGTTCCTCGCTTTGATGATCATTTTCTTCGTGATCGCAGTGCCGATCTACAACGGCGGCGACGTCAACTTCCTGACCGTAAGGAATTCGCAGAACATCCTGGTCGCGATCATTCCGGTCCTGCTGCTCGGCCTTGGCCAGACGTTCGTCATCATCGGGGCCGGCATCGATCTTTCGGTCGGATGGGTGATGAGTCTCGGCTCGGTGCTCTCCGCGCTCGCGCTCCGCGCAGCCTTCAACGCGGGGCTACCCCTCTTCCCGGCGGTTGTCATCGGGTTTCTGGCCGCCGTCGGCGGGGCCGCGCTCGTCGGCGGCATCAACGGCACCATCATCGCGAAGCTCAAGGTGCCGGCCTTCATCGTGACGCTCGGAAGCTCCTTCATCGTGCGCGGCGTGGCGCTTCTGATGTCGGAGAACACGACCGTCATCGGTCTGCCGCGCGGCATCCGCGACTACGGCAATGAATCGCTCTTCTATCTGATCCGGGGGGAAGGTGGCGGCTTCTACTTCCTGGCGCCGCCTGAAATGACCGGCGAGCTTTTGCGCCGCATGGACCGCATCCTGTCCTATCCGGTGGTCGTCACGGCAATCGTGGTCGCCATCGCCATGTTCATCCTGCACAAGACCCAGTTCGGTCGGCATACGTTCGCGATCGGCGGCAGCATGGAGGCGGCACGCCGCGCGGGTATTCCGGTCGACCGGCGCGTCATCATGCTTTACGTGCTTTCCGCCACCACGGCGGGAATCGCCGGTTTCCTCTCCACGCTGCGGTTCACCGCCGGGTCGGCCGTCATCGGCGACCCGCTGCTCTTGTCCTCAATCGCCGCGGTCATCATCGGCGGCGTCAGCCTCTTCGGTGGCGCCGGCAGCATCATCGGAACGGTGATCGGCTCGCTCATCATCGCGGTTCTTACCACCGGGCTGGTGATGCTGAACGTGCAGGCGTTCTGGCAGTTCATCGTGGTCGGAGTCGTCGTGATCGTCGCGGTTCTGATCGATCAATCGCGCGAACTGATCGTCGGCCGCACGAGAACGGGGCCACCGACGTGAGCGAGCCGATCCTCTCCATCCGCAAGCTGGTCAAGCGCTTCGGCGGCCTCATCGCCGTGAACGAGGTGAGCTGGGAAGTCTATCCCGGCGAGGTCGTCGCGCTTCTCGGCGACAACGGCGCTGGGAAGTCGACGCTGATCAAATGCGTCTCCGGCGTCTACCAGGCGGACGGCGGCGACATCTACTTCGAAGGCCGCTCACGTCACTTCGCCTCGCCGATGGATGCGCGCCGCGTCGGCATTGAGACGATCTATCAGGACCTCGCGCTCGCCAACAATCTCGACGTCAGCGCCAACATCTTCCTCGGCCGCGAGGTGAAGAACCACTATCTCGGCGGCCTCGTCAACACGCTCGACGAACAGACCATGCTGGCGGAGTCGGAGCAGGCACTCGACAAGCTCGAGATACACTTCCCCAATCTGCGGCAGCCTATTGAGAGCCTTTCGGGTGGCCAACGCCAGGCGGTCGCAATCGCCCGCGCCGTCTATTGGGACGCCAGGCTGATGATCATGGACGAGCCGACGAACAATCTCGGCGTCCCTGAGCAGCAGAAGGTGCTGGAGCTCATTCGCCGCCTGCGCGACCAGGGCGTCCCCGTCATTCTGATCACGCACACGCTCCCCGACGTGTTCGCCGTCTCCGACCGCCTGATGGTCATGCACCGCGGACGCAAGGTCACTGAGAAGAAGACGGCAGACACGAACACCGAGGAGCTTGTCCAGTACATGGTCGGCGCGCGCGACGACATGTTGGTGCACTAGGCGGCGCTCGATGACGAACGAGACAAAGCGGGAGGGCGGAGCCGCACAGAAGAAGTGGACCGCCCTTCCCTATCACCGGACCTGGCTTCTGGGGCAGGCGAGCGCGCTTTTCGATTTCTTCGAACGCGAGCTGATCGACCCCTCGGGCGGCTTCCATGTCCTCGACGATGCCGGCCGCGCCGTCGCCGCGCCGAAGCCGCCGCGCGAGATCTACATCACGACGCGCATGGTGCACTGCTTCGCGATCGCGCGACTACTGGGGCGGCCAGGCGCAGAGCGCTTCATCGATCAGGGCATGCGCTATCTCTGGGAGCACCATCGCGACACGAAGAACGGCGGCTATTTCTGGGGCGTCGACGACGATGGCCCGACCGATCCGTTGAAGCAGGCCTACGGCCACGCTTTCGTGCTGCTTGCCGGCGCGAGCGCCAAGATGGTCGGACATCCCGACGCCGACCGGCTCCTCGCTGACGCGGGCGAGGTGATCCGCACGCGCTTCTGGGAAGCGGAGCACGGCGCATCGGCGGAGGAGTTCACCGCCGACTGGCAGCCCATCGATACCTATCGCGGCCAGAACTCCAACATGCACCTGACCGAGGCGATGATGGCCACCTTTGAGGCGACCAGCGACAATTCCTGGCTCGACATGGCGGAGAGCGTCGCCTCGCTCATCATCGGCCGGAAGGCGAGAGAGAACGACTGGCGCGTCGCCGAGCACTTCAATCTCTCCTGGGAGCTGCAGCCTGAATATTCAAACGGCGACATCTTCCGCCCCTACGGTACCACACCCGGTCATTCGCTCGAATGGACGAGGCTTTGCCTGCAGCTTTGGGAGCTCGGCGGGCGCCGGCTCGACTGGCTGCCGAAGGCCGCTGTCGCGCTTTTCGACCGCGCCGTCGAGGAAGGATGGGATACACAGGCGAGCGGCTTCTTCTATACGCTCGACTGGTCGCAGAAGCCGCGCATGAGGAACAAGCTCTGGTGGCCGGCGGCTGAAGGCATCGGCGCCGCGTATTTCCTGAGCGCCATCGACGGCGCGCCGAAATACGAGGAATGGTACCGCCGCATCTGGGATTTCGTCGCCGATCAGCTGATCGATCGCGAGAACGGCGGCTGGCGGACGGAGCCGGCAGGCGCCGCGAAACCGCTCTTCGCCGCCCGAACCGACCTCTATCACGCGCTGCAGGCGTGCATGATCCCGCTGTTGCCGACTTCCGGCTCGATCACGCGAGGCCTGGCGACCGTCGGCCTGTAGTGACCAAGTCCGCCCGGAGCCGCATTCGTCACCCGCAGTCCAAGCCTCGCGCGGTCGAGAGTCCTGCGTTGATCGGTCGGTTGCGCGAATATCCGGCGGTCGCCGGCAGCTTGCCGGAGACGCCCCGTTTCGACGATCGTATGGTATTCAGAGAATAATCTGATACTTTCGGCTGATGGTCGATCAGTCGCCGCCTGCCTCGGTCGCCGAGGGCGCCTACCGCCATATCCGGGCGGACATCATCTTCGGCCGCCTTTCGCCAGGCTCGAAGCTGAAGCTCGACATGCTGAAGGAACGCTATGGAGCGAGCGTCTCGACGCTGCGCGAAATCCTCAACCGCCTTGCCTCCGAAGGCTTCGTCGTCGCCGAGGGCCAGCGCGGCTTCGAGGTCGCGCCGGTATCGGCGGAGAATTTGAAGGAGATATCCGAGCTCAGGAAGCTGCTCGAATGCTACGCGCTCGAGCTCTCATTCAAAGCCGGCGACATGGATTGGGAAGGACAGGTCGTGGCCGCGCATCACAAGCTCCAGCAGATGGAGCGGACGATGATGGCGGGCAACCACTCGGTGAAGGAGCAATGGAAGCGCTACGACTGGGAGTTCCATCAGGCGCTGATCATGGCGTGCGGGTCGCGCGAGCTCATGGACGCGCATGCCGCGGTCTTCGACAAATACCTTCGCTACCAGATGATCTCGCTGACCTTCCGCGGCCAGGCCGCCGCCGACGAGCATTTGGAGTTGATGCAGGCCGCCCTGAAACGCGACGCCGCAACAGCACAGAAAGTTCTTCGCAAGCATATCGACGGCGGCGTCGAGCACAGCCTCGCGGCGAACGCATTGCAGTCCGCGCGCAAGGGCGTGCGCAGCGCACGCGCCGCGCCGGCAGCCGCTGCTAGTTGATCTCGACGAGAGCTCCGCGCTTTGCGGCTTCCTTGATTCCGAGAACGACCTTCAGCGTTTCCAGGCCCTCGCGGCCCGATACCAGCGGCTCGGCGCGCTTGAGCGCGACGTCGGCGAAGTGGCGGATTTGACGTGCGAGCGGATCGTCCCGCTCGCAAGCGCACGCGATTCGCGGGCGATTGGCTCCCACCAGCTTTTCTCGGCGGTCTGAAACCAGCGCCCAAGGTCCGGAATGGATAGCGAGCCTTCCGTTCCTCCGATCCAGCAGCACGCTTCGCCCGTTCGCGGGTATGCGGGGTTCTCCGAAGCCGTGAGCTCCCAGCTCCACGGCGCAACGATGGCGTCGGAGACAGTCGCAGTCCCGATAGCGCCGTTCCGAAATCGCAGGATCACCGACGCAGAATCCTCCACGTCGTGTCGGCGGGCGGCATTCGATTCCATCGCCTGCACCGCCACCACGTCACCGCAGAGGTAGCGCAGGAGATCGATGTCGTGGATCAAATTGATGAGCACCGGCCCTGCGCCTGCCGCGCGGCGCCATTCGACGTTGAAGTAGCTGTCGGGCTTGTAGACCCAGCACATGGCATGGGCCGCAACTAGATTGCCGATGCGTCCTGCAGCGATCGTCTCTTTGGCCTTGAGGATGAGCGGATTGTGGCGCCGGTGGTGACCGACGAGGATCGGCACCCCGGCGGCTTCCGCCTCGCTGACCAGCAGCTCCGCGTCAGCGACGTCGTCGGCTATCGGCTTCTCGATGAGGACCGGAATTCCGGCCGCGACGCATTCGCGGCCATGCTCCGCGTGCAGCTGGTTTGGCGTCGCTACGACAATGCCGTCCGGCAACGGCTCCGACGCGAGCAGTGCCGAAAGACTTTCGAACCACGGCACCGAATGTCGAATGGCGATCGCTTCGGCGGCAGGCGTCGGGTCGACGACGGCGAAGAGCTCCGCCTCACGCGTCACGTGGTCGATATGACGCCTGCCGATGAGGCCCGCTCCGACGACCGCGATCCGAGCATTCCGTCTCATGCGCGTTCCGAGCGGAAGACCGCCTCCGATACCTGTGTTGTGCCTCGCGCCACATCAAGCACATCATATAAAATCACTAATCTCATATGTCGACTGCTTTATGTGTTGATCGGAGGCCTGAAAAGTTGCAAATTCGTTAAATCACGGGGTCGGCGTCCGCCGCGGATCCCGAAAACAAGAGCAACGAGGGAGGATCCAACAGTGCCAGTGAAATTGAATCGCAGAACCGTTCTGGCCACGACCGCCTGCGTGATGGCCGCGCCGTTTACTCGCTTCACCGGCGTCGCCTTCGCGGACAACATCGTGCTTCGGCTCTCGACGCCGGCGACCCCGACCGATCAGCGCTCGGTCGCGTTGGAGGAGGTGTTCGGGCCCGCGGTCCAGGGCTTCGCGACCTACGAGCCGCACTACAACGCCACGCTCTTCAAGCAGGGCACGGAGCTCGAAGCGATCTCGCGCGGCAATCTCGAAATGTCGATCACGTCGGCGCAGGAGCTCGCGACGATCTTTCCGGAGTTCTCGATCTTCACCGCCGGCTATCTGCACCGCGACGCCGAGCACCAGAAGAAGGTGTTCGAGAGCGGCATCATGGATGAAATGAAGGCGAAGGTGGAGAGCGATCTCGGCGTGAAGCTGCTCACGGTCATGTATCTCGGCCGTCGGCAGCTGAATCTGCGCATCGACAAGGAGATCAAGACGCCCGCCGACCTCGCCGGCGTCAAGCTGCGCATGCCCGGCACCGACGCTTGGCAATTCCTCGGCAAGGCGCTTGGCGCGAACCCCGTGCCCATGGCGTTCACCGAAGTTTATACGGCGCTGCAGACGGGCGCGATCGACGGACAGGACAATCCGCTTCCGACCGACAAGGATTCAAAGTTCTACGAGGTCACCAAGCAGATCGTGCTGACCAGCCACCTGGTCGATCTCAACTACCTCGCCTTCAGCAAGAAGGTGTGGGATGGGCTGACGCCCGAGCAACAGGCGACGGTCCAGAAAGCGGCCGACGACGCGGCCGAGGTTGGCCGCCAACGCCAGCTTAAGCTCGAGGACGAGCTGGCGCAGTTCTTCAAGGACCAGGGTCTGAAGGTCTATCCACCGGACATCGACGCCTTCCGCAAGCACGTGCAGGAGGCCTATTTGAACTCGGAGTTCGCCAAGGATTGGCCGAAGGGCATGGTCGACAAGATCAACGCCCTCTGATCTGCGGGCGCTCTCGTGCGGGCGCTGCGCTGGCTGCAGGCTCGGGCCGACAACGTGGCGGTGGGACTTCTCACCGTCATGTTCGTCTCGTTCATCCTGCAGATCGTCTCGCGCTATGCGCTTGACTATCCGCTCGGCTGGACGCTGGAGCTTTGCCTGACCACCTGGCTTTGGGGCGTGTTCTGGGGGTCCGCCTTCTGCCTCGCGGATCGCGACCACGTGAAATTCGACATCCTCTATCTAAGCGGCGGCGCGCGTGTCCGCCGCACGCTCGCCCTCGTCTCGGCGATCGCCATCCTCGTCGGCTTCGTCGCCGCTCTGCCGGCGACGTTCGACTACATCACCTTCTACAAGATCAAGAAGAGCGCGGTGCTGCATATCCGTCTCGACTATGTCTTCAGCGTCTACGGAATCTTCGCCGTGGCCGTCATCGTCAGATACGCGCTGCGGGCCATTCGCATTCTGCGAGGTCGATCCCCCGATCCATTCGACCCGGCGGCGGTATGAGCCTCGCCTTTCTGCTCTGCCTGATGGCGCTCTTCGCGCTGGCCGCCATCGGAACACCCATTGCGCTCTCGATGATCATCGCGGCGATCGTCTACCTGGCGGTGCGCGGTCAGGATCTCGGTCTTGCAGCCGAGCAGATCATTCAAGGGCTCTACGACAGCTTTATCCTGCTCGCCGTTCCCCTCTTCATCGTCGCCGCGAACATCATGAACGCCGGCACGATCAGCGAGCGGCTCTTGAGCTTCTGCGTTGCCGCCGTCGGGCGATTCCGCGGCGGGCTCGGCCACGTCAACGTCGTCGCCAGTCTCATCTTCTCGGGCATGTCGGGCTCAGCCGTCGCCGACGCCGCCGGCATCGGCAAGATCGTCATCGAGATGATGCGCAAGAACGACCGCTATTCGCCGGGCTATGCGGCTGCCCTTACCGCTGCCTCCTCGACGATCGGCCCGATCATTCCGCCATCGATCCCGATGGTGATGTACGCGCTCGTGTCGGACAGCTCGATTGGATACCTCTTCCTCGGCGGCATCTTGCCGGGGCTGCTGATGGGTGCGGTCTTGATGGCGATGAACGCCTATGCCGCGAAGCGGCGAGGCTTCGCGCTGGAGGAGCCCGTCCCCTTGCGCGAGCTGCCGCGACGAACGCTCAACGCAATTCCAGCATTGATGATGCCGGTCATCCTGCTCTATGGCATCTACGGCGGGGTGACGACGCCGACCGAGGCGGCCGCCGTCGCCGCCGCCTACGCTCTCCTCCTTGCGGCTTTCTTCTACCGTGCGCTGAGTCTGCGCAGTCTTTATTCGATCATGTCGGCAAGCGCGCGGTCCTCCGCGGCGGTCGGGCTCGTCATCGGCGGCGCCTTGATCTTCAACTACATCGTGGCGAGCGAGAACATCCCCGGGCGCGTGGCCAACGCGCTGGTCGGCGTGGACATATCGCCGGTCGTATTCCTCCTTTCCGTCAACGTCCTCTTCCTCGCTCTCGGATGCATCCTCGACGCGACCACGATGATCCTGGTGATCGTGCCGGTCTTCATTCCGGCCTGTCGCCAGCTGGGCATTGATCTCGTTCACTTCGGGGTCGTGATCGTCGTCAACTGCATGATCGGTCTGATCACGCCGCCCTACGGAATCCTTCTCTTTGTCATCAACGCGACGACCGGCATCTCGTTGCGCGCCATGATAGGCGACATCTGGCCGTTCCTCAGCGTTCTGATCCTCGCGCTTCTGATCATGATCCTGGTGCCGGACGTGGTCCTCTGGATCCCGCGTCTCTTCGGGTATGCCGGATGATTCCGGTCGTCAGGGAGGAAGAGGATCTGCGCCGGGCCGGCGCGAAGCCGCTGCGGCTCGGGTTGATCGGCGACAACATTGCGAAGTCGTTGTCGCCGGACCTGCACCGCCTGGCTGGTCGGCTCTGCGGCATAGAGGTCTCGTACGAGCTTCTGATGCCGGGTGCAGGCGACAGGGACTTCGACAAAGTCTTTGATACGTGCCGCGACGGCTTCTTCCGCGGCGTCAACGTCACCCACCCCTACAAGGAACGGGTCGCTTCGCGCGTCGAGATCGATGACCCGGTGATCCGCCGCATCGGCTCGGTCAACACGGTCGTTTTCGAGCCCGGACGCGCCAAGGGCTACAACACCGACTATACGGGCTTCATCGCAGCATACAGGTCTGCCTTCGGCGCCCGCGCGCCGGGCTCCGTCAGTGTGATCGGCGCGGGCGGCGTCGGCAGGGCGATTGCCTTTGCGCTGATTCTGCTCGGCGCCGACACGCTTCGGCTCATCGACCGCGACCGAAGCAAGGCCGACGCGCTCGCCGCAGCAATCGGTATGGCGTTCGGCGGACGCATCGACGTCGTCAGCGCCGACGCTTCAACGGCGGCAGCCGGCGCAAACGCCGTGGTGAATTGCACGCCGGTCGGAATGGGCGGGCTTTCCGGGTCCCCCGTCCCGGCGGAGTCCTTCGCCGGCACCGGATGGGCCTTCGATGCGGTCTACACGCCTGTCGAAACCGAGTTCAAGAAGAACGCCGAGGCTGCCGGCGCGCGGTTCCTCAGCGGCTACGAGCTCTTCTTCCATCAGGGCGTCCAGGCGTTCCAGATCTTTAGCGGCACGAAGCCGCATGATCTCGCCGCGCTTCGGCGAATGCTTCGTAGCCAGGCGGGGTGACCCTATTGCACCTTGCCGCGCGCGGCGACGGGCCAGACCACCTCCACGTTCCCGTCGCGCAGTCCGTAGACTTCGTCGACCATGTTCGACACGACGCAGCAATGGTTCGGGATGACGTTGATGACCTCTCCGACCTTCGGCTTCTTCGCCGAGCGCGAAAGGTCGACCATGCCGTGCTCCTCCGAGACGTTGGCGACGGCGGCATCGGGATATTCGACGACGCGGCCGAAGTCCTTCACGGTATACTGCTCGCGGGTCAGCACCTTCGAGCCGGCATCGATGATGGCGCGATCCTCAGTCGGCCGGCTGACCACGGTGGCGCGGACGTACATGGCGCAGTCGTCCCAAGTGGCGGCGCCGGCGGAAACCATCATCACGTCGTTGTAGACGTAGGTTCCGGCGCGATGCTCCGTCATCATCGGGAAATCGTCGAGCGTCCGAAGCGCCGGCGAGCCGCCGCCGGAAACGACGGGCACCGGAATTCCTTCGGCCTCGAAGAGATCGAGGGCGCGCGTCAGGAAATCGTTCGTCCCCGGCGCCTTGTTCGGAAACGTCATCAGCCCTTCGAAGCGGATGCGCGGCAGGTTCATGGCGAAGCGGGCAAGCTCCCGCGCCGCTTCCGGCGATTGCACGCCGTTCCGCCCGAATCCGGTGTCGCACTCGATGAGGAGTGGCACGTCACGGCCGTGGCGTCTGCCGGCCTCCGACAGGCCGCGGACCACGGCCTCGTTGTCGGCAACGACGGCGAGCCGCTTCACCCGCTCCGAAAGCTGCATCAGCCGCTCGGTCTTCTTCTCGCCGACGATGTTGAAGGTGAGCAGGATGTCGTCGGCGACGCCCGCATCCGTGAAGATCTCGACCTCGCCGAGCTTCTGGCAGGTGATGCCCACAGCTCCGGCTTCCATCTGCATCTTCCCGATCGCCGGGATCTTGTGCGTCTTGATGTGCGGCCGGTTGCCGATCCCGTGCTCGGCGATCGCCGCCTGCGCCCGCGCGATATTCGCTTCCAGGCGGTCGAGCAGGATGGTGACGGAAGGCGTGTCTAGATCGATGGCTTTTGTCAAAGCGGACCTCGGTGGCTTGGCGATCGCCCGCGCGGCACACGCACGAGCGAGAAGCAGGGCTAGCCGTCGATCAGAGAACGCTACACGCCCGTCGACGTCAATTGCTTATGATCTTATTATCAGATAAATCGTCGGCGCGTTGTCAAGCGTCCTTGCGGAGGTATCTTGATAATATGATCAATTCTGATTCTGCCGCTCTTCGCGGCGGGCTCTCCCGCAAACGCAATCTCTTTTCCTACGTGGTCGACGAGCTCGGTCGGGCAATTGTGGGCGGCGAGTTCAAGCCCGGCGAAGCGCTGCCGAACGAAGCCGTGCTCGGAGAGGAATTCGGCGCGAGCCGGTCTGTCATCCGCGAGGCGGTGAAGTCGCTTGCCGCGAAGGGACTGATCGAATCGCGCACCCGCACCGGCATCCGCGTGCTCGCCCCGATGCACTGGAACCTGCTCGATCAGCAGCTGCTCGGCTGGCGCTATTCCTCCATGCTACCCTCGCGGTTCTACCGGGAGATCTTCGAAATCCGCGGCCTGATCGAGCCGCAGGCGGCGGCTTTTGCGGCCGAGCGCGCGACCAAGGCGGAGATTGCCGAAATCGTCGACGCCTTCGCCGCCATGGAAGCCGCCGACCAGCCGGGCCACGAAGCCATCGATGCGGACTTGAGATTTCATCGCGCGGTGCTGGCCGCCGCTCATAACGACCTGCTTCTTCAGATGGGCAACCTGATCGGCGTCGGGCTGATGGTCAGCTACCGGCTGTCGAGCGAGTCTTACACGCTCTTCCTGCCCATGCATAAAGACGTCGCCAACGCCATCATCGCGCGCGACGCGGCGGCCGCGCGCGATGCGATGGCGCGCCTTCTGGTCGACACGCAGGTCTTCCTCAAGACCCAGCTCAGCCGGTCCCGGCGAGCAGAGTCGTCCTCCGGCTCGCGCCGCCCGCGCGCCAAAGCCGTCGCCTGACTCGGGCCGGATGCTGGTTCTCCGAATCCGCGATGTTTCTTGGGTCGTGATGGATAGTCTGCAAGATAGGAATCCCGGGAGATGGCAAACATGAAACAGGTATTCGGCAGCTCGCACGTTCCGCTTTCACCGGCGGTGCGCGCCGGCGATCTCGTCTTCGTTTCAGGCCAGGTGCCGACCGACAAGAGCGGCGCGGTCGTGCCAGGCGGCATCGAAGAACAGACCCGACAGGTCTTGGAAAACGTCAAGGCGGCGCTGGCGCTCGCCGGCTGTTCGCTCGACGATGTGGTGAAGACCCTCGCCATCCTCACCGACGCCAGCGATTTCGCCGCGTTCAACAAGGTCTACGCGACCTATTTCCCCAAGAGCCCGCCGGCGCGCACGACGCTTGCGGCGCGGCTGATGATCGACATCAAGGTCGAGATCGAAGCGATAGCCTATAAGCCTTTGGGCTGATGGCAGTCAGAAGTCTTCGAGCGTCAGCTCGCGCGCCATCACGATGTTGCCGGCCATCAGCCCGCAATCGACCGGGAGCACGGCGCCGGTAATCGCGGAGGCCGCGTCAGAAGCGAGAAACGCGACGGCGCGCATCACTTCGATAGGTTCCACGATGCGTCCGAGCGGATACCAGCGGGCGAGCTGTTCCAGAACTTTCGGATTGCGCTGAACGCGCTCCGCCCAGATGGGCGTACGGACGGTCGCCGGGCAGACGATGTTCGCGCGGATGCCGTAACGCCCGTATTCGACGGCGAGCGCCTTCGTCAGGCTGATCATCCCGGCCTTGCCGACGCTGTAGGCAGGATCGCCAAGGGCGGAGAGCCCGTTCACCGATCCGATGTTGACGATCGCACCGGCCTTCTTCGCCTTCATCCCAGGAAGGACAGCGTGGCAGCAATTATAGGCGCCGTTGACGTTGGCGTTGACGTCGTCGGCGAATCCTTCCGGCGTTGTCTTCTCGAGACTCGGATTGCGCGAAACGCCAGCGTTGTTGATCAGGATGTCGATACTGCCGAGCGGCACCTGGAGGTCGGCGAATGCGTTCGCCACAGCAGCGCGGTCACCAATATCGACAACCGCAGCTCCTGCGCGGACGCCTGCGTCGCGCAATTCATCAGCGAAATTCGCGACTTCCGTGCTCTTGTCGAGTGCAGCGATCGTAGCGCCTTCGCCGCCGAAGAAGCGGCAGAGCTCCGTGCCGATGCCGCCCGCTGCGCCGGTGACCGCGACGACCTTTCCTTCGAACTGCACCGCTAGTCCCCCAAAACCGCGAGCGCGTCGGCGATCCATGCGAGGTTGGCGCGGCGCAGATGGCCGTAATTGTAGAAGGCGACGTCGCCGATGCCGGCGTCGCGAAGTGCCGTCACCGCGCCCACGACGCTCGATTTGCTCTGCAGGTCCGGCCAGGCCGGACGAAGAATGCCGCGGAGCTTTCCAGCGCCGCCGATTCTTCGTTGCACATCGAAGATATCGGCTCGAATACGCTCGACGCTCGGCTCGTAGAAGCAGGCCTCGATGGCGTCAGCGGTCCTGGCAAGTGCCACGAGGTCGGTCCCCTCGTACCAAGCGCCTGCCGTCGGGCGAGCGACGGAGGGGATCACGGCAACAGCCCCGTCCTTCCGAACCGCAGCGCGGATTTCAGCGACGAGCGACGTCACGGTCTCGCGGCGGTAGCGGAGGTACGCGCCCAACTCGCTCAAGACATCGGCGTGCCAGAACGCCTCCGCCATGTCGTCAGGGACATCGATGTCGCCGTCGAGATAGGTCTCGACTGCCCTCGCCACTTGCTTCCTCAAGCCGGCCGCATCGATCCCGTGTTGCGCGGCGCCGCGCAGGCAATGCTCGCAGAAGCAAAGGCCGAGCTGCGCGTCGAGCCAGCGGTTCTGCTTCAGCAGCGCGAACTCATGGTGGAAGCCGTGCTGGTAGGGCAAGAAGCCCGGCGTCTCGAGCGAGAGGCCAATGACCGGATAGCTCTCAGTCACGTCCTTGCAGAGCGCGACCGCATATTCGCGCGACTCCGGCGCGGATGGGCAAAGGCTGTAGATGTAGCGGTCGCCGAAGGCGTTCTCGACGGTCGCTGAGGGATGCAGCGTGCCGAGCCGCGTATTGTGCAGGAGCACCATCCAAGCATTGACGGCGATGTCGGCCTCACAAAGCGCCTTCAGCGTGTCGCCTTGCTTCAAGCGGCTGTTCTCCCACGGCTTGATCTTGCCGTAGCGCTCCGGCGCGACGCGGAAATAGGCCGCCCCGTCCTCGGGGAAATACACCTTCCCGGTCTTGCCCTTCGGACGGAGGAACTTTCCGGCGTGATAGCTCCCGGCGAACGTCACCGTATCGAGGCCCAGCGCTTTCGCTTCGGCGACGAAAGACGGGACGCCGACTTCGGCGATGTCCCAGGCATAGGCGTAGATCGCGCGATAGCTCATCGGGTCACCCTAGCGACGCGCGTGCGCGCAGAACAGACTCTCACCAGAGCGTATAGCCGCCGTCGATGACAAAGGCGGCGCCGGTGACGTAGCTCGACGCCGGCGAAGCCAGATAGAGGGCGAGCGGCCCGATCTCCTCCGGCTCGCCGATGCGACCCATCGGCACGGCACTCACGAAGGTCTCGATGACCTCCGGATTTTCTTTCGCCCACTTCCGGTTGGGCTCGGTCATGAAGAGGCCCGGACAGATTGCGTTCACGTTGACGCCGCGCGGCGCCCAATCGGCAGCGGTCGCACGGGTGAAATGGATCAGCGCGGCCTTTGCGGTCTCGTAGTGCCGGCCGCCGATCCCGCGATTGGCGATAAGTCCGCTGACCGAAGCGATATTGATGACGCGGCCCGACCTGCGCTTCAGCATCGCGCCGCCGATCATCTTCGTGCAGATGAAGCAGTGCGTGAGATTGAGGTCGATGAAGGTCTGCCAGGTCTTGAGATCGGTGTCCTCGATGGCGACGTCGAGGTTTCGGCCGCCGACATTGTTGACGAGGATATCGATATCGCCGACGTCTGCGAGCACACGTTCGCAGAGCGCCTCGCAAGCCTTTGGATCGCCGATATCTGCGGGGAAAACCCAGGCTTTGCGGCCGCGCTCGCGCACCTCAGTCGCCGCTCTCTCCAGGTCGTTGGCGCCGCGCGCGCTGAGCGCGATGTCGGCGCCGGCCTCCGCCAATGCAAGCGCGATCACCCGCCCGAAGCCGCGGCTCCCGCCGGTCACCAGGGCGCGCTTGTTGTCGAGGCGAAACCGATCCAGAACTTGCATGCATGCTCCTCCCGCGGCGGGACCGCTTGCCCGCTAATCATATTATCTGATAATAAAAGGAGAGCCGCGCGTCGAGACATGCGGGGGGACGAGCAGCCATTTCGTTGCGAAGCGATTGTCGTTGCGAGCCGTGTGCTTGCGAAGATAGTCTCTTTGAACAAATCTCCGCAAAAGACCGCAACCAATCCTCGGAGGCGAAGCGATGAGCGAACGAAAAGAGCTTGAGTACGTATTGCAGCAGGCTTCTCGCGAGCAGTTGCTGCGCGGTAAAATCGATCGCCGCGAATTCCTCGAGCGCAGCCTCGTGGCCGGTCTCGGCATGGCCGGCGTTGCTGCGGCGGCGAAGACCGGGATCGGATCGGCCTTCGCGCAGGACCGTCCGCTGACGCCGACTTTCTATCAATGGATCCAGGACCTTCATCCCAGCATTCCGGCGGTCAACGAGAAGTTCCCCGGAATCAACTACCAGATCGCGCCGGTCGAAGGCTTCGGCATCGAGCGCTTCGTGGCCGAGGCGAAGAACGGCGAAAGCACCTGGGACGTCTATGTCGGCCAGACGCCGTTCGTGGAGATGTCGGCGATGATCAAGGCCGACGTCATCGAGCCCTGGGATAATTACATCCCGAAGGATGTGCTCGACGACATCATTCCCTCGATCCGCGCGGAGAACACAGTCGACGGCAAGATGTACGGCTGGCCGTTCCTGCTCGACGTGATCGGCACGGGCTGGCACTCAGGCCTGACAGAAAAGGCGGGTGTCGCGGACGCTGCGCCTGAGACCTGGGACGACTTCCTGGCCGCCGGGCAGAAGATCGTCGATTCCGGGGCCGCGCCGTGGGGCGCAACGTTCGATTCCCATGGTTGGCGCTCAGTTGCGCCGATCACGCACAGCATGAGCACCGACGTCTACACGTCGGAGGGCCTGTTCGACTTCACCAGCGACGCGGCGATCGAGGCGCTGAAGCTGATGAAGCAGATCATGACGATGGCCAACCCCGACATCTTGCTGGAAGGCGCATCGGACGCCGGCGTGAACGGGACTCCGGACGAAGTCGCCTTCGCTGCACAGCGGGTCGGCCTCTACTTCAAATACTTCAATGCGCCGCTGCGCATGGCCGCGAATTGGGACGATCCGACGCAGCTGCATCTCGGCCCACTGCCGAAATTTGCGAACGGCGAAGGGTCGACGGTGTTCTGGACGACCGGCTGCGCCTTGTTCAAGCACGGCAAGAACAAGGACAAGGCGGCGGAGTACATCAAGGCGCTAACCTACGACCAGCAGATCTGGAAGGACTCGATCGTCGGCACCGCCAGCGGTCACCCCGGCCAGCTACCGCCCTACAAGTCGATCTATGCGGATTGGGACGCCAACAAGCCCGACTGGATGCCGCCGTTCGTCGGACTGGTGCGTGGCCAGCTCGACCGGGCCAAGGCCATCACCAACCACCTCTTCGGGCTGCAGCAGTTCGTCATCGGCAAGCCCATCTGGGAGGCCTATCTGAAGGGCGACGAGTCCGATCCGAAGGTTGCGATGCAGAACGTCGTCGACGCCGTCCAGGCGGAGATGAAGAAGGGCTAGTCGCCAGCGGTTGAGGGGGATCGGGCAATCACGTGCGGCCCGATCCTCCGTGCGCACACCGCGCGATTAATTTGATCCGCTGAGGGAATGGCCGAGACGATCGCATCCGACCAGATCAGCCTTCAACCGAGGCGACTGGGCAGCGACTTTACACTGTTGCGGCAGGGCGTCAGCGCGTGGCTCTTCCTGCTGCCGGCGCTGCTCTTCTTCGCCGGCTATCAGGTCTGGCCGATCATACGCGTCCTCTGGCTGAGCTTCACCGACTACCAGTTCCTGACCAACGATCCCGCCAACTGGGTGGGCGTCGCCAATTATTCCGAGGCGCTCCGCGATCCGCTGATGTGGAAGAGTCTCGGGCGCGCGGCTCTCTTTACGATCATGTTTCTTCCCGGGACGATCATCCTGCCGCTGCTCCTGGCAATCCTGATCGATCGGGTGACGCAGCCGCGTCTCGCGACCGTCTATCGCGTCGTTCTGCTTATTCCCGCCGTCATTCCAAGCACGCTCATCTTCGTGCTGTGGAAGTGGATGTACAATTATCAGGTCGGTCCCATAAACCACTTCCTCGTCAACACGACCGGCCTGTTCACGCTCCAAAACGCGCCGCAATGGCTTGGGGGAACGTCACTGACGCTCCCCTCGATCGCAATCATGGAAGTGTGGTGGGGCCTTGGATACCACACCATCTTCTTCCTCGCCGGCCTCGCGGCCATCTCTAAAGAGCTGCCGGAAGCCGCCCGCATCGACGGGGCGAACGAGTGGCAGATCTTCTGGCACGTCACGCGGCCCCGGCTCGCGCCGATCATGATGATCCTCGTCGTGCTGCGTTTCGGTACGGCGATGGCTGTGATCGACGAGTACCTCATCTTCGGTGGCTTCAACCGCGCCTCGCCGACCTACACCTGGACGATCTTCATGTACGATCAGGCGTTCAAGACCGGACTCTGGCGACAAGGCTACGGTGCCGCCATCGGCATGATCGGCGCGGTCGCGATGATGTTCGTCATGATCTTCCTGATCCGCATCTTCCGACCGAGAGGCTGACCGGACCATGGCGCTCGAAGCTGCTCATGACGGTGCGCTCCTCGCAAGGGCGAGCGCCGCGACCGGAAGGGAGCCCGGCTGGTTCAAGGAGAACCGCGCGGCGATCGTCCGTCACGCAGTGATCATCTTCTTCATGATCATCATCATCCTGCCGCTCGCCTGGGTGCTGATGATGTCCATCAAATCGCTGCCCGATTCCATGCGCGGCGACTTCTGGCCGCGGAAGTTCGATTTTGGGCACTATTCCTATGTCTTCGAGCGGATCCACACGCTCCCGATCAACCTCTTCAACAGCATCTACGTCACCTCCGCGACGGTGCTGATCACGACCGTCTGCTCGGTGCTCGCCGGCTATGCGCTCGTGCATCTCAAGACGAAGGGTGCCGGAATCGTCGTGGCGATCCTGCTGGTATCGCTCTACGTCCCGGTCCGCGTCGTCTCGATCATCAGCATCTACGAGACCCAGCACTGGCTTGGGTTGATCAACAATACCAGCGGCCTGATCCTGCCCTACGTCACCCTGCAGCTCGCGATCAGCATCTTGATCATGCGCAGCATGTTTCAGCTGGTGCCGCACGAGCTGATCGAGGCTGCGCGGATCGACGGCGCCGGTCACTGGCGCACGTTGCTGACCATCGGCGTGCCGATGGTACGGAACGGCCTCGTCGTCATCTTCATCGTCAACTTCGTCGCGGCGTGGGGCGAATACCTGCTCTGCCTGACCCTCGTCGACGACGAGGCGAAGCGCACCATGCCGGTCGTCCTTGCCGCTGCCCAGGGCGGACAGGGCCAATGGGCCTGGCCGAATCTCGCCGCCGTCTACGTGATCGTCGTGACCCCGGGCATTCTCGCCTTCACTTTCGCCCAAAAACTCTTCTTCAAGGGATTGGCGGAAGGCGTGGTGAAGGGATAGCGCCACCGTGATCTTCGAGATCTGCGTCGATTCCGTCGCCGGGGTCCGTGCCGCGCACGCAGCGGGCGCGGACAGGGTCGAGCTTTGCAGCGACCTAATCGAAGGCGGGATCACGCCGAGCCGCGGCCTGATCCGTCAGGCGCGCTCGATCGCAGGCATCAAGCTCAACGTGATGATCCGCCCGCGCGGCGGCGACTTCCTGTTCAACGCCGACGAGTTCCAGATCATGGAAGTCGACCTCGACACGGCCAAAGCCGAAGGCGCCGACGGCGTGGTGATCGGCCTTCTCATAGCGGACGGCTCGATCGATGCGGAACGGACACGGGCATTGATCGCGCGCGCGCGTCCATTGTCCGTGACCTTTCACCGGGCGTTCGACATGACGCCTGACCCCTTTCAGGCGCTCGAGACGCTGATCGAACTCGGCGTCGATCGGGTGCTGACCTCCGGGCAGGAGGCGAGCGTGCTGGAAGGTCTGCCGCTCATTGCCGAGCTCGTGCGCCGCGCCGGCGAGCGGATCATCGTCATGCCGGGCGGCGGAATCACCAGCCGCAACATCGAGAGGATCGTAAGCACCGCTCGCCCGAGCGAGCTGCATTTCGCGACACTGGAACCCACGGCGAGCGACATGCAGTTCCGTCGTCACCACGTGTTCATGGGTGGCGAGCTTCGTCCGCCGGAATATGACCGGTTGGTCACTTCGGCGTCGTCCATTCGTGCGGTGATGGCGAAGGCGACCGGCTGACCGGCGTTTCAAACATTGTGACACGCGACGAGTCGGCCGTCGGCGAACTGCCGCAGCATGGGAGCCTCGGCAACGCAGCGGTCCGACGCCAGCGGACATCGCAGCGCATAAGCGCAACCCGTCGATCGCTCGAACTGGCTCGGCGGCTCGCCGAGCTCGGTGCCTCCTTTGATGCGCAGCGCCGGGTCCGGCTTTGGCATGGCTGCCATGAGCGCCTGCGTATAGGGGTGCACCGGGTGGTCGAGGATGGCGCCGACTTCGGAGAGCTCGACGATTCGGCCCATATACATCACCGCCACCCGATCGCTGATCTGGCCGATGACGCCGAGGTCGTGCGAGATGAACAGCATCGACAGCTTCAACTGCTCCCGAAGATCCATGAGCAGGTTGAGCACCTGGGCCTGGATGGAAACGTCGAGCGCCGAAACCGGCTCGTCGGCGATGACGATCGCCGGCACCGGGAGGATCGCGCGCGCGATGCCGACGCGCTGGCGCTGGCCGCCGCTGAGCTCGTGGGGGAACCGTCCGGCGAAGGACGGATCGAGACCGACCGCGGTGAGTGTCTCGGCGACGCGCGCGGAGCGCTCGGCGCGGTTGGCGAAGGTTCCGTTGATGTCGCCTGCCTCGGCAACGGAATCGCCGACCGAGCGCCGCGGATTGAGTGATGCGTAGGGATCCTGGAAGACCATGCGGATGCTGAGACGCATGGTGCGGAGCGCCTGGCCGCGCGCCGCCAGAACGTCGGCGCCATTGAACACCACCTCGCCGCTGTCCGCCTTCGTCAGGCGGACGATGGAGCGCCCGACGGTCGTCTTGCCGCAGCCCGACTCGCCGACGATGCCGAGCACCTCGCCCGCCGGCAAGCGAAAGCGAGACGCCGTCGACAGCCTGGACGCGCATCTTCCGTCCGCGCCGCTTCACGTTGAAGCCGGTGCGGAGGTCGCGGACCTCGAGGATCGACTGATCCGCTCATATCGGCCTTCCGTCCGTGACTGGGAAACTTGCAAAGCGCCTCGTGGCTCTCGGCGACGACAACGCGCGGCAGCGGATCGGCCCGGCAGAGTATCGCGCACATCCGGGCAGCGCGGCGCGAAGGCACAGCCGAAGGCGAATGCCGCCAGGCTGCGGTGCCTGGCCCGGGATGGTCTTGCGCAGACGATGGGCGCCGCTTCGCGGGAGCCGGCATGCAGCCATCAGCCCGCGCGTGTAGGGATGCGCAGGAGCGCCGAAGAGCGTCTCGAACCGTCGCCGTCTCGACGATGCGCCCGGCATACATGACCGCGACGCGGTCGACGAGTTGCGCGACGACGCCGAGATCGTGGGTGATGAACAGCATTGCCATGTCGAGCCGGTCGCAGAGCTCGCGCAGCAGGCCAAGGATCTGGAACTGGACGGTAACGTCGAGCGCCGTGGTCGGCTCGTCGGCGATCAGGACGTGCGGCCGGCAGGCAAGCGCGATTGCGATCATGACGCGCTGGCGCATCCCGCCGGAAAGCTGGTGCGGATAGGCGCCCATCTGAAGCGCCGCATCGGGGATGCGGACCATCTCAAGAAGCTCGCGCGCACGCGCAAGCGCAGCGACGCCCGTGAGGCCGTCGTGGACCCGAACCGCCTCCGCGATCTGGTCGTCGATCCGCAGGACCGGATTGAGCGAGGTCATCGGCTCCTGGAAGATCATGGCAATGTTGCCGTGGCCGGCTTCGACCCGTTGCCACGGCTGCGCATTGGTGACGTCGACGCCATCGAGCTCGACCGCGCCCGCCCGAACCCGGGGGCCGGACTCCGGCAGCAGGCCCATGATGGCGAGTGACGTCATGCTCTTGCCGCAACCGGATTCGCCGACCAGTCCGAGCACCTCGCCCTTGCCGATGGCAAACGATACGCCGGAGACGATGTCGAGCGGATCGGAGTCCGGGCCGACAGCGACAGTGAGATCATGGACGGCCGAGCACCGCTCACCTCCTCCGCCGGCTGGCGAACATTTCCCGAAACCTCGGGTCGAGGCGGTCGCGCAGAGCGTCGCCGACGAGGTTCAGGGAGAACGCGGTGAGCGCGATCATCAGGCCAGGGAAGAACAGAAGCCACGGCGCGCGCGTGATGAAAGTACGCGACTCGGCCAGCATGTTGCCCCAGCTCGGAATGTCCGGAGGCGCGCCGAGCCCGAGGAAATCCAGCGAAGCGGCGCTGAGCTGCGCAAAGGCGAACACGAAGCTCGCCTGGACGAGTAGCGGCGAGACGAGGTTTGGCAAGATGTGCTTGGCGACGAGCCACCCCGTTCCCGAGCCCATGCTGCGCGCCGCTTCGACGTAGGTCTCGGTACGCAGGCGCAGCGTAAGGCCATAGATGATGCGCGTCGTTGTCGTCAGATAGACCGCGCCAATGGCGATGATCGCATTGGCGACGCTCTGGCCGAGCACGACGATCAGGCCGAGCGCCAAGAGCAGCGCGGGAAACGACATCAAGACGTCGACCATTCGCATCAGCACATGGCCGAGGCGCGGGTAGAGCGCCGAGAAGACGCCGATCGGAACGCCGGTAAGGAGCGCGAAGCCGACCACGCCCACGCCGATCAGGAGCGCCATCCGCGAGGAATAGACGACACGCGAGAAGGTATCGCGGCCGAACTGGTCGGTGCCGAACCAATGGACCGCATTCGGCGGGCTCAGGCGGATGATGGGATCGATCGCCTGCGGATCGTAGGGCGACAGCACCGCAGCGAAGATCGCGGCCAGCACCATCGCGAACAGGACGGCCAGCCCCGCGAGCGCGACCGGTCGCGCCAGGAATGGCGCCAGCCATGAACCTAGCCCCTCGCGCCTCATTCGAGTTCCACCCGCGGGTCGAGGAGCCGGTACGAGAGGTCGACGACCAGGTTGATTGCGAGATAGAGGACGACGATGACGAGGATGATCCCCTGGATGACGGGGTAGTCGCGCCGCAGGATCGACTGCACGACGAGCCGGCCGATGCCGGGGAGCGCGAACACGGTCTCGGTGACGACCGCCTCCGAGATAAGGGCTGCAAAGGTGAAGCCGAAAGCGGAGACGACGGCGAGGAGGGCGTTGCGCAGGATGTGGCGGCGGACGACCTGCCAGGGCCTGATGCCCTTTG
The DNA here is from genome assembly GCA_963792885.1 of uncultured Alphaproteobacteria bacterium. GTDB lineage: Bacteria > Pseudomonadota > Alphaproteobacteria > Rhizobiales > Afifellaceae > DASWJZ01. Next base: position 312,039 of record CAWBXX010000002.1, read on the forward strand.
CGCGCGCGGTGCGGACATAGTCCTCGCGCGATACGTCGAGCATGCTTGCGCGGGTCAGGCGAAGGATCAGCGCGGCGTTGGGAGCCGCCAGCGTCAGGCTCGGCAGGAGCAGGTAGCGCAGATTGGCAAGGCCGCCGCTCTCGAAGATCGACGGGTATCCGGAGCTCGGCAGCCAGCCGAGCGTGGCCGCGAAGATAAGGATCATGTAGAGGCCGACCCAGAAGGTCGGCACCGACGCCATGAGCATGGCGACACCGGAGAGGCTCTGGTCGAGCCACGAGCCCTTGCGCATCGCGGCGATCATGCCGATTGGCACGCCGATCGCCACCACCCAGATCATGGTGATGCTGGCGAGGAGAATGCTCGTCTCGGCGCCGTCGGCGATGACCGAAAGAACCGGCGCCTGGAAGAAGATCGATTGTCCGAGATTGCCGCTGAGCGCCTCGCCCGCCCAGCGGAAATATTGCACGACGATCGGCTGGTCGAGGCCGAGCTGATGGCGCAGGGCGTCGACCTGATCAGGCGTCGCGGTATCACCCAGAAGGACGTAGATCGGATCGCCCGGCACCAGGTGAATGAAGGCGAACACCAGGACCGAAGCCGCAATCAGCGTTACGGCCGTCGCGCCTGGCACGCTTCAGGGCATAGGACCACATTCAGGCAACCGCTCGCATGGGATCGTTCGGTCTGGCGCAAAAGGACCAGGCGCTCCACGAACGGAGCGCCTGGATTTTGGTGGTCAGGCGATCGCCGAAGCTACTCGAAGGACAGGCCCCAGAACCGCGGCCGATAGTCGGCGACGTCACTGAACCCCTTCACCTTCGGAGAGGCGATATCGTAGGCGTAGGCGTCGCCGACCTTCATGGCCGGAACCTGCTCGTAGAACAGCGCCTGGATCTTGTCCCAGACGGCCTTGCGTGCCTCGGGCGCGACACTGACGGAGAGTTCCTGCCGCAGCGCGTTGATCTCCGGGCTGTCCCACCATCCGGGATAGGTCGCGTTCATGAAGGTGAACAGCGCCGGATCCGGCGAGAAACCGTGATGGGTAACGAAGATGTCCCACTGCGCCGGCTCGCCCCGCATCTTGAGGAGCGTTGCCCAGTCGACGACGATCATCTGGATGTTAATGCCGGCTTCGGCGAGCTGCCGCGTGAACACGGTCGCCTCGTCGTAATGGGCCTGATAGTTGGTCGAGACCAGCAGGCGGATCGGCGTGCCGTCATAGCCGGCTTCCTTGGCGAGCGCCTTGGCGCCTTCCGCGTCGTGCTGGCTGTAGGCCTCGATGCCTGCGGTCGAGTAGAAGAAGTTGCCCTTTGGGAAGACCGAACCCTGGGCATCCCACAGGCCTTCCGGACCGAACGCGACCCTCAGCGCCTGCTCCTTGTCGAGCGCCATCTGGATGGCGCGGCGGAGCTTGAAGTTGTCCTTCAGGATGCCTTCCTTGGAATTCATGAAGAACAGGCCGAAGAGCGGCGCGCCACGACGCTGGATGGTGACCGAAGGGTCGTTGCTCAGCGTGTCGTAGAGGTCGCCCGAGATCATTTCGGCGTAGTCGTAGTCGCCGGCCTGCACGCCGCTCACGCGGGTGCCGACGTCAGGCACGGGGATGAAGCGGATGGTATCGAAATTGGCGATGCGCGCGCCGGCGTAGCTGTCGGCCTTTTCGCTGCGCGGCTTGTAGTCGGCGAACTTCTCGAGTTCGACATAGCGGTTCGGCCGCCATTCCTTGAACTTGTAGGGGCCGGTGCCGATGTAGTCCTTCTGCTCGATCGGCTTGTTGCCAGCGGCGTTGGCGATTTCAGCGGGATAGATGCCGAGACCGCCATTAACGTCGGAAATCAGCGTCTTCCACGCACCGTTGGGCGCGCTGAGCTTCAGTGTGACCTCATACTTGCCGGTGGCTTCCACCGAGGTGGCGTTGCCCATCAGCAACTTGCCGCGCGAGCCGAATTCGCCCCAGCGCTTCATCGAGGCAACGACGTCTTCCGCGGTCATCTCCTTGCCGTTGTGGAACATCACGCCCTGGCGCAGCGTGATGATGATGGTCTTGCCGCCGTCCTCGAGCCGGTCGCTGTCGGCAAGCATCGGCTGCGGCACAAAGGCAGAATCGTATGCGTAGAGCGTCTCGAAAATGTGCGCGCCAATCGTCGAGGCGACGTCGGCGGTGGTCAGCATCACGTCGAGCGGTGGGGGCTCGCCGATCGTCGCCTCGCGAAACATCCCTCCGGCGCTCGCTTGCGCCGTCAGGAACAGCGCGGTCGCTACCGCGACGGCCCCGCGCGTAAGCAGTTTCAATTTTGACTGCATGGTTTTTGCTCCCTTTGCACGACACTTCCGTCAGCATCGTTCCACCGGCGCGCGCTTCTATGGCGTTTCTAGTGGTCGACCGCTCGCGAGCCGACGCTCAGCGCCAACTACCGATGCTCGTGTCGGAAAGTTTCATACGAAATGCGATGGATTTCAAGGGAAAGGTGGGGTTAGCCTTGTCGCAGCGCAGCAATTCCGGGGCTTGCACGCGTTGATTACGAAGGTTTATTACCAAAATAGCTTGCCCCGCACTCCACAGGGGCACCCCTTCCCCATCTGAAGGATGGCCGCTTTGGTGGCACGAACAACGAAGCACAATCCCGGGGCATCATTCGGGAGGGGCGGTTCATCGAGCGATCACTCGGTCCTCACGGCCGGCGGCAAATCACCCGACGACATCATCTCGGTCATCAAGCAATCCGGCGCCACCCTGCGGCCGGCGGAGCAACGCGTGGCGGAGACTGTGCTCGCCGACGTGAATTTCGCCGTGCATTCAAGCAATGGAGAGCTTGCTCGCCGCGCCGGCGTCAGTGAGCCGACCGTTACGCGCTTCAGCCGCGCCGTTGGCTGCGGCGGCGTTCGCGAACTGAAGGTGAAGCTCGCGCAAAGCATGGTGGTCGGACGGATATATCTCGACCCACCACCGCACGTCGGCACAGCGCAAGCGAAGCCGGCGCTGTGGCGATCAGTGTTCGAGGAGATCCGCCGCGCAATCACGGCTGTCGAACAACAGCTACGGCCGGAGGACGTGGAGAAGGCGGCCGAGGCGATCGCCGACTGCACGCGGCTTGTCGCGTTCGGCGTGGGCGGAGGCTCGACCGTCGCCGTCGCCGAGGTGAAGCACCGGTTCTTCCGGCTCGGCATAGCCGTCACCAACTATTCCGACCCGCACCTGATGCGCATGATCGCGGCGACGCTTGACAGGAACGACGTGGTGATCGCCGTTTCGACGAGCGGTCGCGCCACCGAGGTGATCGACGCCGTAACCGTCGCCAAACAGTATGGAGCCCTTATTGTTGCGGTGACAAAACCCAAGAGCCGCCTGGCGGCGCTCGCGGACATTCCCCTTCTTCTCCACGTGCCGGAGGCTCCCGACGCTCTCAAGCCGACGGCATCACGCTACGCGCTGCTGGCCGCGATCGACCTGCTCGCCGCATCGACCGCGTACCGCAAGCCGCACGAAGCGCAGGAACGAATGCGGCGCATCAAGTACGCCCTCGTCAGTTCCTCAAATGGGGGCGCGGATGAGCCGCTCGGCGATTGAGTCACCTGACGTCGGCCGGATTGGCATCCGGTTTTCTTTCAGCCGCATGCCCTTCGTCGGCGAATCCGAGGCCGCGTCGGGACAAAGGAACAACGCACGATGACCTATGACCTGATCCTCAGAGGCGGCCGCGTAGTCGACCCGTCGCAGGAATTCGACGCTGTGGCGGATGTCGCTTTTGCGAACGGAAAAGTCGCGGCGGTCGGAAAGGACATCGCGACGGACGACAGCGTCGACGTGCGCGACGTCAGCGGGAAGATCGTCACGCCGGGCTTCATCGATCTTCATACCCATGTCTATTGGGGCGGCACCTCGCTCGGGGTCGACGCCGGCAAGCTCGCCCGCGCGAGCGGTGTCACGACATTTGTGGATGCCGGCAGCGCCGGCCCCGGCAATTTCCCCGGCTTCCTGAAGCACGTCATCGAGCCGAGCGAACCGCGCATCCTCGCTTATCTCCATGTCTCTTTCGCCGGCATCTTCGCCTTCTCCAAGCGCATCATGGTTGGGGAGAGTGGAGACCTGCGGCTGATGAGTCCGGCCGACGCGGTCGCAGTGGCCAACGCGAACCGCGATGTCATTGTGGGCATCAAGGTTCGTGTCGGTCGCAACGCGAGCGGAGCCTCCGGCGCCGCGCCTCTCGATATCGCCTTGCAGGCCGCAGAAGAGCTGAGCCTCCCCCTGATGGCCCATATCGACGAACCGCCCCCGAGCTACGAAGACGTCCTGGAGCGTTTGCGTCCCGGCGACGTGCTGACCCATTGCTTCCGCCCGTTCCCCAATACGCCGATTACCGGCCAAGGAGCCATCAAGCCGGCAGTCCTGGCCGCGCGAGCCCGCGGCGTCCTCTTCGACGTCGGCCATGGCATGGGGTCGTTCGCCTTCAAGACCGCGCGGTCCATGCTCGCCGCCGATTTTGTTCCGGACACCATCTCGTCCGACATACACGTGCTGAATCTCGACGGCCCGGTTTTCGATCAGGCAACGACGCTCTCGAAATTCCTCTGTCTCGGGCTTCCGCTCGTCGACGTCGTTCGAGCCACCACGATGAACGCCGCGACGGCGCTCCGCCGACCCGATCTCGGCACCCTCCGGCCCGGATCGCTTGGCGACGCAACGGTCTTCTCGGTGCGCGAAGGCACCTTCGACTATGTCGAACTCGGTCGGCGAGGTGCTCCGCGGCGACAAAAAGATCGTCAGCGACGGCATCGTCCTCGGGGGCCGCTGGCGGGATCCGCAGGAAGGGTTGTTCGCTTTCGCCGGTTAACGGAATACATCGCCGCGTTGCTCATCTCCTGCCGGCAGCCCCCGCGCTCGGAGTGTCTTCAATGACGTCGCGAAGTTTCTCGACGTCGTCGATCGCCGCCATGTCGCCGTGGATCGTCACGCCATAGCCTCGCAGCCTCTGAAACACCCGCGACAGGCTTTCCGCTTTCATGCCGAGCTTGCTCGCGATGAGCGTCTTCTCGTACGGCAAGCGGATGGCGCAGGCACCCTTCTCCACCGGGCTTTGCTTTACAAGAAAGCCTGCGACACGCTGAATGCCGGAGAGCCCTTTCGCCTGCTCGATCTCATCCACGAGCAAGTGCATGTGCCGGCAGATCGATCCGATCATCGTCAGCGCCACATTCGGATCGCGGGAGATGGCGGAGACGATTCGCTCCACCGGAACCGCGACGAGGCGAACATCCGTTACCGCTTCCGCGCTCGCGGGATAAACGTCGCGCGCAAGCGCGGCGATCTCGGCGAAACTCTGGCCGCGCGTGAAGATGCCGATCACTGCCTCCTCGCCGGCCACCGTCGTGCGAAACACTTTCACCCAGCCTTCCACGACAATGTAGAAAAGCTGCGCCGGGTCGCCGCGCGAAAACAGCACCTTGCCGCGCTCGATCTCCACCTCGCGCACTGCGGAACTGACTTGCGCGAATTCCTCGTCGCTCAGTCCGCCGAAGAGCGGCGTGCAACGCAAAAATACTCGAAGGCTCGTCGCGGTTTCCGTGGTCATCGCCTCATCGCACCCCCGGGGGCGCGGTCTCGCCTCCTGCAGAAATGCCGGGAGCCGCGAGGCGTCCAAGCGGGCGCCAAGCGAGACCGGCGGAGGAGAATCCCGGGTCCGCTTAACAGAAGTCAAGGAGTCCACGGCCTCGGTCTGAAAGAATTCGGCGTGACGATTTCTCGATCAATCTCCCGCGGGGCGACTTGTGCAGGCATTGGTACCAGTTCTGGCGCTGTTGGCGCTGTTTGCCGGCCCGTCGGCCTTCGCGGCTTCGCCGGAAGCTTCGCTGCTTCTGAGCTTTCTCGCAAAGATCAATCCTGCCGACCTCAACCCGGAGGCGAATCGCTATGGCAGCCTCAAGCCCGAGTTTCCGGTCGTCCCTTTGCTGAAAGACGAAATGGTCGTCGGTTGGGCCTTCCTTACCTCCGACTACGTGTCGACCACGGGCTATTCCGGCAAGCCGATCCACATCGTCGTCGCGCTCGACAATGACGCGATCGTCACCGGCGTGCGGCTCGTCAAGCATGCCGAGCCGATCGTCCTTGTCGGAATTCCTGAGGCCAAGATCCGCGCGCTGACGGAGAGCTACGCCGGACTCGATCTGAAAGTCGAAGCGAAGGCGGGCGGCTCCGGGCACGACCTTAACATCATCTCCGGGGCGACCGTCACCGTCATCGTGATCGACGATTCGATCGTCCGCGCCAGCCTGAAAGTCGCACGGCGGCTTGGCCTTGGAGGTCTGGCGCCGGATTCGCAAAAGCTGGAAACGATCTACGAAGTCGACCCTTCAATTACCGATGCGCGCGACTGGGCGGCACTTTCGGCGGACGGTTCGATCGCCGGCCTGACGCTCGATATCGGCCAGGTGAACCACGCTTTCACCGAGGCGGGCGAGACGAAGGCCGCGGCGCGACCGGAGTCCAGCGAGGATTCCGATACCTTCGTCGATCTGCGCATCGCGTTGGTCAGCGTTCCTGCGATCGGTCGAAGTCTCCTCGGCGACGCCGAATACGGCAATCTCACGATGGCGCTCGCGCCCGGCGAGAGCGCCATCCTCGTGGCTGGCCGCGGCCACTATTCGTTCAAGGGCTCCGGCTACGTCCGCGGCGGTGTCTTCGACCGTATTCAGCTCATCCAGGGCGATGCCAGCGTGCGCTTTCGCGATCGGCAGCACAGGCGGGTCGGCGCGATCGAGGCGCGCGGCGCGCCAAGCTTCACTGAGGTCGATCTCTTCACGATCCCGGCCGATTCCGGATTCGACCCGACCCGTCCCTGGCGGCTGCAGCTTCTGGTGCAGCGCGCGATCGGGCCGGTGCAGAAGTCCTTCCTGACCTTCGATCTGCCCTATGCGCTGAACGGGGCCTATCTGCGCCCGGTCGCAAGTGCCGAGCCGTCGCCGCCTGCGCCGGTCGCGGAAGGCGACGAAGAGGTCACCGCAAAGGCCATGCTCTGGCAACGGATATGGCGCGACCGCAAGGTCGAGATTGGGGTCCTCGCCGCCGCGCTCGGGGTCCTCACCACCTTCTTCTTCTTCCAGATGCCACTGACCCGCAGCGAGCGGGCCGTTTTCTGGTTCCGCATTGCCTTCCTGTCGTTCACGCTTGTCTGGCTCGGCTGGATCGCCAATGCCCAGCTCTCCGTCGTCAACATCCTCGCTCTCACCAACGCGGTCGCGACCGACTTCAGTTGGGACGCCTTCCTCATCGACCCGCTCATCTTCATCATGTGGTTCGGCGTGGCGGCGGCGTTGCTGTTCTGGGGGCGCGGCGCCTTTTGTGGGTGGCTCTGTCCCTTCGGCGCCCTGCAGGAACTCCTGAATCGCCTCGCCAAGCTTGTCCGCATACCGCAATGGACGCTTCCCTGGTGGCTGCACGAGCGCCTCTGGCCGATCAAGTACATCACCTTTCTCTGCCTCTTCGGGTTGTCGCTCTACTCCCTGCCGCTTGCCGAGCACTATGCCGAGGTGGAGCCGTTCAAGACGGCGATCATCCTGAAGTTCCAGCGCGAGTGGCCGTTCGTCCTCTTCGCCGGGCTGCTTCTCTTCGCCGGGCTCTTCGTTGAGCGCTTCTACTGCCGCTACCTCTGCCCGCTCGGCGCTGCGCTCGCGATACCCGCCAAGCTGCGCATCTTCGAATGGATGAAGCGCTACCGCGAATGCGGAGCGCCGTGTCAGCGCTGCGCCAACGAATGCATGGTTCAGGCGATCCATCCCGACGGGAAGATCGACACCAACGAGTGCCTCTACTGCATGCACTGTCAGGTTCTCTACCAGGACGACGAGAAATGCCCTGTCTGCATCAAACGGAAGCAGCGGCGGGCGCCATTCCTCGCCAAGGCGCAGCAGCCGAAGGCGGCTGCGAAGGCGCCGGCCGAGGTGGCTACTTGAACAACCACGAACGCAAGTAACGGAGCGAAGGAGGTTGAAGATGAAAGACCCACGCAATAAGCCCGACCGGCAAGACGAGCTTGCGGTAACACGCCGCACGATGCTCGGCGGAACGGCCGTGACCGCGCTTGCCGCCGGAACCGGCGCGCTCGGCGGTGGCGCGGCCGTGCTTGCCGGATCCGCGGCGATCACGCCGGCCGGGGCGCAAACCGGCGGTCAAAAGTTCGAGCTGTCGCCCGGCGAGCTCGACGAATATTACGGCTTCTGGTCGAGCGGACAGACCGGCGAGCTCAGGATCGTCGGGGTTCCGTCGATGCGCGAGCTGATGCGCGTTCCGGTGTTCAACCGCTGCAGCGCGACCGGGTGGGGCATCACCAACGAAAGCCTCAAGATCCTGACCGAAGGGCTGCTCCCCGAAACGAAGGAGTTCCTCGCGGCCCGGGGCTTGAAGACCTACCAGAACGGCGACCTGCATCACCCGCACATGTCGTTCACCGACGGCACCTACGACGGCCGCTACCTGTTCATGAACGACAAGGCCAACACTCGCGTGGCGCGCGTACGCTGCGACGTGATGAAGTGCGACAAGATCATCGAAATCCCCAATACGCGGGACGTGCATGGCCTGCGCCCGCAGAAATTCCCGCGCACCGGCTATGTCTTCGCCAACGGCGAGCACGAGATACCTTTGCCGAATGACGGGAAGATACTCGACGACCCGTCGAAATACGTGACGCTGTTCACCGCGATCGACGGCGACACGATGAAGGTCGCGTGGCAAGTGATCGTCGACGGCAATCTCGACAATTGCGACGCGGACTATCAGGGCAAGTACGCCGTCTCGAGTTGTTACAACTCCGAGATGGGCATGAACCTCGCGGAGATGACGGCAAGCGAGACCGACTGGGCAGTGATCTTCAATATCGCCCGCATCGAGGAAGGTGTCAGGAACGGCGACTACAAGGAGTACAACGGCGTTCCGGTGCTCGATGGCCGCCACGGCTCCCGCTACACGGCCTATGTCCCGATCCCCAACAGCCCGCACGGCTGCAACACGGCGCCTGACGGCAAGTACATCGTCATCAACGGCAAGCTATCTCCGACGGTCACTGTTCTCGACGTGACGAAGTTCGACGCTTTGTTCGACGGCGCCGAGCCGCGCTCCTGCGTCGTTGCAGAGCCGGAGCTCGGGCTTGGCCCGCTTCACACCGCCTTCGACGGCAAGGGCAATGCTTTTACGACGCTCTTTCTCGACAGCCAGATCTGCAAATGGAACATCGAGGCCGCTGTCCGCCAGTACACCGGCGAGAGCGTCGATCCGATCCTCGGCAAGGTGGATGTCCACTACCAGCCGGGCCACAACCACACCAGTATGGGCGAGACGAAGGAAGCGGACGGCAAATGGCTGATCTCGCTGAACAAGTTTTCGAAGGACCGCTTCATCAATGTCGGTCCGCTGAAGCCGGAGAACGAGCAACTCATCGACATATCGCTCGACGAGCTGGCGGTCGTGCATGACGGTCCGACCTTTGCCGAGCCGCACGATTGCATCATCGTTCAAAGCTCGAAGGTGAATCCGGCCTCCATCTGGAGCCGCGACGATCCGATGTGGGAGGACGCGCGCAAGCAGGCGGAAGCCGACGGCGTCACGCTCGATGGCGGTGCCGATGCGCCGATCCGCGACGGCAACAAGGTCCGCGTCTACATGTGGTCTTCGGCGCCGGCATTCTCGCTCGAGAGCTTCACCGTGAAGCAGGGCGATGAGGTCACCATCTACGTCACCAATATCGACGATGTGGATGACCTGACGCATGGCTTCACGCTCGGAAACCACGGCATTGCGATGGAGGTCGGGCCGCAGGCGACGGCGTCGGTGACGTTCACCGCCGACCGGCCCGGCGTGCACTGGTACTACTGCCAGTGGTTCTGCCACGCGCTCCATATGGAGATGCGCGGCCGGATGTTCGTCGAACCGCGCGTCGGCTGATGTCCCGGCTTCACCGGTCGGCCGCGATCGCCACGATCGCAGTGCTTGTCGCGCAACTCTGCGCCGCCGCGAGCGGCGCGGAGCTTCATGTCGCGGCCGGTGAAGGTTCGCTGCAAGCACTTATCGACAAAGCCGAGCCGGGCGACGTGATCCGGCTCGGCCCCGGCCACCATGTCGGTCCGGTCCTGCTGGAGCGGCCGATCACGCTTGTGGGCGAGCCGGACGCAACTCTCGAAGGTCCCGGAAAGGGCAGCGTCGTCACGGTCGCCGGCGCTGACGTCACGGTCCGAATCTCACCATAATAGGATCCGGCTCTTCCGCCGAAACGCTCGACGCCGGCGTCAAGCTCACGCAGACGGCGCAGCACCCGAGCATTCTCGGCAACCGGATCGATGGAAACCTCGTCGGCGTCGACATCCACGGCGCCCGCGACGCGCTGGTTCGTGGAAACACCATCATCGGTCGCACGGATTTCCGCATGAACGACCGGGGCAACGGCGTCTACATCTGGAACGCACCGGGCGCGATCGTCGAAGACAATCTCATCCGCTACGGGCGCGACGGCATCTTCGTCAATACAAGCCGCAATGACACCTTTCGCGACAACCGCTTCGAAGATCTGCGTTTCGCCGTCCACTACATGTACACCGACGGCGGCGTGCTGACCGGCAACGTCTCGATCGGAAATCATGCCGGCTTCGTGCTGATGTACTCGCGTGACCTCGTCGTCGCGGACAACCGCTCCGTCGGCGATCGCGACCACGGCATCATGTTGAACTACGCGAACGATGCGCGCATCGAGCGCAACGTCGTGCTGAACGGCGGCGAGAAGTGCCTGTTCATGTACAACGCGAACAAGAACCGCATCGCCTTCAACCGGTTCGAGTCGTGTCCGATCGGCATCCATTTCACCGCCGGCTCGGAGCGCAACGAGATCACTGGCAACGCGTTCATCAACAACCGCACGCAAGTCAAATACGTGGGGACGCGTTGGCTCGACTGGAGCGCAGGCGGGCGCGGCAACTACTGGAGCGACCACACGGCCTTCGACGTCGACGGCGACGGCCTCGCCGACATGCCTTATCGCCCGAACGACATCATCGATCAGATCCTGTGGACGCAGCCGGCGGCGCACCTCCTCCTCGGCAGCCCGGCGGTGCAGCTGATCCGTTGGACGGTGGCGAAATTCCCCGAGCTCCTCCCCGGCGGCATTGTCGATCTCCACCCGCTGATGCAACCCGTCGCACTCGACGCACCGGAAACGAAGGGCGGGTCATGAGCGGGCCGGCCATCGACGTCCGTTCCGTCTCTAAGCGCTTCGGCAAGCACGTGGCGCTCGACGCGGTCTCGCTGGAGGTGGCGCCTGGCGAGCGGGTCGCTCTGCTTGGCCATAACGGCGCCGGCAAGACGACGCTCTTGCGCCTCGTGCTCGGCCTTACGCGCCCGGACCGAGGCGACGTCGTCGTGCTTGGCGCGCCTGCGGGAAGCGCGGAAGCGCGCCGCGGCTACGCGTATCTCCCGGAGACAGTGGCATTTCACAAATTGCTCACGGGCCGCGAGCAGATCGCGATGCTTGCGCGCCTGAAAGGCGCAAGCCTCCGCAATGCCATCACGTGCCTTGAGAAGGTCGGGCTCGGGAGAAGCGATGGATCGGCGGATCGGCACTTACTCGAAAGGCATGCGTCAGCGGCTTGGCCTCGCCCAGCTCATCGTCGGCAAGCCGAAGGTCGTCATTCTCGATGAGCCGACCTCGGGGCTCGATCCCCTTTCGCGCGATCTTTTCTATGCGATCGTGGTGGATCTCGCGCAATCGGGCGCGGCCGTCATCCATTCGTCTCACGCGTTGACCGAGCTTGAGGCGCGCACGGACCGGATCGCAATCCTGCGCGATGGACGGCTCGTTGCCGACGATCGGCTCGCGCGGCTTCAGGCGGGCGCTAATCTGCCGATCCGTCTGCGCGTGCAGGCCGGATCGGAGACAGCGGACGCACTCGCCGCGCGGCTTGGCGGGCGCCGCCTCAACGGGCAGGCGGTCGAGCTCGCATGCACGCCGCGCGAAAAGATCGCGCGGCTCGCGGAGGTAACCGCGTTCGGCGATGCGATCCGCGACATCGACGTGATCCCGCCGAGCCTTGAAGACCTCTATCGCCACTACTGCGGTCCGGAAGAGGCGGAGGCATCGCCATGATCGCCCGCATCGCATCGCTCGCATCCGTCGAGCTCAGGATCGCGCTGCGCAATCGCTGGGTTCTGATCGCGGTGTCAATGATGACGGCTTTCGGCCTGGTGCTTGCGCTCGTCGGCTCGGCGCCCGCGGGAACGGTCGCCGCCGATCGGCTGTCGGTCACCGTCGCCAGCCTGGCGACGCTCAGCGTCTATCTGGTCCCGCTCATCGCGCTGCTTCTCTCCTACGACGCGATCGCGGGCGAGGTTGAGCGCGGCACGCTGCCGCTTCTCCTGACTTATCCCGTGCCGCGCGGTGAGATACTCGCCGGCAAGCTCATCGCGCAGGTCGCGGTGCTTGCACTCGCGATCCTTGTCGGATTCGGCGCAACCGCCATCGCCGTCTGGGTCGGTGGCGGCGCTTCGGTTGCCGGGCTGGCGAGTCTTCTCAGGCTCTACGGAAGTGCGGTTCTGCTCGGGGGCATTTTCGTCGCAGCCGGGCTCTGCCTGAGCGCAATGGCGCGTCAGGGCTCCGCTGCAGCGGGTATCGCGATCGGTGTCTGGATCGTCGCGGTCGTGCTCTTCGACGTGGCGCTTCTTGGCGGGCTCGTTGTCGACAAGGGCGGCGTGTTCACCAAGCACATATTCCCCTGGCTCCTCGTCTCCCAGCCCACCGATGCGTTTCGTCTCGTGAATCTCGCCGCGCTCGATTCCAAGATGCAGGGGGAGGGCCTCGCCGAGGCGAGCGCGGCGATCGTCGGCCCCTCGTGGCTTCCCCTGCTTTCGATGGCGCTGTGGCCGGTCGCGCTGATCGCCGCGTCCTATCAGGCCTTCAGGAGGATCGACGCATGAGATGGCTCGCGCTCGCGATGGTCGCAGCGTCGCTCGTTGCGTGCAGCAGCGATGAGAAGACCGCCGTGCCTGCTCCAGTGACGATGACTGAGGAAGCGGTCGGCCACTATTGCCAGATGATCGTGCTCGACCATCCCGGCCCGAAAGCGCAGGTGCATCTTGCCGGCATCGCCGATCCATTCTGGTTCACTCAGGTGCGCGATGCGCTCGCGTTCGACCGCCTACCCGAGGAGACCGCTGAAGTTGCGGCGATCTATGTCAATGACATGGGTGCGGCGAAGAGCTGGGAGGAGCCGGGCGCCGACAACTGGATCCTGGCCGCGAAGGCCGTTTACGTGGTCGGCAGTCGGAAGCGTGGCGGCATGGGCGCGCCCGAGTTCGTCCCCTTTGCGGAACAAGCGGCGGCGGAGCGCTTCGCGTCCGATTTCGGCGGATCGGTCGTCGCCTACTCGCAGATCAGCGACGAGATGGTGCTTGCGCCCGTCGAGGTCGACCTCGACGGACGAGGCGACGGCGCGCCTTCGAATCCCGAAGGAGGGCTCGGCGGATGAGCTTGCCTACCCGCAGACGCTTTCTGCTTATTGCGGCCGGAGCCGCGTGCGGTGGCTTTGGCCTTGCGGCGCGGAGTGAAGGCAAGAGCCGCATCTTCTGGCATGGCGTGTCGCTCGGAGCGCCGGCGCAGATCATCCTCGACCATGCCGATCGGGACGCGGCGGAAGCGGCGCTCCTCGCGTCCCGCGATGAGCTTGCACGGCTTGAAGGGCTCTTCAGCCTCTATCGCGAAGATAGTGCGATCACGCGCTTGAACCGGACCGGCCGGCTCGACCCGCCCTCGGCCGAATTCCTCGAGATCCTTTCCACCGCGGCGTCTGTGCATGCCGCGAGTGCGGGCGCGTTCGACCCGACAGTTCAGCCCCTGTGGGATGAACATGCCCGCTTCTATTCCGCAGGGGCCGAGGATCGCGGATTCGCATCGCGCCTGGAGGAGGCATTGGAGCGAACCGGCTTTCCGCACCTTCGGTTCGATGCCGGAGCGATTGCTTTTCAGCGGCAGGGCATGGCGCTGACGCTGAACGGCATCGCGCAGGGCTACATCACCGACAGGATTGCGGAGCTCCTCCAGAGACGCGGCTTCGAAAACGTCCTGGTTGACATGGGCGAGCTTCGTGCCGTCGGATCGCAGCGGAGCGGACACGCTTGGCCGGTGAAGATCGCCGGCAGCAACCGGGTCGTGAGCCTGCGGGATAGATCACTTGCCACGTCCGCGATACTTGGCACGACATTCGACAACATCGGACGGGTCGGCCACATCCTCGACCCGCGGACCGGCCGGGCGATCGGACGGCCCTACCAAGTGACGGTGTCGGCGCCGACGGCCGCCCTCGCCGACGCTCTTTCGACCGCGCTCTGCGCAGCGCCTGGCCGTGCCGCCGCCGGCCTCCTCGCCGCGTTTCCGGAAGCCAAGATCGTCAGCGCCGTTGCCTGATCGATGCCGATCACTCGCGCGCTCCAATTTGGACAGGGAGATATCTTATGCGAATTGCGCTTTTCGTCGCTTCGATGATGATGGTTTCATGCGGCGCGAACGCCGCCGACCTCGCCGCCGGCGAAAAGGTCTTCGCCAAGTGTCACGTCTGCCACGACATCGGCGCGGGCGCCAAGAACAAGATCGGGCCGGTGCTGAACGGCGTCGTCGGCCGCCCATGGGGCTCCATCGAGGGCTTCAAATACTCCACAGGCCGCGAAGGCACCTTGCTCGCAATCAACGAGGCAGAGCCTCATTCTTGGACGCCGGAGATGCTGAGAGCCTACCTGCACAATCCGAAGGACATCATCCCGAAGGGCAAGATGTCCTTCGCCGGCCTGAAGGACGATGTCGACGTGGAAAACCTGGTCTATTTCCTGGCCCAGTTCGACGCGACCGGAACGAAGGTCGATCCCGACGCGGTGCTCGCGGCGTTTCCGGCAACGAACTGAGGCGGCTCCGTCGAAAGGTCTCGATGGTTGAGCTTGCTTGCCGCGCGCATCTGGTTTCTGCCAAGGAAACGTTGATGCGCTCCACGTCGGCACATGAAGCGGCCAGAGCGGCCGACGCCCGGCACCGCAAGGCTCCGGCCCACGCCTAAGTGCAGCGCTCGGCGCCAGCACTCGTGTCGGCGCATCCGAAGCGGCGCGTAGGTTCGCCATCCTGAGGCGTCCTAGAACAAGCCCATGAGGCGCTGCAGCGCCGCGGTGAAATGCGCCAGGAGCGCGACTTCGGCCGCATCCGGATCGCGCGCCTCGCACGCATTGATGATGGCCACATGTTCGCGGATCGAGCGCAACGCCAGCGGCACCGTCAGCTTGCGATCGAGCCGGATGAGCCGCAGGTAGTTGTGAATGCGCCGGTAGCTCGTGTCGATCAGCGGGTTCCGCAAGATGCCGATCACGCTGTTGTGGAGCTGGCTTTCCAGCTGATCGAGATCGGTAAGCGCTCTTTCGTTCAGCCCGTCCTTCTCAATGCGCTTCTGCAAAGCCTCGTGGCTCTTCCGCAGCGCGGCGAGGCTTTCGTCGTCCGCCGTTTCGGCAAAGGCACGAACGGCGGCGCGCTCGACGATGGTGCGGAACTGGTAGGTGGACTTGGTCAGCTCCAGGCCAAGCTTCACGAACTGTATTCCGGAGCGCGGCTGGATCGTCAGAACGCCTTCCGCTTCGAGTATGCGAAGCGCGTCGCGGAGCGGAGCGACAGGGACCCCCGTGAGCTGAACGAGCTTGTTCTGGGACACGAAGGCGCCTGCGGGAAGCCGGCGCTCAAAGAGCAGTTCGAGGATTCGATCGTAGGCGGCATCGCTGAGACGCCCTCCGGCGTCCATCGAAGCGAGTGTGCTTGCAGATTGCTGCCTCATCACTTGCCCTGCGCTCCGCCGTGATCTACTAATATCGCCATCTGATATATCAGATGCGGAAGTTAGTCGATCAACCCATGCGCCTTTCCGAGTTCCGCCTTACACGCTTCCAGTATCGACGCGACCGGCCAATCGGCGACAGTCAGGTCCGGATCGATTCGGTCAATGTAGCCGCGCTGGAGCTGATAGCCGATAGCGGCGAGATCGGGCTCGGCTTTGTTCAAAGCCTGTTCCACCCGCTTCCCGGCGAGGCCGAAGTTTCGCGCGTCTTCGCCGAAGAGGTCTGGCCCTCGCTCTCGGGGCTTTCGCCGATGGAGCTGGTCCACCGCGTCGCGAAGCCGCGCGGCGGCAACGATCGGCCGCAGGGCCTGCCGTTCGGCGTGGCGGTGCAGATAGCGCTCTGGGACCTGGCAGCAAAGCAGGTCGGGCTGCCGCTCTACCGGCTCCTCGGCGGGCGTCGCAACAAGGTCCGCGCCTATGCAAGCGGACTCGACTTCCACCTGGGCGACACGGACTTCCAGGGGCTTTTCGCGCACGCGGATGCGCTTGGCTATAGGGCGTTCAAGATCAAGGTCGGCGCGCCCGACTTCGATCGGGACCTGCACCGGCTGGCGCTGCTCGCCGACACCGTTCGTCCGGGCGGCAAGATCATGATCGACGCCAACGAGGCCTGGTCCGCCAAGGAAGCGATCGTCAAACTCGAAGCGATCAGGCGCGCCGGTCACGACATCTTCTGGGTCGAGGATCCCGTGCCGCGCTGGGACTTCGACGGGCTGCGCCTGCTGCGCCAAAGCTGCCCGTGGACCCACATCAACACCGGCGAATATCTCGATGTCGCCGGCAAGCGGCAGCTTCTCGACGCCGACGCCGCCGACATTCTGAACGTTCACGGCCAGATCACCGACGTGATGCGGATCGGCTGGCTCGCCGCCGAGCGAAATATCCCGGTGACGCTCGGAAACACCTTCCTCGAAGTCGGCGTCCATACCGCCTGCGCGCTGCCGGAGGTCGAGTGGCTCGAATACTCGTTCCAGAACCTCGACCACCTCGTCGAGCAGCCGATCGAAATCCGGGACGGCTGGATTTTTGCGCCGGAGCGACTCGGCCATGGGCTGGCGCTCAGCGATGCGGCGCGACGCGACTGGCGGCGGCCCGAAGTCCTGTCGGACGCCGATCTCGGTGATGCCCAGGGCAATCCGCGCGCGCCTGTCTGGACCGGCGGGTCCGGTGCAAAGCGGGAAATCCCCTCGGAAAATGGCGGGGTCACCTTGCGACAAGTCGTGTGAGGAATGCGGCCGCTCGGAGGGCGGCCGGTGCACATAAGAAGGGAGGAAGAAAGATGAAAGAGACGTCGATCCATCGTCGCACCCTGCTGAAGGGTGCGCTGGCTGCATCTACGTTGCCCCTGCTCCCTGCCAGTGTCGGCAGGGCTGCGGAGCTCACCCAGAAATACGCCGGCACGACGCTCCACGTCATGCTTGGCGCCGGCGGCGGCTCCTGGGAGGCCTATCGCCTGTCGTCGGAAGAGTTCGGCAAGCTGACCGGCATCAAGTTCGACTACACCTTCCTGCCGGACGCGAACGCCTACACCAAGACCGTTCTCGACGTGACGACCGGCACGAATGCCTTCGACGGCTACGTCTACACCTACCCTTGGAAGGGTGAGCTCGGCCCCTACTTCGCCGACCTCGAGAAGCTGGTGCCGTCGATCGAATCCGCCCCGCCGCTCGACCTCGACGACTATCCCGGCGACGTCATCGACGCCTATGGCCGCGTCGGCGGAAAACTGATCGGACTGCCGATTCTCGGCGACGCCACGATGCTCGTCTGGAACCGCGCGCAATACGAGAAGGCCGGCCTCGACCCGGTGGCCCAGCCGAAGACCTGGGAAGAGGTCGTCGCCAACGGCGGGAAGCTCGAGGCGGCCGGCCTCGGCGGCTTCGGCCTGCCCGGCGGCAAGGGCTGGCAGGTCTCGTGCATGTGGATCATCCTCTTCGCCAAATACGGCGGCGAGTATTTCGGCGACAATTATGCACCGCAGTTCAATTCCGAAGCCGGGCTGAACGCGACCAAGTTCATGGTCGAACAGCTTCAGCCGCTTGCGCCTGCCGGCAATCTGACCTGGGACTTCGCCGAAATGCTCGACGCGCTCACCACCGGAACGGCCGGGCAGGGCATGATGTGGCCGGGCGGCTTCGGTACGATGCTCGATCCGAAGCAATCCAAGACGGCGGCTGATCTGTCGTTCGAAGCGACGCCGGAAGCCTCGCTTCTCGGCGGCTGGGCGGTCGGCATCAACGACGCGTCGCCCAACAAGGAAGCGGCGGGCCTGTGGGCGGCCTACCTGGCGTCGCGGGAAGTGCAGCGCGATGCGCCGGCGCCCGCGCGTATCTCGGTGCTGAGCGATCCGGAGCTGCAGAAGACCCGCATCCACTTCGCGGCGGTGCTGCAGGCGCTGAGCGGAAAGCTGGCGCTCTTCCCCAATGTCCCGCAGTCGGCGCAGATCATCACCTACATGTACGAGGAGCTGAACACCGCGCTCGGTGGCGAGAAGACTCCCGAGCAGACGGTGAACGATCTGCAGGCCTCGATCGAGGAGTTCATCGCCGGGCTCGGAATCCGGAAGTAGCGGTCCGACAGGCTCTTCTTCTTCTAACAATCGCCACGGCGCGGCGTCCCGCGTCGTGGTGATCTCTTGAATGGTGCCCGGCTTGCACTTCAGACCTCGCACCTACGACGACAGCAACAGGGCGATACTGTTTGTCATTCCGGCGGCGGTCGTTGCCTTCTTAGTGCTCGCCGTGCCGCTGGCGATGTCGCTCTATTACAGCTTTACCGGCTGGAAGATCATCCAGCTCAACACGCGCCACAAGATCGTCTGGCTCGACAACTACATCAGCATCCTGACGGACGGCGCGTTCTGGGCCTCCGTCAAGGTCACGCTGTTCTACACGGTCGCCGGCGTCGCGCTGGAATCGGCGGTCGGTCTCGCGCTCGCGCTGCTCTTCAGGCGCGATTTCCCCGGGCGCGGGATTCTGAGGACCCTGCTGATCCTGCCGATGGTGATCACGCCGGCCGTCGTGGGCATGTTCTGGCGGCTCCTCTACGACGACAATTACGGTCTCTACAATTACGCGCTCAGCGTCATCGGCCTGCCGCCCGCCTCGTGGCTGAGCAGCACCTGGGCGCTTGCCTCCGTCGTCTTCATGGACGTCTGGGAATCCTCTCCCTTCTTCATGCTGGTGCTCCTGGCCGGGCTCCAGAGCGAGGATAAGGAAGCCGTCGAGGCCGCCCACATCGACGGCGCCGCGGGATGGCAGATCGTCTACCACCTGACGCTTCCGCACCTGCTTCCCTATCTCGCGATCGCCGCGGCGTTTCGAGCTATCTGGTCGCTGTCGGAGTTCGACAAGGTCTACATGCTCACCCTTGGCGGGCCCGGCAACGCGACGACGACGATGAGCCTCTACGCCTTCAAGATCGGCTTCGTCAGCTTCGACATCGGCAAGATATCGGCGATCTCCTGGGTGATCGCCGCGCTGACGTTGATCGTGACAGCGCCGCTCATCACGTATCTGCTGCGCGGACGCAACGCGCGGCGCGAAGGAGCACGCAGATGAAGCGTATCCTGATCGCGCTCGCCGCAGCCGTACCTCGTCTTCCTCTACCTCTTTCCCTACACATGGATGGTGCTGTCGGCATTTCGTTATCCGGCCGACACGCTGTCCATCCCGCCAAAGCTCGTCTTCGAAGTCACCCTCGACGGGTTCACTAAGGTGTTTCGGCAGAGCGTCTTCGGGCTCTACCTGCTGAACAGCGTCTTCATCACCGCGTGCAGCGTTGCGCTGACCATGCTCGTCGCGACGCCGGCCGCCTATGCGCTGATCCGCATCAGTCGCGGAGGTATCGCGTTTCTCCTCGCGGTTCTGATCGCCCGCATGATCCCCGCCATCGCGCTGGTGGTGCCGATCTACATCATCGGCAGCCTGACGAAGCAGCTCGCGACGTACCAGATTATGATCGTCGTCAACGTCGCCTTCAATCTGCCCTTCGCGATCTGGCTCGTCCGCGGCTTCTTCATAGACATGCCGGCGAACCTTGTCGAAGCGGCACGCATCGACGGCGCCAGCGAATGGCATGTCCTCACCAAGGTCGCGGCACCGCTCGCGCGCGGCGGCATCTTCGCCACGGCGGTCTTCGTCTTCGTCGGCGCGTGGAACGAGTTCCTCTTTGCGCTCATCCTGACCAGCGGGAAGACGACGACTGCGCCCGTCGCGCTGCTCTCCTTCCGCACGTCACACGGCGTCGAATGGGACACGATCAGCGCCGGCGCGTTCATGGTGTCGCTGCCGGTGATCGTCTTCGCCTTCATAATGCAGCGCTACCTGGTCGAGGGCCTGACCATGGGCGCCGTCAAATAGGCTTGCCGCAATGGCGCATCTGCGTGGAGAAGCCCGGCCTACGCCGATAGTTCGCGAGACTTGCGGACGGAGTTCTGCTTGGGAACCCACAGCATGTCGCTGTCGCGCGGTATCATGCGGCTCTTCAACGCCGAGCGTCCGCCCGTTGACTTTCTCTATTCGCCATGGGGCGTGATCCTCGCCGAGACGACTGTGTATATGCCCTTCGTCATGCGGCCGTTGCTCGCCACCTTCTCCACTATCGACCTCGCGCAGATCGAAGTAGTGAGCAGCCTCGGGGCAAGGCCGATGCGGATTGTGCGGCAGATCATCCTGCCCGCCGCCATCCCGGCGCTCCTTGCCGGCGGCAGCCTCTGCCTGCTCCTCACCGTCAACGAGTTCGGCATCGTTCTCTTCATCGGGGCGAAGGGCGTGACCACGCTCCCGCTTCTGATCTACGACAAGGCGATCCAGGAGTTTGATTACACGACCGCTTGCGTGATCGCGGTCGTTAACGTGGTCCTGTCGCTTTCGCTCTATTCGCTCTATCGCGGGCTCGTGGTCCGCTTCGGTGGCCGACGTGCTGGTTTGGTCTAAGTCGGGACGGGCGCTCGTCTGGAGCGTCGGCTTCGTGGTGATCGGGCTCGTCTACGGCGCGCCGATCCTCATCATCATCCTCGCGAGCTTCGCCGGCCATTGGAACAGCGTCTGGCCGAGCGACTTCACGTTCGAGCACTACATCGAGGCTTTCCAGGGCACGTCTGGAAAGGAGCTGCGCGTCAGCGTCATCACCGCCGCGCTCGCGAGCGCAGCAGCTCTCGCGAGCGGGACGTGGGCGGCGCTGGCCCTCAGGAACGTGGCCGCGTCGCCGCGCCGCGTGCTCGACCTCTTGTTCTTCGTGCCGAGTGCTATCCCGTCGGTGACAGTTGGTCTCGGCCTGCTCGTGGCCTTCAGTCGGCCACCGCTCCTGCTGAACGGCACGACGACGATCGTCCTCGTTGCGCATTTCGTGCTGATCTCCGCTTTCACCTACGGCTCGGTGACAGCGGGGCTGGCGCGGCTCTCTCCTGAGTTCGAGCAGGTTGCAGAGAGCCTCGGCGCGAGACCCCTCTACAAGCTCCGCCGCGTGACGCTGCCGCTCCTCATGCCCTATCTCCTCGCCGCGTTCAGCCTGAGTTTCGCGCTGTCGATGGGTGAGCTTGGTGCGACCGTCATGGTCTATCCGCCGGGCTGGGTGACGCTGCCGGTCGGCATCTTCGCGCTGACTGACCGCGGAGCGATCTTCGACGGCGCGGCCCTGACTATGCTTCTCGTCCTAGGCACGCTCCTTGTGCTCATGGTCCTGTCTTGGCTCTCGGAGCGGACGTCGCCGCGCTAGCCCTCCGCGAACGAACGGCTGTCTGCTCACGGCGCTCAGCCGAAGTCCGAACTGGCACTGAGGAGGCTGCTCTTAACGTATAGGTGTCTGAGTTTGAAATGTCAGAACGTGATGTTCGTTATGTATGGGCGAGCGCGGCGCAGAGCGGCGACCAGCCCGATGGCGATGAGAAGGTAGATCGGCGGCAAGATTCGCTTCATTGGCGCGATTGTTTGCTCACGAAGAATTGCCCTTGTCCGGCCCGTAGCCCCGCTCTTCAAGTACGCCAAGCGCGACGAGCATTGATCCATCTCACAGTCGGGATCGGAGAGCGCCATATGCTCGCTTTTTGAGGCTCCCCCAATCACCGGAGAGGCATTGATGGCTGTCTGTGACGTGATCGTCATTGGATCGGGCATGGGCGGCATGAGCAGCGCCGCCGCCTTAGCGCGCACAGGTCACAAAGTCCTGCTGCTCGAAAAGCACCCGACCATCGGCGGACAATCACACAGCTTCAGCCGCAACGGCTTTCAGTGGGATGCCGGCCTTCACTATCTCGGTGGCCTTGCGCCGGGTGATCCGGATCGTGCGGTGCTCGACTGGCTGACTGAGGGTCGCATGGCGTTTGCCTCGCTCGGCCCCGTCTACGACACGCTTCACTTTCCCAACGATTTCACACTAGAGCTTTCTCGTCCGGAAGCCGCCCAGCGGCTGGACCTCAAGGAACGTTTCCCTGACCGCGCGAGCGAAGTCGATGCCTGGTACGAGGCGATCGGCCATGGCGCACATGCGATGCGGGCCGTCCTGCAGAGTCGCACGATGCCCGAGCCTTTCTCGAGCGCGGTTGCGTGGTGGAACCACCGCGCGGTCGAGCGCTGGTGCGGACGCACTTTGGGCGAGGTCATTGCGCAAACGACGGACGATGAGAGGCTCGGTGCCGTCTTCAGTGCGCAATGGCCGGACGATGGCGGCCGCCCGGGCGCCGGTTCTTTTGGTATGCATGCACTGACGGTCGGCTCGTTTCTGCATGACGGCGCCTATTATCCGGTCGGCGGCGGCAGGAGCTTTGCGGAGCATCTCATTCCGACGATTACAAAGGCCGGGGGCGAGGCACGCGCCGGAGAGAGGGTTGCGCGACTTGTGGTTGACGCCGACACAGTCGCGGGCGTGGAGACCGCTGACGGAACGCGCTACATGGCCAAGGCCGTCATCTCCGATATGGGCGCGCGTGAGACGGTCAGCCTTCTGCTCCCGCCAGACTTGCAGCAGTCGGATTGGGGTCAGGAAATCCTGTCGTTTGAGCCGAGCCCTTGCCACTTCTCCCTCTTCCTTGGATTCGAAGGGGACGTCGAAGCAGCTGGCGCGACGCGCTCCAACCACTGGATCTATGGCAGCTGGAAGACCGACGTGTTGTGGACCGATCTGACAACGCAGCCGGAGCCGCCTGGACTGTTTGTCTCGTTCGCCTCGCTCAAGGATCCGGCCCAAGACCCCGGGCCGTCGCAGAGGCACACCGGGGAGATTGTCGCCTTTGCGGATTGGTCGATGATCGAGCCATGGTCGGCGCTGAAGCACGAAGAGCGCGGCACCGATTATGCCGCGTTCAAGGCTCGTGTCGAAGAGGCGATGGTTTCGGCATTCGCGCGTCAGTTTCCTCGCCTCGCCGAGCTCATCGTGTTCCGCGAGCTTGCGACGCCACTCGCAATAGTGTCGATCACGGGTCACGAACGCGGGGGCTTCTACGGCCTTGAGAACACGCCGCGGCGCGCAACGAGTCATGCGCTGCGCATGAAGACGCCAATTCCCGGGCTCTACCTCAGCGGCCAGGACGTGGCGACGCCCGGAATATTCGGCGCCATGTGGGGCGGCCTTCTGGCTGCCGCCAGCATAGACCCGCGAGTTTTTCAGCACCTGCGCGGCTAAGAGATGCCGATCTCGGGAGTACGCCGATTGCACTCCTGCTTCTGGCGCAAAACCGAAGTCCGGAATCACACCGAGAACGACCGCTTTCGAATCCTAACCGGACTTTGATCTAGCGCCCGCCGAGGTCAGACATTACCGACGATGCATAGACCGAGCACCGTTCAGTTGCGCCGAAGCGCGGCTCTGCGGACGCTCTCTGCCAGGATCGCCGGGCAGCCCGCGAGAAGCAGCGCGGCACCCCACCCCGGTGACAATCCAAGCAGCTTCACGGCAGCGGCCACGGCCGCGATCAGGATGAGCGCAAAGAGCGCGAGGTTCCCGTCGTCGATGAACATGCCAAAGAGTTCGGCGATTGCGATGCGAATGACGGTCACTCGGCAACTCCCTGCATGGTGAGCGGACGCACACTGCGCAGCCAGCGAATGGCGGCGAAGGAGAAGGCCGCCAGAATCGCCAGGATGAGTAGCAGGGACAGGTCGGCGCCCGGCCACTCCGTTCCGAGGCCCTCCCCGGTCCAGAAGATGCCAAAGCTTGTCAGCATCAGCCCGACGACAAACTTGAGCGTGTTCTCCGGGACTCGCGCCAGCGGGCGATGCACGACAAGGCCGATGGCGAGCACCAGAACAAACGCCGCCACGGCGCCGAGGCTGGCATAGGCCGTAAGTCCATGTGCGGTACCGACTGCGATCACGATGAAGACGACCTCGACGCCTTCAAGCAGCACGGCCTTGAACGCTGCGAGACCCGCCAGATAGTCAGCGCGGCGATCGTTCGCCTGACTACGGAGCAGCTCGGTCTCTTCCTCGAAGGTTTCTTCCTCGTCGTGGAGTGCCAAAATGCCGGATGCGCGCAGTATCGCCTTCCGCAGCCACCGCATGCCAAACAGGATTAACAGGACGCCGACGACAAACTGCAGCACATGCAGGGGAATGAGCGAGAACAGCGGGCCGAACGCAAGCACGAGAGCCGCGAGCACGGCAACGGCGAGGCCGGTTCCCGTGAGGGCCGGCCCCCAACTGCGCGTCAGGCCGACTGCGAGCACGATCGTAAATGCCTCCACAAATTCCACAAAGGAAGCGAGGAACGCCGCGGTCACTGTCGAGGTGATCGTTGTAACGCTCGTCATATCTTCGTTCCGTTTTATCCCTCTTTTGGCTTTTTGCTACTCGGCCCGCAGGCGAAGGCGGATTTCCGTCTCGATCTGGATCGGCAGCTGGTTGGCGTGCCGGTAGGGCCGGCGCGAACGGTCCGTCAGCCCCTCGACCCCGCAGTCGCGGTCGCGCTTGAGGATCTTGTAGCCGGTCTTGCGCGAAATCTCGAACTCCTGGCACAGCCCCGACATCGTCTCCCCGTCGAGCAGCCGGGCGATGAACTTCACCCGCTCGTCCATGATGTGACACTCCTTCCAGGGCACCTTTGCTCTCCCCGCAAGGCCCAAAAGTGTCACCCATGTCTCCGAAATGCTGTGTTACCCATCTCTCAGGAAGGGCAGAACATTCACCGGAACAGCGCGTCATGCGCGCTTTGGCAGACCTACGGCAGGAGACGCCGCGGCCGTTGCGCACGCGCGAGCCGACCAGTCTGGCGCAGCAGATGCAGCTCGTACGCCACGCCCGGCGTGAGCGTGAGCGTCGTGCAGGACTGCGAAGTCGTCGCCGAATTGGGCTTCGGCGTGCGCCGCGCCGGCACAAACGACGCGGTGAGTCCGACGACGCTGTTTCAGGCGGGGTCGATCAGCAAGCCGGTCTTCGCGACGGCCGTCATGCGGCTGGTGAGCTCAGGCGTGCTCGATCTGGACGCGGACGTGAACGACTATCTGACGTCATGGCGGGTCCCCGACAGTGGCGGATGGACGCCGCGGATCACGCTGCGGCAGCTGCTCAGCCACAGCGCGGCGACAAGCATCCACGGGTTTCCGGGCTATCCGGCGGCAGGTCCATGGCCGACCGTAACGAGAGGTCCTGGACGGCGTACCGCCCGCAAATACGCTGCCGGTCGTCGTCGAAGGCGTTCCGGGGCTGCACGTCCGATATTCCGGCGGCGGCACGACGATCGCACAGCAGGTTGTCACAGATGTGGTCGGCAAGCCGTTCCCCGACCTGATGCGAGAGCTCGTGCTCGAGCCGGCGGGCATGTCGAACAGCACGTTCGAGCAGCCGCTTCCCGCGGCGATCGCGGAGCGAGCAGCATCCGGGCATCCGTGGAATGGCGTGCCCGTCGCAGGCGGCTGGCACGTCTATCCGGAAATGGCGGCGGCAGGCCTTTGGACGACGGCGGGCGATCTGGCGCGGCTCGGGGCCGAGCTGATGCGGACGTTGAACGGCGCGGAATCGGCGCTCGGCCTTAGCCGAGAAACGGTCGCGGCGATGCTTCGACCGCAGGTCCCGGGCATCAAGATCGGCGACGATTTCCCCGGATTGGGGTGGTTCTGCAGCGGCGAAGGCGAAGCGTTCCGCTTCGGTCACGGGGGCCAGGACTGGCCGCGCCCTGAACTCCTTCATGCCGCCATTAGCGGCGCCGACCTCGTCATTCTTATGCGGCACTGACTTCGAACATTGCGGAAGTGAAGTAGGGCGCCACCGCCGAAAGGTCGCCACCGTATCCGTCGACTTTCATTCCGCTGCATAGATTGCGCCTAGACGGCGGCTGGCCTGTAGTGCTCTAAGCAAAGCAGTCCGGGAAGGCGGCTCTCAAATACTTGAATTCCCTGAGAAAAATGGAGCGGGCGAAGGGATTCGAACCCTCGACCCCAACCTTGGCAAGGTTGTGCTCTACCCCTGAGCTACACCCGCAACAAAAGATGCCGGCGGGATGCTCCGGCGCCGGCGGCGTATATGACGCAAGGCCCCCGGAATTGCAACAAGCCGCGCCGCGGCCCGCCGCGCCGCCGCCGACAGTTGTCCGGCCGCGCCGCAAGCCGCTAAGCCGGCGCCGGGACCGCCGCCGCCCCGGAGCCGAGCCCGATGCCCGCTTCCCGCGCCGATCTTTTCGCCCTTCTCGACCGGCTCGGGATCGCGACCACGACCACCGAGCATCCGCCGCTCTTCACGGTGGAGGAGAGCCAGGCGCTGCGCGGCGCGATCGCCGGCGGCCACACCAAGAACCTCTTCCTCAAGGACAAGAAGGACCAGGTCTTCCTCGTCGTCGCCGAGGAGGACGCGCGCGATCGACATGAAGAGCCTGCACAAGCGGATCGGGAGCGCCCGTCTCTCCTTCGGCCGGCCGGAGCTCCTGCTCGAGCTTCTCGGCGTCGTGCCGGGCTCCGTCACCCCCTTCGGCGTCATCAACGACACGGAGGGGCGCGTCGTCGGTGATCCTCGACGCCGCCCTCCTCCGCCACGAAAAGCTGAACTTCCATCCGCTCGAGAACGTCGCCACGACCACGATCGGCCGCGACGATTTCCTGGCCTTTCTCCGCCATGCCGGGCACGAGCCGGCGGCTTCTGCCGGTCTCCGGCGACGGCTCCGGCGAAGAGGCATTGGAAAGCCGGCAAAAACCCGCCACATAAGGGCCAACACGACTAGCTAAGCGAATAGGCGGAGCGTCCATGAGCGCCGATTCCCTCATCTTCGGTCAGGACGGCGGCGAGCGCCGCGCCCGCCGGCCGATCTCATCAAGGAGACGACCACCCAGAATTTCCGCGCCGACGTGCTCGACGCATCGCGGAGCGTGCCGGTTCTGGTCGATTTCTGGGCGCCCTGGTGCGGCCCCTGCCGGCAGCTGACGCCGATCCTGGAGAAGGTCGTCAAGGCGGCGCAAGGGCCGGGTGCAAGCTCGTCAAGATGAACATCGACGACCACCCGCAGATCGCCGGCCAGCTCGGCATCCAGTCGATCCCCGCCGTGATCGCCTTCAAGGACGGCCAGCCGCTCGACGGCTTCATGGGCGCGGTGCCGGAGAGCCAGGTCACCGCCTTCATCGACCGCATCGCCGGACCGGGCGGCGCCGAGCGGCGCCGAGGAAGCGCTGCAAGGCCGGCGCAGAGGCGCTCGCCGCGCGCGACTACGCCGGCGCCGCGGCGCTTTATTCCGGCGTGCTGCAGGCGGAGCCCGACAACATGAAGGCGCTCGGCGGGCTGATCCGCTGCTTCGTCGCGCTCGGCGAGCTGGCGCAGGCGCGCGGCCTTCTCGCCGGGCTGACGCCGCGAGCAGGAGAAGGATCCGGCGATCGCCGGCGCCCGCTCCGCGCTCGAGCTTGCGTCGCAGGCGGAGAAGCTCGGCGGGCCGGCCGAGCTTCAGCGCCGCCTCGAGGCGGACCCGAACGACCATCAGGCGCGTTTCGATCTCGCGGTCGTGCTGAACGGCCAGGGCGACCGCGCCGGCGCGACCGAGGCGCTGCTGGAGATCGTGCAGGCGCAACCGCATCTGGAACGACGAGGCGGCGCGCAAGCAGCTGGTGCAGTTCTTCGAGGCCTGGGGGCCGAAGGACCCGGCGGCGATTGCCGGGCGCCAGCGCCTTTCGTCGCTGCTCTTCGCCTGAGAGCCGGCCGGAGGAGAGCGAATGGCGGTGATGGCCGGAAACAAGCGCTACGAAAGCGCCGCCGACCTTCCCGACCGCGTGCCGGTCTTCCCGCTCGCCGGCGCGCTGCTCCTGCCGAGCGGCCAGATGCCGCTCAACATCTTCGAGCCGCGCTACCTTGCGATGGTCGACGCGGCGATCGGCGGCGACCGCCTGATCGGCATGATCCAGCCGGCGCTCGACGCGTCGGAGCCGCGCTGAGAGCCCGCCGCTCTGCGAGATCGGCTGCCTCGGCCGCATCACGCAGTTCTCCGAGACCGGCGACGGCCGCTACACGGTCATGCTCGCCGGCGTCAGCCGCTTCCGCGTCGTGGAGGAGATCGCCGCGATCACGCCCTATCGGCAGTGCCGGAATCTCGATCGAGGCTTTCGCCGACCTGGCCGAGCCGCTGAGCGGCGAGGACGAAGTCGACCGCTCGGCGCTGCTTCGCACCTTCCGCGACTATCTCGACGCGAACGAGCCTTGAAGCGGACTGGGACAGCGTCAACCGCGCGACCAATGCCGGCCTCGTCACCGCGCTGTCGATGATGAGCCCATGGGGGCCGCCGGAGAAGCAGGCGCTGCTTGAAGCGCCCGACCATGCGACGCGGGCGCGCACGCTGATCGCGATCACCGAGATGGCGCTCGCCGGCGCGAACGCGCCCTCCGCGCCGCTGCAATAGCGGAGGCAACAATGCCTGAGCGGGAAGCAGCCAGCGGGCGCGACGGTCGATCCGAAGCTCCTGGAGATCCTCGTCTGCCCGGTGACGAAGACGACGCTAATTTATGATCGCGAGCAGCAGGAGCTGATCAGCCACGCCGCCAAGCTCGCCTTCCCGATCCGCGACGGCATCCCGATCCTGCTGGAAGAAGAGGCGCGCCGCCTGGAGGAATAGCTTCTGCCAGGTCGTGGTCCGTTATTCGTTCGTTAACTAAGCAGCCGGCCTCTCCGACACCGCACGACATTGTCCCCGGCTCCATTAACTAGTACGAAGCGCGCTCTCGGTAGCGAGGGTTTGGAGACAAATCGCTCGCGCGAGGAGGGGCGCCCATGACAAGCGTGATCCCCTTTCCTCCGATCCCGGCTTGCTGAAAGGGGGTCTCGTCGAAATGCCGAGCATCGAAAACCGCATCGCTACAATCGAGGAACGCGTCGCCGCGATCGAGGAGCGCAACCTCAAAGTCGAGACAGACAAGGCATGGGAGACCAGCCTGACCCGCCGCGGCGCGATTATCCTCGTCACCTATGTCATCGCAACGCTGACCTTCGCCGTGATCGGGACGGAAGCGCCTTACGTCATGGCCGTCATTCCGACACTCGGCTATTTGCTGTCGACGCTCGCCTTGCCGCCCGTGCGCAAACATTGGCTCCGCGTGCATCAGGTACAGTCGCTGACTTCAGCTTCCCTTCTGCAGCAGGGGCGCGCACTCATGTCGCAAAGAGCCCCTGATCGCCTTGACGCCCACGCGGGTTCGCTCGAGGACCATTCTCTTCGCGGACCGCTCAGAAGGCTGACGCAGGCCGCTACTGCATGCGAAGCGGCGCAGGCCGAACGCTTCAGAGCGCCTCGCCCTTCAGAAGCTTCGGCAGGTCGCCCGAAAGCCCGGCCGCCTCGCCGATGAAGAGCGACTTCAGCTTCGGCAGCCGGTCGACGATGCCGAGCCCGAAGTCGCGGAGCGCACGGATCGGCGTGACGTCGTTGGAGAAGAGCCGGTTCAGGACGTCGGTCATCATGCCCATCTGCCAGGTGTCGTAGCGCCGCCACGTCTCGTAGCGCCGAAGCACTTCGAGCGAGCCGATATCGAGCCCGAGCCGGTGCGCGTCGACGACCGTCTCGGCGAGCGCCGCCGCGTCGCGGAAGCTCATGTTGAGCCCCTGCCCCGCGATCGGATGGATGCCGTGCGCGGCGTCGCCGAGCAGCGCGAAGCGCGGGCGCACGAAGTCGCGCGCCAGCGTCAGCCCGAGCGGATAGGCGGCGCGCGGCCCGGCAAGCTCGATCTCGCCGAGCCGGTGCCCGAAGCGGCGCTCGAGCTCCACCAGGAAGACGAAGTCGTCGCTCTTCATGAGCTTCTCGGCCTCAACCGCGCGCTCCGTCCAGACGAGCGACGAGCGGTTGCCGGTGAGCGGCAGGATCGCGAACGGACCGCTCGGGAGGAAATGCTCGACCGCGACGCCATTATGCGGGCGCTCGTGCTTGACCGTCGCGACGAGCGCCGTCTGCGGATAGCTCCAGCTCACCGTCTTGATGCCGGCGAGAGCGCGAAGCCGCGAGCGCACGCCGTCCGCGGCGACGAGCAGCGCCGCGTTCCGTGTCGCTCCCGAGCCGAGCCCGATCTCGACGTGCCCGTTAGCGGCGAAGCGCACGACGAAGTCGGGCGCGGTGAACGTGATGCCGGCCGCAACGGCAGCATCGCGCAGCGCGGCGAGAAGCGGCTCGTTCGGCACCATGTGGGCGAAGGGCTCGCCATCCGCGACGCGTGCGTCGAAGGTGAGGAAGATCGGCCGGACCGCGTCGCTCGTGCGGCTGTCGGTGATCTCCATGGAGAGGATCGGCTGCGCCTCCGCCGCGACGGCCTGCCAGACGCCGAGCTGCTCCAGCATCCGTCGCGCCGCCGCGGCGATCGCCGAGGCGCGCTCGTCGCGCTTGCTCCCGCCGGGCGCCTTCGCGTCGACGATCTCGATCGCAAGATCGGGCGCGCTGCGCTTCATCGCGAGCGCCGCCGTCAGGCCGGCCGAGCCGCCGCCGGCGATCAGAATGTCGGGTTGCGGTCGCGCCGCCATATCGCCGTCTCCGCTTGACTTCGCCGCCACGTCTGACGACCTTCCGCATCCCTGGCCCGCACCCCTGGATGCCGGCCTGATTCGGGCGAGGACGCCGTGGCAGCCGCTATCGAGAACCTGCTCAGCATCCTCGACCTCGAGCCGCTCGAGCACAACCTCTTCCGCGGTCGCAGCCCGCAAGATGGTTGGCAGCGGGTTTTCGGCGGCCAGGTGATCGGACAGGCGCTCGTCGCCGCCTCGCGCACCGTGGAGCCCGACCGCAAGGCGCATTCGCTGCACGCTTATTTCCTGCGGCCCGGCGATCCGGGCGTCCCGATCATCTACGAGGTCGACCGCATCCGCGACGGCAAGAGCTTCGTCACCCGCCGCGTGGTGGCGATCCAGCACGGCCACGCGATCTTCTCCATGTCGGCCTCCTTCCAGGTCGAGGAGGACGGCCTCGACCACCAGATGCCGGCGCCGGACGTGCCGCCGCCGGAGGAGTCTGATGTCGGAGGAGGAGCTCAAGCGGCAGTTCATTGAGAGCGCGCGCGAGCCGATGAAAGGCTACTGGCGGCGCGAGCGGCCGATCGAGATTCGCCCGGTCAGCCTCCGCCACTACGTGGCGCGCGAGAAGCTCGATCCTGTGCAGCAGGTCTGGTTCCGCACGACAGGCCCGCTCCCCGACGACCCGGTCGTGCAGAAATGCGTTCTCGCCTACGCCTCCGACATGATGCTGCTCGACACCTCGCTCTACCCGCACGCCCGCACGCTCTTCGACCGCGACCTGCAGGTCGCGAGCCTCGACCACGCTTTGTGGTTCCACCGCCCCTTCCGTGCCGACGAATGGCTGCTCTACGCTCAGGACAGCCCGACGGCCTTCGGCTCCCGCGGCTTCAACCGCGGCGCCATCTACACGCGGGAGGGCGTGCACGTGGCTTCGGTCGCGCAGGAAGGCCTGATCCGCGTCTGGAAGGACGCCAAGGAATAGCCGCCGAATCGGCGCTTGCGTCCCTTTTGGCACGAGTCTTGAACTGCCACCGCAAGGAGCGGCTGTGCCGGCGCTACCGCGCCGCGGCGGCTCGCCCGATTCTAGTCAATGGAGCACATGCCCAATGAAGCTCATCGTTGCCATCATCAAGCCCTTCAAGCTCGACGCGGTGCGGGATGCCCTGACCGGCCTCGGCGTCCAGGGTCTGACCGTGACGGAAGTCAAGGGTTACGGCCGCCAGAAGGGCCATACCGAAATCTACCGCGGCGCCGAATACGCCGTGAGTTTCCTGCCCAAGCTGAAGATCGAAGTCGCCGTCGCCGCGAGCGAGGCGGACAAAGTGGTCGAAACCATCGCCGAAGCCGCGAAAACCGGCCAGATCGGCGACGGCAAGATCTTCGTGCTCGATCTGGAGAGCGCGCTCCGCATCCGAACCGGTGAGACGAACGCCGAGGCACTCTGATCTCTTGCCTAGAAATCAGGCACCTCTTGGTAACGAAAACTTAACCTGATGAAATCTTGTGCAGACAGGCTGAAGACGTCGCCCATCCGCCCCGCGCAGCGGTTTGGCACGGCCTTTGTATCGCTCCGCCTCAGAGCGCCGCGATGCTGGCTCTCCCTCTCTGCGGGTAACAACGATGGAGAACGCGATGCGCTGCTTCGCAGCTAGAATACTTGTGATAGTCGGCCTGCTTGCCGTCTTGACGGCGCCGGCCTTTGCCCAGGACGCTGCAGCGCCTGCTGCAGACGCCGCCGCGGCAGCAACAGAGATGGCGGTCGAAGAGGCGCCTACTCTCAATTCCGGCGACACCGCCTGGATGCTCACCTCCACCGCGCTGGTGCTGTTCATGACGGTCCCGGGCCTCGCGCTCTTCTACGCCGGCATGGTGCGCAAGAAGAACATTCTGGCGACGGCGATGCAGAGCTTTGCCATCACTTGCCTGGTCACGGTCATCTGGATGATCGCCGGCTACTCGCTCGCCTTTACCGACGGCGGCGGGATGAACGCCTATGTCGGCGGGCTGTCGAAATTCATGCTCGCGGGCATCGGCGTCGACAGCTTGACTCTGACCATCCCCGAGACGGTCTTCATGTGCTTCCAGATGACCTTCGCCATCATCACCCCGGCGCTGATCTGCGGCGCCTTTGCCGACCGCATGAAGTTCTCGGCGATGATGTGGTTCATGGCCCTCTGGAGCCTGATCGTCTATTCGCCGATCTGCCACTGGGTGTGGGGCGGCGGCTTCCTGGCCGATGCCGGCGTCCTCGACTTCGCCGGCGGCACGGTCGTCCACATCAATGCCGGCGTCGCGGGCCTTGTGTGCGCGCTGGTGCTCGGCAAGCGCGTCGGCCTCGGCACCGAGAACATGGCGCCCGCCAACCTGACCTACAGCTTGATCGGTGCGTCGATGCTCTGGGTCGGCTGGTTCGGCTTCAACGCCGGTTCCGAGGTTGCGGCCGACGGCCGCGCTGGCATGGCGATGGCGGTCACGCAGATCGCGACGGCAGCCGCGGCTCTCGCCTGGATGTTCGGCGAGTGGGTGACGAAGGGCAAGCCGAGCGTTCTCGGCATCGTCTCTGGCGCAGTCGCGGGCCTGGTCGCGATCACCCCCGCCTCCGGCTTCGTCGCACCGATCGGCGCGCTCGTCATCGGCATCGCAGCCGGCATCATCTGCCTGTGGGCGGCGGTGTGGCTGAAGCCGATGATCGGCTACGACGACTCGCTCGACGCCTTCGGCGTGCACGCGGTTGGCGGAATGGTTGGCGCCATATTGACGGGCGTCTTCGCGGCCGAAGCCGTCGGCGGAACGCCCGGTCTCCTGGAAGGCAATCCCGGCCAGGTCGTGACCCAGCTCTACGGGATCGCCGCGACCATCATCTGGACCGCCGTCGCGTCCTTCGTGATCCTCAAGATCATCGACATGGTCATCGGCCTCCGCGTTTCGAAGGAAGTCGAAATCGAGGGTCTCGACATCAATCTACACGGCGAAGTCGTCCAGTAGCCGACCGAGCTTCCTCCCAAGACTGGCCCGGCTGCCCCCGCAGCCGGGTCTTTTCTTTTTCCCAGTATAGAACCGCAGCAAAGGCGCTGGTTAAACGCACCTTAACCACGCCTCCCTAGGGTCGCCAAAGCCCTCCAGCAGCGCGGCGACCGAGCATGACGTACGCCATCTTGCGTCACGGCCACCCGGCCGAAAGCCAACTCCAGGACTTCCTCAAGCGGCATGCCTGGCGCCTTGGCGGCCTAGCCATGATCGGCCTCGCCGCGCTTCTCCTGATCAGCCTCGTCACCTGGCACGTCGACGATCCGAGCTTCAGCTATCCAGTCGAGGGGCCGGTGAGGAATCTCCTCGGCCATCCCGGCGCCGCCTTCGCCGATCTCGCAATGCAGTTCCTCGGTTTCGCGGTGATCGGCATCGTCTTCCCGCTCTTCTTCTGGGGCTGGAGCCTCTTCCGCCTGCGGCGCCCGCGCCGGCCGATTCACCAGGCCGTCCTCTGGTTCTGCGGCCTCCTCGCCCTGTCGGCCACCTTCTCCTGCCTCCCGGCAATGGCTCGGTGGCCGCTCCCGACGGGCCTTGGCGGCGCGGTCGGCGACCTGGTCCTCGACGTCGCCGAATGGTTCGGCGGCGGCACGCTCTCCTCCGGACTCTACGCGGCGCTCTGCGTTATTCTCGGAGGCCTCGCGCTCGGGCTGATTTCGATGTCGTGCCTGAGGCGTCCCGTCGCCGTCTCGCAGCCGCGGCGGCGGCGAAAAGTCGTCGAGGAGGAGGAGGACGAAAGCGAAGACGAAGAAGAGGAAGGCAGCTCGACCACGAAGCTCCGCCTCGTGGCCGGGATTGCCGGCCACCTCGCACTCTCTGCGCAGGCCGCGCTGGGACGCGGTATTCGGCGCTACCTCGCCGGCCGCGCCAATCGCCTCGGCCGCGTGCGCTCGGCGCTCAAGCCGGGGGACCGCCGCGAGCCGCTCTTCATCTCCGACGGAGACATCGACTTCGACGTCGATTCGGAATTCGACGAAGCCTTCGCCGAGGCAATCGAGGCGGATACTGCGCCGGGTCGCGGGGCGCGCGCGGTCGTCCAGGCTTCAGCCCCGCGTCCAAAGCAAAGCGCCCGCGCCAAAAAGGAAGCGCAGCCCTCCCTCCTCGCTTCCGACGAGTTCGAGCTGCCGCCGCTCCATCTTCTCGCCGAGCCGCAGAAGCAGCGCCGGCGCGAGACCATCGTCGATCAGGCTGTGCTTGAGCAGAATGCGCGCCTTTTGGAAGGCGTGCTGGAGGATTTCGGCGTCAAGGGCGAGATCATCAACGTGCGCCCTGGCCCGGTCGTTACGCTCTACGAGCTTGAGCCGGCGCCCGGGATCAAGTCCTCGCGGGTCATCGGGCTTGCCGACGACATCGCCCGCTCCATGAGCGCGATCTCCGCGCGCGTCGCCGTCATCCCGGGGAAAAACGCCATCGGCATCGAGCTCCCGAACGCGCACCGCGAGACCGTCTATCTGCGCGAGCTCCTCGCTTCCACGGACTTCGACGGCTCCAAGGCGAAGCTTGCGCTCTCGCTCGGCAAGACCATCAACGGCGAGCCGGTCATCGCCGATCTCGCCAAGATGCCGCATCTTCTTGTCGCCGGCACGACGGGCTCGGGCAAGTCCGTCTCCATCAACACGATGATCCTGTCTCTGGTCTATCGCCTGCGGCCCGACCAATGCCGGCTCATCATGATCGATCCGAAGATGCTGGAGCTCTCCGTCTATGACGGCATCCCGCATCTCCTTTCGCCGGTCGTCACCGATCCGCGCAAGGCGGTCGTCGCGCTCAAATGGACGGTCCGCGAGATGGAGGACCGCTACAAGAAGATGTCGAAGCTCGGCGTCAGGAACATCGAAGGCTTCAATCAGCGGATCGCCGTCGCCGCCAAGAAGAAGGAAGTGCTGACGCGCACCGTCCAGACCGGCTTCGACCAAGACACCGGCGAACCGGTCTTCGAGACGGAGGAGCTGAAGCTTGAGCCGATGCCCTTCATCGTCCTCATCATCGACGAGATGGCGGATCTGATGATGGTCGCCGGCAAGGATATCGAAGGCGCCGTCCAGCGCCTGGCGCAGATGGCGCGCGCCGCCGGCATCCACGTCATCATGGCGACGCAGCGCCCTTCGGTCGACGTCATCACCGGCACGATCAAGGCGAACTTCCCGACCCGCGTCTCCTTCCAGGTGACCTCCAAGATCGACAGCCGCACGATCCTCGGCGAGCAGGGCGCCGAGCAGCTCCTCGGCCAGGGCGACATGCTCTACATGGCCGGCGGCGGTCGCATCACGCGCGTCCACGGCCCCTTCGTCTCCGACGAGGAGGTGGAGGACATCGTCGCACACCTGAAGAGCCAGGGCACACCCGACTACCTCGACGCAATCACCGACGAAGAAGAGGAAGAAGGCGGCGGCTTCGACGCCCTGGCCGGCGGCCTGGAGGAATCGAATGATCTCTACGATCAGGCCGTCGCCGTGGTTCTGCGCGACCGCAAGGCGTCGACCAGCTATATTCAGCGTCGGCTCTCGATCGGTTATAACCGCGCCGCCTCGCTGATCGAGCGGATGGAGCAGGAGGGCGTGGTCGGCACCGCAAATCACGCCGGAAAGCGCGAGATTCTGGTCGGCGACGGCGTTGGTTAGGGCACCTCCTGAGGCATCCGAGCGCCCTTGTCTCGTCACGAATGACGCCTAAATCTCCCTGAGACCTTCGAGGAGAAGCCGATGGGCCCTGCCCGCCTCAACCGGCGCGCTCTGCTGGGCGCGATCGTCGCTGCGACGCTGATGCCGCGGACGGCGTCGGCGCTGACGGAGGACGAGCAGGCCGTCCTCGCCGACATTTCCGCGAAGCTCTCTTCAATTGACACGATGGACGGAGAGTTCGTCCAGTTCAATCCGAACGGCGACCAGCTGCAGGGCAAGTTCTACATCTCGCGCCCCGGTCGGGTGCGCTTCCAGTATGATCCACCGACGACGGTCAGCGTCATCGCCGACGGCAAGTCAGTGCTCGTGTTCGACAAGAAGCTCCAGACCTACGACATCTGGCCGCTGTCGCAGACGCCGCTCCGCCTGCTCCTCGACAAGTCGCTCGATCTTGCCAATTCCGACCGGGTGACGCGCGTCGGCGTGGCGCCCGATCTGGTCGAGGTCGAGTTGCACGACGAGACGCGCTTCAGCGCCGGCACCCTCAATCTCATTTTCGACCGCACGTCCTACGAGCTCCGGCAATGGACGGTGACCGATCAGCAGGGGCTGCAGACGATGGTCGCCCTTTACAATGTCGAGACCGGAAAGCCGCTCGACTCCGACCTTTTCAAGATCGACTACCAGGCCGCCACCAACGCGGCGCGCGAGCATCAATAGCGAGCCTTGAAAACCGGAAACCCGCTTCCCACGTTATGGCGAAGCGGAGTGGCGCCCTGTGAAACACGCCCCCCGTAGAGCAGGGCACCGGCACCGTTTACGGTGAAACCCGCGGGCGCCCGGCCTGGAGACAGGTCGGGCGCTTTTTCATGTGGAATTTCAAAGCCGAAAGCTGGACTAAGAGCGTTCCCGCCGCCAAGCCCGGCTCCACATTCCGCCGTCATGCCGCTTTCCGTCGCCACCTGGAACATCAACTCGGTCCGGCTTCGCATCGACCTGGTGCGGCGCTTCCTGGCCGAGCATCGCCCTGACGTGCTCTGCCTGCAGGAAACCAAGTGCCTGGACGCCAACTTCCCTCTTAAGGCGTTCCGCGAGGCCGGCTACCGGCACATCGCGGTGCACGGGCAGAAGGGTTATCACGGCGTCGCCATCGTCTCGCGGAGGCCGCTCCGCGCCGTCGACCGCAGACGCTTCTGCGGGAAGGACGACGCGCGGCACATCGCCGCTACGGTCGATTATCGCGGCCGCCCGGTCAC
Organism: uncultured Alphaproteobacteria bacterium; assembly: GCA_963792885.1. Lineage (GTDB taxonomy): Bacteria > Pseudomonadota > Alphaproteobacteria > Rhizobiales > Afifellaceae > DASWJZ01. The sequence goes on from CAWBXX010000002.1 coordinate 349,726, forward strand.
GATCCACAATCTCTATGTCCCGGCAGGTGGCGACGAGCCCGATCCGGAGATCAATCCGAAATTCGCGCACAAGCTCTCCTTCGTCGAAGAGCTTCACGGGTGCATGGGTGCGCTCTCGGCGCCGGGCTCAATTCTGGTCGGCGATCTGAACATCGCGCCGCTTGAGACCGACGTCTGGTCGCACAAGCAGCTCCTGCGCGTGGTGAGCCACACGCCGGTCGAGACGGAAGGGCTCGAGCGGGCGCGCGCCGCAGGCGGCTTCGTCGACCTGATGCGGCACTTCGTGCCGCCGGAGGAGAAGCTCTACACGTGGTGGAGCTACCGCTCGCCCGATTGGACGGTGAACGACCGCGGCCGCCGCCTCGACCATATCTGGGTCACGCCGGACCTCGTCGCCGACGCCAAAGGGCTAAGCGTGCTGAAGGATGCGCGCTCCTGGGCGCGGCCCTCCGACCACGTGCCGGTGATCGCAGCCTTTCGCTGAAGGAAAGTCTAGAGCTGCCCGCGCAGACGCTCGCCGACGGTGTTGAAGCCGACCGCCATATGGATCAGATGCCGCGTCAGGCGCGTCCGTAGCACGAGCGCCATCGACGGATTCTCCTGCAAGAGCTTGCGGAACATCAGCTTGCGGATCTGGAGCACGCGCGTGCGGGCCTCGACCCGCACCAATTCCGTCGCCCGCGCATCGAGGATGAGCGCCTTCTCGCCGAGGATAACGCGCGGTCCGATCTCGCGGCGCACCACCTTGTCGGTGCCCGGCACCTTGTGCTCGCCCCCGAGCCTTCCGGAGAGGATGACATAGGCGGAGTGCAGGAGCTGACCCTCGTCGAAGAGAAGCAGCTTCTCCGGCAGCGAGCGGCTTTCCGCCGAGACGGCGATGAGCTTCAGCTGATCCTCGGAGAGCCCGGCGAAGAGCGGAACCTCGCTGAGCGCGTCGACATCCGCATCGAGAGCCCTGGACGACGACATCTCTCACCGCGCCAGCTTGTAGCCGCCCGATTCGGTGACCAGCAGCTCGGCGTGCGACGGATCGCGCTCGATCTTCTGCCTGAGGCGGTAGATGTGGGTTTCGAGCGTGTGCGTGGTCACGCCGGAATTGTAGCCCCAAACCTCCGAAAGGAGAACGTCGCGCGTCACGATCCGGTCGCCCGCCCGGTAGAGGTATTTCAGGATCGCCGTCTCCTTCTCAGTCAGCCGGATCTTGCCGCCGGTCGGGTCGAGGAGCATCTTCGCCGCGGGCCGAAACGTATAGCGCCCGATGGAGAAGGTCGCGTCCTCGCTCTGCTCATGCTGCCTAAGATGCGCGCGGATTCGCGCCAAAAGCACGGCGAAGCGGAACGGCTTGACGACATAGTCGTTGGCGCCGGCTTCAAGCCCCAGGATCGCGTCGGAATCCGTGTCATGCCCGGTGAGCATGATGATCGGCGCGCGTACCCCGCTTTTCCGCAGAAGCTTCACGGCCTCGCGCCCGTCCATGTCCGGCAGGCCGACATCCATGATGACCAGGTCGACATGGCTCTCCCGTGCCGCCTGCAGCCCCGCTGTTGCGGTCTTGGCATGCGTCAGGTCGAACTCGTCATAGAGGGAGAGCTGGTCGATCAGCGCTTCGCTCAGATCGGCGTCGTCGTCGACGATGAGGATCTTGCGGGATGTCATGAATGGCCTCAGCGGTCTCTTCGGAAGCAATTTAGGCTAGAGCGCTGCCGGGTGCCACCGCAGCGGTGCAAGGCGAGGAAAGCTCATGTGCGGCCGTAAGAAGAAACGCCGAACCGGCTTGGCAAGCGATTTGCGGGTCATCACGGTTTTTTCATCACCGCGTGAACGACATCGCGGTCTCCTCCGCTGCGGCCCGCTGTCAGCTTCCATGCGCGCTCGGACGCAGCGGCGTGACGCACCTGAAACGCGAGGGCGACGGCGCCACGCCTGCCGGGCGCATGCGGCTCTTGTCGCTCGATCCTGCGGCCTGATCGCGGACCGCCGCCGGTCTCCGCGCTTCCTTCTCGCGTGATGCGGCCAGAACGACGGCTGGTGCGAGGACACGACCAGCGGACGCTACAATCGTCCGATCCGCCTGCCCGCGACCGCCGGCCACGAGACCATGTGGCGCGCCGACCATCTCTACGACATGGTCGGCGATTCTCGATTGGAACCTTTCGCCACGAATCCGCGGACGCGGCAGCGCGATCTTCCTGCATCTGGCGCGTCCGGGATACGGACCGACAGCCGGCTGCATCGCGTTGAGCCGCCGCGATCTCCGCCTGCTCCTCGCCGCCGCCGGGCCGCGGCCGGTCTTCGTGGTCGGTGACAAGCCGCGCCGGCACGGGGCGCGCAAGATTAATCGAAGCGCGAACGCATAAAGTTTTCGGTAACCCTGTGTTTCACCGAAACGGCCGCGAAGAAACCAGTTTCCGGCTTCGTGAAGCGATTTGAGCGCGCCTGCGAAAACCAACTGCAACAGAGTCTCGTCAGGCTCCGTCAGATAGAACGACGGCAAATTCAGCGGAAAACCGCTCGATCGGCCAACGCAATGGAGACTGTCATGACGAAGAAATTGCGTCGCTGGCGGTCCTGCCGCCGATACAGGACGACCCTGCGCGCGCTGAGCAGCCTGACTGCACGTCAGCTGAGCGAGCTTGGCATCCGGCCTGTCGAAATCCAGCATCTCGCGCGCGAGGCCGCGCGCGGCGGATAGTGCCGTGAGACTCGGATCGCTTGTAGATGCGGTGGCGGCCCTCCGGCCGCCATGCTCGAAGCCTAGCGCTCCCGCCGCGCCACCGAGCGCCAGCGCTGAACGAGCTCCTCGACGAAGTCGCCTTCGTCAGGCTCGGAGAACGCAGCCTGCAGGGTCGGAAGCTGGTTGTGCGGCAGCCGCTCCTGCGGCAGGTCGGCGAACCTCACCCGCATCGGCATCGACACCGCCTCACCGAAGGCGATCGCCTCGCGGTTTCCGATGGAGGGAAGCGCTGCGAGCGTTGAGCTCGCCGCGTCGCTGACCGCCGAGCGGATGATGGCGTGGTCGGCCTCGTTCGCCATGCGCATGGCGAAGATCGAGCTGCACTGCGAAAGGATGGTCGGGTCGAGCTCGGCCGGACGCTGCGTGACGAGGCCGAGATAGACGCCGTATTTGCGCCCTTCCTTCGCGATCCGCGAGATCGAGCGCCGCGTCGGGCCGAAGCCCATGCGCTTGTCGGCCGGCACGTAGCGGTGCGCCTCCTCCGCCACGACGAGGAGCGGCAGCCGCCCGCGTCCCCATTCGCCGAGATCGAAGGCGAGACGGCAGAGCACCGAGACGACCGCGTCCACCACCTCGGCCGGAAAGCCCGCCATCTCCACGATGGTGATCCGCTTGCCGTGGGCCGGAATGCGGAAGAGCGTCTTCAGGAGATCTGCCATCGTGTCCTCGATGGTGCGGCTTGAGAACATGAACTGGTAGCGCGTGTCGTGCACGACGGAGAGGACGCGTGAGCTTGAGCCGCCGCAGCGACGGGCGATCGTCCTTGCCGTCGAGCTTGCCGAGCTGCTCGTCGATCATCGCGAGCACGTCGTGGATGCGATAGGGCACCGGCGAGTCGACCGTATATCCGCCGTCCTCGATGTCGCGCTTGACCAATGAATGGCTGCGCTCGACGCTTTGCGTATAGCGCGCCTTGGCGATCGGGATGAGATCGGCGAGAAGGTCGACCTCCTCGGAGACACCAGGGCGCCGGCGATAGATGACGTCGACGAGCTCCTCGAAGTTGAAAAGCCAGAACGGCAGGCTCAGCGTCCGCGGGCTGATCACCTCCGACTCGTCCTCGAACGCCGCCGCATATTCGTTGTGCGGATCGATCAGCAAGATGCGCGTCGACTCCGTCGCCTCGAGGATACGGTCGAGAAGCAGCACCACCGCGCTCGACTTGCCGCAGCCGGTGGTGCCGAGCACGGCGAAGTGCTTCTGCAGAAGGTCCTGCACGCGGACCGTCGCCGCGATGGATTCATCCTGGCTGAGCGTCCCGATGGTGATCGTCTGCGCGCCTCTGTAGTCGTATACGGTCTCCAGTTCCGATGGATGCATCTCATGCGCGACCGCACCGATCGGCGGGTAGGTGCGGATACCGCGGTCGAAGCTCGATCCGCCGTCGATACCGGGACGGATCTCGCCCTGCAGCTCGACACTTGCCAGCATGGTGTTCGGAAGGCTCGGAGACGACTCTGCCGCATAGATGAGCCCGACGATGACGGAGCGGCCCGATTCGATCGCAAGCAGCTTGCCGACGGAAAGCGGATCGCCGGATTGATAAGTCGGCTTGTCGCAGTCGACCGCGACGACGGCGCGCGAGCCGCTGACCGAGACGACGCGGCCGAGCGGCTCCGAAGACTTCCCCAGCGCCTGCGTGAAGACATCTTCAGCGCTGCTGCGGACCGCGAATTGACTTGGCTGCACTCGATGCCCCCCGCGAGACAGGAAGACGCGATCGCCGCGCCGCCGATCGTCGAAGCAACTCGTTCGCTACGAGCCTGGTTTCTTGCGGTCTCACTATCCCGGCCGTGGCTTAAGGATCGGCTAAGCGGAAACAGCTGATTCGCAGGACAATGTTTACGAATCGCCTCGAAGAGGATGCGTCTTCCGCCGCTCAGCCGCGCTCGCCGAAGATCGCGCTCCCGACGCGGACATGGGTCGCGCCATGGAGAATCGCGGCTTCGAAATCGCTGCTCATGCCCATGGAGAGCGAGCCGAGACCAAGCGCCTCGACAAGTCGCCGCAGCATCTCAAAATGCGGCACCGGATCGTCCGTGAGCGGCGGGATGCACATGAGCCCCTCGATCGAAAGCCCGTGCACCTCGCGGCAGCGCGTAACGAAGGCGGCAGCCTCGCCCGGCGCGACGCCCGCTTTCTGCGGCTCGTTGCCCGTGTTCACCTCGACGAAGAGGGTGGGCGAGCGACCCTGCCGCGCCATCTCCTTGGCAAGCACGCCAGCGAGCCTGTCCCGGTCAACGGTGTGGATCGCGTCAAAAAGCGAGACGGCCTCGCGCGCCTTGTTGGTCTGAAGCGGCCCGATCAGATGCAGCCGGAGATCGGGACAGCGCAGCTTGAGCGCCGGCCACTTTCCCTCCGCCTCCTGCACGCGGTTCTCGCCGAACTCGCGCTGCCCTGCGTCGAGCACCGGCGCGATCGCATCCGCGCCGAAAGTCTTCGATACGGCGATCAGCGTGACGCCGGCCGGATCGCGCCCGGCGCGCCGGGCGGCATCCGCGATCCGCGCCTTGACCTCCGCAAGTCTCGTTCCGACATCTGCCATGGTTTCGCCTCTTCGCCGGCGCGGCTAACACGGGCCGAAGCCCCCGGCAAATCGCTTCGGAATGTTGACCCTTTGAGCAAATTCAGGTGATGGTCTCGCCCGCTTCCGGAGCCGACCAATCTAATGTCCACCGAGCGCTATAACCCGCGTGCCGTCGAGCCGCGCTGGCAGTCCGTCTGGGCCGAGCGCCGGCTGTTCGAGACGCCGGCCGAAGACTCGCGCCCGAAATACTACGTCCTGGAGATGTTCCCCTACCCTTCGGGGCGCATCCACATGGGGCATGTCCGCAACTATACGATGGGCGACGTTTTGGCGCGTTACCGGCGCGCGCGCGGCTTCAATGTGCTTCATCCGATGGGTTGGGATGCGTTCGGGCTGCCGGCGGAGAACGCCGCCGCCCAGAACAAGGTGCATCCGAAGGCCTGGACTTACGACAATATCGCGGCGATGCGCGCGCAGCTGAAGTCGATGGGCTTGTCGCTCGACTGGAGCCGCGAGTTCGCCACCTGCGACGTGGATTACTATGCGCAGCAGCAGCGCCTCTTTCTCGATTTCCTCGACGCCGGCCTAGTCGCACGCAAGACCGCCAAGGTGAACTGGGACCCGGTCGACCGCACCGTGCTCGCCAACGAGCAGGTGATCGACGGCAAGGGCTGGCGCTCCGGTGCGGAGGTGGAGAGCCGTGAGCTGACGCAATGGTTCCTGACCATCACCGCCTACAGCGAAGAGCTGCTCGAAGCGCTGAAGACGCTCGACCGCTGGCCGGAGAAAGTCCGGCTCATGCAGGAGAAGTGGATCGGGCGCTCCGACGGCGCACTGGTGCGCTTCGCCTTCGTCGATGCCGCGCCAGCCGACGAAGCGGAGATCGTCGCCTACTCGACCCGCGTCGACACCCTCTTCGGCGCTACCTTCATGGCGATCGCAGCCGACCATCCGATAGCCAAGGCGCTCGCGGCCGAGAATCCGAAGCTGGCCGCCTTCACCGAGGAATGCCGCCGCGCCGGCACGTCGGCGGAGGCTTTGGAGAAAGCGGAGAAGCGCGGCTTCGATACGGGCCTGCGCGTCCGCCATGTGCTCGACCCGACGCGGACGCTTCCCGTCTATGTCGCCAATTTCGTCCTCATGGATTACGGCACCGGCGCCATCTTCGGCTGCCCGGGGCATGACCAGCGCGACCTGGAGTTCGCCCGCAAATATGGGCTCCCGGTGATCCCGGTCGGTACTGCCGCCCGGTGCCGACGCAGCCACTTTCGAGATCGCTGACGAGGCCTATCTGGGCGACGGGACGATGATCAACTCCGCCTTCCTCGACGGGCTGCCGAACCTTGTCGCCTGGAAGACGGTAGTCGAACGGCTTCAGGCGGAGACGCGCGGCAACCGTCCGGTCGCCGAGCGGCAGGTGAAGTATCGTCTGCGCGATTGGGGCATCTCGCGTCAGCGCTATTGGGGCTGCCCCATTCCGATGATCCACTGCCCGACTTGCGGCGTGGTGCCGGTCAGTCGCGAGGATCTTCCGGTGACGCTTCCCGACGATGTGGATTTCGACCGCCCCGGAAATCCACTGGATCGCCATCCGACCTGGCGCAACGTCGCCTGCCCGAAATGCGGCGGTCCGGCCGAGCGCGAGACGGACACGATGGACACCTTCGTCGAACTCGTCGTGGTATTTTGCGCGCTTCACCGCGCCGCACGCCAAGGAGCCGACGGATCGCGCCGTCGTCGACCATTGGCTGCCGGTCGACCAGTATATCGGCGGAATCGAGCACGCGATCCTGCACCTACTCTATTCGCGCTTCTTCATGCGCGCCATGCGCAAGACCGGCCATGTCGAGCTCGACGAGCCCTTCAAGGGGCTCTTCACGCAGGGCATGGTCGTGCACGAGACCTATCGAAACGCCCAAGGCGAATGGCTGACACCGGCGAAGGTCCGAATCGAAGGCGACGGCGACACCCGGCGCGCCTTCTCGGTCGCGACCGGCGCACCGGTCGAGATCGGTCCGATCGAGAAGATGTCGAAGTCGAGACAGAATACGGTCGACCCCTCCGACATCATCGAGACCTATGGGGCCGACACCGCCCGCTGGTTCATGCTCTCCAACTCGCCACCGGAGCGCGACGTGATCTGGACGGCCGCCGGTGTGGAAGGTGCGCACCGCTTCGTGCAACGCGTCTGGCGGCTCGTCGGAAAGCTCGGCGCAGAGTTGCCGCCGCCCGATCTGCTGCGCCCGGCGCTCTTCACGCCGCGGTCGATGGAGCTTCGCCGCCATGTCCACCGAACCATCGACACGGTGACGAACGACATTGGGCGCCTGCGCTTCAACCGCGCCGTTGCGCAGCTCTACGAGCTGACCAATGTTCTGACCGCCGCGGCCGAGAACGGACGCGATCCGGATTTCGAATGGGCGCTGCGCGAGGCAGCCGATGCGCTCGTCGTGATGCTGGCGCCGATGATGCCGCACTTGGCCGAAGAGTCCTGGCAGGCGCTCGGCCACGAGACGCTCGTCGCCGAGACGGCCTGGCCGGAGGTCGAGCCCGATCTCTTGCAAGTCGACACAGTGCTCCTGCCGGTGCAGGTGAACGGCAAGAAGCGAGCGGAGCTGACGGTCGCGATCGACACGCCGAAGGACGAGGTTGAGAAAGCCGCGCTTGCACTTGAGCCGGTGCAGCGCTTCCTTGATGGGCGCCCTCCGCGGCGCGTTGTCGTCGTACCCAATCGGATCGTCAATGTCGTCGCATAGACGCCTCGCCGCAGTCGCCGTGGCCTTCGTAGCGCTTGCCGCCATCGCCGGCTGCCAGGTGCGTCCGCTCTACAGTTCTGCGCCGAGCCTCGGCGTGACAGGACCGCAGGCCGCCCTTCCTGCGATTGCCGTCGAGCAGCCGGGGGGGCGGATCGAACAGGTCTATCGCAATGCGCTCCTCTTCGGGCTTCGCGGCGGCGGCGACGGCGTCGAGCCGCGCTACCGGCTCATCTATCGGATGACGACCCGAGAGCAAGCGATCGCGGTCGAGCGCGGCACGGGCACACCGAATCTCTACCAGGTGAGCGGAAGCGTTTCGTTTCTCTTGAAGGACGCGACGAGCGACGAATCGATCTTCGGGGCGAGCGTCACGTCGATCAATTCCTATACCTATTCGTCGCAGAGCTTCTCCAACATCCGCGCACGCCGCGACGCCGAGAACCGGCTCGCCACGTCGCTCGCCGGCCTGACGCAGGCGCGCCTCGCCGCTTACTTCGCGACGCATTAGGCGCATGGTCACGGTCAGGTCGCACGACGCCGACCGCTATCTCGCTTCGCCTCCGGAGCACCTCCGGCTCTTCCTCATCTACGGCAGCGACGCTGGCGCGATCACCGAGCGTGCGCGGCATCTCGAACGCGTCGCGCTGAAACGCGGCAGAGGCGACGAGGTGCTCCGCATCGGCTCCGACGAGCTTTCATCGAATCCCGGGCGGATCATCGACGAGGTCTACGCGGCCTCTCTGTTTGGTGGCGAGCCGGTGATCGCGCTTCGCGTTCTTGACGGCCGCCACAACGTCGCCGGCGCCGTCGCGCCCATTCTCGAAAAGCCACCCGAGGCTGCGTGGCTCGTCGTTGAGGCCTCCGAGCTTGCCTCAACAAGTCCCCTCCGCAAGGCCTTCGAATCGTCGAAGCACGCCGCGGCGATCCCGACCTATCCGCTCGAAGGCGCTGAGCTTGCTTCGCTCATCCACGCCACTTTCGAAGAGGCTGGCATGACGATCGATCCGACGGCGCTGGAGCTTCTCTCAGAGAATCTCGGCGGCGACCGTCTCGCCGTGCGCGGCGAGTTGGAGAAGCTCATCCTCTATCTGGGCGACCAGAAGATCGTCACCTTCGACGCGGTCGAGGCGATCGTCGGCGACACCACGACCGCAAAGACGGATCACGCGATCGACGCCGCGCTCCTTGGCGACCACGAAGCGCTGGAGCTGGCGCTCGGGCGATATCAGGCCGAAGGCGCTTCGCCTTCCGCGCTCGGCGCGCTCGCGCTCCGCCATCTCCTGCAGCTGCAGACGCTCCGCGCCGCCGTCGATTCCGGCGAGCGCCCGGGGCGCGTCGTCGATTTCGCGCGCCCGCCGATCTTCGGCCGCCGTCGCCCAACGGTGGAAGCGGAGATCGAGCGCTGGACGAGCGACGCACTTTCTGAGGCGCGCCGCACGATCGACCGGGGGGTGATGCTGATGCGGCTGCAGCCAGCGCTCGAGGCGGCGACGATCTCCGAGGCGCTGCACGGCCTCGCGCTGACCGCTCGGCGCCTGCGCCAGCGCTCGCGGAGCTAAGCCCGCCGAAGCTTGCGGCAGACGTCGTCGAGCTGCTCGAGACTCCGATAGGCGATGCGGATCTCGCCGCTGCCGCCGTCGCCGTGATTGAGCACGACCTTCATGCCGAGCACGTCGGAAAGCTCCTTTTCGAGCGCGGCGATGTCGGCATTCCTGACGCTCTTGCGTCCCGCCTTCTTCGTCTCCCGCGGCTGCGTGAAGCGCTCCGCCTCACGCACCGAGAGGCCCTTCGCGACGATGAGCTTGGCGAGCTTCTCCGGATCGGGCGCACCAAGGAGCGCACGGCCGTGGCCGGCGGAGATCGTCCCGGCCTCGAGCATCTCGAGAATCGACTCAGGCAGCTTCAGGAGCCTCAGCGTATTCGTCACATGCACGCGGCTCTTGCCGATCGTCTCGCCAAGAGTCTGCTGCGTGTAGCCGAACTCCGCGATCAGCGCCTGATAGCCCCTCGCCTCTTCGACCGGGTTCAGGTCGGCACGCTGCACGTTCTCCACGATCGCGACTTCGAGCGCCTCGCGATCCGAGATGTCGAGAATGGTGACCGGCACGTCGTGCAGACCGGCGCGTTGCGCCCCGCGCCAGCGCCGCTCGCCAGCGATGATCTCGTAGCGCTCGCCGACGGGCCGGACGGCGATCGGCTGAACGATGCCGTGCCGCTTGATCGAGTCCGTCAGTTCGGCGAGCTCTTCGTCGCGAAAGTCACGCCGCGGGTTACGCGGATTGCGGTCGATCAGGTCGATCGGGAGCGTGCGCCGCCCGCCTTCTGCCGCGACGCGCAGCTCCGGCTCGCTGCCGCCGGAAGGATACGCGCCGAGCAGGGCATCAAGCCCGCGCCCCAAACGTCGTTTCGGTTCGACCGCCAAACCCTGCCTCCTCGAAAAGCTCCGACTCAGGCCGCGCGGAGCGTGCGTTCGCGCTGAATGATCTCGGTGGCGAGCCGGAGATAGGCTTGGCTCCCCGCGCATTTGAGATCGTAGAGAAGCGCTGGTTTTCCGTGCGACGGCGCTTCGGAGATGCGCACGTTCCTCGGGATTACCGTGCGATAGACCTTGTCGCCCATATGCGCGCGCACGTCATCGACGACCTGGCCGGAGAGCTTGTTCCGCCCGTCGAACATGGTGAGCACGATGCCGTGAATGGAAAGCTGCGGGTTGAGTCCGGCGCGCACGCGCTCAACCGTTGAGAGTATCTGGCTCAAGCCTTCGAGCGCGAAGAACTCACATTGGAGCGGCACGAGCACCGCATGGCTCGCCGCCATGGCGTTGATGGTGAGAAGATTGAGCGAAGGCGGGCAGTCGATCAGGATGTAGGAGTAGGCCGTCTCCCGCGGCTCCATCGGCAGCGTCGAAACCGCTTTTCTCAGCCGGAAGTTCCGGTCCGGCGTGTTGGCGATCTCAAGCTCGACGCCGAGGAGGTCGAGCGTCGACGGCACGATATGAAGACGCGGCACCGCGGTCGGGATTGCCGCATCGGCAAGCGAGGCATCGCCGAGAAGCACGTCATAGGTCGATGCCCGATCGGGCTCGCGCTCGACTCCGAGACCGGTCGAGGCATTCCCCTGCGGATCGACATCCACGATCAGCACCGTCTCATCGATCGCGGCGAGCGCGGTGCCGAGGTTGATTGCCGTCGTTGTCTTGCCAACCCCGCCCTTCTGGTTGGCGAGCGCCAGCACGCGCGGGCGCTCCGGTATCCTGTCGCTGAAGTTCATGGCCGCGGCCTCGTTGGGCGGAGGTTACGTATGGTGAGAACGCGACCGCCCAAATCCGTCGCACTTGGATAGTCTAGCACATCGAACGCGAAGGACTGAGACGCCGCGTCGATCTCGCGCACAAAATCCTCCCCCTTGAGCAGGAGCAGGACGCTCTTCGCGTGGAGAAGCGGAGCGGCAAGAGCAAGAAGCTTCGGAAGCGGTGCCAATGCCCGCGCGGAGACGATGTCGGCGCTGCCCTTGATCCTGCCCGCAAACGCCTCGATCCGCTCGGCGGCGACGTCTCCGTTGGCGCCCGTCTCGCGGATCGCGGCGCGCAGAAACGCCGCCTTCTTGAGGTTCGACTCCACCAGCGTGAAATGCCGCTCCGGCCTTGCTTTCGAAGCGATCGCGACGATCAGCCCCGGAAACCCCGCCCCGCTTCCGAGGTCCACCCATTCGCGGAACTCCGGCGCGTACTCGATGAGCTGCAGGCTATCCGCAACGTGCCGCGTCCAGATCTCCGGCAGCGTCGCCGGCGAGACGAGGTTGTGCGTCCGCTGCCATTTCAGGAGAAGCGTGACGAAGCGCTCAAGGTCGGCGACCGTTTCGGATGAGAGCTCGAACCGCGACAGGGCCGCGGCGTCACGCGGCGCTGCGACCGCCACGGTCCACCCGCTTGACGTAAGAGAGAAGCCGCGTCAGCGCGGCCGGCGTAATCCCATCGATCCGCCCCGCCTGGCCGAGGCTGGCGGGGCGCACGGCGGAGAGCTTCTGGCGCACCTCTGTCGAGAGCCCGGCGATCGCCTCGTAGTCGAGGTCGGACGGAAGCTCCAGCGCCTCGTCCCTCCGCATCGCGTCGACGTCGGCCTGCTGGCGCTTCAGATAGACGGCATATTGCGCATCGATGCGGATCTGCTCGGCAATCGGCGCAGCGATCGCCCCGAGCTCCGGCCAGATCGCGGCAAGCCGGTCGAAGGTGACCTGCGGATGCGCGAGAAGATCGAAGGCCGAGCGGCGAACGCCGTCCTGATTGACGTCAAGGTCATGCCTTGCGGCTTCCGATGGCGTCAACGTCAGGCGATCGAGGAGCTGCCTTGCATTGACGAGAGCGTCCGCCTTCGCCGCGTAGGCTTTCGCGCGCGCGCTGCCGACGATGCCGAATTCGATGCCGAGCGGTGTCAGCCGCTGGTCGGCATTGTCGGCGCGAAGCGACAGCCGGTACTCGGCACGCGAGGTGAACATGCGATAGGGCTCGCTGACCCCGCGCGTGACGAGGTCGTCGATCATGACGCCGAGATAAGCGTCGGCGCGACCGATCACGACTGGCGCCACGCGGCCGGCGGCCCGCGCCGCATTGAGGCCTGCGACAAGCCCTTGCGCCGCGGCTTCCTCGTAGCCGGTCGTGCCGTTGATCTGGCCGGCGAGATAAAGGCGGGAGAGCTTCAGGCATTCGAGCGTGGGGCCGAGCTCACGCGGATCGATGTGGTCGTATTCAATGGCGTAGCCCGGGCGCAGAATCACGGCGCGCGCAAGACCCGGCATGGAGTGGACGAGGGCGGTCTGCACGTCCTCCGGCAGCGACGTCGAGATTCCGTTAGGGTAAACGGTGTGATCGTCGAGGCCTTCCGGCTCAAGGAATATCTGGTGGCTCTCGCGGTCGGCAAAGCGGACGATCTTGTCCTCGATCGAAGGGCAATAGCGCGGTCCGCGACTGGCGATCCGCCCGGAATACATTGCCGATCGATTAAGGTTACCGCGGATGATCGCGTGGGTCTCCGCGGTCGTGCGCGTGATCGCGCAGGCGATCTGCGGCGTCGTGATCGCGGTCGTGAGCGCCGAGAACGGCTCCGGCGGTTGGTCGCCGTCCTGGCGCTCGAGACTTGCCCAGTCGATGGTGCGGCCGTCGAGGCGAGGGGGCGTTCCGGTCTTCAGCCGGCCGAGCCTAAGGCCGACCCGATGAAGCGTCTCGGAAAGCCCGATGCTCGGCGCCTCGCCGTAGCGCCCGGCGGGCGTCGTCGTCTCGCCGAGATGGATGAGCCCGGAGAGGAAGGTGCCGGTAGTGAGCACGACGGCGGCAGCGGCGATCTCGCGCCCGTCCTTGAGCCGCACGCCGGCGGCGCGGCCGTCGGCAATGAGAAGGTCGGCGACTTCGCCTTCGACCACCGCAAGGTTCGGCTGCGCAGCGATCTCCGCCTGCATGGCGGCGCGGTAGAGCGCCCGGTCGGCCTGCGCGCGGGGGCCGCGCACGGCAGGGCCCTTACGGCGATTGAGGACGCGGAACTGGATGCCGGCGCGGTCGGCGACGCGGCCCATCAGCCCGTCCAGCGCATCGACCTCGCGCACGAGATGCCCCTTGCCGAGACCGCCAATCGCGGGGTTGCAGGACATCTCGCCGACGGTCGTGAAGCGGTGGGTGACAAGGATCGTATCGGCGCCGAATCGGGCCGCCGCCGCCGCGGCCTCTGCGCCGGCATGCCCACCTCCCACGACGATGACATCCGCCGCGATCATTTCGCCCTCATCGTTTCACGTGGAACGCACGCCAGGTTGCGCGATCGGTTTTACGTGAAACCTCATTTGCCGATGCAGAACTCGCTGAAGAGCCGGTCGAGCACATCCTCGACATCGACGCGTCCGCTGAGCCGGCCAATAGCCTCGCTCGCCGCGCGCAGCAAGTCCGCTGCGACTTCTTCGGCAGCGCCCGGAATGCGCTCCAGCGCATCCACGGCGTCGCGTATCGCCTCGGCCTGTCGCGCGCGCGTGACAAGCGCGTCGCCCGCGCCGAGGCTCTCGGACGCCGCGACGGCAAGCCGTGCTACGAGCTCCGACACGCCGACATTCGTTACGACCGAGATCGCGATATCGGCTTCACGGCCGGGCTGCGCAAGATCGACCTTGGTCGCCACGCGCCACAGCGAGCGACCCGAAATCTTAGGCGGCGGAGCCGGCTCGGTCGTGTCCGAGAGCCAGAGAACAAGGTCGGCACTCTCCGCCGTCAGTCGAGCACGGCGCACGCCCTCGAGCTCGGCCGCCAACTCGGCCTCGCGGAGACCGGCGGTGTCGAACAGCGTGACAGGGTAGCCGTTGAGATCGAGCGGCACCTCGAGCACGTCACGCGTCGTCCCCGCCTCCTCCGTCACGATCGCGACATCGCGCCGCGCGAGCGCATTCAAGAGCGACGACTTTCCGGCATTCGGCCGCCCGAGGATCGCCACCCGGAAACCCTCCCTGAGCCGCTCACCAGACGTCGCCCCGGCAAGCGCTTCGCGCATTGCCTCACCGAGCGTCGCGACACGCGTCTGAAAATCCACCGGCAGCGCGTCGGCGACATCGCCTTCGTCGGAGAAATCGAGGCGCGCCTCGATCTCGGCGCGAAGATCGATCAGTGCTGACCGCCATTCCTCCGCCCGCGCGGCAAGCGCCCCACCCGCCTGCCCTAGCGCCTGGCGTCGCTGAAGCTCCGTTTCGGCAGCGATAAGATCCGCGAGTCCCTCAACCTCCGTGAGGTCGAGCTTGCCGTTCTCGAAACGCGCGCCGGATGAACTCACCGGGCCGCGCCAGCCTGAGGCCGAGCGCCCCGAGCGCATCGAAGACCGCCTGCACGACCGCCCGCCCCCCATGGAGCTGTAGCTCCGCCATGTCCTCGCCGGTCTCGCTTCCGGGGCCCGGAAACCAGAGCACGAGCCCCTGATCGATGGCTGCGCCGTTGGCTCGGCCGCCGTATCGTTCGAAGCGTCGCGCGCCGCGCTTCCGGCAAAGCGCCGGCGAGCGCTTGCAGCGCCTCCCCTGCCTTCGGCCCAGAGATGCGGATGACCGCGACGCCGGACGGAACGGCGCCGCTCGAAAGCGCGTATATGCTATCCATTCGAAATCGCGCTCGAGAAGCCCCCAGAAACGCTCGAGGACCGATGAACCGCCTGGCCGGCTCGACCAGCCCCTATCTTCGCCAGCACGCCGACAATCCGGTCGACTGGTGGCCGTGGATACCAGAGGCCTTCGCCGAGGCGAAGCGCCGGAACGTCCCCGTGCATCTCTCGATCGGCTACGCCGCCTGCCATTGGTGCCATGTCATGGCACGCGAGAGCTTCAGCGACCCGACGACGGCCGAGCATCTCAACCGCGATTTCGTTTCCATTAAGGTTGACCGGGAGGAAAGGCCCGAGGTCGACCAGATCTATATGCGCGCGCTCCATGCGCTCGGCGAACAAGGCGGCTGGCCCCTGACCATGTTCCTGACGCCCGACGCCGAGCCTTTTTGGGGCGGGACCTATTTCCCGCCCGAGCCGCGCTACGGTCGTCCGAGCTTCCGCCAGGTGCTTGGCGCCATCTCCGCCGCTTGGACATCGCAGGACGCAGCCGTGACGAAGAACGCCGCGGCGCTCCACGATCACCTGAACCGGCCGGTTGCTCCGCCCACAGAAGCGCCGAGCCCAACGTTTCTCGACGAGGCGGCGCGCACGATCCTTTCGGTCTGGGACATGTCCGACGGCAGCTTCAAGGGCGCGCCGAAATTCCCGAACCCGGTCGTGCTGGATCTCCTCTGGCGCGCCTACCGGCGGACCGGCGATAGCCAATTCCGCGACGCGGTCACCGTCACGCTCACGCATCTCTGCCAGGGCGGAATCTACGATCACGTCGGCGGCGGCTTCGCCCGCTACTCGGTCGACGCGGAGTGGCTCGTCCCGCATTTCGAGAAGATGCTCTACGACAACGGCTTGCTTCTCTCCGCACTTGCATACGCGCAGCACGAAGCGCCACGGCCATTGTTTCGGCAGCGAATCGACGAGACCGTCGCCTGGCTCGTCCGCGAGATGCAGCTCCCGGGCGGAGGCTTCGCCGCCAGCCTCGATGCCGACACCGAGCACGAGGAGGGGCTGACCTACGTCTGGTCGGGCGACGAGCTTCGCGACGCGCTCGGCGACCACTTCGCGACGTTCGCCGAGATCTACGACGCGTCGCCCGGCGGCAATTGGGAAGGCAAGGTCATCCTGAACCGCCTGCGCCGAGGCGCGAACGAGTGGCTCGGCGACGACAAGGAGGCCGCACTGGCAAAGCTGCGGGCCATATTGCTTAGCCGGCGCAACAAGCGCCCGCAGCCCACCCGCGACGACAAGGTGCTCGCCGACTGGAACGGACTCGCGATCGCGGGCCTCGCCCATGCCGCTCGCGTCAACGGCAACGAAGCCGCCCGCGATGCCGCGCTGGCGGCCTTCCGCTTCGTGTCGGAATCGATGTCGGACGGCGACCGCCTGGCGCATTCGACGCTCGATGGAGAGAGCGTCTTCCCCGGCGTCGCCACCGACTACGCCAACATGATCCGCGCCGCCTTGGCGCTCTTCGCGCTCGAAGGCGACGCTGTGTATCTCACCCGCTCCGAGGCCTGGTTCGCCGCCGCGCGCCGTCACCATTTCGTCGAGGCAGCCGCCGCCTACAATCTCGCCGCGGACGACGCGCAAGCATTGATTGCAACGCCGTTGTCGCTCACCGACGAGGCGACGCCGGCCGCGACCGGAACCATGGCATCGAACGCCGCGACGCTCTTCATGCTGACCGGTGACCGCTCATATCGCGAGCACGCCGAGCGCATCGTCGCGCACCTAGCGTCAGATGCCGCGCGCGATGTTGTCGGGACTGCAAGCCTGCAATCGGCGTTCGACACGATGCTCCGCGGCCGGCTGGCTTTCGTCGTGGGGGAGGGCGCTCTCGCCGACGCTTTACTTCAGGCGGCGCTCGCCGAAGCTGACCCCGCTCTCTTCGTCGCGAGAACCTCCCCCGACGAGCTCCCGGCCGGTCATCCAGCGCACGGAAAGCGACCAGCCAAAGAAGAAGCCGCGCTCTTCCTTTGCGGTGCCACAAGCTGCCTGCCGGAGATCACGTCAAACGACGAGGCGGCCGAGGTTTTGATCTCAACGCGGCGAGGCCTCGCCTGACAGGCACTCGAGAATAGAGTGTGCGCCAGGTCTCGGACTGCTTCGGCGCATCATGCGGGCAGAGCCGCGCATTTGGGACAGGGCACGCGGCAACCTGGAGAACCCGAGGCGGAAAGTCGAACTGTTCCGCTAGGTATTCATCGAGTCGAAGAACTCGGAGTTCGTCTTGGTCTGCTTCAGCTTGTCGATCAGGAACTCGATCGCGTCGACCACGCCCATCGAGGACAGGATGCGACGGAGCACGAAGATCTTCGAGAGGTCACCCTTCGGAACGAGAAGCTCTTCCTTGCGCGTGCCGGACTTCAGGATGTCCATCGACGGGAAGACGCGCTTGTCGGAAACCTTGCGGTCGAGCACGATCTCCGAATTGCCGGTGCCCTTGAACTCCTCGAAGATCACTTCGTCCATGCGGCTGCCGGTATCGATGAGCGCGGTCGCGATGATCGTCAGCGAGCCGCCTTCCTCGATGTTGCGCGCCGCGCCGAAGAAGCGCTTCGGCCGTTGCAGGGCGTTGGCGTCGACGCCGCCGGTCAGCACTTTGCCGGAGGAGGGAACGACGGTGTTGTAGGCGCGGCCGAGACGCGTGATCGAATCGAGGAGGATGACAACGTCGCGGCCGTGCTCGACGAGCCGCTTCGCCTTCTCGATCACCATCTCCGCCACTTGCACATGCCGCTGCGCCGGCTCGTCGAAGGTCGAAGAGATCACTTCGCCGTTCACCGTGCGCTGCATGTCCGTGACTTCTTCCGGACGCTCGTCGATCAGAAGCACGATCAGATAGCATTCCGGGTGATTGGTCGTGATCGAGCGTGCTATGTTCTGCAGGATCACCGTCTTGCCGGTGCGCGGCTGCGCGACGATTAGCGCGCGCTGCCCTTTGCCAAGCGGCGCCACGAGGTCGATGACGCGCGCAGTCAGGTCTTTCCGCGTCGGATCCTCGACCTCCATCTTGAAACGCTCGTCCGGATAGAGCGGCGTCAAATTGTCGAAGTGCACCTTGTGGCGCGCTTTGTCCGGGTCCTCGAAGTTGATCCGGTTGA
The DNA here is from genome assembly GCA_963792885.1 of uncultured Alphaproteobacteria bacterium. Lineage (GTDB taxonomy): Bacteria > Pseudomonadota > Alphaproteobacteria > Rhizobiales > Afifellaceae > DASWJZ01. The sequence goes on from CAWBXX010000002.1 coordinate 367,965, forward strand.
CCTTCAGAAGAGCGAAGTAGCGCTCGCCCTCCTTCGGGCTGCGTATCTGTCCCTCGACCGTATCGCCGGTTCGAAGCGAGAAGCGTCGGATCTGCGAAGGTGAGATGTAGATGTCGTCGGGGCCCGGAAGGTAGTTCGCATCGGGCGAGCGCAGGAAGCCGAAACCGTCCTGCAGCACTTCCACGACGCCTTCGCCGATAATGTCGATCTCGTTGTCGGCGAGTTTCTTAAGAATGCCGAACATCAGCTCCTGCTTACGGAGCGTGTTGGCGTTCTCCACCTCGTGCTCCTCGGCAAAGCTCAGAAGCTCGGTCGGAGATTTGGACTTCAGGTCCTGAAGTTTCATTTCTTGCATGGATTTGTCCCGTCAGGGAAAAAGGGGGCGGGAAGTTAGGGAGTGTAAGACGCGGGCGCGTTCGGTTGGGGCCGATCAGCGGAAGAACGCGTCCTTGCGCGCATTTTCACGCCAGCGCAAGCCCTAGATAGCGATCCGGCCGACGAGAGACAAGCCAAAATCATCAGAACGGCTTGACGACCACGAGGATCACGATCCCCGCCATGAGCAGCGCAGGGATTTCGTTGACCATACGGAAGAACTTGGCGGAGCGCGCATTCCGATCGTTGGCGAAGTCCCGCACCCAGCGTACCGCGAAGCCGTGGTAGCCCGAAAGCAAAAGCACGAGGAAGAGCTTCGCGTGGAACCAGCCGTCGCTCCACGCACCGATCAGCCACGCCATCCACAAACCGAATACCCAGGTCGCGAGCATCGACGGTGTCGCGATACCGCGCAGGAGCCGCCGCTCCATCACCTTGAAGGTCTCCGACTTCTCCGAGCCCGGCGCACTCTCCGCGTGATAGACCATAAGCCGCGGCAGATACAGGAGCGCCGCCATCCAGGCGATCACCGACATGATGTGAAGCGCCTTCACCCAAAGCATCAGCCGGCGACCTCTCCGCGCACACGCGCGACAAGCCGCGCGACGTTCTCAACTGGCGTGTCCGGCGTGATGCCGTGGCCGAGGTTGAAGATGTGCGGACGTCCGCGCATCACCCTCAGAATAGATTCAACTCCCGCATCAAGCCCCGCACCGCCAATGACAAGCCGCAGTGGATCAAGGTTCCCCTGCAGCGCTGTTGGCGCCGGCACGAGCTCGCAAGCATCTTCCATCGGCAACGTCCAGTCGATCGCAACACCGTCGACGCCCGTCTCTCCAACAAACGCTCCGACCCGCGCACCGGCGCCACGCGGAAAACCGATGATCGGCACGCCAGGGCGCATAGCTTTCACCCGCTCGACGATCAAGCGCACCGGCGCAATCGCCCACCGCGCAAAACCTTCCGCGTCGAGCACACCCGCCCAGCTGTCGAATATCTTCACGATATCCGCACCGGCATCGATCTGCCCGGTGAGATACTCCACCGACGCATCGACCACGATATCGATCAGCGCCTGGAATCGCGCCGGCTCTTCAAGCGCAAGACGACGCGCCACAAGATGTTCGGCCGAGCCCCGTCCCGCGATCATATAGGTCGCGACAGTCCAAGGCGCACCGCAGAACCCGATCAACGCCTTGTCAGACGACAAGGCAGCACGCGTCAGTCGCACTGTCTCGAAGATCGGCGCAAGCTTCTCCGCAACACGGCTTGGATCAAGAGCTACCGAATCGATCGGCGCGGGAGAGAGAACCGGCCCCTGGCCTTCCTCGAAGCGCACCGATTGTCCAAGCGCAAGCGGAATGACCAGGATGTCGGAGAAGAGGATCGCAGCATCGAGATCGAAGCGCCGCACCGGCTGCATCGTCACGTCCGCGGCAAGCTCCGGCGTGAAGCAAAGATCAAGGAACGAGCCAGCCCTTTCGCGCGTCTTCCGATATTCCGGCAGATAGCGCCCGGCCTGGCGCATGATCCAGACCGGCGGTGGCTCCACCACCTCGCCTGAGAGAACCCGTACGAGTTTTGCGCGTTCGCTCACGCGACAACAATCTTCATTAAAAGAATCTTAACGTTGGATTTATTGCTGTTTGGGCTTGGATTAGAGGGATTGTCGCCTCTCCACAATCTGTCCCTGGAAACCTTACGTGTGGGAGAACTCCACAAAGCATTCCGGGATTTCGGGTATAACGCGGATGAACGCGTCTTTGCCCGGGAATTGCGCCGGCATTCGCCGCGAGGAAATCCACAGGCGTCCATCCGCTGCGACCCGATGTCCGTGTCTCTACCCGTATTGCCGAGCCCTCGGAGAATCTTCTCCCGCCCCCGTCGTCTGTTGATGCTTTTTCCGGATTCGGTATCGCCTTGGCGGGACTTCCGGGTAGGAGAGGGAGAAGCCGTTTTCCTCCACAGGGACCGCACCGAGTGCCGACGCCGCGTTACTTCCACCTCCATCTTGTCTCCGACGCAACCGGCGAGACGCTGATCGCCGTCGCGCGTGCGGCGGCGGCCCAGTACAAGCACACGCACGCGATCGAGCACATCCACTCGCTCGTCCGCACTTCGGCGCTGGTCGAGCAGTCGCTTACGGAGATCGAAGAGTCGCCGGGGATTGTCCTCTATACGCTCGTGGATACGAACCTCGCCACCATGATCGAGAGCGGCTGCCGCAATCTCGGCGTCCCCTGCGTCTCGGTTCTGGAGCCGGTACTCGTCGCATTGCAGGCTTATCTCGGAACGCGCTCGGCCGGCCGCGTCGGCGCCCAGCACGTTCTCGACGCCGAATATTTCCGCCGCATCGAGGCACTCAACTTCACGCTCGCGCATGACGACGGCCAGCATTTCGAGGCGATCGACGATGCAGACGTCGTGCTCGTGGGCGTTAGCCGGACGTCGAAGACGCCGACCTCGATCTATCTCGCGAACCGCGGAATCAAAACGGCGAACATTCCGCTCGTCTACGGCTCGCCGGTGCCCTCCGTGCTGGAGTCGCCACAAAAGCCGTTGATTGTGGGCTTGATCGCGAGCCCCGACCGCATCGTCCAGGTCCGACAACACCGCGTGCTCGCCATGAAGTCCGACGAGCTCACCGATTCCTATGTCGACCGCAACCTCGTCACCGAAGAGATCACCTGGAGCCGAAAGCTCTGCGCCAAGCAGGGCTGGCCGGTCATCGACGTGACGCGGCGCTCGATCGAAGAGACTGCGGCCGCGGTAATCGCGCTTCTTGCTGCGCGGAAGCCGGCGTGAGCGCGTCGAAGGCCTTCGTCGTCGGCTGGCCCATCGCACATTCGCGCTCGCCGTTGATCCATCGCTTCTGGCTGAGGCGCAACGGCATAGCAGGCGACTACGTCGCCGAAGCGGTTCCTCGGGACGCGATCGATGCCTTCCTCGCCGGGTTCAGAGAGCGCGGCTATCTCGGCGGCAACGTCACGCTTCCACACAAGGAGGCGGCGTATCGGGCTGCCTCCGTGTTGACGCCCGTCGCGGAGAAGCTGGAAGCGGCAAATACGCTCTGGCTCGCGAGCGGAAGGCTCCATGCCGACAACACCGACGTGTACGGGTTCGCCGCCAACCTCGACGAGCGCGCGCCGGCCTGGCGCAATGGCAAGAAAGCGCTGGTGATCGGCGCCGGCGGCGCCGCGCGCGCGGTGCTCCAGGCGCTGCTTGACTCCGAGTTCAGCGAGATCGCGCTTCTTAATAGGACGCCGGCGCGCGCCGAGGCGCTCGCCCGGCATTTCGGTGGCCTCATCCAAGCCGGCGGCCTCAAAGCTCTGCCAGATGCGCTGTCGCAAGCGGACCTCGTGGTGAACGCGACGTCCGCCGAACTCCACGACGCGGGGGAGTTGGTTGTGCCCTGGGCTGTGGCCAAGACGGGCGCGGTCGTCACCGATCTCGTCTACGTTCCGCTCATGACCCCGTTCCTTCAAAGCGCCCGGAGCCAGGGACTGACGGTGGTCGACGGCCTCGGCATGCTTCTTCATCAGGCCGCGCCGGGCTTCGAGCGCTGGTTCGGCGTCAGGCCAAACGTCGACGAAGAGCTTCGCGCGCTCGTCGTCGCCGATCTCGTGCGGTGATCGATGCGCATCATAGGGCTTACCGGATCGATCGGCATGGGCAAGACCACGACGGCTGCCATGTTCGCGGCCTTCGGCGTGCCGGTTCACGATGCCGACGCCGCCGTCCATCGCCTCTACCGCGGCGCGGCCGTGGGGCCGATCGAAACAGCGTTTCCGGGCGCCGTCGAAGGCGGGGTCGTCGATCGCGGACGGCTTGCCGAGCGTGTGATCGGCAATGTTGAGGCGCTGGCGCGGCTTGAGGCGATCGTGCATCCGCTGGTGCGCGAGAGCGAGCAGCTCTTTCTTGCGCGCATGAAGGAAGAGACGCGGCGACTCGTGGTGCTCGACATCCCGCTTCTTTTTGAGACGAAGGCGACCGGACGCGTCGACACGATCGTCGTCGTCACTGCCGATCAGGCGGTGCAGCAGCTGCGCGTCCTCGCTCGGCCCGGCATGACCGAAGAGCGCTTCGCCGCACTGCTCGCTCGCCAAGTGCCGGATGCCGACAAGTGCCGCGCTGCTCATTTCCTTGTGAATTCCGGAGCCGGAATGAATGCCGCACGGAGGGCCGTCGCCGCGATCCTCGGTGCTCTCGCCTTCACGCTCTGAATCCTCTGGGGAGGCTTAGCCTGCGGACTTGCGCTCCGGGCCGATCGGACTCAAAACGCAATCATGCGGGAAATCGTCTTCGACACCGAAACGACCGGCCTCGATCATCTGAACGGCGACCGCCTGATCGAAATCGGCTGCGTCGAGCTTCTGAATCACATCGCGACCGGCCGCACGTTCCATTGCTATGTCAATCCGCGCCGCGCGGTCTCCGACGGCGCGGTCTCAGTGCACGGGCTGACCGACGAGTTCCTGCGCACGCAGAAGCCCTTTGAGGAGGTTGTCGACTCCTTCGTCGAGTTTGTCGGCGACAGCCAGCTCGTTGCCCACAACGCGGGTTTCGATCGCGGCTTTATCAACATGGAGCTCGGTCTTTGCCGTCGGCCGTCTTTCGAGGAGCAGCGCTTCGTCGATACGCTGGTGCTGGCGCGTCGTCGCCATCCGAACGGGCCGAACAGCCTTGATGCGCTCTGCGCCCGCTATGGCATCGATAACAGCGCGCGCACGCTGCACGGCGCGCTCCTCGACGCGGAGATCCTGGCCGAGGTCTATCTGGAGCTCCTGGGCGGACGTCAGGCGACGCTGGCGCTCGGGACGCTGAGCCGAAGTGGCGCGACCTTTGCGCTCGCTCGCACCATTGAACCGCGGCCAAAGCCGCTCGCACTGCGCCTGACGCCGGAAGACGAGAGCGCGCACGCTGCTTTCGTCGCCAGTCTGGGCGGTGCGCCGGTCTGGGCGCGTTATCTTGAGGCGGAAGCGGCCGGCAGGGCCGCCTGAATCAGCTCGACTGCAATCAGCTCGGCTGCTGCGCCGCGTCGCGCTGCTGCGCGGCCTGTGCAACGCGCTGCCGGTAAAGCGCGGCGAAATCGACCGGGTCGATTAGGAGCGGCGGGAAGCCGCCCTGCCGCGTCGCGTCCGCGATGATCTGCCGCGCGAACGGAAAGAGCAGCCGCGGGCACTCGATCAGGAGCAGCGGATGAACGTGCTCCTGCGGCACGTTGCGGATCTGAAAAACGCCGGCATAGGTGACCTCGACGATGAAGAGCGTCTCCTCGCCGCGCACCGCCTTGGCGTCGAGCTTGAGCTCGATCTCGAAGTCGGTCTGCGATTGCGGACGGGCGTTGACGTTCACGTTGACGTCGAGATTAGGCACCGCCTCGCTCGCCCTCAGCGTTCGCGGCGCGCCCGGATTCTCGAACGAGATGTCCTTTACATACTGACCGAGCACATGAATGCCGGCGGGCTGCGCCTGGTTCTCGTTGGGCTCGGGCGCGGCCTGCCCGCCGTTCCCGCTTATCTCGGCCATCGTCGCTGCCCTCTTTGTTTCGCGCGCCCGCCTAGCACGGGACAGGCGAACAATCTACGCCTCGGGATCGTCGAGGACGCGCCACGGGCTCTCAGGATTTGCGCCTCCTTGGCCTCGCGCGTAGTCGGTCCGATCGAGATCCACCACCGGTCCGACGGTGCGTGGCTGCGAACCGCCGGCGGTGCGGACGACGACCCGGCCGCGAAAGGCCCGAAAGACGGACTCGCGCACGAAGGGCACGAAGAGCAGAAGCCCGAAGAGATCGGTCAGGAATCCGGGAAGGATCAAGAGGAGCGCCGCGACGGCGAGGACCGCCCCCTCGGCGAGTGGCCGCGCGGAGGGCCGGTCGGCGGCGAGCTCCGCCCGCAGGCGCGTCAGCGTGGCGACGCCTTGCCGGCGAAGGAGGACCACGCCCGCAGCCATGCCGAGAAGCACAAGCCCCAGCGTGGGTAGAACGCCGATCGCCTCGCCGACCAGGATGAATCCCGCAATCTCGGCGAAGACGAGCGTCAGAAGGATGAATGGAATGGGAATCCGCATGTCCTGGCTCTTTTTAGGCATATGGGACGCCGGGACCGGGGTCGCAAAGGATTAAGCATGCCTTCGCTGGACTTAACCTGAAAGGTGCTTACATTGGACCTCTAGGGCGCCCCCAAACCGCGCCGCGCCGGCAGCTTGCGAGCCCAAGTCCCCGATGAGCGGATTCTTCGACATCTATTCGATAATCTTCCTGATCATCGCCGTCGTCATCTTCATGCGGCTCGGCAGCGTGCTCGGCCGTCGCACCGGCAACGAGCCGTCGCCATACGAGACCCGGGTCAAGTCGCCGCCGGCCAGCGCGCGGAACGACAACGTCGTGGCGCTGCCCCCGCGCGACCGCGGTGCCGCAGCGCAGAACGCGAGCGCCGACCCCGAGACGCTGACCAAATACGCAGCGTCCGGCACGCCGCTCTACGAGGGACTGCTTGCGATCAGCAAGGCGGCGCCGGACTTCGATCCCGAGCATTTCCTTTCGGGCGCCAAAGCCGCCTACGAGATGATCGTGACCGCCTTTGCGCAGGGCGACCGCACGACCTTGAAGAACCTGCTCGCCCCCGACGTCTACGACGGGTTCGTTGCGGCGATCACGGAACGCGAGAAGAAGGAGCGGAAGGCGGAGCTCACCTTCGTCGGTATCGAAGAGACGAAGATCGTCGCCGCCGAACTCGACGGAAAGGACGCGCGCATCTCGCTCCGCTTCCTTGCCGAGCTCATCACCTGCGCGCGCGACAAGGACGGGAATGTTGTTGAAGGCGACGCGACTGAGGTTCAGACGATCCGCGACGCGTGGACCTTTGCGCGCGACGTGACGTCGCGCGACCCGAACTGGAAGCTCGTCGCGACCGAGGCGGTCTGATCCGGCCCGACGGCCGACCTTCGCATGAGCCGCGTCGGCGCGAGCCCCGAAACTTCGCCGAAGGCGGCGGGGCCTCTCCTCTCGAAGATCGATTTTTCCGACATCGCCGGATGGCGCGACGATGACCACGCCGCAGCGTTCGAGGCATTTCTTTCCGGCGCAGTAGCGATGGCGGGCGCTCCCCCCAAGACGCGCGCGCTCGGCATCGACGGCACTGCGTTGCAGGAGATCGGGCGCGCGGCGCTCTTAACGAAGCACGACAGCCCGGATGCTGCGCGCGCCTTCTTCGAAGAAAAGTTCACTCCCTATAGGATCGGCGCCCCTGGTTTCGTCACCGGATATTTCGAGCCGGAGGTCGTGGCGAGCCGGACGCAGAGCGCACACTTCTCCGTGCCGCTGCTCCGCCGCCCGCCCGATCTTGTCGACGTGACCGATGCGAACCGACCGGCGAGCTTCGACCCCGAGATTCGGTTCGCGAAGCAAACGGCGGGCGGCATCGAGCCCTATTTGGATCGCGCCGAAATCGAAGAGGGCGCGCTCGCGGACAGTGGGCTGGAGGTCGCTTTCGTCGAAAGCGCAGTCGATGCGTTCTTCATTCACGTGCAGGGATCGGCGCGGCTGCGCCTCGTCGAGGGTGGCACGCTCCGCGTCGCCTTTGCCGCAAAGTCCGGTCATCCCTATACGTCGATCGGCAGGCTCGCGGTGGAGCGCGGTCTCCTTCCGCTGGAGGGCGCCGACAAGGACGGGCTCGAAGCCTGGCTGAAGCGGAACCCGGACGCCGCTCGGGCGCTGATGCGCGAGAACCGCTCCTACATCTTCTTCCGCGAAACTGCGCTCTCCGAGTCGGACGGACCGCTCGGCGCAGCCGGCGTGCCGCTCGCTCCGCTCAGAAGCCTCGCGGTCGATCGGACGCTTCATACCTTCCACACGCCGATCTGGGTCGACGCGACGGGGCTCGCGGATCCGGCGCGCGGCGCACCATTGCGGCGTCTCATGATCGCGCAGGACACCGGCTCGGCGATCGTCGGTCCGGCGCGCGGCGACATCTTCTTCGGCTCGGGTGCCAAGGCCGGCTCGCTGGCCGGCCGCGTCCGCCACGAGGCGGCGATGATCGCACTTGTTCCGAAATTGGCGGGCGAATGACGCGTCGGCTGACAACGGACGAGCACGAGCTTTGGACGCGCCTGCGGCAGACGGTGAAGCCGCTCAGGCACTCGCATAAGGCGCAGAGCGAAACCGCCGCGCCGTCTCCCGCGAAGCCCAAGCCGCGGCACAAGGCGGACGCACCGAAGACATCGAGTGCTGCTCCTACCGCAAAGCCAGGCAAAACCCCGCCGCTGGCGCCTCTCGAGGAGAAGACGCGGCGGCGTCTCGCCCGCGGCGCCGTTGAGATCGAAGCGCGGATCGATCTTCACGGCATGCGGCAGGAGCGCGCGTTTTCCGCGCTCTCCGCGTTCCTGCGCAGCCAGCAGGCGTCGGGGGCGCGCATCGTTCTCGTCGTGACCGGCAAGGGCCGCGAAGGGAGCGAGGGTCGCGGCGTTCTGCGCGAGAGCGTCCCGCATTGGCTTGCCGGCGGCGAGCTCCGCCCCTTCGTCGTCGGCTTCGAGGAGGCGCATCGCCGCCACGGCGGAGGCGGCGCGCTCTATGTCCGGATCAGGCGGCGACGCGCGGCCGGTCGCTCGCCGGCGGACTGACGGCGTAGCGGCTCGCGTCGGCGCCGTAATAGTCGATGTAGCGCGAAGCGATCGCCGCGACCGGAAGCACCATCAGCACGTCCGTGGTCCCGAATTGCCGGTCGATGACCGCGCCGTCGCCGACCATCGCGCCGAGGCGGAGGTAACCCTTGACGAGCGGCGGCAACGCGCGAAGCGCCGCACGCGCGTCGATCTCTGACGGCGGCAGGAGGTCCATCGCGACATGCAGCTCGTTCCGCGCGCGCACCCGACCATTCCTCGGAGGCGCGCGCATGATGGTGGAGGAATGAGAGCGGCAGCTGCGAGCTTCTCGGGATCGGTGCCAGCGAGGCTCGCGCAGCCGAGCATCACGTCGATTCCGTGCATGCGCACGTACGCCCATATGCCGTGCCAAAGGAGCTCCAGAGCGCGCTTGGTGCGATAGGGCGGCAGGATGCATGAACGGCCGAGCTCAAGAAACCGAAGCTCGGGCAGCCGCGCCATGAGGGGGGCGATGTCGAATTCGTTCGCGCTGTAGAACCCGCCATGCCGCTGAGCAATCTCGTGGCGAAGGACGCGATACGTGCCGACGATCTTTGCGCCGAAGCGTCCGTGCCGTTCAGCGTGATCGACGACGAGGAGATGGTCGCAGAGCTTGTCGAACCGGTCGGCGTCGCGCCGCGTCTGCCGTGTGCGCTGATCGGCCACCGCCGACATCTCCTCGTAGAAGACGCGGTAGCGGAGCGCCTGCGCACGGCGCACCTCGAACGGATTTGCGGCAAGCCGGACCTCGAGGTCACCGAGCCGGCCGAGCGAGAGGCCGCGCCATGGGGCCGGCCAGGGAAGCACGTTCGGCTTGACGAAGCGCGCCAGCGCCCGGTCGGTCCCGGTTGCGACCGTTGGTTTGAAACGCCGCACGAGATTGCGGGGCAAGAGCAGGGCGCCTGCCGTCACCCGTCGCCTCCTGCCCGTGGCGTGCGGTATCTTCGAACCGGTTCGTGCATCCGTTCCCCCGCGGAAGCGCTGCCGGAAGGCGAATCACTTTCGGCGCGGTTCTAATGACATAATCGCGCTCAATAACGCTTCAACGACAGTCCCGAACAGCCTTTGGGCCGTCATGCAGCCATTTCAAGCTCAGGCGGCAGAGCACGGTAGGCGAGCGCCTCGGCGATGTGGATGCGCGCCACCGTCTCGGCACCGTCGAGATCGGCTAGCGTGCGCGCAAGCTTCAGCACGCGATGGTAGCCCCGCGCGGTGAGGGCCATCGAGGCCGCCGCGTCTTCGAGAAGCCGCATGCCGGAACGCTCCGGCGTCGCGACCTTTTCGATCAGGTCGGCGCCGGCCTGCGCGTTCGAGCGGATGCGGCTTTGCCCGAGCGCCTTGTAGCGTTCGGCTTGAAGCGCGCGCGCCGCGGCAACGCGCTCCGCGACGTCGGCGCTCGATTCATTCGGGGCGGGGCGGATCAAGTCGGTGGCGGCGAGCGCCGGCACCTCGATACGGATGTCGATGCGGTCGAGCAGCGGCCCGGAGATGCGCGCCTGGTAGTCGCTCGCGCAGCGGGCGCCGCGCCGGCATTGATGCCCGGGCTCGCCCGCCTTGCCGCAGCGGCAGGGATTCATCGCCGCGATCAGCTGGATCCGCGATGGGTAGGTGATGCGGTAGTTGGCGCGCGCCACCATCGTCTCGCCCGCCTCGAGCGGCTGGCGGAGCGAATTGAGCACCTGCGGCGAGAACTCGGGAAGCTCGTCGAGGAAGAGCACGCCATTATGCGCGAGCGACACTTCGCCCGGCCGCGCGCGGACGCCGCCGCCGACCATCGCCGCCATCGAGGCGGAGTGATGCGGCGCGCGGAACGGCCGCCGGTCGGAGAGCTTGCCGTCGGTGAGCTCGCCGGCGATCGACGCGATCATCGAGATCTCCAGGAGCTCACGCGGTGTGAGCGGCGGCAGGATAGATGGAAGACGCGCCGCGAGCATCGATTTTCCCGCGCCCGGTGGGCCGATCATCAGCATGTTGTGGCCGCCGGCCGCGGCGATCTCGAGCGCGCGGCGGGCAGCTTCCTGTCCCTTGATGTCCTTCATGTCGGGGATGTCGGCACGGCCGGAGCGGATCGACGGCTCCGGCCGCTTCAGAACCTGGAGTCCCGCGAAAATGATTGGCGAGCGAGATGAGCGAGTCGGGCGCGACGATGGAAAGCGTCTCGCCCGCCCACGCAGCCTCCGGCCCACAGGCGCCGGGGCAGATCAGCGCCCGCGACAGCGCGCTTGCGCCGATCGCGGCGGGAAGCACGCCGGCGACCGCGGTGATACGGCCGTCGAGCGCAAGCTCGCCGAGCACGACATGCTCGGCGATCGAATCGGAGGCGACCGCGCCCATCGCCACCATCAGGCCGAGAGCGATCGGAAGATCGTAATGGCTGCCCTCCTTGGGGAGATCGGCCGGCGCGAGATTGACGGTGATGCGCTTTGCCGGAAGCGCCAGCCCTGACGCGTGAAGCGCCGCGTGCACCCGCTCGCGGCTCTCTGCCACCGCCTTGTCGGGCAGGCCCACGATGTTGAAGACGGGCTTTCCGGGCGTCATCAGCACCTGGACGTCGACGGGAATCGCCTCGATCCCCTGAAACGCCACCGTTGTGATGCGCGCGACCATCGAATGCCCCCGAACCCGATACCGCCACCATAAGTGTAGCGCCGCCCGACCGTCAAGAACGAAAGAGGAACAATTGTATCGCGGCTCGGGCGTGAGGCCGGTCCCTGGCGTTGGACGCTTTTTTCTGCGCTGCCGCCTCATCGGAGCACGATTTTGTCTCGGGGCCGCAATCTTGAGTGTCCTGGAATTATTACCGCTTCGGCCTGCCAGCTAACCTTGGGCATGGCCGAGTAGGCCCGTGCGGCAAAAGCGGTGGCTCATGGCAACGATGGTTCAGCTTGAAGACGAAGTCTTCGTCGCGCCTCAACTCGTCGAGGACGATTTCGCAGAGATAGCCGCGCGCGGCTTTCGCTCAGTGGTGAACAACCGCCCGGACGGCGAGGCTGCCGACCAGCTTCCGCAACGCCTTGCCGAAGCGGCGGCGCGCCGCAATGGACTCGACTTCCGTTACCAGCCCGTCGCCAACATGAACGTCACGGACGACCATGTCGTCGACGCCTTCAAAGAGTTGCTCGATACGCTGCCGCGTCCCGTCCTTTTTTATTGTCGGACCGGAACGCGCTGCTCGATCCTTTGGGCGCAGGCCGCCGTCGCGCGGCTCGGTGTCGAGAAAACCTTGGAGACCGTCACTGCGGCTGGCTACGACCTTGAGCCGCTGCGTGAGCATTTGGTCGAGCGCGAAGGGAGCGCTCTTGCCGGCGCTTCTATTGTCTCGGATTCCCGCGCGGATAATCTTCAGCCGGGCGCCTGAAGCCGGGCTTAGCCCTTCGTCATACCTGCAAGACCACACCAAGCACGCAGCCGGTCGCGGCGGCGATGATGCACCAGTCGAGTGTCGACCAGCGGCGCATCAGCCATGCTGGCGGTTCGCGCAAGCGCGGCGCGATGCGGATCAGCCAGATCACACCGAACGCGATCCAGATCAGGAAAAAGGCGAAGACGAAGAGCTCTGCGTGCTCTCCGCCGGCAATCTGCAGAAGCGAAAGGAAGATGCCGAAGCCGAGCGCGCAAAAGAGAAGATATCCGCCGGCGGCGACCAGGGTCTTTCTGGTGAACGCCCTGGTGATGCGCGGGTCGGTGCGGATTTGCCGAAGCGCGATCCCGAGCGCAATCAGCACAGCGATCAGCGTGCCGTATTCACCGACGGACACCGACGTCCTCCGCTAGCTCACCTTCGTCTCGACTGCGTCCCAGAACAGTCGGGCGATGTCGACGCCGCCGAAACGCTGCACCTCGCGAATGCCGGTCGGCGAGGTGACGTTGATCTCCGTCAAATAGTCGCCGATCACGTCGATGCCGGTGAGAAGCAGCCCACGCTTCTTCAGCTCCGGGCCGATCGTCTCGCAGATCTCGCGGTCGCGCTTGGTCATCTCGCTTGGCACCGCCTTGCCGCCGACATGCATGTTGGAGCGGGCGTCGCCCATCGCCGGGATGCGGTTGATCGCACCGACCGCTTCGCCGTCGACGAGGATGATGCGCTTGTCGCCCTGCCGACCGCAGGGAGATAGCGCTGCACCACGAATGCCTCGCGGAAGCGCTCGAGGAAAAGCTCCAGAAGCGCCGAGAGATTCTCGTCGTCCTCGCGCAGGCGAAACACCGCAGCTCCGCCATTGCCGTAAAGCGGCTTCAGGATGATGTCGCCGAACTCGTTGCGGAAATCGCGGATGGTGTTCGCGTCGCGCGTGATCAACGTCTCCGGCATCAGCTCCGGGAACATCGTCACGAAGAGCTTCTCCGGGGCGTTGCGCACTTCGACGGGATCGTTGGTGACGAACGTCGCGGGATGGATGCGCTCAAGAATATGCGTCGTCGTGATGTAGGCCATGTCGAAGGGCGGGTCCTGCCTGAGCAGCACCACGTCGAAGCCGGAAAGGTCCGCGAGTTCCGCGGCGCCCAGCGTGAAGTGGTCGCCTGCGAGATCGCGCACCTTGACCGGCTCGACGCGCGCCTCGACGCGGCCTTGGCGCATCGCCAGACGGTCGGGCGTGTAATGGAAAAGCGTGTGACCGCGCCGCTCCGCCTCCAGCATCAACGCGAAGGTCGTATCTCCGGCGATGGTGAATTTGGAGATGTGGTCCGTCTGGACCGCCACGTTGAGCGTCATGTCGGGTGCCTTGTCGGAAAGCGGGCGCGGGAAGCGGAGTTAGACACGCCGCGCCCCGATGGCAACTCAAAGGGCGATCACCAGACCTTGCGGAATCCGGGCCGGAAGGCATCGGGGATATGGCGCGGCAGGCGCCACGGCGCCACGACCACCATGTCGTAGCGCATGTCGTGGCCGCCGGCCGCCGGATGCTTCGCGAGCCAGAGGTCTGCGGCATCGGCGATCCGCCGCTCCGTAAGCGCGTCGACGGATTCGAGCGCGTCGCGCTCGAGCGCGCGCGCCTTGACCTCGACGAAGGCGATCATGCGCCCGCGCTTCACGATAAGATCGATCTCGCCGAGCGGCGTCTTGTAGCGCCGCGCGAGCGGGCGGAAGCCCTTGGCAAGAAGCAGAAGCAGCGCTGCCGCTTCGGCGATGTGGCCGTGACGATAGGCGGCGCGACGCTTCTGCGAAGAGTCGCGCGCGGCGGGGCGGGAGCGCGCGCGCAAGTCAGCCGTCGCTCTTGATGGAGAGCGCACGCGCATAGAGGTCACGCCGCGAAAGCCCCGTCGCCTCCGCGACCGTTTGCGCCGCCTCTTTGACGCTCATCGTCAGGAGCGCTTCGCGAAGCGCATTTTCGATCGCCGCGTCGTCCGGCCCCGCGGGTTCGGCGGGCGGCGCTAAGAGCACGACGACCTCGCCCTTCACCGAGGCGTCTTTGTATCGCTCCGCAAGCTCTAGGAGCGTTCCACGGTCGAAGGTTTCGTGAAATCTTGGTGACCTCGCGGCAGAGCGTCGCCTCGCGCTCGCCGCCGAGCGCCTCGGCTGCGTCGGCAAGGAATGCTGCGACGCGGTTCGGCAACTCGAAGAAGACGAGCGTCGCCGGGATGGCCACGAGCGCCGCAAGCCGCTTCCGCCGCGCGGCGGATTTCGTCGGCAGGAATCCGACAAAGAGGAATGCGTCGGTCGGAAGGCCGGCGGCGGAGAGCGTTGCGACGATGGCGGAGGCGCCCGGTATCGGCACCACGCGATGCCCCGCGGCGACCGCATCGGCGACGAGTGCTGCACCGGGGTCGGAGAGAAGCGGCGTTCCGGCATCGCAGACGAGCGCCACGCTCTTCCCCTCGGCGAGCGCGTCGAGAAGACGCCGGTGCGCGCTCGCGCCGCTATGCTCGTGATAGGCGGTGACTCTTGCGGCGATGCCGTAGCGATCGAGAAGCCGACGCGTCACGCGCGTATCCTCGCACGCGACGAGATCGGCGGCGGCGAGTGTGTCGAGCGCGCGAAGCGTCACATCGGAAAGATTGCCGATCGGCGTCGCGACCACATAGAGCGCTGGCGGGAGCGGCGACGCGGCGAAGAACGCGCCGCGAATGAGATATCCCCGCTTCGCGTCGCTTTCGGTTTTGCCGTTTGTCCCCATTGTCCGCCATTCCCGCGCTGCGACAGGCGTTCTGCTTGCCGCTCGACGGAATTCTCCGTAGCCTCGAATCTTCGCCGCTTGAGGCTAGGAAAGGAGCGTGCGCTTGTCACGCTGCGGCCAGTCATCGAGAATCGGCCGCGCCCTCCGCCTTCTTGGATGCTTGGCAGCGGCAGCGATGCTCGCTGCCTGCACGAGCATCAATTTCGGTAATCTCAACCTCGGCTCCGGACCCCGCCCGGCGAGCGGAACGGTGATTGGAACGGGCAGCGTCAGGGTGGCGCTCCTGTTGCCGCAAAGCGCCGGCGGAAACGGCGCGGAGACTGCGCGCGCCTTCCGCAATGCCGCCGAGCTTGCGGTGCACGACTTTCCGGACGCCGGGATTCAGGTCGCCGTCTATGACACGCACGGCACGCCGGCCGGGGCGCAGGCCGCGGTCAATACCGCGCTGAGCCAGGGCGTAGAGATCATTCTCGGTCCGGTCTTCGCAAGCGAAGTGTCTGCGATCGCGCCGGCAGCGCGGCAGGCAGGCGTCCCCGTCGTCGCATTCTCATCGGACGCAAGCGTTGCCGGGCCGGGCGTCTATCTGCTGAGCTTCCTCCCCGCCGACGACGTGAACCGCGTCGTCTCCTTCTCGGCGAGCCAGGGACGCCGGTCCTTTGCGGCGCTCCTGCCGGCGAACGCCTATGGCGCGGTGGTGGAAGCCGCGTTCCGCAGCGCTGTCGCCGCTTCCGGCGGGCGCATCCTCGCGATTCAATCCTACCAGTCGGACTCGGAGGATCTTCGCGCCAAGACGGCGGTCGTCGCGAGCGTCGCTCAGCAGATCGACGCGCTCTTCATGCCCGACTCCGGCGACGTCGTGCCGATGATCGCGGCCGAGCTCGCCGCCGAGGGCGTGACGCGCGACAAGGTGAAGTTCCTCGGCTCGGGACAATGGGACGATCCGCGCATCCTGAACAATCCTGCGCTGGTCGGAAGCTGGTTCCCCGCGCCGACCAAGGAGGGTTTCGACGGTTTCGCCCGCAGGTACCAGGCGGCATACGGCGCGCCGCCACCTCGGAACGCGACGCTCGCCTACGACGCAACGGTTCTTGCCGCGGGCCTCGTGCGTCAGTACGGCTCCAGTCGCTTCGAGACCTCGGTGCTGACGAGCCCGAACGGCTTTGTCGGAGTCGACGGCGTCTTCCGCTTCCTTCCCTCCGGCCGCACCGAGCGCCGGCTTACGGTTTACGAGGTGACGGGAAGTGGTGCGCGCATCATTGCGCCGGCGTCGCGGAGCTTTGCCGGCGGCTGAGCGCGGGCCGCTCGCAGGCTTGCCAATTCCGTCCCGATGGCCCATGTAGCGCGCAATCGACTTTGGCCGGACGACCTGGGCCGTATCGCCTTCGCTTGAAGCGGGCGCACGTTCAGAACTCTCTTCCAAAATCGACTGAACCGAGCGGGCCGCGAGAAAGGCGACCTGCTCAACGCGCACACCGTCGGACGAAAGGACATTGAATGCGTACAGGCACGGTAAAATTCTACAACAGCCAGAAGGGCTTCGGATTCATTCAGCCGGATGACGGCGGCAAGGACGTCTTCGTCCATGCGACCGCAATCGAGCGCGCCGGCATGCGCGGCCTGGTCGAGGGCCAGAAGATCGGCTTCGACGTCGAGGTCGACCGTCGCAGCGGCAAGGACGCCGCCTCGAACCTGCAGCAGGTCTGAGCCGCGCTTTCGGTTTGGTGTTAACATGGCCACCGCCGGGAAGGCGGTGGCTAGCGAGTAGAGGGCAAAAGTCAGCGGAATGGCAAAGGAAGAGCTAATTCAGCTTGAAGGGCTCGTGACCGAGCTTCTTCCCGACGCACGCTTCCGCGTGCAGCTCGATACCGGCCATACGATCATCGCCTACACCGCCGGGCGCATGAAGAAGCATCGCATCAAGACGCTAGCTGGCGACCGGGTGACGGTCGAGATGTCGCCGTACGACCTCGAAAAGGGCCGCCTTGTCTTCCGCCACAAGGACGAGCGCGCCTCGTCGAACCCGGCGAACCGGCCGCCTCCGCGCCGGCCGTTCCGCCGCCGCTAGGGCGGATTCGCCACGGCTTTCGGAAAAAAATCCGGCCTGCGGCCGTGGGCTCCTTGCGCGAATCGCGGCGAGCCTCCAGATTGATGGCCCCACGCAACAACTGAAAGGAGGTGATCCAGTGTCTCATTGTCATGCCCCGCGGTCACGGGATTTGCGGACCTGGATTCTCGCCTCTGACGGAATCCGCGCCGCCTGAACAAGGCGACAAGGCCGCGAAGCCGATCGCGGACCGACAATGGAAGGGCCGCCCCTCGGGCGGCCCTTCGTCATTCTGACTGATCCGTTGATTGACCGTTGAGCGGTCACTTGGCTTCCATCTCGGCACGCTCAATTGCGCCCGTGGTGCCGTCAATGACGAGCTCGACCTTGTTGCCCAAGGCATCGACGCCTTCGATATGCCAGTCGGCGTCGAGCGTGCCGTCGATGTCCGTCACCTGCACGACGCCTGACTGCTGAGCGATCATCCGGGCATCGGCTTCCGGGATTGCCGGCTTCGCGAAAGGCCAGACGAAGGCCATCGCGGAAGCCGGGGCGACGACCAATGCACCGAGGACGGCGAAGCGGGCGATGAGTCGCATACTGAAATCTCCATTTTCGGGCCGGTCCGACGCCGGCCGGCGGTTTCCGAGCTTAGCCAACGCATAGCGCGGCACGCAGGTTTCCCTCCGGGCTAACCTTGCGGAAAGCGCGGCGCTCCTGCGACGAGATCGTGTCGAGAGAATGGGGTCGAAGATTTCAGGCCGCGAGGTCGGCGACGACGGAATCGAGCACCAGCCAACCGTCGCGCGTGGTGCGAACCCGTCCGTCCCCGCAGACTTCGAGGAAGCCGTGCTCGCGCAGAAACGTTACGCGCGCCGGAGAGAAGTCGCGCCCGCTCATCTCAAGGTAACGCTCGGTCGCCACGCCCTCGCGGAGCCTGAGGCCCATGAGGAGCATCTCGTCGGCCGCCTCTTCGATCGTCAGCGGCTCGTCGACAACGAGCCCGTGGCCCTGGCGCTCGACGTGCTCCAGCCAGTGCTCGGGATGCTTCTCGGCCATTGTCGCGCGCTTGCCGCCATCGACGGTGAGCCGCCCGTGCGCGCCTGGGCCGACACCGACATAGTCCTGGTAACGCCAATAGGTCAGGTTATGCCGCGACTCCGCGCCGGGCACCGCGTGGTTCGAGATCTCGTAGGCGCGAAGGCCGTGCGCTTCCGTGATGTCCTGCGTCAATCCGTAGAACGCTGCTGCGAGCGCCGGATCGGGCACGACGAGCTTGCCTGCTTCGTGCAGGCGGAAGAACGGCGTCTCCGGCTCGATGGTGAGCTGATAGAGCGAGAGATGATCGGCGGCGAGCAAGAGCGCCGCACGAAGCTCGCTCTCCCAGTCGCGGAGCGTCTGTCCCGGCCGTGCATAGATGAGATCGAACGAAAGCCGCGGGAAGGTCTCGCGCGCAAGCTCGATCGCCGCCCGCCCTTCGGCGACGCTGTGGATGCGGCCGAGTGCCCGCAGCGCGGAATCGTCGAGCGACTGGACGCCGAGCGAAAGCCGGTTGACGCCGGCCGCCAAGTAGCCGCGGAAGCGCTCTGCTTCGGCGCTGCCCGGATTGGCTTCGAGCGTCACCTCCGCGTCGGACGCGAGCGGCCAAAGCGCGCCTATCGCGTCAAGCACAGCGCCAACGGTCGAAGCCTGCATCAGCGACGGCGTTCCTCCGCCGAGGAAGATCGAGGTTACGGTCCGCCCCGGCGTCAGCGCCGCGAAATGCGAGAGCTCGTGCTTCAGCGCGGCGACAAAGCGCGTCTCGTCCGGCGGCTCGTGGCGGACGTGGCTGTTGAAGTCGCAATAGGGGCACTTCGCCGCGCAAAACGGCCAGTGCACATAGACGCCGAACGCGGTCGCGCTCTCCGGCACGGGGATCGCGGTGGTCACGGCCGCTTCTCGAGGAAGCGGCGCGCGAAAGCCGCGAAGGCGCGCGCCCGGTGCGAGAGCGCGTCGCCGCCGTTGTTCCGACCGTGCTTTGCGTCGGGCGGCATCTCGCCGAAGGTTTCGGAATAGCCTTCCGGCTGGAACATCGGGTCGTAGCCGAAGCCGTTGGTCCCGCGCGGCGGCCAGACGAGCGTGCCATCGACGCGGCCCTCGAAGGTCTCGACCTCGCCGCCGGGCGATGCCACCGCGAGCACGGCGACAAAGTGCGCACGGCGCTTAGCAGGCGTTGTCGCGCCAGCGGCATTGAGCTTTTCCTCGACCTTCCGCATTGCGACGGAAAAATCCTTCGCCGGGCCGGCCCAGCGCGCCGAGTAGATACCGGGATCGCCAGCAAGTGCGTCGACCGCGAGCCCCGAATTGTCGGCAAGCGCGACGAGCCCGGAAGCCTCTGCGGCGGCGCGCGCTTTCAGGATGGCGTTCTCGGCGAAGGTGCTGCCGGTCTCCTCCGGCTCGGGAAGGTTCAGCTCGCTCGCCGATTTCACACCGACGCCGTACGGCTGAAGCATCGCCAGGATCTCGCGGATCTTTCCGGCATTGTGGGTCGCGACCGCAAGCGGTCCGGGTGAAAGCCGCAGCGTCATGGCTCAGAGCACCGCGAGCTTCTGCAGGTCCACAAGCTTTGCGATTCCGGTGCGGGCGAGTTGAAGCAGGCTGGAGAAGTCCGCCTCGCTGAAGGGCGCGCCTTCGGCCGTGCCCTGGATCTCAACGATACCGCCGGAGCCCGTCATTACGAAATTCGCATCGGTGGCGGCGCCCGAGTCCTCAGAATAATCGAGGTCAAGCATCGGATTGCCGTCGACCATGCCGCAGGAGACGGCAGCGACATGGTCGCTCAGCACCTTGTCGCCGACGATGCTGCGCGTGCGCATCCATTGGAGCGCGTCGTGGAGCGCGACCCAGGCGCCGGTGATCGAGGCCGTGCGCGTGCCGCCGTCCGCCTGGAGCACGTCGCAGTCGACGGTGATCTGGCGCTCGCCCAGAGCCTTCAGGTCGACCACGGCGCGGAGCGACCTTCCGATCAGCCGCTGGATTTCGAGCGTGCGCCCGCCCTGGTGCCCGAGCGTCGCCTCGCGGCGCATACGCTCGTGGGTGGCGCGCGGCAGCATGCCGTATTCGGCGGTAACCCAGCCCTTGCCGCCGCCTCGGAGCCAGCCCGGCACCTGGTCGGCGAGGCTCGCCGTGCACATGACCTGCGTGTCGCCGAACCTGACCAGGCAGGAGCCCTCGGCATGCTTGGCGACGCCGCGGTCGAGCGAGACCGGGCGGAGCTCGTCAAGTGCGCGTTTCGAGGCTCGCATTAGTCTTCCTTGCAGCCGATTCGGGCGTGTTAAGCTGGCCGGCGACCGCGGTAAAGCGGAGACTTGCCATACGCTTTCGCCGGTTTCGATATTTAGTGGCCGGATGAAGGAGATCGACGACCACATGCGTGCCGACGGACTTGCCGCGCTCGACAACCGCTCGCG
Source organism: uncultured Alphaproteobacteria bacterium (assembly GCA_963792885.1). Classification (GTDB taxonomy): domain Bacteria; phylum Pseudomonadota; class Alphaproteobacteria; order Rhizobiales; family Afifellaceae; genus DASWJZ01. The sequence continues at coordinate 388,586 of CAWBXX010000002.1, forward strand.
CGAGATTTTCCGCCGCATCGTCGAATCCTACCTGGAGACCGGCGATCCGGTCGGATCGCGCAATCTGAGCCGTATCCTCGCGACGGCGCTGTCGCCGGCGTCGGTCCGCAATGTCATGGCGGACCTTGAGGAGATGGGCCTGATCTACGCGCCGCATACGAGCGCCGGACGGCTTCCGACCGAGCTCGGGCTGCGTTTCTTCATCGATTCCGTCATGGAGGTCGGCGACCTTTCGCCTGCGGAGCGTCAGCGCATCGATCAGGAGGTGGCGTCCGGCCACCAGACGAGCTCCGTGGAGACGGTGCTCTCAGAAGCCGGGCAGATGCTCTCCGCCTTGTCGCGCGGCGCCGGCGTGGTGCTCGCGGCGAAGCACGACGTCCGCCTGAAGCATGTCGAGTTCGTGCGCATCGAGCCGACGCGGGCGCTCGTCGTGATGGTCGCGGAGAACGGGGCGGTGGAAAACCGCATCGTCGAGATCCCGCGCGGTCTCCCGACCTCGGCGCTGATCGAGGCTGCGAATTATCTGAACGCGCATTTCCGTGGGAGCACGCTCGCCGAGGCGCGGGTTTCGCTCGAGCGCCAGCGCGAGGAGCGGCGCCGCGAGATCGACCGTCTGACCGAGCGCGTCATCGAGGCCGGCATAGCGACCTGGTCGGGTGCCTCGGACGACGCCGCGACTCTTATCGTCCGCGGCATGTCGAATCTGATCGGCGACGTTAAGGCGCTGGAGGACCTGGAGCGTGTGAGGCTTCTCTTCGACGACCTGGAAAGTAAGAAGGACATCATTCAAATCCTCGGCGCCGCCGAGCAGGGTGAAGGCGTGCGCATCTTCATCGGCTCGGAGAACAAGCTCTTCTCGCTCTCCGGCTCCTCGCTGGTGGTGGCGCCCTTCCGCGATTCGAGCGAGCAGGTGGTCGGGGTCCTTGGCGTGATCGGCCCGACCCGCATCAACTATGCCCGCGTGGTCCCGGCGGTGAACTATACGGCGCAGCTCGTCACACAGCTTCTCGGGCGCTAGATCGGCAAATAGGCGGCTTGATTTTCCCTCCCCGAGCTTCGATATCGGCCCCGAAACCCCTTTCTTCTGTATTTGGCGATGACCGACAACGACCCGAAAGAGAAGGCCGCTGCGGCGGAAAAGCTTGAAGCTGAGGCCGACGCGATCCTCGCGGCGGCCGCCGGTGGAAGCCCCTGGGCCGAGACTGGCGAGGCGGGAGGGCCAGACGCGCCGTTCGACCCCGCCGCCGAGATCGCGCGGCTTGAGGCGGAGAAGGCCGATCTGACCGATCGGCTGGTCAGGCTCGCGGCCGAAATGGACAATCTCAGGAAGCGCACTGAGCGCGAACTGCAGGATGCGCGGAAATATGCCGTGACCAAGTTCGCCGGCGACATGCTCGTAGTCGGCGACAATCTGAAGCGCGCGCTCGAAGCCGTGCCGGCGGAGAAGCGCGAATCCGACGAGGTTCTGAAGGCGCTGGTCGAAGGTGTCGAAGTGACCGGCCGCGAGATGGACCGGCTCCTGGAGAAGAACGGCATCACGCGGATCAGCGCGCTCGGCGAGCGCTTCGACCCGCATCGCCATCAAGCGATGTTCGAAGTGCCCGACGCGACAGTGGCGGCCGGCACCGTCACGCAGGTCGTCCAGGAAGGCTACCAGATCGGCGACCGCGTTCTCCGCGCGGCACTGGTGGGCATCGCCAAGGGCGGCCCGGCAGCCGCTGAGACCGCCTCGGACAGGTCGGAGAGCGCGGCCGACTGAGCGCCGCCGACTGAGCGCTGCAGGTCGAGGTCACGTCAAGTTGACCTCGCGCCGCCCTTGCTTCGGCGGCTTGTCCTCCCGGACCATGCCCTCATCCAAAGGGAGGCATGGCCATGCCCGATCACGGGACTTTCTACTGGAACGAGCTGACGACCGCAGCGGTCGAGCCGGCCAAGAAGTTCTATAAGGAAACGCTCGGGTGGAGCTTCGAAGGGATGCCGATGCCGACCGGCGGCACCTACTGGATCGCCAAGTCCGGCGAGAAGATGGCCGGCGGCATCTTCGACACGTCCGGCACCGACATGGCGGGAATGCCGGAGTTCTGGATGGCCTATATCGCTGTCGATGACGTGGACAAGCGCGTCGCCAAGGCCAAGAAAGCAGGGGCGACGGTCGTCCGCGAGCCATTCGACATCCCCGGAGTCGGCCGCATCGCGATCCTGAAGCAGCCCGGCGGTGGCGCGATCGGCTGGATGACGGCGTCGCCTCCACCGCAGTAATCGCCAAACCGCTTTCGGCCGGGACGACCGTCTTCGCCTCTTGACCGCGCGGGCTTCCTGCGGGCATTCGCCGGAATGGGGAGGGCCCGCGCATGGACGACCGCGAAAGGCTGCATGAGATCATCGAGCGCCGCTCGCTTCGCGTCGGCGGCTCCTTCAAGCTCGCCTCCGGCCGGACGAGCTCGGTCTATCTGAATCTGAAGCCGACCATGCTCGACCCGGACGGCGCGCGGCTGATCGGCGCCGCGCTCGCCGGAAAAGCTCAGGCGCTTGGCGCAGACTATGTCGGCGGGCTGGAGATGGGTGCCGTGCCGCTCGTCGCCGTGACAGCCGCGATGAGCGCGGTTGCCGGTAAGCCAATCAAAGCCGTCTTCGTGCGCAAGCAGGCCAAGGACCACGGAACGCAGAGCCTTGTCGAAGGCTTGGCGGAAGGCGAGAGCCTGAAGGGCAAGAACGTGGTCGTCGTGGAGGATGTGACGACGACCGGCGGCTCGTCGTTGAAGGCAGTCGCCGCGCTTCGCTCGGCCGGCGCGACGGTGAAGCACGTCGTGACGGTGGTCGACCGGGAAGAGGGAGCAACAGAAGCCTTCGCGGCGGAAGGGCGTTACGCTCCACGCGCTCGACCGGAAGCGCGCGTTCACCGCCGAGACCTGAGAGTCTACTCAGTCGCCTGCAGATATCGCCGCTTTGCGCAAGTGAGGCCCGGAATCTCCTGGCAGCGATAGGTCGAGTAGAGGATGACACGCGAGCGGCCGAGCAGGTTCTCGACCGGGAGATAACCGAGCTCCGCGAAGCGGCTGTCGGCAGAATTGTCCCGGTTGTCGCCCATGACGAAGATGTGGTCCGGGGGGACGACATAGGTGCTGGTATTCTCCTGCGGCGCGGCATCGGAGCGGATGAGGATACGATGCGTGCGCCCCCCTGGCAGCACTTCGTCGTATTCGGCGACCCGCACGGGCGGGCCGTCGTACTGCTTGTAGGCATAGCTGCGGACGAACCGCCGCTCGACTGTCTGGCCGTTGATGACGAGACGCCCGCTCTCGATGCGAATTCGGTCGCCCGGAAGGCCGATCGCGCGCTTGATGACGGTCTCGCCCGAGCGAGGGTGGCGGAAGAGCACGATGTCGCCGCGTTCCGGCAGGCGCATGAAGAGCCGGCCGTCCTCGGTTGGGAAGCTCGGTAGTGAAACGAGCGGCTCGGAGTAGGGCCCGTAGCCGTAGTCGAACTTGGTGGCGACCAGATGGTCGCCCACCTGGAAAGTCGGGATCATGCTTTCCGACGGGATGTAGTAGGTGGCGAACGCGATCGTCTTCAGCGCGAAGACGAGCACAACGACGCCGAAGAGCGTCTTCGCGAGCTCCAGGATCTGCCGCTTCATTTCCGCTCCCTGCGTTGGATGCGCTTGATGTTTCCACCACGGCAAGGCGGCGAGGTAAAGGCCTCGCCACTCAGGAACATCGGTATCTGCGAGACCGGCAGCGCACCGTCATCGACGACGACGGCCCTTATGGAACCGGCAGCGTCACACGCCGAAGCGTCAGATTGAAGCGTCCGCCTTCGGGCAGAAGCGTCGAGGTGCCAGCGACGACCCGGTCGACGCCATGGAAAGCGAGGCGCGCGTCGCTGCCGAGCACGACGGCATCGCCCGACCGGAGTCGGAACGAGCACGTGGGATCGTTGCGCCTAATTCCTCCAATCCGGAACACGGCCTCGTCGCCGAGCGAGAGCGAAAGGACCGGCGCGGAGAAATCCGCCTCGTCGCGATCCTGGTGCAGCCCCATCCGAGCGCCCGGCGCATAGTAGTTCACCAGGCAGGCTTCAGGCGGATCAAGATAGCCGGAGAGCTCTCGCCAGGCTTGAAGTATGATCTCTGGCATTTCCGGCCAGGGCCGGCCGGTCTCCGGGTGGGTCGGCTGATAGCGGTAGCCGGCAATGTCCGAGACCCAGCCGAGCGGCCCGCAATTCGTCATTTTGACCGAGAAGGGCTTGCCGGTCCGGGGCATCAGCGGCTGAAAAAGGGGCGCTTCCGCGATCGCGGCGCGGATCGCGGCAAGCAGCGCCCGCTCTTCCTGCCTGTCGAGAAACGAGGGGATGTAGCGAAAACCCTCGGCGGCGATGCCGGTGTCCGGCTGGACCTTGCCGCCTCTCATCATCGTGCTCTCGCTCCAATCACCTGCTTGCGAGCAGGAAAAGCCCTTCTTATATGAGCCGAAACCCGCTTCGAGGCGGCCTTGAACCGCTTTTCGATGCGACACTAAATCTACCTCGTTGGGGGCCGGCGGGGGGCAAGTCCACCTCCCGATGATGGACGCCGTCTCGGGTCCGGCCGGCCTGCCGGAACAGGAGTGAGAATATGGCGAAAGTCATCGGCATTGACCTCGGCACGACGAATTCGTGCGTCGCCGTCATGGACGGCAAGACTCCCAAAGTCATCGAGAACTCCGAAGGCGGTCGCACGACCCCTTCGATCGTCGCCTTCACGGCGGAAGGCGAGCGCCTCGTCGGCCAGCCCGCCAAACGCCAGGCGGTGACCAATCCGCAGCGCACCATCTTCGCGGTGAAGCGCCTGATCGGCCGCCGCTTCGAAGACCCAACGGTCAAGGAAGACCAGAAGCTCGTCCCCTACAAGATCGTGAAGGCCGACAACGGCGACGCTTGGGTGGAGGCGGACGGCAAGAAGTACTCCCCCTCGCAGATATCCGCTTTCATCCTGCAGAAGATGAAGGAGACGGCAGAATCCTATCTCGGCGAGAAGGTCGAGAAGGCGGTCATCACCGTCCCCGCCTACTTCAACGACGCGCAGCGTCAGGCGACCAAGGACGCCGGCAAGATCGCCGGGCTCGAAGTGCTCCGCATCATCAACGAGCCGACCGCGGCGGCGCTCGCCTACGGACTGGACAAGAAGGAAGGCAAGACCATCGCCGTCTACGACCTCGGCGGCGGCACCTTCGACATCTCCATCCTTGAGATCGGCGACGGCGTCTTCGAGGTGAAGTCGACGAACGGCGACACGTTCCTCGGCGGCGAGGACTTCGACATGCGTCTCGTCCACTACCTCGCGGACGAGTTCAAGAAGGACCAGGGCATCGATCTGAGGAAAGACCCGCTCGCTCTGCAGCGCCTGAAGGAAGCTGCCGAGAAGGCGAAGATCGAGCTGTCGTCCTCGCAGCAGACGGAGATCAATCTCCCCTACATCACCGCCGACGCGTCGGGTCCGAAGCACCTGACGATGAAGCTCAGCCGAGCCAAGTTCGAGAGCCTCGTCGACGATCTGATCCAGCGCACCATCCAGCCGGTGAAGAACGCTCTGAAGGACGGCGGCGTCAGCCGCGGCCGACATCGAGGAGGTGGTTCTGGTCGGCGGCATGACCCGCATGCCGAAGGTGCAGGAGATCGTGAAGCTGCTCTTCGGCAAGGAGCCGCATAAGGGCGTTAACCCCGACGAGGTGGTGGCGATCGGCGCGGCGATCCAGGCCGGCGTGCTGCAGGGCGACGTGAAGGACGTGCTGTTGCTCGACGTGACGCCGCTTTCGCTCGGCATCGAGACGCTCGGCGGCGTGTTCACGCGGCTGATCGACCGCAACACCACGATCCCGACCAAGAAGAGCCAGGTCTTCTCCACCGCCGAGGACAATCAGGGCGCGGTGACGATCCGCGTCTTCCAGGGCGAGCGCGAGATGGCGGCGGACAACAAGCTGCTCGGCCAGTTCGACCTGGTCGGCATTCCGCCCGCGCCGCGCGGCGTGCCGCAGATCGAGGTCACCTTCGACATCGACGCGAACGGCATCGTCAACGTCTCGGCCAAGGACAAGGGCACCGGCAAGGAGCAGCAGATCCGCATCCAGGCTTCCGGGGTCTCTCCGACGCTGAGATCGAGAAGATGGTCGAGGACGCCGAGAGCCACGCCGAGGAGGACAAGAAGCGGCGCGAGCTGGTCGAGGCCAGGAACCAGGCCGAGGCGCTCGTCCACTCGACCGAGAAGGCGCTTGCCGAGCACGGCGACAAGGTCGACGCGGAGACCAAGTCTTCGATCGAGACGGCGCTGGCGGACCTGAAGTCCGCGGCCACCGAGGAGGATGTCTCGGCGATCCAGTCGAAGACGCAGACGCTTCTCCAGGCTTCCATGAAGCTTGGCGAGGCGATGTACAAGGCGCAGCAGGAAACCGGCTCGTCGGATGGCGACGGCGGCGCCTCGGCCTCCGGCGAAGAGGTCGTCGACGCGGACTTCGAGGAGATCCCCGAAGAGGATCGGAAGAAGTCCGCCTAAGGACCGTCTTCCGGCCGCCGCCCCATGAACATCGCCCTTCGCCCGGCGCGACCGGATGATGCGGAGGAGATGGCGCGATGGTTCGCCGACCTGGCGGACCTCGCATATTGGGGCGGACCGGAGGTCCGCTTTCCGCTGAGCGAGGATCAGCTTTCGGCCTGGATCGCCGAAGGCGCAAGCGAGCGGCCCCGGACTTGTTTCACGGCAGTCGATGACCGCGACCGGCCGATCGGGCACCTGCAGTTCCTTCGCGACCCGCCGCGACATTGGGCGCGGATCGGCCGTTTCGGAATCGCGCCGGCGCGACGCGGCAAGGGGTTCGGGAGGGCGCTTTTCGAGCACGGGGTGCGGATGGCATTTACCGAGCTCGAGGTGGAGCAGCTTGCGCTTGCCGTTTCGCCGCACAACGAGCGCGCGCGGCGGCTTTACCTGAGCGTCGGTTTCCGCGATGAGGGAAGCATGCCGGGATCGTGGACGGTTGGCGGAAAGCCGTTTGCAATGAGCGCGATGGGACTGACGCGGTCTGACTGGCTTCGAGCGACGAGTGCGCCGCCGCGCGCCGTTGGGGTGAGCTGACGTGGCTACCAAACGCGATTTTTACGAGATTCTGGGCGTCACCCGAGGCTGCGACGAGAAGGTGCTGAAGGCATCCTTCCGCAAGCTCGCCATGGAATTTCACCCCGACCGTAACAACGGCGACCATTCGGCCGAGCTGAAGTTCAAGGAGATCAACGAGGCCTATGAGGTGCTGCGCGACCCGCAGAAGCGCGCCGCCTACGACCGCTTCGGGCACCAGGCCTTCGAGCAGGGCGGCGGGTTCGGAGGCTTCGGCGCAGGCGCTGCCTCGGGTTTTGCCTCCTTCGCCGACATTTTCGACGAGTTCTTCGGCGACTTTCGCGGCGGCGGGCGCCGCTCCGGCCGCGAGCGCGGCTCCGACCTTCGCTACAACCTCGAGGTCACGCTGGAGGAGGCGTATTCGGGCAAGGCCGTTGAGATCGAGGTGCCGACGAGCGTCACCTGCGACGCCTGCACCGGTTCCGGTGCCAAGCCCGGCACGACGCCGAAGGCCTGTGCGACCTGCGGCGGCGCCGGCCGTGTGCGGGCGAGCCAGGGCGGCTTCTTCCATATCGAGCGCACCTGCCCGGCCTGTCACGGCCGCGGCGAAGTCGTTGCGGACCCTTGTGCGAAATGCGCCGGCGCCGGCCGCGTCAGCGAGACGCGCACGCTCTCCGTCAACATCCCGGCCGGCATCGAGGACGGCACGCGCATCCGGCTCGCCGGCGAAGGCGAGGCCGGGGTTCGCGGCGGTCCGACCGGCGACCTCTACATCTTCCTGTCGATCAAGCCGCACGCCTTCTTCCAGCGCGACGGCGCCGACATCTTCTGCCGTGTGCCCGTCTCCGTGACGACGGCGGCGCTTGGCGGGCAGTTCGAGGTGCCGACGCTTGACGGTGGGCGCTCGCGCGTGAAAGTGCCGGAAGGGACGCAAAGCGGCCGGCAGATCCATCTCCGCGGCAAAGGCATGCCCGTGCTCCGCTCGCACAAGGTGGGCGACATGTACGTGCAGATTCTCGTCGAGACCCCGCGCAACCTGACCAGGCGCCAGCGCGAGCTTCTGGAGGAGTTCGAGCGCGACTTCGAGCGAAGACAACAATCCGGAGTTGACCGGCTTCTTTTCGCGCGTGAAGGATTTCTTCGACGCTCTCGGCGAGAAGTGAGACCCGGAGTGGAACCGTGTGCCGCGTCAAGATTTTCGTTTGCTGGTGAAAGGTGCGCAGAATGACGAAACCGCAGGTGTCGCTTGTCGACCGGATCGAAGAAGAGGTCCTCTTCTTCAGGACATGGGCGACGAGCCCCCTCAAGATGGGCTCGGTCACGCCGACAAGCCGTGCACTCGCGAGCCTGATGGTGAAGCACGCGCATCCCGATCCGAGCGGCTACACGCTTGAGATCGGGCCGGGGACGGGCGTCGTCACGCAGGCGCTGCTCGATGCCGGCATCCCGGCGGACCACATCGTCAGCGTCGAATACGACAAGGATTTCTGCAAGCACTTGAGGAAGCGCTTTCCGCGCATCCACGTGATCCGCGGCGATGCGCTCGACTTGCAGAAGACGCTCGCCGAGTTCCGCGACATCAAATTCTCAGCGGCGCTTTCCGGCATCCCGCTCCTGAACCTGCCGAAGAAGAAGCGCGGACCCTATCTTGAGCACGTGCTCGACCGGCTCGTGCCGGGCGGCGTCGTCTCGCAGCTTTCCTATTCCTTCGTGCCGCCGCAGGAGGCGATCCCCGGCCGTCTCGCCGTCGACAAGTCGAAGTGGGTGACGTTCAACTTTCCGCCGGGCCGCGCCTGGATCTACCGTCGGCCCAACGGCTTCGCGACGAACGGCGTCTGACGATCGAGGATTGGGCTGTCTTCCTTTAGGGCATCTCGCGGTAGTGCGTCGCGGGGACCTCGCGCAGCCGCTCAGCGCCGCTTTCAGGCGTGATGTCGCGCTGCGGCGACCCGAGCAGCTCGAAGCCGACCATGAATTTCCTGACCGTCGCTGAGCGCAGTAGCGGCGGATAGAAGTGCGCGTGGAGCTGCCATTCGGCATGGGCGGCGCCGTCGGTCGGCCGCTGATGAAAGCCCATCGAATAGGGAAACGAAGTCTCGAACAGATTGTCGTAGCGAATGGTGAGCGCGCGCAAGGCATCCGCAAGCGACGCGGTCTCTGCCGCCGTGAGCTCGTCGAGCGAGCCGATGTGGCGATTGGGGAGAAGCATCGTCTCGAACGGCCAGATCGCCCAAAAGGGCACCAGCGCGGTGAAATGCTCGTTCTCCAGGACGATCCGTTCGCGCGCCTCCCGCTCAAGCCTCAGATAGTCGAGGAGCAAGGGTGAGCCGTGCTCATGCCAATAGGCAGACTGCGTGGCGAGCTCCTTCGCCATCTCGTTGGGCAGCGAGCTGGACGCCCACACCTGGCAATGGGGGTGCGGGTTGCTCGCGCCCATCATCGCGCCGCGGTTCTCGAAAATCTGCACGGCATTGATGCCGTCGCGGGCGCCGAGCGTCCGGTACTCATCGCTCCACACGCGCACGACGCTCTCGATGTCCTCGACCGCCATCCGCGCCAGCGTCAGATCGTGGCGCGGCGAGAAGCAGATCACGCGGCAGGCGCCGCGCTCCGCTTCGGCCACCATCAGCCCGCCACGATCGAACGTCTCGTCGCCGCTCGAAGGCTGAAGCGCCGGAAAGTCGTTGTCGAAGACGAAAGTCTGCCTGTAGTGCGGATTGACGTCGCCGTGGGCGCGACGGTTCCCCGGGCAGAGATAGCATTTCGGATCGTAGGCTGGCGCCTCCGGCTGCGCCGCTTTCTCCGTCTGACCCATCCATGGACGCTCGGTCCGGTGCGGCGAGACGAGCACCCATTCGCCGGTCAACGGATTGCGGCGGCGGTGGGACGACGTCTTCAGGAACGACATCGCGCCCGCCATCAAGCGACGGCACCGACGCCGGCGGCGGGCGGCGAGGTGAAGATCTGTGGTTCGATCCCGGTCGCCGCGCGATAGCCGTTCGCCACGCTTCGTCTTGAAAGCCTCGACGGCTGTCGCCTCGACCAAGCTGATCGTGCAGCCGCCGAAACCGCCGCCCGTCATGCGCGCGCCGTAAACTCCATCCGCTGCCGCGTTCACTTCCACCATAAGATCAACCTCGGGGCAGCTTATCTCGAAGTCGTCGCGCATCGAGACATGCGACTCGTTCATGAGCCGCCCGCAAAGGGCAAGATCGCCCGCCTCGAGCGCCTCGGCGGCGCGCACGGTGCGGTCGTTCTCGGTGACCACGTGGCGGCAGCGGCGGTAGATCGTCGGCGGCAGCAGATTGGCGTGGCGCTCAAGCTCCTCCGGCGTCACGTCGCGCAGCGCCTTGATGCCGGGCAGCACCGCCGACAGCCGCCTGACGCCTTCTTCGCAGTCGCGCCGGCGCAGATTGTATTCGCCCGCGGCGTGCTCGTGATGGACCATGGTGTTGCACATGACGAGCCGCACCTTCGCCTCGATCGGCACCAGCTTCCGCTCGAGGCTGCGGCAATCGATGAGAAGCGCATGACCCGCCGCGCCGTGGCACGCGATGAACTGGTCCATGATGCCGCAGCGCATGCCGACGAACTCGTTCTCGGCGCGCTGGCAGGCAAGGGCTAGCTTGGTGAGATCAATCGAAAGGCCGGCATTGCTGAGGAGCGCATAGCCGGTTGCCACCTCGATCGCCGCAGATGACGAGAGCCCGGCGCCTAGCGGGACGTCGCTGTCGATCAGGAGATTGGCTCCGGAGAGGTGATGCCCGTCGGCTTGGAGCACGACGGCGACGCCACGCACATAGTCGCTCCAGTCCTTGCGCGGCGCCGGCCGAGCCTCGTCGAGGTCGAAGCTGACGGTCTCCTCCATCAGAAGCGAGTGCACGCGAAGCGTCCGGTCGTTTCGCGGCGAGATCGCGGCATAGGTGGCGAGCTCCAGCGCTGCTGGCAGCACGAAGCCGTCATTATAATCGGTGTGTTCGCCGATCAGATTGACCCGGCCCGGCGCACGATAGACCTTCGGCGTAGCCTCGAACTGTGCCTGAAAATCCCGGACGATACTCGCTCGATCGATCACATGGCCTCTCGAATTGCCGTCTATCCGCGTGCGACCTTGATCAGGCTCGCTCGCTCACCGGCTAGCTAATCGCCTCCGTCGCCGCCTTCTCGATCGCAAGACCCGCCGAGTACCTGCTCGAGCCACTTTGCGTAGCCCTCGACATCGGCGGGGTCCGGCTCCGCCACGTCGAGCTGGGCGCCCGCGAACACGCGGCCCGCAAGGTAATCGCCCAGGTCCTCGCCCGCGCCTGTGCGCCGGTACTCGGCCAGAACGGCGATGCCCCACGCGCCGCCCTCGCTTGCGGTGTCGCCCACGGTTACCGGCGCGCCGATGGCGGCCGCCAGCAGACGCTGCGCGACGCCCGCGGTCCTGAACATGCCGCCATGCGCGAACATCGAGTCCAGCTTCACCCCTTCGCCATGCAGCACGTTCATCCCGAGGCTCAGCGTGCCGAAGGCGGCGTAGAGCTGGGTGCGCATGAAGTTGGCGAGGGTGAGCCGGCTGCCGGGCGTGCGCACGACGAGCGGACGTCCTTCGGTCAGACCGGTGATCGGCTCTCCGGCGAGGTAGTTGTAAGCGATGAGCCCGCCACCGTCTGCCTCGCCCTTAAGCGCCGCGCCAAACAGCGCGCCGAAGACGGCGTTCTGATCCGCATCGGCCCCGATGGCTTCGGCGAACTCGATGAAGACGCCCGCCCAGGTCCCGAGTTCACTCGCGCCGTTGTTGCAGTGAACCATCGCGACCAGGTCGCCCGCAGGCGTTGTGACGATATCGAGCTCCTCGTGCACCGCAGTCAGGGGCTTTTCGAGCACCACCATCGCAAAGATCGATGTGCCGGCACTGATGTTGCCGGTGCGCTGGGCGACGGCGTTGGTGGCGACCATGCCTGTTCCGGCGTCGCCCTCGGGCGGGCACACCGGTATGCCCCCCTGCAGCGTGCCGGTCGGGTCAAGCAGAGCAGCGCCCTCGGCGGTGAGCGTTCCGGCGTCCTCACCGGCGACGAGCACCTTGGGGAAGAGCGCGGCGACGTCGACGCCCGGCCGGCGAGCGGCAATCATCTCGCCGAACCGCGCGAGCATCGGCGCGTCGTAGTCGTGCGTGACCGGATCGATCGGGAACATCCCCGACGCATCGCCCACGCCGATCACCTTGCGGCCGGTGAGGCGCCAGTGCACGAAGCCGGCGAGGGTCGTGATGAAATCGAGGTCGGCGACGTGAGGCTCCTCATCGAGGATCGCCTGATAGAGGTGCGAGCCCGACCACCTGAGCGGAAAGTTGAAGTTGAGCGCCTTGGTCAACTCGGCTGCCGCGCGCCCCGTATTGGTGTTGCGCCAGGTGCGGAACGGGACGAGCAAGACACCGTTGGCGTCGAACGCCAGGTACCCGTGCATCATCGCCGAGACTCCCAGAGCGCCGATGCGCGTGAGCGTAACGCCGTGGCGTCGCTTGATATCGGCCTTCAGGTTCGCGACGGCGGCCTGGAGGCCGGCCCAGATCGCATCTTCGGAATAGGTCCAGAGGCGGTCGACAAACTGGTTCTCCCAGCCATGAGTGCCTGTGGCCAAGACCTCGTGGTCCGGCCCGATGAGGCACGCCTTGATGTTGGTGGACCCGAGTTCAACGCCTAGAGATGTGCGGCCCTCGGCGATCGCTGCGGCCGCGTCGGTGCCCTGCTGCGTCATCGGTCGTCAACTCCCCTGCCTGATGTCCGCGCGCCGCGAAGCGCGAGCGGTGGTGCCGCGGCCGATCGCGCTGTCAGCTCTTGGGCTGCCCGTAATAGGCTCCGGCCCCGTGCTTACGGAAGAAATGCTTGTCGTGCAGCTCGTGCGCGAGTGGCTTCGCCTCGGCGTTGACCGAGAGCGTGTGGGTCGCGAGGCGCGCGATGTAGTCGAGGATGACGGCGTTGTGCACGGCGTCGGCGGCGCTCGGCCCCCAGGTGAAAGGCCCGTGGCCGGCGACCAGTGCGGCCGGGATCGCGTCCGGGTCGAGGTCACGGAAGGTGCGCACGATGACTTCGCCCGTCGCCTTCTCGTATTCGCCGGCGATCTCCTCCGGCGTGAGGTCGGCCGTCACCGGCACCGGCGCCGTGGAAATAGTCGGCATGCGTCGTGCCGAGGCAGGGGATCGGCCGCCGCGCCTGCGCCCACGCCGTGGCGAACTCCGAATGCGTGTGCGCGACGCCACCGATATTGGGGAAGGCCTTGTACAGCTCCAGATGCGTCGGCAGATCGGAGGAGGGGCGCAGATTGGTGTCGACGATGCGCCCGTCGAGATCGGTGACGACGATCTGCGCCGCCGTCAGCTCGTCATAGGGAACACCGCTCGGCTTGATCGCGACGAGTTCCTCTTCGCGCGAGATGCCGCTGACATTGCCGAAGGTGAACACGACGACGCCGCGGCGCACCAGCTCAAGGTTCGCCTCCAGGACTTCCTCGCGCAAAGCCTTCAGTAACATGGCGCAATCGTCTGATGAAAGACCCGCGCCTTGTCAACGCCGGCTGCCGAGGCCGCCCGAACGCCCTTCAGACCTTCTCCAGTGCCCCGGTGATCAGCGCCGTCACCTCCTCCGGCGAGCTTTCGGCAATGCGCTTGTCAGCCACCTTGGCGCCGCGGCGCATGACCACGATCCGGTCGCAGACTTCGAAGATGTCGGGCATGCGGTGGCTGATGAAGATGATGGCGATGCCCTGGTCGCGCAGGTTCCGCATCAGGTTGAGCACTTCCACGACCTGGCGGACCGAGATCGCCGCCGTCGGTTCGTCCATCAGCACGATCCGCGCCTTGGCGAGCATGGTGCGAGCAATGGCGACCGCCTGCCGCTGGCCGCCGGACATCCGTTGGACGAGGTCGCGCGGGCGGGTCTCGGATTTCAGCGCGGTGAAGAGCTTGCTTGTCCTCGAATACATGGCCGGGTAGTCGAGGATCTTGAACGGCCCGATCCCGCGCATCAGCTCGCGGCTCAGAAAGACGTTGGCGGCTGCGGTGATGTTGTCGCAGAGCGCCAGGTCCTGATAGACGATCTCGATGCCGTGGGCGCGCGCGTCGATCGGCTTGTGCAGGACGATCTCCTTGCCGTCCATTCGCATCGTGCCGGACGAGGGCGGATAGTTCCCGGCGATGATCTTGACCAGCGTCGACTTGCCGGCGCCGTTGTCGCCCATCAGCCCCACGATCTCGCCGGCTTCGAGCTCCAGCGAAACGTCGTTGACGGCCTGGATGGCGCCGAAATTCTTCGAGATGTGGATCAGCTCGAGAAGGGGCACTCGGGCGAATCCTTTCCGCTCCGCGGACCGGCGGCACAGCCGCGGCGGCAGACAGTATAGCGGCTTCACGGCGGGCTGCGTCCATGCGATGAAACGCCCGCAAAAGGCGGGATGACAGACGCCGGTATCGGGAGGCAACGATGATCGACTTTTCGCCCCTAGAGGTGTGGTTCGTCACCGGCAGCCAGCATCTTTATGGCCCGGAGACGCTGCGTCAGGTCGACGCCGATTCCAAAGCGATCGTCGACGGGCTGAACGCCAGCGCCGGCTTGCCGGTGAAGCTTGTGCTGAAGCCGGTGGTCAAGACGCCGGAGGAGATCGCGGCGGCGCTTCGCGACGCCGACGCCGCGCCGAACTGCATCGGCATCGTCGCATGGATGCACACGTTCAGTCCGGCGAAGATGTGGATCGGCGGCCTGACCCGGCTGAAGAAGCCGCTCTGTCACCTGCACACGCAGTTCGGCCGGGACATCCCGTGGTCGTCGATCGACATGGATTTCATGAACCTGAATCAGTCGGCGCACGGCGACCGCGAGTTCGGATTCATCTGCGCGCGTCTTCGCATCAGGCGCAAGGTCGTGGTTGGGCACTGGCGCGAGCCGGCCGTGCATGCCCAGCTCGGCGTGTGGATGCGAGCCGCGGCTGCGTGGCACGATTCGCAGCACATGAAGATCGCACGACTCGGCGACAACATGCGCCAGGTCGCCGTCACCGAGGGCGACAAGGTCGAGGCCGAGATTCGTTTCGGCGTATCGGTCAACGGCTACGGGCTTGGAGACCTGGTGGCGTTTCAGGATCAGGTCACGGACGCCGAGGTCGATCGGCTGTGCGGCGAATACGCCGCCAGCTACGATCTGATGAAAGGCTTGGAGAGGGGCGGGGCGAGGCACGCTTCGCTACGCGACGCGGCCCGGATCGAGCTGGCGCTCCGCGCCTTCCTCGCCGACGGCGGGTTCCAAGGTTACACCGACACCTTCGAGAACTTGACGGGGCTTAGGCAGCTTCCGGGCATCGCCTCGCAGCGGCTGATGGCGGATGGCTACGGCTTTGGCGCCGAAGGCGATTGGAAGCACGCCGCGCTTGTCCGCTCCATGAAGGTCATGGCGCATGGTCTCCCAGGCGGGACCAGTTTCATGGAGGACTACACCTACCATTTCGGGGAGCCGCGCGCCGCCGTTCTCGGCGCGCATATGCTTGAGATCTGCCCATCCATCGCCAGCGGCAAGCCGTCGTGCGAAGTGCATCCGCTCTCGATCGGCGGCAAGGAAGACCCGGTGCGGCTGGTCTTCGATTCCATGACCGGCGACGCCGTCAATGCCTCGATCGTCGACATGGGCAATCGCTTCCGCATGGTGGTTAACACCATCAAGGTCGTTCCGCCGCACGAGAAGCTTCCGAAGCTGCCGGTCGCGCGGGCCCTCTGGGAGCCGGAGCCCAATCTCGCGATCGCCGCTGCCGCGTGGATCTATGCCGGCGGCGCGCATCACACCGGCTTCTCGCTGGCGCTGACGCCGGAATACCTTGAGGACTTTGCCGAGATTGCGGGGATCGAGTTCCTGCTCATCGACGGCGACACGAAGCTTCGGCACTTCCGCAACGAGCTGCGCGTCAACGAAGCCGCCTACGCTTGAGGCCGGCGCGGTTCCTCCGGGGCCGTTTACCATTCGGGAATCGGGCCATGCGAGGCGAAAAGCCGCGCGCACAGCGATGATCAGAAGGCGCCGTTTTGAGACTCCGCCGGTCGCTGACGGACAAAAGGACATAAACATCTCTTTATATGTTCTTGCGGGGCCCGCGCCGCGGTGCTACCTGCCATTTCTCCCGATCAAGGACAGGATCGTCATGAGCGCCAGTAGCAAGTCCAAGGTGGCCGAGTTGAAGGACGTTTCCGGCGATTTCGCCGTTAAGGATATCGGCCTCGCGAACTGGGGCCGCATGGAGATCACCATCGCCGAGACCGAGATGCCCGGCCTGATGGCGGTCCGCGAGGAATTCGGCGAGGCGCAGCCGCTGAAGGGCGCCCGGATTGCCGGCTCGCTGCACATGACCATCCAGACGGCGGTTCTGATCGAGTCGCTGGTGGCGCTCGGTGCGGAAGTGCGCTGGGCCTCTTGCAACATCTTCTCCACGCAGGATCACGCCGCCGCCGCGATCGCCGCAAGCGGCATCCCGGTCTTCGCGCACAAGGGCGAGACGCTTGAGGAATATTGGGACTTCGCCGACCGCATCTTCGACTGGCCGGCCAAGAACGGGCAAGCCGAGACGGCGAACATGATCCTCGACGACGGCGGCGACGCGACGCTCTACATTCTTCTCGGCGCGCGCGCCGAGGTCGATCCATCGCTCCTCGCCAATCCGAAGAACGAGGAAGAGGAAGCGCTTTACGCGACGATGAAGCGCCGCATCGCCAAGAACCCCGGCTGGTTCGCCAAGGTGAAGGCGAATATCCGCGGCGTCTCGGAAGAGACGACCACGGGCGTCATGCGCCTCTACGACATGCAGAAGAAGGGCGCGCTTCCCTTCCCGGCGATCAACGTCAACGACTCCGTCACGAAGTCGAAGTTCGATAACAAGTACGGCTGCCGCGAGTCGCTTGTCGACGGCATCCGCCGCGCGACCGACGTTATGATGGCCGGCAAGGTCGCGGTCATCTGCGGTTATGGCGACGTTGGCAAGGGCTCAGCGCAGTCGCTGCGCGGTGCCGGCGCACGCGTCGTGGTTACCGAGATCGATCCGATCTGCGCGCTGCAGGCGGCGATGGACGGCTTCGAGGTGAAGACCTTGGAGAGCGCAGCGCCGAACGCCGACATCGTGGTCTCGGCGACCGGCAACAAGGACGTCATCACGATCGAGCATATGCGCGCCATGAAGGACATGGCGATCGTGGCGAACATCGGCCACTTCGACAATGAAATACAGGTCGCTGCCCTGCGGAACTATAAATGGACCAACGTCAAGCCGCAGGTCGACATGATCGAGTTCCCCGATGGCAAACGCATGCTGCTTCTGTCTGAGGGCCGCCTCGTCAATCTCGGCAACGCCACCGGCCATCCGAGCTTCGTGATGAGCGCCTCGTTCTCCAACCAGGTTCTGGCGCAGATCGAGCTTTGGACACGGCCAGGCGAATACAAGAACCAGGTCTACGTGCTGCCGAAGCACCTCGACGAGAAGGTCGCGTCGCTGCACCTTGCGAAGCTCGGTGTGGAGCTGACGAAGCTCACCGACGAGCAGGCCTCATATCTCGGCATTGCGCAGGACGGCCCCTACAAGGCCGAGCACTACCGCTACTGATCATTTCGATCTGCGACGCGCGAACGCCCTGGCTCCAACGCCAGGGTGTTTCGCTTTAGCGGTGCGCGCTCGGATACTTCAGGACCAAGAGGCCCGCCGCTCCGATCATCAGTGAGCCCGAAATGCGGTTGAGCAGCCGCCCGCGTTCGCGCAAGTGGCCGAACACGCGCTCCGCGATGCCGCCCCAGACGCGCGGATCGTCGCCCGACCCGCGGAGGTCTACTGACATCGGGCGTCATCGCGCGATGGTTAACGATTCCTTTCCATCTCCACCGCTAGCCTGATCCTCGCCTTTTCCGCCTCGGGCGGAGCGGTTAAGTTCGATTGATTCGTCCGGGTTAGGCCACCCGGATGCGGCGGGGCGGATGGCGAAGACCAGCGCTGAAATTTGGACCTGTGCTCTTCGAAGGACGCAGTACCGCACGGCTGGGCTGATTGCGGCGTCGGGGGCGGTTTCGCCGGTGCGCGCACAGTCGTTCGCCGACGCGCCGCTTAGTGCTGGCGCGCTCGGCGACCTCGTCTGGTGGGCGGTGACGGCGGGAACGGCGCTCGCTGCGCTCGTCGCCTTCGGCCTTTATCTCTACGCGCGGCGCGATGAGCGCCTGGCGGCGGCGGAAAAGAAGATCGCGACGCTGAATGCGGCGCTCGACCGGACCGGCGCGCTTCTCGACGCCGACGATCAAAGGACGATTGTTTGGGAGAGTGTGGCTTCTGAGCCTCAGGTCTTTGGCGGTCTGCCGGAGCGCGTCGGCATCCCGGTGGAGAAGGGCGCTTTCCTCACCTTCCGCAGCTGGCTGGTGCCGGAAAGCGCCGCCGAGCTTGAAGCCGCGGCGGACAAGCTCCGCCGTAACGGCGACAGCTTCCAGGTCGCGCTCCGCACCACGGGCGGCGCGTTTCTCGAGGCGAGCGGGCGCACCAGCGGGCGCCGCGCGATCCTGCGCTTGCGCGAGCTGACCGGCGAGCGCCGCTCCTTCGCCGAGCTGAAGGAGCAGGCCGGGCTTGTCATCGGCGAAGTGACGGCGCTTAGGGCCCTTGCCGACCTGATCCCGGTCCCGCTCTGGCGACGAAACCGCCTCGGCCGGCTCGTCTGGGTGAATGCCAATTACGTCCGCGCCGTCGACGCTGCGAGCCAGGAATGGGTCCTGACCGCCGGTATTGAGCTTCTCCCCTCCCGGACGCGCGACGCCATCCGCGAGGCGCACCGCGCCGGCCGCCCCTTCGACGAGAGCACGACGGCGGTGGTGGCGGGCGTTCGCCGGCAATTCAAGATACTCGACGCGCCGATCGAGGACGGCACGATCGGCGCCGCAATCGACATGTCGGAGATCGAGTCGATCGGCGAGAAGCTCCGTCACCTTACGGAATCGCACGCGCGCACGCTTGATCAGCTCGCCGCCGGCGTCGCCCTCTTCGGCAAGGACGGTCGCATCCTCTTTCACAACGCCGCCTTCCGAGCGATCTGGGGTCTCTCCGCCGATTGGCTCTCATCTATTCCTGACGAAGGCGCGATCCTCGATCAGCTCCGCGCCGACCGGAAGCTTCCGGAACAGTCGAATTACCGCGACTGGCGCGCCAAGCACCTCGCCGCCTATCGGTCGAACGAAGCGCGGGAGGACCTCTGGCATCTTCCGGACGGCCGCACGCTCCGGATCGTGACGCTGCCGAACTCCGACGGCGGCATGACCTACATCTACGAGAACGTCACCCAGGAGATCATGCTGGAGAGCCGGCTGACGGCTCTGTCGCGTCTCCAAGGCGAGACGCTAGACCATCTCTCCGAGGCGGTCGCCGTTTTCGGCACCGACGGGCGGCTGCGTCTCTTCAATCCGGTTTTCGCCGAGATTTGGCGGCTGTCGCCGACGCGCCTGAAAGCGGAGCCGCATATCAGCGAGATCATCGCCGACTGCCGCGCGATCCATGCCGACACGTCGACCTGGGACGACATCCGCGCTTCCGTCACCGACCTTGAGCACGAGGAGAACGCCCTCGGCCGCATGGAGCGGCCGGACGGCAGCGTCATCGACTATGCTACGGTCGCGCTGCCGGAGGGCATGACGATGCTCACCTTTGTCGACGTCACCGACTCCGCGCGGATCGCCCGCGTGCTGAAAGAGCGCAACGAAGCGCTTGAAGCCGCCGATCGGCTGAAGTCCGATTTCATCCAGCACGTCTCCTACGAGCTCCGCTCGCCGCTGCAGAACATCCTCGGCCAGGCCGAGCTGATCGCCACTCAGACCTTCGGCAAGCTCAACGCCAAGCAGCGCGAATACATGGATGACATCATGGGCTCCTCGCGCGAGCTGAGTGCGCTCATCAACGACATTCTGCATCTCGCGACGATCGACGCCGGCATCATGTCGCTCGATATCCGCGAGACGGATATCGCCGAGCTTGTCGCTTCCTCGGTGGAGGAACTCGGCCACCGGCTTGCCGAGCAGAAGATCAAGCTCAGGAAGAGCATCCCAAAGAAGATCGGCACCTTCCACGCGGATCCGCAGCGTGTGCGCCAGATCCTCTTTAATCTCGTGTCGAACGCCATCAGGTTCTCCAATGCCGGCGGCACGATCCGCATCAAGGCGGCGCGCGACGCTGGCGACGTCGTCTTCACGGTGGAGGACGACGGCGTCGGGATTCCGGAGGAGATGCTGCCGCGCGTCTTCGAGCGCTTCGAGGGCTTCGCGCCGCCCGGCCGGCGCGGCGGCGCCGGTGTGGCACTGTCGGTCGTGAAGAGCCTGGTGGAGCTTCACGGTGGCGAGATCGAGATCCGCTCCGAAGAGGGGAAAGGCACGACCGCGATCGTGCGCCTTCCTGCCGTCCCCGCAGCGGCGGCGGTCGCCGCCGAGTGACGGTGCCCGCCGCGCCAGCGGGGGATTTGGGCGAAGTCCGAGCGCGTCTCCGGCTTCCGGATGAGCCGGCAACCGTGCGTTTGGCGCAAGATGTGGCCGCCGTTCTGCAGGCAGGCGATCTCATAGCACTTTCGGGCGGCCTCGGCGCGGGCAAGACGACCTTCGCCCGCGCACTTCTGCGCTCGCTCTCCGGTGATGCGGCGCTCGAGGTGCAGAGCCCGACCTTTCCGCTGCGCCTCGACCATGCGCTGCCGCGCTTCACGGTCACGCATGCCGACCTCTATCGTCTCGGCGATAGAGGCGAGCTTGACGAAATCGGCCTTGAAGACGCGATCGGGGAGGGTGCGCTTCTCGTCGAATGGCCGGAGCGCCTGCCGCAGGGTCTGAGCGACGACCGGCTCGATCTTTCCTTCGAGATCGATGGCGAGGGCCGAAGCGTCGAGATCGCCGCGCATGGAAACTGGCCGGCGCGTCTCGCGCGCACGGCGCGCATCCGCGCTTTCCTCGAACGGAGCGGCCTCGCGTGGCGCATCGCGCGCGCCGCTTGCGGGCGACGCCTCGACGCGCGCCTTCGAGCAAATCGCTTTCGGCGGCAGGACCGCGATCTTGATGAACTCGCCGGCGCGCGAGGAGGGGCCGCCGATCTATGACGGCCGCTCCTACGACGCCGTCGCGCACCGCGCGCGCGACGTGCGCGCTTTCGTGGCAATCGATCTCGCGCTTCGCCGCGCCGGGATACGCGTGCCGGAGATCCGCGCCGCCGACATGGAGGCGGGCCTGCTTCTCGTCGAAGATCTCGGCGGCGAAGGCGTGGCCGACGCTGGCGGCACGCCGATCATCGAGCGCTACGAGGCGGCGGTCGACCTTCTCGTCTACATGCACGGCCGCTCTTGGCCCGACGACGCAGCGCTTCCCGGCGGCGAGCGTTATGCGCTGCCGCCCTACGACCGCGATGCGCTTCTCGTCGAAGTCTCGCTTTTTCCGGATTGGTTTGGCGGGAGGGGTGGCGAGCCCGCCTTTCCGCGGGAGCAGCGCGAGGAATTCCTCGCCGCTTGGTCAAAGCTTCTGGAGAAGGTCGATGCGTCGGCGACGACCTGGGTCATGCGCGACTTTCATTCGCCCAACATCCTCTGGCAGACGGGCGAGGTCGGCATCGCCCGCGTCGGTGTGATCGACTTCCAGGACGCCTTGATCGGCCACCCGGCCTACGACGTGGCTTCGCTGGCGCAGGATGCGCGCGTGGCGCTCGGCGAGACGGACGAGGCGCGTCTGAAGGCCCGCTACGTCGAAGGGCGGAAGGCTCGCGACCCGGGCTTCGACGCGGACGCCTTCGACACCGCCTACGCAGTGCTCGCGCTGCAGCGCGCGACCAAGGTTCTCGGCATCTTCACCCGCCTCGCGCTCGCGGAGGGAAAGGCCGGGTATCAGCGGCACCGCACCCGGCTCAAGGCGCTGCTTCGTCACAACCTTTCCCATCCGGTTCTTTCCGACATGCGGCTCTGGTATGAGCCCTATCTCTGAGAGTCGGGAGCGAGTGGGATGGTCACGCCGCGTGTGTCTTTGGGGGCCCCTCCGAGGACGGCAATGGTTCTTGCCGCGGGCGAGGGAAAGCGCATGCGGCCGCTTTCGGAGACCGTCCCGAAGCCGCTCGTCAAGGTCGGCGGCCGCGCGCTGATCGACCATTGCCTCGACGGCCTCGTTGCAGCCGGGATCGAAACGGCTGTCGTCAATGTCCATCACCTCGCCGACAAGCTCGAGGCGCACCTGAAATCCCGCACGGCGCCGAAGATCGTCATCTCCGACGAGCGCGACGCACGGCTTGAGACGGGCGGCGGCGTCAAGCGGGCTCTACCGCTCCTCGGCGACGAGCCTTTCCTGCTTCGCAACGCCGATTCCTTCTGGATCGAGGGCGTGCGCCCCAATCTTTTGTGGCTGGCGGGCGCGTGGGATGCGGCGGAAATGGACGCGCTCCTGCTTCTCGCCTCGACCGTGCACGCCGTCGGCTATTCCGGCCGCGGCGACTTCGTCCTCGACAAGGACGGGCGGCTGTCACGCCGAGCCGAACGGGCCGTCGTCCCTTTCGCCTATGCTGGCGCGGCGATCTTCGCGCCGCGCCTTTTCGAGGACACGCCCGCTGACGCCTTCTCGCTCAATCTTCTCTTCGACCGGGCGATCGAGGCTGGGCGGCTCTTCGGCGTCCGCCTCGATGGGCTATGGATCAATGTCGAGAGCCCGGCTGCGATTGCGCCCGCGGAGGCGGCGATTGCGGCGAGCGCCGCCTGAGGCCATTGGATGAAGCGCGCGAATGTCTTCACCATTCCGCCCGGCGCACCGTTTCTCGACACGCTGGTCGCAGCGCTTTTCGACGGCAGGCTGATCGACGGCTTTGACGCAAGCGCGCCCTTCGCGCTCGCCGACGTGACGCTCTATCTGCCGACGCGGCGCTCCGCGCGCGCCATCCGCGAGAGCTTCCTTTCGAAGCTCGGCCGCCCGCTCCTCCTTCCGCGCATCCGCACGCTCGGCGACATCGACGAAGATGAAGCGGGTCTCGACATCGAGGCCGCGGAAGTTCCGCGCGCCGTGCCGGCGATGGAGCGGCAGCTGGTTCTGACGAAACTCGTGCTCGCCTGGTCCGGCGCGATGGCGAGAAGCGTCGCCGGTTTCCCCGACGAGGAGCTGATCGTGCCGGCCTCGCCCGCCGACGCGGCGCGGCTGGCCGGCTCGCTCGCCGCCTTGATCGACCAAGTGGGCGTCGAGCCCGAGGCGTGGCGCGGGCTCTTCTCCGGCACGCCGGAGGATCTCGCCCGCTACTGGGCGATTACGCTTGAGTTTCTGAAGATCGCGACAGAGTTCTGGCCTGCGCATCTTTCCGAGTGCGGGCTGATCGATCCGGGCCAGCGCCGCGACCTGATGATCCGCGCCGAGGCTGCGAGACTTCGCGCGCGGCGGCTCGCCCGCCGCCGGTGATCGCGGCGGGCTCGACCGGGTCCGTGCCGGCGACCGCCGAGCTCCTGAAGGCCATCGCGCATCTGCCAAACGGTGCGGTCGTGCTCCCCGGCCTCGATCAGGGCCTCGACGACGCGGCGTGGGGCGCGATCGGAGGTCCGGAGCCGTCCGCCGCCGGGCATCCGCAATACGGTTTGAAGCTCCTCATCGACGATATCGGCATCCGCCGCGGCGATGTCGTGCCGCTTGGCGAAGCGCCGGCTTCCCTGCAGGCCCGGGATCGTTTCGTCTCCGAAGCGATGCGTCCGGCGGAGACGACGGAGGAATGGGTCGGGGCCGCGGCGCTCGCCGCCGAGACGAAGGGCGCGGCGGTTGCGAAGGTCGGAATTCTGGACGCGGCGAATGAACGGGAAGAGGCGCTTGCCGTTGCCGTGCTGCTCCGCGAGGCGACCGAGAGAGACGGCGCCGTCGCCGCGCTGGTCACCCCCGACCGCGGACTTGCGCGCCGCGTTGCGATTGAGCTTCGTCGCTGGGGGATCGACGTCGACGATTCCGCCGGACGTCCACTCGGCCGCAC
This sequence comes from uncultured Alphaproteobacteria bacterium, assembly GCA_963792885.1. Classification (GTDB taxonomy): domain Bacteria; phylum Pseudomonadota; class Alphaproteobacteria; order Rhizobiales; family Afifellaceae; genus DASWJZ01. The sequence continues at coordinate 412,647 of CAWBXX010000002.1, forward strand.
GCCGTCCGGCATTTTTGCGCGGCTCGTTGCCGAAGTGGCGCTTGGCGGCGCAGAGGCAGAGACGCTGCTCGCTCTCCTCAAGCATCCGCTCGCCGCCTTCGGCCAGGATCGGGAAGACACGCATCGCGCGGCGCGGCACCTTGAGCGCGCGGCGCTTCGCGGCCCACGGCTTCGGCCGGGGCTGGCGGCGCTTCGCCATGCGCTCGCGCTTCGTCGTGCATCGAAGTTCCGCAAGGACGACGATGAGGAGGGCGTCGATATCACCTATGCGGCGCGCACGCTCCCCACCGCGGCATGGGAGGCGGCCGAGAGCCTCGCTGTTCGAGTCGAGATGGCGCTCGCGCCGCTCGAAGCGCTTGCGGCGAAGGGCGGACGCATCGCCCTAGCTGTGCTCGTCGATGCGCATCTCGCGGCGCTCCGCGCGGCTGCCGACGATAACAAAGGCCGGACATCGCTTTTCGCGGGCGAAGCCGGCGAGGCGCTCGCGCTTGTCTTCGAAGATCTGAGCGCGACAGCTGCTTCGGGCCCGGAGATTCAGCCTTCCGAATATCCCGGAGCTCTTTGCCGCGTTGATCGAGCGCGTCGCAGTGCGCCGGCGCGGCGGCACCGATCCGCGCATCCACATCTGGGGCGCGCTCGAAGCGCGGCTTCAAAGCGTCGACAAGGTCGTGCTCGGGGGGCTCAACGAAGGCACCTGGCCGACGCAGACGCGCCTCGATCCGCTGCTCTCGCGCCCGATGCGCGAAAGGCTCTCGCTCGAGCCGCCCGAGCGCCGCATCGGCCTCGCCGCGCATGATTTCGCGCAGGCGCTTGGGGCTCCCGAGGTCTGGCTCACACGCGCCGATCGCGAGGACGGCGAGCCGAAGGTCGCCTCGCGCTGGCTGCAGCGCCTCCTCGCGCATGCCGGCGAAGGGCTTGGCAAAGAAATGCGGGAGCGTGGGCAGAAGATCCTCGCGGTGGCGCGGCTTCTCGATCGTCCGGCACGAGCCGATCCGAGCGTACGCCCCGCGCCTTCGCCGCCGCTCGCGCTTCGCCCAAAGCAGCTCTCGGCGACGCGGATCGAGACGCTGATCCGCGATCCCTACGCGATCTACGCGCAGTATGTTCTGAGGCTCCGGCCGTTCGAGCCGCTGGCGAAGCTGCCCGATGCGCGCGAGCGTGGCATCCTCGTGCACGACATCCTGGAGCGCTTCATCGGCGAGCGGCCGCGCGGGCCGTTCGACGCCGAAGCGCTGGCGCAGCTTATCGATGTCGGGCGCACCGAGTTCGACAAGAACGCCGACTTCCCCGAGGTGGTCGCGCTGTGGTGGCCACGCTTCGAGAAGATCGCGCGCTGGCTCGTGGCGACCGAGGCCGGCCGTGGCGATGTCGAAGAGCGCCACGTCGAGGCAACAGGCGGGATGGCCGTCGCACCCGACTTCACGCTCACCGCGCGCGCCGACCGCATCGATCGCCGCGCCGACGGCACGCTCTCGATCATCGACTACAAGACCGGGACGCCGCCCTCGACCGATGAAGTGCTGTCGCTCTCGCCGCAGCTTCCGCTCGAAGCGCTGATCGCGGCGAAGGGCGGGTTCGAGGGCATCGCCGCGGCGCCGCCGTCGCGGCTCGAATACTTCCAGCTTTCCGGTCGCGGCGAGGGCGGCGTCGTTTGGGATCGGAGCGGTCGCGATGCGCGCAAGGGCAAGGACGCGGTGACCCTCCCGCAAGCGCTCGCTTCGACAAAGGAGCGGCTCGAAGCGCTGATCGCCGCCTTCGCCGAGCCGGAGGCAAGATACACGTCGCGCAAGATCCCGAAGCGCGGGCGCGTCTTCGTCGGCGACTACGACCACCTCGCGCGCGTCGCTGAATGGACGACGACGGAGGAGGAGGACGACCAGGGGATTCAGCAGCCGTGAGCGAAGCGACAGCCCTCACGATCACCGAGAGGACGCAGCACGAGGCGTCCGACCCACGCTCTTCGGCTTGGGTCGTCGCGAATGCCGGCTCGGGCAAGACGCATGTGCTGACGCAACGCGTGATCCGCCTGCTTCTCGCTGGCGTCGATCCTGCGTCGATCCTCTCGCTCACCTTCACCAAGATCGCCGCCGCGGAGATGTCGCGCCGCGTTTTCGGCACGCTCGGCCGCTGGGTGATGCTGCCGGAGGCGGACCTGATCGAGGCGATACAAGAGCTGCAGGGCCGCGATCCGACGCCTGAAGAGGTGAGGGCGGCGCGGCGGCTCTTCGCCAAGGCGCTGGAGACGCCCGGCGGCCTCAAGATCCAGACGATCCATGCCTTCTGCGAGCGTCTGCTGCATCAGTTTCCGTTCGAGGCGAACGTTCCCGGCCAGTTCAATGTGCTCGACGAATCGGCGGCGTCGGCGCTCATCGCAACGGCGCGCGCCGACGTGATGAACGAGGCGGCGAGCGAGCCGGCCGCCAGACTCGGGCAAGCGATGCGCCATCTCGCCGAGCGCGCCAGCGACATGCAGGTCGGCCAGGCGCTCGACGCGGTGATCCGGAGGCGTGACGAGATCCGTCGCTGGATCGTCGCGTCGTCCGAGGCGGGCGAAAGCGGCACCATCGACGACGCGCTACTCGATCTCAGAAAGAGACTCGGCCTTGCAGACGACGAGACCGAGGAGTTGATCGCAGAGACCATCTGCGCCGCGGCCGGCTGGAGCCGCAACGAATGCGCCGCGCTGGTCGAAGACCTTGCCGCTGTCGGCGCGAACAAGGCCGACGCCGGGGCGCGCGTCGCGCTCGGCGCGATCGTTGCCGCCGCCTCGGCCGCGCTTGAAGCGGATGCTCGGCTCGACTTCTTCTTGACGTCGGATTCGTCCGGCTGGAAGTGCCGCAGCGAGTCGCATCGCTTCAGCGCCGCCTTCGCAAGGTCGAGCGACAACCTCAAGGAGTCCTTCGCCGAGGAAGCGAGCCGGCTTCTCGCTTTGGCGGAAAGGCTCTCGCGGGTCCGCGCCCATGCTGCGACCGAGGCGCTATTCGTCGTCGGCGACGCGATCCTCGCCTCCTATCACGCCGCCAAGCGGCGCGCGGGCGCGCTCGATTTTTCCGACCTGATCGCGAAGACGCGCGCGCTGCTGTCGCGCGCCGACGCTTCGGCATGGGTGCTCTACAAGCTCGATAGCCGCATCGAGCACATCCTCGTCGACGAGGCGCAGGACACGAGCCCGGATCAATGGGCGGTCGTGGAGAGGATCGCCGAGGATTTCTTCACAGGCGAAAGCGCGTCGAAGAAGCCGCGCACGATCTTCGCGGTCGGGGATGACAAGCAGTCGATCTTCTCCTTTCAGGGCGCTGCCCCCCGCATGCTCGCCGAGATGCGCGCCTTCTTCGCAAAGAAGGCGGCGGAGGCCGACGCACCCTTCGTTGCCCGTCCGCTCTTCTTGTCCTTCCGTTCGACGCGCGAGGTGCTGAACGCCGTCGACCAGGTGTTCAACGGCGAGCTTGCGCAGAAGATCACCGCATCGACCTACGAGGCGCACGCCTCCCATCGCGATCACGCGCCCGGCCACGTCGTCGTGATGCCGCGCGTCGTGCGGCAGAAGCACGACGAGCCGGAGGACTGGACCGCGCCCTATGACGCGCCTAGCGCGGCGGAGACGGAGCTTGCCGGCAGGATCGCCGACGAGATCGCGAATATCCGCAACACGGTTCTTCCCTCCGGTAAGCGGCTCGAAGACGGCGGCATCCTCGTTCTCGTGCGCCGCCGCGATGCGCTCTTTGCGTCGCTGAACCGTGCGCTGCGCGCCCGCCAGATTCCGACTGCCGGCGCTGATCGCGTGCCCATCGCGACCCACATCGCCGTGCTCGATCTCCTGGCGCTCGCCGATGTGATGCTTTTGCCCGAGGACGATCTGCAGCTCGCCGCGCTCCTGAAGAGCCCGCTCCTCGGCGTCGGCGAGGATGCGCTGATGCGGCTAGCCGCAGAGCGCAAGGGAAGCCTCTGGCGTGCGTTGCGGGACGCCGACGACCTTGTGCTTCGCTCGGCTGCGGAGACGCTTCGCCGCTGGCGCGCCATGGCGGACCAGGTGACGCCGTTCCGTTTCTTCGCGACGGTGCTCGGACCGGAAGGCGGCCGCCGCGCCTTCCGAGCCCGCCTTGGCGGCGAGGCCGACGACGTGCTCGACGCGTTTCTGAGCCAGACACTCGGCTACGAGAACATCGGCCCGCCGTCGCTCCAGGGCTTTCTCCGCTTTCTCCGCGCCAACGAGAGCGATCTGAAGCGCGAGGCGGAGGAAGTAGCGTCGAGCGTCCGCGTCATGACGGTGCACGGCGCCAAGGGGCTTGAGGCCGACATCGTCTTCCTCGTCGACACCGGCGGGCTGATCGTCGTGCCGAACCAGCGCGAGACGCTGGTCGCTATCGGCAGAGAACGCGACGATCCCGCCTTCGTCTGGCGCCGCAGGAAGGAGGAAGCGCCCGCAGTGCAGAGCGCCGCCGATGCCGTTTCTGATGAAGAGACCGCCGCGGAATATCTTCGCCTTCTCTACGTCGCGATGACGCGCGCTCGCGACGTGCTCTACATCGCGGGGATCAGGGGCGAGCGCACGCCGAAGGATTGCTGGTACGCGCTGGTCGCTAATGCGCTCGTACCCGAGCGTCGCGAAGACGACGAGCTCGCCGCGCCGTTCAAATGGCCGGTCGAGCAGCGTCCTCCGCTCGCGCCCGAGAGCGCCGCCGCCGGCGCCGAAGCACCGCCCGCGGAGCTTCCGCGCTGGCTCACGAAACCTGCGCTGTCGCCGCCTCGCGCTCCGGAGCCGCTCAGACCCTCGCGCGCGCTTGCCGAGCCCGACCCGCTTCCGGCAGAGGGCGCCGGCACGATGCCCCCCACCGCCGCGCGCCTTCGCGGAATTCTGCTGCACAGGCTTCTGGAAATCCTGCCACGTGTCCCACTATCGGAACGACCGCGGGCGGCCGAGCGGCTTCTTGCCGGTGAGATCGACGATCCGGCGCTCGCCGCCTCGATCCGGTGCGAGGCGGAGGCGGTCCTTTTGGCGCCCGAGCTTGAAAGGTTCTTCGGGCCGGAAAGCCGCGCCGAAGTCGCGATCGTGGGCGAGCTTTCGACCGACAAGGGCCGCTACGCGGTGAGCGGGCGGATCGACCGGCTCGTTCGCGACGGCTCCGGGTGGCATCTCGCCGACTTCAAGACCGACCGGAACGTTCCGGGCGGTCCGAGCGAGGTCGACGCGGCCTACGTCCTCCAGATGGCGCTCTACCGCCGGCTGTTGATGGACATGGAGCCGGGCGTCGCGGTTTCCGCCACGCTGGTCTTCACCGGCGATCCGGAAGGGAAGCCGAAGGTCATGCCAATTCCCGCCGAGATGATGGAACGAGCGCTGGAAGCTTTGAGAATCCGCGGCAATCCGTTTCCTTGACCGGAAAGCGGCGGCTTCCTACCTTCCGGGCAACGAATCTCTCAGGAGACAGAAATGACCAACGCCGTAACCGACAGCAACTTCGCCACCGACGTCCTTGCTTCCAAAGAGCCGGTCGTCGTGGATTTCTGGGCGGAGTGGTGCGGCCCCTGCAAGATGATCGCCCCCCACCTCGAGGAGCTTTCGAGCGAGCTCGACGGCAAGGTGAAGATCGTCAAGCTCAACATCGACGAAAACCAGCAGACGACGATCAAATACGGCGTGCGCTCGATCCCGACCCTGATTCTCTTCAAGGGCGGCGAGCCGGTCGATATGAAGGTCGGCGCCGGTCCGAAGAGCGACCTGCAGAAGTGGATCCAGAACGCCGCGGCGTAGGCGACTGGCGGAGCGCGCTTGACCCTCTCCCATAGGGAGAGGGTGTCGCCGAAAGGCGACGGGTGAGGGGTATCGGCATCCGGTGCCCCTTTGTCTTTGCCCCGCAGCCCCTCATCCGGTCGCTCCGCGACCACCTTTTCCCTGTGGGAGAAGGTTCGTCTTGAGCGTTTCGCCCGTCACTCCGGCAGCGGGCCGTTCAGCTTGAGGACTTCTCCGGCGAGATAGAGCGAGCCGCAGATCAGAATCCGCGGTGGCTTCTCCTCGCCGTGCTCCTCGCGAAGCGTCTTCAGCGCCGACGCGACGTCCGCGAAGGGCCGCGCCGGCACTTCCGCCGTCATGGCGATCTCGGCAAGCGCCCCCGGCTCGAAGCCCGCTTCGCTTCCCGGCACCGGCACCGTCATCGCATGGCGCGCGAGGCTCGCGAAGGGATGAAAGAAGCCGGCCGGATCCTTGGTGGAGAGCAGGGCCGATATGAGGATGAGCGGTCGCGGGTCCCGGTCCTCGATCTCCGCGAAGGCCTGTGCGATCACGACACCTGCGGCGGGGTTATGCCCGCCGTCGAGCCAGATGTCGGAGCCCTCCGGCGCAAGCTCGACCAGCGGCCCTGAGCGGAGGCGTTGCATGCGCGCCGGCCAGTCCGCGGTCGCAATCCCCTCTTCGATCGCCCGCGCCGGAAGCTTGATCCTGGAGGCGCGGAGCGTCGCGACGGCAAGACCCGCATTCTCGATCTGATGCGCTCCGGCCAGTCGCGGCAGCGGTAGGTCAAGCAGCCCGTCGTCGTCCTGGTAGACAAGCCGCCCACGCTCGGCATGCGCCATGTACTCGCTGCCGTGACGGAAAAGGTGCGCGCCGGCGGCCTTTGCATCGACCTCGATCATCGCGCGGGCGTGCTCGTTCTGCGGCGCCACGACGCCCGGCGCGCCGCGCTTCAGGATGCCGGCCTTCTCCCCCGCGATCCCCGCAAGGTCGGTGCCGAGGAATTCGGCGTGGTCGTGGCTGATCGAGGCGATCACCGCGGCGAGCGGGTGATCGATCACGTTCGTCGCGTCGAAGCGTCCGCCGAGCCCGACCTCGACCAGGCAAAAGTCCGCCGGATAGGTTGCGTAGAGATGGAACGCCACAGCCGTTGTCACCTCGAAGAAGGTGATCGGGTCACTGCCGTTGGCCGCAAGCACGTCGTGAGTCGCGGCGATCAGCGTCGCGTCGTCGACGATGCGTCCGCCGCCTTCCGCGCCAAGCCGAACACGCTCGTTGAAGCGCACGAGATGCGGCGACGTGTAAACGTGCACCTTGTTGCCGGCCGCTTCGAGCGCGGCGCGAAGGAATGCGATCGTCGAGCCTTTGCCGTTCGTGCCGGCGACATGGATCACCGGCGGCAGCTTGTCCTGTGGCCGGCCGAGACGCTCCAGCAGCTGCTCGATCCGCCCGAGCGACAGATCGATCTTGCGCGGGTGGAGCGTGCCGAGCACCTCCAGCAGCGTGTCGAGGTCGGTCATGGAGATCAGTGGGCGGGAGATGCTTGATCCGGACGTAGCGGAGCGGTCTCCGGCTCTTGGGCTGCGCCGTTTCCGCCGTAGCTTCCGCCGCTCTGCGCGCCGTTCCCGGAGCCCGGCGCAAGCGGCGGATGGTTGGGCGGCGGCAGCTTCATCATCAGCCGGCAGAGCCGCGACACCGTCTCGCGCAGCTTGTGGCGATGCACGACGCTGTCCACCATGCCGTGCTCGTGAAGGTATTCGGAGCGCTGGAAGCCTTCCGGCAGCTTCTCGCGGAGCGTCTGCTCGATGACGCGCGGCCCGGCGAAGCCGATCAGCGCGCCCGGCTCGGCGAGCTGCACGTCGCCAAGCATCGCGTAGGAAGCCGTGACGCCACCCGTCGTCGGGTTGGTGAGCACCACGATATAGGGAAGTCCGGCGTCCTTGACGTCTTCGATAGCAATCGTGGTGCGCGGCAATTGCATCAGCGACAGGATACCCTCCTGCATGCGCGCTCCGCCGGAGCCTGCGAAGAGTACGTAGGGCTGGTGCCGCTCGACCGCGGCTTCGGCGCCGGCGATGATTGCCTCGGCCGCCGCCATACCGAGCGAGCCGCCCATGAAGTCGAAGTCCTGTACCGCGGCCACGACTCCAACGCCGTCGACATTGCCGGCGCCGAGCATCACCGCGTCGTCGAGCCCGGTTTTCGCCTTCGCCGCTTTGAGCCGCTCGGTGTAGCGCCGCTCGTCGCGGAAGCGGAGCGGATCGACCGGAACCGATGGGAAGGGAAGTGTCTCCCAATGGGCGTCGTCGAAGAAGAGGCGAAGCCTTGTGCGCGCGTCGACGCGTTGATGGTAGCCGGAGTTCGGGAAGACGAACTGGTTCGTCTCGAGGTCCTTGTGGAACACCATCTCGCCCGTCTCCGGGCATTTGACCCAGAGATTCTCAGGCGTCTCGCGCTTCGACAGAAGCGAGCGGATGCGCGGACGGACGACGTTTTCGATCCAGTTGGCCAACCCGGAATTCCTCTATTCGGCCGCCATCAGACGGGAGGCGCGAACGCCCTGCGCAAGCGCCGCCACGAGGTCGGTCACGGCGGAAACGGTTTTCGCGGTCGCCCGGTTCTCCGGGGTAAGGCTTTTTTCCGCGGCTCTGACCAGCGCCGAGCCCACCACAACGCCGTCGGCGTTTCGGCCGATGGCCGCCGCCTGCTCCGGTGTGTTCACGCCGAAGCCGACCGCAACCGGTAGATCGGTATGCCGCTTGATCCGGTCAACCGCCTCGGCGACCCGTAGGCGATCCGGCGACTTCGTGCCGGTGATCCCGGCGATCGAGACGTAATAGACGAAGCCGGAGGTATTCTTCAGGACCGCCGGCAATCGCTTGTCGTCCGTCGTCGGCGTCGCGAGCCGGATGAAGTTCAGCCCCGCTTTCATGGCCGGCAGGCAGAGCTCCTCGTCCTCTTCCGGCGGCAGATCGACGATGATGAGGCCGTCGACGCCCGCCGCCTTGGCGTCGGCGAGGAAGCGCTCGTTCCCGTAGACGTAGATCGGGTTGTAGTAGCCCATGAGCACAATCGGCGTGTCCGGATCCGCCTCGCGGAAGGCGCGTACCATTTGAAGCGTCTTCACCATGGTCTGCCCGGCCTTCAGCGCCCTGAGGCCGGCCGCCTGGATTGCCGGGCCGTCCGCCATCGGATCGGAGAACGGCATGCCGATCTCGATGATGTCGGCGCCTGCCGCGGGCAGCGCCTTCAGGATCGAAAGCGACGTGTCATAGTCCGGATCGCCGGCCGTGACGAAGGTCACCAGCCCCGGGCGCGCAGCCTCTCTAAGCTTGGCGAAACGGCGATCGATGCGGGTCATGGGTGTCGGTAACACACTCGGACGCGACGGTAAAAGCCAGCTCGTGCCCCGGCGCGCTTGCTGCCAACGGTCGCGCTGCCGTCGGGACGAGGGTATCCTGCTGTGATAAAAATGATCATCAATTCGCCTAGTAATGAATTCTCGCCATGAGGAGACCCGAAATGTCCAAACGCCTCTTCAGGATTGCCGCTATCGTCGCCGGCGCGGCCGCGCTTGGCGTTGCCGCCTTTTCGCCGGCGCAAGCCGAGACCGTGAAGCTGACCATCCTCGGCGTCGGCGACATCTACAACTTCGCCGGCGCCAAGGATTCAGGCGGGTTCGCGCGTCTGAATGCCGTGGCCAAGGCTGAGAAGGCGAACAATCCGAACACGCTCTACGTGTTCGACGGGGACATGCTGTCGCCCTCGCTTCTTTCCGGTCTCGACAAAGGCGCAAACACCATCGAGCTCACCAATCTCGTGCCGTTCGACATCGCCGTGCCGGGCAATCACGAATTCGACTTCGGCACGGACAACTTCCTCGACAAGGTGAAGATGTCGAAATACCCCTGGGCGGCGATCAACGTAACGCATGCCGACGGAAGCCCCATCGATGGCCTCGGCGGCACGATGGTCAAGGAAATCGGCGGCCTCAAGGTCGCGCTGGTCCCGGTCGCGCAGGACACGACGCCCGAAGTGTCGAGCCCCGGCGATTGGAAGTTCGGCTTCACCGTTCAGGCCGCGGTCGAAGGCGCAAAGGCCGCGCGCGATGCGGGCGCCGATCTCGTCATCGGCGTGATCCAGGGCGACCACGCCTATGACCGCGCCATCATGGGGAGCCATGCGTTCGACGTCATCATCTCCGGCGACGACCACGATTACATGACCGGCTATGACGGCATCACCGCTTATGTCGAGACCTCGACGGAAGCGAAATATCTCGCCCCCCTCGACCTGACTGTCGACATCACCGAGAAGGACGGCAAGCGCTCCGTTTCCTGGCAGCCGTCGTTCCGTTTCATCGACACCAAGACCGTCACGCCCGACCCTGAGACGCAGAAGCTCGTCGACGATTTCAAGTCGAAGCTCGACGAGAGCCTGAACGTCGAGATCGGCACGACCGTGGGTCCGCTCAATTCGCGCCGGAACATTGTGCGCAGCGAGGAGTCCGCGATCGGCGACCTGATCACAGACGCCATGCGTGGCGCCAACGGGGCCGATATCGCCATCACCAATGGCGGTGGCATCCGCGCCGACAAGCAGTACGACGCCGGCACGGTGCTGACGCGCCGCGACATCCTGACCGAGCTGCCCTTCGGCAACGTAACCGTGGTGACCGAGGTGACCGGCCAGCAGGTGCACGACGCTCTCGAGAACGGCTTCAGCCAGGTCGAGAATGGCGCCGGCCGGTTCCCGCAGGTCTCCGGCTTGAAGGTTGTCGCCGACCTGAAGCAGCCGGCGGGAAGCCGGGTCGTCTCGGTCATGGTCGGCGACAAGCCGCTCGACCTCGCGGCGACCTACACGGTGGCGACGAACGACTTCATGCTGAACGGCGGCGACGGCTACACCGCGCTCGCGGGCGGCAAGGTCTTGATCGGCGCGCGCGGCGGCAAGTTGATGGCGAGCGACGTCATCGACTACATCGCCGCGGCCGGCAAGGTTGACGCCAAGGTCGAAGGCCGCATCGTCCTCCAGTAACGACCCGTGGCGGATGCCGAGCGATAGATCAGAGGCGAGCGCGCGACGCGCGCGCCGCCAATCACGCGGGGTTGGAGATGATCGGCGGGTCTTGTCATTGCGGTGCGGTGCGATGGAGCTTCGACGGGCCGGTGGAGAGCGCCACCGCCTGCAACTGCACGGTTTGTCGCCGCTATGGCGTGTTGTGGATCTACGGCTACGAGGGTGAAGAGATCGAGGTCGCCGGCCCGACGCAGGTCTATACGCGAGGCAACGCGACCCTAGGCTTTCACTTCTGCGGAACGTGCGGCAGCGTCGTCTCCTGGCGCGCGACATCGCCCGGCAAGGACGGCCGCCGCCGCATCGCAGTCAATGTGCGCCTGGCCGACGATCCCGATCAGGTCGGCGACTTGCTCATCGACCATTTCGACGGCCTCGGAAAATTCGAGGACCTGCCGCGTGATGGAAAATGCGTGAAGGACGTGTGGTTCTAGCCTGAACGCCGGCATGCCGACACTGTTGCCGCGACCTGCAGCAATGGCCTTGCGATGGCTTTGCAACGTGATATACTTTGCGATGCAAAGTTCACTATGACAACGGATGCGGGGCTGGGTGAATGCCCGATCTCGACAAGGCTTTGTCCGACATTTCGGCGATAAGGAGCCAGATCGCCTCCGCGACGGCGTTCCGCGGCTACGGGCCGGCGGCGCTCGCCGCGACAGGCGGCTTCGCGCTGGTGACGGCGATTGCGCAGGCTGCCCTTCTCGAGGACCCGACCGGTCATGCGCTCCTGTTCTTCGGAAGCTGGATCGCCACCGCGCTGCTCTCCGCCGCCATTGTCGGGATAGAGATGCATGGACGCTCGCGCCGCCTCCACACCGATCTCGCCGACACGATGATCCACAACGCCGTCGAACAGTTCCTCCCGGCAGCTATCGCTGGCGCGCTTCTCCTGATCGTGTTCGCACGTTTCGTTCCCGAAGGCCTCTGGATGCTGCCGGGCCTCTGGCAGATTCTGGTTAGCCTCGGCATCTTCGCCTCCGTCCGCTCGTTGCCACGCGGCGTCGCGCTTGGTGGTGCGTGGTATTTCATCACCGGCTTTGCTGTGCTGTGGCTCGCGAGTGGCAACCACGCGCTGTCGCCCTGGACCATGGGGCTGCCTTTCGCGATCGGCCAGCCGCTGATCGCCGTCATCCTGCATCTTTCCGCAACGCCGGTCGAAAACGATGAAGACTGAAGAGCGCGGCGCCCGTTTTTCCTATGAAGGACTCGATCGCGTCATCCATGAGAAGGCGCGGCTCGGCCTGCTCACCTCCTTGATGACGCATCCGAACGGCCTCGCCTTCGCTGACCTGAAGCGGCTTTGCGGGCTGACCGACGGCAATTTGAGCCGTCATCTGCAGGTGCTCGAGGAGGCTGGGCTCGTGAAGATATCTAAGGGCTTCGAGGGCAAGCGACCGCTGACCACCTGCCGTCTGACGGCGAGCGGCCGCCGGCGCTTCCTCGACTATCTGGAGATACTCGAACGCGTGGTCCGCGACGCGGTGGAAGCCGGCGCCGACGAGGACATCCAGCTCGCCGGTCTTCGCGCTCGGTCCGCCTGAGTGTTTTTTTGCAAAGGGACTCTGCAATGCAAAGTAGTCTGCGTGAGAGACGCGAATTGGACATCGACGCCGCACTCGCTGCGAAGCTTCATGTCGCCGTGATCATGGACGGCAATGGACGCTGGGCCGAGCGGCGAGGGCTGCCGCGCTCTGCGGGTCACGAGGCGGGCGTGACGGCGATCGCCCGGCTCGTTGAGGCGGCGCCTTGCCACGGCATCGGCACGCTCAGCCTCTTTGCGTTCTCCGCCAACAATTGGCGTCGGCCGCGATCTGAGGTGACGGCGTTGATGGACATGCTGCGCCGCTATCTCGCTGCGGAGACAACGAGGCTCGCGGAAAGCGACACGCGGTTGCGCGTCATCGGACGGCGCGACCGGCTTCCGATGGTGCTCGCGCACGCGATCGGACAGGCGGAACGCGAGACCGCGTCCGGTTCGCGCCTCGATCTCAGGATCGCGGTCGACTATTCCGCCCGCGCCGCCATTTTGCAGGCCGCGTCGCGTGTGAAGGAAGACGCGGACCTGACGCCGGACGGCTTCGCACGCTTGGTAACGGGCGAGAGCGAAGCGCGCGAAGTCGATCTCTTGATCCGCACCTCGGGCGAACAGCGTCTCTCCGATTTCTTGCTGTGGGAAAGCGCGCACGCCGAGCTCTACTTCACGGAGCGCCTCTGGCCCGACTTCGACATCCACGATCTTACCGAGGCGCTTGCGGCCTATCGCGCGCGCATCCGCACCTACGGCGGCCTACGTTCCGCAGAGGTCGCGGCGGCGTGAGGAGCGATCAGGTACGAGCACTAGAACTCGAAGCCGACGATATTTCCCACCGTGAAGACGTCCTTGTCACCGCGGCCGAGGGCCACCGGCCCGGCGCCCTCCAAACGCGATCGACGTTGCTCATGCCATTTCGGGATTGGGTAGCGCCAACTGCAGTTTCTGCAGGAAAGCAGTGAACTTTCTAAGGCTTTCCAAATCCTCAGGGTTCGGAGGGTCTCGGACTGAAGTGCATGACCTCGTTTCTTATCCGCCGCACGGCGTCGAGCTTGGTCACGAACGTCTTTCGATCGACTTGAAGCTGGAGATACTCCCAATTCTCTGGATTCTCCAAAATCCGAACGTAGTCCCCGAATGCTAGGTCCGAAATTCCTTCCACCTCTCTGTCGCCATTGGTGGACTCACGTAGTGTTTCTAGCTGCTCTTTCGTAAAGTTGCCTCGCTCCGAGAGAATTCTACGCACTTGATTCTCGATTTCCGCAAGAAGCAAAAACGGTTCCGAGAGCTGCAGGAACAGCATGCTCAAATCGCTTGCCGTGACAATTCCCGTTATTACTCCAGTGCTGTCACGGACAAGCACCGACTGGTTCTGCACGATCTCATTTATCGAAGAAAACAGGGAGGCGTCATCGCTTAGGATGTGCGCCTTTTCCATACACTCCCTTACCTCGGCGACTTCCGTGCCGAGGGCCACCTTTGTGCCGTAAGACTCCCACGAAAACATGCCCTTTACGTCCCTCTCGTTGGGCATAACAGGCACCTGCGAAAAGTCGTTCGAGAGCATTACGGTTATGGCCTCTTCCACCGTGGCGTTTGGCGTAAGAGAAACCGGCTTCTTATTAGCGGAAGGAAGCATGCGTAGCCGGTAGACAGGATCGGAAGTTGCTTGACCGGTCGGTCCGGCCACCTCCTCCGAAATATGCTCTTCGCTGACCTTGTTGGCCTGCAGCTCAAGCGAAATGAGAATAATCCCGTCGATATAGGACGTTTCAAAGTCCGGGTCAGTGCGCAGCTGATTTTCTTTCAGCGCAAATCTAATCCTCCAAACAACAAGACTGCCCCGTCGCTGCGCGTGAAACCATGAAAGGAGCTTCCGCACCGTAACCGGCACCGGATTGCCATCTTTTAGATGCTTTGCCAGCAGAGCCAGCTTGTCGAACCCCAAGATGCCGCCGCGGACGATGTTGTCGACGTCTACGGGATTGGCATGTTTCGCCACTAAAGTTCGAAGCCCAGAATCTTGCCAACGGTGAACACGTCCTTGTCGCCGCGGCCGCACATGTTCATGACGATGATCTCATCGCGCGCCATCTCCGGCGCGAGCTTGATCACGTGCGCCAGCGCGTGCGCCGGCTCTAGCGCCGGGATGATGCCCTCGAGCTTGGTGCAGAGCTGGAACGCGTTGAGCGCCTCGGCGTCCGTCGCCGGCACGTAGGTCACGCGACCCGTATCCTTCAGCCACGAATGCTCCGGCCCGACGCCCGGATAGTCGAGCCCGGCGGAGATCGAGTGGCCCTCGAGGATCTGTCCGTCACCATCCTGAAGCAGATAGGTGCGGTTGCCGTGGAGCACGCCCGGCGAGCCGCCGGTCATCGAGGCGGCATGGCCGTTATCGACCTCGATCCCGTGTCCGCCGGCCTCGACGCCGTAGATCGCGACGTCGCGGTCGTCGAGGAAGGGGTGGAAGAGGCCGATGGCGTTCGAGCCGCCGCCGATCGCCGCGACGAGCGCGTCGGGGAGGCGGCCTTCCGCTTCCATGATCTGCTCGCGCACTTCCGAGCCGATCACCGACTGGAAGTCGCGCACCATCGCCGGATACGGGTGCGGGCCGGCCGCCGTGCCGATGATGTAATAGGTGGTCTCGACATTGGCGACCCAGTCGCGCAGCGCCTCGTTCAGTGCGTCCTTGAGCGTGCCGGCGCCGGAGGTGACCGGAACGACCACGGCACCGAGGAGCTTCATGCGGAAGACGTTCGGCTTCTGCCGCTCGATATCGGTCGCGCCCATGTAGACGATGCAGGGATAACCGAAGCGCGCACAGACCGTCGCTGCGGCGACGCCGTGCTGTCCGGCGCCGGTCTCCGCGATAATGCGCGTCTTTCCCATGCGTCGCGCGAGCAGGATCTGGCCGAGGCAGTTGTTGATCTTGTGCGAGCCGGTGTGGTTCAGCTCGTCGCGCTTGAAATAGATCTTCGCGCCGCCGCTCCGTCCAGACGCGGCGGAGACTTCACGGAGATGCTCCGTCAGTCGCTCGGCGAAATAGAGCGGGCTCGGCCGCCCCGTGTAGTGCCTGCCGAGATCGGTCAGCTCCTTCTCGAAGGCCGGATCGTGCTTCGCGTCCTCGTAGGCTTTTTCGAGCTCAAGCACGAGCGGCATCAGCGTTTCGGCGACGAAGCGCCCGCCATAAATGCCGAAGCGGCCGCGCTCGTCCGGTCCCGAGCGATAGGTGTTGGGCTGCGGCACGTTCATCGCAAAACTCCGCGTCAGCCGGCGAGACGCCGAGCCGGGCGGCTCTCGCCGTGGCGATGCGCACTCCGGTCGTAGTCACGGACAGCGCGGACGAAGGCCCGGATCAGGTCCGGATCTTTCCTGCCTGGGACACTCTCGACGCCTGAGGAGACATCGACGCCGGGCGCGCCGGTCAACCGGAGCGCATCGGCGACGTTCCCGGGATTGAGCCCGCCGGCAAGAAGCCAGGGCTTCTGCGGCGCAAAGCCCTCCAGGATCGACCAGTCGAAGACGGCTGCGTTGCCGCCGGGGCGTGTCGCGTCCTTGGGCGGCTTGGCGTCGACCAGAAAGCGGTGGGCGGCAGCGTAGCGCTCCGCCGCAGCGAGGTCGGCGCAGGTCGCGACGAGGAGCGCTTTCATGACGGAGCGTCCGGTCAGGGCACCGACCTCTACCGCGCGCTCTGGTGTCTCCCGCCCGTGAAGCTGCAGAAGATCGGGACGGAGCACTCCCGAGATTGCCCGCAAGAGAGCATCGTCGGCGTCGACCGTGAGCGCTACGATGCCGGCCTTGCCGCGTGCACGCTCGGCGAGCGCCGTCGCACGCTCTACCGCGACGTTGCGCGGGCTCGGCGCGAAGAACACAAAGCCGACGAAATCAGCGCCCGCGTCAAGCGCAGCGTCGACGCTCTCCTCCTCGGAAAGCCCGCAGATTTTGACCTCTGTCGGCATGTCGGTTCCGTCGCACGAAACTGCGGAAAAGTCGAATCTTCCACCTCCTCCGGAACCGGGACGCCGCCGTGATTGTTTCTTGTGGGCTAGACCGGCGAAACAAATCGGAGGTCCGGAGAAACCATTTTCGGGCATCGACGCGCAACGCCGGAAACGCTTGGGGCCCTATACCGTCTGCACGCATTTCGGGGGACCTGCCATGACCACCCAGACCAGCATCGTGAAGTATCTCGCGATCCGCATCGCAGCCTTCGTCGGCCTCACCGCCGCCTCGACCGCCGTCATGGCGCTGCCCTACCTCGCCTAAAGCCACCTAAGACCCTCCAGTCCAGTGGCGCGGCGGAGCGGAAACGCTCCGCCGCTTTTCATCTCCCGGCTCACCCTTCCACCATCGCCGCCACCGCGCGCGTCATCCGCTCGATGTCCTCCGGCCGCGAGAGCCGATGATCGCCGTCGCGGACGAGCGTGAGCACAGCATCGTCGAAGGCGAAGCGCTCCATGAGCTTCACCGCATGCCCCCATGGCACGTCGGCGTCCTGCATGCCTTGGATGACGTGGACCGGACAGCCGGTCTCGATCGGGTTGGTGCCGAAGAGGTGTTTCTTGCCGTCCTCGATCAGCCCTAGCGTGATGATGTCCGGCTCATCGGAATATCCGGAGGGTTGCGCCAGGAGCCCGTCCTTCTTGATCCGGCGCTTCTCCGCCGCGCTCATCGCGTTCCACATCAAGTCCTTCGTCATGTCGAAGGCCGGCGCAATCAGCACCATGCCGTGGAGGCGGTCGCCTTCGCCACGCTCGGCAAGCCGCTTGGCAAGGAGCAGCGCGATCCATCCACCCATCGACGAGCCGATAAGGACCTGCGGGGCGCCTTTTAGCTTCTTTGCAGCGAAATCGAAGACAGCCTCGGCTTCCTCAAGCCAGCGCGAGATCGTGCCATCCTCGAAGCGACCGCCCGACTGGCCGTGCCCCGAATAGTCGAAGCGCGTCGCCGCGTGCCCTTGCTTTTGGGCCCAGAGGTCGAGCGCCTCCGCCTTGCTGCCCTGCATGTCGGAACGGAAGCCGCCGAGCCAGAAGACCCCGGGCGGCTTTCCCGCGCGATGCATGACGGCGATCTCGCGCGCACCGCCGCCCGCGCCGACGGTCAAATGTTCCAATCGTGGCCCGCTCATCCTATTCCTTCCCCCGGCGAAGTTCGCCAACGCCACACCATCGAGGTGCGGGAAGCCGAAAATGCCGTCAAGCCCATGCCGTCAAGTACAGCGCGCGATGCGTTGACAGTGCTGCAGGTCATCCCGTCGCTCGACACGGGCGGCGCGGAACGCGCGACGATCGACATCGCCGCGGCGCTTGCCGATCGCGGTGACCGCGCGCTCGTGGCAAGCGAGGGCGGGCGGTTCGAAACAGAGCTGACGGAAGCCGGCGGCACTCTCGTGCGCCTTCCGACGGAATTGAAGAATCCGCTGACGATGGCGCTAAACGCACGGCGGCTGGCGCAGTTGATCCGACGCGAGCGCGTCGACATCGTGCATGCACGAAGCCGCGCGCCGGCCTGGTCCGCGCGCATCGCGTGCCGTGCGACCGGCACGCCCTTCGTCACGACCTATCACGGCATCTACGGCGAGAAGGGCAAAGCGAAGCGGCTTTACAATTCCGTGATGGCCGCGGGCGACATCGTCATCGCGAATTCCGAATACACCGCGCGGCTGATTCGCGAGCGTTACGCGACGCCCGCAGAGCGGATCGTCGTGATCCCGCGCGGCATCGACCTTGCGGCGTTCAACGCGAATGCCGTCGACGAAGCGCGCTGTGAAACGCTCCGTAGAGCGTGGAGGATTCCGCTTGGCGCGCGCGTCGTCCTGCAGCTGGCGCGTCTTTCGGGCTGGAAGGGACAGGAAGTGCTGATCCAGGCGCTGACGCTGCCACCGCTCGCCGGTCGTGGCGAGCTCGTCGCCATCCTTGCCGGCGACGCGCAGGGCCGCGACCATTATCGGCGCGAGCTTGAGGCGCTGACCGAGGCGCATGGCTTCTCCGAGCGGGTGAGGATTGTCGGGCACTGCGACGACACCCCGGCGGCGTTCGCGCTTGCCGATGTCGCCGTCGTCGCCTCGACGGAGGCCGAGGCCTTCGGCCGCGCAGCCGTCGAAGCCGCGGCGATGGGCGTGCCGGTTGTGGCGACTGCGCTTGGCGCGACGGAAGAGACGGTGCTCGCCCCGCCGCGCGTCGCCGATACGGAGCGCACAGGCTGGCTCGCGCCGCCCGGCGATGCCGGGGCGCTTGCTGCCGCTATCGACGCGGCGCTGGCACTTTCGGTCGAGGAGCGGCGGGCGCTCGGCGGGCGGGCGCGCCGCCATGCGGAGGAATTCGCAACCGCTACAATGCAGGCGCGAACGCTTGCCCTGTACGACCGTCTGCACACGGAGCGTGCAGAGAGCGTCTCGAAACGATAAACGACCCGCGCGAGTTGACTTGTGGAGCAATTCACCGGATTCTGACCCGAGGTGGCGACCGCACCCGGCGCCACCTATTTATCATCGACAGCAACAACGTAAGGAGAATTGACCATTCGCCGACCCTATCGTGCACCCCCTCCCGTCAAGGAGGGCCCCCGGATCAACGATGAGATCCGTATCCCCCAGGTCCAGCTCGTGGATGCCGAAGGACAGAATCGCGGCGTCGTCGATACGGAAGAGGCCCTTCACCTCGCCGAGGAAGCCGGCCTCGATCTGGTAGAGATTTCACCCAACTCGCGCCCGCCTGTGGTCAAGATACTCGACTACGGCAAGTACAAGTTCCAGGCGCAGAAGAAGGCAGCCGAGGCGCGCAAGAAACAGAAGACCGTCGAGGTCAAAGAGATCAAGATGCGGCCCTCCATCGACACGCACGACTACGACGTGAAGATGCGGGCGGCGCGCCGCTTCCTCGACGAAGGCGACAAGGTGAAGATGACGCTGCGCTTCCGTGGCCGCGAGATGGCGCATCAGGAGCTCGGTCTGCAGCTTCTATTCCGCGTCCGCGATGATCTGACGGACATGGCGAAAGTCGAAGCCGAGCCGAAGCTTGAAGGCCGCCAGATGATCATGATTCTGGCTCCGAGCCTGAAAAGCGCCCCGGTTCGGGCGGCGGCGAGCAGCTAAGACGGCCGGGCGGCGGGCAATTTGCCGGCCGCCCCGTGGGCTCAATTGTGGGCCCAGGCGCCCTCCCAGCTTGGCTTGAAATTGCCGGGCCGATTGCACTAGGGTCCGGCCGCGCCGGATCGGCGCATTTTGTGCAGCCGTAGCTCAGTTGGTTAGAGCGTCGGATTGTGGATCCGAAGGTCGTAGGTTCGAGGCCTACCGGCTGTACCATCAGGCCCTTCCCAACCGTCGGGCCCTTCCCAAAAGACAAGCTATTCCAGGCCTTGACACGCGGGTGTCGCCGGCGCTTCCGGCGTTGATCTTTCTCAATTCAACGTGCTTCGCGCTGGTGCAGCCTTGGGCGCCAATTAAGGAGCCTCCCATGCGCGTCCTCGCCGCTCTGGTATTCGCCCTGACGCTGGTCGGAGCGGCCGCACGCGCCCAGGAGGATGTCGGCGATTCGGAGAAGGGGCATGCGTTCGCGCTGACGATCTGCGCCAAGTGCCACGCGGTCGACGCCGATCAGGCGACCTCGCCGAATCCGAGCGCGCCGACCTTCAAGCGGATCGCTGCCGAGCCGGGCATGACCGCGACGGCCCTCTTCGTCATTCTGCAGAACCCGCATCGCGAGATGCCCGACCTCATCCTGGAGCGGGAGGAGATGCGCAACGTCGTCGCCTATATCCTGACGCTCAAGGCGAATTGAGGCGACCGGTCTGTTTAGAACCGTTCTAATAGATTGAGAATACTGATATTTTCGTTGACGAAAACCAGAGTCGACTTAAAGAGTGCCTGTCGCCTTTATGGGCCTTGAACCCATTCGAGGGAGAACGTGATGCCGATCTGCTGGAGCGCCTTCGCCGGGCGCGCCTTTTTTGTTGCGGCTCTGGCTCTTGCGGCCGGCCCGGCCTTCGCGGCCGATCAGGAAGTCAACGTCTACACGACGCGCGAGCCCGGGCTGATCCAGCCGCTCCTCGACGTCTTCACCAAAGAGACCGGCATCAAAGCCAACTCCGTCTTCGTCGAGAGCGGGATCGCCGAGCGCCTTTCGGCGGAGGGCGAGAACTCGCCTGCCGACGTCATCATGGTCGTCGACTACGGCATGCTTGAAGACATGGTCGAGCGTGGCCTGACCCAGGCGGTCCACTCCGACGTGCTCGATGCGGCGGTTCCTGAGAACCTGCGCGGACCGGATGGTCAGTGGTACGCGATGTCGATGCGCGCGCGTGTGATTTATGCATCGAAGGAGCGCGTGCAGGAAGACTCCATGACCTACGAGGACCTGGCCGACCCAAAATGGAAGGGCCGTGTCTGCATCCGCTCGGGCCAGCACCCCTATAATAACGCGCTCTTCGCGGCGATGATCGCCAAGGACGGTGAGGCGAAAACCGAGGAATACCTGACGGCGCTTCGCGCCAATCTCGGCCGCACCGCCGGCGGCGGTGACCGCGATGTCGCGCGCGACATCCTCGCCGAGATCTGCGACATCGGCCTCGGGAACTCCTATTACGTCGGCCTCCTGCGCTCCGGCTCCGGCGGTCCCGATCAGCAGGAGTGGGGCAACGCCATCAAGGTGATCTTGCCCACCTTCGCCGACCACGCCGGCACGCACGTCAACATCTCCGGCGCCGCCATCGCCGCGCATGCGCCGCACCGCGACAACGCCGTGAAATTGCTCGAATTCCTCGTCTCTCCGGAGGCGCAGGCGCTCTATGCGAGCGGCAATTACGAGTACCCGGTGCTCGCCGGCGCCAAGCTCGACCCGATCGTCGCAGCATTCGGCAACCTGAAAGTCAACTCGCTGCCGCTCCACCAGATCTACGAGCACCGCCGTGAGGCGAGCGAGCTCGTCGACAAGGTCGGCTTCGATCAGGCGATGTGAGGATTGCAGGTCTCGGCCTCAACCCTCTCCCATAAGGAGAGGGTGTCGCCCCCCGGGTCCGGCCGAAGGCCGGCCCGAAGACAGGCTCCGGCGACGGGTGAGGGGTTACGAAGGGCGAAGGATGCAGCGTGACGCCGGCGACAGCAGTGCGAACCCTGCTCGCGCGGCATCCCCTCACCCGGTCGCTCCGCGACCACCCTCTCCCTATGGGAGAGGGTTTGCGCGGCCGCGCGGCGATGCCGGCTGGCTCGCAGCCTCGTCCCTCGTTCTCGCCATCGTGCTGACGCCGCTCGGCGGACTTGCCTATTTCGCCGCTCGCGGCTCCGGCGACGTCTGGCCGAACCTCATCGCCAACGTGCTGCCGGACGCGATCCGCACCACCGTGCTGCTCCTCCTCGGCGTCGGCGTGCTGACGACGATGATCGGCGTCGGCGCCGCGTGGCTCGTGACCATGTTCCGTTTCCCGGGAAAGCGAATCTTCGACTGGGCGCTGCTCCTGCCGCTTGCGGTCCCGACCTACATTATTGCCTACGCGTATCTCGACGTGATGCATCCGATCGGGCCGGTGCAGACGACGCTGAGACATCTCCTGGGAATCGCGCGCCCGCGCGATCTCTGGTTCCCGGAGATACGCTCGCTTCACGGCTGCATCTTCCTGCTCGGCGTCGTGCTCTATCCGTATGTCTATCTGCCGGTGCGCGCGCTCTTTCTGATGCAGTCGGCGACGACGCTGGAGGTGGCGCGGACGCTCGGCGCGAACCGCCTCCGCGTCTTCCTGCGCGTTGCCGTGCCGCTTGCGCGCCCGGCGATCGCGGTCGGCGTAAGTCTCGCGCTGATGGAGGCGCTGAACGACATCGGCGCCTCGGAGTTCCTCGGCATCCGCACGCTGACCGTTGCGGTCTACACGACCTGGGTCGTCAGGATGAGCGTCGAGGGCGCGGCGCAGATCGCGCTCGTCATGCTCGCGGTCGTGTTCGCGCTGGTGCTGACTGAGCGCTGGGCGCGACGCCGGCGTATCTTCTCCGCACCGTCGCGTCGGCACCATGCGGCGGCCCCACAGCCACTCCGAGGCGTCGCCGCCTTTGGGGCGTCGCTCGCCTGCTTCCTACCAATGTTCTTCGGCTTTCTGGTTCCCGCGAGCTACCTCGTCGTCGCCTCATGGAAGCGCGTCAAGATAGCCGGGCTGCCGGCGGCGCTTCCAACATGGATAGAGAACAGCGTGACGCTCGCCGCCGTCGCGACGGCCGTCGCGATTCTGGTCGGCCTCGTGCTCGCCTATTCGGTGCGCGTCTCGAAGAGCGCCGCCGCACCACTCGTCGTGCGCCTCGCGTCGATCGGCTACGCCGTGCCGGGCACAGTGCTCTCGGTCGGGCTGCTTGTGCCGCTTGCGGCGCTCGACAACTCCGTCGACGCCTTCATGCGCGCGACGTTCGGCATCGCGACCGGCTTGATCCTGACCGGCTCCGGCGCCGCATTGATCCTTGCCTACGTAATCCGCTTCCTGGCGATCTCGGCCGGCGGCATCGAATCGGGCCTCGCCAAGGTCAGCCCGCATCTCGACATGGCCGCGCGCTCGCTCGGCTCGCGCCCGGCGAAGATATTGGCCACCATCCACCTGCCGCTGATCGCGCCGGCGATCGCCGCCGCGGCGATGCTCGTCTTCGTCGACGTGATGAAGGAGCTTCCCGCGACGCTGCTGCTGCAGCCCTTCAACTTCACGACGCTGGCGACCGCCCTCTACGGCGAAGCCAAGCGCGGCACCTACGAGGATGGCTCCATCGCCGCGCTTGCGATTGTCGCGGTGGGGCTGTTGCCGGTGATCGTACTGGCGAAGGTGAACGCGGGAATGGGTTCGCAGACGCGCGAAGCGGAGTCGTCCATGGCTCGCGATGCCGTCGAAACCGGCATGGCGCCTCTTTAGGTCGCGAGTTCCTCCAGCCCCCGGTAAAACTCCAGCGCCTCCGGGTTCGCCAGCGCCTCCTTGTTCTTCACGTCGCGTCCATGCACGATGTCGCGCACGGCGAGCTCGGTGATCTTGCCGGATTTCGTGCGCGGGATGTCGGCGATCGCAATGATCTTGGCCGGCACGTGGCGTGGTGAGGCGCCGGTGCGGATCTTCGTCTTAATGGCGCGCTGCAGCTCGTCGGTGAGCGTCACGCCTTCTTTCAGCCGCACGAAGAGCACCACGCGCACGTCGCCCTTGAAATCCTGGCCGATGGCGAGCGCTTCGAGCACTTCCGGCATGCCCTCGACCTGCGCGTAGATCTCCGCCGTGCCGATGCGAACGCCGCCGGGATTCAGCGTCGCGTCGGAGCGACCGTGGATGATAATGCCGCCATGCGCAGTCCATTCGGCGAAGTCCCCATGCGCCCAGATGCCAGGGAAGCGCTCGAAATAGGCTGAGGAATATTTGGCGCCGTCGGGATCGTTCCAGAACATCACCGGCATCGACACGAACGGCCTGGTGCAGACAAGCTCACCCTTTGCGCCGCGCACCGGCTTGCCGGAACTCGTCGTAAACGTCGACCGCCATGCCGAGCCCCGGGCCCTGGATCTCGCCGCGCCATACCGGCTTGTTCGGTATCCCGAGCACGAAGCAGGAAACGATGTCCGTGCCGCCGGAGATCGAGGCGAGATGGATGTCCGGCTTGATCGCCTCGTAGACGAAATCGAAATTCTCCGGCGCGAGCGGCGAGCCGGTCGATGTCATCATGCGCACGCTTCGTAGGTCGTGGCTGTCGCGCGGCCGCAGCCCAGCCTTCTTCACCGCGTCGATGAATTTCGCCGAGGTGCCGAAGATCGTCATCCTCTCCGCCTGCGCGTACTCAAAGAGGACGTTGCCGCTCGGATAGAATGGCGAGCCGTCGTAGAGGAGCAGCGTCGCGTCGGTCGCCAGCCCACTGACCAGCCAGTTCCACATCATCCAGCCGCAGGTGGTGAAGTAGAAAAGCTTCTCGCCGGCCGTAAGCGAGCTCTGCAGTCGGTGTTCCTTGAGATGCTGGAGCAGCGTGCCGCCGGCGCCGTGCACGATGCATTTCGGCGCACCGGTCGTGCCGGAGGAGAAGAGGATGTAGAGCGGGTGGTTGAAAGGGAGCCGCTCGAAGCTGAGCGGGGCCGGCGTGAAGGGCGCCAGGAATGCGTCGAGTGAGACGCCGCGCTCTACCTCCGCCGCCACGGCATCGGCTTGGGCGAGATAGTCGACGATCACGGTTTTTCGCGCGCTTGGAAGCTGCGCCGTGATCGCCTTCAGCTTGTCGGCGACCTCGACCTTTTTGCCGTTGTACCAATAGCCGTCACAGGCGAAGAAGAGTTTTGGGTCGATTTGCCCGAAGCGATCGAGCACGCCGCGCTCGCCGAAATCCGGCGAGCAGGAGGAGAAGGTCGCGCCGAGCGAAGCCGCCGCGAGCATGACCGCGATCGTCTCCGGCATGTTCGGAAGCATCGCCGCGACGCGGTCGCCGACCGTGACGCCTTCAGCCTTCATCGCCTGCTGCAGCCGCGACACGAGCGCGCGGAGCTCGTCCCAGCTGAGGCGCCGCTCGACCTTGTTCTCGCCGCGAAAGACGATCGCGGTGCCGCTGCCGGTTCGGCTGAGCAGGTTCTGCGCGAAATTGAGCCGCGCATCCGGAAAGAAGCGCGCCTCGCGCATCGTGGCGCCTTCGACGAGCCGCCGCGCGCCCTTCTCGCCGACCACGCCGCAAAAGTCCCAGACGAGGTCCCAGAAGGCGCCGGGATCGGCAACCGACCACGCATGGAGCGCGTCGTAGTCGCGAAGTGGCGCGCCGCACCGGCGAGAGGCTTCCACCGCGAAGGCGGTGATGGGCAGCGCCGAAAGTGTCTGCGGATCGGGAGTCCAGAGTGGGCCTTCGGGCATGGTGGGTTACGCCGGTCTCGGATGCCCTGAAGCATTGCCATAGGCGCGCGAATGCGCCAAGCCAGGAGCCTTGATTGGGGCCGCCGACCGCGGCCTTGGCACAAAGGGCTGGATGTCGGGTGGAATGAAGCGCGTCGCCTGGTTCCTCGCGGCAGCCGCGCTGTCGGTGGCGGCAGTTCTTCTTCTGATCGTCGTGCTGCTTCCTCGCGACGTGTTGAAGACCCGCATCGGCGAGCAGATTGCGGGGTGGACTGGGCGCGACGTATCGCTCCGCGGCGATCCGAAGGTCGGGCTCTTCCCGCTTCGCGTGACGCTGGACGATGTCGAGGTCGGGGGTCCGGCCGAGATGCAGGACGCAGAGATACTGTCGATGGATCGGCTGACCGGCACGATCCGCCTCGTTCCGCTTTTGATCGGCCGTGTCGAGATCGATTCCTTCACCATGGTGCGGCCACTGATCCGCCTCGTGCGCGACAGCGACGGCCGCCGCAACTGGGCTTTCGACACCGGGGCGGCGGCGTTGCAGCTCGCTTTCGCCGGTGACGTTCCGCTTGGCGAGTTCCGCATCAAGGACGGCACGGTCGTCTACGAGGACGGCCAGACCGGCGACAGCGAGCGGCTCGATTCCGTCGACCTGACGGTCGAGTGGCCGAGCGTTCGCAACCCGGTCTCGGTCGAGGGCTCCGGCATTTGGCGCGGCGAGGCGGTCACGTTTTCCGGCAATGCCACAGCACCCTTCGCCTATCTGAATGGCGCGACGACGCCCGTCGAGGCGCGCGTCGAGGCGGCGCCGATCAACGTGACGCTGACCGGCGAAGCCGAAGACTACCCCCGCATGAGGCTTTCCGGCGCATTGAAGCTGAGCACGCCGTCGCTTCGCCGCTTCGCCTCATGGCTGGGAAGCCCGCTCGGCCCCGGCTCGACGCTCGGCCAGTCGGGCCTCTTCGGCACGGCATCGCTGCGCGACAGCGTCCTTTCCGTCGCCGATGCGGAGTTTACGCTCGATGGGAACAGCGCTTCGGGCGCGCTGAAGATCGTGGCCGGGTCCAAGCCCGACATCACCGGCACTCTCGCTTTCGGCGCGCTCGACCTGACACCTTACTTCGCGAATTTCTCCGCTGCCCTCTCGCTCGGGCCGGATTGGCGCCGCGTGATGCTTCCGACCGATTGGTTCGCGGAGTTGAGCGCCGACATCAGGCTCTCCGCCGATACCGTCAAGCTCGGCGCCTTCAGCGCCGGGAGCACGGCGGCAAGCGTTTCGCTCCGCGACAGTCGGCTGGAAGTCGGGCTCGCCCGCGCCGCATTCGAGACCGGGGACCTCTCCGGCGATCTGACCGTATCCGACGACGGCGCGTCGGGAGCCGCGGTCGCCGCGCAGCTCCGCGCCAACGAGGTCAGCCTCGCAGAAACCGCATCTTTCCTCGGCCTGCCGAGCACGATGTCCGGCACGGCCTCAGTCGTCGTTGACCTGACCGCTCACGGCGCCGATCTCGGATCGCTCGTCGGCTCGCTCGGCGGGACCGCAGGCCTCCGTGTGATCGACGGCGCAATCCCGCTTCTGGGCCTCTCCGAGGTCGCGGCACCGAAGAGTGGGGCGACCGCAGCCGCTCCGGCCGATCCCTTCGCGGCGGTGCCGGTCCAGAAGGCAGCTCTGAAGCTCTCGTTCCGCGACGGCGTCGGTACGGTGGAGCAGGCAAGCGTGGTGACCGGCTCCTATTCTGCAAGCGCCGACGGGTGGGTGGGTCTCCTCGACGGCGGTTTGAGCGTGAATGGGTTGCTGCGCCCGGGGACGCCGGACGCGCCCGGCGGGGCGGATGCGCCCTTCACGGTGGAGGGCACGCTCGCAAGTCCCGTCGCCCGCCGACAGGCGGCGGCGAACTAGCGCGTCTCGTACCGCGCGCGCGTCCGTGACGCGACGGTCGCCAAGCACACGCCTAGCGTCACAAGCCCGATGAGGATTGTGCAGACGGCATTGATCTCCGGCGTCACGCCGAGCCTGACCTGGCTGTAGATCTTCATCGGTAGCGTCGTCGCGCCGGGCCCCGTCGTGAAGCTCGCGATGACGAGGTCGTCGAGCGACAGCGTGAAGGCGAGCATCCAGCCCGCCGCGACCGCCGGGAAGATCACCGGCAGCGTCACCAGGAAGAAAGCTTTCATCGGCGGTGCGCCGAGATCGAGCGCCGCCTCTTCGAGGCTCATGTCGAAGCTCACGAGCCGCGACTGCACCACGACAGCGACGAAGCACATCGAGAAGCTGATATGCGCGAGCGTCACCGTCCAGAAGCCGCGGTCGAATCCGATCGCCACGAAGAGCAGCAAAAGGGAGAGCCCGGTGATCACGTCCGGCATGACGAGTGGCGCCATCACCATGCCGGTGAAGAGCGTGCGCCCGAGAAAGCGATTGCGCCTGACGAGCGCGACGGCCGCCATCGTTCCGAGGACGGTCGCGATCGACGCGGAAAGCAGGCCGACGCGAAGCGTCACCCAGGCGGCGTCGAGCAGTGCCTGGTTGTGCATGAGCGACACGTACCACTTGGTCGAGAAGCCGCCCCACACGGTGACAAGCCGCGATTCGTTGAAGGAGTAGATGATGAGAAGCACGATCGGCAGATAGAGGAAGGCGAAGCCGAGCGTGATGGAGACGAGGTTGAACGCGGAGAAGCGGCGCATCAGTTCTGCTCCCTGACGCGCGCCTGTGCGTTCTGGAAGAGCACGATCGGCACCACCAGGATCACGAGGAGCACGATGGCGACGGCGCTCGCCACCGGCCAGTCGCGGTTCAGGAAGAACTCGTTCCAGAGCGTCCGCCCGATCATCAGCGTCGAGGAGCCGCCGAGCAGATCGGGGATGACGAACTCGCCCGTCGCCGGGATGAAGACCAGGAGCGCGCCGGCGAAGACGCCGGGAAGCGAGAGCGGGAAGGTGATCTGCCAGAACGCCTTGAACGGCGTTGAGCCGAGGTCGGCCGCGGCCTCGAGAAGTGTGCGGTCGAGCCGCTCCAGCGACGCGTAGAGCGGCAGCACCATGAACGGCAGGTAGGAATAAACGATGCCGATATAGACGGCGATGTTGGTGTTGAGGATCGTGAGCGGCTGGTGGATGAGCCCGATCGACATCAGAAGCTGATTGAGCAGTCCCTCCGGCTTCAGGATTCCGATCCAGGCGTAGACGCGGATCAGGAACGAGGTCCAGAACGGCAGTATGACGAGCATCACGAGGAGCGAGCGGATCGAGACCGGCGCGCGCGCCATGCCGTAGGCGATCGGGTAGCCGACGAGGAGCGTGATCAGCGTGGAGAAGAACGCGATCCAGAGGCTCGACAGGAAGGCGCGGAAATAGAGCGGGTCGCCGGTGAGCCAGATATAATTGTCGAAGGAGAGGTCGGCGATCTTGTTCCAGATGTCGGCGATCGAGTTGAACACCGGCAGATAGGGCGGGATCGCGATCGTCGGCTCGGAGAGCGAAATCTTGGCGACGATCGCGAACGGCGCAAGGAAGAAGACGAGCAGCCAGACGAAGGGAATCCAGGTCGTGATCCGGCGCTGCAGCGGTGTTCTTGTCCTTTCCGCCACGCGCTTCTTCTCCTAGCTAGCGAGAACGACGCCGGCGTCGGGCGCCCAGGGGTGCCAGACGTCAGGTGTGGTTGTGGCGGACGCGAGGCAGGTTCGCTGATCGCAGTCCTGTCTGCCCCGCCGCGGCCCCGCGTCGCTCATCCGCCCCCTGCTTCCTCAAACCGCGGCAGCGAGATCGTCATGCAATCGCCGCCGGAAGGCCAACCGCCGCATGAATCGATGCTGCGACGTTTTGCGAGGACCCGCAAGCAAAGGGGAATGTTTTCTCTTTTGTTAGGGAGTCAGACAAAAGCAGTTCCTGGTTGTGGGGCTGAGAGAACGCTCTTGCCTTCGGGAATAGTATTACGAATGCGACCCTACCGAGGGCCGGCCGGCGGATCGCCGCAAAATGAGCCGGTTTCAGATGAAAAATGGGAGGAAATAGATATGCAGCACGCAGTGAAGACGGGTTTCTGGCTAGCAGAAATTGCTGCCGCAACCCTGCTGATGATTGGCACGGCGGCGCAGGCGGCTTCCGTGGACAAGGTGCCTTTCGGCAAGACAAAGGACGGGGTGGCCGTCGATCTCTACACGCTGACCAACGACAAGGGCGCGTCGGTCAAGTTCATGTCCTATGGCGGCATCATCACCGAAATCAATGTGCCCGATAGATGGGGCCGGATCGGCAATGTCGTCCTCGGCTTGAAGACGGTGGGCGAATACGAGGCGAAGAGCCCCTACTTCGGCGGTTTGATTGGGCGCTACGCCAACCGCATCGCCGCAGGCAAGTTCTCGATCGACGGGACCGAGTACACGCTCGCCACAAATAACGGGGCGAATACCCTGCACGGTGGCAACAAGGGATATGACAAGGTCGTCTGGACGGTCGAGCCGCTGCAGAGCATTCCCGAGGCCGCCGCGGCCAAGCTTACCTATGTGAGCAAGGACGGCGAGGAGGGTTATCCAGGCACCCTCACGGTCAACGTCACGTATTCGTTCAACAATGAAAACGAGTTCCGTATCGACTATGAGGCGACGACCGACAAGACCACCGTCATCAACCTCACCAGCCACTCGTATTTCAACCTCGGGGGCGACGGTAGCGGGAGCATCGGCGCCGAGATACTGACGATCAACGCCGATGGCTTCACGCCGGTCGATAGCGGCGGCATTCCAACCGGCGAGATTGCGAAGGTGGCGGGCACGCCATTCGACTTCCGTCAGGGCACACCGATCGGTGCACGCTGGGAGTCAAGCAATGAGCAGATGGTTTTCGGCCGCGGCTACGATCACAATTGGGTCGTGAATCGCGCGGGCGCCGGCCTGTCGCTCGATGCGCGGGTCTACGATCCGGGCACCGGCCGGAGTATGGAAATCTGGAGCGATCAGCCGGGACTGCAATTCTACACCGGCAATTTCCTTGATTCGACGATCCTCGGTGCTGCCGGCCGGCAATATCGTCAGGGCGATGCGTACTGCCTGGAGCCGCAGCACTTCCCCGACTCGCCGAACCATCCGGATTTTCCGAACACGCTTCTAAAGCCGGGCGAAATCTACCGAACGAGCACAGTCCACAAGTTCTCAGCTGACATCGCCTCCTAGAACTATCCACTCCGCGTCGCGCGCCCCGGGCAGACGCTCAGTCCCCGGGGTGCGCAATTCGAGCCGCCATCTGGCTCAACCCTTCAGCACGACGCCGGCGTCGGGTGCCCAGGAGAGCCACACGCGGTCGTTCCAGGTGATCGCCTGCTCGACGGAGCGCTCCGCGTTCATGCGGCTCGCGCGCACCAGTGCGCCTGAGTCGAGGCGGACGTTGTAGGAGGTCATGTCTCCGAAATACGCGATGTCGAGAATCTCGCCTTCCACGGCGTTGACCGCGCGCTCGGAGGGTGGAGCATGGTCGACGCGGACCTTCTCCGGCCTGACCGCGAACCAAACCGTCTGTCCGCGCGTTGCGGTGAGCGCACTCTCCGTTTCGATCTCCAGACCATCCTTTGCGGCGATGCGGACCGAGCTTCCGTCCGCCGTTTCCACCGGCCCCTCGAATATGTTCACCGAGCCGATGAAGTCGGCGACGTAGCGCGAGTTCGGTGCCTCGTAGATTTCCGCCGGCGTGGCCACCTGCACGATCCGCCCCTGGTCCATGACCGAGATGCGGTCGGCGACGGTCATCGCTTCCTCCTGGTCATGCGTGACGATGACGAAGGTCAGGCCGAGGTCATATTGCAGGTCGACCAGCTCGAACTGCGTCTCCTCGCGGAGCTTCTTGTCGAGCGCACCGAGCGGCTCGTCGAGGAGGAGCACCTTCGGCTGCTTGGCGATAGCGCGGGCGAGCGCCACGCGTTGCCGCTGCCCGCCGGAGAGCTGGTCCGGCTTGCGCTTGGCGAACTGCTCCATCTTGACGAGCTTCAGCATGGCGTTGACGCGCTCGGCGATCGCGCCTTTCTCCATGCCGTCCTGCTTCAACCCGAAGGCGATGTTCGCTTCCACGCTCATGTGCGGGAAAAGCGCGTAGGACTGGAACATCATGTTGACCGGCCGCTTGTGCGGCGGCACGCCGGAGAGCGGCTTGCCGTCGAGCCAGATGGAGCCTTCGCTCGGCTCCTCGAAACCGGCGAGCATTCTGAGCAGCGTGGTCTTGCCGCAGCCGGATGGTCCGAGCAGCGCGTGGAACTCGCGCTCGTAGATGATGAGTGATTGGTCGTCGACAGCGACGAAGGTGCCGAAGCGCTTCGTCACGTTGCGGAACTCGATGAAGGGCTTCGCCGCCGGATCATTCCAGGGCTGGAACTGGCGGCGGACGGCGCCGACGACGTTTTTCAAAGCCCTGTGCCCCCGTCATTCTCCGCCGGCAGCTTTGCGCTGCCGGCGATGTTCGTGGAGCCGAGCTTACTGGCCCGTCTTCACTTCCGTCCAGATGCGCGTGACCTCGCGCTGCGTGCGCGGGTCGTTCGGCGTCGTCGTGTAGAGCTTGGCGATGGTGGCCTCGTCCGGATAGATCGCCTTGTCGCCGATCACGTCCTCGTTCAGATATTGCTGCGAGCCTTTGTTGCCGTTCGCATAGTAGACGTAATTGGAGTTGCGGGCGGCGATCTCGGGCTTCAGCATGAAGTTGATGAAGGCGAGCGCGGCGTCGACATGCGGCGCGTCAGCGGGAACCGCGAAGCTATCGAGCCACATAAGCGCGCCTTCCTTCGGGATCGAATAGTCGACCGTTACGCCGTTGGCGGCTTCCGCCGCGCGGTCGCGCGCCTGCAACACGTCGCCCGAATAGCCGACCGCCAGGCAGATGTCGCCGTTGGCGAGCGCGTTGATGTATTCGGAGGAGTGGAATTTCTGGATATGCGGGCGAATGCTTTTCAGCAGGTCGCCCGCCTTCTGCAGGTCGGCGGAGTCCTTTGAGTCGGGCGGAAGGCCGAGATAGTTGAGCGCCGCCGGCAGCATGTCGTCGGCGGAGTCGAGCACTTGCACGCCGCAATCGGCGAAGCGCGAGATCACCGCAGGGTCGAAGATCATCGCCCAGGAATCGAGCGGCGCGTCCGCCATGCGCTCCTTGATCTTGTCGACGTTGTAGCCGATGCCGGTCGTGCCCCACATGTAGTTGGCGGCGTGCTCGAGACCCGGGTCGTATGTCTCGAGCCGGCCGGCGATCTCCTTCCATTGATATTGCAGGTTCGGGATCTTCGACTTGTCGAGCGGCTGCACGACGCCCGCCTGGATCAGCCGGGCGAGGTTGCGGTCGGTGGGAACGATGACGTCGTAACCGGAACCGCCCGCAAGCAGCTTCGTCTCCATCATCTCCATCGAATCGTAGACGTCGTAGACGACCTTGATGCCCGTTTCCTTCGTGAAGTCGTCGAGCACGCCATCGCCGACATAATCGGACCAGTTGTAGACGTTGACGACCTGATCTTGGGCCGACGCCGCAAACGGCAGGGCGATGAGGGCGGCGGTGGCCAGGAGCTTGGCCATAGTGGAGTTCACGACTTGGGTCCTCCGTGAAAGCTGCAAAAGGGGCCTTGGTAGCTGAGCTTAGGGGCCGGACGGGGGCGCTTCAACCCGTGAGTTCATGGTCGGAGGGCCCGATCACGTGCTCGTGGAAGGCGCTCGGTTGCGCGACCGGGGGGCTATGCCGGTGCCCGCAGTCGAAGCGCTCGCAAAGCCGGCAGGTGACGCCGATCGGCCGCGGGGCCCTGGAAGGCCCGAGGAGATCGGCGACGTCGGCGCTCCGCCACCCAAGGAGCGTGAGCCGCCGCGGCGGCGGGAGCGGCCCCGTAAGCGGGCCGTCCTCGGCGAAAGCGACGGCGCGATAGGAACCGCCATCGGCGAGAAGAAGCTCGGCGTGGACCGGCTGGGCGGCGAGCATTGGATCGAAAATGGGCAGCCTTGCGCAAAGCGGCGCCCGCCGCGGCAACGGGAATCCGACGCCGGCGATCCGGGCGGTGACCGCGCCGGCCGCGTCGAGCGTCACCAGAAAGGCCGGCGGCAGCGAATGCGCGCCGCCGGCGCCGAGCGCCGCGAGACGCTGCGCAATGCGCGACGGCGAGAGCGTGAAGCGCCGCGACAGGCGGATAAGGTCGAAGCCGCTCTCGCGCGCCGCCTGGGCCAGCCGCTCGCCGGGCGTCAGGATCGCCTCCGCTAGCCGCCGAGCGAAGCCGTTGCGGCAAATGCGCGCCGGCTCCGGCTCCGTCATGCCCGCCTCCGTCGCGAGCCGGTCGAGCAGGCGGCGATGCCCGAGAAAGGCGATCTGCCGCGCGACGAGAAACGGGCGCTCAAGAAGCGGCACGCGCTCGGAGATGAAGAGCCGCAGCGTGTGGCGGTCGTAGCGAAGCTGCTCGATCGGCATGACATGGTCGGGGAGGATGCGGAGCTCAACGTTGTGCCGCGCCTTCAAGTGCGCCCTCAGCGCCTCCTGCGGATCGTCGCGCGGTCGAAGCTCGGCGGCGACCACCTCGGCTTCCGCCTCGATTAGAGGGAAGTAAGGGCCCGCCTCCTCGAAATAGGCGGCGACCTGCGCCGTCGGCAGGCGCGTGCTGCTCTCTCCTGTCGGCTCCCCGCTTTTTGCCAGCGAATGCGAGAGATCGGAGAGCCGCTCGAGCGCTTCGCGATAAGCCTCGAAGAGCCGCATCATCGCACGCGCCGCATTGGGCGCGGCCTCGGCGAACTCCGAAAGCTCGCTCGGCGAGGCGATCTCACCGGTAAGCAGCGGATCGGCGAAAACCTCCTTCAGCCCCTCGACCGCCTGCTCGCTGTCGTCCGCCGAAAGCTCGGTGACGTCGACGCCGTAGACCGTCGAGAGCTTCAGAAGCACCTGCACCGTGAGCGGCCGCTGGTTGCGCTCGATTAGGTTCAGGTAGCTTGGCGACACGCCGATCGCGGCCGCCATCTGCGTCTGCGTCAGGCCGAGCCGCTGTCTCAGGCGCTTCAGCCGCGCCCCGGCGAAGATCTTGCGCTCGGCCATCCCTAGCTCCGATTTACAAAACTTTACATCCGACGGGCGGTCCCATGCAAGATGAGACATCTTTACCTCTTTTTCGGGCGCTCTTGCGCCGAAAAGCTCGACATACTGCGTCGCAATGTAACAGGTATCGACACGATCTTTCCGGCTTGGGAGATGAGCTGTGACGACGATAGCGACGCTGGTGCCCGGTGCGGCGCCGAAGAGGTTCGACGGCATCGAGCGGCCCTATGGTCCGGAGGACGTGGCCCGGCTCCGCGGCTCTCTGCCGATCCGCCACACGTTGGCCGAGCACGCCGCAGACCGCCTTTGGGCCCTTCTGAACGGCGAGCCCTTCGTGAATGCGCTCGGCGCGCTCTCCGGCAATCAGGCCATGCAGATGGTGCGCGCAGGCTTGCAGGCCATCTACTTGTCCGGTTGGCAGGTCGCGGCCGACGCCAACACCGCCGGCGCCATGTATCCCGACCAGTCGCTCTATCCGGCGAATTCCGGTCCGGAGCTCGTCAGGAAGATCAACAGGACGCTGCAGCGCGCCGACCAGATCGAGACGATGGAGGGGAAGCGCTCCGTCGAGACGTGGTTCGCGCCGATCATCGCCGACGCGGAAGCCGGCTTCGGCGGGCCGCTCAACGTCTTCGAGATCATGAAGGCCTATATCGAGGCGGGTGCCGCGGGCGTGCACTTCGAGGACCAGCTCGCTTCGGAGAAGAAGTGCGGTCACATGGGCGGCAAGGTGCTGATCCCGACCTCCGCGCACATCCGCAATCTCGTCGCCGCGCGGCTCGCCGCCGACGTGATGGGCGTCTCGACGCTCGTCGTCGCGCGCACCGACGCGGAAGCCGCGCGGCTCATCACCTCAGACGTCGACGAGCGCGACCGCGCCTTCATCATCCCGGCCGAGCGCACGGCGGAAGGCTTCTATTGGGTGAAGAACGGGCTTGAGCCGTGCATCGCGCGCGCCAAGGCCTACGCGCCCTATGCCGATCTGATCTGGTGCGAGACCTCGAAGCCGGACCTGGAGCAGGCAAAGCGCTTCGCGGAAGGCGTTCATCGCGACTTCCCCGGCAAGATGCTCGCCTACAATTGCTCGCCGAGCTTCAATTGGAAGAAGAACCTCGACGACGCCACCATCGCCAAGTTCCAGCGCGAGCTCGGCGCCATGGGCTATCGCTTCCAGTTCATCACGCTCGCCGGGTTCCATCAGTTGAACCACGGCATGTTCGAGCTCGCCCGCGATTATAGCGCGCGCCAGATGGCGGCCTATTCGGAGCTGCAGGAAGCCGAGTTCGCCTCGGAGGCCGACGGCTATACGGCGACGCGCCACCAGCGCGAGGTCGGCACGTCCTATTTTGACGCCGTGTCGACAGCGATCACCGGTGGCCTCGGCTCGACGACGGCGATGGCCGGCTCGACGGAGAGCGCGCAGTTCGAGCCGAAGGGCGAAAAGCGCCGCGCGGCGTGATGGAGACGACCATGATCAAGACCAACGTAAAGGAACGCGCCGAGGCGCTGACCACGACGATGTCGGACGACCAGACGACCGCCCTTCGTTGCCTCGGCAACGACCTGCATCGGCTGAACCAGTCTGTCATGCGCTGCGTGGAGTCGGGCCTCTCGGTGGAGCTGCAGCGGACGGCCCGCCACCACGCCGAAGGCGGCTATTGGGGCGATCTTCTCGTGCCGATCGTCGTCAAGCAGAAGTGACGCGAGCGGCGGCGTGGGCCATCGCCTGCGCCGCCTGCTTCCCTGAATTCATCAGTCTTTCCAGCGGCTTGCACGCTGTGACGCTGGGTCGCGCGCTGCAGTCACGGTAACGCTGCAATTCGTCCGACATTGCTGTTTGGCGCGCGCCGCGCTAGCGGAAGCCGCCCTCCCAACGGCAAAGGACGAAAATGTCGGCATCCGAAGCCGCTCAGCCGCCCGTCGGCTTGAGCCTCACGGGGCGTGGTCGGACGATCGCAACGCTCGTCGTCCTCCTCGCCTTTTTCATGGACATCCTGGATTCGACGATCGTCAACGTGGCGATCCCTTCGATCCGGGATAGCCTCGGCGCGACCTATTCCTCCATCCAGTGGCTCATCGCCGGCTATCAGCTCGCCTTCGCGCTTTTTCTCATCACCGGCGGTCGCCTCGGCGACATCGTCGGCTACAAGAAGATGTTCCTGATCGGTGTCGGAGGTTTCACCGTCGCCTCGGCGCTGTCGGGCCTTGCGACTTCGACGGAGATGCTGATCGGCGCGCGCCTCCTTCAGGGTCTGATGGCGGCGTTGATGGTGCCGCAGATCCTCTCCAACGTGCAGATCATGTACACGACGACCAAGGAGCGGCAGGGCATTTCCGCCTTGTACGGCGGCATTGCCGGCATCGCGACCGTGCTCGGGCCGATCATCGGCGCGCTGCTCATCACCGGCAACGTCTGGGACCTCGGCTGGCGCACCATCTTCCTCGTCAACATCCCCGTCGGGATCGGCGCGATCATTCTTGCCTGGATCTTTCTGCCGGACGCGAAGTCGCCCAATCCGCTGAAGCTCGATCTGATCGGCGTCGGCGTCGTGCTCGTCGCCATGCTGATGCTGATGTACCCGCTGATCCAGGGCCGCCAACTCGATTGGCCGGCATGGGTGATCGCCTCGATGGTCGTGTCGATCGCGGTCTTCGTGCTCTTCGCCTTCACGCAGGTCTGGAAGGACGGGCGCGACGCCTCGCCGCTTGTCGTGCCGGGACTTTTCCGCCGCCGCTCCTTCGTAGCCGGCGTCATTCTGAGCCTTTCCTTCTTCTCGGTGGTCTTCGGCTTCTTCTTCATCTTCACGATCTACCTGCAGATCGGGCTCGGCTACTCGATCCTGAAGGCGGGCCTGACCGGCATTCCCTTTTCGCTCGGCGTGAGCCTTGCGGCGGGCATGTCGGGACCCGTGCTCGTGCCGCGCTTCGGACGGAAGATCATCTCCGCCGGCCCCATCATCATGGGCGCGGGCTACGCCCTTTTCCTCTTCACGATCAGCCATTTCGGCGGCGACGTGACGCCGTGGGAGATGATCCCGTCGCTCCTCGTCGCCGGCCTCGGCATGGGCTGCGTGGTCGCGCCGATCTACGCCTTCATCCTCGCCGAAGTGCCGATCAGGGATGCCGGCTCCGCCTCGGGTGTCGTCAATACGACGCAGCAGATCGGCGGCGCGATCGGCGTCGCCATCGTCGGGATCATCTTCTTCGGTCTTCTCGCCAGCCAGGCGCAGATGAGCGTGGAGAGCGTGCGCGACGAGCTGAGCGCGGACCTCACGACGATAGGCGTGCCGAAGTCGCAGCTTCCGAAGGTGACCAGCAACTTCGAGGCCTGCTTCGTCGACCGTGCCAACGCCAAGGATCTCGCCGCGGTGCCGGAAAGCTGCCGCAGCGGCGAGGATGCGCTGGCGCGCAACGAGGCGTCGGACCCGCAGGCCATCGCCGCCATCCGCGCCTCGCTTCTCGCCCGCGGCACGGAAGCCAATCAGCGGAACTTCACCCGTACGATGGAGTGGACCCTTCTCTTCCAGCTCTGCGCTCTGGTCGTGATCTTCTTCTTGAGCTTCGCTCTCCCCGCCAGGCCGCGCACGCGCGAGGAGATGAACCAGCTTGCCGCCGAAGGGGTGATCGGCGTCTGACTGCAACCGCCGATTAACCAGATTAAAACAAGTGTTTGAAACGTACGTTTGACGGTGCTATATGTGCCTCGGTCAGTATGAGCCGAGGCACGCGAAGTGTTGGATAAAACTGAGAAACCGGTCGATCCGACGCGCCAGCGCATTCTCGACGCAGCGCTCGACCTGTTCGGCGACCGCGGCCCGAGCGGGACGACGGTCCGCGAAATTGCCCAACGCGCGAGGGTGAATGTCGCCGCGATTTCTTACCATTTCGGCGGCAAGGACGAGCTCTACCGCGCCGTCGCGACACACGTCACCGGCCTGATCCACGGCCGCGTGCTCGAAGGCGCCGGACGCCATCTCGCCGTGCTTCCCGCCGATCCTACAGCGGCGCTCGAGTCGCTCCAGGCGCTTCTTGAGACGATCGTCGACGTGATCGTAGGCCCGGAGGAGATGCGGCGCGTCGCCCGCTTCATCCTGCGTGAGCAGATGGAGCCGACCGAGGCCTTCGAGATCTTCTACGGCACGCTGTCGCGCCTGCACCTCGCCGCCTGCCGGTTTCTCGGCATGGCTGCCGGTGTCGACCCGGAATCCGTCGACACGAAGATGCGCGTCTTTCTGCTCGTCGGGCAGGTGATCTTCCTGCGCGTGGCGGAGGCAGCCGTCCGCCGTCGCCTCGACAGGGGAGGCTATGACGCCGCGTTCCTCGCAGAGGTGAAGAAGCTCGTGCGCGAGAACGCTCGTGCCGCTGTGGAGGCGGCGCGAAAGGAGAAGCCATGAGGCGCCTCCTTCTCGTTCTGCCGCTTCTCGCTCTTGCCGCCTGCGGCGGCGATCCGAACGGTGCGAGCTTCCAGGGCTATATCGAGGGCGATTTCGTCAACGTCGCGCCGGAGGTCAGCGGGCGGATCGTGGAGCTTGCGGTCCGCCGTGGCGGCGAGGTCGCGGTCGGGGACCTGCTCTTCAAGCTCGACGACACGGAAGCGAAGGCCGCCGTCATGCAGGCGAGCGCGGAGATGGCGCGCGCCGAGGCGCAACTCGCCAACCTGAAGGAGGGTCAGCGCCCGCCCGAGATCGCGGTGATCGAGGCGCAGATCGCCGAAGCCGAGGCCGCGCTCGACAAGGCGCGTCGCGACTTCGAGCGGCAGAAAGCGCTCTTCGACCGCAAGGTCGTCTCCGAGGCGCAACTCGATCAGGCGCGCGAGGCGATTACTGTTGCTGAGGCGCGCGTGACCGCGGCGAAGCGTCAGCGCGATGTCGCGGCGATGCCGGCGCGCACGCCAGAGATCGATGCGGCCGAGCGCGCCGTCGATGCTGCGCGCGCCGCCCTGGAGCAGGCGCAAACACGAGCTTCGAAATATATCGTCGACGCCCCCGTCGCTGGCCGCATCGAGGATACCTACTACGAGACGGGCGAGGTTGCGTCGGCCGGAGCGCCGGTTCTCGAGCTGCTTCCGGCCGACAAGCGCAAGGTCATCTTCTATGTCCCCGAGGCGGCTCGTCCGAGGCTTGCGATAGGTGAGGACGTGGCGGTGAGCTGCGACGGCTGCGCCTCCAGCCTGGGCGGCGAGCTGACCTTCCTCGGCTCGGAAGCGGAATATACGCCGCCCATCATCTTCAGCCGCGAAAACCGGGGCAAGCTCATGTTCCGCGCCGAAGCGCGGCTTTCCGGCGAGGCGGCGAAGCTGCCGCTCGGCCAGCCCGTCGACGTGACGCCCAGCGGCAACGGCGGCTCGCAATGAACGGCGAGACGGTCATCGATGTTCACGGCCTGACCAAGCGCTTCGGCGACAAGACGGCAGTCAAGGACGTCGACCTTCAGGTCCAGGAGGGCGAGATCGTCGGCTTCCTCGGCCCGAACGGCTCCGGCAAGACGACGACGATCCGCATGATCTGCGGGCTGCTTCGCCCTTCAGGCGGCGATGGCACCTGCCTTGGCCACGACATCGTGCGCGATGCGGAGGCGATCAAGCGCGAGGTCGGCTACATGACGCAGCGCTTCTCGCTCTACGAAGATCTGACGATCCGCGAGAACCTCGAATTCGTCGGCCGGCTTTATGCGGTTCAAGATCTCGGCCGCGTCGTCGACGGGACGCTCGAGGGTCTTGGCCTGAAAGACCGGCAGCGACAGCTGGCCGGAACGCTTTCCGGTGGCTGGAAGCAGCGCCTGGCGCTCGCCGCCTGCATCATGCACAAGCCGCGGCTCCTTCTTCTCGACGAGCCGACGGCCGGCGTCGATCCGAAAGCACGCCGCGAGTTCTGGGACGAGATTCACCGCCTCGCCGACGACGGTCTGACCGTGCTCGTCTCCACCCACTACATGGATGAGGCGGAGCGCTGCCACCGCATCGTCTACATCGCCTACGGTACGATCGTCGCGCGCGGCACGGCGGCTGAGATCATCGAGCATTCCGGGCTTCAGACCTTCGTGCTTTCCGGCCGCGGCGCTGCGCCGGCCGCGCGCGCTCTTGAAGGCATGCCGGGCGTTGAGCAGGTCGCAGCCTTCGGCCAGGCCATCCATATCGTCGGCTCGGACAAACAGGCGTTGGCGGAGAGCGTGCACGAGGTCGCCGAGCATTATCCGGTCGAGATCGAGACCGGCGAAACCACGCTGGAGGATGTCTTCATCCGCCTCATGAGCGAGGCTCAGGTGGAAGCGAACGGCCGATGAGCGCGCCTTCCACCCTCCTTCGCATTCGCGCGGTGCTCCTGAAGGAGTTCATCCAGATGCGGCGCGACCGGCTGACCTTCGCCATGATCCTCGGCGTCCCGATCATGCAGCTCGTGCTGTTCGGCTACGCGATCAACACGGATCCGAAGCATCTGCCGACGGGCGTCGTCGTCGCCGATTCCGGACCGGTCGCGCGCGCCATCGTAGCCGGCATGCAGACCTCCGGCTACTTCCGCATCGACGGGCTTCTGAGCGAAGACGAGGCCCGCCGCGGCCTCGAACAGGGCACGCTCGCCTTCGTCGTCACGGTGCCGCGCGATTTTCACAAGGATCTCGTCCGCGGCCACGGCCCTCAGATCGTGATCGAGGCCGATGCGTCGGATCCGACCGCCTCCGCCAATGCGATCGCGGCGATGCCGGAAATCGTTCGCCGCGCTGTCGCGGCCGCGAACGACGCGCCGTCCAAGGCTTCGGCCGACAATGTCGATGTCGTGGTCCACCGCCTTTACAATCCGGAAGCCGTCAACACCTACAACATCGTGCCCGGTCTGATCGGCACGATCCTCACCATGACGACGACGCTGATGACGGCGCTGGCGCTGACCCGCGAGATCGAGCGCGGCACGATGGAGAGCCTTCTCGCCATGCCGCTCAGGCCGCTCGAGATCATGATCGGCAAGATTGTGCCGTATATTGTCATGGGCTTTCTGCAGGTCATCGTCATCCTGACAGCGGCCTACGCGCTCTTCTCGGTGCCGTTGGAAGGGTCGGTCGTGCTGCTGCTCCTCGCGGTGCTCCTCTTCATCGCCGCCAATGTGACCCTCGGCTACACCTTCTCGACCCTGGCGCGCTCGCAGCTGCAGGCCATGCAGATGACGTTTTTCTTCTTCCTGCCGTCCATCCTGCTCTCGGGGTTCATGTTCCCGTTCCGCGGCATGCCGGTCTGGGCACAGGCGATCGGCGAGGTGCTGCCGCTGACGCATTTTTTGCGTGCCGTGCGCGGCATCATGCTGAAAGGCAACGACACGACGCAGGTCCTGCCCTATCTCTGGCCGGTGGCGGTTTTTCTGGTCGCGATCGGTGGAATCGCGCTTTTGCGCTTCCGGCGCACGCTGGATTGACCACGTCGCCGCTCCGGCTTCGCGAAACGCGCCAAAACGGCTAAGTATGGGATTATGAGCGCAGTTGTGGAGAACCTAACAGACGAAAGACCGCAGGTTGTGCGCGGTGCGGCCGACGAAGCCGCCGCCCGCGAGTGGTGCCGCGCGCGCCGCATCGACGACATCGAGTGCATCATCCCGGACCAGGCCGGGGTCGCGCGCGGCAAGCTGATGCCGACGGAGAAATTCTTCGGCGGCAACCCGATGACGCTGCCTGCGTCGATGTTCACCCAGACGATCACCGGCGAATATCCGGAGGAAGAGGTCGCCTTCATGGAAGGCCTGACCGATTCCGATCTGATCTTCCGCGCCGACTTCTCCACGCTCGCGGTCGTGCCCTGGGCCAGCGACCCGACCGCGCAGCTGATCCACGACGCCCACCACAAGGACGGCACCCCCTTCGAGATCGCGCCCCGCAACGTCCTGAGGAAGATCGTAAGACTCTACAGCGAGCGCGGCCTGATGCCGGTCGTCGCACCGGAGATGGAATTCTATCTCGTCAAGCCGAATATCGATCCGGACTATCCGCTCGAGCCGCCTGTCGGCCGCTCCGGCCGGCCGGAGCGCGCCCGCCAAGCCTATTCGATCACTGCGGTCAACGAGTTCGAAGAGCTCTTCGACGACATCTACCGCTTCTCCGAAGCGCAGGGCCTTGAGATCGACACCCTGAATCACGAGGACGGCACCGCGCAGATGGAGATCAATCTGCGCCACGGCGACCCCGTCGAGCTCGCCGACCAAGTGTTCCTCTTCAAGCGCACGATCCGCGAGGCGGCGCTCCGCCACAAGATGTACGCGACCTTCATGGCGAAGCCGATCGCTTCGGAGCCCGGCTCCGCCATGCACATCCACCACTCCGTCACCGACGTCGCGACGGGCAAGAACATCTTCGCCGACGGTGGCACGAGCGCACTTGCGCCTCGCTTCCTGCACTATCTCGGCGGCATGCAGGCCTATCTGCCGCGCGTCATGTGCATGCTCGCACCTTATGTGAATTCCTACCGGCGGCTGGTCCGCAACTCGAGCGCGCCGATTAACGTGCGCTGGGGCTACGACAACCGTACCGTGGGTCTGCGCGTGCCGCTCTCCGACACGTCGAATCGGCGGGTGGAGAACCGCGTTCCCTCCTCCGACGCCAATCCCTATCTCGCCATCGCCGCCTCGCTTGCCTGCGGCTATCTCGGCCTCGTGCGGGAGCTTGAGCCCGACCGGCCGATCGAAGGCGCGAACCGCGACCCGAGCCTGGCGCTGCCGCGCTCGATCCTCGACGCGGTGCGGCTCTTGGAGGAGACGCCGGAGCTGGTCGAGATCTTCGGCGCGTCGTTCGTGCGCACCTACCGCGCCATCAAGGAGACGGAGTACGAGACCTTCATGGGCGTGATCAGCGCGTGGGAGCGCGAATACCTGCTTCTCAGCGTCTGATCGCGATGGCGCGCATTTTCCCGCCGTCCTTCTTCCGGCTCGCCGCGGGCGACGTTCCCGGCTATCCGCCGCTCGACGGCTCGCGCCGGGCCGATGTTTGTATCGTCGGTGGCGGCTTCACCGGGCTCTCCGCCGCGATCCATCTTGCCGACGCCGGCTCCGACGTCGTGCTTATTGAGGCCGAGACGGTTGCAAGCGGCGCCTCTGGTCGGAACGGCGGGCAGATCCACTCCGGCCTCAGGCGCGACGTGCTCTGGCTGGAAAAGAAATTCGGCTTCGCCCGCGCCAAGGATTTCTGGGACATGACGGAGGAGGCGAAGGCGCTCGTGCGCGCGCTGATCGTCCGCTTCGCCATTGCCTGCGATCTGAGGCCGGGCGTTATCGAAACCCTGCACAAAGCCTCGTTTCTTCCCGAATCCGCGGCGCTCGTCGCCGCGCTCACCGAGCGCTTCGGCTACGATCAGGTGCGGCTTCTCGATCGCGACGAGACCGTCGCCGCGCTCGGCTCGGAGCGGTTCTTCGGCGGCGTGCGCGACAGCGGCGGCGGTCATCTCGACCCCTACCGCTTTTCGCTCGGGCTGGCGCGCGCCGCGACCCTGCTCGGCGCGACAGTCCATGAGCAAACGCCGGCGCTCGCGCTTCTCGACGACTCCGGCCCGGTCGTGCGCACGCCGGCCGGCGACATCCGCGCCGACCATGTCATCGTCGCGACCGACGGACGCTCCGGTCGCTTCGAGCGGATCACCCGCCGCCGCATGATCGGCGTCAACAGCTTCGTCATCGTAACGGAGCCGCTCGGGCAATTGGGCGAGGCCATTCTCCCCGGCGGCGAGTCGGCGGCCGACAGCCGCTTCGTCGTGCGCTACTGGCGCAAGACCGTGGACGGGCGGCTCGTCTTCGGCGGCGGGGAGAGCAACGCCGGACGTATCCCTGCGGACATCGCGGCGTTCGTGCGTCCGCATATGCTCGAAATCTATCCGGGGCTGGCGGAAGCATCGATTGCGCATGGCTGGGGCGGCATCGTCTCGGTGACGGCGCCGCGCCTTCCCTTCGTGCGCGAGATCGCGCCGGCAGTTTGGGCGGCGGGCGGCTATTCCGGCCAGGGGGTCGCGCTCGCGCCCTTCGTCGGCAAGCTGATGGCGGAGGCGGCGCTCGGCCGCCGCGAGCGCATCGCGGCATTCACGAACCTGGCCATCCCTCCGCTGC
Organism: uncultured Alphaproteobacteria bacterium; assembly: GCA_963792885.1. GTDB lineage: Bacteria > Pseudomonadota > Alphaproteobacteria > Rhizobiales > Afifellaceae > DASWJZ01. The sequence goes on from CAWBXX010000002.1 coordinate 456,895, forward strand.
CCCTCGCTGGCTGGTTGCGTCGGCCGCTGGTGAGCCTCGCCATCCTGCGCGGCCGGGTCGCCGACAGGCTTTAAGGGCTGATCGTCCCCAGGGATTGCGGCGTTTACCCGATCTTCAGCACGATCTTGCGAAGCATCCCTAGGGCGGCGGTGCGAAACCGTTTCTTAGGCCTGAGCCCCAGATTGTGGCAGCTACAACCTGGGGTCTGGAGGAGAGTGGCGATGACAGCGTCGCTACATTCGCTCGCGCTGCTTGCTACGGGACTGGTCGTCTTTGCGGGGCAAGCCTTCGCCGCTCCGCTTGCGAGCCCGAAGGGCAATCCGATCCTCGTCATCAGCGGCGACATCGCCAACACCAATGACGGTGCGGTCGCCCGTTTCGATCGGGCGATGCTGGAGTTGATCGGCACGGTCAAGCTGACCACGCTGACGCCCTGGTACGACGCGCCCTCGGAATATGAAGGCGTCTCCATGCGAGCGCTGATGGCCTATGTCGGCGCCCGCGGCACGGAAGTTCTCGCCACCGCGCTCAACGACTATCAGAGCGAGATCCCGATGTCGGACTTCGCGCGCTACAATGTCGTGCTCGCGATGAAACGCGACGGCGCGCTGATGCCGATCCGCGACAAAGGCCCGCTCTTTATCGTCTATCCCTTCGATTCCGATCCGCAGCTCCGGGCAGAGCAATATTACAGCCGCGCGGTTTGGCAGGTGAAGGAGCTCGATGTGCGCTAGCGGCGGCGCGCCTGACCCATGAACTCAAGCAAGCTCGTTCAGATCTACCTTGCAGCGATGCTGGCGGCGCTCGTCGCCGCCGCGCTTTACACCTATCTGATGATCGACCGCCGCCAGGAATTGCTTGAGAGCTTCTCCCGCTCTAACGTTGCTTATTCGGCGAGCGAGGCGGCCATCGAGTTCCAGCGTCTTGAGAAGGCGCTTCTCGCCCTCGACCGCGTTCGCACGCCCGCCGCCGTCGACGAAGCGAAGCTCCGCTACGAGATTCTCTATAACCGCGCTGCCATCCTGAACCACGGCGAGTTTCGTCGCTTCGCCAGCGCTGCTCCATCGCAGCTCGCGGTCGTCATGGACTTGAGAAGGGTCGTGGGCACGCTTGATTCGACCTTCGCCAAAGCCGCCACCGATCTCGACGTTGGGCCGATACTGGCAAGCCTCGCGCCGCTCGAGCCGAAGATCATCGGCCTCGCCGCCGAAGCGAGCCGCTACGGCACCGACCGCCTTTCCATCGACCGCCAGTCGCTCCTGCAGCTCCACCGGCAGTTCTCCACGCTTTCCTTTGCGCTGATTATCGGCGGCCTCTGCCTTGTCGGAGCGCTCACGTGGCACAACCGCCTGCTGACACGCGCGCACAGGGAGCTGAGCAACGCGACGGCGGACCTGAAGCGCACAGCGGAGGATCTTGCCGCCGCCAACCTGACGATCGAGACGGCCAACTTGGAGCTCCGCCGCAAGAACGAGCGGCTGCACGAAAAGGAGCAGGCGCTCCAGGCGCAGAACATCCTCTTCGACGCCGCGCTCAATCACATGTCGCAGGGCCTGTGCATGTTCAATTCCTCGCTGCGGCCAATCGTCTGTAACCGTCGCTTCGCGGAGCTCTTCCAGCTCGACCGGTTCCTCACGCCGGAGGCGACCGGGCCCGGCCCGCATCTTCCGGCGCTCGATGATCTTTCCCCCGATCTCGCCGCCGGGATCGCGCACAACATCCGCGATGGGCAGGCCGCCTATTTCGAGACGGAGCGCGCCGACGGCCGCATCGTTGCGGTCGCACTGGAGCCTATGGGAGAAGGCTCCTGGGTGGCGACCTTCGAGGACGTGACGGATCAGCGCCGCGCGCACGCACGCATTGCGCACATGGCTCGCCATGACGGCCTCACCAACCTGCCCAACCGCTACGCCTTCCGCGAGCGGATGCAGGAGGCGCTCGCCGAGTCCGACGAGGCCGGCCGCATGCTTGCCGTGATGTGCGTCGACGTCGACAACTTCAAGAGCGTGAACGACTCGCTCGGTCATCCGACTGGCGATGCGCTTCTTTGCGCCGTTGCGGAGAGGCTCGTTCGGAGCGTCCGCGAGACCGACATGGTCGCGCGCTTCGGCGGCGACGAGTTTGCGATTTTGCAGCCGCGTATCGCACGGATCGATGACGCCGACCGTCTCGCCAACCGCCTGATCGACGATCTGCGCAAGCCTTTTCTCATCGACGGCGAGCTCGTCTATGCGAGCGCCAGCATCGGCATCGCGTTGGCGCCGAAGCACGGCAACGATCCCGATATCTTGCAGAAGAACGCCGATCTCGCGCTCTACGCGGCGAAGACGGATGGAAAGCGCACCTACCGCTTCTTCGAGACCGTTATGGACGAGCGCCTTACGAACCGCCACGTGCTGGAGCGCGATCTCCGGCGTGCGATCGCAGCGGACGAGCTGCTGCTCTACTATCAACCGATCGTCGACCTTCGGACGATGCGGCCGACAGGGTTCGAGGCGCTGCTGCGCTGGAAGCACCCGATACACGGCCTGATCCCGCCGAGCACCTTCATTCCGATCGCTGAGGAGGCCGGGCTCATCCACGAGATCGGACGCTGGGTGCTGGCGCAGGCCTGCGCCGACGCTTCGCGCTGGCCGTCGCATCTGCGTGTCGCCGTGAATCTTTCCGTGGCGCAGTTCGCGCACGGCGACATCGTCGAGGATATTCGCGCAGCGCTGAGCCGCGCCGGGCTCCGGCCCGAGCGCCTGACGGTCGAAATTACCGAATCGCTCCTCCTCACGGAGAGCATCGCCAACATCGACACGCTGCATCGCCTGAAGGCGCTCAACGTCGCGATCGCGATGGACGATTTCGGCACCGGCTATTCGTCCCTGAACTATCTGCGGAAGTTCTCGTTCGACCAGATCAAGATCGACCGCGACTTCGTCAGCACGGCGCGGAGCGCCGATAAGAACGTTGCGATCATCCATGCCATCGTGCGGCTCGGGCAGACGCTCGGCATGACGACCGTGGCGGAAGGCATCGAGACGCAGGAAGACCTGGACGTGCTGCGCGAGGCCGGCTGCGAGGAGGGACAGGGCTATCTCTTCAGCCGTCCGGTACCGCGCGAGAAGGTAGTGGAGCTGATCGATGCCGACGCGTGCACGGCCCACAAAACGAGCCGCATGGCCGCTGCTTAGACCGAGCGCGCGCTGAGCCAGGCCGGCAGGTCTCGCACGCTTTCGAGCACGACGTCGGCGAGCGGCTCAAGCTCCGCCAGCCCCCCGTTTCCGCTGAGGACGCCGATCGCGACGCCGGCGCCGGCAGCACGCGCCATTTCAAGGTCGTGCGGGTTGTCGCCGATAACCGCGATCTCTTCCGGCGGCACATCCGACGCCGCGGCGAAGGCATAGACGATATCGGGTGCCGGTTTCGGTCGCTCGACCGAATCGTAGCCGAAAACGTGCGGCAGGAAGGCCGCGAGACCGAGCGCTTCGAGGGCCGCCTTCGTCGCCGCGGTGCCGTCATTGGTGGCGACGCCCATGGCGAAGCCTGCATCCGAGAGCGTCTGTAAAGTATCGCTCAAGCCCGGAAACGGCACCGAAAAGGCGACGCCGTTTTTGGAGAAGACCTCGTCGATGCGCGCGACCATTGCCCGCTGCTCCGATCCGGTAAGCGCCGGGTACCAGATGCGCACGATGTCCAAGGTGTGACCTGCTGCGAGCGCGCCGCCGGAGCGGAAGCGCCCGCTCTCCGGATCGAAGCCTCCGGCGACGAGCATCGCGTTCGCAGTGGCTACGTCGCCCCCCGCAAGGTCGAGGCAGAGCTCGTGATAGACGCGCGACCAGCTCGCCTCGAAATCGAGGAGCGTCCCATCCTTGTCGAAAAGGAGACCGCGCATCGGGTCTTGCCTGCCCGAGGCGGGCGATTGCGGTCAAGGCAAACCTGCCAAGGCAAGGCAAGCAGCTTGTCGGCCGCCAGCCCGCCTCGCACTATGATCGCCGCCGGATCGGAGCAGCCGGCTGAGTGGCGAGGACCAAGGATGAGCGAGCGGAAGCCCGAGCGCACGTATTCCGATGCCGAGGTCGAGGCGCGCCTGAAGAGCGAGCTGCCGCACTGGACGCTCGCGGACGGCAATATCGTGCGCCGTTACAGGACATCCGGCTGGAAGGCGACGCTGATGGTTGTGAATGCGGTCGGGCATCTGGCGGAAGCCGCCTGGCACCACCCCGACCTCAAGGTGTCCTACGCAGCAGTGGAAGTCATCTTACGGACCCATTCTGCGAAGGGAATCACCGACAAGGACTTTGCGCTTGCGAGGAAGATCGAAGAAGTCGTGGCCTGGCAGCCGGGAAAGGACGACGGTGCGCTCGAGGGGACGCCGGCCGACCCGCGCTTTGCCTACGTGAAGTACGATCCCTGACGCCAAGCCGGACGCCCGTCATCCGGCTTCATGCCAGCCGGATTCCGCCAGCCGCTGCATGCCTTCCTTGTCGCTTAGCCCGACCCACTCTCCGATATCTCGGCCGCCGAAAACGGCGTCCGGCATCACGTCTTGAAGCGGCACGAGCGCAAAGGCCCGCTCCGTCAGCCGCGGATGCGGGATGCGGAGCCCGGGCTCGTCTATCTCTTCGTCCCCGAAGAGCAGGATGTCGATGTCGATCCTTCGCGGCCCCCAGCGCTCGACCCGCTCGCGGCCAAGTTGCCGCTCGATCGCGAGCACCGTGTCGAGCAGCTGCGCGCGGCGCCAAAGACGTGTCGATCCGCACCGCGGCATTCAGGAAAGCCGGCTGGTCGATCTTGCCCCAGGGCGGCGTCAGGTAGAGCGCGGAGACGGCCTCGACCGCAATTGCCGGCTCGGCGGCGAGGCAGCCGATCGCCGTTGCGAGGAGCTTGCGACTGTCGCCGATATTTCCCCCGAGGCCGAGCACGGCGCGTGTCACGGGGCGTTGCCCGCTGCAAGGATTGCGCCCACCATCCGCATCGCTTCGACATGCTCGGCGACGTCGTGGACGCGCAGGATCGCGGCTCCGGCCAGTGCAGCGACGACGCTCGTCGCCAGCGTGCCCGCGAGGCGATCCGGGTTGTCGCGACCTGTCGCCCGGCCGATGAAGGATTTCCGTGAAGTTCCGACGAGGATCGGCGTGCCGAGCGCCGTCAACTCCCGGAGCCGCTTCAGGATCTCCAGGTTCTGCTCCGGCGACTTGCCGAAGCCGAATCCGGGGTCGAGCACGATGCGATCCTCCAGGATGCCGGCGCGCCTGGCGATCTCCAGCGAGCGCTCGAAAGAGCTGCGGACGGCATCGACCGGATCGCCGGCGAGCGGCTTGGCGGAGCCATGGACTCCGGGATTGTGCATCGCGATCACGCCGGCCCCGTAGCGCGCTGCGACGACCGCCATCTCCGGATCGCCCTGCAGGCCACGAATGTCGTTAACGACGGTCGCGCCGGCTCCAATCGCAGCCTCGGCGACCTCGGCCTTCATCGTATCGATGGAGACGGTCGCACCGGTCGCGGCAAGCGATTGGATGACGGGAAGCACCCGCTCGATTTCCTCCCTGGCCGGGACCTCGGTTGCGCCCTTGCGCGTCGACTCGCCTCCAATGTCGAGGATCGCCGCTCCCGCCTTGGCGAGCCCTGTTGCATGCGATACCGCCGCCGCCGCATCGGCAAACCGCCCCCCATCGTAGAAGGAGTCGGGCGTCACATTCACGATCCCCATGATGATCGGCACCCGTGAGGGGCCGGCGGAGCGCCAGCGGTCGAGGATCGCGGCGAACGACGCGCCGACGTCGGGGCGGGCGCTGCCGCCGGCCGCGTGCGGCGCTTGGGGAAATGCCATGCGGCGACAGCTAGTGCGTCCCGCCGGACAAGACAACGAACGTTGCCCTCGTCGGTACCGGGCGCAGTTACGTGTTGGAGGTACCACACCGCAGTTTATTTGATGGCGAAACCAATTCGGGGTCTTTGTGAAAGCATCCTGCAACAAATTCGCGCTATCGCCCGAGTCGTAGGTGAGTCGGAAGTCTCGTCCGCAAGAAGATCAGGGAAGCGTCGAAAGACGCAAAAGGACAATGTTTCGCAGGATCGTACAGGCTCTTCCGGAGCGGTTTCGCCGGCTGATGCAGTCGCGCTACCGGCCCGAGCGCCATTATATGCGGGGTTCCGGTCCGGCCTGCGCCGCCCGCCAGACCCTTCCCCAGACCCTTCATCATTAGTTAGGAAATCCGCCGGCCGGTCACCACCGCGCCGGCTCGCAACCAAAGATCGGCCGCGCGGAACCGTTTCTTAACGGACACCGAGCATCTTGCGGTCCGGAGGCACAATCAAGCGGACAAATCGATCCACGCTGCGGCGCCTCCACGCGTCGATCGGAGTTCTTTGGCGTTGGCAGGAATATGAGTGCGCTTGCCCCGATCGTCGCCGATAAGGAGTACGATTGCGTCGTCCTCGACGACGATCCGGACATCTGCACGCTCATCTCTCGGGTGCTCGCCAAGATTGGCGTCTCGAGCGTCGGCCTTTCGAGCGCCGAGGCGCTTGCCGGAGCGCTTGAGACGATCCGGCCCTCGATCGTCTTTCTCGACGTTGCGCTCGACCGCTCCGACGCGATCGACGGCATCCGCGTTCTGCGCCAGACCCGCTACACCGGCGCCGTGCAGCTGATCAGCGGCAAGGACAGCGAGCTCCTGAACGACATCAAGACGATCGGCGAGCGGAACGGGCTGAAAATGCTCGACCCGCTGAGGAAGCCGTTCCGCTCCGAGCATCTGCGCAAGCTCTTCGTCGACGGTGAGGATATCACCGCGAAGGCCGCCCCCATGGCCGAACACCCCGCGCCCCCCGAATATATCACCGTGGAAGAGCGCACCGTCGTCCCCATGATCGACCTAACCGAGGCGCTCGACGCCCATTGGCTCGACATGCACTACCAGCCGAAGGTCGATCTCGTGCGAAATCGCGTGGTCGGCGCGGAAGGGCTCGCGCGCATAAACCATCCGGTCCACGGCATCCTGGGGCCGATCTCGTTCCTGCCGGGCGCGTCCGACGACGCGCTCCGCCGGCTGACGGAGTTCGTCGTCAGGAAGGCCTTCCTCGACTGGGAGGTGATGAAGAGTGCCGGGCAAAACCTGCATCTTTCGGTGAACTCGCCGGTGAAGTCGCTGACCGGGACCGGTCTCGCCGATCTTGTGCGCGAAAGCCGCCCGCGCGACGAGGACTGGCCGGGCCTCGTAATAGAGGTCACCGAGGACGAAGCGGTGCGGGAGTTCAATGCGGTCGGCGAGGCCGCGGTTCAGCTCAGGATTTACGGTGTGACGCTCGCAATCGACGATTTCGGTTCCGGCTACTCGTCATTCGCGCGCCTGAAGCAGTTTCCCTTCTCGGAGATCAAGCTCGACCGCAGCTTCGTGCAGAACTGCTCGGTCGACCCGGTGAACGCCAGCATCTGCCAGAGCATCGTCGACCTGGCGCGTGCCTCCGGAGCGGTGTGCGTCGCCGAAGGCATCGAGACGGAGCCCGACCGCTTGGCGCTCATCCGCATGGGCTGCACAATTGGGCAGGGATATTTCTTCGGCCGGCCGATGAGCGTCGGCCAGTTGATCGAGCGCTCGGCAGCCTAGCTTCGCCGCACGCTGAAGGGCCGAATCGAAGAGCCGCGGTATCGACCGCGGCTTTTCTCGCTGTGCCGGGAAGTCGCGCTTTAGCGCGGCTGATACTGGATCGCGCAGTGCTGCGAGAGCTCCTTGAAGAGCGCGTCCGTGTCGAGCGGCTTGCGGAAGAACTTTACCGCCCCCGCGCGGCCGGTCGCATCGCGCGTAGCATTGTATTCCGTCCCCGCCTCGAAGCTCTGTCCGGTAATCATGATGACCGGGATGTGCTTGGTCGATTCCGTGCTTTTCAGCCGCCACAGCAGGTAGTGACCGCCGCCTTCCGGCATGACGTAGTCGGCGATGATCGCATCGGGCGCCTCCTTGAGCGCCATGCGATAGGCCTCGATGCCGTTCGAAGCGATCATCGTCTCTGCACCGCATTTCTGCAGCCGGCGCTCAAGCGCGCGCGCAAGATCGGCGTCGTCCTCCACGATAAGAATCTTGTTGCGCTTCTCGCGCACCATCGCGTTCTCGCCGCCGAACGATTTCGTCGGCGTCACCGCGTCGAATGCGCTCTCGTCGATCTCCAGCACCTCCGACATGATCGACTTGATGGTGTCCCAGGTCTCCTGGTTTTTCGGCACGTAGAAGGCTCCGAAGGAATCGCAGCGCACGAGCGTGTCGGAATCGTCGCGGCCCGTGAGCATGACGACGTCGACCGGCGGCCGCTGCGGGTCGAGCAACCACTCGCAGACCCGGAAGCCGTCGGCCTCCGGCATGTTGATGTCCAGGATCAGGAGGCGCGGCGGGTTGCGCGAGGCTTTCAAGATGGCCTGCAGTCCGTTCTCCGCTGTCTCGACTTCAAGCCCGAGCTTCTTGCAGCGGACCGACAGCGCCCGTACGACGGCCGGATCGTCGTCGGCGATCAGGACCTTCCGATTGCTGTCCGGGCCTCGCACTGCCGATTCTACCATGGCCATTTTTCGCTCCCGCGTCTCAAAGGGAAGGGACTCGGCCTCCTGCCGGCGTTGCAGGCAGGAGGCGAGGGCGTCGATCAGATCCTGGGCCTTGTAGGGCTTCTCGACGAAGAACGTTGCGCCGGCGCGAAGCGCCTTGAGTCGCGCCTTGTCGGCGGCGTCGGCGGAAAGGATGATCGCCGGAATGTTGCGCGTGTGGACGGAATTCTGCAGGCGAGCGAGCAGCTCGAAACCGTCCATCACTGGCATACGGAGATCGAGGACGATCGCATCGGGCGCCTTCTTTTGCACGATGTCGAGCCCGGCCTTGCCGTCGAAGGCGGTCGAGGCGCTGAAGCCGGCATTGCGCAGCCTAAGCTCGATCGCCCGGGTGATCTCACGGTCGTCGTCCACGATGAGGACGTTGCGGCCGGCTGACGCTTCTATCTGTTGTGCCGGTTGCATCTATCGGGCCCCGCGCCCATCGGAGGCAGCGTCGTAGACGCCGTGAATGGCGTCGCGGAGCGTCTCGGGGCGGCTTGCGAGCGGCCAGGTTCCGACCGGGCGGAAGCGGACATCGGGAAGCGGTCTATCCGCGCGGGAGTGGCTACCTTCTGAGTAAGCGGCAAGAATGCGGTCGGTAATCTGCGAGAATTCGCCGTCGTCGCAGGCGACGCAGGTCAGCCAGCTTCCGGGGCGCACGCGAAGCAAGAGATCGTAAGAGCGAAGCTGCCGGTTGAGGAGCCTCTCGACGTCGGCATAGGTGGCCGCGTCGGCCTCGCCAGCAACCGCCAGCGCGATCGCGACGTTCTGGAAGGTGTGGCGCGAAGTCTTCAGGAAATCGAAGTGGAGCGGAATGAGCATGTCCACGTCGAATACCGGCAGCGTGAAGGCGAAGGTGCTGCCCTTCAGAGGCTCGCTCTCGACGGTGAGCGTGCCGAAGTTGACGCGCACGAACTCGCTCGCGATGTGGAGCCCGAGCCCGAATCCGTCCTTCTCCTGCTTCTTGTCGTCCGGGATCTGATGGAACCGGTCGAAGATCAGCTTCACATGCTCAGGCGCGATGCCGGGTCCGCTGTCCGTGACGCCCACGGTCACGTAGCGTGTATCGGGGCTGTAGCGCGCCCAGACGCGGACGTTGCCGTTCTCGCCGGCATATTTTGCGGCATTGGCGCCGAGATTGACGATGACGCGGCCGATGCTTTCGGCGTCGGCGAAGACATGTGGAAGCGAGTTCGGGATCTCGAACTTGATCGCGACCTTGTGCGCCGCGGCCTTCTGCTCGAGCGTCGGCCGCACCTTCTCGATCAGGCCGGCGATCGGCTGCTCCTCCCGCTTCACGCCGATCAAGTCGGATTCAAGTCGGCTCGCATCGAGAATCCCATCGACCATCTGGCTGAGCTGGTCGACGCGGGTCAAAATGATCTGCAGGAACTCCGCCTGCTCCTCGTTGACGTCGCCGGCCAGCCCCTCGGCGATGATCGCGGCGAATTCCTTGATGACGGTGAGCGGCGATCGGAAGTCGTGACAGGCGTTCTCGACGAACCGGTGGTTCGCGTCGCGCAGCATGTTGAGGCGCGTCTTCTCGCTCGTCAGGCCATCGATTTCCCGCTGCGCCTTCGAGATGCGGTCGTGGCGGATCAGCGCGTGACGGATGCAGCGACTGATGACTGCCGGCGTCAGATCGTCGAGCGACACGTAGTCGTCGGCGCCAGCATCTACCATCTTCGCATCGGAATGGGCGTCGACGCTTGCGCCGAGCACGATAGTAGGCGCACCGTTGCCGGTGTCGCCGCTAGCGCGCAGGAGCGCGAACACGTCGCCCGCGTTCGGCCCGTCGACGCAGATATGCACATCGTGGTCGTTCTTGCGCATCTCCGACACCGCTTCGCCGCGATCGCTGATCCAGTCGCTGGCGGATCGGTCGCCGAAGGCGGCGTTCAACACGCCGCGGATCGTCGCGGCGGAGTTCGGATCCTCGTCGAAAAGCAGGATGCGGAGGTCACGGTCGAAGAATTGTTTCGGCTCCGCCCGCAGATCGGCAGCCTTCACCGGCTGCAGCATCGGCGGCCGCACCGGCGAAACGTCGGCACCGAACTTCGCAAATTCCGCGCGTGCCATCGACTTTCGTTCCCCCACGAAGGTCCGGTCCAATGGGCCGGTGACCGCGGAGGCCTGCGCACGGCCCTCCTCAGGTACAAGCAAGAACCGACTAGCCCACGGAGCAGTACAGCCAGGAATCCCTAATTTTCGGTTTCAAGATGCTCGCGTGACGAGTGCAGAACGCCGCACTAAGGTCTTGGGTCGCGCCAAAAAGGCAAGCTGCAGCAAAGAAAGAAATGAGCGTCAGCACCGCGCCGCGTGCTGCGAGCGGATCGAGCTCCTTGGCGGCGTCAGGCGGCGGTCGGTTCGGACGCCACCATACCGAGGCCTGCAACGAGATCCTTCACAACGCCCATCCGGAACGGCTTCTCCAGCGCCGGCAACATGGTCAGCCCGAACTGCTCGCCGACCGCAACGATCTCAGCGAGAACCGCCTGGCTGCGCCCGCTCATGAGTTGCACCGGGCCCTCGAAGCCGTGCTCCGCGAGAATCGGCAGGATGTCCATCGCCCCCGATTGGCCGAGGCCGAGATCGAGAAGGACCAGGTCGGGCATCTCCGTTTCGAGCGCCGATTCAAGCGCTGCCGGCGTCGCGATCTCGGTCGTCGCGAGGCCAAGCCGCCGCAACGTGAACGACAGAGCTTTGCAGATGCCGGCATCATCGTCGATGACGAAGCAGCTGCGCTGCGTGGATGCCGGTGCCACGCCGGCGGTTCCGGAATGCTGGCCTGGTTCAGACACGACGCTCTCCATCAACAAACTTTCCGGTGGGCTCATGCGTGGCCCATCTTGTTCGCCAAAGCTTGGCAGAAAATCCTTAACGGACATGACCGCCTCGGCCGCCGGAACGCCGCTTACGCGGCCCGCTCCAGGACCTCGCGCAGAGCCTCCGCGAGTTGCTGCTTCTTGTACGGCTTCTTGAGGATCGGATCCCTCACGTCTGCCAGCATCCTGTCCGTTTCGGCGGCATAGCCGGTCGTCAGGAGCACCTTGAGCTGCGGCACGAATTCGCGCGCTTGCTTGACGAGGTCGAAGCCGCTCATTCCGCCGGGCATCAGAAGGTCGGTGAACAAAAGGTCAAACGCGGGCTCGGAGCGCAGGATATCGAGCGCCGGCGCGCCGGCTTCCGCCTCCACGACGCTGTAGCCAAGCCCTTCGAGCTGGTTGGAGACAAAGCGGCGGACGTGCGGTTCGTCCTCCACGAGCAGGATTCGTTCGTGCCCACCGGTCGTCGGTCGTGCGGCGGGCGCCTCCACCGGTTTCCTCACGTGCATCTCGCCCGCGACTGGAAGATAGAGACGCACCGTCGTCCCGCTGCCAGGTTGGCTCTCGATCGTGACGTGACCGCCCGACTGCTTGGCGAAGCCATAGACCATGGAGAGGCCCATGCCCGAGCCCTTGCCGACGCCCTTCGTCGTAAAGAAGGGATCGAATGCGCGATCGAGCACGTCCTTCGTCATGCCGACGCCGGTGTCCGTCACGCTTACGCAGACGTAGTCGCCCGACTGAAGCTCCTTGGCGCTTCCTTCACCGACCTCGGCCAGTTCCGTGCTGATCGTGACGACGCCGCCGTTCGGCATCGCGTCGCGCGCATTGAGCGCCAGATTGAGGATCGCCGATTCGAATAGACTGCGGTCGATGTAGGCGGGCATGTCGGTCGCCGATACGCGCTCCAGCGTGACGTGCGTGCCGAGCGTGCGGGTGAGCATGTCGGAGAGCGAGCCGATTGCGGCGCTGAGGTCGATCGCTTCCGGGTGCAGCGCCTGCCGTCGCCCGAAGGCGAGCAGGCGCTGCGTCAGGTCTGCGCCCTTTTCCGCCGTCGTCATCACCAGCTCTGCCGTCGCCTTCAGCTCCTCGTCATCGATCTCCTCGTAGAGGATTTCTGAATTGCCGAGGATCACGGCGAGCAGATTGTTGAAGTCGTGCGCGATGCCGCCCGTCAGGTGGCCGAGCGCCTCCATCTTCTGCGCCTGCCTGAGCCGCGACGCCATCTGCACGCGCTCGGTTTCGTCGGAAAGGATGCCGACGAAATGCGAGGTCAATCCGCTCTCGTCGCGGATCGGCGAGATGTTGAGGTTGTTCCAGAAGCTCTCGCCGTCCTTGCGGTAATTGAGGATCGACCCGCGGAAGGAGGTCTCGGCCTCCACTGCGCCTCGCATCTTCTGCACGAGGCTGGGGTCCGTCTCAGCGCCCTGCAGGAAGCGCGCGTTGCGGCCGATGGCTTCTTCCTTGGAATAGCCGGTGAGCCGCTCGAAGGCAGGATTGACATAGGTGATCGGCGCGTCGAATTCCCCGGCATCCGTGATCACGATGCCTTCGCCGATCGCTTCCAGGGCGCGGTCGCGGAGCCGCAAAGTCGCTGCGGACTTGCGCTGCTCGGCATCGGCCGCGAGCACGAAGGAGACGGCGCGCAGGAAGTTGATATCGCTCTCGCTGAATGCACGGAAGCCGTCGGAGCAGACGACGATGACCCCGATGCGAAATGCCCTCTCTCCGATCGGGAGTGCGACGCCGGAGCCCTTGTCGTTCTGCAGACCGGGGATGAGGTTGAAGTTGCGCCGCGAGAAATGGACGGGGACGTCGGAGTTGATGCCGCGAGCGAGCGGCGGGCAATAGTCGACGGGCACCGCCCGGATGTTCACCGACTGCGACGGCCAACCGCTTCCCGCGCGGAGCCTGAGCACGCGCTTGTCGGCGGAGATTTCTAGGATGCCGACAAGCTCGACGCCGAGCGTCCGCGCCACGAGGTCTACGGCGACCTGGTAGAGGTCATCGCGCGGGACGCCCTGAAGCGCGAGCTGGCTCAGCACGGCGGCCGACTGCTGCTGCCTGGCGCTCGCCGCGAGCTTCGCTTCTGCGTGCTTGCGTCCGGCGATGTTCATCGATGCGCCGCGGAATCCGAGGAACGTGCCATGCTCGTCGAAATAGGGGCGGCCGTTCGTCGAGATCCAGCGCGTTGCGCCGTTCCGGTCCGCGATCTGATACTCGAAGTTCCGGAAGGGCTGCCGGGTCTCATGGTCGAGGATGTGCTGTTTCCACTCCGACGACTTCACATTGGCTTTGGCGATCTCCCACGCGGTGCGTCCGATCAGCTCCTCCTGTGGGACGCCGAGGACGGCGCGCGAGTCGCCAAGGATCGCCCGGATGCGGAAATGCTCGTCCGTCTCCCACATGAGGTCCGAGCCCACCTCGGCGAAATCGCGAAAGCGCGCCTTGCTCTTGTTGAGCGATTCCTCCGCCTGCCGCCGCGTCTCAAGCTCAAGCTGCGCCGCCTGGAAGAGGCTCGCCTTCTCGATGGCGATCGCCGCATGCGCTGCGATACCCTCGATGAGTTCGCTCGGAGCGCTCCGAGAAGACTCCCGCTTGGCTGTGACCGAAGGAGAGGACGCCGATCACCTTGTCGGAGCGCGAGATGAGCGGCGCTGCCAGATAGCTGCGGACCGGCGAGGCGCCGTTCGGGTGACTCGCGATGGCGTCCTTGTATCTTGGATCCAGGCTGACATCGTCCCAGCGAAAGATTCGCCGGTCTATGAGGACGGGACCGACGACGCCGTCTTCATGCGGCAGCGGAAGCGTATCGAAAGCCTGGCGGTCTATTCCCGAAAGCCCATAGAGCTCGAAGTGGTCGGCCTGCGGCCGCTTGCCGGAAAAGAGCACGCCGAACTCCGCACCGGTCAGTTCGACGCCGGCATCGGTCACGGCCCGCATCAGTGCGCTCATGTCGAGCTCGGCGTTGAGCTTCGCCGCTGTGCGGTTGAGAACGGCGAGCGAGCGCTGCTCTTCCAGAAGCGCGAGCTGTGAGCGCTTCTCCTCGGTGACGTCGGATGCGACGGTGACGATTGCAATCGAAGTGCCGTTCTCGTCTCTTACCGGAGAACTGATGGCGTGGACGAGAACGGTGGATCCGTCGCGGCGCTCCAGAACGAGGTCGCCCGACCAGCTTTCGCCTGCAGCGAAATGGGCACGGATGTCGGCCGGTTCGAACTGCCCCCTGATGGAGGGGAGCGCCGCCGCGATGTTGCGCCCGATCGCCACGCGGGCCGGCCAACCGCAGAGCTTCTCGGCGAAGCGGTTCCAGAAGATGATCGACCCGGTCATGTCGGTCGCGATCACGGCTTCTTCGACGGACTCAAGCAGGTCCGCCTGGAATTGGATCTTGCGCTCACCCAGCTTTTGTTCGGTGATGTCTTGGATCATCACGAACTTATGCATGGACTGGTCGGGTTCCGGATGGATGAGCGCCGTCGAGCGGAGCCCCCAAACGAACGTTCCGTCCTTGCGCAGGTAGCGCCGCTCGTGATCCTTCGGCGGCAGCCCGGTTGCCTGGATCTGCGCGCGGTTGCGGAAATAATCCTCACGATCCTCCGGCGCGAGCAGGTCTTCGTAACGCATGCTTTCAAGCTCGGCGATGGAATATCCGACGAAGTCGGCCATGCGCTGATTGACCTGGAGAATGCGGCCGTCAGTCTCCGTCCACATCATCGCTACGCTGGAGGAGTTGAATATGGCCCGGTAGCGGGCACCGCGCTCGGCAAGGTCGCGGTTCTCGGACCGGAGCCCCGTGGCGCGGCGCGTCAGCATCCCCATGGCGAGCACGATTTTGCCGATGAGCTGCAGCATTGTCATGCCCGCTCAGCAGGTGTCCGCGTCAAGGCGCCCTGTTCAACGGACCTTGCCGTCAGTCCTTTGCGTGCGAAATTGATCAACTTGCCTGCCCCCGCGAGCGCGTTCTTGGCGCTGTTTTGGCGTTGTCCGCCAGTACGACAATAAAAGGTTGAGGATGGGCTAAATCAGTTCCTCGCCTTTGAAGGAGAAGGCCGGAAATAGACTTTCCAAACCGTGACTTGCGCCTGGATATGCAGATGCCCGGTCGGAGACAGAGAGAGTGCGCGCGCCGGGGCCGGACGCGCACCCGGAATCCCTTCGCCGGCTATGGCGCGGGATCGGGCGCTGCACTACGGGTGCCGCCGCCGAGCAGGGGACTAATGTGAAGATCACCGATCTCAAATGTGCCGTTTTGGGTCGAAACCTGGTCGTCAGGATCGTCACCGACGCGGGTCTCCGTGGCTACGCGGCGGTTGAATCTCTGGAAACCCTATTTGAAGCCGCACGTGCTCGCGCTCCGCGACGAGCTGATCGGCCTCGATCCGACCGACGTTGAGCGGGTCATGCTGCGCATCCGTCGGCACGGAGCGTTCAAGCCCTGGGGAAGCGCGGTCAGCGTCAGATCTATCTCGCGGCGAACTTCAAGCCGCTGATCGAGCGCCGCGCCATGATCCCGGCGACTGGCTCTTCGGCGACATGGATGGCGTCGTCGTCATCCCGGCGGCCCGCGTCGACAACGTGCTGGAAAAAGCCGAAGATATCGGCCGCGTCGAGGAGAAGGTAAGCGACGAGATCCGGAACGGCGCCGAAGTCAGCGACGTGTTCAAGAAATACGGGCGGCTCTAATCGTCGCCATAAACCTTGTTGAGGCAAATCGTATGAAGAACGTCGTCGGCATCGGCCACATCGCGATCCGCGTGAAGGACATCGACCGCACGCTGGATTTCTATCGCGACAAGCTCGGCTTCAAGGAAATGTTCCGGCTCGATCGCGACGGCAAGCTCTGGCTCATGTACCTGCGCGTGACCGACACCCAATATATCGAGCTCTTCCCCGAGGCCGTCGGCGACCGCGCGCCGGGGCGCGAGGCGAACGGGCTCAATCACCTCTGCCTCGAGGTCGACAGCCTCGACGCCGCGCTTGAAGAGCTGACCAAGGCCGGCGTGACGATCACGCGTGAGAAACAGATGGGTGCCGACGGAAATCTGCAGGCCTGGATCGAAGATCCCGACGGCAACCGCATCGAGCTGATGCAGATGGACCCGAAGAACATGCAGAACGCGGCCCTGAAGCGGCTCAAGGCCGGGGGATGAGCCCTGCGCGCGAATGCAGCGCGCACGAATTGTCTTTCTCAAGCTTGCGACCGGCGAAGGGATCGAAGGCCTCGGCGAGGCGACGCTCGAATGGAAGACCGACGCCATCGTCGCGACGCTCGGCGAGCTTGAGCGTTTCATCTTCGGCAAGGCCCGGTTCAGGTCGGGCATCTCATCGATACGATGCACCGGGACTCTTACTGGCGGACCGGTGCGCTCTTCCGCGCTGCCGAGCCAAGTCTCGCTCGCCTGGCTCCTGGCGCGGGACGTGATCGTCATGCCTGTCGAGCAAGATCGAGCGCCTCCGTTCGAACTTCGCCGCTTCGAAGCTTGCGCTTTCCGATTCCGAGATGGCGGAGATCGCCGCGCTCGAACGTGGCGAGCGCATTATCGACCCGGCCACTGCGCCGGATTGGGATTAGCCCGCTCCGGTTATTTCTGCGCCACGAGTTCCGCCCGGATCGATTGGAGCTCCTTCACCCGCTCCGGGCTCGTCTTCGGATAGCTGAGGTCCATTGCCTCCAGCGTCTCCAGCATGATCTGCGAGACGATGAGGCGGGCATTCTCCTTGTCGTCGGCGGGAACGACGAACCACGGCGCACGGCCCGTGCTCGTGGCCGAGAGGCAATCCTCGTAGGCCTCCATGTAGCGGTCCCAGGATTTCCGCTCGCTCACGTCGCCCATGCTGAACTTCCAGTTCTTCTCCGGCTCGTCGATGCGGGAGAGGAAGCGCTTGCGCTGCTCATCTCTGGAAAGATGCAGGAAGAGCTTGATGATGCGCGTGCGGTTCTCGTCGAGATGCTGCTCGAAATCGACGATGGACCGGTATCTGTCCTTCCAGAACTTCTTGTCGCCGCCCGCCTCTGCCGTCAGCCCCGCATTGACGAGGAAGTCCGGATGGACGCGCACCACGAGCACGTCTTCGTAGTAGGAGCGGTTGAAGATGCCGATCTTGCCGCGCTCCGGCACGCGCGCATGGCATCGCCAGAGGAAGTCGTGCTCAAGCTCTTCCGCGCTCGGCTGTTTGAAGGCATGCACGTCGCAGCCTTGCGGGTTCACGCCGGACATCACATGGCGGATCACTCCGTCCTTTCCGGCGCTGTCCATGCCTTGCAGGATGACGAGGAGCGCGAAGGCATTGGAGGCGTAGAGGATCTGCTGCTGCTCGCTGAGCCGCGCGACGTGCTCTTCAAGGAGCGCGCTGTATTCCTTCTTCGATCCGTAGATGGGCTTCGTCTCGGTCGGCCGCTTTGAGAGGTCGAGGCGCTCGCCCTCACTCACGCGGTAGTCTGAGGTCTCAATCGTCATGAATTCGACACCTACCAAGCAAGGCAGCGGAGATTCGTTAATAGCAGGCTCGAAGGAAACGGCCATGGAATCGACCCAACGTCACCCGAAACGCCGACTGTCACCTGATTCGCCCGCGCGAGATTTCGGAAGTTAAGAAATTGTTAGGGTTATTGGCCCAAAGAAGGCGGTTGGCGAAAAGGCGGACGCATTGAGCAGCGACCGCGAAATCGTGCGTTTTGCCGACGGCTCGCTCAGCGATCTCGAGCGCCGGTCGTCGCCGTTTGTGTCGGCCGGGGATGTCCAATGGTCGCAGTTCTGGAAAATGCACTGAACGATTGGCTCGCTCAGATGGCGGGCGTGCCATCGGCGCATCCGATCGAATGTATTCTGATCGGCATCGTCTGGATGGCGTGCATGTCGGTCCGAAGCATCTTTGCAGCGGTGATTTCGACTTTGCTCTCGTTCCTGGCGGTGATGCTCCTGGCGCCGGCGCAGTCGGACATCGTGCGCTGGGTAATGCTGGGCGTCTTGTTCGTTGCGAACGTGACCGTCGTGCTGCACATCGTCCGGTGGCGCAAGGCAGCGAGGCGCCAACTGGACGGTGTCAGCGCCGAGCTTGCGCACGTCCGTCGCGCCTATGAGGCGGAGGTCCACTGGCGCATGGCGGCCTACAAGCTCGAAGCGTCACAGATCGCCGCAACGGAGGTTCCGATGGGCGACCTGACGGAGCGCGTGGAGACGCTGGCGCGCCAGCTGAATGCTACGAGGCCGGCGAAGAAGAAGAGCGCGCCGGAGGAAAAGCTGGATGCCGCCTACGCCGCTTCCTGGGGCGCCGCTTCGCCGGCTCGCATCCCCTGGTCGCCGGTGAGGGGCTTCGCGTCCGAGCTGAAATAGCCGATCGTGGCGGTATAGAGCTTCCGCAGAAGATGTTCTGCGGTCTGGGCCCTCATCTCGGCTGCCGAGAGCTTGAGCTGCATCGCCTGCATCTCGACCTGGTTGGCCTGGTAGGTCTGCACGAATGACTGCACCATGCCGATGAGGGACGAGACCTCGTCGTCCGACGGGATCTGAGGCCGCCCTTCCGAGTGGTGCTCGTGGGCGTATTCAGGATAATGTTGTCCGTCGGACATCGCCGAACCTCCACGATTTGAAATGCGCCTGATGGCTCAGGCGGGCGGCGAACAGGAATGCCTTCTGATACGGAAAGTTTGGTTAACAACTGGTAAACGCACGCCCCGATGAGCGCCGGCGGAGCCGCTTTTGAAGCGAGACATGAGGGGCTCTAAAGGTGGAAACTGCGCCCGCGTCCAGGCGCCTGGCGGTCCGGCCGCTCCTCCGGAGCGATTTTTCCGCACCAGTGCGCA
Organism: uncultured Alphaproteobacteria bacterium; assembly: GCA_963792885.1. GTDB lineage: Bacteria > Pseudomonadota > Alphaproteobacteria > Rhizobiales > Afifellaceae > DASWJZ01. Next base: position 476,096 of record CAWBXX010000002.1, read on the forward strand.
TCGCAGTCGTGGACCGCGCGCCGAGATCCGCGCGACACACCCGTTGTCAAAGCCGCGGCCCGCAAGGGTCGCACGGAAAGTCGAGGGCCGCAGTCATGCGAAACGCGAAGATCATGTCCCTGTGCGGAGCGGCCGCCCTGAGCATTCTCCTGGGCGGATGCTTCACAACGTCCGACACGCCGTTCACGCTCGTCAATGGCGATACGCCGCATCTGAAGACGGGAACGCTGTCGTGCAAGGGAAGCGGCAACGATGCAAAGGAGGTAAGGAAGCAGTTCGTCGAGCTGCGCTCCGGCGCGAACGTTCAATACGCGCTGGTGGGCGAGACGGATACGACTGTGGAGCCGTTCGTCTTCTACCAGGTGAAGGGCGACAGATACATCGTCGTGCAGGCGGGCCCGGACTCAGGGGAGGTGCTCTATGTGGCGGACGTCACCGATTCGGCCATCACGGTGTTCGACGATGCCGTGGAAGCCGAGCAGGAATCCGTGACAAGCACCGCGGCGAAGCACGGGGTGAGCGTCAAGCTGAGCGGCCAGTCCTGGACAATGAGCGGACCCCTGGACGCCCAGCGGAAATTCATGATCGACATCGCCGACGCGTGGCCCTCCAGGGACGCCGTCTACAAATGCGCGCCCGTGGCCGACTGAGACACAAGGCGTATTGAAGGAGTTTGGTGCCCGCGGGCACATGCCACCAGTTAGCTGACTCTGCCGGTCCGATTGCCAAGCGCAGAACTACACCTTCGAATGCGTCTTCCGCCCAGGGAAGGACGCAGGAGGAGAACGCAATGGAGAAGTCGCGACTGGATGTCGAGATGCGCGGGAAGGGGCCGGACATCGTCCTTCTGCACTCGCTTCTGACCGATCGCTCCTCGTTCCAGTCTCTCGCCGAACGGCTCGCGGAGACGAGGCGGCTCAGCCTCGTCAACCTTCCCGGCTTTGGCGCCTCGCCGCCGGCAGCGCCGCTTGCCGGCTATGCCGACGCCGTCGCGGACTATTGCGATACCCTCAGCACCGAGAAGCCCGACATCGTGGGCAATGGGCTCGGCAGCTTCGTCGCGTTGACGCTCGCGGCGCGCCACGGCGCAAAGATCGGGAAGATCGTGCTTCTTGGCGCAGCGATTACCTTCCCCGAGCAGGGCCGCGCGACCTTCGCCGCGCTCGCCGACAAGGCGGAGCGCGAAGGCATGGGCCCGATCGCCGACGCCGCCATGCAGCGCATGTTTCCGCCCGACTTCATCGCCGCGCATCCCGACATCGTGGCCGAGCGGACGTCGGTATTTCTGAAGATCGAGCCGCCGGTCTTCGCGGCGGCAGCGCGCTCGCTGGCGACGCTCGACCTTTCCGCCGACCTTGCGCGCATGAAGAACCCGGCGCTCATCGTGGTCGGCGAGAAGGACGGCGCTACGCCGCCGGCGCTTGGTCGCGCCCTGGCAGAACGGCTGCCGGATGCGCGCTTCGTCGAGCTGCCAGGCGTCGGCCACGCGCCGCACATCCACGCGCTCGACCTGCTCGTCGAAACGATGAGGCCCTTCCTCGGGTTCGCTGTCCCGCCCGCCTAGTCCCAGTCGAGCATCCGCGGCAGGCGACCGCTCTTCTTCAGCGAGCCGATGATGCCTTCCGGGAAGAAGACGAGGACGAGGATCAGAAGCAGGCCGGTCGCGACGATATTGAGCTCCGAGGCGCCGAGCTTGGCGACGAAGAACTCGTTGACGACCACGAAGAGCGTCGCTCCGACGACCGGCCCCGATACCGTGCCGCGCCCGCCGAGAATCGTCATCAGCACGAACTTCGCCCCGACCAGGATCGTCAGGAAGATCGCCGGGCTTAGATACGTGAGATAGTAGCCCCACAGCGCCCCGGCCATGCCGATGAAGAGGCCGGAGAGCGCGAAGGCAATGATCTTGTAGGCGCGGGTGGGAACGCCGGCGACCTCCGCCTTCGTCTCGTCCTGCGAGATCGCCCGAAGGCCAAGCCCGAACTTCGAGCGACGCACGCGGAACGAGAGATAGACGGCACCGATCGCGACGAGGAGCATCGCGTAGTAGAAGGGCAGCTTCACGTATTCGACGGGCAGGTCGAGGAGCGCCATCGAGATACCATTCGATCCGCCGACGTAGGACCAGTTGTCGAACAGGATCTTGGTCACGAGCACGAGCGCGATCGTCGATATGATGAAGGTCGGCCCCCGCACGCGAAGCGTGATCGTTCCGATCACGAACCCGAAGGCCATGGCGATCAGTCCGGCGAACGGAAACGCGATGAAGGGCGAGACGCCGAAATAGGCGAAGAGGATCGCAGCCGCGTAGCCGCCGATCGCAAAGAAGACGCTATGACCGAGCGATACGTAACCGGCATAGCCGCCCATGATGTTCCAGCTCGACGCGATGGCGACGTTCATGAAGACGAAGAGCAGCATGTGCAGCCAGTAGCTCATGCCCCCGACCGCCACCTGCAGGAGCGGGAAGCCGAATGCCGCCGCGAGGAGGATACCGATGAAGAGGCGCTTGCTGGCGGAGGGAGCCTCGACAATCGCCTTTTGCGGCAGGGCATGGTCGAACGACGAGGTCATCTAGAGCTCCGGCTTCTTGCCCATCAGCCCCTGCGGCCGGAAGAGCAGGATCGCGAAGAGCGCCAGATAGAAGGTCACCGGTGACCAGGTCGGCCCGTAGGTGGAGCTGACGAATGCGGCGATGACCGACAGCGAGAGCGCGCCGATCAGCGCGCCGAGCAGGCTTCCCATCCCGCCGAGCACGACCAGCGAAAGGAGGATGGCGATCCATTCCCAGTGCTTGCCTGGATAGAACGAGAAAAGGAACGACATCATCGATCCGGACGCGCCGGCGAGCGCCATGCCGATTCCGAAAACCAGCATGGAGATGCGGTCGACATTGACACCGACCACTTCCGCCGCAGTGCGGTTGTGCATGGTCGCGCGGATCGCATAGCCGGTGCGGGTGAACTGCAGGAAGAGCCAGAGCCCGCAGAGGATCGCGATGGATAATACCGTCGCGTAGAACTGGCCTTCGGGGAGGTAGTAGGGCCCAAAGAGGATCGCATCCGAGGCATAGCCCGGGTTGGTCGATCTGTAGGTGTTGGAGAAGAGGTAGCCGAGCGTTCCCTCGACGACGAGCGCGAGCGCGAAGGTAACGAGCACGGTCGCGCTTCTGCGGTGCGGGTCGGTGATCGCCCGTGCGAAGAGGAGGCGATAGACGGCGAGACCGACGACGAACATCGCCGGCATCGTGATCACGATCGACAGCATCGGATCAACGCCGAGCTGCTTGAAGGCATAGAATGCGATAAACGCCGCCATCGTCATGAACGCCGCATGCGCGAGGTTGACGATGCCCATGACCCCGAAGATCAAGGTCAGCCCCGATGCCATCAGCGCGTAGACGCCGCCGAGCATCAAGCCGAGCATCACGATCTGGAGCAACTGCGTCACGCGCTGGCTCCTGTGCGCGCGCGGCGCCGCCCGAGATAGAGTTCGGCAATACGCGGGTCGGCGAGCACGGCTGTCGAGGGGCCTTCGAAGACCGTCTTTCCGAGGTCGAGCACGCAGCCCCAATCGGCGAATTCGAGGCCGAGCCGCGCATTCTGCTCGACCACGATGATGGTGATGCCCGCGCGCTTCAGCTCGTTCATGGCATCGAAGATCTGCTTGGAGACGATTGGCGCCAAGCCGAGGGACGGCTCGTCGAGCATGATGACCTTCGGCTTCAGCACGAGCGCGCGGCCGAGGAGCAGCAGCTGCTGCTGCCCACCGGACAGCGTCTTTGCGAGGTGCGTTTGGCGCGCCTTCAGAAGCGGGAACATTTCGAACACCGCGTCGATGCGGCGCTCGACCTCGCTGCGGTCGCGCAGGATGTAGCCGCCCATGCGCAGATTCTCTTTGATCGTCATATCAGGGAAGAGGCTGCGGTCCTGCGGCACGAAACAGATGCCGCGATGCAGAATCTGGTCGGCCCTGAGCCCGCCGAGCGAATCGCCGTCGAAGGCGACGCGGCCGCTTCGATGCGAAACGAGCCCGCATATCGCCTTCAACAGCGTCGACTTGCCGGCGCCGTTCGGCCCGATGATGCAGTAGCTCTTGTCCTTCTCGAACCGCATCGAGAGGCCGGTCAGGATGTCGGGCCCGATGCCGTATCCGGCGACGACATTGTCGATCTCGAGAAGCGCCATCATCCGACCCCGAGATAGGCCTCAAGCACACCTTCGTCGCGCTGGATGGCGTCGGGCGAGCCTTTGGCCAGCACGCGTCCATAGGCCATCACCACGACCGGATCGCAGATGTTCATCACCACGTCCATGTTGTGCTCGACGATGAGGAACGTGACGCCCTGCTTCTGCAGCGTCTCGACGCGGTCGATGATGACGTCGAGGAGCGCCGGATTGATACCGCCGGCCGGTTCGTCGAGCAGGACGAGACGCGGATTGGCCATCAGCCCGGCTGCGAGATCCATGAGCTTCTTCTGGCCGTAGGAGAGTTTGGCGGCCGGTTGGCCGGCAAGCTCCGCAATGCCGACGAACTCCAGGAGCTCCATCCCCCGCTCGCGCTCGTGCTGCAGGATTCCATGCTTGAAGAGATCCATGAGCCCGCCGCTCGGCGACTGCACGACGACGTTCTCCAAGACCGTCAGGTCGCTGAGCTGTCGGCTGATCTGAAAGGTGCGGCTGATCCCGCGCCGCGTGATCTGATGCGGCTGCAGCCGCTGGATTTCCCGCCCTTCGAAGACGATCGCGCCGCCATCCGGCTTGAAGAGCCCGTTGATCATGTTGAAAACCGTCGTCTTGCCGGCGCCGTTCGGGCCGATCAAGGCGGTGATGCTGCCCTCCTCGACGTCGAACGAGCAGCCGTCGACGGCTTGCACCCCGCCGAAGGATTTCTTCAGGTCGCGGACCTCAAGAAGAGTCAAATCCGTGCACTCGCCCTTTCGGTGTTCCTCGCGGACGGGCCCGGTCCGATTCGGACCGGGCCCTCGTCAACGATCTTGCCTGCGCCGACTACCAGTTCGGCTTCGGCCACACGAGGTCGGCGGTTCCGGAGAACTGCCCGGTGGGATAGACGAACTTCAATTCGCCGCCCTGCCATTGGGTGATCAGAAAGGCTTTGCCTTGCGGCAGGCCCTTGTCGTCCCAGTGGAAGTTGCCGAGGATCGTCTTCACCGGATCGTCGGCCGTCCGCGCCGCCAGCCAGTCGCGGATCTTGGTGTTGTCGGTCGAGCCGACCGCCGCGACCGCCTGCACCATGCCCTGACACGTAGCGAAGGGGATGGCGTTGTCCTCATCCGGGTCCTTGCCGAACTTCGCCTTGAACGCGTCGATGAAGTCCTGGTTGGAGAAGTCCTTGCCGTTGAGCGTGCCGACCCACTGAACCGCGGGATGCCAGGCTGCGTGGATCAGGACGCCATTGGCAGCGTCACCGAGCTGATCGTGGAACTCCGACTGCGTGCCTTGCCCCATGATCGCGGCCTGCGGCTGATAGTTGACCGTCTTGAAGGCGCGCACCAGCTGGATCGCTTCGTCGGGTGAGGCGGTGAAGCCGATCACCATCTCGGCGCCGCTCTGCTTGACGCTGTTCGCAAGCCCGATCCAGTCGGAGAAGCCTTCCTCCGGCCATTGCTGCTTCAGGACGACATTGATCCCGGCGTCGGCAAGGATGCCGGGCGCGAGCTCGATCACCTTGTCGGTACCGGCGACCTTCTCGTTGTCGCCGGTCAGCCCGGCGATCGCCGCGTTGCCGTAGAAGTCGTCACCCCAAACGACCGCCGCCGTCTTCGGGAGGTCGCCCTTCACCAGATCCTTCATCATGGCGAGGTACGACTTGCCGAGATACTCGGCTGCGTTGGGCTGGAAGTTGAAGATGTAGTGGTAGCCGCGCTCATAAATCTGCAGCGCCACGCCCGACGGTACCGGGTAGACCATCTTGTTCTGCTCGGCGACCGAGGTCTGCGCGAAGGTAATGCGGCTGGAGAAGGTGCCGAGCAGGACGTTCACTTTGTCCTGGTTGATGAGGCGCTCGATCTGCGCCTGGCCCGTATCGTTCGATGATTGGTTGTCGCTGACGATGAGCTTCGCCTGGCCGCCGAGCAGCCCGCCGCCCTGATTGACCAGGTCCATGCAGAGCTCGAAGCCCTCCTTGTGCTTCTGGCCATTGGTGGCAAGGCCGCCGGTCAGCGGCAGCGATGCGCCGAAGACCACGTCCTCGGCCGCCGCCAATTGCGCGGAACCCGCCAACAATGCAGGAACCAGGGCTGCTAGTCCGAGTAGCTTTTTCATGCTCATTCCTCCCTGTTCGTCTTTTCGCGCGGCGTTATCGCCGCCTTTCATTCGGTCGTTTCGAGGCCGCTTTTCACGGGCTTGTTTTCGCTCTCAAGTTTCATGCCGGCCGCGAGCGCGACCGTCTCGATCACGGCGGCGAAATCCTTCTCCAGATAGGCGGCGGGATCTGCTTTCAGAATGGCTGCGCCGAAGTGCGCCTGCAGGGCCTCTCGCGTCGCCGCCGTCACCGGCATCGGAACGTCAAGCTCGCGCCCTGCGGCGAGCCCGAGGTCGAGATCTTTTCTGAGAAGCGTCGGCGTAAAAGTTGTCGTGAAGTCGAGATTGACGAGCGCCGGCGACTTGTAGCGCGTGAAGATCGAGCCCATGACGCTGTTGTTGATGAACTCCAGGAAGGCGTGGCGCGGCACGCCCGCCTTCTCGGCGAGCACCGTTATCTCGCAAAGGCTCTGGATGACGACGCCGAGCATGACGTTGTGCGCGACCTTGCAGAAGCGCGCGAGATCGCCGTCACCGACATAGGCGACGCCGTGCGCGGCGAACGTCTCGATATAGGGTTTTGCGACCTCGAACGCTTCGCGCGGGCCGGAGACGACGGCGCTGAGCTTTCCGACCTTGATGGTCTTGCCGTTGCCGCTGACGGGCGAAGCGAGGAATGCTGCGCCAAGCTTCTCGATCCGCGCGCGGATGTCGGCCGATTCATCTGCACCGATGCTGGAGCAGTCGACCACGATGCGCGGCACGCTCTTCGCCGCGCCGTCGATCACGCCGCCGTTTCCAAAAAGCACGTCTTCGACGTCGGAAGCGGTCGAGACCATGGTGAAGAGGACATCGACGTCCGCGAGATCGGAAAGCCGGTCAGCGAAGGTGGCGCCTTTCTTCGCGAGCGGCTCCGCTTTAGCGCGGGTGCGGTTCCAGACGCGGACCTGGTGCCCGGCATCGAGCAGCCGCTCGGCCATCGGGAATCCCATGCGTCCGATTCCGATCCAGCCGATCCGGTGCGTGTTCGATTCCATCCGTTCCGTGTCCTCGTTCGATCAGTAGGCGTTGGCGATCGGAAGCTCTTCCGCCGGGAAGTGCGTGATCACCTGGCAGCCTTTGTCGGTGACCACGACTTCCTCTTCGATCCGAGCCGCGGAATAGCCGTCCGAAGCCGGGCAGTAGGTCTCGAGCGCGAAGACCATGCCGGTCTTCAATTCCATCGGTTGCTCGAGCGAGACGAGACGCGAGATGATGGGGCGCTCGTGAAGCGCGAGGCCGAGACCGTGCCCGAATTGCAGCCCGAAGGCCGCCATCTCGTCGGGGAAGCCGAATTCGTCCGCCTTCGGCCACACCGAGGCGACGCGATCGGTCGACATGCCCGGGCGGATCAGGTCGATGGCGCTATCCAGCCACTCGCGGCACTTCTTGTAGGCGTCGTGCTGCGCCGGCGTTGCCCGCCCGACGTTGAACGTGCGGTAGTAGCAGGTGCGATAGCCCATATAGGACTGCAGGATGTCGAAGAACGCCTGGTCGCCGGGCCTGAGCAGCCGGTCGGTGAAGTTGTGCGGATGCGGATTGCAGCGCTCGCCGGAGATGGCGTTGATCGCCTCGACGTCGTCGGAGCCCATCTCGTAGAGAAGCTTATTGGCCTTGGCGACGATGTCGTTCTCGCGCACGCCGGGTTTCAGCTCCTCCCAGATCATGTGGTAGGTGCCGTCGACCATCGCCGCAGCCTGGTTGAGCAGAGTGATCTCGTCGATGTTCTTGATCTCGCGTGCGTCGAGCATGACCTGCTGCCCGTCGACGAGCTTGAGGCCGGCCTTCTCCAGTTCCTGCCACATGCCTGGCTCGACGAGATCGAGACCGAGCGGCATGTCGGCAACGCCGGCCTCGACCAGGAGCGCCTTGATCTCTTCCGCATGCCGCTTCATCAGCCCGGCCGACGGCGGCACAGTGCCGCGCATGCCGAGCATGCCGGCCCTGAAATTCTCCGTCGGCATCCAGTCGCAATAGAGCCGGTGATGGACGGCGGCGGAGCCGAAATCCCAGAGGATCGGATCGGCGTCGCCGGAGAGAAGCGCGAACCGGCAGAGCTTGTCGCGCTCCCACTCCCCGATCTTCGTGGAGGTGACGTAGCGGATGTTGTTGACGTCGAAGAGGAGCAACGCGCCGCACTTCGAATTCTTCAGCGCCTGACGGATGCGCGCGAGGCGATAGGCGTGCAGCCGGCGGAAGTCGACGCGCACCTCGAAGTCGACGTTCGTGTGGCCCGGCGCGGGAAGCGCGCGGTTCCAGCGCCAATGCGGATCAAGCGCTTCAGGTGCCTCGCTTGCGACCGAGCGGGGCTCAAGCCTCACATCGTTCATCGCACTCCTCCCCGGCGCCCTTCAGGCTGCCGACCTTGCATCGCGCTTGCGTCGTTGTTTCGTGCAAACGTTTGCACGCATGCTGGCCCTATCGACCGCGCGTGTCAATCCGCGTACGAGAAAAGCGTGTGAGGGAGGAATGACGTGAAGCGGCGCGCCACTCTGAAGGATGTCGCCAAGGCGGCGGGTGTGCACCTCTCCACCGTGTCGCGCGCGCTCAATCCCCGCACCGAATATCTGCTCACGCCGCAGGTCGTCGCGGAGGTACGCAGGATCAGCCGCGAGCTCGACTATCGGCCGAACGCGGCAGCGCATTCTCTGCGCACCAACCGGACGCGTACGATCGGTGTTGTCGTTCCCGACATCACGAACCCGGTATTTCCTCCGATCATCCGCGGTATCGAGGACGCGCTCGCCAAGCGCGGCTATCTCGCGATCCTGGCGAACACCGACGGCCGTTTGGATCAGGAGGCGGAGATCGCCGACCTCTTGCGCGCACGCGGCGTCGACGGGCTCGTGCTCGCGAGCGTGGAGCGGGAGGACAAGGCCGTGTCGCGGCTTGCCGCCGAAGGGCTTCCGATCGTCACCGTCAATCGGCGCGTCGAGGATCAGACAGTCTCCTCGGTGGTCAACGACGAGGACGCCGGCATCCTCGACGTCCTCCAACACCTGGCATCGCTCGGACACCGGCGCGTCGCCAACGTCGCCGGGCCGCAGGCGATGTCGACTGGCGTTGACCGCTATCGTGCTTTCGAGCGCTATCGTCGCGCGCTGAAGCTCGAGCTCGATCCGGAACTCGTCGTCTTCGCCTCCGGCTTCAACGAGGAAGAAGGCGACGCCAGGGCCGAGGAGCTTCTCGGTCGCGGCGCGAAATTCACGGCGCTCGTCTGCGCCAACGACCGGTTGGCAATCGGAGCGATCGCGGCGCTTCGTCGTCATGGCATTGAATGCCCCACCGACGTATCGGTGACCGGCTACAACGACATGCCTCTGGTTGACCGGCTGTCGCCGCCACTCACAACCGTGCGTATCCAGCAGTACGAGGTCGGCTTCGAGGCGGCGGGCACTCTGGTCGACCTGATCGAAATGCCGGTTGAGCAGCGCCGGCCCCGCCATATCGTGCGCCCGGTCGCACTGATCATGCGTGCATCCACCGGCCTTCCCGCCGTGCCCAGGTATGCCTGAATAGGAACGAGGCTCTGCCGCGGTTGGCATCGGGACGAGCGCCTTGAAAGCGGCGGCGCCAAGCGACTCACATCTGAACGTTGAAAGCGATCCTTCCCCAAAGCCGAGTGACGCCACTTTGGCAGTGCGCCCCCCTGCCCATAGTTGGTACCGTCGGCGGGAGTGACTGCGTACGGCGCCGTGGAATCTATGAATTCGTTGGGCGTGACGGAAATCCCGTAGCGATCGCCGAGAAGCTGGTTCGACACTGGCGCCGGGTTGATCGTCCAGCGCCGCGAATCTCCGCCCACGAGATAGGCGCCGGCGTCGCTATAGCTGCCGCCGCCCCAGGCGTTCACGGCCGAGCAGGTGACGGGAAGTGGGTAGCAAGGCACATTACCCGCTGCCCACCTCGCGCCAAGCCTCGGAGAGGCTGGTTTCCACTCTATGTCGGCAGCATGACCACGCAGATGAAGCACACGGCGCTGGTAAGGGCCAAAATGCCGAACACGTGCCTGGCGGTCGCCAGTATTGAAGAACGATAGAGCATTTGGTGACTCGCTTGTTCTCCCCAGCACCGGAGAGCTTGCCGCGACATGGTTAACAGAACGTCAGTGGACCGGCGTTGACTGCTATCGTGCTTTCGAGCGCCATCGGCGCGCGCTGAAGCTCGCGCTCGGCCCCGCGCTCGTCGTCTTCGCCTCCGGCTTCAACGAGCAAGTGCTACGCCGGGGCCGAGGAACTTCCTTGGTTGCGGCGCGAAATTCACCGCGCCCGTCTGCGCCAACGACCGGTTGGCCATCGGAGCGATCACGGCGCTGCGCCGTCACGGCATCGAATGCCCTTCCGAAGTATCGGTGACCAGCTAGTAGCGTGAGTTATGTCCTACGGAGCCGAAAGCAGACATCTGATGCCGTGCTCAACTAAGTCTGAGATGTGATTCCGGAATAAGGTGACAACCCTCGACGATTTTCATCGGTTCGCACCGCAGCCCTACCTGTCGCGTAGGGAGACAGCGCCCGCGAGAAAAGAGTCAATAATTGCGGATAGCTAGATAGATTTGGTGCCCAGGGGCGGATTTGAACCACCGACACGCGGATTTTCAGTCCGCTGCTCTACCAACTGAGCTACCTGGGCTGGCTTGCCGCCGCGAGCCGCGCGCCTCGGGCGGGGAGGCGGGCGCGTTATATCGGCTGGCCGGTAGGCTGTCCACAGTCGCCGGGGGCGCATTGTGACGCCTTTTCGCAACGCTCGCGACTGTCAAAAGGCTCAGGTCCGGCAGCTTGTTGCCCCGGTGGGGAAGATGCGACTATCGTCGCGCCAGAGGGGACAGGTTGACGCGCGGCCATCAAGGAAAGCGCGCGTCAGGCTGCGCAGAGACGACCAGCAGGAAGGGGGTTGGAAAACCCATGTCTATTGCTCTGAAGTCACGTGTACTGCGCATCTCCAGGGGCGCAGCGGTGGCGATGCTTGTTTTCTCCTGGGCGACTTACACGCCCGCAGCCGCCGCCGGCATCTTCGCTGCAATGGGCGGGGCGTGGCAGGGAGACGGCTCCATCACATGGTACACCGGAGAAACCGAGCGGCTCCACTGCAAGGCCACGAATGACATAGCCGAAGACGGCTACAAGATCGGGCAAACGCTGATCTGTGCCAATGCGAGCCTTGGCGAGCCATGGAAGATCACAAGCAGCCTTTCCTATCGCGAGGCGGCCGGCGTGGTGGTCGGCTCGTGGAGCGAATCCAAGTATGGGATGGCCGGCAATCTCTCCGGCCGCGCCTCGGTCAGCAAGATCGATGCGCGGGTCCGCGTTGCCTCGAATTCCAATGTTTCGGTCCAGGTGATCGTCACCACCAACGGCAATCAGCAGAAGGTCGTCATGAAGGTGACGTCGCCCGAGGGCCTGACCGAGATCGCGGTCGATATGCGTAAGGCCTGAGGCCTGAGCTACTCTGCCGCTTCTGCGACCGGCGGCCGGCGGAAACGCCGACCGAGCCGGTAGAGGAACATCGCCGTCGGCCTGAGGATCAGAAGGTCGGCGATGAGAGCGGCGATCATCGCGAAGGCGCTTAGCCAGCCGAAGGTCCTGAGCGAGGGCAGGTCGGAAAGCACCGTCACCGCGAGCCCGCAGGCAAGCACCACCGATGTCAGGATCAGCGCCGGGCCGACGAGCACCGTCGCCCGCTCCACCCCGATGCCCGGATCGGAGTCCGGCCGGTCTTCGAGCCTCAGCCGGTTGAGGAAGTGGATCGTGGCGGAGAGGCCGAGCCCGAACGACACGATCAGCGCCACGACCGCCGAGAAGTTGAGCCCGTCGCCGAGGAGCCATAGCACGGTGCCGGACAGCACGATCGGGAAGATGCCCGGCAGGATCGAGAGCAGCATCACCGTGAAGGAGCGGAAGGCGAGGCCTATGAAGGCGGCGACGAAGACGATCTCGATCGTCAGCGCCCTGTTCAGCTTCCCGATCATGTTGGCGCTGTTGCGCGCGGCGATCGCCGAAAGGCCTGTCACGGCGATCTTGTAGCCAGGATGCGCATTCCGCACCGTGTTGAGTTCCGTGTCGAGCTCGTCGATGACAGGCAACAGCTGGCTCGCGTCGACGTCGGGAATGCGGCCGGAGACAACGACGGAATCCTCGTTCTCCGAGATGAAGCGCCGGACCAGGTGCACCGGCAGGATGTCGACATACTGCTTGAGCGTGGCGACGTCGCTGATGCCGGCCTTCTCGCGTAGCCAGCGGCGCAGCGTCTCGAGCGACCAGACGTTGCCGACGCCGGCCTGCGTCTCGAGGATCGAGTGTACGGCGGCAATCGCGTCGAGCGTCTCCGGCGCGTAGAGCGAGGCGCCCTGCGGGAACTCGACCAGCACGTCGATCGGATTGGCGCCGGTGAGCTTGGCGTCGAGTCGGCCTGACGCCGCCACCGCCTGCTCGCGGTCCGGCACCTGGTCTGCCAGTCGATATCGCGGCTCGAGCGTCGCGTAGACGAAGGCGAGGCCGCCGACCACGACGATGCTGATCAGGCTGTAGAAGCCGGGGCGGCTGACCATCCGCGCCGCAACCCAGCCGCAGAAGCGGCGGAGCGCGTTGACGCCTGTATCGGTGGCGCGGACTTTTGCAGCGAAGGCGGACTCCTTGCGGATAAGGAGCACGCCGAGGAGCGGCACCAGCATCAGCACGCCGAGCAGCGCGATGACGGTGGCGACGAGCCCCGCTTCGCCGAAAGTGCGGATCAGGTCGGAGGAAGAGAACTGCAGCGCGATGAACGAGATGCCCGCCGTGCCGTGGGTCAACACGCAGGCCGGTCCGACGACCAGAACGGCATTGCGGAACGCCGTGAACTTGTCCTCGCCCGCGAGCAGCCTGTCGCGCGCCGCGAAGGTGAGCTGCATTGAATCGGCGAAGCTGATGACCATGATGAGCGGCGTCATCACGTTCAGGAACATGTTGAGGCGGAAGTCGAGCCAGCCGAGCGCGCCGAGCGCGAGCAGGATCGCGATCAGCGGCGGTCCCGCTGCGATGATCATGAAGGAGACGCGGCGGAAGAAGATGATGGCGATCAGGCAGCCGGCGGCGAAGCCGAAGGCGTTGTAGATCAGCCGGTCGCGCTCGACCGCGTTGCGGATCTCAAGCTGCATCACCGGCACCCCGGAGAGCTGAACGGTGAGCCCCGTGCCCTCGAGGTCGGAGGCCATCGTGCGGCGTATTTCGTCGACGATCGAATTCATATTGCCTGAACCGGCGACCGACGGCTCGAGCGCCAGCACGATCAGCGCCAGGGTCCCGTCGTCGGAGAGAAGCTTGCCGCGCAGGATCTCGTTGCTGCGCACACGCTCGATGAGCTGGTCGTAGGCGGGGCCGTCGGGCAGCACGTCGGGAAAGAGCGGGCCGGGGATGCTGCCGTTCTCGGGCGGCGTGCGGGCGGAGAAGAGCGAGATGATGCCGCGGGTGCCGTCGATGAACTGCAGATCTGTGACGAGGTTGCGCAGGCCTTCGATCGAGTCACGTTTGAGCAGGTTCTTCCCTTCGACCACGACGAGGATGTCGAACTCGCTCGAGGGGAAGCGCTCGGTCACGTCGAGGAACTGCCGGAATTCGGGCGTGTTGGAGCGGAAGAGCTGCGACAGCGAATCGTCGACCTTGAGCCGCATCACGCCGAACGCGGCGCCGATGGCGAGCGCGATCAGGACGACGAGGCTGACATAGGGAAAGCGGAGCGGGATCAGCCCGATTCGCTCAATGCCATATGCCAGGCGATGCTGCCTGCGCGTGCTTTCCGGCGTCGCGGCTTCGTGGGCGTGCTCGCCCTCGGAATTTTCGCCCGCCACGCGACCTCCGATTTAACGTTTGGCTGGAGCAAGATAGAGACTCTTTTGCCGGCCTCGTCAAACGGCCGAAACGAGGCATCCACGTGTGATTGCGGCTAATCCTCGGCGTCCTCGCCTTCTCGTGGTGCCTCCTCCGCCGCCGGAATGACATAGCCCCCCGAGAGCCAGCGGTTCAGATCGACGTCGGCGCAGCGGCGCGAGCAGAAGGGATAGGTGTCCTTCGTCGCCGGTTTGCCGCAGATCGGGCATCCGCGGCGGCCCTTTTGCTCTGGACCGGGCGATCCCGGGCGGCCGTCGGTCACGACGGAATCGCCCAGCGGTCGTAGACCGGGTAGCCCTCCCCGGCGAGAAGCGCCAACGTCTCGTAGAGCGGCAGCCCGACGACGTTCGTGTAGGAGCCGCTGAGGCGGGTAACGAAGGCGCCAGCGCGCCCCTGGATGGCGTAGCCGCCGGCCTTTCCCTCCCATTCGCCCGACGCGAGGTAGGACTCGATCTCCTCGCGCGAGAGCCGCTTGAAGCGGAGTTTCGTCTCCACGATGCGGTTCCTGACCTTGCCACTCGGCGTGATCAGGCAGAGCGCGCCGAAGACGCGGTGGCCGCGGCCGGAGAGGAGCCGCAGGCAGCCGGCCGCCTCGTCGGTGAACTGCGGGTTCGGGAGGATGCGCCGCCCGACGGCGACCACGGTGTCGACGCCGAGGATGAAAGAGCCGCGAAGCGCCGGGTCGCGCTCCGCCGTGCGCCGTGCCGTCTCCGCCTTCGTGAATGCGAGCCGCCGGCAGAGCGCCCGTGGCAGCTCCTTGCGCTGCGGCGTCTCGTCGATGTCGGCCGGGACGAGCTTGTCCGGCTCGATGCCCACTTGCCCGAGGAGCTGAAGACGTCGCGGCGAGGCGGACGCGAGAAGCAGGCGGGGGCGTTCGTTGGTGGTCTTCTTGAGCATCGGATTACCCGGACGGGTCGAAGTCCTGAGACGCGGTCGGCGACCCGACCTCCTACCGCATGGCGCGATGCCTGTGAACTCAAGAACCGGGTTGTGAGCCTTGCGAGACGGTCGGCGCGCCGAAGCGCTCCGTCAGACGCTGGGCGATATGCTGGCGAAGGTCGCGATAAGCGAAGAGGATCTGGTCGCGCGAGCCGAAGGCGACGGTTGGATCGGGTGTCGGCCAGTATTCGACGGCGATCGGTCGCGTGCGCGTCAGCTCCAGCGCCCGGTGATGCGCTTCCGGCGAGAGCGTAATCGCGAGGTCGAAGTCGAGATCGCCGAGCGCTTCGAGCGCCGTTGGGCGATGGTCGCCGAGGTCAAGCCCGATCTCGGCGAGCACGGCATCGACGAAGGGGTCGCGGTCGCCGGGCATGACGCCGGCAGACGCCGTGCGGAACCGCCCGGGATAGAAGCTTTCCGTAAGCGCGCCCGCAATCGGCGAGCGGACGGCGTTTCGCCCGCAGACGAAGAGCACCGACTCGATTTCCGCGCCGGACAAGGTCAGCCGCGCCAGTGCAGCACGCAGATCAGCGTGAAGAGCCTGCGCGCCGTGTCGAAATCGAGCTCGACCTTTCCTTTGAGCCGCTGCTGCAGCACTTCGGAGCCTTCGTTGTGGACGCCGCGCCTGCCCATGTCGATCGCCTCGATGCGGCTCGGAGAGCCGGTGCGGATCGCCTGGCGGTAGCTGTCGCAGATCAGGAAGTAGTCCTTCACGATTCTGCGGAAGGGGGTGAGCGAAAGCGCGTGCGCGACGAGCGGCGTGTCGTTGGCGTTGCGAATGTCGAAGACCAGTCGCTGGTCGGCGAGCCTCAGCACGAGGCGGTAGGGGCCGTCATGGCCGGGAAGCCGAAAGTCGCTTTCCTCGACCAGGTCGTAGATGGCGACCGCGCGCTCGTGCTCGATGTCGGGCGCCGCGCGGCCGAAGGAAGCGTCGTCGAGCGTGACGGCGACCAGGCGGTCTGTCTTTGCGGCGCCGCTCATCGCGAAGCCGATCTACCGGTTCAGTCGGATCGAGACCGAGCGCGCGTGAGCGTCGAGCCCTTCCGTTTCGGCGAGCGTGATCGCCGGCTCGGCGAGTACTCGAAGCTGGTCCGGCCCGAGCTTCAGGATCGAGCTGCGCTTCATGAAGTCGAGCACCGACAGGCCCGATGAGAAGCGTGCGGAGCGCGCAGTCGGGAGCACGTGGTTCGGCCCGCCCACATAGTCGCCGATCGCCTCCGGCGTATGGCGGCCGAGAAAGATCGAGCCGGCGTTGCGGATCGCCGGCAGCAGCGCCTCCGGATCGGCGACGGCCAGCTCCAGATGCTCCGCCGCGATACGGTTGGCGAGGGGAATCGCAGCGGCGAGCGTCGCGACCGTCACGACGGCACCGAAATCGCGCCAGCTCGCCGCCGCTATCTCGCCGCGCTTGAGCGTCTTCAACTGGCGCTCCACCGCCGTCTCCACGGCATCGGCAAGCGCTTCGGAGTCGGTGATCAGGATCGACTGCGCGGCGCCGTCGTGTTCGGCCTGCGCCAGCAGGTCGGCGGCGATCCAGTCGGGGTTGTTCTCCGCATCGGCGACGACGAGCACCTCCGATGGGCCGGCGATCATCTCGATGCCCACAGTCCCGAAGACGATCCGCTTCGCCGCGGCGACGAAGTCGCGGCCGGGGCCGATGACCTTGGCGACCGGCGCGATGGTCTGCGTACCGTAGGCGAGCGCCGCGATCGCCTGAGCGCCGCCGATCCGATAGATCTCGTCTGCGCCGGCAAGCCGCGCCGCGACGAGCACCAGCGGGTTCAAGAAGCCGTCCGGTGTCGGCACCGCCATGACGAGCCGCGGAACGCCCGCCACCTTGGCGGGCACGACGTTCATGAGAACGGAGCTCGGATAGGCGGCGGTGCCGCCCGGCACGTAGACGCCGACCGCGTCGATCGCGGTCCAGCGGTGGCCGAGTTCCACGCCGAGCGCGTCGGTGAAGCGATCGTCCTTCGGAAGCTGGCGACGATGGTAGGTGTCGATCCTCTCGCGCGCGATCCGAAGCGCCGTGCGCTGCGCATCCGTGACCTCGCGCTCCGCTGCCTCGACCTCGGCGTCGGTGATGCGCAGGCCCTCCGGCGTCACCGCGAACCGGTCGAACTTCTGCGTGAAGTCGACGAGCGCTTCGTCGCCGCGGGCGCGCACGTCCTCGACGATCCGGCGCGCGGTCGCCTCGACGTCTTCCGAGACCTCGCGCTTTGCCGCGAGCAGCGCGCTGAAGCGCGCCTCGAAGTCGGGGTCGTCGAAGTTCAGGCGAACTGCCATCGGCTCAGGCGGTGATGTGCCGCGGCGCGTGCGGCGTGGACCAGGCGGGCCCGAGATCGGTCAGCTCTGCTTCGAGCACCTCGACGGAGAGCCGGATCGCAGCGCCTCCGGCGAATTCGAGCATGATTTCGCCGGAGGGGCTCTCGCCTGGCTCGAATCGCACGGCGAGGAGGTTGAGCACGGCGTCAGGCCGATCGCGGCTGATGCCAGTCGACTGCACGCTTTGAACGCGTGCGAAATGGAGCGCAGTGCGCCGCCGCATATAGTCGCGGCTGCGCCGGGAGGGGCCTGAGGCGGCTTCCCACGCGAAGCGGTTCATGATGAGGACGAAGTGGCGGTTGCGCGCGAGCCAGTGGATGTCCTTGACCTTCAGCACCGCGTCCTGGACGTAGGCGGAGAGGATCGCGAGATCTTCGGTGTCGAGTGCGATGAGGCGAAGGAGATCGTCGTCCGGCATTGGGCGGTCCGCGCGTCGGTCGCGGACGTGGTAGGGCGTCGCCGCGGCAAGGGCAAGCGGAGCGGGGAAGCGGCGTAAACGTCAGACCGCGATCCCGAAAAGCTGGAACCTGCCTTCGGGCGAGATCATCCTCAAAGAGGGGCGCTAGCTCCGCAGGCGCTCGATCTCCGCTCCGCAGGCCGAGAGCTTCTGCTCCAGCCGCTCGAAGCCACGGTCGAGGTGGTAGACGCGATTGACCAGCGTCTCGCCTTCCGCGACGAGGCCGGCGATCACCAGCGAGACGGAGGCGCGAAGGTCGGTCGCCATCACCGGCGCGCCGGTCAGCCGTTTCACGCCCGTCACCGTCGCCCTCTGGCCGTCGAGGTGGATTTCGGCGCCAAGCCGGGCAAGCTCCTGCACGTGCATGAAGCGGTTCTCGAAGATCGTCTCGCGAATCTCCGAGACACCCTCGGCGCGCGTCATCAGCGCCATGAACTGGGCTTGGAGATCGGTGGGGAACCCCGGAAACGGCGCCGTCGTCACGTCAACCGGCGAAAGTCCCGCACCATTGCGTGCCACGCGGATGCCGGTATTCGTCTCGCTGATCTCGGCGCCGGCGGCGGACAGCGTGTCGAGCGCGCTCTGAAGCAGCCCCGGCTCCGCGCCCTGCAGCACGACGTCGCCGCCGGTCGCCGCGACGGCCATCGCGTAAGTGCCGGTCTCGATACGGTCGGGGAGCACGCGATGTGTCGTGCCGGCGAGACGGTCGACGCCGGAGACGTGGATTGTCCCGGTGCCGGCGCCCTCGATCTTGGCGCCCATCTTGATGAGGCATTCGGCGAGGTTGCGCACTTCGGGCTCGCAGGCCGCGTTCTCGATGACGCTCTCGCCCTTCGCCAGCGTCGCCGCCATCATGATCGTGTGCGTCGCACCGACCGAGCCGTGCGGAAAGCGGACCCGCCCGCCGACCAGCCCGTGCGGCGCCTCAGCGACCACGTAGCCGCTTTCGATGCGGATCGCGGCGCCGAGCGCTTCGAGCCCCATCAGGAAGAAATCGACCGGCCGCGTGCCGATGGCGCATCCGCCCGGCAGCGACACGCGCGCCTCGTGCATACGCGCAAGAAGCGGACCGACCACCCAGAAGCTCGCCCGCATGCGCGACACGAGATCGTAGGGTGCGGTCGTGTCGACGATCGATGCGGCGGAAAGGGTCAGCGTCTCACCCGCATTAGGGTCGCCGTTGGCGCGCTTGCCGCTCACCATGTAGTCGACGCCGTGATTGGCGAGGATGCGCTTCAGGAGCGCCACGTCGGCAAGATCGGGGACATTCTCAAGCGTCAGCCGCTCGTCCGTGAGGAGGCTTGCGATCATCAATGGCAGCGTCGCGTTCTTCGCGCCCGAGATCGGAATTGATCCGACCAGGCGGCGCCCACCGGCGATTCGAATGCGATCCATCAGCCGGTCTCCTCGCTCGACGCCGTTTCATTCCGCCCCGTCGGCGGACGCTCGGCAAGGCGCTCACGCTGCTGCGCCTTCCGGCGCTTCAGATTGGCTCTGAGAGCCTCGGCCAGCCGTTTCTGGCGCTCGCCCTTTGCGTCCCCGCCCATCCGTGGGTCTCTAGACCTGCCTTGCGGCGCTTCAAGGGCGGGGGTGCGCGTGAGGCGCTTTTCCACCCGCCGTGACCCGAAAGGCACAACCAGGAAATCGTGAATTTCGCGCAAAAAGCGCAAGAAATCGCTTCCAAGTGGCAACGAAAGCGGGAATCCTTAGTCGGGGAAGCAAGCACTGGGGGGCCGCTTGCTGGTTTCCGCGAGGAGGCGCTTTGCGGCTTGGCCGGCGGGTCAGGCGGGTTTCGCTCGCCTCGTTTTCGACGCGGCTTCACAGTCCCTTTCGCCCGAGATCGCTTTCCTCGCGCAACATGGCGTTGCAGAGCGGTTTCTGCGAGAGGCGACGAGGCAGGCGAAGAGAAATGCGACCTGCGCGACGGACGAGCTTTTCGCGCTTGGCTTGGAGCGCCGGCGCTATTGGTCGCTTCTCGCCGAGGATCTCGGCGTTGGCTTCCTCACGGATCTTTCCGGGGCGACTCAGCTGTCGAATGCGGGCCTGCTCGCGACCGAGGCGGTTCGCTCCGCCACGTCGGCGCTCGTCAGGCTCGAAGGGCGAAGCATCCTCGTGGCGGCGCCGCGCCATCAAGAGGTGGAGATCCTCCGCCGACACCTCGACGCAACACCGGCGCTTGCCGAACGCATCCGCATCGCGCCGCCCGAGGCAGTCCGGGCATTCGTCGCGGCGCGCCGCCATCCGGCGCTGACGCATTACGCCGTCAATAGGCTCGCGCGCGTCCTGCCCGCGCTGTCGTCCAGAAGCGGACGGCGGCCGGGCGCTACCGGGCACAAGGCGCTTTTCGCGGCGCTCGCCGCGCTCGCCCTCGTCGCGCCGCTTGCGACGCTGAACGCCCTCTGGCTGCTCTTCACGCTCTTCTTCCTGAACTGCAGCTTCTGGCGTCTTGCAGCAGCGTTCCGTCAATCCCACCCGCTTCGCGTGGAGCCGATCGCGGATAGCCGCCTGCCGCTCTACTCGGTCCTTGTTCCCCTTTATCGCGAGGCGGCGGTCGTGCCTGATCTCATCGATCACCTCTCACGGCTCGACTATCCGGCCTTATGTATCAAGAGCACCATACCCATCTAACGCGCCTTACTCGCTAGAGGCGCGTCGTTGACTGTTTCTACTACCTTACGTAGCCTCCCGTTTCGTCGCGGGGGGATAGTCGTGAGCCGGGAAAAGTTCGAAGTCATCTTCGATGGCCCGGCGCTGTCCAATCATATGATGGACGTGCGCGATCTGGCCCCAGCGCTTCTAGCGCTGGGCAACACCATCCGCCGCGCCAACCAAGACCTCAACGGCGACAAAGCGCAGGTAAACGTTCTTGTCGATTCAGGATTTGAGCACGGGTGTTTTCAAGTTAATTTGGAACTTACACAGCATATCATTGAGCAGATCAAAAGTTTTCTAGCGGATGACGATGTAAAAACTGCCAAGGATATTTTAGAGTGGCTTGGGCTTATTGGTGCACTTGGAACTGGTAGTGTATTCGGCTTTCTGAAACTTCGCCGTGGCCGAAAGATACAGTCGATCACGGAGGTGAAGGATTCAGAGCAGTCTGGCACGATCACCGTCCAGATCGAGGGCGATGATAACCCGGTCACAATCAACCAGACAGTTTACCAGCTTGCCAACGACCCCAAGCTTGTGAAGCCGATAAAGGAGTTTGTTTCGACAACGGAGAAGCCGGGGATCAATGAGATTCGCACGACCGTCGACGATGTGCTTTTAGCTCAGATAACGTCGGCAGATGCGCGCGATATTATCGAGTCGTGCGAGGTTGTTGCAGACCAGACCGAAGACCCTGAAACGAGTGTCGTGAAAGCAAGTCTGCGACCCTATGCTCCCGTCTTCGATGAAGGTGAGAAGTGGCGGTTCTGGTATGGCGGTCACGCCGTCGCGGTCGATATTTCCGACACCACGATTGCACAAGACGCCATCACGCGGGGAACCGTGGGAATCGATGACGTTTATCGTGTTGAGATGGATATCTCGGAAAGGCGCACACCAGGAGGACAGTTCAAGCACGACTACAAGGTTCGACGTGTTCTTGGCTTCACCCCGGGACTGACACAGGTGGATTTATTTGCGCCTCGGAACGTCATTCGAGACGAAACTCCTTCGCGCCCGCAGCTTCCAAAACCTGAAGAAGAAAAGCCGCAGTAAACCCACCCCGGCTGATCTTGTTATTCAGGTTCTTCTCGTTCTCTTGAATGCCTATAGCCGAGAGTCGTTCGGCTAGATCACGGTAGCTCTAATATCACCGCAAGCGATGATATTTGAGGCCAGCAATGCCCGCGAATGCTTTCAAGGCCAGTCCGGTCACGCAGGAATGCTCTTGATACATAAGGCCGCGACTATCCCTCCGCCAAGCTCGAAGTGCTCCTGATCGTCGAGGCGGACGACCTTGAGACCCGCACGGCGGTGGCGAAGGCCGCGGAGCGGCCGCAATTCGAGGTCGTCGTCGTGCCGCCGGGCGAGCCGCGCACCAAGCCGAAAGCGCTCACCTATGCGCTCGCCTTCGCGCGCGGCGACTACGTCGTCGTCTTCGACGCGGAGGATAGGCCGGAGCTCGACCAGTTGCGCAAGGCCGCGGCGGTGTTCCGTGAGCGGCCGGAGCTCGGCTGCGCTCAAGCGCGGCTCGCGCCCGACAACGGCGGAAGCTGGCTCGCCCGCATGTTCGCCGTCGAATACGCCGCGAACTTCGAGGTGCTTCTGCCGGCGCTCGCGGATTGGGGCGCGCCGCTGCCGCTCGGTGGGACGTCGAACCATTTTCCACGCGCCGTCTTGGAGAAGGTCGGGGCATGGGACCCCTTCAACGTGACGGAGGACGCCGATCTCGGCATCAGGCTCGCGCGCTTTGGCTATCTCTCCGCCACCATCCGTTCGCACACCTACGAGGAGGCGCCCGTCAGCTTCCGGCAATGGCTGCCGCAGCGCCGGCGCTGGATCAAGGGATGGATACAGACGGTCGCGCTCTGTCTCGGGCGCGGCATCTCGCCAAGCCTGCGGCTGCCGCTTCGCGAGCGCCTCGCCGTCCATGGCGTGCTCACCGCCGGTGTGCTCGGGCTTCTTCTCTTCCCCGCATCGCTTTGGTTCATCGCTGCCGCGATTGTCGCGATTCTGAGCGACAGCTATCCGCAAGGCTTCGTCGCGCGGACACTCCTTGCACTCTGCCTCTGCAACGTCTCGGCGGCCACGTTGGCGGCGATGGTCTCGGCGCTGCGCGGCATCGTCGCTGCACGGGTCGTGCGCCTCGTCTGGCACATCCCGTTCCTCCCCATCTATTGGGCGCTGATGTCGCTCGCTGCGTGGCAGGCGCTCTACCAGTATTTCCGCCAGCCCTCCGCCTGGGAGAAAACGGCGCATGGCGTCGCCCGCGACCGCAGAACGCCGAGCGAGCTTCGCTTCTTCTAGCCGCGCGCCTTCGGTAAGCGGAGCTTCAGCTTGTCGAACCAGCCGCGCACCATCGCGGAGAAATCGACGAGCGCACCGAGAACCGGCCAGACCGCCGGCCCCGGCGTCGGCTCCGGTGCGACCGCAAGGCCGGCGCCCGTCACCGCGCCGCTCTCGTCGGTGTCGCGAACGATCAGCTCCAGGTAACCGATCGGCACGCGGTCGCCGACCTCCGCCTGTCCGCCGAGCCGCTCCAGCATGAAGACGCCGATCGGCGTCGCCGGATCGCCCGGCGGCGCGACGCCGTAAGCCTGCGAGAGCTCGGCGAGCGTATGGTCGGTGTCGATATAGAAGGCGCCGAAGAAGTCCTTGTCGTCCTCCTCGACCGGCGCGGGGCTGGCGAAGAGGCGGTCGAGGAGCCGGATGTTACGCGGCGCGGTGAAGAGATAGATGCGGTCGTCGGCCTCGATGCGCCCCGCATATTGCGGTCGCATCGACTGGCCCTTCCGGACGACGAGCGAGGGGCGCGCCCACCGCGGGATGCGCTCGCCACGCGCCACGGGACTATCGGGAACCACATGATAGACCACGAGCTCGTGGTTCGCGGTGCCGGGAAGCTCAAGCTCCACCTTGTCGACCGGCCCGAGCGTCGGCGGGATGATGAGGCCGAGCTGACGCGCCATCGGGCGGATCGTCCAGCCCTGCACCACGAGCGACACGAGCACGATGATGAAGGCGGCGTTGAAGATCACGTGGCCGCTCGGCAGCGTCGCCGTCAGCGGCAGGATGGCGAGAAGCAGCGAAACCGCGCCGCGGAGACCCACCCAGGCAACGAAGGTCTTCTCCTCGCGCTGGAAGCGGAACGGCCAGAGGCAGAGCCAGATCGCGACCGGCCGCGCCACGAAGATCAGGAAGATGCCGATCGCGACGCTCGGCAGGAGCAGGTGCGGGAACTCCGAGGGCGTCGCGAGAAGCCCGAAGACCACGAACATTCCGATCTGCGCGAGCCAGGTCATGCCGTCCTGGAAGCGGCGCAGAGCCAGCGCCTGCCTGAGCCGCCGGTTTCCGGCGATCAGGCCGGCGATGTAGACGGCGAGGAAGCCGCTGCAATGGAGCACGCCCGCGATGCCGAAGAGGACGAGCGAGGCGGCAAGCACCACGACTGGATAAAGCCCGGATTCAAGGTCGAGCCGATTGACCAGCCTGACGATCGCGAGCCCGCCGCCGAGCCCGAGCAGGAGCCCGAGGCCCATCTCGCGTGCGAACGCGATCGCGAAGTTGAGTGTCACGCCTTCCGGCGGTGTCCCCATGACGATGAGCTCGACCAGCGTCACGGTGATGAAGATCGCCATCGGGTCGTTACAGCCCGACTCGACTTCGAGCACGGCGCGCACGCGGTCGCGAAGGTGGATGCCGCCGACGCGAAGCAGGAAGAACACCGCGGCGGCGTCGGTCGAGCTGACGACGGCGCCGAGCAGGAAGGATTGGAGCCAGTGGACGCGGAGGACGAAATGCGCGGCGACGCCGACGAGCGCCGTAGTCAGCACCACGCCGATCGTGGCGAGCACGATCGCCGGTGCCGCCGCCTGGCGGAAGACTGAAAGCCGCGTGCCGAAGCCTGAATCGAAGAGGATGATGGCGAGCGCCAAACTGCCGAGGAAATAGGCCGCGGCGGCGTTGTCGAATTTAAGCCCGAGCCCGTCCTCCCCGGCGAGGAGGCCGACCGAAAGGAAGATCAACAGGATCGGTGCGCCGAAGCGAAACGCGATCCAGCTCGTGAAGACCGCCGCCATGATGAGCCCGGCGCCGATCAGGATCGCCAGGTACATCGTCTCAAGCATCGCCGCCTCGTCCGACCGGAGACCTTCCTGATAAGGGCGAAAGCAAGATCGGGTCCAGGGCTTGGCGCCGGGCGGAGCGCCGCCGCATCGAACGCGACGCTAGATCGTGACCTGCGCGCCGATCTCCACCACGCGCTCCGCGGGGATGTGGAAATATCCCGTCGCCGAGTCCGCCGAGCCGGCGAGCGCTATGAACACCTTGTCCTGCCACAAGGGCATTCCGGAATGTTTCGAGGCCTTGAGGCTCCGCCGCGACATGAAGAACGAGGTCGACATGATGTCGAAGGAGAGCCCGAGCTTGCGGCAGGCGGCGATGCCTTTGAGGATGTTCGGCGTCTCCATGTAGCCGAAGGTCATCGTGATCTGCTGGAAGGAGGGCGAGAGATCGGTGATCGTGGCGCGCTGCTCGGGCGGCACGCGCGGCGTCTGCTCGGTGCGGATCGTCAGGATGATGTTCCGCTCGTGGATGATCTTGTTGTGCTTCAGGTTGTGGAGGAGGGCGGTCGGCGCGCCGTCAGGGTTGCCGGTGAGGAAGATCGCGGTGCCCGGCACACGGTGTCGCGGTTTTGAATCGAGCTGGTGAACGAGGTCGGAGAGCGAGACCTCGATGCGGCGCGTTTTCTCCGCCAGGATGGCGGTGCCTTTTCGCCAGGTCAGCATGATGAGGACGAGCACGCCGCCGAAAAGGATCGGCAGCCAGCCGCCGTTCGGTATCTTGAGGCTGTTCGCCGACAGAAACAGCGTGGCGATGAGCACGAAGGGCCCGAGCGTTGCGAGCGCGGTGACGAGCCGCCAGTGCCAGCAGCAGCGAAGCACGATGATGCCGAGCGTCGCGTCGACGACCATCGTGCCGGCGACGGCGATGCCATAGGCCGAGGCAAGATCGCCCGACGATCCGAAGAGGAGCGTGAGCAGCACCACAGCCGTGAAGAGCAGCCAGTTGATGCGCGGGATGTAGATCTGTCCCGTCGTCGTCTCCGAGGTGAAGAGGATGCGCATGCGCGGCAGAAGTCCGAGCTGGATCGCCTGCCGGGTCAGCGAATAGGTGCCGCTGATCACGGCCTGGCTGGCGATCACCGTCGCCGCTGTCGCGAGGATGACGACCGGCACCACCGCCCAATCCGGAAAGAGCAGGAAGAACGGGTTCTTGCGAGCCGTCGGGTCGCCCAGGATCAGCGCGCCCTGGCCCAGATAGTTGAGCGCGAGCGCCGGGAAGACCACGCAGTACCAGGCGGCCTGGATCGGCGTCCGCCCGAAGTGGCCGAGATCGGCGTAGAGCGCCTCCGCGCCCGTCACCACGAGGAAGACGGCGCCGAGCGTGACGAACGCGACGAACTTGTGCGTGAGGAGGAAGCTCACCCCGTAATATGGATTGATGGCGAAGAGGACGGAAGGCTCGCGCGCGAGCGCCACGAGCCCCGACACGGCAAGCACCACGAACCAGAGCGCGGTGATCGGGCCGAAGAAGGCGGAGACCCGCCCCGTGCCGGTCCGCTGCACGGCGAAGAGCGCGATCAGGATCAGGATCGTGAGCGGCAGCACGACGTCGTTCAGGCGGGGTGTGGCGATCGCCAGGCCCTCCACGGCGGAGAGCACCGAGATCGCCGGAGTGATCGTGGCGTCGCCGTAGAAGAGCGCCGCTCCGACGATGCCGAGGAGCACGATCCACGGCGACGGTTTGGAGAGCCCGCGCTGCGCGAGCGCCATCAGCGAAAGCGTGCCGCCCTCGCCGTGGTTGTCGGCGCGCAGCAGGATGAGGACGTATTTGATCGAGACGATGAGCGTCAATGTCCACAGGATCAGCGAGAGCACGCCGAGCACGACGACGCGGTCCGGAAACGCACCCTCGTCGGTCGTTGCCGCAATCGCCTGGCGGAAGGCGTAAAGCGGGCTCGTGCCGATGTCGCCGAAGACGACGCCGAGCGAGCCGAGCGCCAGCTTGAAGAGGCCGGAACGGGCATGATCGCCCGTTCCGTCATGGCCATTCTCGGATACGTCGCTACGCGGAGGCGAGGAGCTTGATGCCATCGGAGAGTTGTCAGGCGCGGAAGCCGGGGATTTAGCAGAGCCGGTGCTGCGATGCACCCCTTCCTATGCAGTGCAGCAACCGGGCCGGGAGCGAGGCTAGGTGCGCCCCTGTCCGCCGCCGGCTGCCGCGTGCTGCCGCCATTGCTGTCACCGCCGCTCGGCTCGGCGCGGACGCCGCCGCTGTCGTTGCGGTTGGTGTGCGAGTCCCTCTCTTCGGTGAACGGCGATCTCGCGCTGCCGCACGCCGATGAGTCCAAGCGGAAATCGGGAAGCAGCGAGCCTTGCGCCGCAGCGATCGGAAAGTAGATCGAGCGCGAGCCGGGGGGCGGGTCTTGGAAGCCTCCGGCGGTGGCCACGGTGACGCCGCAGGTCTCGCCGACCTGGATGCATCGCCCGTTTCTGTCGCAAAGCTCCGCCGCACCTTCATAGATCGCGACAGTGGTGCGCCCGGTCCCCGGCTCGACGAAGCCGTCGAGCCCGGTCCCACGCACGCCGATCGTCATCACGGGCGTCTTAATGAGGTAGGCCTGCTTGCGGCTGTTGCCGGTGATGAAGCGGAAGGCACCGCGTACGGCGCTCAGCGTCACGGTCTGAGCCGTTTTGCCGCTGAAGACGAAAGCGTCGATGGTGAGCCGCGCCGTCGGGCCGATGACGATGCGCGTATTGTCGACGAAGCGGATCTGCGCCCGACCGGACCGATTGGTGCTGATCTGGTCGCCCATGAAGACCGCGCCCTCGGTCTCGAGCTCGCGCGCGCCTTCGGCACCGGCAGCGTTTGCCGACTGCGCGACCTTCTCGGCTTTGCCGCTGGGATCTTGCGCCGCGCTCGCCGGCAGGACGGTCGCCGATAAGGCGACGGCGATTGTAAGGATCGATGCCGCGATCGTTCCTTTCGGAGCCATGTGCTGTCCTTCGAAGTAAATGTGGCCTCGCTCCCCGTGAGCTTACGCCAAAGCCGTCACGCGCGTCGACACACCGCTTTGGGGGGTGAGCACCCGCTAAGGTTTGCACGCTACGCTTCCTTAGTCGATGCGGCTCTCGTCGCGGTACATGACCTTGTGGCGCTCTTCCTTCACCCAGGCCTCGATATCCTCGACGCTCATGTAGCTCTTCATGTCGAAGCGGTCCCAGCTCACGATCCGGTCGAGCGGCTTCTTCCAGCGCTTATAGGGAGGCTTCAGCGGCGTGCCGAAAAGCATGATGTCGATGACGGAAAGATCATCCGGGATGCCGAGGAGCGGCTTCAGCGACCTTTGCGCCTCCTCCTGCCCGATCGCCGTCACCCACCAGACCTGATAGCCGAGCGCGGCAGCGGCGAGATGCGCCGACATGGTTGCCGCAGCGACGCTCTGCAACAGGATTCGCTCGGCGTTCTCCTGGTACTGCCGGTCGAGGTCGGAACCGTCGAGAAGCACCGGGAAGGCGCGCATGAAGCGGAAGTCCGCCACCACCACGATGAATCCCGGTGCACTCTCCAATCCGCGATAATTCGGGGTCGGGAACTTCATTTTCAGCTTGGCGCGTCGGCGCTGCTCCACGACGAAGTAGTCGGCGATGGCCTTCTTGGTCTCCGGAGCGGTGACGACGACGAAGTGCCAGGGCTGGGCGTTGGCGCCGGAAGGCGCGTGCCGCGCGGCTTCGAGGATCATCTCGACGTGCTCGCGCGGGATTTTCGTGTCGGGCTTGAAGGCCCGCGTCGTCATGCGGCCGCTGCAGACCTCTAACAGCGTGTCGTAGGCGCCGCCTGCGGCGACCGGCCCTCCTTCGCTCATCGGCTTCCCTCCCCATGGCGGCGCGCGTCTACCGACGCGCGCAAAGCTCTCCGGCCGATTTCGGGCTAGGCGTTGGAGCGGGCGATCGGGATCGAACCGACGACATTCAGCTTGGGAAGCTGACGTTCTACCACTGAACTACGCCCGCACTCCGGCTTCTTGAGCCTGACGCTGCACTTGTCCTGCAGTCGCGGCCGGATTCATACGCGGCGGTGCGGCTTGGCGTCAACGCGGGAGATGGCGCCGGCTGCTACCGCTTCGACAGTGATGCCAGGGCCGCTGCGAAGGACCTGCTTGACGCTCACGCCGCCGCGGTGTTGCCTGGGAGCAACGTCAGTCTGCGCCTCGATAACCGGGGCGTTCCGGGAGGATCACGATGATTTCGCGCCGTCATGTACTTGCTTCCGCGCTGATATTCGGCGGGCTTGCCTTCGCCGGGTCGGCCTCGGCCGTCGACGCCTTCGTCGCCGTCACCGCCATCGTCGAGCATCCCGCGCTCGATGCCGCCCGCGATGGCGTTCGCGACGAGCTGAAGGCGGGCGGCTACGAGGAAGGCAAGAATCTGAAGTTCGTCTACGAGAGCGCCCAGGGTGAACCTTCGACCGCCGTGCAGATCGCGCAGAAGTTCGTCGGCGAGAATCCGAGTGTGATCGTGCCGATCTCCACGCCGTCCGCGCAGGCCGTGGTCAACGCCACCAGCGAAATCCCGGTGGTCTTCACCGCCGTCACCGACCCGCTCGGTGCCAAGCTCGTCAGCGACATGATGAAGCCCGGCGGCAACGTCACCGGCATGAGCGACCTGTCGCCGATCAAAAAGCATCTCGAGCTGATCAAGGAGATCACGCCCAACGCGACGAAGATCGGCGTGCCTTACAATCCCGGCGAGGCCAATTCCGTGACGCTGCTTGGTCTGTTGAAGCAGTACGCGCCGGAGATGGGCCTGGAGATCGTCGAGGCTGCAGCGCCGACGTCGGCCGACGTGCTCGCCGCGGCGCAAAGCCTCGTCGGCAAGGTCGACGTGATCTACGTCCCGACCGACAATACCATCGTCTCGGCGCTGGAATCGGTGATCAAGGTGGGCACGGACAGCCAGATCCCGGTCTACGCCGGCGACACGGATTCGGTGCCGCGTGGCGCTATGGCCGCTCTCGGCTTCAACTACTACGACGTCGGCCGGCAGACCGGAAAGATCGTGCTGCGCGTTCTGAACGGCGAGAAACCCGGCGACATTCCCGTCGAGGGCGTCGAGATCACCGAGCTCTACGTCAACCCCGGCGCGGCCAAGGCGATGGGCGTGACCATCCCCGATGCGGTCATCGCCCGGGCCAAGACGGTGGTCCAATAGCGGCCTGACAGCAGTCCCGGCTAAGACGGCAAGGCCAAGTTCCGTTGCACATGTCCCTCTCCCCCTTTGCCAGGGGGAGAGGTAGCCTGCTGCCGTCATCGCGGGGGCACGCATGAGCATCGTCGCGTTTCTGGGGGCTGTCGAGCTTGGCCTCGTCTTCGGTCTCGTCGGCCTTGGCGTGCTGATCTCCTTCCGCGTCCTCGCCTTCCCCGACCTGACGGTCGACGGCAGCTTCCCGCTCGGGGCGGCGGTGTCGGCGACGCTGATCGTGAATGGCGTCGATCCGTTCCTGGCGACCGCGGTCGCGATCCTCTGCGGCGCGCTGGCGGGGCTGGTGACCGCGCTGCTCAACCTCCGTTTCGGCATTCTGCATTTGCTCGCGTCGATCCTCACCATGATCGCGCTCTATTCGATCAACCTGCGCATCATGGGACGGCCGAACGTCGCCATCATCGGCGAGCCGACCGTGCTCACCCCGTTTGAGGGGCTCGGCCTGCACAACATTTATCTGCGGCCGCTCTTCGCCGGCGTGGTTGTCGTCATCGTCTGTGCGCTGCTTGCGCGCTTCCTGCTCTCGCAATATGGCCTGGCGCTCCGCGCCACCGGCTCCAATCCCCGCATGGCGCGCGCCCAGGGCGTCGACACCACGCGCGCAACCTATGTCGGCATGGCGGTCAGCAACGCGCTCGTGGCGCTTGCCGGCGCGCTTTTCGCGCAGATGAACGGCTTCGCCGACGTCTCCATCGGCACCGGCACGATCGTCGTCGGCCTTGCCGCCGTCATCATCGGCGAAGCGATATTCGGCTCGCGCTCGATCCTCGTCTGGGTCATCGGCTGCGTCGCCGGCTCGGTGCTCTACCGGATCGCGGTCGCACTCGCGCTCAACGCTTCCGTGCTCGGCCTGAACGCCTCCGACCTGAAGCTGGTGACCGCCGTCCTGGTGGCGCTCGCGCTGATCCTGCCGGGCGTGCGCAATCCTCTCCGCAACATGTTGACGGCTCGGGCAAGACGATGATCCGGCTTGAGGACATCACCGTCACCTTCGGTCGCGGCACGCCGATGGAGACGACGGCGCTCAGGAGCCTCGATCTCGCGATTCCCGCCGGCCAGTTCGTCACCGTCATCGGCTCGAACGGCGCCGGCAAATCGACAGTGCTTGAACGTGCTGACGGGCGACGCGCCGGTCGAGCGCGGCCGTGTCGTCATCGACGAGCAGGACGTCACCGCCTGGAGCGCGCCGCGCCGCGCGGCGCTCGTCGCGCGCGTCTTCCAGGATCCGCTCGCCGGCAGCTGCGCCGACCTCTCGTATCGAGGAGAACCTGGCGCTGGCGGCGGCGCGCGGCGCTCGGCGCGGCTTCTCGCTGGCACTCGACTCAAGGCGCCGCGCCGATTTCCGCGCGCGACTTCACCACCTCGGCCTTGGCCTCGAGAACCGGCTCGGCGACCGCATGGGGCTTCTGTCCGGAGGACAGAGACAGGCGGTGAGCCTTTTGATGGCGACGCTGCAGCCGATGAAGATCCTGCTCCTCGACGAGCACACCGCGGCGCTCGACCCGAAGACCGCGGAGTTCGTCCTCGCGCTGACACAGAAGATCGTCGACGAGCAGAAGCTGACGACGCTTGATGGTCACCCACTCGATGCGCCAGGCGCTCGATCACGGCGACCGCATCGTGATGCTGCACGAGGGCAGGGTCGTGCTCGACGTCGCCGGCAAGGAGCGTCAGGGCCTCGACGTGCCCGACCTGCTCGCGCTCTTCGCCAAGCACCGCGGCGAGACGCTGGCCGACGACGCGCTGCTTTTGGGGTAGGACTAGATACTCGTTTCCGCCTGCCGTCATGCCCGGCCTTGATCCGGGCATCCATTCCGTCGCCGTCGAGGTGCATTCGGCCGTCACGGAATGGATTGCCGGGTCGAGCCCGGCAATGACGACCGGTTGAGGATCGCGGCTCGGATTGGCCTCGCTGCGCTCATACTCGCCGCGCGGAAATGCTTCGAGAGCTTCAGGCCCTGCGCCTGGTAGTTCGAGCCGAGTGCTGAGCCGTAGAGCGCCTCCGGCGCCGCCGGCCAGCTTCTCGTAGACGAGCCGGCCGATCGTCTGCCCGTGTTCCAGGATGAACGGCACTTCGTGGCTTCGGACTTCGAGCACCGCGCGGCTGCCGTGCCCGCCGGCCGGAGCATGGCCGAAGCCCGGGTCGAAGAAGCCCGCATAGTGCACGCGGAACTCGCCGACGAGCGGATCGAAGGGCACCATCTCCGCGGCGTAGAGCGCCGGCACGTGCACCGCTTCGGCGGAGACGAGGATATAGAACTGCGCCGGGTCGAGCACGATCTCCGCGCGCTCGCGCCGGCGGATCGGCTCCCAGAAATCGGCGACGTCGTAGGCGCCGACCTTGTCGACGTCGATCACGCCTGTGTAGCGCTTGGCGCGATAGCCGACGAGGCCTCCTTGGGCGCCGTGCGCGTCGCCTTGAAGGTCGATCGAGAGCGCCAGCCCGTCGATGAAGCGTGGGCTTCCGGTCGCCAGCGTCTCCGCCGCGTGCAGCGTCTTGAGCGCCGCGTCGTCGAGGAGCGCGCCGCCGCGCCGGAAGCGGACCTGCGAGAGCCGCGATCCGGTCCTGACCAGGATCGGGAAGGTGCGCGGGCTGACTTCGAGATAGAGCGGGCCGGAGTAGCCCTCCGGCATCTTGTCGAAGGCGCGCGCCTCGTCGGTGATGACGCGGGTGAAGACGTCGAGCCGGCCGGTCGAGCTTTTCGGGTTGGCGCTTGCGGCGATGTCGGAGGGAAGGTCGAGCGCTTCGAGAAGCGGCACGATATAGACGCAGCCCGTCTCGAGCACCGAGCCGTCGGAAAGGTCGAACTCGTGGAGCGCGAGCTGGCGGAGCTTGTCGGCGACGGAGAAGCTGGGGCCGGGCAGGAAGCTCGCGCGCACGCGCGTCGCCTTCGGCCCGAGCCGAAGGTCGAGGCTCGCCGGCTGCACCTGGGTGTCGGCCGGCGGCTCGGCGAGCAGGATGGCGCCGTCGGCGATCAGCTGCCTGATCGCCGCGTCCGGAAGGATGCCTTGCTTCGAGCCCGTCATCTCCCGATGAGCCCTATCGGACGGCGGGATTGACGCCAAGGCCGTCGAGCGCTAACCCAGGAATGTTCCGTGGTGAATTTGGGCCGGCCGGCTTGCAGCCACGTTAAACTAACTTGCTAAAAGGCCGGAGGTGGAAACCCCCGGTCTTGCTTTTCGAGGAAAGCGCGGCCGGGTTTTTTGTTGGAGGTTTCCCATGGCGTCCAAGCCAACGTCGAAGTCGAGCCAGCCGAAGAAGAAGCACTACCGCCCCGCCACCGAGCTCGTGCATGGCGGCGCGATGCGCTCGCAGTTCGCCGAGACATCCGAGGCGCTCTTCCTGACGCAGGGTTTCGTCTATCCCGATGCGGAGGCCGCGGAGGCGCGCTTCAAGGGCGACGATCCGGGCTTCGTCTATTCGCGCTACGCCAATCCGACCGTCGCCATGTTCGAGGAGCGCATGTGCCTGCTCGAAGGCGCGGAGGCCGCGCGCGCGGTCGCAAGCGGCATGGCCGCCGTCACCGCCTCGCTGCTTTGCGACTTGAAGGCCGGCGACCACGTGCTCGCCTCGCGCGCGCTTTTCGGCTCCTGCGACTACGTGATCGGCACGCTTCTCCCGCGGCTTGGCATCACCTCCACGCTGATCGACGGGCGCGACATCGAGGCGTGGAAGAGATCGGTCAGGCCGGAGACGCGCGCCTTCTTCCTTGAAAGCCCGTCGAACCCGACGCTCGAGCTGATCGACATCGCAGCCGTCGCGAAGATCGCGCGCGCGGCGGATGCCCGGCTCGTCGTCGACAACGTCTTCTCTACGCCGCTCTTCCAGCGTCCCTTGAAGCTCGGCGCCCACACCGTCGTCTATTCGGCGACGAAGCACATCGACGGGCAAGGGCGCTGCCTCGGCGGCATCGTGCTCTCCGACGAGAAGTGGATCGAGGAGAAGCTCTTCCCCCACCTGAAGCACACCGGTCCCTCGCTCAGCCCCTTCAACGCCTGGGTGCTTCTTAAGGCGCTCGAGACTTTGGAAGTGCGGGTGACGCGGCAGGCGGAATCGGCGGCGAAGCTTGCCGATGTCCTGGCCGACCATCCGGCGATCGAGCGCATCTACTATCCGGGTCACAAGAGCCATTCGCAGCGCGCGCTCGCCATGCGCCAGATGGCGTCGGGCGGCACCATGATCTCTTTCGACGTGAAGGGCGGGAAGCGCGGCGCTTTCGACATGCTTCGCGCGCTTCAAGTCGTGAAGATCTCCAACAATCTCGGCGACACCAAGAGCCTCGTCACGCATCCGGCGACGACGACGCATCAGCGGCTGAAGGAGGAGGAGCGCGCCGCGCTCGGGATCGGCGACGGCCTGATCCGGCTCTCCGTCGGCCTTGAGGACCCGCTCGACCTCGCCGAGGATCTGACGCAGGCCCTCGACGCCGCGCGCTGCGCCGACGCTGCAGGGCGGTGTCGGCTTGGGCGAAGGGCGCGACGGCATCCCTCTCCCATGGGGAGAGGGTGTCGCCGAAGGCGACGGGTGAGGGGTTGGGAACTATGAGGGGAAGCATCCCCTCATCCGGCTGCTTCGCAGCCACCTTCTCCCTATGGGAGAAGGTTCTCGCACCGCCGCTTCACCCGAACGTCTTCAGCGCCAAAACAATTCTCGCCCCAGTCGTGACGAGCGTCATCGCCGCGAAGACGTAGGCGATCGGCGAGAACGCCGACGGGAACAGGCAGAAGAGCACGAAGACGGTGATCGTCTCCGTCGCCTCGGCGAGCCCGGTGGTGAAGTAGAGCGATTTCGCGCCGCGCGCTTCGGACGCAAGCTTGCGCTTCTCCGCCATCACCGCGTAGCCGAGGAAGCTTGCGCCGTTGGCATAGAAGGCGAAGAGGAGCACGGCCGCGGCGACGGCGTTTTTCGCCGGGTCTGCCAGCGCGAAGGCAAGCGGGATCGCCCCGTAGAAGGCGAAGTCGAGCACGATATCGAGGAAGCCGCCGCGGTCGGTCTTGACGCTCGCCCGCGCCACCGCGCCGTCGAGTCCGTCGCAGAGGCGGCTGAGAAGCAGGAGCAGAAGCCCGAGGAGATAGAGCCGCGCCACGATCGCCGCCGCTGCCGCAAGGCCGAGCGCAAAACCCGCCCAGGTGACGTGGTCGGCCTTGACGCCGTAGAGCGCGAGCGCCCGCCCGAGCCGGTCGAGCGGCGGGACGATCAGCCGCCGGGCCACGCCGTCGAGCACGTCTCCTCCTGGTCCAGTCTGCGCTTCCCGTTTAGGGGAGAACGGGCGACAATGCGACGCTTCGAGACTCTACGAATAAGATGCCGCGCCTTCCTCTTCTTGCCATCGCCGCGCTTTGCATTCTCCTCGCCCCTGCGCTGCAATCGTTCGCGCAGGCGCCGGCCGGGCAAGCGCCGAGCGCCGATCAGCCCGCCGCGGCGCCGAGCGAAGCCGTCGTCATCCCCAATTTCTGGGACCCGCGCGCCCGCATCGAGCGCCCCTCCGCCAAGGAGATCGGCGCGATCCGGTTCTTGACCACCGACAACTTCCCGCCCTTCGCCTTCCGCGATCGCCGCGGCATCCTGATCGGCTTCGACGTCGACCTCGCGCAGGCGGTGTGCGACGTGCTCGAGGTGCAATGCGCCATACAGGCGCGTCCCTTCGACACTCTGGTCGCGGGGCTGAAGGACGGCACCGGCAACGCGATCATCGCCGGCTTCGATGTTGACAAGGCCCCGGCCGAAGGTCTGATCGCGAGCCAGGCATATCTCGAAGATTCCCGGCCGCTTCGTCGTGCGCAAGGGCACGACGTTCGATCCCGGTCCGCCGCCACCGTCCGGCTTCGTCGGCACAGTCTGCGGCTCCGCGCATGCGGCATATCTGGCGAGCCTCTTCCCCGATCTTCACGTCGCCTGCTACATGCGCGCTTCCGTGCCGCTGGCCGAGCTCAGGGCCGGCACGCTCGACGCTGTTTTCGGCGACGCGCTGAGCCTCGCCTTCTGGCTGAACGGCCCGGAATCGGAGGATTGCTGCCGCTTCTCCGGCGGCGCCTATCTCGACGACCGCTATTTCGGCGCCGGGCTGGCGATCGTGATGAAGGCGGAGGACCGTGAGCTGAAATCCGCGATCGACTACGCGCTCCGCGAGGTCTACCGCAACGGCACCTACGAGGAGCTTTACCTCCGGTATTTCCCGGTGGGGCTGTTTTAGGCGCAATCGCCAACCCTCTCCTATGGGGAGAGGGTGTCGCCGAAGGCGACGGGTGAGGGGTTACGGCAGCTTTCGGACGACCGCACCCCCTCATCCGGCTGCTCGCGCAGTCTCTCTGTGGAGAAGGCTTGCTCGCGGTTGCTAATCCCGGCCAGCCGTCGCGCGAACTCGGCCACCGTGCGCGTCTTGGACGACGCAACGGCCGCAGCCGGAGAGCAGATGCCGTAGACGGCGCCAGGTCCGCGAGCCTCTCGTTGATTCCTGTCGGTGCCGCCACTAAGGTCCGCCCCGCCGTCCCGATCACAAAGATGTCATGAGCGAATTTCCGGCCGAATGGCTCGAAGCCGCGCGAGTCTCCAAGGCCTGGCCTTTCGAGGAGGCGCGCAAGCTCATCGAGCGCGCGAAGCGCCGCGGCTCCAGCGGCGCCGTAAACGACAAAGCCGCCGAGATGCTCTTCGAGACCGGCTATGGCCCCTCCGGCCTGCCGCACATCGGGACGTTCGGCGAGGTGGCGCGCACCGCGATGGTGCGCCACGCCTTCCGCGTCCTGACCGACGACGGCATCCCGACGCGGCTCATCTGCTTCTCCGACGACATGGACGGGCTGAGGAAGGTTCCGGACAACGTGCCGAATCCGGAAATGCTGATGGCTTGGCTCGGCAGGCCGCTGACTGAGGTGCCCGATCCCTTCACCGACAAGTATCCGTCCTTCGGCGCCGGCAACAACGCCCGGCTTCGCGCTTTTCTCGACCGCTTCGGCTTCGAATACGAGTTCATGAGCGCGACGGAGACCTATCGCTCTGGCCGCTTCGACAAGACGCTGCTCACGATGCTCGCGCACTACGACGAGGTGAAGGCGATCATCCTGCCGACGCTCGGGCCGGAGCGCCGCGCCACCTATTCGCCCTTCCTCCCGATCAGCCCGCGCACCGGCATCGTGCTGCAGGTGCCGACGGTCGCGCGCGACGTCGCAGCGGGCACGATCACCTACATCGATCCGGAGACCGGCGAGGAGATGACGACGCCTGTCACCGGCGGGCGCGTGAAGTGCCAATGGAAGGCGGATTGGGCGCTTCGCTGGGTGGCGCTCAGCGTCGACTATGAGATGTCGGGCAAGGACCTGATCGATTCCGTCACGCTCTCCTCGAAAGTCTGCAAGGCGCTCGGCGGCACGCCGCCCGACGGCTTCAACTACGAGCTCTTCCTCGATGAGAACGGGCAGAAGATCTCGAAGTCGAAGGGGAACGGCCTGACCATCGAGGACTGGCTGAAATACGCCTCGCCGGAGAGCCTGTCGCTCTTCATGTTCCAGAAGCCGCGCGCGGCGAAGCGGCTCTATTTCGACGTGATCCCGCGCGCCGCCGACGAGTACTAAGCCAGCGGATTCCTCGACGCGTTCCAGCGGGCAGGACCATGAAGCGGCAACCGGCTGATCGAACCCGGTATGGCACATCCACGCCGGCCATCCGCCGGACGAGTGGATACCCGGTGCCGTTCTCGATGCTGCTTAATCTCGCGAGCGCGTCGAACACGGAGGATGCCGGATATCCTCTGGGGCTTCATCACGCGGCATCGTCCGGGCGTGACCAAGGAGACGGAACCGACGCTCGATCGCCTCGTCCACTATGCGGTGCGCTACTACCATGACTTCGTGAAGCCGACGAAGCGCTTCCGTGCGCCCGACGCCGTCGAGCAGCAGGCGCTCGCCGCGCTCGATTCAACGCTCGCTGCTCTGCCGGCCGGCGCCGACGCGGAGTCGATTCAGACGGCGGTCTACGATGTCGGCCGCTCGTTCGAGCGCTACCAGACTCCGCCCAAGGAAGCCGGCGAGCGGCCGGGCGTGGCTCAGAACTTCTTCGCGACGCTCTACGAGCTTCTGCTCGGGCAGGAGCGCGGCCCCCGCTTCGGCTCCTTCGTCTCGATTTTCGGGATTCCGGAGACCCGTTCGCTGATTGCAAAGGCGCTATCCGGCGCGCTGGCTCAGCGCCGCTCCGCGACCTCGTCCTGAGCGTCCGGTCGGCCCTCGCTGAAAAGCCCGCGCTGCATCTCCTTCGCGGCCTCCGCTTGCGCCGCGTAATCGTCGCCGTTTCGTTCCGCCCAACCCTGCGCGACGAGCCACTCGGCGATGTCGTCGCCGCCGACCAGGCAGCGCGCCGGGTCGGGGATTTTTTGGGCGCCGGCCGGGATTTCGCATTCGATCGCCCGTCCGCGGATGAAGTTGCGCAGCGCCGCGCGAGCCATCCGCCCGCAGGGCCATGCCGTTGCGCCTTCACCGCAGCGTTGATCCGGCTCCGTCGCAATGATGCCGGCAAGGTGGATATCGTGGTCGCCGGCCACGATGGTTCCGGCCGATGCGACGATCGGATTGTAGAGCCGCGCAAGCCTAGGTTCGTGTCGCGGCTGTCCCTCGGCGGAATGAGGAGGCGCTATGCGGACGAGCGGCCCCGTGACAACCGGCCCGGCGGTAATGCTGTCAGTGGTGACGTCGCGGACGGCATTAGTTGCCTCGGAGCTCTGCTCGGCGCGCACTTCTGCCGTGCCGGGCCGAAGCGCAACGATTCCTTCGGCGGCGGCGGGCGCCGTATCACCCCGCGTCGCCGGTCCGACGGATTGCTGCGACTGCGGCGTGACGCTCTCGTCCGGCGCCGTCATCCAATAGACCGCGGCGAACGAGGCGGCGCAGACGAGCGCAAGCGAGATCGCGCGAATCATCGCGCCCGATGATGCGCCGGAAGCCGCGAATGTCCATAACGGGACGGTGACGGCCACAGCCTGATCCCGAAAAGTGGGAGCAGGTTTTCGGATAGGACCATGCTGCAAGAGATGAGATAGAGCCTCCGTTCCGATTCAATCGGATTGGATGGCTCTATTGGCTCGCCCAAAGGATGCGCGCCATCCAGTCGATGTCGCGGATCGCGACGACACGCTCGCCATGGTCCGCGTTGAACGACGTGAGCTCGATATCGCTCTGCGTCTTCTTCTTCAGGATCTTCGCCATCACCTCGCCGTCAATGGTCTTTACCACCACGCGGTCGCCGCGTCGGATGCGGGCGGAGGGCGACACGATGATCACGTCGCCGTCGCGATAGAGCGGCAGCATGGAATCGCCGGCGACTTCGAGCGCATAGGCGGAGTCGTCGGTCGGCCCGGGAAACGCGATTTCCTCCCAGCCCTGTCCGGCGGGAAAGCCACCGTCGTCGAAGAAGCCGCCCGCACCTGCTTGCGCAAGGCCGAGGAGCGGCACGAGGCGAAAGCTGTCGCGAAAGGCGCGCCGCGCGTTCACGGGGCGAAGCGGTCCTTGTTCCTTCGATTTAGCGAGCCCGACAAATCCCTCGAGCGACTCGCCGGTGGCCGCGAGCACCTTCGCGATCGACTCCGTGGAGGGCCAGCGCGGGCGCTTGTCCGCGCCGTGGCGCTTGGAGAGATTGAAAGCCGTCGGATCGAGGCCGGACTTCTTGGCGAGTCCGGAGGGGCTGAGCCCGTTACGCGCCGCAAGCGCGTCGATCGCCGCCCACACGGACTCGTGGCTCCACATGCGCTTCTCCCCGGAAGAGAGGAATATAGTCCTCTTCCGGGGTGCGCCGAAACCACAACGATCCGCGCCTGTTGATTGCGGGTGTAACGAGCCTCAGGCGGCCTCTTTTGCGGCCGGTGCAAAGCGGCCGTAGAACGTCTCGTCCTTCGCCGCCATCTCCTTCAGGAGCGCGTTCGGCCGGAAACGATCGCCGAGCTTCTCCGCCAGCTGTTCCGCGAGCGAAACGAAGGCTTTCTCGCCCATCCCGTCGATATAGCTGAGCGTGCCGCCGGTGAACGGCGCGAAGCCGAAGCCGAGGATCGAGCCGACGTCGGCCTCGCGCGGATCGGTGATGACGCCTTCTTCGACCGTGCGCGCCGCTTCGAGCGCCTGCGTCACGAGGAACCGCGCCTTGAGCTCATTCGCATCGAAATCGTCGCCGGCCTTCGGCGTGGCGATCTCGACAAGCCCCGGCCACAGCGACTTCTCACGCCCGGAATAGTCATAGAAGCCCTTCGAGTTCTTGCGTCCGAAGCGCTCGCGCTTCACCACCAGCTCTTCGAGCAGCGCCTCCTGCCGCGGATCGATCAGGATCTCCGTGCCGGCATCCTTCTTCGTCGCCTGCAGGATCTTCCAGGCAAGGTCGATACCGATCTCGTCCGTCAGGGAAAGAGGCCCGACCGGCATGCCGGCGGCGCGCGCGCAATTCTCGATCATCGCCGCAGGCACGCCTTCGCTCAGCATCACGTGGCCTTCGAGGAGATAGGCCATGACGCAGCGGTTGGCATAGAAGCCGCGGCTGTCGTTGACGACGATCGGCGTCTTCCTGATCTGGCGCACATAGTCGAGCGCGGTCGCGAGCGCGGCGTCGCCCGTCTTCTTTCCCATGATGATCTCGACCAGCATCATGCGGTCGACCGGCGAGAAGAAATGGATGCCGATGAATTTCTCCGGGTCCCTGTAGGTCTCGGCGAGGGAGGTGATCGGCAGCGTCGAGGTGTTCGACGCGAAGATGGCGTCGGATGAGAGATGCGACGCTGCGTTCTTCGTCGCCTCGGCCTTGACGCCGCGCTCCTCGAACACCGCCTCGATGACAAGGTCGGCTCCGACGAGGTCGGCATAGTCCGTGGTCGGCTTGATGCGGGAGAGAAGTGCCGCCTTCTCCTCCGTGCTCATCGCGCCGCGCTTCACCGCCTTGTCGGAAAGCGAATCCGAATGTGCCTTACCCTTCTCCGCCGAGGGCATGTCGCGATCGAGAAGCGCGACGTCCATGCCGGCCATTGCCGAGACGTAGGCGATGCCCGCGCCCATGAAGCCCGCGCCGAGCACCCCGAGCTTCTTGATCGTGCGCTGCGACTCGGCGGGCGGGCGGCGCGCGCCCTTGTTCAGTTCCTGCAGCGAGACGAAGAGCGAGCGGATCATCGCCGCCGCTTCCTTCGTCTGCATGACGTGCGCGAAGTAGCGGCTCTCCACCATGAGCGCCTGATCCATCGGCAGCTGCAGACCCTCGAAGACCGACTGCATGATGGCGCGCGCACCCGGATAGTTGTCGTAGGTCTCCTTGCGATAGATCGCGTTCGCCGCTGGCCAGAGCTGGAATCCGGCGGGCGAGAAGACGCGCGCGGCACCCTCGGGCTTCCAGCCTTTAACGTCCCACGGCTTCACCGACTTCAGGCCGTTCTTGAGCATCGCCTTCGCGGTCTCGACCAGCTTCTCGCGCGGCACGACTTCGTCGACGAGCTTCATCGCCTTCGCCTTCTTGGCGTCGGCGCCTGAGCCCTTCAGGAGATATTCGAGTCCCGCCTGCGCGTCGGCCATGCGCATCACGCGCTGCGTCCCGCCGGCGCCGGGAAAGATTCCGATCTTCACTTCAGGCAGCGCCATCCGTGTCGCTTTGTCGTCGGCCATGACGCGGCCGTGCGCGGCGAGCGCAAGCTCCGTCGCCCCGCCCATGCACACACCTTGGACGCAGACGACAAACGGCTTGCCGCAGGTCTCGAGCCGCCGCCAGAGCCGCGACATCCGCGCGGATTCGTGCAGCAGCTCTGCTGTCGCAGCCTTCTGGTCGCGCTTCTCGCGCTGACGGAACTCGGAGAGGAGCCCGTGGATCATGGTGATGTCGGCGCCGCCGGAAAGGTCCTTCTTGCCCGAATGGATGATCGCGCCCTTGATCGCGGCATCGGCGGCGACCTCTTCGATGATCGCTTCGAGCTCCGCCATCACCTTTGCGGTGAAGACGTTGAGCGAGCGGCCCGGCATGTCCCAGGTGACGAGCGCGATGCCGTCGGCATCGGTTTCGACGCGGAAGTTCTCGTAGGTCATGGTCCTCGCCTTGCCGCGCGATCCTACGCGCGCGGCGGATAGGGTGTGCCGTCGCGATGCTTGAAGACGTCGCCCTTGCTGTCGTAGTCGAGCACGAGGTCGATGTCGGGATAGTCGAGGTGGTCAGTCCCCGGCCGCGTGCCGATCTCCAGGAAGAGCGCCTCGCGTCCGGAACGATTGACGAGGTGATGGCCGTTGGCCTCGCCTGCCTTGAAGGTTGCCGCGTCGCCGGCGCGAAGCGCCGTCTCGCCATCGTCGTCGACGAGCACGACCTCTCCTTCGAGCATATAGACCATCTCCTCCTCGCGCTCGTGCCAGTGACGCTGCGAGGAGGCGGAGCCGGGCTCGAGTCGGCAAAGGTTCACGCCGAATTGCGTGAGCCCGCCGGCGTCGCCGATGCGCCGGTGAAAGCGGCCTTTGGCGATCTCGTGGAACGGGGCCGGATAGCCGCAGGAATTGTCTTCCTTGAGCCTCGCGACGTCGATCTTCGGCATCCTCACACCCGTTCGATGATCGTCGCCGTACCCATGCCGGCGCCGATACAGAGCGTGACCAGCGCGGTCGAAAGGTCGCGGCGCTCCAATTCGTCGAGCACGGTGCCGAGGATCATCGCGCCGGTCGCGCCGAGCGGATGCCCCATGGCGATCGCGCCGCCGTTGACGTTGACCTTGTCGGCATCGAGATCGAAAGCTTGGCAGAAGCGCAGCACCACCGATGCGAACGCCTCGTTGATCTCCACCAGGTCGATATCGGAAAGCGACATCCCGGAGCGCTGAAGCACCTTCTTCGTCACGTCGATCGGCCCCGTCAGCATCAGCGCCGGGTCGGAGCCGATATTGGCGAAGGCGCGCACCTTCGCGCGCGGCTTCAGGCCCGCGGCCTTGCCGCCCGCTTCGTTGGCGACCAGCACCGCCGCCGCGCCGTCGACGATGCCGGAGGAATTGCCGGCGTGGTGAACGTGCTTCACCTTCTCGATCTCCGGATGCGCCTGGATGGCGACGGCGTCGAAGCCGCCCATCTGGCCGATGATCTCGAAGGAGGCGTTGAGCGCCGCGAGGCCTTGCATGTTGGTGTCCGGCCGCGGGTGCTCATCGCGATCGAGGATGATGAGGTCATTGACGTCGGTCACCGGCACGACCGATTTCGCGAAGCGGCCTTCGCTCCACGATACCGCCGTGCGCTTCTGGCTCTCGACCGCATAGGCGTCGCAGTCGTCGCGGCTGAAGCCGTACTTCGTGGCGATCAGGTCGGCCGAGACGCCCTGCGGCATGAAGTACGAGGGAACGGCCACCTCCGGATCGACCGGCCAGGCACCGCCCGACATGCCGATGCCGACCCGCGACATCAACTCCACGCCGCCCGCCACGACCACGTCGTGATAGCCGGTCATCACCTGCGCCGCCGCCATGTTCACCGCGTCGAGGCCGGAAGCGCAGAAGCGGTTGATCTGCATGCCCGGCACGTGTGCGCCGTAGTCGGCTGCGAAGACCGCGGCTCGGGCGACGTCGCCGCCCGCCTCGCCGACCGGATCGACGCAGCCGAGAATCACGTCGTCGACAAGCTTGGTGTCGAGGTCGTTTCGGTCGCGAATCGCTTCGAGTGCGGTCGACGCAAGCCGCACCGTCGGCACCTCATGCAGCGCGCCGTCCGGCTTTCCTCTGCCTCGTGGCGTCCTGACGGCATCGTAGATGAAGGCTTCGGACATGCGCGTCCTCCGTTCCCCGCCGCCCGCGGGCGGCCACTCATACGCTTTCTTCACCACGCCGGAGGCGCGGCGCCAATGCGGCCCTCGTTGCGCCGGAATGCGTCGATGCGCTTTACGATTCCTTCAGTCAAGCTCCCGAGCATGGCCCGTGTTGGCGCGCATTTCCGCGCGCGGGCGCTCCTCGGCTGGGATTGCCAAAAATGCCTTCCAATGTCTCCCGCTTCGGGCGGAGCTGGCTCCTGATCAAGGCAAGTTGGGCCGTGCTTCGCTCCGACCAAGAGCTGCTCGTCCTGCCATTCCTCTCCGGTTGCGCGACCGTCGTCGTCGCCGCAGCCTTCATCGGCATGGCAGCGATCACCGGTGCGTTCAGGACTCTGGAGGGCGGTGATCCAGGCGCGATCCACGTCTCCTTCTATGCCGCGGCTTTCATTTTCTACGTCGTCCAGTACTTCATCATCATCTTCTTCAACACCGCGCTCGTCGGCGCTGCCCTCGAGAGGTTGGACGGCGGCAACCCGACAGTGGCCTCGGCGCTTGCCTTGGCGCAAAGCCGCATCGGCACGATCCTCGGCTATGCGGTCATCTCCGCCACGGTCGGCGTCCTCATGCGCATGCTCGCGGAGCGCCTCGGCTTCATCGGGCGCATCATCGAAGCCGGAGTCGGTCTCGCCTGGACGGTTACCACATTCCTCGTCATTCCGGTGCTCGCGGCGGAAGGCATCGGACCGGTGGACGCGATCAAGAAGAGCGCTTCCTTGCTCAAGAAGACGTGGGGTGAGAACCTGATCGGCAATGCCGGCATCTCGCTGGTACTGTCGCTCGCCGCGATCGCTGTCGCGCTCGTCGGGTTCGGAGGCGGCGTTGCGCTCTACGACCACGGCCACCAGGCGCTGGCGATCGTCATGTTCGCGGCGGCGGTCATCCTCTTCCTGATCGTGGTGCTCGTTGGCGCCGCGTTGACCGCCATCTATTCGGCGGCCGTCTATCGCTTCGCGAACCGCCGGCCGTGCCCCGCAGGGATTCGACCGGGACCTGATCGAGGGTGCCTTCAAAAAGAAGGGAGGCTGAGGCGCGCCTGGTCCAGCCTCACGCCGCTTCGACTGCGATGGTGAGCTTTCGGCCGAGAACGGACAATGCGTCTTCCAGCCGGTCAGCCTTTGTCGCCGCATCGGGATCGAGGATGCGGCGCGCTTCCTTTTCGTCGACGCTGAGCATCCGCGCGAACTCCGACTTCGACAAACCAGATGCCAGCCATGCTTCGACCACGGCGATCTTGAGGATGTCAGTCGTTTGCGGCGCGATCCGCACGCCGGATTTGCGTCTCGCCGCGGGGATTTTCCGGCCTTCCTTCAGGTAG
Source organism: uncultured Alphaproteobacteria bacterium (assembly GCA_963792885.1). Lineage (GTDB taxonomy): Bacteria > Pseudomonadota > Alphaproteobacteria > Rhizobiales > Afifellaceae > DASWJZ01. Next base: position 521,050 of record CAWBXX010000002.1, read on the forward strand.
CCGAAAAGCGCCACCGCGAGCGCTTCTCGCGCCTGCACGATCGCATCTGCGCGGTCGTCTCCGTGGGAAATAGCCTCCGGCACGTCCGCGAAAGTGGCGAGCACGCCGCCGTCGGGATCGTCCACGAGGGTCGCAGCAAACCAATACTCTCGCTTCACAACACTCCCAGCTTGGTCATTCCAGACCGAGCTGCCTGCGGATTGTCCTCATCATGAGCGGCGTGAGGTCGCCGCTTTGGACGGTGCTGAATTTGCTTCCGAGATAGACGCGGTAGTGGCTGCCTTTTCCGGCGACCTTGTCGACGCGAAACTCCTTCTTCTGCTCTCTCGCTTCCTTGCGAAGGAGCTGGAGAAACCTCTCTCGCTTCATGGCAAACCCGCTTCGGCGTAGCGCCGAATCCCAAGCTTGTGACTAAGGGGTTCGCGTCTGAGGCGGTGTGACGGACAAAAATGTCCGACCACCATTTATTCGCTCGCTACGGCGCCGTCAACCCGCGTGCTCAAAACATCTCCGCCGGCAGCGCCATCATCGCCTCGGCGCCGGAGGAAATCCGCGCCAGATGCGCGCCCGTCTCCGGCATCGTCCGCTCCATGAAGTAGCGCCCGAGCGTCAGCCGCGTCTCGTAGAAATCGGCGCGGCCGTCTGCGTCTTGCGCTGCGCCCACTTGCAGCTTCTCGTTCGCCGCCTTGGCGATTCTCGCCCACATATAGCCGAGCGCCACGAGCCCGAAGAGGCGCATGTAGTCGGTCGAGCCGGCGCCGGCGTTGTCCGGCTTCGCCATGGCGTTTTGCATGAACCACATCGTCGCCTGCTGCAGATGGTCGAGGCCCTGCTTGAGCGGCTTCAGGTAGGGAGAAAGCGCCTGGTCGGCTTCGCTCTCCTTCAGGAACGCGCCGACCTCATTGAAGAAGGCCATGACCGCCCTCCCGCCGTCCTTCGGCAGCTTGCGGCCGACAAGGTCGAGCGCTTGGACGCCGTTCGCGCCCTCGTAGAGCATGGTGATGCGCGCATCGCGTACGAACTGCTCCATGCCGTTCTCGGCGATATAGCCGTGGCCGCCGAAGATCTGCTGCGCGTCGACGGCGTTGGCGAAGCCGGTGTCGGTCAAAACGGCTTTAAGGACCGGCGTCATCAGGCCCATCTGGTCGTCGGCCGCGAGCCGATCCTTGTCGTCCTCGGAGCGATGCGCGATGTCGCCCTTGAGCGCGGTCCACAGCACCAGCGCCCGCGCCGCCTCGTTGAAGGCGCGGATCGACATCAGCATGCGTCTGACGTCGGGGTGGACGATGATCGGATCGGCCTTCGCGCTGGGCTCTCTCGCGCCGGAGATTGCCCGTCCCTGGCGGCGCTCGCGCGCATAGAGCGCGGCGTTCTGATAGGCGACCTCCGAGAGCGCGAGACCCTGGACGCCGACTCCGAGCCGTGCCTCGTTCATCATCGTGAACATGGCGCGGAGGCCCTTCTCCCGCTCGCCGACAAGGAAGCCCGTCGCGCCGTCATAGTTCATGACGCACGTGGCGTTGCCGTGGATGCCCATCTTTTTCTCGAGCGAGCCGCAGGAGACGGCGTTGCGCGCCCCGGCGTCGCCATTCGCATCCGGCAGGAATTTCGGCACGATGAAGAGCGAGATGCCCTTCGTCCCCTCTGGCGCGCCTTCGATGCGCGCCAGCACCAAATGCACGATGTTCTCGGAGAGATCGTGCTCGCCCGCGGAGATGAAGATCTTCTGCCCGGTGATGCGGTAGGCTCCGTCGGCGGCGGGGACCGCCTTGGTCTTGATGAGTCCGAGATCGGTGCCGCATTGCGGCTCGGTCAGGTTCATGGTGCCGAGCCAGGCGCCCGAGACCAGCTTCGGCAGATAGAGCGCCTTCTGCTCCGGCGAGCCGTGCTGCTCGATCGCCGCGATCGCCCCTTGCGCGAGTCCGGGATACATCCCGAACGCCATGTTGGCCGAGGTCGTGAACTCGTTGACCGCCGCCGCGAGCGCATAAGGGAGGCCCTGACCTCCGTATGTCGGATCGGCAGAAAGCCCGATCCATCCCGCCTCGGCGAAGCTCCTGTAGGCTTCCTTGAAACCCGTCGGTGTCGTGACCGAGCCGTCGTCGTTCCGCCGGCAGCCTTCCGTGTCGCCGACCCGGTTCAGCGGCTGCAGAACCTCCTCGGCGAATCGCCCGGCCTCATCGAGGATGGCGCCGACGATGTCGAGCGGCGCGTCGGAGAAGCCGGAGAGATTGGAGTAGCGCTCGTAGCCCAGCACGTCGCGAAGCAGGAACATCACGCTCTCGACGGGCGCCCTGTAGATCGGCATTTCTCACCTCAAGGTTACGCGAGCGTAAGCGCGACAGCTAACGCCTTGCGAATGCGCTCATTCGGCCGCCTGGAGCGCCTCTCCCGCGACAGGCGCGCCCGCCTCGCGCTCGTTGAGCATACCTTCCACGACCGCCATCGTGCGCGTCAGCTCCGCAATCGCCGTCTCGAGATCCTGCTTCTTGCGAAGAAGCACGTTGACATGTTCTCCAAAGCGCGCAAGCGCCAGCCGGAGCTGTGAAGTCCGCGCGTCCTTGAGGTCGTAAAGGTCGAGCATCTCCTTGATCTCGTCGAGCGAGAAGCCGACGTTCTTGCCCGTCAGGATGAGCCGGATGCGCGCCTTCTCGCGTCGGCCATAGATGCGGCTCATCCCTTGGCGATGCGGACTGATAAGGCCCTTGTCCTCGTAGAAGCGCAACGTGCGGAGGCTCACGCCGAATTCCCGCGCAAGCTCGCCGATCGAGAAGAAGGTCTGCATCATTTGTCCCACGGGCTGCGATGGCGCCGGGAGGGGGCTCCATCGCATTCTGGCGGAACCTCGGCGGCGCTACCTTACGTTAACGTCACTGTCAACGGCGCCCGGCAGCGTGCCCGGGCCTAGGATGTTCATGAATCTAAAGACCTGTGGTTAATTTTTCGGAAATGCGGGTGAGGGGTTAACCATCTATTTACCTTCGTTACGATCATCTTCACTTTGCAGCGGAATACGGGCAATTCGTGCCCACCCTAAGCGCGTACCCGCGCTGAGGTTTCGCTGAGGAGCACCGATGATCGCGCGATCCTCCTGGGGCGCAAGAGCGGACGAGGACTCCGACGAGAAACGGGAAGAGCCCGCGGCCGAAGGCGCCGCGCCACCCGTCGATGATCTGCTCGATGCCCGCTTCGACGCGGAAGGACACCTGGAGGGGCCGCGCGAGGAAGCGCCGCGCCCTCCTGAGAAAGTTCAGCCTAAGAAGAGCCCGACTGTCGATGAGCTGGATCTGGCGGTGCAAAGGCTGTCGAAGGGCCTGGAGGCGATCGACCAGAAGGACCGCGCCCGGCCTGCCGGTGATCGTTCTCGTGCCGCCACAGGCGGCGAGGCGGTCGGAGAAGGCGGTTCTCTGACCAATAGCCTGGATAGGCTTGAGGCCCGACTTGAGGCTTTGAGTAAGCGCCTCGAGCAGGGCGGCCCGGCGCCGGCCCGATCGGCGCCGCCACGCCCGCACCGCGAGGAGCCGTCGGCACGCGACGCTCGTGATACGGAGATAGGAAGAACAGAGGACACAGCCGCTCAGCTCGCGGAGTCGCGCCGCCTTGCCGAGGCGGAGGAGGCTGTGGAACGTTTGCGCCGTGCGGGGCCTGACATAGGCCCGCAACGCGGGCCCGATAAAGGCTCGGAAGAGCGGAGCCGGCAGACTATGTTGTCCGAGGCGCTCCGTAACGCCGAGGCAGTGGAAGCGCGGCGCGAGAGCGAGCTGGCGGCGGTCAGGCGGGATGTCGAGGCCGCGGAGAAGTGGCGGCAGAGCGAGCTCGCCCAAGCGAAGCGCCTGACGGAGCAGCTTGAGGCGCAGCGGCGGGCCGAATTTGCGAGACGGCAGTCCGCTATAGAGACGCGCGGGCTCGCTGAGGTCGAGGCAGAGGCAGAGAAGCTACGCCGGGAGGCTAAGGTGGCGGCCGACGAGCAACGGCGCAGGATCGAGGAGGTCGAGGCCGCACGCCGCGCCGATCTCGCCGAGGCGCGCCGTGAAGCCGATGCCGTGGAGAAGCGCCGGCGCGCGGAAATGGAAGAGACGAAGGAACACGTCGAGGCCGCGGCAGCGCGGCGTGAGGCGGAGCTGGCCGCCTCGGTCGAGCGCCAGTTCGCCGAGCTCGAAACGCGCATCGATGCGCTGCAGGAGAAGCTCGACTCCAACCAGATCGAGCCTGTCCGCGCCGATCTCCTCGATCTCGTAAAGGACATGGCGGCGCTGAGCCGCGGCCGCCGCACCACCGGCGAGGCGCTCGCGGCTATCAAGTCGCGGCTCGATGAGATGGAGGTCAAGCTCAACGCCGCGCGCAACATGGCCGGCAATCGCCTGGGCGACATCCAGGATCGCCTCTCCGGGCTCGTCGAGAGGATCGACGGCATCGAAGTGGAGATTCCGGGCTTCGATGCATTGCGCGAGAACCAGCATGCCATCCTCGAGCGCTTCGACCGCATGGAGGGGCTGGTCAATCGTCTGGCCTCCGCCGAGGAGCTGCTCGATCGGGTCGACGGGCTCAAGCGCCAGCTGCGGACGACCGCGTCGCAGCGCGAGGTGGCTCAGATTGAGGAGCAGCTTCTGAAGCTCGCCGAGCGCCTCGATGCGTTGCCGGCCGAGCTCAACGACGAGGAGTCGCTCGGCCGCATCGAAGCCAGCCTCGGCGGCGTCGCCACCGACCTGGTCGAGGCGCGGCGCCAGCGGAAGAGCGTTGCGCTGGCTTTCGAGGATCAGCTTGCCGATCTGTCCAAGCAGCTTCGTCAGGCGGAGGAGAGCGGGCGCACGCCCGACCTCTCCGGCATCGAAGATCGGATTTCCGTCCTTGGCACGCATCTCGCCGAGGACCGCCGCTCCGTTGGCGATGCGTTCACGCGGATGGAGCGGCGTCTGGAGACGCTTGCGGCTCAGGTCGAGAAGCAGGAGGACGAGGCCAGGGCCGAGATACTCTCGACCTTGACCGAGAAGCTGGATTTGCTCGCCGCGGCCGTCGCCGAGCAGGACACGGCGGGCACGCGCCGCGACATCGGCGGCCTCGACCGCAAGCTCGACGAGCTCGCCGAGCAGTTCGCAGCGCGGGCCAAGCACCTGTCGCAGAGGCAGATCGAGCCGCTTGAATCGCGCATTCAAGAGATGCACGGGCACATCGAGGAGATCGCCAAGCGTGCACAGGACACGAGCGCTCTCTTCAAGCCCCTCGTGCGAACGCTTCAGGAGATATCTGAGCGCCTGGGCGGGCTCGGCGCAGAAGGTACGGCGACGCCGCTCTCCGATAGGCTCGAGGCGATCGAAGAGCGCGTCGCGGCGATTGCCGGCAAGAGCTCGGATCCGCGCGGGCTGCAGACACAGCTAGAGGCGATCGTCAGCCGCCTTGAGATTCTGAAAGGCCGGAGCGTTGATCCCGCCCGGCTGAACGAGCTCTTCGACCGGATCGAATCCGCCGTCCGCGCTTTGCCGGAGGAGAGATTCGAGGAGGGCGCGATTCCGGACGAGCGGTTGGCGCGCCTGGAGCGGAAGATCGCGGAGACCGCCAAGATCGCGTCCGGCGAAAGCTTTGAGCGATTGGAGCAGAAGCTCGACGGGATCGGGCGCGTGTTCGCCGGCGGAGAGGCCCCGGCATCCGGGGATCTGGCCGAGCTTCGCTCCGACATCGCGTCGCTCCGGCGCGAGCTTCGGGATCTGCCGGCGGCAACTCAGGCTGAGCCCAATCTCGGCGAGCTGATGCGCGCGATCGCCAAGCGGCTCGACCGGTTGCCGCAGGAGCAGCCGGCTTCGTCCTCCAGGCTTGAGGCGCAGATCGAGCGGATCAGCCACATGCTGGACGATCCGCAGGGCGGTCCCGCCGGCTTGGCCCGCATCGAAGCAAGCCTCAGGACCATCGAGAAGCGTCTCGACGACACGCGCCGCTCGCTCGGCTATCACCCGCCGCGCGAAGTCGCGGAGATGAGCGACGAGGAGCGGGAATCCGTCGCCGGGCTCGCTCGCGCGCTCTCCGAAGATGTCTCCTCGCTGAAGAACTCCGCCCAGGCGGCGGAGCAGAAGACCAAGGACACGATCGACGCGGTGCAGGACACGCTCGAGGCCGTGGTCAAGCGGATGGCGTTCCTGGAGGGCGAGACCGAGCCCAGCGCCGCGCCGAGCCGTCCCGAGCCGCCCAGGCCGGAACCGATGCCCGCCGTGACCGCCGCGCCGCCGGCGCCGGAGCCGCCTGAGGCACCGAGTGGCGGCGGGCTCCTGAGCCGCTTCACGTCGCGCCAGCTCCTGCGGCGCGCGACGGGCGGGCGCGCGGAATCCTTCTCCCCGGAGCCGGAGGAGATAGAGGAGCCGTCCGACCTTCCGCTTGAGCCCGGAACCAATTCTCCGCTCGATTCCTCGCTCACCGGCGCGCCGAGCTCCGACACGGAGCTGATGTCGGGCGGGCGCAAGCCGCATGCTGCGAAGCCGCGTGCGCGTGGCCGCCCCGACGAGGAGCCTCCGATTGACGACAGCTTCCTGGCGGCCGCGCGCCGCGCGGCGCGCGCAGCGGCCGAGGAGGTTGCGGAGACCGAGGATCACGGTGAAGGTGCCGGTGGCGCCCGTCACTTCCGGCATCGCGGCGCGATCGTCGGTGCGCTGCTTGCCGCGGCATTGGTGGTCGCCGCGGTGGTGATCGTCCGCAGCGAAGTCTGGCCGTTCCGGCAGATCATGGCGCTGATCGGCGACGAGAGCGCCTCCGTCGAGAAGCCGGCGACCGAGCTTTCCGCGATGCCCGCAGCAACCGAGACACGTGCGGCGCCCATGGAGTCGCCCGCGCCGCAAGTTGCAGAAGCGCCCGCTGCGGAAACGCCTGCCGCCGAAACGCTGACTGCATCGGCGCCGGATTTGCGCCCCGAGGAATCGAGCGCAGCCAATACAGCCGCGGCCGGGAGCGCCAGCCAAGCGCCGGCCATGAGCGCAGCTGAGACGACGTCGGCGATCGAGCCGGCGCAGCCCGCTGCTGAGGTCGCTGCGACCGAGCCGACGTCGCAGGAGCCGGCGGCGATGTCGCCGCAGAACACATCGCTTACCGCCTCGCTGCCGGAATCGATCGGACCCGCGCAGCTTCGCGACGCCGCGCTCGGCGGCGACCGGATCGCGGAGTTCGAGGTCGGCGCGCGCTATGCCGAGGGCCGCGGCGTGCCGCAGGACATGCTGACGGCGGTCGTCTGGTACGAGAAGTCGGCCGACGCCGGCCTCGCTCCGGCGCAGTACCGGCTCGGCTCGATCTACGAGAAGGGGCTGGGCGTCCCGCGCGACCTCGCCAAGGCGCAGGAATGGTATCGCCGCGCGGCCGACGCGGGCAACGTCAAGGCCATGCACAATCTCGCGGTGCTCTACGCCGAGGGCGCCGGCGGCGCGCCGGACCTTGAGCGCGCCGCTTTGCTCTTCCGCGAGGCCGCCGAGCACGGCGTCCGCGACAGCCAGTTCAACCTGGCGATCCTTCACGCCCGCGGCCTCGGCGTGCCGCAGGATCTGGTCGAGGCCTACAAGTGGTTCGCCGTCGCGGCGAGCTCCGGCGACGAGGAGTCGGCCAAGCGCCGCGACATCATCGCGCAGGCGCTCTCCGATGCGGACCGCGCGCGGGCCGAGCAGGAGGCGGCAACCTTCCAGCCGCTGCCGCTCGTATCGGACGCAAACGAAGTATTGATGCCGGATAACGGCTGGCGCTCCGATGACAGCTCGACCAGCGTCGAGGTGAAGTCGGGAAACGACCTCGTCGCTCTCGTGCAGAAGCTCCTCGCCGAAAACGGCTATGACCCGGGGCCGGCCGACGGTCTTCTTGGTGAGAAGACGATCGAGGCGATCTCGGCCTTCCAGGACAGGGCGGGTTTGCCGAAGACCGGCCAGATCGACACGGATCTCGTCGCGGCGCTTCGCAAGCGTCCGACATAGTTCGTCCTGCCTAGTTCGTTCGGTGCCGGCCGGGGGGCGGCGGGCCGGCCGCCGATTGACAACGCAATTTGACAGCGCCGCGTCCGCGGCGCTTATTCCTTGCGGGGCCGCCGCAACGAAAAGATCTCCGACGGGCGCCGCGGGTGCAGCTTTATCTCCCTATCGCCGAGCTGACGGTGAACATGTTCCTCTTCCTGGGGATGGGAGGGGCTGTCGGTTTCATCTCAGGCATGTTCGGCGTCGGCGGCGGCTTTCTTCTGACGCCGCTTCTGATCTTCACCGGCATTCCGCCGGCCGTTGCCGTGGCGACCGTCACGCCGCAGATCGTCGCGTCCTCCGCCTCCGCAGCGCTTTCCTACTGGAGCCGTCGTCTGATCGACGAGAAGATGACGCTGCTTCTCGCCGCCGGCGGCGTCAGCGGCTCGGCACTCGGCGTGTTCACCTTTCGCGCGCTGCGCTCGGTCGGCCAGCTCGACCTGATCATTTCGATCGCCTACGTCGTCTTTCTGGGAGCGATCGGCGCGATCATGCTGCGCGAGTCGGTGCGCGCGCTCTTGAGGACGCGCGCCGGGCGCGCCGCGCTCGTGCCCGGCCACCACAACTGGATTCACGGCCTTCCGCTCAAGACGCGCTTCCGTCGCTCGAAGCTCTACGTGAGCATCATCCCGATCATCGGGCTCGGCGCGGGGATCGGGTTTCTGGGCTCCGTGCTCGGCCTCGGCGGCGGGTTCATCATGGTGCCGGCGCTGATCTATCTGCTGCGCGTCCCGACCAACGTCGTCATCGGCACTTCGCTGGCCTACACGCTTATGACCATGGCGGTCGCGACCGTGCTGCAGGCCACCGCCAACAAGACCGTCGACATCATGCTGGCGCTGGTTCTGATCATCGGCGGGGTGATCGGCGCGCAGTTCGGCGCGCGCGTCGGTCAGGCGCTTCGTGGCGAGCAGCTCCGCGCGCTCCTCGCACTGCTCGTGCTCGCGGTGGCGCTGCGTGTCTTCCTCAGCCTCTTCCTGACGCCGGACCAGATCTTCTCGCTTCGCATCTTGGGAGGCGCAACATGATGGGGCACCGGCTCCTCCTGGCGCTTCTTATCACCGCGTCGGCCGGGGCCGCGCGCGGCGAGAGCCTGGTCTCGACGCTCTCCGACGACGCTGTCGAGATCACCTCAAACTTCACCGGCGAGCGGATCGTCGTCTTCGGCGCCGTTCGCGGCGCGCCCGAGGGTAATCCCGGCTACGAGGTGGCGGTGGTCGGTACAGGGCCCGCCGCAGGATGTGGTAGTGCGGGAGAAGGAGCGCGTTCTCGGCATCTGGGCGAACCGCACGTCGCGCGAGTTCAACGGCGTACCCTCCTACTACGTCATGCATTTGAGCGAGAACTTCAGCGCCGCGCTCAGCCCCGCCGACCTCATCCAATATCGGCTCGGCGTATCAAGCCTCGATTTCGTGCAGCAAACCAATCAGGAGCCCGTGGCCGGACGCTTCGCCAAGGCGTTCGTCGGCCTGAAGATGCAGAGCGGGCTTTATGCGGAGCGCAAGCGCGAGGTGCAATTCCTGGCGCCGAACGTCTTCCGCACCACCTTCTTCCTGCCGAGCGACATTCCGACCGGCGAGTATCGCGTGAGCGTCTACCTCTTCCGCGGCGAGGCGCTGCTTGCCGGCGCGACCGAGACGCTGACCATCATGAAGGGCGGTTTCTCTGAGCGGATCGCCCGCGCGGCTCTCGATCACTCGTTGCCCTACGGCCTCGTCTGCGTCGCGCTCGCCGTCTTCACCGGCTGGCTCGCCGGTCTGATGTTTAGAAGGCCGTAGTCCCTTCCCAACGTCTGTCGTCATTGCCGGGCTTGACCCGGCAATCCATTCCCTAGCAGCCGCGACATCTGCAGCATGCGCCGAACCTAGTCCGGGCTGAGCGCGGCGAAGGCGACCGGGAAGAGCTTGCCGTTGCCGATCAAGACAGCGCGGGAGAGCGCGCCGGAGAAGAGGCGCGAGAAGGCGCTGTCGAGCACGTTGAGCCCGCCGGTCAGCACGCCGAACGCCGGAAGCACCATGCGCGCCCCGTCCGTGGCGAAGGCACGGCAGCGCACGCTTCGTCCGCGCCCGCGGACCTTTGCCGCCGGATGGAGATGCCCGGCGATCTCGCCGGCAGCCTTGCCGTTTCGCGGCGCGTGGCGGAGCGTCAGGCCGTCGAGCGCGACTTCTTCGACCACTTCGCCCTTGATGTCGGGCGGAAGCTCCGGATCGTGGTTGCCGCTGATCCACACCCATTCGCGTCCGCGCTGCAGGTTTTGAAGCCGCGCACGGTCGGGGTCGGAGAGCCGCGCGTAGCCATCGGAATCGTGGAAGCTGTCGCCGAGCGCAACGACGCGCCGCGGGTCACGCTTCAGCATCAGCGCGGCGAGAAGGACAAGCGTGGCGCCGGTATCGTAGGGCGGCAGGAACGTTCCGCGCTTGGCGAATGCCGAGGCCTTCTCCAGGTGCAGGTCGGAGACGATGAGCGTGCGGCTGACCGGCAGGAAGAGCGCGCCGGAGGAATCGACGACGACCGGCCTGTCGTCGATCGTGGTCCGAAGCTCAGCCATGCCGCGCTGCTCTTCCCGCTGTTCGCGGCCTGGCTCGCGAGCCGACGCGACGGGCCCCGGTGCCGGGCTCGGCTCCGGTCGGTTGAAGAGTCCGGCCGCTCGCGGCATCACGCGGTGAGTTCTCCTCGCCCATGGCTTCGCGGATGAGGGCATCGGCCGCGTCCGCCAGAATATCGGTCTGCGCCTCTCCGAAGACCGGCTCCTTGCCGATCTGCAGCATGACCGGCACGGCGAGCGGCGAGACGCGCGTGAGCCTTTGATGCATGATTCGCCCCTTCACGCGGAAGAGCATTTCGCCGAGCCGGGCGATATCGAGGAGCCCTGTTGCCGCATCGGCACGCGTGGCCTCCAGAAGGATGTGGTCCGGCTCGTGGCTGCGGAGCACGTCGTAGACAAGGTCGGTGGAGACCGTGACCTGCCGCCCGCTCTTCTCTTCGCCCGGATGCCGCTTCTCGATCAGCCCGGCGATCAGCGCGCAGTTCCGGAAGGTCCGCTTCAAGAGGTAGGAATCCGCCATCCACGCCTCGAGGTCGTCACCGAGCATGTCTTCGTCGAAGAGCGCTTGAAGCGACGGGTTTCCGGCGGCGAAGAGCGCGCCGAGATCGCGCAGCGCCCAGACGGCGAGCGAATAGTCGGTGGCGACGAAGCCGAGTGGGCGAGCCCCGGCGCGCTCAAGCCGCCGCGTCAGGAGCATCCCGAGCGTCTGATGCGCAAGCCGCCCTTCGAACGGGAAGGCCGCCATGTAGAACTTGTCCCGGTGCGGAAAGGTCTCGACCAGAAGGTCGGAGGGGCCGGGGAGAACCGAGCGCTCCTTCTGATAGCCGAGCCACTCGCGCACCTGCTCCGGGAGCGCAGCCCAGCGCGTCGGGTCGGCGAGGATCGCGCGAACCTGTGAGGCGAGATAGGTGGTAAGCGGGAATTTTCCGCCCTCGAAGGAGGGGATCGACGCATCCTCCTTGTCGGCAGGGCTGGCGAAGGCCTCGTTCTCGCGGATGCCCTCGAAGCGGAGCACGCGGCCGGCGAAGCGGAACGTGTCGCCCTGCGTGAGCTGCTCCAGGAAATATTCCTCGATCTGCCCGAGCACACGCCCGCCGCGCACGACGCCTCCTGCTTTCGGCTTGCCGAGGCGCACGCGCAGCATCGGCTGCTCGATGATGGTTCCGACGTTCAGGCGATATTGCTGCGCGATCCTTGGATGCGTGATCCCCCAGCGGCCCCCCGTGGAATCGGAGTCAGGGCCGTCCTTCCGCCGCCGGATCTTGGCGTAGCGCTCGTAGCTTCGAAGCGCGTAGCCGCCGGTTGCGACGAAATCGACGGCGCGCTCGAATGTCTCCCACGAGAGATCGCGATAGGGCGCGGCGGCGGTGATCTCTTCGTGGAGGCCAATCGCATCGAATGGCTCGGCGACCGCCATGCCGAGGATGTGCTGGCAGAGCACGTCGAGCGTGCCGTCGCGAAGCGGCGGCGTGTCCTGGTGCCCGAGATAATTGGCGTCGAGCGCAGCGCGGCATTCGAGCACCTCGAAACGGTTGCCAGGCACAAGGATGCCCTTCGACGGCTCGTCCATGCGGTGGTTGGCGCGGCCGATCCGCTGCGCAAGACGGCTCGCACCCTTCGGTGCGCCGACATGCACGACGAGGTCGACGTCGCCCCAGTCTATCCCGAGATCAAGGGTAGACGTGGCAACAACCGCGCGGAGCTTCCCCGCCACCATCGCCGCTTCGACCTTGCGCCTCTGGCCTCGGTCGAGCGAGCCGTGATGCAGCGCGATCGGCAGCGAGTCCTCGTTGACGCGCCAGAGCTCGGAGAAGAGCAGCTCCGCCTGCCAGCGCGTGTTGACGAAGAGGAGCGTCGTCTTGTGCGCCTTGATCTCCTCGTAAATGGCGGGGAGCGCGTAGAGCGCCGTGTGCCCCTGCCAGGGGACGCGCGCCTCTTCCGGCTCGAGAATGGAGAGGTTCGGCTGCGCGCCGCCTTCGACCACGATTTTGTCGGCGAGGTTTTTCGAGGCAGCCGGCTCTTGCGAAACGAGCCAGGCGCAAAGGTCGTCGGGCTCGGCGACGGTCGCCGAAAGCCCGATCGTCTTCAGCCCCGGCGCGAGCTTTCGAAGCCTTGCCAGGCCCAGCGAGAGCAGGTCGCCGCGCTTCGACACGACGAGCGAATGAAGCTCGTCGAAGATCACCGTCGTAAGCCGCGCGAAGAAGCGCGGCGCGTCCTTCGACGCAATCAGCAGCGCCACCTGTTCCGGCGTGGTGAGCAGGATGTCGGGCGGATCGAGCTTCTGCCGCTGCCGCTTGTAGACCGGCGTGTCGCCGGTGCGCGTCTCGAGACGGATCGGAAGTCCCATCTCGGCGACGGGCGTTTCGAGGTTGCGGTGGATGTCGACCGCAAGCGCCTTGAGCGGCGAGACATAGAGCGTATGCGGCCCGACGACGGGCATTCCCGGTCGCGCGCGCTTCGGCGCGGCATTGATGCGCGAAAGGTCGACAAGGCTTGGCAGGAATCCGGCGAGCGTCTTCCCCGCGCCGGTCGGCGCGATGAGGAGCACCGATCGTCCCGCTTCCACCTTCTTGAGAAGCGCGATCTGATGCGCCCGCGGCGCCCAGCCGCGCCTCGCGAACCAGGCTGCAAACGCGGATGGGAGCGGCTCAGTCGGCGCGGGAAATCGGGCGGGCGCGGTCACGGAACAAAGCTAGAACCCGTTCCGGCTGATGTCGAGTCGGCTGCCTTAGGCAGCCTTGTTTCTTGCGTGGCTACCTGCGTCCCCAGACTTCCACCGTGGCGCGGCCTCTCGAGTTCGGCGCCGAGCGGTAGTCGAGCCGGACGAAGCTGATCGAACGGGAACCACCGGGGAGATTGATCGCGCGCGTCTGGCTGCCAGCCGGGATGAAGGACCGTACCGGAAAATTCACCGTCTGCCTGTTCGAGAACGTCACCGTCAGCGCATTCATGTAGACGCCGTTTCCCTTCACGCGCAGCTGAATCTGTCTGAACGTTCCGCGCAGGAAGGTCACCGGCACGATGTCGGTGTCGTTTACGAGAAGAACGGTCCGCGTCCCAAGGCGCTCCCATGTGGCCGCCCAAGCAGCTGCGGGATTGAGAAGCCCGAGCGCTGACAAGGCGAGGGCGCCCTTAAGGAACGACCGTCGCGCATGATTCTCAAATTCCATGATCTCCTCCCGGTGTCGGCGGAGCGGGCCTGGCCCGCGGCGGCGCATCATACTCATTCGCGCCGGGGTGGTAAGCGGAATCGGCGCGGCGGAAGCGCGCGGTGGCGCCCCGATCGTCAGTAGACGACGACGCTGCGGATCGACTCGCCCTTGTGCATCAAGTCGAAGCCCTTGTTTATCTCGTCGAGCTTCAGCGAATGCGTGATCATCGGGTCGATGGCGATCTTCTTCTCCATGTACCAGTCGACGATTCTGGGCACGTCGGTGCGGCCCCTTGCCCCGCCGAACGCCGTCCCTTTCCAAACACGTCCGGTGACAAGCTGGAACGGGCGCGTGGAAATCTCCGCGCCCGCCGGCGCGACGCCGATGATGACGCAGACGCCCCAGCCGCGATGCGCCAATTCGAGCGCCTGCCGCATCACCGTCGTGTTGCCGGTGCAGTCGAAGGTGTAGTCGGCGCCGCCGATCTGGTCGGCGCCCTTCTTCGTCATGTTGACGAGGTAAGGCACGAGATCGCCGCCGACGTCTTTCGGATTGACGAAATGCGTCATGCCGAAGCGCTCGCCCCATTCCTTCTTCGAATTGTTGAGGTCGACGCCGATGATCATGTCGGCGCCGGCGAGCCGAAGTCCCTGCACGACGTTCAAGCCGATGCCGCCGAGCCCGAAGACGATCGCCTTCGCGCCTTCCTCCACCTTCGCCGTGTTGATGACCGCGCCGATGCCCGTCGTCACGCCGCAGCCGACATAGCAGACCTTGTCGAACGGCGCGTCCTCGCGGATCTTCGCGACCGCGATCTCCGGCAGCACGGAAAAATTCGCGAAGGTCGAGCAGCCCATGTAGTGGAAGAGCTTCTTGCCGCCGATCGAGAAGCGCGAGGTGCCGTCCGGCATCACGCCTTGCCCCTGCGTAGAGCGGATCGCGGTGCAGAGATTGGTCTTGCGCGACAGGCACGAAGGGCATTCGCGGCATTCCGGCGTGTAGAGCGGGATGACGTGGTCGCCCTTTTTGACGCTCGTCACGCCCGGCCCGACGTCGACGACGATGCCGGCGCCCTCATGCCCGAGGATCGAGGGGAAGAGCCCTTCCGGGTCGCCGCCCGAAAGCGTGAACTCGTCGGTATGGCAGATGCCGGTCGCCTTGATCTCGACGAGAACTTCGCCGGCCTTCGGGCCTTCGAGCTGAACGGTCGTGACTTCGAGCGGCTTCCCGGCCTCGAATGCGATCGCCGCGCGCACGTCCATGGTCTTCGTCTCCTCGCTATCCTTCAATCGCGATGGGCGTCGCGCTCGACTGAGGCAGTCATACCGGGACGGCCGCAGCAGACAACGCTTTCCTGTCGTCATCGCCGGATTTGCCGCGTCAAGCCCGGCAATGACGCGGGACCCACGCGCACGGCGTGCTGGAGAGCCACGCGCCACATCCAGATACGAAGTGCTTCAAGGGGCGGCCGGGCTGCGCTTCGCGCATGCGGGATGACAATCGAGGCTGCGGGAGCAGGGGCGGATTCAGCTTACCCGAATGCGCACCGACACCGCCGCGACGCCGGCCCCAATCAGACACGAGCCGCCGATGCGGTTCACGGCACGGATCGCGCGTGGGCTCTTCATGAAGCCGCGTGCCCGCGAGGCGACGAGCGCGTAGCCGAGCGCGTTGACGAAGGCGAGCGTCAGGAACGTCGCTTCGAGCACCGCCATCTGCGCAAAGAAGTCCGCATGCGGGTTCAGGAACTGCGGCACGAAAGCTACGAAGAAGGTGATGCCCTTCGGGTTGAGCGCGGTGACGAGCCAGGCGTGGCCGAGCATTCGCGCCGCCGACGCGCCGCTGCGCTTGGGCTCCGCGGCGAGCGTGCCGCCCGCGCGCCAGAGTTTGATGCCGAGCCACACGAGATAGGCCGCGCCGACCCATTTCAGCGCCGTGAACACGGTCGCCGACGCCGCAAGCAGCGCTCCGACGCCGAGGAGCGACAGCGTCATTGCGGTGAAGTCGCCGAGCGCCACGCCGATCGCCATCGGCAGCGCCGTCCGCCAGCCCTGGCCGAGCGCGTAGGAGACGACGAGAAGCACCGTCGGCCCCGGTATGAGGAGGAGGACCATGGTGGCGGCCGTGAAGGCGAGCCAGATTTGGAAAGCCATGTCGGCGCTCCGCAAGAAAAGCGGAGCGAGCCAGCCATAGCCGCCGCGAAATGTCGAGCCCGCATCGTCGCGCGAACGGCCGCGGAAATCCGCCCGATTTGAGCCTCGGCGCGCAATGTGCCAAAACCCAGCCGCACACCAAAATCAGGCAGACAAGGAGGCAGGCGAGTGCTGCATTTGCCGCGCGATCCGTCATTTTCGATGAGACACCGCTATCACATCAAGTTCCCGCCGGCGGACAGCCAGGCGCTCGGCCAGAACGAGGTCTTTTTCTATCTTCAGGAGGACGGCGGGGAGGCGCGCTTCCGTTTCCACGACTACGACGCGATCTACAGCCGCCCGGCCTCTACGAGCAGATTTTCTATGACCGGCTGAAATGCTCCTCGCCGACGAAGGTCGGCGAGATCCTGAAGAAGGCGATGGACGCCAACGGCTGGGAGCTGACGGAATCGCGCGTGCTCGATCTCGGCGCCGGCAACGGCATCATGGGCGAGGTGTTGAAGAAGCACGGCGTGGCGCGGCTGATCGGCGTCGACATCATCGAGGAGGCGAAGGAAGCGGTTAACCGCGACCGCCCCGATCTCTATGACGAATATTATGTCGCCGACTTCACCAACCTCGACGAGGAGCTTCAGGAGGAGCTGAGGGAGTGGCAGATCGACGTGCTGACCTGCGTGGCGGCGCTCGGCTTCGACGACATTCCGGCGCCCGCCTTCCTCGAGGCGTTGCGCCTCGTCAGGAACGACGGCTGGGTCGCCTTCAACATCAAGGAGAGCTTCCTCGACAAGTCCGACAATTCGGGCTTTTCCGCCTTCATCCGCGAGCTGATCTTCTCCGAATACATCGACATCCATCACCTGGAGCGCTACCGGCACCGGCTGTCGATGGAGGGCCTGCCGCTCTACTACTTCGCGCTCGTGGCGCGGAAGGTCGCCGATATCCCGGCCGATTTCCTTCAGCGCATCGGCGTCGAGGCCTGAATCGTCGCTAATCCATTCGAATAATTGAATTTGTTGCGGATCAAGGCCCGCCCGATCGGTTCGATCAGGGTTCCCGCATGACCCCGTTCTTGTTCCGCTGCCCGGCAACCGGGCTGATGGTTCAGGCAATGCACGCCGACGAAGACCTGGCGGATCGCCTCGATCCGCCGGGCGAGGATTATTTCGGCATAGAATGCCTGTCGTGCGGCGACGTGCATTTGATCAACCCGCGGACCGGCAAGGTGCTGGGCCACGCTGACGAATAGCGCCCGGCGCGCGCGTTCCCCCTCGTCTGGTCTCTCCCTGCAAAGGGGAGAGGACGCTCTCAACCTTCCGCCTCTTCGTTCACGATTGTTGCAATCTTCCACGCGCCCTCGTAGTGGATGAGCAGGTACTGGCACGAGAATTCGTTGAGCATCTCGCCGCTGTCGTCGTGCTGCCGCCATATGACGGAGGCGAAGGCGCTCGGGCCTGAGACGCGCACCTCCTTCACCTCCGGCTCGGTCGTGACGATTCCCGCCTCGTCGAAGACGTCGATCAGCGCGTCGACGTTTTCTTGAAGCTCCTCCGCATCCTCGAAGACATGGCCGAAGCCGAATTGCCAGATCGTTGCCGGCCAGGCGAAGAGCGCCGTCACCGCTTCCGCATCGGCGTCGTCGAAGCCGGAAGCGTAAGCGGAGAAGAGATCGCGGATGTCGGATTCGGCGGCGCTCACGCGTCACTCCTTGAAGGGGATCGGTGCTGAAATCCGTAACGCGATTAACGACGTAAGGGCGCGGCTAGGCCCCCGCTTCCTCGGTCGAGATGGACCGCATTAAGGCAAGGAGCCTTGCATAAACCACATTTGTTCCCGATATAAGGGCATCGAACTTTGGCCAGACAACTGGGCCTATTTGCCTCGGCGCTGCCAGGCGCACGTTCAGCCTCTCTCCAAAACTCGATGAGCGAACGGTTGCGAATTTTGCGCCGTACGCACGTGCAATCGTCAGTGAAAGGCCGGTTCCATGCAAACGGGCACCGTGAAGTTTTACAACGTCAACAAAGGTTTCGGCTTCATCCAGCCGGACGACGGCGGCAAGGACGTGTTCGTCCACGCCTCCGCGCTTGAGAAGGCCGGCATGCGCAGCCTTGTCGAAGGTCAGAAGATCGCCTTCGAGGTGCAGGCCGACGGCCGCAGCGGCAAGATGGCCGCGGCGAACCTTCAGCAGCCGTAAACCTTATGCGGAGAGCGCCGCCCGGCGCTCTCTTATGCGCGCCCCTAGCGCTCAGTCCCACAGTTTCAGAATTCGAGGAGAATGCCTTTGATCGTCGTCGTGCGCGATAACAATGTCGACCAGGCGCTGAAGGCGCTGAAGAAGAAATTGCAGCGCGAGGGCGTCTTTCGCGAGATGAAGCTGCGGAGAGCCTACGAGAAGCCCTCCGAGAAGAAGGGCGCGCGAGAAGAGCGAGGCGATCCGGCGCTCGCGCAAGCTCGCGCGCAAGCTGGCGCAGCGCGAAGGGCTTCTCCCGATGCCGAAGCGCAAGAAGCCGACGGGGCCCGGCATGAGGCGGAGCGGCTGATGGAGGACGCCATGCACAAGTTCAAGGTCGGTCAGAAGGTGCTGTTCTCGGCTGCGAACATCGAGCGTGGCGCCGCCGGCTACTACAAGATCGTCGCGCATCTTCCCGAGGAGAACGGCGACCAGCAATACCGCATCCAGAGCGCCGACGGCCCGCGCGAGCGCGTGGCCAAGGAAAGCCAGCTTTCGGCGACCGAGGCGCTCGGATGACCGCCGTGGGGCAGGCGCGGTCGAGCAAGGGGTTCGATTACTCCGCCGCGGCCGAGGTGTTCATCCTGCGCCCTTGGTCGGCGCGCAGATATGCCTACCGGCGGTTCAGACTCCGCCGCCGAGGCGATACGCTTCACGATCGAGGAGCTTCCCCCGCAAAACCTGGTCGGCGCCGTGATGGAAGTCGACGAGGCGCGCTTCGACCACAAGGACATCCGCGCGCTCTACGCGCAGGAAGGCTACCCGCTCGCCCGCCGTTGAGCCGGGCGTAGCCTCTCCCTCTCCGAGCCTTTACGCACACGCGGGCGAAGACCGCGCGCTGATCTCCTCTCCTCGGTGCTTGTCATTCGAGCCCGTCCTCGTATGCCTGGGCAACGGTCGAGGAACGGGGAGGCGTCAATGACAGAGAAAGTTGCCATCGTCACGGCCGGCGGCAGCGGCATGGGTGCGGGCGCGGCGCGCCGGCTCGCGGAGGACGGCTATCAGATCGCGATCCTCTCGTCGTCAGGGAAGGGCGAGGCCCTCGCCAAGGAGCTTGGTGGCGTCGGCGTTACCGGCTCAAATCAGTCGAACGACGATCTGAAGCGCCTCGTCGACCTGACCATGGAACGGTGGGGCCGCATCGACGCGCTGGTCAACTCCGCCGGCCATGGACCGCGCGCGGCGATCCTCGATCTCAGCGACGAGGACTGGCAGCGCGGCATGGAGACCTATTTCCTGAACGTCGTCCGCCCCACGCGGCTCGTGACGCCCGTCATGCAGAAGCAGAGACAAGGCGCGATCGTGAACATCTCGACCTACGCGGTCTTCGAGCCCGATCCGGCCTTCCCGACCTCAGGCGTCTTCCGCGCCGGGCTCGCCGTCTTCACCAAGCTCTTCGCCGACAGATACGCGGGCGAAGGAATCCGCATGAACAACGTGCTCCCCGGCTTCATCGACTCGTTTCCGGAGACGGAGGCGAACGTCGCGCGCATCCCCATGCGCCGCTACGGCCACGTCGAAGAGATCGCCGACACGATCGCGTTCCTGGTGTCGGAAGCCGCGGGGTATATTACGGGGCAGAATTTGCGCGTGGATGGGGGGATAACAAGGGGGGTTTAAGGACACGGGAAAGAGTGGGCCGGCTCGATCAGCCAACCCACTCGCACCATTCATCAGGCAGCGCGCTCAAGGCTACGCTGTTCACCGTCGGTCAGGTTGAGGCCGAGCTTAGCCTTGCCAGTTGTCAGGTGCTGGCAACCCCTCACCCGGCTGCACAGCCTGTCCTCGGGCCGGCCGTTGGCCGGACCCCGGGGGCAGCCACCCTCTCCCTCTGGGAGAGGGCTTCGCTCTACCCTCCCCCGCATCCTGTCGCAAAGCGCGAGCCCGTTCCGATCGGCTCGGTTGCCGGTTCGCTCTCGAAGTCACGTTGTTCGGTCCGTGTTTGGCATCGAGCAATTTCGGCGAAAGTCGTAGCGGCTCCGACGATTAGGAGAGTGGCCCTTCCGAACATCGCGACCGGAATATCCGGCGGCGGAGAACCCTATTCCGCCTCGTCCTCATACCCCATCAGATGAAGCGGCTTCGCCGGTATCCCCTGAAGCTCGCACCATCTGACCAGCGCCTCTTCGCGCCCGTGCGTCACCCACACTTCCTGCGGTGAGACTTCGCGGATCGCGTCGCAGAGCTCGTCCCAGTCCGCGTGGTCGGAGATGACGAGCGGCAGCTCCACGCCGCCCTGCTTGGCGCGCTGGCGGATGCGCATCCAGCCAGACGCGAAGCACGAGACCGGATCGGCAAAGCGCCGCGCCCAGCGATCCTGAAAAGCGGACGTCGGGCCGACGACGATAGCGCCGGAAAAGTCCTTCTTGCGGCCCTTCTCAAGCGTCGCCGGCTCAAGCACACCGAGGTCAATCCCCTCGCGCACATAAAGCTCGCAGAGCTTCTGCATCGCGCCGTGGATGTAGATCGGCGCGTCGTATCCCGCCTCGCGGATCAGCGCGATGACGCGCTGCGCTTTTCCAAGCGCGTAGGCACCGACGAGATGCGTGCGCTCCGGAAACTGCGCGACGGATGAGAGCAGCTTGCGGATCTCCGCGCGGTCGTCGGGATGGCGGAAGACCGGAAGCGCGAACGTCGCCTCGGTGATGAAGACGTCGCATTTGACCGGCGTAAACGGCGCGCAGGTCGGATCGAGCCGGCGCTTGTAGTCGCCCGACGCGACGATCCGCGTGCCGTCCTTCTCCACCGCGATTTGCGCGGAGCCGAGCACGTGACCCGCGGGGTGGAAGGTGACGCCGACGCCGTTGATGTTTCGCGTCTCGCCGAGCGTCGCCGCTTCCGCGCTTCCGGCAAAATCCCCGCCGTAGCGCTCCGCCATGATTTTGAGCGTCTCCGCTGTTGCGAGCACGGCACCATGCCCGCGCCGTGCGTGGTCGGAATGGCCGTGCGTGATCAGCGCACGATCCACCGCGCGGGTCGGGTCGATGTAAAAATCGCCGGGCGGGCAGTAGATGCCGGCGGGCGTGGCGCAGAGAAGCTCCGTGAAGCGCATCCCGCAGATATAGGGCAGGGACGCTCGGGACGCAGCCCGCACCCTCCTCTGTCGTCATTGCCGGACTTGATCCGGCAATCCATTCCGCCTGCCTCTCGTCGCATTAGCCAACCGGGTTAACCGTCAGACACGATCCTAATGGATTGTTACCACCTCCGCGGGCGATACACATTTTGCTAACCTCGCTGAGGAGTCGGCCATGATCGTGGAGAGGCGCAAGGAGCAGCGGCAGAAGAGCCTGCTCGGTGGAAAGGTCGTTTTCGGCCGCCTGCAATCCGTGATGGACTGCACCGTTCGCAACATCTCGCCGCACGGCGCGCTCGTCGTCTTCGAGCACACCGCGCTGACGCCGGCGGAATTCATGCTCCGCATCCCGTATCGCGATGAAGCCTATTCGGCGAAGCTCGTCTGGCGGGAGCGCGACCGCGCCGGCGTGACGCTCTCCGACGCCGAGCCGATCGCGGAGGTCAAGCGGGCCCGCGCGCTCGAGACCGAGAACCGCCGGCTCCGGAAACAACTCGACCCGGTCTGGTAGGGCAGCGCAGGCCGAGCCACGGCCACCGAGACATGCGCGGCCTTTAACCTCCCCCTTGAGGGGAGGTCGAAGTTCGCCCTTCGCGAACTTCGGGAGGGGGTCGCACAGGTCGACCGGCATCACCCCCTCCCGAAATTCAATTCGCCTTCGGCTTCTTGAATTTCCACCTCCCCACAAGCGGGAGGTTAGGCGGCTAGTCTCGAGGCACGCGCCTCTCGTCACGAAGCCCTATATTCCCCTTCATGCAGGCCTTCGCCGCGCTCCTCGACCGCCTCGTCCTCACCCCGGCCCGGAACGGCAAGCTCCGACTGCTCTCCGATTATTTTCGTGCCGCGCCCGATCCTGACCGTGGCTATGCGCTCGCGGCGCTGACCGGCGATCTCGCAATCGCCAGCGTGAAGCCGGCGATGCTTCGCGCGCTCGTCGTCGAGCGCATCGACGAGGTGCTCTTCGGCTATTCCTACGATTATGTCGGCGATCTCGCCGAGACGATCGCGCTCGTCTGGCCTGCGCGCGCCGCGGAGGGCGCCGAAACGGAGATGCCGCCGCGCCTCTCCGACGTGGTGGAACAGCTACACGCTGCCTCGCGGCTCGAAGGGCCGCGGCTCGTCGAGCGCTGGCTCGATCGCCTCGACGCTTCCGGCCGCTACGCGCTTCTGAAGCTCGTCACCGGCGGCCTTCGTGTCGGCGTCACCGCGCGGCTTGCCAAGCAGGCGCTGGCGAATCTCGGCGGCAAGGACGTGACCGAAATCGAGGAGATCTGGCACGGGCTGACGCCGCCTTATGTCGCGTTCTTCGCCTGGCTTGAGGGTCAGGGCGAGCGGCCCGTCTCCGCGGCGCTCGCGCCCTTCCGCCCGGTGATGCTCGCGCAGGCGCTCGACGAGAGCGAGCTTCAGAAGTTCGACCCGAAGGACTACGCCGCCGAGTGGAAGTGGGACGGCATCCGCGTGCAGGCCGTTTCGGAAAAGGGCGTGCGCAAGCTCTACTCACGCTCGGGCGACGACATCTCCGGCGCCTTCCCCGACATCCTCGAAGAGCTCACCTTCGAAGGCGCGATCGACGGCGAGCTGCTTGTCGCGAGGGAAGACGCGGGCTCGATATCGATCGCGCCCTTCGGCGACCTTCAGCAGCGATTAAACCGCAAGACCGTGTCGCAGAAGCTCGTCAATTCGCATCCCGCCTTCATCCGCGCCTACGATCTTCTAGTCGACGGCAGCGACGACCCGCGCGCACTTCCGTTCGCTGAGCGGCGCAAGCGGCTTGAGGCTTTCGTGCAAGAGATCGCGTCGCCCCGGATCGACGTCTCGCCGCTCGTCGCGTTCGCCTCGTGGGAGGAGCTTGCCGCGCTGCGACAGAATCCGCCGACGCATGGCCGTCTGCACGAGGTGGCCGAAGGCCTGATGCTGAAGCGCTGGGACTCCGCCTACGTGCCCGGCCGGCCGAAAGGCCCGTGGTTCAAGTGGAAGCGCGATCCCCACGTGGTCGATGCGGTGCTGATGTATGCGCAGCGCGGCCACGGCAAGCGCTCGTCCTTCTACTCCGACTACACGTTCGGCGTCTGGGCGGGTGCCGAGGACGCGCCGGAGCTGGTGCCGGTCGGAAAAGCCTATTTCGGCTTCACCGACGAGGAGCTGCGCGAGCTCGACCGTTATGTCCGCAACAACACCACCGACCGGTTCGGGCCGGTCCGCGCCGTGCGCGCCGAGCCGAACCACGGGCTGGTGCTGGAAGTCGCCTTCGAGGGCCTGAACCGCTCGACCCGCCACAAATCCGGCATCGCCATGCGCTTCCCGCGCATCAATCGGCTCCGCTGGGACAAGCCGCCCGCCGAGGCCGACCGTCTGGAGACGCTGGAAAAGCTTCTGCCCGCCGCATCGTGATTCCGCACTCCCTCAAGGCGGAGAGGGCGGCCGCCTTGCCGGCTCCGGGCGCGCGCTTTACCTAGGAAACGCTGAAACAGGTCGATTCATGCAAGGTCTGACGCGCTTTCTCGGCGACACGCCATGGCGAGTGGCGATCCGCCTCGTTCTTCTCTCCTTCGTGGTGGGACTGGTGCTCTCCGCGCTCGGATTCCGCCCCTACGACATCTACGAATGGATGCGCCACGCGATCCTGCGCATCTACGACATGGGCTTCGACATCTTCGCAAATTCCTTCACCTATCTCGTCGCCGGAGCGCTGATCGTCGTGCCGCTCTTCCTCGTCACGCGCCTCTTCAAGCTCGGCGGCCGGCGCCGCCAGGAGTGAGCGACGCGCCGGAAGAAGAGCGGGTCCGCCCCTTCGACGTAACGCACCGCTCGGTTTTCCGCCTCGCCGTGCCGATGACGCTTGCCTACCTCTCTGTGCCCTTGATCGGCGTCGTCGACACGGTCGTGATTGGCCAGCTCGGCGTCGCAGCGCTGATCGGCGGCATCGCCGTCGGCGCCATCGTCCTGGACATCCTCTTCACGACCTTCAACTTCCTGCGCTCCGGCACGACGGGCCTGACGGCGCAGGCGGTGGGTGCGGCGGACAAGGAAGAGATCGTCGCCGTCCTTGCCCGTGCGCTGATCGTGGCAGCGGTGAGCAGCGTTCCGATCGTCGCGCTCCAGGTGCCGTTCATCGCGGCGAGCATCTGGTTCATGGATCCCGGGCCGGCGGTCGTCGATGCCATGCACGACTACCTCCACATCCGCATCTGGGAGACGCCGCTGACGCTTGCGAACTACGCACTGCTCGGTTGGCTCGTCGGCCTCGGCCGGTCGATGACCGTGCTCGGCGTGCAGACGCTCTTCGCCGCTTTGAACATCGTCTTCTCCGTCTGGTTCGTCCTCGGGCTTCAGCTCGGCGTCACGGGAGTCGCGTGGGCTTCGGTGCTTTCGGAAGGCATCACGGTGCTGGCGCAGATTCCGATCATTCTGGCGCTCGCGCCCCTGTCGCGGATCTCGTGGAGGACGCGCGTCTTCGACCGCCGCGGGTTCGAGCGCCTGATCGGCGTCAACCGCGACATCATGATCCGTTCCTTCTCGCTGCTTTTCGCCTTTGCCTTCTTCACCCGTCAGGGTGCGCAGTTCGGCGCTGTCATTCTCGCTGCCAATGCTATTCTGATGCACTTCTTCATCGTCGGCGGCTATTTCCTCGACGGCTTCGCCACCGCCGCAGAACAGTTTGCCGGCCGCGCCGTCGGCGCGCGCTTCCGTCCGGCCTTCGAGCGTGTCGTGCGGCTCACCACGCTTTGGGGGCTTGGCACGGGAATCGTGCTGTCACTCGTCTATGTTGCCTTCGGCCCGCTCATTATCGACATGATGACGACGGCCGTCGACGTGCGCGAGGTGGCGCGCCGGTTTCTGCCCTGGGCGGTGCTCACGCCGATCGCAGGTGCCATCGCCTTCCAGATGGACGGCATCTTCATCGGCGCCACCTGGTCGCGCGACATGCGCAACATGATGCTGCTTTCCGTCGTCGTCTATCTCGCCGCATGGGCGGCGCTCACGCCCGCTTTCGGCAATCATGGCCTCTGGGCGGCACTCTTGATCTTCCTCGGCGCACGTAGCCTGATCTTCCATCTGCGCATGCGCCGGCTCCTGCCGCGCACGTTTCCTAAGCCGCCTTGATCTCGGGTGGACGAAGTGCCGCGCCGCGGGGCAAGATCAAAGCCTGGTGCGGCGCGGACTAGGGAAACCGAATGCGCGTCTTTGTGTCGGCATTGGCCTGTGTCTTGGCGGCAGCTTTCTTGCTGCTACTCTCGCCCGTGGCGGCGCGCGCCGCGACGGTCGTCTATTACTCGGCACCGGAGAACTCTTATGGCTGGTGTGCGGGCTACGCTCACACGCGCGCGCAGAGCTGCGCCCGCGATTACTGCATTGAAGCAGGCGGGACGGATTGCCGGCTCGCGGTCGAGTGTGCCGGCGGCTGGGGCGCGATCGCGTTCGCGCAGGAGCCCGCAGTCGGCGTTGGAATCGCCTGCGACATGGGAGACTCCGCCTCGGCGCGCAAGGCGGCCGACACCGTATGCATGGTGGCATCGAGGACCTTTTGCTGGACCGATGTCACCTTCTCGAGCCACGCACGCACCCTGTCCGCCGCAAGCAACCGCGACTTCGACCTGACTTGGTATGCCCAGGGCATGCTGAACGCCCGCTTCTACGCGGCCGGCCCACTCGACGGCTCGGGCGGGCCGCAGACGAGAGAGGCGATCAAGAAATTTCAGGCCGACCTTGGACGACCGCAGACCGGTGTGCTCGACGACGAGCTGTTCCTGCGTCTCGCGGACGCCGTCGAGGGCGCCACCAGTCTGTCCAAGCTGGTGAAGCGCGACGTCCTCGATCCGTCCGCGGACCTGCTCGCGATCCGCAGCTTCTCCGGTTCGTCCAAGCCCGCCCCGGACCGCACGTTCAGCGAAGAGCTCGCGGAGCGCTCGGATGAGGCGCGGCGGTTGGCGCTCGCAACACTGCTGTCGACGCACGCGAACAAATGCACGCTGCCGGCGCTCGATGCTTTGACGCCGGATCCGGCGTCGCAATTATGGGAGATAGAGTGCGTCGAAGGCTCTTTCAGTCTGTCCCTGATGGGGGACACCACGTTGATCATCAGCAACGGCACCGGCAAGCCGGAGGAGAATCCTAAGATCCCACCTGCACCCGGACAGGCGCAACAGTCTGAGGCCGCTCCTGAGCCCGCCATTCAGCGTAAGGTCATCCCCGAGCCGCAGCCCGCGCCTCAGCAGTAGACCACCCAGGGCGCGGGAAGTGGTACGACGATGCGTGAGTGACTTGCGCAGCGCAGGGCGGCCAGCAAAACCCGATCAGTGCGGCCACGCGGCGGACCAGCGATCCGTCTCGATCCCCCGGACGTCGCAGATCCGTTTGATGTTGCGCTCATCGAGCCGCTTCAGGAGTTCCGTGGCGATCCGCTTCGGCAGGGATGGTCCCTCGTAGATGAGCGCCGTATAGAGCTGCACCAAGTCGGCGCCCGCCGCGATCTTCGACCATGCCGCCGCCGCGCCGTCGACGCCACCGGCACCGACGATGACAAGTCCCGGCCCGGCTAGCTGCCGCGCCCGCGCCACCATCCCCGTCGACAGCTCGAAGAGCGGCCGCCCGGAAAGCCCGCCGAGCTCCTGCGTGAAGTGTTTCGATTTGAGGTCCGGCCGTTTCACCGTCGTGTTGGCGACGATCAGGCCGTCGATCGCGTGCGCCTTCGCCGTCGCGATCAGAGTGGCGAGACTCCCATCGTCGAGGTCCGGCGCGACCTTGAGGAGGATCGGCGTGCGGCGCCCGCATTCCTCGGCCGCCTCCGCCTGCGCTTCGCCGACATATTTCAGCAGCGCGCTGAGCGCATTGCCGCTCTGGAGATCGCGCAACCCCGGCGTATTCGGCGATGAGACGTTGATCGTGAGGTACGCCGCGATCGGCGCAAACAGGCGGACGCCGGCATAGTAGTCGAAGACGCGATCCTCGCTGTCGCGGTTCGCGCCGATGTTGACACCGACGATGCCGCTCCGGCCGCTGCGCAAGTCGAGGCGCTCCAGCGCCGCCTCGTGCCCTTCGTTGTTGAAGCCGAGCCGGTTGATGAGCGCCCGGTCGGCGGGAAGGCGGAAGAGCCGTGGCTTCGGGTTCCCCTCCTGCGGGAGCGGCGTCAGCGTCCCGATCTCGACGAAGCCGAAGCCCATTCCGAGCATCGCGTCGGCGATCTTGCCGTCCTTGTCGAGGCCGGCGGCGAGCCCGATCGGGTTTGGGAAGTCGAGGCCGAGCAGGTTGACGGCAAGCCGGGGGTCGGACGTCACCGCGGGCGGACGGGTCGGCCGCAGCCGCGCGGCCTTGATCGCGAGCCGATGCGCGCGCTCCGGCTCGATGAGCCTGAGCGCCTGCGTTACGCGATCGGCGACCGTCATGGGATGTCCGTCGGAAAGACGTGGCCGCCCGCTTCGAGCGGCAGCGGAGAGACTTTCAGCACCGCCGAAAGCGGCAGGCTGCCGTAAAGATGCGGGAAGAGGGCACCACCACGTGAGGGCTCGTAGCGGAGCGCTTCGCCGAGCGGCTCCGGGTCGATCGCGACGAGGAGCAGATCGTCTTCTCCGGAAAAATGCCGTGTCGCGGTCTCGCGCACCTGTTCGGCGCTCGAAAAATGGATGTAGCCGTCCGCAAGGTCGACGGGCGCGCCGTCGAAGCGGCCGGTTCGCTCGGCCTCGAGCCAGAGCGCGCGTGAGCAGATCTTGTAGATCGGTTGCCGCATCCTCCCTCAAGGATAAGAGGCGAGGCTGCGGCGGCAAGCGCGCTTTCGCCACAGCCTTCGCAAACCTAGAGTCCCAGATGTTGGAGGCGGGCAATTGGAGATGGCATGCGCCTTTTCGCTTTTGGGCTCTTTCTTCTTGTGACCCCGCCCGCGCTGGCGGGCGATTCCGGGCGCTACGCCTTCGAGCCCGCCGAGAACGGCGTATTCCGGCTCGATACCGAGACCGGCGAGGTCGCGCTTTGCACGGCGCGTGGGGATGCGCTCGTCTGCTTGCGCTCCCCCGCTGAGGAGAGCGGCGCCGATGCCGGCAAGCCGGATCGCATGATGACGCTCGAGGCGCGGATCGCGGCGCTGGAGGCGGACGCGCGGAGCGGGCGTGCCGGCCGCGACAGCGAGACGCTCGGGCGCGTGAAGGCCCTCGCCGAGCGCATGATGGGCCGGCTCGTCGCGCTCGTGCGCGAAATGAAGGGCGAGCCTCGCGAGGCGCTCTAGGCCGGCCTCTCGCTGACCGGCATCCGCCCCGGCTGCTCCTCGGAGCCGCTTGCGAGCGCCTGCGCTACCTTGTCAGGCGCCGGCGTCACCAGCGACAGCCCGACCGTCACGATGAGCGACATCAGCGTCGCCGCGGCCGCCGCCGTCGGAGCCGCGACATTCGACCACTCGCTCTCCACGACCGCCGTTGGGATCACGTGTTGTTGCAGCAGGAAGACGAGCCCGGTGAAGCCGAAGCCGGCGACCATCCCGGCGATGGCGCCGATCTCATTGCAGCGCGGCCACCAGAGGCCGAGGATGAGCGGCGCGAAGCATCCGGCGGCGGCGAGCGCCAGCGCCCAGCTCACGAGCGACGCCGCGTCGACCGGCCAGAGCGAGATGAGCGTCACCGCACCGAAGGTGACGCCGGCCACGATGACGCGCGCGACCAGGATGCGCCGCCCTTCCGTTCCCCGCCGGTCGATGATCTCGTCCCAGATGTCGTGGCTGATCGCGGTCGCGGCGGCGAAGAGTGCGGCCTCGCCAAGCGAAAGGAGCGCGGCGAGCATGCCGGCAAGGACGAGGCCGGAGAGCACCGGCGGGAGGAGAGCGATCAGCGCCGCGAGCCGGTCCGCCCCGCTGGCATCCGCCGCGATGCCCGCGGCAGCGGCTTCGCCGAGCAGCTCGAAGAGGACGAAACCGGCGAGCACCAGCACCACCGAGTAGATCACCGCCCAGATCATCGACATGACCGCCTCGCGCCCCGAAGGCGCCGACAGCGCCCGCGCGTAAAGATGCGGCAGCGATGCGGTGCCGAGGACGCAGAGGAGCACCGGAAGCGCCGTGCCGACCGCGCCCGCATCTCCCCAGGCCGGAAGGCTGTCGGCGAGAAGCGTCGCGAACTGCTCCGCGATTGCGCTTTGCGCCGTGGGCCCGCCCGAGGCGAAGAAGCCGGCGGGAACGAGGCAGGCGACGGCGATCACCATGTATTGGATTGCCTGCATCCACGAGAGCGAGCGCATGCCGCCCGGAAGCGCTGACATCGCCATCACGCCAGCGGTGATGTAGAGCGCGGTATCCGGCGCGAGCCCGAAGAGCGTTCCGATGAGCGGCGACGCGATCTTCAAGGTCGCGACAGAGAGGAAGAAGGAGACGGCGAAGGTGATCGCCGCCCAGGCGAGCCGCGGCAGGATGCGGCCGAAGCGCGCCGCGATGAAATCACCCGCGGTGTAGGCGCCGAAGGCCCGCAGCCCCGGCGCGATCGCTAGCGCAAGGAGCAGATATCCGCTGCCGAGGCCCATCGCGGAGAGGAGGAAGCTCGTCCGCGTCTCGTACGCGCCGCCTGCCACCCCGACGGCGAGGATGCCGGCAAGGGCGCTCGCCCCGGCAAGCCCGCCGAGCGTGCCGAAGGCCTTGCGGTCGGCGACGTAGAAATCAACGGCGCGGCGGCTGTGCGAGTAGAGCGCCACGAGGATGAAGAGAACGAGCGCCGCGCCGACAATCGCGAGTGGCGCGAAGTCCGGATCGGCACCGAGGCGGTCGAGAAGGGCGATCCCGAGCAAGAGAACGACGAAGACCGCGAAAAGCCAACGGTTCGCCTGAAGAGGCGAGCCCATCACGCCGATGTCTCGCTCAGGCGGCAGCAACCTCGCCATGCCGCAACTCCACGCAAGATTCCCCGGCGGGAGAGAGAATGACGCCCGACGGCGGCAAAGGCAATGTCGTCGCGGCGCTGAATGCGTAGTCTGCGCAGCCGTGCGTGCGTGTAGCATCGATGTCACGCGCTCGGAGGCTCCACGCTCCGGAGGAAGTCGAAGCGCGCGCATTGTGGCATTGACGCCATTGCGCGGTCGTTGCCGCAACGACAACATCCGCGTGACAACCATGCGGCGAAACAGCTGCGATCGGAGGGCCCGATGCTCAAGGAGTTCAAGGAGTTCGCACTCAAGGGAAACGTGCTCGATCTGGCGATCGGCATCATCATCGGTGCCGCCTTCACGGCGATCGTATCGTCGCTCGTCGACGACATCATCATGCCGCCGATCGGGCTTGCCACCGGCGGCGTCGACTTCTCGCAGCTCTTCATCGTGCTGAAGGGCGACGGGCCCTTCAACACGGTGCAGCAGGCCAAGGAAGCCGGCGCCGTTACCTGGAACATCGGCCTTTTCATCAACGCCGTCATCAAGTTCCTGATCGTGGCCTTCGCGGTGTTCCTGCTCGTCAAGGCGATCAACAGGCTGGCGCGCAAAAAGGAGGAGAAGCCGTCGGCCCCGCCGCCGACGCCGGAAGACGTCGTGCTGCTTCGCGAGATTCGCGACCTTCTCGCCAAGCGCTGACGATCCGGTCCCGACGCGAAGCGCCTTGAGCCCCTCTTTGAGGGGCAATTCCGGCTGCGCGCATTCTTCGCTGCTAGGCTGGCTTCCCGCCGTGCGGAACTTGCGCTACGCAGCCGCTAATGAACGATCACGTCCTTTCGGCGCTCCGGCGCGAAGCCCGGGAAGCGCCGGATTCCGGCATCGTCGAGGTTTTCAACTACGGTCGCGGGCGGGAAGGGCTGATTCCGCTCTGGGCCGGCGAAGGCGATCTGCCGACGCCGGCCTTCATCTGCGAGGCGACCGCGCGTTCGCTCGCGGCCGGCGAGACCTTCTACACATACCAGCGCGGCCTGCCGGAGCTTCGGGCCACGCTCGCGCGTTACCACGAGCGGCAATTCGGCCGGAACCTCTCGCCCGAGCGCTTCTTCATCACCGGCGGCGGTATGCAGGCGATCCAGATTGCGATTGCCGCCACTGCCGGCAGCGGCGACGAGATGGTGCTCCTGACGCCGGCCTGGCCCAATTTCGCTGCGGCAGCCGGAATTGGCGGGGCGAAACCGGTCGCGGTTCCTCTCGATTTTGATGGCTCGCGGTGGGATCTCGATCTCGACCGTGTGCGAGCCGCCATCAACGCGAAGACGCGCTCTATCTTCGTCAACTCGCCGTCGAATCCGACCGGCTGGACCGCGACCGAAGCGGAGCTCCGCGATCTCCTGGCGCTCGCGCGCGAGAACGGTCTCTGGATCATCGCCGACGAGGTCTATTCCCGCTTCGTCTACGGCGATGCCGAGCGCGCGCCCTCCTTTTACGATCTGATCGACGAGAACGATCGCGTCATCTTCGTCAACACGTTTTCGAAGAACTGGGCGATGACCGGCTGGCGGATCGGCTGGCTTGCGGCGCCGGCCATGCTTGGCGGCGTGATCGAGAACCTGATCCAGTATTCCACCTCCGGCGTCGCCGCCTTCATGCAGCGCGGCGCGATTGCCGCGGTGGAGGAAGGCGAGGACTTCGTCCGCCTGCAGGTAGCCCGCGCTGCTGAGGGGCGGAAGATCGTCTGCGAGGGCCTCGCCGGTTCAAATCGCGTGCGCTTCGCCTGGCCGGACGGCGCTTTCTATCTCTTCTTCACGATCACCGACGCTGCCGACACCGGCAAGCTCGGGCTGACGCTGGTCGACGAGGCGAATATCGGGATGGCGCCCGGCACCGCCTTCGGCCTGGGCGGTGAGCCCTTCATGCGCCTCTGCTTTCTGCGCAGCGCCGAGCAGCTGAGCGAGGCGACCCGCCGCCTGACCGCCTGGCTCGGACGGTGATGCGGTCCATTGTCGGACCGCACCTCCGGACCGCTCAGCGCTTTGCGATCACACTGGCACTCAGTGCCGCCGGCGGCTTTCTCTTTCAGAGCCTCGGCATGCCCGCCGGGTGGGTCTCCGGCGGCCTTCTCGCGGTCGCAGTCGCATCGCTCGCCGGCTTCAACAGCGAGGTGCCGCGGCCGCTGCGCTCCCCCATCTTTCTGGTGCTCGGCCTTTATGCCGGCGGCGGCGTCTCGCAGCAGACGCTCCATCAGATGCAGACTTGGCCGTTGAGCTTCGCAATCCTCGGCGTTTCGCTCATCGCGCTGATCGCCAGCTCGTACTGGTGGCTGCACTCGCGCGCGGGCTGGGACCGCAACGCCGCTCTGCTTTCGTCGCTGCCGGGCGCGCTCTCCTTCGTCATGGCCGCGGCGGAGGGCCTCAGGGCGGACATGAAGAAGGTCGCGATCGCGCAGGGTCTCCGCGTGCTCATTCTCGTCGAGACCATACCGATTCTCGCGCTCGTGATCGGGCATCCGCCGACGATCGCCGCGCCGGCCGTCGCCGACACCGCGCACGTCGGACAGATCGTTCTTCAGCTGGTCGCCGGCGTCGTCGGGGCGCTCGTCCTCGAGCGGCTCAGAATCGTCGGCGGGTGGATGCTCGGCGGCCTCCTGGCGAGTTCGACCCTGCTTCTTACCGGGGTTGTCGATGCGCGCCTGCCGTTTCCGTTGGTGCTTCCCTTCGTGATCGCGCTTGCGGCACTTACCGGCAGCCGCTTCCGCCCAGGCGACTTATCGGTTCTACCGCGCATCGCAAAGCCGGCGCTGATCGCTTTTTGCTTTGCCTTCGGCATCTCCGCCGTAGCCGCAGCACTGGTCAGCCTTCTCCTGGGCGTAAACTACATTCAGACGCTGCTCGCCTTTGCGCCGGGCGCCCTCGATGCGCTGATCATTCTCGCCTATCAGATGAACGTCGACCCGGCCTATGTCGCCGCGCACCATGTCGCCCGCTTCCTGGCGATGGTGGTCATCGTGCCGATCATAGCGCGCTGGTTGGAGCGGCGCGCGATGGCCGAGGGCGGCGACTCGCGTTAGTCAGGGCGAATGGCCAAGGACGCTTCGCTCTTCGACCACCGCGACTACCCGACCGCCTCAGCCGCGCTGGGCTACGGCGAATGGGCGGCAACCTATGAGGAGACGGTCGCGGTTGGGCTCGACACGCCGCTTTTGGCGCGCCTGACCGCGGTGGATTGGAAGAACGTTGCCGAGGCGGCGGACCTCGCCTGCGGCACCGGGCGCACGGGTCAGTGGCTGAACGCGCAGGGCGTCGCAGAGATCGACGGCGTCGACATCACGCCGGAAATGCTGGCGCATGCCGAGAAGCGCGGAGTTTATCGGACGCTCCACGTCGGCGATGTTGCTGCAACGCCGCTTCCGGCCGGGCGCTATCCGCTCGTCACCATGTCATTGGCGGACGAGCATCTCGCCGAGCTTGGTCCCGCTTACCGGGAGGCGGCGCGCCTGCTCGCGCGGGGCGGGCAGTTCCTCTTGATCGGTTACCACCCGTTCTTCCTGATGAACGGCCTCGTCACACACTTCCATCGCAACGACGGGGATGCCGTCACCATAAAGAGCTACGTCCACTTCGGGAGCGACCATTTCCGCGCCGGCAGAGACGCGGGTCTCGCGCTTGTCGCGTTCGACGAGTGCGTCATCGATGAAGACTGGCTGAAGACGAAGCCGAAATGGCGGCCGTATCTGAACTGGCCGGTGAGCTTCGCGATGGTCTGGAGCAAGGCGTGATCGAGACGATCACGCCCGCCGGCAGTTAGCCGCCCGACGCGGCAAAAATCTCCGCCCGGCGCGCCGCGTGCTCGACCGTCGCCGGCGTCCGAAGCGGAAGCTCCAGCGTGTTCCAGGTTTCCACAAGCGCCTCCGTCAGCGCCGCGATCAGGCGGTCGTCATGAAACGGCGTCGCGGTGATCCGAAGCCGCTCGGTGCCGCGCGGCACCGTCGGGTAGTTGATCGGCTGGATGTAGATGCCATGCCGGTCGAGGAGATGGTCGCTCGCCGCCTTGCACGCTTCCGCGTCGCCGACGAGGAGCGGGATGATCTGTGTCTCCGAGGGCATCACCGGGAGGCCGGCGGCGGTGAGCGCCGCGCGCGTCGCAGCGATCTGCCGCTGCTGCCCCTCGCGCTCGGCGGAGGATTGCTTCAGGTGGCGGATCGAAGCCACCGCCGCGGCGGCAAGCCCGGGCGGCAGCGCGGTCGTGAAGATGAAGCCGGGTGCATAGGAGCGCACGGCATCGACGACGAGGTTCGAGCTCGCGATATAGCCGCCCAGCACGCCGAAACCCTTGGCAAGCGTGCCTTCGATGACGTCGATCCGGTCCATGACGCCGTCGCGCTCGGCGATGCCGCCGCCGCGCGCGCCGTACATGCCGACCGCGTGCACCTCGTCGAGGTAAGTCATGGCGCCGTATTTCTCGGCAAGATCGGCAATGGCGCCGATCGGCGCGACGTCGCCATCCATCGAGTAGACGGACTCGAACACGATGAGCTTGGCGCGCTCTTTGCCGCCCGCCTTGAGCAGGTCTTCAAGATGCTCCAGGTCGTTGTGCCGCCAGATCTGCTTCTGCCCGCCGGAGCGGCGCACGCCCTCGATCATCGAGGCGTGGTTGAGCTGGTCGGAAAGGATCAGGCAGTCCGGCAGGAGCTTGGCGATCGTGGAGATCGCCGCCTCGTTGGAGACGAAACCGGAAGTGAAGACGAGCGCCGCTTCCTTGCGGTGAAGGTCGGCGAGCTCCGCTTCGAGCTCGACCAGCGGATGGTTGGTGCCTGAGATGTTGCGCGTGCCGCCGGCGCCGGCGCCCATCAGGCCGGCCGTCTCCTGCAGCGCCGCCACCACCTTGGGGTGGTGGCCCATGCCGAGATAGTCGTTGGAGCACCAGATGACGATTTCGCGCGTTTCGCCGTCGCGCCGCATGATGGCGCGGGGGAAGCTGCCGACACGCCGTTCGAGATCGGCAAAGACGCGGTAGCGTCGCTCGGCGCGCAGCGCATCTAGGGCGCTCTCGAAACGCAATTCGTAGTCAAACATGCGCTGCTCCCGCCGCTTACCCACTTCTAGTCCGTAACGACGTGGCATTTCCAGTGTCAGCTTGCCGCGCCGGCCTTCACCTTGTCGCGACGCTGACGACCTGCTTTCCCCACCCCAAGCACCCCATCTACCGTAAATGCGCGGAATCGGTAAGGAAAGTCCGAAAGCACGTCGCAATCCCCCCGGTTAGCGGCCGTTTGGATGGTCAACGCTATGCCGAACCCGGCACTGCGCACGCCGCCGAAGACAAGATTTCGGAGCCGTCACGGTCAAAATGCGCTTCACGGCCGGCGCCCGCTTTGACAAGGATCAACCGGACAATCCCGCTGCCGGGCGGCTCTCGGGCTCCTCGACGTGCCCTTCCGAGGATGACGATCGGACGACGCGGCGAATCGCTGTGGTTCAAATTGCATGCTGTCGGCGCGCGCATTTCCCGGCGGTTTTGGTTAGGCTAGCCTGGACAGCTCCTGGAACTTCACGATTCCGATGCCCGCCTGGGACATTCTCGTCATCGTTCTCCTGATTCTCCTGAACGGCTTCTTCGCGATGTCGGAGCTTGCAGTGCTCTCCTCGCGCCGCGCGCTGCTGGAGCACTTGGCCGACGAGAAGGTCCGCGGGGCGCGCGCCGCACTGAATCTGCTTGAGGAGCCGACGCGCTTTCTTTCGACGGCGCAGGCTGGGATTACGCTGATCGGCGTCTTCGCCGGCGCCTATTCCGGCGCCACGCTCGCCGGGCCGTTGAGCGAAGTGCTCTCCGGGCTGGGCGACTATGCCCATCCCGTGGCGCTGGCCGTCGTCGTCGTCGGCATAACCTATCTCTCGCTGCTTGTCGGCGAGCTCGTGCCGAAGCGGATCGCCTTCAACAACCCGGAGCGCGTCGCCGCCGCCGTCGCTCCGCTGATGTCGTGGCTCTCGGTGGCGGGCGCGCCCGTCGTTTTTATCCTACGGGGCTCGACCGATGCTCTGGTGAAGCTTCTTCGCATCCCCGACCGGCCCGAGACGTCGGTGACGGAGGAGGAGGTGAAGCTGATGATCGCGGAGGGCGCACGCGCCGGCGTCTTCCATGTCGCGGAGCGCGACATGATCGACGGCGTACTCCGCCTCGCCGACCGTTCGGTCCGAAGCGTGATGACCCCACGCGTCGAAGTGATGTGGCTCGACCTCGACGATCCGCCGGAGACGCTTCGGCGGGAGATCGCAGAAAGCGAGCACTCGCGCTATCCGGCCGGGCGCAAGGGCCTCGACGAGCTTTCAGGCATCGTCCACACGAAGCACCTTCTCGATCAGATGGCGCGCACGGGAAAATTCGACGTCGCCGCCTCGCTGCTGCAGCCGCTCATCGTGCACGAGGGGACGCCGGTGCTTCGGCTCCTGGAAATGTTCCGTGAGAACCCGGTGCACATGGCGGTCGTCGTCGACGAATATGGCGGGCTCGAGGGGATCGTTACACCAACCGATATCCTGACGGCGATCGCCGGCGAGCTTCCGGAGGACGCCTCCGACATCGACGAGCCGTCGGCGGTCCGCCGCGACGACGGATCGTGGCTGATGGACGGCATGCTCGGCATCCACGAGGCGGAGCGTCTGCTCGAACGCAAGGACATGCGCGGCGACGAGGATTTCGAGACGCTGGCCGGATTTGTGCTCACGCGTCTCGCGCGCATTCCGCAGATCGGCGACCACTTCGAGTGGGATGGGCTGAGGTTCGAGATCGTCGACATGGACGGGCGCCGCATCGACCGCATCCTCGTCGCGCCGGCGACGCCGGCTAGCGCCGCGCCCGCAGATAGCGAGGTCGGCGACTAGGCGGTCTCAGCCCCACCTATCGTTGTCGTCATTGCCGGGCTTGACCCGGCAATCCATTCCGTGGCGTTCGAGGTGACGTCGGGCGCTTGAGGAATGGATGCCCGGATCAAGTCCGGGCATGACGACGACTGTTGGGGGACATCGTCTACGCCGCTTCCGCCTCCGGGAAGAGCTTGGTCAGCCCCGCCTCCGAGGCTTCGCAGATCCCGCGCTCGGTGATGAGCCCGGTGACGAGTTGCGCCGGCGTCACGTCGAATGCGTAGTTCGCCGCCGGGCTTCCTTCCGGAGTGATGCGGATCGTGGCGATGTCGCCTTGCCCCGTCACCCCGGTCATGTGCGTGACTTCTTCCGCGCTCCGTTCCTCGATC
The DNA here is from genome assembly GCA_963792885.1 of uncultured Alphaproteobacteria bacterium. GTDB lineage: Bacteria > Pseudomonadota > Alphaproteobacteria > Rhizobiales > Afifellaceae > DASWJZ01. Next base: position 558,254 of record CAWBXX010000002.1, read on the forward strand.
GGGATCTCCTTCACCCCGTCGCGCACCCGCCAGTCGATGGTGGAGGAGGGGAGGGCGACATAGAACGGCACGCGATTGTCGTGGGCGGCGAGCGCCTTCAGATAGGTGCCGATCTTGTTGGCGACGTCGCCCGAGCGCGTGGTGCGGTCTGTGCCGGTGATGACGAGGTCGACCATGCCGTGTTGCATCAAATGCCCGCCGGTATTGTCGACGATGACCGTATGCGGCACGCCCTCCTTGTTGAGCTCCCAGGCGGTGAGGCTGGCGCCCTGATTACGCGGCCGTGTCTCGTCGACCCAAACATGCACGGGGATTCCGGCGCGGTGCGCCTTATAGACTGGCGCGAGCGCCGTTCCCCAGTCGACGGTGGCGAGCCAGCCGGCGTTGCAGTGGGTCAAGACATTGACCGGAAACCCGGCGCTGCGGCTCTCGGCGATATCTTCGATCAGCGTCACGCCGTTCTCGCCGATGGCGGAGCACACCGCGACATCCTCATCGGCGATCCGCCTGGCCTCCTGATAGGCCGCTTCGACGCGCTGCGATTGCGGCAGTGCCAGCAGCTTCGCCTGCATGCGCTCCAGCGCCCAACGTAGGTTCACCGCCGTCGGCCGGCTCTTGAAGAGAAGGTCGTAAGCGCGGCCGAGCGCGGAATCCGAGGAGTCCTCGCGCGCGGCAAGCGCCATGCCGTAAGCGGCCGTCGCGCCGATCAGCGGCGCACCGCGCACGACCATGCGCTTGATCGCATCCGCCGCCTCAGCGGCCGCGTTGAGGGTCAGAATCTCAAAGCGGTGCGGCAGCTTGGTCTGGTCGATGACCTCGACCGCCTCGCCGTCATCGCCGAGCCAGATGGTGCGGTAGTCTGTGCCGTCGATACGCATGAAGCTTGTCCGAAATCTCTCTCGGGAAGACCAACACAGCCTGCCGCCGCTGTCGAGCCGGCCGGATCAGGCGCCGAAGCAACGAGCCGGAAACGTTGGCGACATCCGCTTGAAAAGCGAAGCACGTAGACGAGCGCCCATGACAAAGCTCAGCCTTGACCACCTGCTCTTCGCGGCGCTGACCGGCGCCATCATCCTCGTCGTCCTCATGAACGGCGACGCCATCGGACAGCTCAACACGATGCTCGCTGGCTAAGCATGATCCCGAAAAGTGGGAACCGGTTTTCGGACAAGATCATGCTCTGACAGAAGAAGAGCCCTCAAAGCCGCTCGTAGTCGATCTCCAGGAACTCCTCGACTTCCGGCACCCAGCGCTCCCTGACGAAGCGCAAGTGCTCCGGATGGTCGTTGTAACCCCGGTAGGCGTCCTCGTCGGCGAATTCCATCGAGAAGCCGTAGGCGTAGCCGTTCTTAGCGCTCACTTGGCGGAGCTTCTCGAATTTTTCCACGCCCGGAATCGTCTTGAGCACATCTGCGTCCGCGAGGAAGGCCTTTTCCTCGGCCGAGCCCTTTGAGTGCTTCAGCCGGAATACGACGGTGTGCCGGATCATTCGCCTCCCCTAAATCGGAGCCGCGTTCTAACAGCGGCGCGCCGCCGCCGCAACTCCCGCGCTTCGTCGCAGTGCTCAGCTGATCGCCGGCTTGCAGCGCACCCAGATGAGCGCGTCCGCGGCGCCCTCCTTAACCTTCACATTGTTCTCGTTGAGGAGGATCATCGCGATCTGCTCACCGGCGCTCGCCTCGCCGGCGGGCACGACGTAGCTGAAAGCGTGGCGGGAATAATTGCCCTGGGTCTCGTTGCCGCCGGGCGTCGTGATCGCCGGGCCGCGGATGGAAAAGGTCCGTCCGTCGGGGGCGCACCAGTCGCCGTCGATGGCGTCCGCCATTGCCGGCGCACTGAACAAGGCGAATCCGACCGCCGCCAAGACCGCAAATCCCACAAAGCCTGATCTCGCCATCTTCCGCCTCCGTATTCAAGAACGACAGGCCGTGCCGCAGCCTCGCGCCTTATTCTGGCAGGCGCATGACGCTCCGCACAGCTTGTTAACCGTAAGGCCCGCGAACCAGCGCGCCGCCGAAACTCTCCCGCGCGCTCGCAGGTTATCTCACTGCTTGGCAGGAGTGGAGTGCAATGGGACTTCTCGATTGGCTGCGCGACGGGCTCCTCGGCGACCGCGCCCGCATGCGGCAAGCGCGCGAAACCCAAGAAGAGAATGCTCCGGGGCAAGGGCCGGATGATCCGAGCGGCCCGCATCATTTCGGCCGCCGCGCGCACCGCCCGGACCCGGACGGCAACTATGGCTTCGGGTCCGGCGTCAAGCGGCGCGCCGGCGGGCTTTAGAAAGCGGGCCGCGGCGCGAGAAGATGAGCGGCTTGGCATCGACGATGGTGCTGCCGGGGAGGATTGAACTCACGACCTCTCCCTTACCAAGGGAGTGCTCTACCACTGAGCTACGGCAGCATCGGGACGGCGGCGAAAATTGGCTGCCGGCCGGCGCGGGGTGAATGCCACAGGCGGGGAGGGCGCGCAACCGACCCTCAGCCCGCCGGAGCGGTACTCCCAGCTTGAGCACCGAAACCCCAAAACCCCAGCTCCGCTTGCCTCTCAACGCCGCCTTGGCTATATGAGCGCCCTTCGGACGGCCCGGCTTTGGGCGCTTTGCCCCTGGGCATGCCGTGGCGGTCCTGAACGCTCAATCCCGAGCTTTAGACGCGAAGCCCGCCGAGGCGGCGCCTCTCGCGTCCAATTGGAGAGCAAAATGCCCAAGCAGAAGACGAAGTCCGGCGCCAAGAAGCGCTTCAGGTTCACCGCCAACGGCCACGTGAAGGTCGGGCAAGCGGGCAAACGCCACGGCATGATCAAGCGGACGAAGAAGTTCATCCGCAAAGCACGTGGCACCATGGTCCTCGACGCCGCCGACGAGCGGATCGTCAAGGTCTACATGCCCTACAACCGCTAGCCGACCGGAGTTTTCGAAAATGGCGCGTGTCAAACGCGGCGTGACGTCTCACGCCAAGCACAAGAAGACCCTCGACCAGGCCAAGGGCTATTACGGCCGCCGCAAGAACACCATCCGCATCGCCAAGCAGGCGGTGGAGAAGGCCAACCAGTACGCCTATCGAGACCGCAAGAACCGTAAGCGGAACTTCCGCGCTTTGTGGATTCAGCGGATCAACGCGGCGGCGCGCGATCTGGGGCTGACCTACGGGCGCCTGATCGACGGGCTGAACCGCGCCGGCGTGGAAGTCGACCGCAAGGTGCTGTCCGATCTCGCGATCCACGAGCCCGCGGCCTTCGCCGCGCTCGCCGAGCAGGCCAAGGCGGCGCTTGCCTATCTCAAGGAAAATTCGGCCACCGAGCACGCCAAGGCAGTCGGTGAGACGGCCTAGGGAGGCGTCCGACCCTCTCCCAAAGGGAGAGGGTGTCGCCGAAGGCGACGGGTGAGGGGTTGCGGCGTTTGCCGCATTTTCATGCCCCTCGCCGAATCCCCTCATCCGGCTGCTCGCGCAGCCACCTTCTCCCCATGGGAGAAGGTTTGGTGCTAGACGAACGCCATGTCCGACCTCGCGACCCTTGAATCCGAGATCACCGCGTCGATTGCCGCGGCAGCGGACGAGCGCGCGCTGGAAGAGGTGCGTGTCTCCGCCCTCGGCAAGAAGGGCTCGATCTCCGAGCGCCTGAAGGGCCTCGGCAAGATGACGCCGGAGGAGCGCAAGACCGCCGGCGCGGCCTTGAACACGCTGAAGGACAAGGTTGCCGCCGAGATCGAGGCGCGGCGCGCGACGTTGCGTGACGCCGGGCTCGACGCCAGGCTTCGCGCCGAGACCGTCGACGTGACGCTTCCCGCCCGGCCGGAGGCGCAAGGCACCATCCACCCGGTGACGCAGGTCTGGCAGGAGGTGATCCAGATTTTCGGCGACATGGGCTTTTCCGTCGCCGAAGGGCCGCACATCGAGACGGACTGGTACAATTTCGGCGCGCTCAATATTCCTGACGAGCACCCGGCACGGCAGGAGCACGACACCTTCTATTTCCGTCCGCGCCCGGGCTCGAACGAGCGCATGGTGCTCAGAACGCACACCTCGCCGGTGCAGATCCGCACGATGGAATCAGGAAAGCCGCCGATCCGCGTGATTGCGCCCGGCCGGACCTTCCGCTCCGATTCCGATCAGACCCACACTCCGATGTTCCATCAGGTGGAAGGCCTCGTCATCGACGAGGCGACACATCTCGGCCATCTGAAGGGCACGCTCGAAGCCTTCTGCAAGGCGTTCTTCGAGCTCGACCAGGTGAAGATGCGCTTCCGCCCGTCGCATTTTCCTTTCACGGAGCCCTCCATGGAAGTGGATATCGGCTGCTCGTGGGAAGGCGGCGAGTTGAAGATCGGCGCGGGCGACGATTGGCTGGAGATTCTCGGCTCCGGCATGGTGCACCCGAACGTCATCCGCGCCGGTGGGCTCGACCCGGACAAATATCAGGGCTTCGCCTTCGGCATGGGGATCGATCGGATCGCCATGCTGAAATACGGAATTCCGGATCTCCGCGCCTTCTTCGAGGCGGATTTGCGCTGGCTCCGCCATTACGGGTTCTCGGCGCTTTCGGTCCCGAGCCTTGCGGAGGGCTTGAGCGGCTGATCAGGCCCCAGGGGCAACCTATCGGAGCCCGAGGCCAAAAAAAGCGCAGATCGTCAGAGCGGCTGGCCCGACGGCGGCTTGAGAGGCTGACCGTTGACGGTGATCGAGCCGTCTTCATTCGCTTCGAACAGGAAGTGCGTGGCGCCGTTGTCAGTAGGCTGTCCGAATGCCTGGGCAAGGGCGAGCAGCGCGACCGCTTTTTCGGCGAGCGGGTCGTTCGACACCTCTTTCAACGAGGCCATAGCGCGGTCGAGCCCTGTCGCCGTAACTTCGACCGAGCCGGTCGCGCCAGACATAGTCAAAGTCAGCTCGCCGTCGAATGTGACGCCGAGAAGCGGGCCGTCGATGTGCCCCGGTTGCAGCGTGAACTTGGCGCCGCCTTCAGGCATTGCGAGCGCGGCTGCGGCGACGATGTCCGCCTGCTCAAGCATCGGTTTCTTGCTGACATCGAGCTGCTCGATGAGCTGTCGGACCGGAGCATCGAGGTTGAAGCCGGCGAGTCCGAAGCCGAGTTCAAGTTCGGTCGGCACCAGCTGCTTCACCCACGGTGGCGCCGCTTCCTCGGGATAGGACGGCCCGGCAAGTTTCAGCGAGAACTGCATGTCGCCGTTCGAGGAAATACCCGACAGCGCCACGCCGCCGCTCAAATTCTCTACTCCGAACGCGCCGAACGGCGTCTCCACGCGCAACCCCTTAAGCGCCGCGCTTTCCTTCATGCGCTGGTAGAGCGGGAGGAGGTCCGAAAGGCGCTGCTTGATTTCCGTGTTGTCGAGCGCCGGCGGATTCTCTCCCGCATGCGCGACGGCGTAGGCCCAAAGATCGAGCAGCTTCGGTGCTTGCAGCGCATCGACCGCGACGTCCGCGGTGCCGGAATCGACGCCATATGACAGCTCGAAGGACGGCGGCAGCGGCGATGCCTGGTCCATGGAAGGTGGCGTCACCGACTCCATGCGTCACGAAATCCTGTAAAGTCTGCTGCACTGCGACGTTGACTGCGCCGGCGTCGGCAGCCGAGGCGGTGCCCCGAATGGTCTGCTCTCCGTAGTGCACCGCTCCTTCTGTGTTGGGCCCGCTTGTCTCGCTGTCGGCCGCGCCGATCGTTTCCTCGAAGCGCGTGAAGCCGGCAAGCGCCGGATCGAACACTCCGTCGAAGTGGACATTTTCCCATCGCGATGTCGTCTGCGCTTCGCCGATGTGCATCGTCAGCGGGCTCGGCATGACGATGTCGCTGACTTGCCACGTTCCATCGGGGAGCGGGCTGACGACGAACGAGACCTCGGCTGCGTCGATCGCGACGCCCAGCGGTTCGAGCGGGCGCGCAAACTGCTCAAGGCCGATCGACACCCTGTAGGCCTCGGCCTGCGGTTCGGCTCGCACGAAATCGGCTTCTCCGGCCCGCGGCGTGCCAAGATATTTGTGGAACACGTCGACGAGACGCCGTGCTTCATCGCTCGTCGCTTCGGCAGCGAGCCCCTGGCTTGCCCCGGCGAGGATTAAAAGACCGACAAGGATGTCGCGCCGCATGGAATAGCCTCCAATGATCTGCCGCACATCAGCGGCAAAGTTTCCTCGCCGTGAAGCTGTATCTGGCGCTGAGCTTTCCGAAACGTTTCCCTTGCCGGAATTGCCTGCGCTCTGTCGCGCGCCGTCGAAGACGACGCGCGATCTTGATCAGTAGTAGCGGTGCGGGGTCACCCAGATCTCGCGGGCGCCGTTCGTCCCGGTCAGGATCTCCATTTTCTCGAGACCCATGTCGGCCAGGACGTGGTCCGGGAGCGCCTGCAGCGTACGCGCATCCTTGCCGGTTCGCGATCGCTTCGAGATGAAGCTCACGAACGAGCGGCCGAGCGCCATGACCGCGGACAGTGCGGCGATGATTCTCGACGGATTGCGCGACAGCGCGACGCTACTCACGGCTTTCTCCTTCCTTGCGTTTGCGGGGGTGCAAAACTTGGTCTCGCGCGGGGCCGATGCCCGAGCGAAGCGTTTCAACTAGCCTCACCATGTTTCGCCGACGTTTCGTCGACACGCCCAAACGGTTTCGTGCTCGCGGCCTTCTTGTGACGGAGCCGCATCGGCAGCGGAATCGGCCGCGCGGGTTGAAAATCGGCGTGCCTTGCCGTTTGCTGCGTCGAAGCTGGGGAGGGAGGCGCGCAATGAAATTCGGAATCGTGGTCGGCCACACGTCCTACCGGCCGGGTGCCTACTCTCAATATCTGAAGAGTGCCGAGTATCCGTGGAACATCGATCTTGCCAAGCGGATAGAGGCCTGCGCGGACGGGCTTGAGACGAAGACATTCCTCCGCGATGCCCAGGGCATCGCAGGCGCCTACGCGGACTCCGACCGCTGGGGCTCCGACCTCACCGTCGAGCTTCACTTCAACTCATCCGACAACGCTCACTCGACCGGCACCGGTATCATCTACGATCCGGAATCGCGTGAGAGTCGGGACATGGCGAAGCTGCTTTGCCAGGAGATTTGCTCCGCGCTTCAGCTCCCCGATTGGCCGCCCGGGACTGGTGGCGTGGTGACGCCACTCCAGGCCTCCGGGGAGGAGCGGCGGGGACAGCGGTCGGTCACTTCCGGCCGCGCGCCGGCGACGCTGATCGAGCCCTTCTTCGGGAGCCATAGGGGGGATTGCCATGTCGCCGAGTTCGGGCAAGGATGCCCTGGCGCTGGCGATCGTCACGGCAATCAAGCGCTTCTAGCTGCTTCCCGCGGCGCCGCTGGCGAGATTAGACGCTCCACCCGGCGATCCCATGCCGGACGGCGCCTTGCCACCCCCGACAGGCCCGGCTAGGTGGACGCGTAAAAGCCGCGTCCCGCCCGAGAAACCGCTTCGATGAAATTCACTCTTTCCTGGCTGAAGGACTATCTTGAGACCGATGCGTCGGCCGCAGAAATCGCCGACGCGCTGACCCATATCGGGCTTGAGCTGGAATCGCTCTCCAACCCGGCGGAGACGCTGAAGTCCTTCGTCGTCGCGAGCGTCGTGGAGGCGAAGCAGCATCCGAACGCCGACCGGCTCCGGGTCTGCATGGTCGATCCCGGCGATGGCGTCCCGATTCAGGTCGTCTGCGGCGCGCCCAACGCCCGCACGGGGATGAAAGGCGTGTTCGCGCCGGCCGGAAGCCATATCCCCGGCACCGGCGTCGATCTGAAGGCCGGCATGATCCGCGGAGAGGCCTCGAACGGCATGCTCCTGTCGGAGCGCGAGCTCGGGATCTCCGACGACCACGAGGGGATCGTCGACCTTCCCGCCGACGCGCCGGTCGGAAAGCCCTATGCCGAATGGGTGGGTCTCGACGATCCTGTCATCGACGTTGCCGTCACGCCTAATCGGCCGGACGCGCTCGGCGTCTACGGCATCGCGCGCGACCTCGCGGCGAAGGGCGTCGGCCGCCTGAAGCCGCTCGACGCCGGCGCGATCGTCGGCGCCTTCAAGAGCCCGATCTCGGTCGAGCTTCGCTTCGACGACAAGGACAACAAGCCCTGCCCGCTCTTCGTCGGGCGCACTTTCCGCGGCGTGAAGAACGGCCCGTCGCCGGCCTGGATGCAGCGGCGTCTTCGAGCCATCGGGCTTCGCCCGATCTCTGCGCTGGTCGACATCACCAACTACATCACCATGAGCTACGGCCGACCGCTCCACGTCTTCGACGCGGACAAGGTGAAGGGCACGATCCATGCGCGGCTTGCCCGCGACGGCGAGACGATCGAGGCGCTCGACGGCAAGTCTTACACGCTCGACAGCGAGATGACGGTGATCGCCGACGATTCCGGCCCGGAAGGCATCGCCGGGATCATCGGCGGCGAGGCGACCGGATGCGGGCCGGAGACGACGAACGTCTTCCTCGAGGCCGCTTACTTCGATCCGATCCGCACCGCGGCGACGGGGCGGAAGCTCGGCGTGATCTCCGATGCGCGCTTCCGCTTCGAGCGCGGCGTCGATCCGGCCTTCGTCGAGCCGGGCGCGGAGATCGCAACGCAGGTGATCCTCGATCTTTGCGGCGGCGAGGCTTCCGAGCTGGTGATCGCCGGCCGCGCGCCGCTCAAGAACGCCTCCGTCCCCTTCCGCCTCGACCGCGTGAAGACGCTCGCCGGCGTCGAGATTCCGCCCGAGGAGCAGCTCCGCATCCTCGATGCGCTTGGGTTCGCGGTCGCCGGCGCCGGGGGCGAAGTCGTCGCCGACATTCCGTCGTGGCGCCCCGACATCAACGGCGAAGCGGATCTCGTGGAGGAGATCATCCGCATCTACGGGCTCGACAAGGTCGAGCACGAGAGCCTGCCGCGGCTTGAGGCGGTCACCGGGCGGCACGTCACCGTTGCGCAACGCCGCCGCTTCACGGCGGCGCGCACGCTTGCCGCGCGTGGGCTGAACGAGGCGATGACCTGGTCGTTCCTGCCGAAGGCGCAGGCGGAGCTTTTCGGCGGCGGCGCGCCGACGCTTTCGCTCGCCAATCCGATCTCGTCGGAGCTTTCCGACATGCGCCCCTCGCTCCTTCCCAACCTGATCGCCGCGGCGGGGCGCAACGTTGCGCGTGGCTTTGCCGATCTCGCGCTCTGCGAGGTCGGGCAGATTTATGGCGGCGACCGCCCCGAGGACGAGCGCCTGAACGCCTCGGGAATCCGCCGCGGCATGTCGGGTCCGCGCCACTGGGCGGTTGCGCGCCGCCCTGTCGATGTCTTCGACGCGAAGGCCGATGCAGAGGCCGTGCTTGCCGCCATCGGCGCACCGGTAGAGCGCCTGCAGACCGTGGCGGAGGGTCCGGCTTGGTATCATCCCGGCCGCGTCGGCCAGTTCATGCTCGGGCCGAAGAACCGGCTCGCGATTTTCGGCGAGGTGCATCCGCGCGTGCTTGCCGCGATGGATGTCGCCGGCCCGCTCGTCGCCTTCGAGGTCGACCTGAACGCCGTGCCCATGCCGAAAAGCGCGCGCACCACGCGCTCAGCCCTCGACGCCTCGCAGCTTCAGGCCGTCACCCGCGACTTCGCCTTCGTGGTCGCGAACGACGTCCCGGCGGAGAAGATCGTCCGCGCCGCCAAGGGCGCCGACAAGGGGCTGGTCGAAAGCGTCTCCGTCTTCGATGTCTTTTCCGGCGCGGCGATCGGGGAGGGGAAGAAGTCGGTTGCGATCGAGGTCATGCTGCAACCGCGCGAGCGGACGCTGACCGAGGAGGAGATCGACAAGGTCTCCGGCGCAATCGTTGCGGCAGTGACGAAGGCGACCGGCGGCGCGCTCCGCACCTGAGGTCGTGTTCTCTCTACGGCCGCGTTAGGTCTTTGATATCCTTGGAAAAACTGTGGATTGTCACGCCGTCGCCACGAGGAATCTCAGAAATCCCAATGGCTTAGCCGAGGTTGGCCTTTTGTTTCTTAGCCGCATGCCATAATCGCGATTTGCAAACAAAACTGGAACATCAGGCGGGACAGCGACTTAAGCCGCGCGCGCAGGGTGCGCCCGGACTGAGGCGCAAGCCTCAGGCAATCGCGTCGAGCTGATCTTCGGTCAGCGTGCCGGGCACGATGGTAATCGGCACCGGGAACGTGCCGGAACCGCGGCCGGCGATTGCCGTCACCAGCGGGCCCGGGCCCTCGGAACTCTGCCCCGCCGCAAGCACGAGGATGGCGATATCCTCATCGGTTTCGATGAGGTTGCGGATCTCCTCCGCGCGCTTTCCCTCGCGGATCACCATTTCCGGGTCGAGGTTGGCGAGGTCGCGCGCCCGCGCGGCGAACTTGGCGAGTATCGTCTGCGCCTGCTCGCGCGCTTCCGCCCGCATGATGTCCTCGACGCCCGCGAAGCCCTGCGGGCCTTCGGGCGCGATGACGGAGAGGAGCACGATCGCCCCGCCCGTATGCGCGGCGCGCCGCGCCGCGAACGAGAGCGCGACGAGGCACTCCGGCGAGTCGTCGATGACGACGAGGAACTTTCGCTTGTGCCCTTCTTCGCGGGCGCGTCTTGGCCGCATCATGGGCTCATGCTGCCATTAGCCGGCGGCTCATCGCAAGATGGCCGGAACGGGGAGGTCAAAGCGCATCGATCCGCCTAGCGCGAAGCCCGGAGGAGCCCGACGACGTCTTTCACGGCGTCCATGTTGGGCGCCGCGATGGCGCTGGCGCGCTCAGCCCCGTCGGCGAGCACCGCGTCGATGTGAGAGGGATCGGCGAGAAGCCGCTTCATCTCATTTGAGATCGGCGCGAGCTTGGCGACCGCAAGCTCCGCGAGCGCCGGCTTGAAGGTCGAGAACTGCGCGCCGCCGAATTCCGTGAGCACCGCCTCGCGCGACTGCCCGGAAAGCGCCGCGAAGATGCCGACGAGGTTCTCCGCCTCCGGGCGTGCGGCAAGTCCCTTCGGCTCCGAGGGAAGCGGCTCCGAATCGGTCTTCGCCTTCCTGATCTTCTGCCGGATCAGATCGGCGTCGTCGGTCAGGTTGATGCGCGAATAGTCGGAGGCGTCCGACTTCGACATCTTCTTGGTGCCGTCGCGAAGGCTCATGACGCGCGTCGCCGGCCCGGTGATCATCGGCTCCGGCAGCGGGAAGAACTGGTCGCCATGCCCATGCGCGGCAATCGAGTCGGCGAAGTCGTTGTTGAACTTCTGCGCGATGTCGCGGGCAAGCTCCAGATGCTGCTTCTGGTCCTCGCCGACCGGCACGTGCGTGCCCTTGTAGAGCAGGATGTCGGCCGCCATCAGGTTCGGGTAGGCGTAAAGCCCGACTGACGCGTTCTCCCGATCCCTCCCGGCCTTCTCCTTGAACTGCGTCATGCGGTTCAGCCAGCCGAGCCGCGCCACGCAGTTGAACACCCAGGCGAGCTCGGCATGCTCATGCACGCGGCTCTGGTTGAAGATGATCGAGCGCTTCGGGTCGAGGCCGCAGGCGAGATAGGCCGCGGTGACGCCGCGGGTGTTCTCCACCAGCTCCTTCGGGTCCTGGAAGATCGTGATCGCGTGCATGTCGACCGCGCAGTAGATGCAGGAATGCGTCTCCTGCATCGCGATCCAGTTCACCATCGCGCCGAGATAATTGCCGAGATGCAGCGCATGCGTCGGCTGCATGCCGGAGAAGACGCGTTCGGGAAATTTCGTCATGGCACGGAGCTCTGGGCCAGGAAGAAGGGAAGACGGGCTTCCCAAAGGAAAAGCCGCGCGCTTATGGCCAATACCGGCGTTTCACGCAAGCGCCCGGCCGGCTTGCCGCGATTTCTCCGGGTCGAGAAGCCCGGCGACCAGGGCCAACCGGTCATCGTCGTCACAGACCTTCCTCCATACCGGGCCCTGGATCGGTGACGCCCGGCTCGGCAGGCCTCCGCCGGAAATTGCGGAGGAGCACTCTGACGTCGGCCGCGCCGGTGATCTGCGCTGCCGCGAAGTAGATGAGCGCGCCTCCGACGACGAGGAGGAGCAGCGCGCCGGCCTTGCGGATGAGCCCCGTTTCCGGCTGCAATTGCGGCGCGAGGAGCGTTAGTCCGCCGTAGAGCACGCGCGCCCATGATGGCGCAGGAGAGGATAAGCCTCGGCAGGCGTCTGAGCAGAATGCCGTCGATGAAGAAGTGCCCGCGCCGGCGAAGCGTCAGGAAGAGGAGCGAGGTGTTGATCCAGCCGGCCGCCGCCTCCGCCGTCGCGATCCCCGCCTCGTGGATCAGCGGGAAGAGGGTGAGCGCCAGCGCCATGTTCACGCCGACCGCGATGCCGGCGAAGATCATCGGCGTCCGCGTGTCCTCGCGCGCGAAATAGCCGGGCGTGAACACCTTGATCATGACGAAGGCGGGGAGCCCGAGCCCGAAGATCGCAAGCGCGCGCGCCGCGATCTCCGTCGTCTCCGGCGTGAACGCGCCGCGTTCGTAAAGCACCCGCACGATCGGCACCGAGAGGATGGCGATCGCGGTCGCCGCCGGCAGCGTCAGGAAGAGCGCGAATTCGAGCGCGCGGTTCTGGTTGTGCGTGGCCTCGCGGTGGTGCCCGGCCTTGAGCGAGCGCGAAAGCTCCGGAAGAAGCACGACGCCGATCGCGACCCCGACGACGCCGAGCGGAAGCTGATAGACGCGGTCGGCATATTGCAGGATGGCGATCGCGCCGTCCTTGGTCGAGGCGATGATCTGCCCGATGAAGAGGTTGATCTGCGTGATGCCGCCAGTCGCCGCGGCGGGCGCGGCAAGCCAGAGCAGCCGCTTGACGCTCGGCGTCAGCCGCGGCCGCCTGAGCCGCGCGTGGAAGCCGATCCGGCGTGCGGCGATGGTGACCATGACGAGCTGCGCCACGCCGGCGACCATGACCGACCAGGCGAGCAGCCGGCCGACCGCAGGGCCTTCGAGCCCCATGAGCACGCCGAGGAGCAGCGCCGCGATGGTGACGATGTTGAGAAGCGTCGGCGCGAGCGCCGCCGCGAGAAAGCGCCGATGCGCGTTCAGCACGCCGGAGACCATCGCGGTCAGCGACATGCAGATGAGGTAGGGGAACATCACGCGGAACAATTCGACGGTGAGGTCGAACTTGCCGGCGTCCGAGGTGAAGCCCGGTGCGAGCAGCGTAACGATGACCGGCGTCGCGATCATCACGACCGCGGTGATCGCCGCGAGCACGAGCACGAGAGCGGCGAGCACGTCTTCGGCGAATTTCCGCGCCGCTTCCTCGCCTTCGCCTTCGAGCGTGCGCGCGAAGAGCGGAATGAAGGCGGCGTTGAAGGCGCCTTCGGCGAAGAGCCGGCGGAAGAGGTTGGGGAAGCGGAAGGCGGCGTAGAAGGCGTCGGCGACAGGGCCGGCGCCGAGCGCGCTCGCGATCAAGGTCTCGCGCAGGAAGCCGAGGAGCCGCGAGGCGAGCGTCGCTCCGCCGACATTCACGAACTGGCGGACGAGGCTCATGTGGAAGCGTGTTTCCTTAGGCCGCTCTGGCTTTGCGTGTTGCGGGCCGATGCCGGGAAAGCGTGATCCGCGGGCGCCCGGCGGCTCCTGCCTAGCCCCGCCGAGGCTGAATTTGAAGCGTCAACCGCAGACGTTGCGGACGGCGGGCTCGTCTCCAAGGAGCTCTGAGATGTCGGGAGGGACGCCGATCCCAAGAAATTTGCCGAAATCCGCCTTCTCCAGGATTCCGTCGGCGACAAGCGCGCGAAGCGCCGTGGCGATCTCCTCGTGCATCTTGGCCACGTCGCGGGTCGTCTGATCGATGTCGTCCGCCATGATGCGGAGATCGGCGGCATTCGTGCGAGAGTCGGCGCGTGCCCGCTCCGCCAGCGTGACCTTCGTCCAGTAGGCCGACGCCGCACACGATGCGGAAGTCGGTGGCGTACTGCTTGACCGCCTCGATCAGCTTGCCGTGCCAATATTGCTCGCAAAGATGCCGCGGCTTGCCGCGTATGGAGCAAAGCAGGAAGGCCGAGCGCTCCACCATCTTCGGATCGGGCGCGCCAAGCCCCACGCGGTCGGCGCTGACCGCCGCGAGCTTTCGCTTCGATGCGTCGTCGCGCGCGGCCGCCGCCTCATCGCCGCAGCGCCTGAGGTCGGCGTCCGTCCATTCTCCGTCATCGATCTCGGGCCTGAGCACGACCTCCGCCTCGCGCCGGCCGGTCGCCGCGAGCACGGCTTCGGAGACGGCGGGAGGCGCCGACGGCTTGAACAGGAAGTAGCCGGCGACGCCGATCACCGCGCCGAGCGCAAGCGTTCCGAGCGCGGCGAGCACGAGGCCGCCGGGGAACTGACTGTCGCGTCGCGCCGGTTGCTGGTGCGCCGCGAAATCTCGCAAAGATCGGTTCGATATCGCCATTCGGCATAGTGCCCGGATTCCGCCCGTGCCGCGGGAATCCTAGTCCGGAAAGGCTCAACGGTGACTTAAGCTCGTCAGGAGATGGCGACCTCCGTGCACGCCGGTTTTGCTCGCTTCCGGGAGGGTAATTGCCTCCAGGAGCTTGCGGCGGACGCGGCCCTGGCGTGCCTTGGCGACGAGTTTGTGGCCCACCAAATCGGTCACGTAGAAGGTGTCGACCACGCGCTCGCCGAAGGTCGCGATATGCGCCGACGCGATGTCGAGGTTGAGTTCCGAGATCGTGTGGGTGAGGTCGTAGAGGAGGCCGTTGCGGTCGAGGCATTCGACCTCGATGACGGTGAAGCGGTCGGAAAGCTCGTTGTCGAGCCGGATCTGCGGCTCGATGGTGAAGGCGTCGCGGCGGCGGCTCTTGAGGCGCTTGCCGGCGAGTGCGTCGCCGAGCCTGACGCGGCCTTCGAGCGCCTGCTCGATGATCTTGGCGATGCGCTTGCCGCGCCGCTCCTCGTCGGCATCGCTGTCGAAGGCGCGGCTGATGATGACGGTGTCGAGCGCCCGCCCGTCGCCTGTGGTGAAGATCTGCGCGTCGACGATGTTGGCGTCGCAGGCCGCGCAGGCGCCGGCGATGACGGAGAGGAGGCGCGGGTGGTCCGGCGCCAGCACCGTCAGCTCGGTCGCCGCCTCGAACGCCATCGGGCGGATCTCGAAGGCGAAGTCGAAGCTTGTTCGCGTCGGCGTCGCGCACGAATTCGGCGTGGCGGACCTGGCGGTCCTCGTCGACGCGCAGCCAGTAGGCCGGGTAGTGGAGATCGAGATAGCGCTCGCGCTCGTTCTCGGGCCAGTCCTTCAGCCGTTCCGCGAGCGCGGTGCGCGCCGCGGCGAGCCGCGTCGTCTGCGACGCCGCGCCGAAGCCGCCGGTCAGGATCGGCTCCGTCTCGTAATAGAGCGAGCGCAGCAGCTGTCCCTTCCAGCCGTTCCACACGCCCGGGCCGACGGCGCGGATGTCGCACACGGTCAGCACCAGAAGCAGCTTGAGCCGGTCGATCGACTGCACGATGTTGGCGAAGTCGAGGATGGTGCGGCGGTCGGCGAGGTCGCGCGACTGCGCGATTCGCGACATCGTCAGGTGCTCCTGCACCAGCCAGGCGACAAGCTCCGTCTGGTTCGGCGAGAGCCCGAGCCGCGGGCAGAGCCGCCGCGCTACCTTGGCGCCGGCGAGCGAGTGGTCTTCCGGCCGCCCCTTGGCGATGTCGTGCAGGAAGAGCGCGACCGTGAGCACCGTCATGTCCTTGAGCGAGGGGAGGATCTTCGTCGACAGCGGATGGTCGTCGAGAAGCCGCCCGGTGCGGATCGCCGAGAGCACGCCGATCGCGCGGATCAGGTGCTCGTCCACCGTGTAGTGGTGGTACATGTTGAACTGCATCATCGCGACGATCTTGCCGAAGTCGGGAACGAAGCGGCCGAGAACGCCCGCCTCGTTCATCTGCCGGAGCACCTTCTCGGCGTGCTTCGGCTCGCACAGGATCTCGATGAAAAGCCGGTTCGCCTCCGTATCCTGTTGCACCTTGCGGTCGATCCGCTTCAGCGACTTGGTGATGAGACGCAGCGCATCCGGGTGGGGGAGAAGATCGTGCCGTCCCGCTTCGTGGAAGAAGCGGATGAGGTTCACCGGATCGCGCTCGAAAACGTAGTCGGCGGCGACGGTGATGCGTCCGCCTTCAGCGACGAAATCCGTGCCCTTGATGAGGCGGCGGCGCGAGCGCATGCCGCGCAGGAAGCCGGTTGAGGCGCGGCGCGCTCTTCGCCTCGCGCTCCTCGAGCTCGGCGCAGACGATGCGTGTCAAATCGCCGACGTCCTTCGCGACGAGGAAGTAGTGCTTCATGAAGCGCTCGGCGGCCTGCAGGCCGGGATGGATCTGGTAGCCGAGGCGGCGCGCGAGCTCCGGCTGGAGATCGAACGAGAGCCGCTCCTCCGCGCGTCCGGCGATGAAGTGCATGTGGCAGCGCACCGCCCAGAGGAAGTCGGCGCAGCGGCGGAAGAGCGCATATTCCTTGCGCGAGAGTAGGCCGGCCTCGACGAGCGCCTCGTTGGAGCTGACCCGGTAATAGTATTTTGCGATCCAGAAGAGGGTCTGCAGGTCGCGCTGGCCGCCCTTGCCCTCCTTCACCTGCGGCTCGACCAGGTAGCGCGACTGCCCGACGCGGGCGTGCCGCTGATCGCGCTCGGCAAGCTTTGCGGCGATGAACTCGCGCGCCGAGCCGGCGACGATCTCGTCCATGAAGCGCGTTTGAAGCTCGTGGAAGAGCGTCTCGTCGCCCCCGATCGCCCGCGATTCGAGCAGCGCAGTGCGGACCGTCATGTCGTCGCGCGCGGCCTTCAGCGTTTCGTTGACGGTGCGTGTCGCGTGCCCGACCTTCAGCCTGAGGTCCCAGAGCATGTAGAGGATGTATTCCGTCACGCTCTCCGACCACGCCGTCTGCTTCCAGGGAAACAGGAACAGGAGGTCGATGTCGGAGAAGGGGGCGAGCGTCCCGCGCCCGTAGCCGCCGACCGCGATCAGCGGCGAGACGCTCGGCGGCCGAGGGGTTGCTCGCCGGAAAGACATGTGCGGTGGCGAAGTCGAAAAGCGCTTCGATGATCGTGTCGGCGAGCGCGGCGAGTCGCTCCGCGGCGCGGGTGCCGTGGCCGTCCTGCTCGAGCCGCCGGCGGATGATGAGCCGGCCGTGCTCCAGGACCTCGCGCATGAGCTCCAGAACGGCTTTCCGCGCCGCAGGCGTGTCGGCGCCGTGCTCCGCGGCGATCTCGGCGAGCTCCGCCCTCAGCTTCTCTTCGTCGACCGGGCTTTCGCCAATACGCGACCGCTGCACCAATTCCGTTCCACCATCAAAGATGCGCGCCCGCTTAGCACGCCGCTGGAAAATTGGCACTCGCGGCCGAAATTCTGGCGTTTTGCAACGGGTAACGATTTCTGCTTAGCATCCGTTGCCGACGGGAGGCCGGCTGGATCGCCGGAAGTCGGGCACGCGCCCTCGCCGAAGCGACCGAATAAGACGGGGCCTATAAGACGGGGTAAACGTCCAAGTCGTGGAAAAGCGCCTCGACGACCGGTTCGACCTATCCCTGCCGAGCGTGCCCTATGGCGTGGCGCGCCGGCTGTTGCGGGATGCGATCCACTTCTTCTCCTACCACTTCATCCTGGCGCGCAGCTCGACACGGCGCGCCCGCGCGGCCGGCTTCCGTTTCGTCGTGCGCCCGACGGTCTTCCACCCGCGCTTCTTTCTGACGAGCGAGTATTTCGCCGCCTTCATCGACCGCCTCGATCTCAGGGGAAAGATCGTCGCGGAGGTCGGCACCGGCAGCGGGATTCTGTCGCTCGCCGCCGCGCGCGCCGGCGCCGAGCGCGTCGTGGCGATCGACATCAACCCGAACGCCGCGCTCTCCGCCGCCGACAACGCATGCTTGAACGGCCTTGCCGGCAAGGTCCTCCCGGTCTGCTCGAACCTCCTTTCGGCGATCGCGCCGCGGCCGCTCTTCGACGTCATCCTGTCGAGCCCGCCGTCCTTCGCCGGCGAGCCGCGCGATCTCGCCGACCGCGCCTGGCACGCTGGCCCAGGCTATCGCGACATCGCGGCGCTCTTTGCCCAGGCGCGCGAGCGGCTGAGGCCCGGCGGCCGCGTTTATCTGCTTCTGTCGTCGGATTCCGATCTCGGGCGGCTCGGGTGTCTCATCGCGGATGCGGGCTTTCATGCGCAGCTCATCGACGAGCGTTCGATCCTGATTAAGTCCTTCGTGCTCTACGAGCTGACGGCGGGTTGATCTCGACTGCTGCTCAGAGCGGTCGCTCGCCACCCGCTTTCATTCGCCGCCGTATTCTTTCACCATCGTCAGATGATCCTCAACGTCTTTGACGCCGTTCACCGTCTCTGCGGCGACGCGGACCGCCTTGCGTTCGATTTCGGTCGACACAATCCCCCACAGATGCACGACGCCATTGGCAACCGTTACGTTCATCAACCAATCCCTGACGCCCGTCTCGTTGTGCATCCGCGTCATTACGGCTTCGCGTATGGCGCTATCGCCCGGCGCGGTTCCGTCGACCTTGGATGTCGCGACGCCGTGCAGGAGGTCGGCGCGGCTGACAATCCCGACGACGCGTCCGGCGGAGGTGACCGGCACGCGCTTGATGCGCCGCTCCTCGAGTATCTCGGCAATCTCCGAGATCGAAGTTTCCGGCGATACGGTGATTGTGTTTGTCGACATCACATCACGAACGTGCACGGCATGGCTTTTCACGTAGTCGTATGCGCGCAACTCAGGCGACGCGATCAGGTCAAGCCACCAGGAGCGGCGGCGCTCCGTGCCGGCTTCGGCCCTGTGCAGCAAATCGCCCTCGCTGACGATGCCGACGAGCTTGCCGGCCGAATCCACGACGGGAACGGCGCTGATACGGTGGCGGAGCATGATTTGCGCCGCCTCCCTGACCTGCGTGTCCGGAGCGACCGTGATCACGCTGGTCGTCATAAGGTCCTTTGCCTGCATCGTCGTTCCCTCCGAGGTCATGGAGGTCGACTCCGCCCGGTCGCAGGCGGTCTGCCTTGATCCAGGTCAACGCGTTAGGCGCGAGCGACGATCCCCCGAGTGGCCGGTCGGCGCGGTCCGCTCGCTGCGCAGGAGCGCGGTTTATGCTTGCCCCTTTTCCCGCCGCAAGCGCTTCAGCTCGTAGAGCGTCTCCAGCGCCTCTTTCGGCGACAGCTCGTCGGGATTGATCGCTTCGAGCGCTTGAAGCGCGGGGTGCGCTTTCGCCGCCTCCGGCTCGGCGCGCGACGCGGCGAAGAGCGGAAGGTCGTCGATGATGGAGACGGGCCGCGCGCGGTCGCCCTTCTCCAGCATGTCGAGCACCTGCCGCGCTCGGCCGATGACGGCGGCGGGAAGGCCGGCGAGCTTCGCCACCTGGATGCCGTAGGAGCGGTCGGCGGCGCCCGGTGCGACCTCGTGCAGGAAGACGACGTCGCCCTTCCACTCCTTCACCTTCATCGTCGCGTTGACGAGCCGCTTGAGCCGCGCGGCGAGCGCGGTCAGCTCGTGATAGTGGGTCGCGAAGAGCGCGCGGGAGAAATTCACGTCGTGCAGATGCTCGATCGCCGCCCAGGCGATCGAGAGCCCGTCGAAGGTCGCGGTGCCGCGGCCGATCTCGTCGAGGATGACGAGCGCATGGGGTCCTGCCTGGTTCAGGATCGCCGCCGTCTCGACCATCTCCACCATGAAGGTGGAGCGCCCGCGCGCGAGATCGTCCGCGGCGCCGACGCGGGAGAAGACGGCATCAACGATCCCGATATGCGCCGCGCGCGCCGGCACGTAGCTTCCCGCCTGCGCCAGGATCGCGATCAGCGCGTTCTGGCGCAGGAAGGTGGATTTGCCCGCCATGTTCGGCCCGGTGAGCAACCAGATGCGGCCCGGGCCTTCGCCCCCTTCATCCTGAGGCGCGAGCGGAGCGAGCCTCGAAGGGCCGAGATCGCAGTCGTTTGCGACAAAGCTCTGCCCGTCGCGCTTCAGCGCCAGCTCCACGACCGGATGTCGCCCGCCCTCGATCCTGAAGGCGAGGCTCTGATCGACCTTCGGCCTGACATAGTCCTCGCGCGCGGCAAGCTCGGCGAGGGCAGAGGACACATCGATCTCGGCGAGTGCACGTGCCGCCACGCGGATCGCCTTCTCCGCCTCTGCCACGCGCCTGCAGAGAGTCGTCGAAAATTGAAAGCTCGATCTGAAGCGAGCGCTCCGCCGCGCTGGCGATCTTCCGCTCGAGCTCCCCGAGCTCGGCAGTGGTGAAGCGCATGGCGCTCGCCATTGTCTGCCGATGGATGAACCGCTCCGCGCCTGCGCTTGCCTTCAGTGCCTCCGCCTGGCCGGCCGTGACCTCGACGAAATAGCCGAGCACGTTGTTGTGCCGGATCTTGAGCGAACGGATGCCGGTTTCCTCGGCATAGCGCGCCTGCAGTCCTGCGATCACGCGGCGGCTCGCGTCGCGAAGACCCCGCGCCTCGTCGAGCGTCGCTTCATAGCCGGCGCGCACAAAGCCGCCGTCGCGCTTCAGCAGCGGAAGGTCGTCGGCGAGCGCCGCCGAAAGCGCATCGGCAAGCGCTCCCAGCGCGCCGCGGACGTCGTCGAGCGCGGCGCCTGGCCGGGGCCTTGGCTGGAGCGGGTCCGCGCTCTCGCCGCCGCCCGCATCCTGCAACTTCAGATAAATGGATTCGCCGGCCTCCAGCCCCGCCCGGATCATGTCGAGGTCGCGCGGTCCGCCGCGATCGAGCCCAAGCCGCGAAAGCGCTCGCAGCATGTCCGGCAGGCCGGAAAGCGCGTCGCGGATTCCCGCCCGAAGCGCGGGCCGCTCGAGGAAGAACGCCACGTCGTCGAGGCGCGCGGTCGATCTCCTGCCGGATCGGCGAGCGGGCTCGCGATCCGCTCGGCGAGAAGCCGCGAGCCGCCCGCGCTCCTGGTGCGGTCGATGGCGGCGAGGAGCGTCCCCTCGCGGCTGCCTGAGATCGAGCGGAAAAGCTCCAGATTGGCGCGCGTCGCCGCATCGATCCGCATGGTCTCGCGGTCGTCGATCCGCTTCGGCGGCTCGATCGGCGGCCGCTTCGCGACCTGCGTCTTTTCCACATAGGCGATGAGGCCGGCGCCGGCCGAAAGCTCCGCGCGGCTGAAGCTGCCGAAGGAATCCATCGTCTTGACGCCGAAGAGCTCGGCGAGCCGCGGCTCCGCCGTCGCCGCGTCGAAGAACGCCGCCGGCAGCGGCGTCATCGCTGCGCCGGTCGCGGTAAGGACCGCGCGCATTGCCGCGTCGTCCGCCGTGCGCTCGGCAATGAGCACCTCGCGCGGCTCGATGCGCGCAAGCGCCGCGGAAAGGCCGCCGGGCGGGCATTCGCTCATGAGGAACTCGCCGGTCGAAATGTCGATCCAGGCGAGCGCATGGCGGTCGGCGCCGTCGCTTGCGGCGACTTCTGCACGATCGCGGCGAGATAGTTGTTGCGGCTGGAATCGAGCAGCCGGTCCTCGGTGATCGTGCCCGGCGTCACGAGCCGCGTCACCGCGCGCCGGACGACCGTCTTCGAGCCGCGCCGTCGCGCCTCGGCCGGATCCTCGATCTGCTCGCAGACCGCGACGCGGAAGCCCGAGCGCGATCAGCTTCTGCAGATAATCGTCGGCGGCATGGACCGGCACGCCGCACATCGGGATGTCGTCGCCGAGATGCTTGCCGCGCTTGGTGAGCGCGATGCCGAGCGCGCGCGAGGCCGTGACCGCGTCGTCGAAGAAGAGCTCGTAGAAATCGCCCATCCGATAGAAGAGCAGGCAATCCGGGTTTGCCGCCCGGATCTCGACGTACTGCTCCATCATGGGCGTGACGCGGGCGGACGCATCGGCGCCCGACTCGGAAGCCGCCTCCCGGCTCGCGCTTGTTCATGCGCCGGACGCTAGCAGAGCGGGCGCGCCGCGGGCCAGGAGCGGATCGCCGCCATCCGCCTCGGCGATTCGTGCCGAATGCCTTGCCGGAGCGGCTCACGCGGTAGGGGTCGCGCGCGGACCTTGAGCAAACTCAATGACTTCTGGCGTCGTGCCGGCGCCGTGAAGCCGCTGCCTCAGCTTGTGGCGCGGCTGAACCCTGGAGAGCGAACGATGGATACCGAAGCAATCCTGGAACGCCGGCGGCTGCGGCGGCGGGCGAGCTTCTGGCGGGTCGCGGCCTTCGTGATCCTCGCTGTGGCGATCGTCGGCCGGCGCGAGCCTCGCCTGGGACAAGGACGGCATAGGACGCCGCCGCGCGCGGCCAGGTCGCCGACATCAAGGTCGACGGCTTCATCACGACGCGCCCGGACGCGGTGAAGGTGATCGACCGCGCCGCCGAGGCAAGCTCGGTCAAGGCGATCATGCTTCACATCGATTCCGGCGGCGGCGCGGCGTCCGGCGGCGAAGCGCTTTACAAGGCCGTGCGCCGCGCCTCGGAGAAGAAGCCGGTCGTCGCCGTGATCGACGGGCTCGGCGCTTCCGCCGCCTACATGACGGCGATCGCCGCCGATCATATCGTCGCGCGCGAGACCGCCATCACCGGCTCGATCGGCGTGATCTTCCAGTATCGGGCATTTCGAGGAGCTCCTGCAGAAGATCGGCGTCCAGTACGAGGAGGTGAAGAGCGCGCCGCTGAAGGGCGAGCCTTCGCTCTTCCGGGCGCCCGATCCCGGCCGCGACGGCGATGCTGAAGTCGGTGATCGACGACACCTACGACTGGTTCGTCGGCCTCGTCGCCGATCGCCGCAACCTGCCGGAGGCGACGGCGCGGCGCCTCGCCGACGGCAGCATCTATACCGGCCGGCAGGCGCTCGCGGCTGAAGCTCATCGACGAGGTCGGCGGCGATCCGGAGGCGCGCGCCTGGCTCGCCACGGAGAAGGACGTTTCGGAGGACTTGCCGATGCGGGAATGGAAGCCGGACGAGTCGTTCTTCTCGATGTTCCAGGAGAACGCGCTCGTCGGTCTTGCGCGGCTCGTCGGCCTCGACGCCGGCGCGGCAGCAATTCTGCCGCGCCGACTTACAGTTGACGGTCTGCTATCCGTTTGGCAGGCTCCGCTTTTCGGGCGATCCGATCGCTAAGGGGGGCCAGCGGTGATCAAATCGGAGCTCATCGAGCGAATTGCCTCGCGCAATCCGCATCTGTTCCAGCGCGACGTGGAGCACATCGTCAACGCCATCCTGGAGGAGATCGTGTCGGCGCTTGCGCGCGGCGACAGGGTGGAGCTCCGCGGCTTCGGCGCGTTCTCGGTAAAGAACCGCCCGGCGCGCACCGGCCGCAATCCGCGCACCGGCGAGCAGGTGGTCGTGTCGGAGAAATACGTGCCGTTCTTCAAGACCGGCAAGGACATGCGCGAGCGCCTGAACACTACCGGAGGGTGAGGAATTGCGCACGCTCGGCACGATCCTGAAGTGGGTCATCCTGCTGCCGATTCTGGCCGCGATGCTGCTTCTTGCCGTCGCCAACGGCCAGGACGTGACGGTGCACCTGAACCCGTTCAACGCCGACGATCCGGTCCTGAGGGTCGATCTGCCGCTCTACCAGCTCGCCTTCATCCTCTTCGTGCTCGGCGTGCTGGTCGGCGGGCTCGTCGCCTGGACGAGCCAGCTGAAGCAGCGTCGGCGCCTCGCGCGCCCGCCGCGAGATGGACGCCCTCTTTGAAAGCCGCGCCGAGAGGGCGGCCGAGCGAGCGCCGGCAGAGCCCTCTGACGTCGCCGGCTTCCTGCCGCGCCCCGAGCGCGAGCTGAACCGGCATCGATGCGGGTCGTTTCGGCCGACGATCTCGCCCGCATCTTCACTTTCCCGCCCTGATCGAGGCGCTCCGCCACGCCTTCCGAAGCGAGATCGAAGTGCCTGTCCGCCACCACCATCGGATCGAGCGGCCGGGCGAGCCCGCCGCGACGCTGCTTCTGATGCCGGCCTGGACCAAGGGCGCGGAGCGCGCCTTTCCCGGCGTGAAGGTCGTCTCCCTCTATCCGGGCAATTCCTCGCGCGGCCTGCCGAGCCTGATGGGCACCTATCTTCTGATGGACGGGGCGAGCGGCGCGCCGCTGGCCGCGATCGACGGGCAGGCGCTGACCTTGTGGCGGACGGCGGCGGCCTCCGCGCTCGCCGCCTCCTATCTTGCTCGCGAGGACGCGCGCCGCCTCGTCATGGTCGGCGCCGGCGCGCTCGCGCCGTATCTGATCGAGGCGCATGCGAGCGTCCGCCCGATCGCCGAGGTTCAGGTCTGGAACCACAATTTGCGGCGCGCCGAGGAGCTTGCGGCAAAGCTCTCCGGGCGCGCCTATTCCGTGCAGCGCCACGACCGACCTCGAAGCGGCGGTGCAAGTCCGCCGACATCGTCTCCTGCGCCACGCTCTCCTCCGATCCGCTGGTGAAGGGCGCGTGGCTGAGGCCGGGCGCGCATCTCGATCTGGTCGGCGCGCTTCACGCCGAAGATGCGCGAGAGCGACGACGAGGCGGTGAGCCGCGCCCGCATCTTCGTCGACACCCGCGCCGGCGCGCTGAAGGAGGCCGGCGACATCGTGCAGCCGCTTGAAGCGCGGATCATCGGAGAATCGGATATCGTCGGCGACCTCTTCGACCTCTGCCGCGGCAAAGTCGAAGGCCGCCAGTCGGCGGAGGAGATCACGCTCTTCAAATCCGTCGGCACCGCGATCGAGGATCTGGCCGCGGCCATTCTGGCCTGTTCAGGCGAAGGGCCGGCGGCGTCTTCCTAGTCCCCGTTCAGTTTCAGTCGCCGCCGCCTTCGGCGAAGGTCGCGTCATCCTTGAGCGCGATCTGAGCGCAGGCATCCGCGATCTTCTTCTGCCATTCCGCATGGTTCTCGTAGACCACCTTGCCGAAGCGGTGCTCCTGCTCCTCGAAATCCGCGCCCTCGACCACGTAGCGTTTCTTGCCCCTTGCGAGCGGCGCGAGCGCGTCGATGACGCACTCCGTCATCGTCACGCCGCTTCGCGGGCCCCATCTGGGCAAGCGGCCCGTCGGTCTGGCCGTCGAGGATCTCCTCGACCACGGAAGGGAAATCGTCCGCAGCGAGAGCCGGAGCCGGCCCGCCAAGGAAAGTCGAGGCAGTCAGGACGATTGCGGATTGAAGGTTGCGCATTGGTCGCCGCTCCAATTGCGATCTTAACGATTCACCTGCCACGACCGATCTGCAAGGTTTTCTCCCGCTTGCCAGGCGGATTTGGAGCGCCTATATCCTTTTCAACACATCTCGAAGCCAATCGAGGGTGGGTCCCGCGGGGCCCGCTCTTTTTTGTTGCCCGAAGGGCCTGTGGCCCGGAGCCGGGCGAGGAAACGAATGGACGGCCGCCGTCTGACGCGAGAGAGCGGGCTCGAGGCCCGCATCGCCCATATCGTGGAGCCGATCGCCAACGATCTCGGCTATGACCTCGTTCGCGTGAAGGTGTCGGGGCTGAACGGCATGACCGTGCAGATCATGGCCGAGCGGCCCGACGGCACCATGACGGTGGAGGACTGCGAGCTGCTTTCGCGCAACGTCTCGCCGGCGATGGATGTCGCCGACCCGATCAACCGCGAATACCACCTCGAGATTTCGTCTCCCGGCATCGACCGGCCGCTGACACGCACCAAGGATTTCGAGATTTGGGCCGGCCACGAGGCGAAGATCGAGATGGAAGTGGCGGTCGACGGTCGCAAGCGCTTTCGCGGTGTGCTTCTCGGTGCGAAGGACGGGGCTGCCGGCGTGCGACTTCTCGATACGCCGGCGGAGGCGGACGTTTGGCTGCCGATCGATTCGATCGGCGAGGCGCGGCTCGTCCTGACCGATGCAACTGGTGAAGGCGGCGCTGCGTCGGAGCGCCGCAATCCTTGAGAAAACCGACGCGTGAATTTCTGAGGAACGGAGCTGAAGCAAGATGGCTGTCAGTGCAAATAGGTTGGAGCTCCTGCAGATCGCCGATGCGGTTGCGCGCGAGAAGACGATCGATCGCCGCATCGTTATCGGCGCCATGGAGGACGCGATCCAGAAGGCGGCGAAGTCGCGCTACGGCGCAGAGACCGACGTGCGCGCCGAGATCGACGAGAAGACCGGGGACATTCGCCTGCAGCGGCTGCTTGAAGTGGTCGACATGGTGGAGAACGACTCCGCGCAGATCTCAGTCGACGATGCGCGCAGCCGCAATCCCGCCGCGCAGGTCGGCGACTACATCTCCGAGCCGCTGCCGCCGCTCGACTACGGTCGCATCGCCGCCCAGTCGGCGAAGCAGGTGATCATGCAGAAGGTGCGCGAGGCCGAGCGTGATCGCCAATACGAGGACTACAAGGATCGCATCGGCGAGATCGTCAACGGCACGGTGAAGCGCGTCGAATACGGCAACGTCATCGTCGATCTTGGCCGCGGCGAGGCGATCATCCGCCGCGACGAGATGATCCCGCGCGAGACATTCCGCTACGGCGACCGCGTGCGCGCCTATGTCTACGACGTGCGTCGCGAGCAGCGCGGCCCGCAAATCTTCCTGTCGCGCACGCACCCGCAATTCATGGCGAAGCTCTTCACCATGGAGGTGCCAGAAATCTACGACGGCATTATCGAGATCAAATCGGTCGCCCGCGACCCGGGCTCGAGAGCCAAGATCGCCGTTGTCTCTCACGACACCTCGATCGACCCTGTCGGCGCCTGCGTCGGCATGCGTGGCAGCCGCGTGCAGGCGGTGGTCGGCGAGCTTGCCGGCGAGCGCATCGACATCATCCCGTGGAATCCGGACGCCGCCACCTTCATCGTCAACTCGCTGCAGCCGGCCGAGGTGACGAAGGTCGTGCTCGACGAGGAGGCCGAGCGCATCGAGGTCGTCGTCCCCGACGATCAGCTCTCGCTCGCGATCGGCCGCCGCGGCCAGAACGTGCGGCTTGCTTCGCAGCTGACCGGCTGGGACATCGACATCCTGACCGAGGACGAGGAGTTGGAGCGCCGCCAGAAGGAGTTCCAGGAACGCACGCAGCTCTTCGTCACGGCGCTCGATGTCGACGAGATGGTGGCGCAGCTTCTTGCCTCCGAGGGCTTTGCCAGCGTCGAGGACATCGCGCTCGTGGATCGCGACGAGATCGCCTCGATCGAAGGCTTCGACGAGGAGACGGCGGAGGAGCTTCAGGCGCGCGCGCGCGAATATCTGGAGAAGGTGGAGGCCGAGCAGGACGACGAGCGCAAGAAGCTCGGCGTCGAAGACTCGCTCCGTGAGATTCCTGGCATCACCACCGCGATGATGGTCGCGCTCGGCAAGAACGACGTCAGAACGCTGGAGGACCTTGCCTATTGCGCAGCCGACGATCTCGTCGGCTGGACCGAGCGCAAGGACGGCGAGACGAAGCGTTTCGAGGGCGCATTGTCGGGCTTCGAGGTCCCGCGCCAGGAGGCGGAGCAGATCGTGATGGCCGCACGGCTGAAGGCCGGCCTTGTGACCGAGGCCGACCTCGCGCCGCCCCCCGAAGAGGCGGAACCGGCCGAGACGGAGGCAGCGACCGTTTGACGGAAGCGCTGAAGGAGAAGGAGGCCGCGGACACGCGCGCCAAGGGCCGCACGCGCATGTGCGCGGTCACGCGTGCCGTGTTGCCTGAGAGCGAGCTGATCCGCTTCGTCGCGACGCCGGATGGTGGCGTCGTCGCCGATTTGAAGGCGAAGCTTCCCGGCCGTGGCATCTGGGTGGGCGCGACGCGCCAGGCTGTCGCCGAGGCTGTGAAGCGCAATGTTTTTTCGCGCGGCCTGAAGCAGGCTTTGCGGCCGCCCGCCGATCTCTCCGATCAGGTCGCGGCGCGGCTCAAGGATCAGGCGCTAGGCCGGCTCGGGCTGGCGCGCAAGGCAGGCGCAATTCTTGCCGGCTTCACCAAGGTGGAGGCGGGTATCTCTGGCGAGCGCCTTGCGGCTCTCGTGGTCGCTTCGGACGCAGCTGCTGACGGTGTGCGGAAGCTGGCGCAGGCACTCCACCGGCGATTTGGCGCCGACGTGCCGATGCCGGCTTTTCGCCTCTTCAATTCGGCCGAATTGGGTTTGGCAATCGGCAGGCCAGATGTGATACATGCAGCCGTGCTTCAGGGCCCGGCTGGCAGAAGTTTCGTGGAAGCGGCCCTCCGCCTCCAGCGCTACTTTAGCGCGAGTGATGATGCGGCGGCCGAATTGGCAGTCGAGCCCCTTGGGATTGATGGATGAGTGATACGACGAGCAAGGACAAGACGTTGCGCGTTGGGCGGAAGCCGCTTTCGCTGAAGCGCGACACGGATACGGTCCGCCAGAGCTTCTCCGGCGGCCGCTCGAAGGCCGTGACGGTCGAGCGCAAGCGGCGCCGCGTCGCCGGCCCGGGCGAACGGGCGGAATCCGCGCCTGCCGTGGAGGAGGCGCCAGCGGCGGAGCCCGCGCGCCCACGCGTCAGTCTCAAACGCACCGACGGCGAGGCGCCGGCACAGGCTCAGCCGCGTCCGCGCACGAGCGGCGTCGTGCTGCGCACGCTGACCGACGAGGAGCGCGACGCGCGCGCCCATGCGCTCGCCGAGGCGCGCGTGCGCGAGGCCGAGGAGCGCCGTAACGCTGAGGAAGAGGCGCGCCGCCGCTCCGAAGAGGACGAGCGGGCGACGCGTGAGCGCGCCGAGGCGGAGCGCCGCCAGACCGAAGAAGAGGCGCGCAAGCAGTCCGAGGAGCAGGCCCGCCGCCGTGGTGAGGACGAGGCGCGTCGCCGTCTCGGCGAAGAGGCCACGCCCGCCGCACGCACGGAGACGACGGCAAGCGCTCCGGCAGGTGTGCGCCCCGCGCTTCGCCCGAAGCGCCTGGAGGTTCCGAAGCCGACGCGCACCAAGGCCGCCCCAGGCGGCCAGCGCCAGCGCGGCCGCCTGACCGTCACCAATGCCCTTGAGGCCTCCGAGAGCGAGCGTGAGCGCTCGCTCGCTTCCGTCCGCCGCAAGCGCGAGAAGCAGCAGCGGCAGGCACACGGCTTCACGCCGACGCAGGAGAAGATCGTCCGCGACGTGGTGATCCCCGAGGCGATCACCGTGCAGGACTTGGCCAACCGCATGGCGGAGCGCGCCGTCGACGTGATCCGCTTGCTGATGAAAGACGGCCAACTGGTGAAGATCACCGACGTCCTCGACGCGGATACGGCGCAGATCGTGGCCGAGGAGATGGGCCATAACGTCCGCCGCGTCGCTGCCTCCGACGTGGAGGAAGGCCTTTTCGACGAGGCCGATCCGGAAGAGACGCTGAAGCCGCGCCCGCCGGTCGTCACCATCATGGGGCACGTCGATCACGGCAAGACATCGCTCCTCGATGCGATCCGCGAGGCGAATGTCGTCTCCACCGAGGCAGGCGGCATCACCCAACATATCGGCGCCTACCAGATCGAGAAGAACAGTCAGAAGATCACCTTCATCGACACGCCTGGCCACGAGGCATTCACCGCCATGCGCGCCCGCGGCGCCCGGGCGACCGACATCGCGATCCTTGTCGTCGCTGCCGACGACGGCGTGATGCCGCAGACGGTGGAGTCGATCAATCACGCCCGCGCGGCCGGCGTTCCGATCATCGTTGCGATCAACAAGATCGATAAGCAGGGCGCTGATCCGAGCCGCGTCAGGACCGAGCTTCTGAGCCACGAGATCGTGGTGGAATCGATGGGCGGCGAGACGCTCGAGGTCGAGGTCTCGGCGCTGAAGCACACCAACCTCGACAGGCTCCTGGAAGCGATCCTGCTGCAGGCGGAAATCCTGAATCTCCGCGCCAATCCCGACCGTCCCGCTGAAGGCACCGTCGTGGAGGCGCAGCTCGACCGTGGACGCGGGCCGGTGGCGACGGTGCTCGTGCAGCGCGGCACGCTGCATGTCGGCGACATTATCGTCGCCGGCGCCGAATGGGGCCGCGTGCGCGCGCTGATCGACGATCACGGCGACCAGCTGCGCGAGGCGGGGCCTTCGACGCCGGTGGAGGTTCTCGGCTTCCAGGCGACGCCGGAGGCCGGCGACCGTCTCGGCGTGGTGGAGAGCGAGGCGCGCGCCCGCGAGGTCACCGAATACCGGCAGAATTTGAAGCGCGAGAAGGTGGCGGCGCACGCCGCCGGCCTGCGTGGCTCGCTCGAGCAGATGATGAGCCGCCTCGGTACGCAGGGGAAGAGCCTCTTCCCGATCCTCATCAAGGGCGACGTGCAGGGCTCGGTCGAGGCGATCGTCCAGGCGCTCGAAAAGCTCGGCACTGAGGAGGTCGCGGCGCAGGTCATGCACGCCGGCGTCGGCGGCATCACCGAGTCGGACGTCAATCTCGCATCGACGTCTGAAGCGCCGATCATCGGCTTCAACGTCCGCGCCAATGCGCAGGCGCGCGAAGCGGCCGAGCGCGAAGGCATCGAGATCCGCTACTACAACATCATCTACGACCTGGTGAACGACATCAAAGCTGCGATGTCGGGTCTGCTCTCGCCTGAGCGGCGCGAGACCTTCCTTGGCAACGCCGAGATCTTGGAAGTCTTCAACATCTCCAAGGTCGGCAAGGTCGCCGGCTGCCGCGTGACCGAAGGCAGGGTGGAGCGCGGCGCGAGCGTGCGCCTGATCCGCGACAACGTCGTCATCCACGAGGGCAAGCTCTCGACGCTGAAGCGCTTCAAGGACGAAGTGCGCGAGGTGCCGGCGGGTCAGGAGTGCGGCATGGCCTTCGAGAAATACGAGGACATGCGCGTCGGCGACGTGATCGAGTGCTACCGCGTCGAGGAGATCGCCCGGACGCTTTAGGCGCGGCGACGGAGCGAACCTTCTTCCATAGGGAGAAGGTGGCTGCGGAGCAGCCGGATGAGGGGATGCGGCTTTGACGCCGAAACCCGACCGACGCTGTAACCCCTCACCGGTCGCCTTCGGCGACACCCTCTCCCTCTGGGAGAGGGTCCGGCCAACGTTAACGGCAAGAACGAATGCCTCACACTGACACGCACCGTCCCAAGACCGGCCCTTCGCAGCGGCAGCTCCGCGTCGGCGAGCTGGTGCGCCATGCGTTGGCGGAGGTCTTTTCGCGCGGCGAAGCGGGGCCGGAATTCGACGGCGTGCTTCTTTCTTTCGCCGAAGTGCGCATGTCCGCCGACCTGAAGCACGCGTCAGTGCTTGTCGCGCCGCTTGCAAGCGGCGAGCCGGACAAGATCGTCGCCGTACTCAACCGCGACGCCCGCACGCTGCGCGGAAAGATCACGCCCGCGCTCAAACAGATGCGCTCCATGCCCGATCTGAAATTCCGCCTCGACACGCGCTTCGAGGATGATGCGCGGATCGATGCGCTGCTCCGCTCGCCGGAAGTGGCCCGAGACCTGAAACATGAAGACGACCTGAAGCACGAAGAAGAAGGCGGGGACTGATGGGCCGCCGCGACAAAGGCAAGAAGGTCGACGGCTGGCTCGTGCTCGACAAGCCGGTCGGCATGACGTCGACCGACGCCGTCGCGAAGGTGAAGCGCCTCTTCGACGCCGCCAAAGCAGGACACGCCGGCACACTCGATCCGCTTGCTTCCGGCTCGCTCCCGATTGCGCTCGGCGAGGCGACGAAGACGGTGAGCCTCGTGATGGATGGCAGAAAAGTCTATCGCTTCACGGTGCGCTGGGGCGAGGAGACCACGACAGACGACGCCGAGGGCCCGATATCCGCGACCTCGGACGTCCGCCCCACCGAAGCGGAGATCCACGCCATCCTGCCGGAATTCACCGGCGCGATTCAGCAGGTGCCGCCGCGCTTCTCCGCGATCAAGATTGCCGGCGAGCGCGCCTATGATCTCGCCCGCGAGGGCGAGAGGGTGGAGCTCGAGCCGCGCGAGATCGTGATCCACCGGCTCGACCTTGTCGAATGCCCCGACCCTGATCACACCGTCTTCCTCGCCGAATGCGGAAAGGGCGCTTATGTCCGGGCGCTCGCGCGCGATATGGGCCGGCGGCTCGACACGCACGGCCACGTTGTCGCGCTCCGCCGGCTGGCCGTCGGGCCGTTCCGCGAAGCCGACATGATTTCGCTGGAAAAGCTGGAGGAGTTGCGCCATAAGGCCGGGACTTCCGCCGGCCTCATGGCCGAGGAGGCTCTGCTTTCGGTTGCGACAGCGCTGGACGACATCCCGGCGCTCGCCATGACCGAGAGGGATGCGGCGAGGCTCCGGAGGGGCCAGGCTGTCATCCTGAGAGGACGGGATGCGCCCGTCATGTCCGGCCCTGCTTATGCGATATTCGGCGGTCTGCCCGTCGCGCTCGGCGAGGTCGACAAGGGCGCCTTCAATCCCAAGCGCGTGTTCAATCTGGCCGGAGCCCGAGAGCGGCCCGGCAGCGAAAAATCGAGGATGACCGATGTCGATCACACCTGATCGCAAGCAAGAGCTGATGAAGGAATACGCCACGAAGTCTGGCGATACGGGTTCGCCCGAGGTACAGGTCGCTATCCTGTCGGAGCGGATCTCCAATCTCACTGAGCATTTCAAGAGCCACGTGAAGGATAACCATTCGCGTCGCGGACTCCTGAAGCTCGTTTCGCAGCGCCGTCGTCTTCTCGACTATCTGAAGACGAAGGATACCGAGCGCTATCAGGCGCTCATCTCGCGCCTCGGACTGCGCCGCTAGGCGCAAGGCGCTTGCGCTCGCGGCAAGGGTCGCGGGCGTGATTGTCCACGAACGCAGGAAATTGGCCATGGCAGGATCGCCGGTCGCTTTGAAGCTGGATTCCAGCGTCTGAAGCGCCCCGCCGTCTTGCGCATGGCCTGTCCTGCTTGCCGATGAAAGGAACAGGCATGTTTGATACGCAGAAAGTTGAGATCGACTGGGGCGGGCGGAAGCTTGTGCTCGAAACCGGGCGCATGGCTCGTCAGGCCGACGGCGCGGTGCTTGCCACTTATGGCGAGACGACGGTTCTTGCGACCGTCGTCTCCATGAAAGAGCCGAAGCCGGGCTTCGACTTCTTCCCGCTCACCGTGAACTATCAGGAGCGCTATTACGCCGCCGGCCGCATTCCGGGCGGCTTCTTCAAGCGCGAGGGTCGCCCCACCGAGAAAGAGACGCTGACCTCGCGCTTGATCGACCGGCCGATCCGGCCGCTCTTCGCCGACGGCTACAAGAACGAGACGCAGGTCGTCGTCACCGTCCTCTCCCACGACCTTGAGAACGACCCGGACGTCGTCGGCATGGTCGCCGCCTCCGCCGCGTTGACGCTTTCCGGCGTCCCCTTCATGGGGCCGATTGCCGCGGCGCGCGTCGGCTACATCAACGGCAGCTACGTCTTGAATCCGCTGGTCGAAGACGTGAAGACCTCGCAGCTCGATCTCGTCGTCGCCGGCACGGCCGACGCTGTGCTGATGGTGGAATTGGAGGCGCATGAGCTTGCCGAGGACGTGATGCTCGGCGCCGTCATGTTCGGCCACCGGTCGTTCCAGCCGGTGATCGAGGCGATCATCAAGCTTGCCGAGCGCGCCGCCAAGGAGCCGCGCAACTTCTCGCAGCCCGACGTCTCCGAGATCGAGAAGGCGATGTTGGAGATTGCCGAGGCGGATCTCCGCGCAGCCTACAAGATCACCGAGAAGCAGCAGCGCTATGCCGCCGTGGACGCGGTAAAGGCGAAGGTCATGGCCGCGCTCTTCCCCGAGGGCGCTGAGCCGCGCTTCGAGAAGGAGAAGGTGGCGGCCGTCTTCAAGGATGTGCAGGCGAAGATCGTCCGCTGGAACATTCTGGACACCGGTGGGCGCATCGACGGCCGCGATCTGAAGACCGTGCGGCCGATCGTGTCGGAGGTGGGGGTGCTACCGCGCACGCACGGCTCGGCGCTCTTTACCCGCGGCGAGACACAGGCGCTTGTCGTCGCGACGCTCGGCACCGGCGAAGACGAGCAGATGATCGACAGCCTTGAGGGCACCTACAAGGTCGCCTTCATGCTGCACTACAACTTCCCGCCCTACTCGGTGGGCGAGACCGGCCGCATGGGCTCACCCGGCCGCCGCGAGATCGGCCACGGCAAGCTCGCCTGGCGCGCCATCCGCCCGATCCTGCCGGCGAACCACGAGTTCCCTTACACGCTTCGGGTCGTCTCCGAGATCACCGAGTTCGAACGGCTCGTCCTCGATGGCGACCGTATGCGGAACGTCGCTGGCGCTCATGGATGCCGGCGTGCCCTTGAAGGCGCCGGTCGCAGGCATTGCCATGGGTCTGATCAAGGAAGAGGACCGCTTCGCCGTCTTGTCCGACATCCTTGGCGACGAGGATCATCTCGGCGACATGGACTTCAAGGTCGCCGGCACCGAGAGCGGCATCACCTCGCTGCAGATGGACATCAAGATCCAGGGCATCACCGAGGAGATCATGAAGGTGGCGCTCGACCAGGCGAAGGACGGGCGCATGCACATCCTCGGCGAGATGTCGAAGGCGCTCGGAGCCGCGCGCGCCGAGCTCGGCGAGCACGCCCCGCGCATCGAGATGATCAAGATACCGGTCGACAAGATTCGCGAAGTGATCGGCACCGGCGGCAAGGTGATCCGCGAGATCGTCGAGAAGACCGGCGCCAAGATCAACGTCGAGGACGACGGCACAATCAAGATCGCATCCGCCAACGCGGAATCGATCAAGGCCGCCATGAAGTGGATTCAGGGCATCGCGGCGGAGCCGGAGCCAGGTCAGATCTACCAGGGCACCGTCGTGAAGATCGTCGACTTCGGCGCCTTCGTGAACTTCTTCGGCTCGCGCGACGGCCTCGTGCACGTCTCGCAGCTCGCGCCCGCATCGCGTCGCCAACGTCAAGGACGTGATCAAGGAGGGCGACAAGGTCTGGGTGAAGTTCATGGGCTCCGACGACCGCGGCAAGGTGCGGCTCTCGATGAAGGTCGTCGACCAGGCGACCGGCCAGGAGATCAAGAGCGACGACGCCGCCGCCTGACGCGCGGCACTCTCGGGAAAACGAAAGGGCGCCTTCGGGCGCCCTTTTTCGTGCAGGTTCTAGGCAGGGTCAGGCGGTCTGCGCCAGCCGCGGCCGCTCCCGCTCCTCCTCTGCGCGCAGCACCTGCTCGAGCGGCATAGGCGGCGCAAAATAGTAGCCTTGCGCCTCGGTGCAGCCGGCGGCGCGGAGGAGCTGCGCGTGCTCGGCCGTCTCCACGCCTTGCCCAGCGACGCGGAAGCCGAGCGAGCGCCCGAGGCTGCAGATGGCGGCAAGCACCGCCGCGCTCTTCTGCGCGTCGTTGTTCATCAGGAACGAGCGGTCGACCTTGATCTTGTCGAAGGAGTAGCGGGAGAGGAGGCCGAGCGAGAGCGTTCCGACGCCGAAGGAATCCATGACCACGCCGACGCCCGCGTCGCGGATCTTGGCGAGCCGCTCGAAGGCCTCGGTCTCGTTCCGCCCGATGATCGTCTCGTTGACTTCGATCTCGATGCGGCCCGGTTGCAGCTTGTGGCTCTTCAAGGTCTCAAGGATGAAATTCTCGATGCCGTCGCGCTTGAGCTGCGTGGCGGAGAGGTTGATCGCGACACGGCGGCCGCCCGGGATGCGCGCGCAGTCATGCGCCGCTTGCCGGATGACCCATTCGCCGATCGGCACGACGAGGCCGGTCTCCTCGGCGATCGAGACGAAGACGGCGGCGGGAACGAGCCCCTTGCCGGGAAGCCGCCACCTGAGCATCGCCTCGTAGCCGACGACCTCGTTTTTCGCGAGATCGACCTGCGGCTGATAGAGCAGCTCGAAAAGGTCGTTCTCGAGCGCGTGCCGCAGTCCGTCTTCGAGCGTGCGCCGGCTCGCGAGGTCCTCCGCCATCTTCGGGTCGAAGAAGCGCCAGGTGCGGCGCCCCTCGCTCTTGGCGCGATAGAGCGCGAAATCCGCGTTGCGCATCAAGGTGGTGATGTCGGTGCCGTTGTCGGGCGCGACCGCGAGCCCGATCGAGCCGCTGATCTGGATCTCGTGCCCCTCGACCCGGAACGGACTGGAGAGCAGCCCGAGCACGCGCTCGGCGAGCGGCGCAAGCATGGCGGGATCGGGGACGTGCGGCACCACGATGACGAACTCGTCGCCGGAAAGCCGCGCCAGGAGGTCGCCGCCTCGGAGCGACGACTTGAGCCGCTTGGCGGATGCCTTGAGGAGGCCGTCGCCGACCGGATGGCCGAGCGTGTCGTTCACCGATTTGAAGCCGTCGAGATCGAGCACGAAGAGCGCCGCCTTGCTGCCCTGCTTCTCCACGTCGGCCAGCGTCGCCGTCATGAACTCCTCGAACTGCTTGCGGTTCGGAAGTCCGGTCAGGCCGTCGTGCAGCGCAAGGAAGCGGATCGCGGCGTTCTCCGCCGCAAGCTGCCGCTGGCGATAGCTGAAGCCGGCGATGAACGAGATGAAGGTGATCACGGCGACGCCGCCGCTGAACATGATCTCGCGCTCGAAGGAGGATGTGACTTCCGAGGCCGTCGCCGTCTGATCGACACGCAACGCGAGGCGTGGGCCTTTCTCGGGCGGGAAGACGACCCAGCTGTAGTAGGGCTTGCGCGTGAGCCAGCCCACCGAATCCTTCGTGTAGACGCCGCTTGCCATTGCATAGAGCGTCTTTGAGGGCTGATGGTTGGCTTCCGCCGTCTGTGCAAGCTCCGAGGGGCCGTCGACCCCGTGGATCGGGATAGGCTCGCCGTCGGCGGAAAGGAGAAGCAGCCGGTCGATTCCGGCGATCTCGAGCGTACGCTTCAGACCGTCTGCGCCCATACCCTTGAGCGTCGCCTCAAGATCGCCGCCGCTCCAGCCGAGCGTACGCGTCCACAGCTCCGCGGAGGTGAGAGCATCCTTTTGAAGCATCCGCCCGAGCGCGTATTCGCCAAGCGCATAGACGCCCGCGAGAACGCAGGCGGCGGCCACGACGAGCGTGGCCGCGGTCGTGAGCGGCTTCTTCTCGATCTTCTTCAACTCTCCCGCCTTTCGATCACGGGTGCCTCCCGAGAGTCTCGTCTTCGCTCACGCCACAGCGATTAGCAGGGCGTCCTTAGCCGGCAATGAAACCCATGCCGACAATTCGAAACGATCACCCGCCCGTTGCCTGCGCCGGCGCGTCGGTCGCGCTCGCCGTCAGTTCCGAATATCCCGGCGGCTCGTCCTCCGCGTGGCGCTTCGGGGCGCCAAAAAGGAAGCCCTGCACGATGCTGCAGCCGGCGGCCCTGAGGAGCGTGACCTGCTCGCTGCTTTCGACGCCCTCCGCCGTCACATCGACGCTCAGCGTACGGCCGAGCGCGACGATCGCGGAGACGATGGCCGCCACGTCCGCGTCCTCGGTGAGCTGGCTCACGAAGGTGCGGTCGATCTTGACCTTGTTGAACGGGAAGCGTGCGAGCGCGGCGAGGCCGGAATAGCCGGCGCCGAAATCGTCCATGGCGATGCGCACGCCGAGCGCCTTGATGCGGCTAAGCGCCGCCATCAGCTCAGGCGCATTGTGAAGGAAGAGGTGCTCGGGGACTTCGATCTCCAGCCGGTCCGCGGCGAGGCCGGTTTCCTCCAAGACCTTGGCGATCTTCTTGTCGACGTCGGGCGCGCGGAACTGCGCCGCCGAGAAGTTGACCGCGACGATGCCGGATTCGAGCCACGATGCGGCGTCCTCGCAGGCGCGGTGCAGTACCCAGTCGCCGATCTCGCGGACGAGTCCCGTTTCCTCGGCGACTGCAAGGAAATCGCGCGGCGCCAGGATGCCTTCGTGCGGGCGCTCCCAGCGCACCAGCGCCTCGTAGCCGCGCAGGAGCTCCGGAGGAGAGCTCGATCTGCGGCTGGTAGAAGACGACGAACTCGCCGCGCTAAAGGGCAAGCCGCATGTCGCGCTCAAGCGCGGCCTTGCGCTCCATGCGCTCCTTCATCTCGGTGTCGAAGACGGCGAGCGCATTGCGCCCCTCGGTCTTCGCCTTCGAAAGCGCGCTGTCGGCAGCGCGGAAAAGGAACTGAGCGCTCTCTGCGTTGATCGGATAGAGCGCTGCGCCGATGCTCGCGCCGAGCAGGATCGAGCTTCCCTGGATCTCGAAAGGCGCGCCGATCGCCTCACGGATTTCGTCGGCGATCTTGTGCATCGACTGCGTGGCGTCGCCTTCGACGATGACGGCGAACTCGTCGCCGGCAACGCGCGCCACGCCGACCGGCCCGCTGGCGAAAGCACGCAGCCGCTCGGCTGCCACCTGCAGGACTTCGTCGCCCGCGGCGTGGCCCCAGATGTCGTTGACTGCGCGAAATCCGTCGAGGCCGACGATCATCAGCCCGACCTGCTGATCGGCCTCCGTCGCGCGCTCCACCGCGTCTTCGAGCGCCGCGGTCAGGCCGGTCCGCGTCGGCACGTCGGTCAGCGGGTCGCGCGGCAGGGTGCTTGCGTCGAAGGCCCTCTTCTGGCGGCCGAAGCCGCTGCCGCGCGTCACCACGAAGGCGACGGCGATCACCGCCAGGACCGCGAGCCCGACCGTCATCATGCCGATGACGCTGAAGGCGCGCGTCAGCGCTTCGATCGAATGCGTCTGGTCGACCTCGGCGAGCAGCGTGCCGACGGCCTTGCCGTCGGCGACGACGGGCACGATCACCCATTTGACGGCGTCGGAGAGCCCGAAAAGGCTCGGAAGCAGCGGCGTGTCGTCGATGACGGAGCCCCGCCTCGAGCGCGATATCGGTGAGGCGGTCCCGGTCGGAGTCGCTGATGAGCGGCAGTTCGGCCGCGCCCTTCGGCGCTTCGCTGGCGACCACGTTCCCGTTGCGGTCGAAATATCGATACTGGACGACGGACGAAAGCGTGCCGGTCGCTTCGACTGCATTGTTCTTGGCAAGCTGAGCCGCAACTTCTTCGGCGGCCGCGACCGCGTCGGCGCTGAGCA
This sequence comes from uncultured Alphaproteobacteria bacterium, assembly GCA_963792885.1. Classification (GTDB taxonomy): domain Bacteria; phylum Pseudomonadota; class Alphaproteobacteria; order Rhizobiales; family Afifellaceae; genus DASWJZ01. The sequence continues at coordinate 596,937 of CAWBXX010000002.1, forward strand.
CCGAGCGCACGACGAGCCGCGACGCGACGAACACGGACAACCCGAGCGCGAAGCCGATGATGAAAACGACGATCGCGGCACGGAATTTGGGAATGGTCATTTGCGACCCCGCTAACTCGGGGTCAACAAAGCCCATTTCTTGTAAAGAATTCCCTTACCCGGTTGTGTTCACGCGACCGTTACCGGCGCTGAACGCCGCTTATTCCGCCGCGTCGCGCGCCGATTTCTCCTCGCTCTTGACGAGATCGAGGCGGGGCATCGCGACGATATTGTAGCCGCAGTCGACGTAGTGGATGTCGCCGGTGACGGCGCGCGAAAGGTCGCTCAGCAGGTAGACCGCCGCCCCGCCGATATCCTCGATGGTTGTGGCGCGGCGAAGCGGAGCGTTGTCGCGCTGGTAGCCGAACATGAGCCGCGCGTCCGAGACGCCGGCGCCGGCAAGCGTGCGGATCGGGCCCGCCGAGATCGCGTTGACGCGGATGCCGCGCTCGCCGAAGTCGGCAGCGAGGTAGCGGACCGAGGCTTCGAGCGCCGCTTTGGCGACCCCCATCACATTGTAGTTCGGCATCACACGGGTCGACCCGCCATAGGTGAGAGTCAGGACGCTGCCGCCCTTCGGCATCAGCTCGGCCGCCATGCGCGTCATCTCGGTGAACGAGAAGCAGGAGATCAGCATGGTGCGGGCGAAGTTCTCGCGCGAGGTCTCGGCGTAGCGTCCCTTGAGCTCGGCCTTGTCGGAGAAGGCGATCGCGTGGACGGCGAAGTCGAGGCTCCCCCACGCCTGCTTCAAGGCGTCGAAGACCGCCGCCATCGAGGCGGAGTCCTCCACGTCGCAATGATAGAGCATGGTGGAGCCGAGCGAGGTCGCGAGCGGCTTCACCCGCCGCCCGAAATGCTCGCCCTGATAAGTGAAGGCGAGTTCGGCGCCCTCCGCCGCAAGCGACTTGGCGATCCCCCAGGCGATCGAATGATCGTTGGCGACGCCCATGATCAGGCCGCGCTTGCCGGCCATCAATGTGCTCATTCGCGTCCTCAGCCGGCGTAGCGCTGAAATACCAGCGTAGCATTGGTGCCGCCGAACCCGAAGGAATTCGATAGAACCGCGTCGAGCTCAACGCCGTCGCGCCGCTCGCGCACGATCGGCATGTCCGCGAACTTCGGATCGAGCTCATCGATATTGGCGCTCTCGCAGATGAAGCCGTTCTGCATCATCAAGAGGCAGTAGATCGCCTCCTGCGCGCCGGTGGCGCCGAGCGAGTGGCCGGTCAGCGACTTCGTCGCCGCGATGGGCGGGCATTTGTCGCCGGAGCCGAACACTTTGCGGATCGCGTCGATCTCCGGCCCGTCGCCGGCCGGCGTGGAGGTGGCGTGCGGATTGATGTAGCCGATCGTCTCGTTGACCGTTGGAAAGCGCCATGCGCATGCAGCGCTCGCCGCCTTCGCCGGAAGGCGCCACCATGTCGTAGCCGTCGGAGGTGGCGCCGTAGCCGACGATCTCGCCGTAGATCCTGGCGCCGCGCGCCTTTGCGTGCTCGAGCTCTTCGAGCACGAGCACGCCGGCGCCGCCGGCGATGACGAAGCCGTCGCGTTTCACGTCATAGGCGCGCGAGGCCTTGTGCCGGCGTGTCGTTGAAATTCGAGGACATCGCCCCCATCGCGTCGAAAAGCACCGAGAGCGTCCAGTCGAGCTCCTCGCAGCCGCCGGCGAAGATCACGTCCTGCTTGCCGAGTTGGATGGTCTCGTAGGCGTTGCCGATGCAATGGTTGGAAGTCGCGCAGGCGGACGAGATCGTGTAGTTCACGCCCTTGATCTTGAACCAGGTGGCGAGCGTCGCCGAGGCGGTCGATGACATCGACTTCGGCACCGCGAACGGACCGACGCGCTTCGGGAGCCCTTCTCGCGCGTGGCGTCGGCCGCCGCCACGATGGCGCGCGTCGACGGGCCGCCGGATCCCATGATCAGGCCGGTCCGCTCGTGCGAGATCTCGTCGGGCTCGAGCCCCGCATCGCGGATCGCCTGCTCCATCGCGACGTGGTTCCACGCCGTGCCGCCGCCGTGAAAGCGCATGGCGCGGCGGTCGATCGCCTGCTCCGGCTCGCCCTGCGGCGCGCCGTGCACCTGGCAGCGGAAGCCGAGCTCCTTGTAGCGCTCGGCAGCGACGACGCCTGAGCGCGCTTCCCTGAGGCTCGCCAGCACTTCCTGCGTGCTGTTCCCTATGGAAGAGACGATGCCCATGCCGGAGACGACGACCCGTCTCATGGCGATCTCCTTTTTCGTCACCGGCCGGCGGACGAGCCGCGGCCGCTCCTCGCTGCCCAGGGCCGAATCCCAGGGTCGAATCAAGGCGTCAGGTCTTGAAGAGCCCGACCCTCAGGTCCGCCGCCTCGTAGATGGTCTCGCCGTCGGCCTTGAGCCACCCGTTTCCGATTCCAAGCGTCAGCTTGGAACGGACCACTCGCTTCAGGTCGACGCCGTATTCGACCAGCTTGATGTGCGGCAGCACCATGCCGGAGAATTTGACGGCGCCCACGGAGAGCGCTCGCCCGCGGCCCTGTCCGCCGAGCCAGCCGAGGAAGAAGCCGAGCAGCTGCCAAAGCGCATCGAGGCCGAGGCATCCCGGCATCACCGGGTCGCCCTTGAAGTGGCAGGAGAAGAACCAGAGGTCGGGCCTGACCGCAAGTTGCGCCCGGATGAGCCCCTTGCCCCCTTCGCCGCCGCTCTCTGATATCTCCGAGATGCGATCGAACATGAGCATGGGCGGTAGCGGGAGCTGAGCGTTGCCTTCGCCGAAGAGCTCGCCTCGCCCGCAGGCGAGAAGCTCCTCGTATTCGAAACGCGTCTTGCGCTCTGTCATGCTTTCCACGTCCCTTCGGACCGGCGTCGTATCACGGTTCATTTCGGTACCTAACACAGGCCGCCGCCGCGCGAAACGGCCGAGCCGGCGCCTCGTGCTTGTGCGAAATGCGTCAATTCCATATAAGATGGGAACCAGATGCAACAATCTGGACGGGTCATGGCGGACGCGACCATGCGCGCGTTGAATATTGACGACAGGATGGCGGCCGAGTTGCGGCACGCGGGGCTTCGCCCGACGCGGCAGCGTGTCGAGCTGGGGCGCATCCTCTTTGCCAAGGGACACCGCCACCTCTCCGCGGAGGATCTGCATGCGGAGGCGGAATTGGCGGGCGTGCGCGTGTCGCTGGCGACCGTCTACAACGCGCTCCACCAGTTCACCGAAGCGGGGCTTCTGCGCGAGGTCGCGATCGACGGCACGCGCCGGTATTTCGACACCAACATGAGCGACCACCACCACTTCTTCGTGGAGGGCGAGGGGCGGCTGATCGACATGAACGACCACGTCGACATCACCGATCTGCCCAAGCCGCCCGAGGGAATGGAGATCACGGCCGTCGAGGTCGTCGTGCGCGTGCGCCGCAAACGCTAGCGGCCGCGCTCAGCTACTCGGTGAACTCTTCGTTCGGGTAGACGCCCCAGAGCTTGTCCTGCTCGATCCATCCGCGATAGCCGTTGCCGCTGATCCGGCACCAGCCGCTATGGCATTCCTCCACGTCCGCCACGACCTTCGGCGCGAGATAGGCGACGACGGTGCTCGTCGCCTCGGGGTCGGCGTGAGCCGGAAAGGGCCCGCTGTTTCCGTCGCTCTCCCAGGGCGCCACGATCGCCGTCCGCTTGCCGGAGAGCAGGCTGTGGAAGACCCATCCCTCCGCCCCTTCCGAGTCGCGAATCTTTCTCCAGTTGTCGAATTCCTGGGTGATCTCGACCGGCAGCCCTTCCTTCACGAAGGTGAAGGCGATCTCGTATTCCTGGCCCGGCCCGCGGCGGACATTGACGTCATTCGACTTCAGGCTGACGAAGCGGGGAAGCGGCAGCCCGGTGCCGCGCACCGGGTTCTGGGCCGTTGCGTCTTTGGCCGGGAAGACGGCTGCGGCTGCGGCAAAAAGGGCGATCGTGGCAATGGTGCGGACGGCTTGGCGGGGAATTCGGATCGCACAGGCGAAATGGATGAGCAAAATCGCGGCTCCTCCGGGGACCTCGGTTTGTTGCGTTTAGCCGACCTTTTGTTAAGAGCGTGTATCGCGGGAAAGCGGCCTTAAGCGGGCAAGCGAGGTATCCTGCCAATGTCGAGAGCCAAGCCGCTGGTGATCGTGACGCGGCGGCTGCCGGAGCCGGTCGAGACGCGCATGCGCGAGCTCTTCCAGACCGAGCTCAACATCGACGACAAGCCCCTGACCCAGGCGGAGCTGGTGGAGGCGATGAAGCGGGCCGACGTCATCGTCCCGACCGTGACCGACCAGATCGACGCCGGGATGATCGCGCAGGCCGGCGACAAGCTGAAGCTCATCGCCAATTTCGGCAACGGCGTCGACAACATCGACGTCGACGCGGCGGTGAAGCGCGGCATCTTCGTCACCAACACGCCGGGCGTCCTGACCGACGACACCGCCGACATGACGATGGCGCTGATCCTCTCCGTGCCGCGGCGGCTTGCCGAGGGCGCGACGGTGCTGCGCGAAGGACAGAAATGGGATGGCTGGTCGCCGACTTGGATGCTCGGTCACAGGATCCGCGGCAGGCGGCTCGGCATCCTTGGCATGGGGCGGATCGGAACCGCGGTGGCGCGCCGCGCACGCCCCTTCGGCCTTTCGATCCACTACCATAATCGTCGACCGATCGAGGCGCGGGTCGAGGAGGAGCTCGAAGCGACCTTCTGGGAGAGCTTCGACCAGATGCTCGCGCGCATCGACATCCTTTCCGTCAACTGCCCGGCGACGCCGGCGACGTTTCATCTCCTCTCGGCGCGGCGCCTGAAGCTGATGCGGCCGGGCGCGGTGATCGTGAATACCGCGCGCGGCTCGATCATCGACGAGGAGGCGCTGATCGCGGCGCTGGAGGAGGGGGCGCTTTCCGGCGCCGGCCTCGACGTCTTCGAGCACGAGCCTGCCGTCAATCCGAAGCTGATCAAGCTCGCCAAGGCGGGCAAGGTCGTGCTCCTCCCGCATATGGGCTCAGCGACGCTCGAAGGCCGCGTCGACATGGGCGAGACCGTCATCATCAACATCCGCACCTGGATGGACGGTCACAAGCCGCCGGACCGCGTGCTCCCGAGCTTCGCGTAAGACGGCGTTTCCCTGCCGGCGTGCTTACGCCGTTCCGGCTAGCACCACGGCATGCGGTGCCCGGTCCATTCGCGCGCCAGGCCCTCGCTGACGAGAATGCCGCCGAGCGAGCGCCCGTCGCGCGTGACGATCCTGAGCTTCCGCCCGTATTGATCCTCGTCGCGGCCTTCGGTTTCGAGCACGAACGGCCCTTCGTTCAGAAGCGCCAGCAGGCGGTTCGTCGCATCTTCGCCGAGGCGCGCCTCACTGTCGCAGCGCGGCGGATGCGTCTCCGGCGCGTCGATGTCCGCGATGCGGATCTTGACGCCGCCGGTCCAGAACGTGTCGCCGTCCACGACGCAATCGTAGCGGCGGCCCGCTCCGCATATCCGGAACGAAGCCTCGATCGCGGTGCCGCTCTTCGCGTCCGTCGGCAGCGTCGCGGTGTCGACGCCGATCTTCGGCAGCACGAAAAGCGGGTGGTCCCGGTCGAACAGGAACTGCCCCGCGCCGACGAGAATCGCACCGAGAAGAAACGCCCCGACGAGCCCGCCTTGGAAGGCGCGCGAGCCGAAGCGTCCTCCGCGAATCTGCGTCTTGTAGGGGATGATCTTTGCCACGGCCGGCCCGCCTCGCCCCGCTTTCCGCGCGCGATCTTGCGGCGGCGGGCGTTAGCGAATCGTCGCCGCCCAGGGACAATTGCCGATTGTATATATTATAAATGCAATCGAAGGGGGAATCTGTTCAGGCCTTCCGCCGCCGGTAGCGGATTTCGTCGAACCGCTGCGCAAGCCCGTCATAGAGGAGAAGCCGCCCGACGAGCGGCTCGCCGATCCCGGCGATGAGCTTCAGCACTTCCAGCGCCTGGATCGAGCCGATCACGCCGGTGAGCGCGCCGAGGATGCCGGCTTCCGCGCAGGTCGGGAGGAGCCCGTCCGGCGGAGGCGCCGGGAAGACGTCACGATAGCCGGGGTTTTCGCCCTCATAGGGCTTCAGCACCGTGACGGAGCCGTCGAAGCGCCCGACCGCTGCCGTGACGAGCGGGATTTTTAGCGTCGCGCAGATATCGGCGCTCAGATAGCGCGTGGAGAAATTGTCGGAGCCGTCCGCCACGATGTCGTAGCCGGAGACGATGTCTTTCGCGTTCTCCGCCGTCAGCCGCGTCTGGTGCGTCGACGACCGCGACATGCGGGTTGATGCCGGCGAGCGTCGTCTTCGCGCTCTCGACCTTGGGCACGCCGACGCGGTCGCTCGTATGGATGATCTGGCGCTGCAGGTTGGAGAGGCTGACCACGTCGTCATCGACGATGCCGAGCGTGCCGATGCCGGCCGCGGCGAGATAGAGCGCGACCGGCGCGCCGAGCCCGCCCGCACCGATGACGAGCACGCGCGCCGCCTTGAATTTCTGCTGTCCCGGGCCGCCCACCTCGCCGAGCACGATGTGCCGGGCATAGCGTTGTAGCTCATCGGACGAGAGCGGCGCGTCGTTCATCTTGCCTCTCGCCGTTGCGATGGGGACGCTCTGCGTGCTTCGAGGCTCGCCTCAGGAGGCGAGCGCCTCAGCATGAGGAGGTTTGTGTCTGCCGCCCGCCCAACCTCCTCATCCTGAGGTGCTTCGCGAAGCGAAGCCTCGAAGGACGCAGGACGAAACTGCAGGCAACCTCTCACATCAGCCGCCCGGCTGCGGGCCGTCATAGCCCTCGACGATGACGATCTCCGCCTCTACGACCGGGTCGCGGATCGCCTTCGCCGCCTGGTAGGCGGGGTCGTTGAAGCAGTCGAGCGCCGCCTGGAAGCTCGGGAACTCGAGAATGACGTTGCGCGCCCGCGCCTTGCCTTCGACCGCCTCCTGCTTGCCGCCGCGCGACAGGAACTTTGCCCCGAAGCGCCCCAGCGGCTCGGCATTCGCCTTGATGTAGCGCGCGTAGACATCGGTGTCCCTGACGTCGATACGCACGATCCAATAGCCCTTCGCCAATCCGGTCCTCCCTTACGCAGCTTCGACCGCGGCTTCTTCGATCTCGGCGACCACTGCTCGCGCCGCCGCAACCGGATCGGCCGCCGCAGTGATCGGCCGGCCGATCACCAGATAGTCCGCACCCGCGGCGATCGCCTGGCGCGGGGTCATCGTGCGCCGCTGGTCGCCGGTATCGGAACCGGACGGTCGGACGCCTGGCGTGACGATGGCGAGGCCCTCGCCGACGATCCTGCGCACCAGCGCTGCTTCGAGCGGCGAGCAGACGATGCCGTGCATGCCCGTGTCGCGGGCTTCCTTCGCTCGCCGAGCCACCAGCGCCGCGGCGCTCTCGCCATAGCCGGCGTCCTTCAAGTCCGCGTCACTCATCGAGGTAAGCGCGGTGACGGCGAGAAGCCCCACTCTGCCGCTTCGCCTTTTGAGCCGCATCGACGGCAGCGCGCATCGCCTTCGGGTAGGCGTGGACGGTGGTGAAGGTGACGCCGAGCTTGGCGATCGAACCGACGCCGCCCGACACCTGGTTGTCGATGTCGAGGAGCTTCATGTCGAGGAAGACGCGCTTCTTCCGTTTCGTCAGCTCCTCGATAAGCGAGAGGCCGCCGGCAAAGACGAGCTGCATGCCGATCTTGTAGAAGCTCGCCTCGTCGCCGAGCTTGGCGACGAGCTTTCTTGCCTCTTCGACGCTGCCGAAATCGAGCGCCACGATCATCCGGTCGCGCGTGTCGCGGGGCTTAAGCTCGGTCCGCATGTCCTAGAGCCTCCTAAGTGCGACTTCCTTCACCGCGTGCTGATTGTCCTTTCTCAGGATCAGGTGGGCGCGCGGCCGCGTCGGCACGATGTTCTCGCGCAGGTTCACGAGGTTGATGCGCTCCCAGAGCCCGACGGCGATCGCCTTGGCCTCCGCGTCGTCGAGATCGGCATAGCTGTGGAAGTAGGAGTGCGGTTCGCGGAAGCGCGTCTCCTTGAGCCGCATGAAGCGCTCGATGTACCAGGCGCGGAGCGCTTCCTCGTCGGCGTCGAGATAGATGGAGAAGTCGAAGAAGTCGGAGACGAAGGGAATGGCCTTTCCGTCTTTCGGCAGGCTGCGCGGCTGCAGCACGTTGAGCCCTTCGAGGATCAGGATATCGGGGCGGTCCACGATCGTCGTCTCGCCCGGCACGATATCGTAGGTGAGATGCGAATAGACCGGCGCCGCAACTCGCTCCGTGCCCGCCTTGATCTCGGTGAGGAAGGCAAGCAGCGCCGACACGTCGTAGCTTTCCGGAAAGCCCTTGCGCTCCATCAGGCCCTCGGCCTGAAGAACGGCGTTCGGGAAGAGGAAGCCGTCGGTGGTGATGAGTTCGACCTTCGGCGCCTCCGGCCACCGGTGGAGAAGCTGGTGCAGGATGCGCGCCGTGGTCGACTTCCCGACCGCCACCGATCCGCCGATGCCGATGATGTAGGGCACCTTGGAGTCGTTCGTGCCGAGGAAGCGCCGCGTCGCGTTGAAGACGCCCTGCGTCGCTCTGACGTAGAAGGAGAGAAGGCGCGACACCGGCAGATAGACGCGCTCTACCTCCTCGATGGAAACCGGATCGCCGAGCGAGCGGAGCGCGACGATCTCCTCCTCCGCCAGCGTCATCGGCGTGTCGGCGCGGAGCTTCGCCCACTCTTCGATCGAGAAGACGCGGTAGGGCGATAGGCTGGGGCGTGCGACCTGGTCCATCACGCCTGCTTCCTCTTTGCCTTCTCCTCAAGGCCCGTTTGAGCCGTGCGCCGCGCGAGCTCCGCCTTGACCGCGTCGAAGGAGACGCCGCTGACCTCGAGCAGGACGAGGAGGTGGTAGAGCACGTCGGCGGCTTCGCCGGTCAGGCCGTCGCGGTCGCCGGCGACCGCTGCGATCGCGGCTTCGACCGCTTCCTCGCCGAGCTTCTTGGCGCAGGCCGCGACGCCGGCAAGCGCGAGCTTCGCCGTGTAGGACGCCGGGTCGCCGGAGCGCGCGCGCGCGGCGACGGTCGTGGCCAGGTCCTCAAGGCTGAAATCGGTCATCTGGCGGATGTTTCCCCGGTCGGGGGCCCTTTTAGAGCATGATTCCGAAAAGTGGGAACCGGTTTTCCGACGGGATTGGGTTGCGGCAGGAGGAAAGGGCCCCGCCCCGCATCCCGCGGAGTTGCGGCGTTTCAGTCGGCAACGCGCCTGACCGGTATGCCCGCCGCCGCCATTGCCGCCTTCGCCTCGCCGATCGTGTGGGTGCCGAAATGGAAGATGGAGGCCGCGAGCACCGCCGTCGCGTGCCCGTCGCGGATGCCCTCGACCAGGTGTTGAAGCGTCCCGACGCCGCCCGATGCGATCACCGGGACCCGCACCGCGTCGGCGACGGCGCGCGTGAGCGGGATGTCGAAGCCCTTCTTCGTGCCGTCGCGGTCCATGGAGGTGAGGAGCAGCTCGCCCGCCCCGAGCGACACAACCTCGCGCGCGTAGTCCACGACATCGAGCCCGGTCGGGCGGCGGCCGCCGTGCGTATGGATCTCCCACTTTTGCTGTTCACCCGAGACCTGGCGCGCGTCGATGGCGACGACGATGCACTGGTCGCCGAACTTCTCCGCCGCGCGCTTGACGAACTGCCGGTCGGCGACCGCGGCGGTGTTGATCGAGACCTTGTCGGCGCCGGCAAGGAGAAGCTGGCGGATGTCCTCGACGGTGCGCACGCCGCCGCCGACGGTCAGCGGCATGAAGCACCGGTCGGCCGTGCGCGCGACCACGTCGAGAATCGTGCCGCGGTCCTCGTGGCTCGCTGTGATATCGAGGAAGCAGAGCTCGTCGGCGCCTGCCGCGTCATAGGCCTTCGCCGCCTCGACCGGATCGCCGGCGTCGACCAGGTCGACGAAGTTCACGCCCTTGACGACGCGGCCGTCCTTCACGTCGAGGCAGGGGATCACGCGAGCTTTGAGCATGGTCTTCGGGGGGAGGGCGGAATGTGCCTCTCCTTAGCGCGCCGCAGCTTTCCTTGAACAGAAAAAAGGCCGGCGCTCAGGCCTTTTGGACGCGTTCCGGCGCTTTCGTCGGCGCCTCGGGTGTCGCGGCGGCGCGGAAATCCTTGAGGATCACGCCTGCGACCTTTTCGACCTGCAGCGGCCGCCCGAGGAAGAAGCCCTGCAGCTCGTCGCAGCCGACGCGGGCGAGGAACGAGGCCTGTGCACGTGTCTCCACGCCCTCCGCGTTGATGCGCATGCCGAGCGATTGTCCGAGCCCGACGATCGTCTCGATGACCGACGCCGCGTGCGCATCGCCGTTCCCGAGCGCACGCACGAAGGATTGGTCGATCTTCAGCTTGTCGAAGGGGAACTTCCACAGATAGCTGAGGCTCGAATAGCCGGTGCCGAAATCGTCCATCGCGATCCGGACGCCGAGCGACTTCAGGTTCGCAAGCTGACGAAGCACCGCTTCGGTATGGGAAAGGAGCAGCCCTTCGGTGATCTCGAGCTCGAGTCGGTTCGCCGCCAGCCCGCTCGCGTCGAGCGCGCTTCGTACCGTTTCGGTGAGGCGGCCGTCCTGGAACTGCACCGGCGACAGGTTCACCGCGACGGAGAGCTTGGTCGGCCAGTTCGCGGCCGTCGTGCAGGCGTTGCGGATGACCCATTCGCCGATCGTGTTGATCAGCCCGAGCCGCTCGGCGATCGGCACGAAGAGCGACGGCGAGACGTTGCCGCCGCCCTCTTTCGGCAGCCTGAGCAACGCCTCGAAGCCTTTGAGCCGCGCATCCGTGGCGTCGTGGATCGGCTGGAATCTGAGCTCGAATGACTGGTCGGCGACGGCGTTTCGGATGTTCGCTTCAAGCGCGCGTCGCCCCTGCAGCTCCGCAGCCATCTCCGGGCGGAAGAGGCTGCGCATCCCGCGCCCCGCGATCTTGGCGTGCGAGAGCGCAATCTCGGCGCTCTTCACAAGACCGGCCGCGTCGCTGGCGTGCGCCGGCGAAACGGCACTTCCGACAGTCGCGGTCAGCTCCACCTCGCGGCCGTCGAAGCGGAAGGCCTCGCCGAGCGCGGCGATGATGCGCTGCGCTGTCCGCGAGATCTGTCGCGGCGTGCGCACCACTTCGGCAAGCGCGAAATCGTCGCCGCCGAGCCGCGCGAGAAGGTTCTGCTTCTCCGCGATCAGGAGCAGCCGCCGCGCCACGCGGCGCAGGATCTCGTCGCCGGTCGCCTGGCCGTAGGTGTCGTTGACCTCCTTGAAGCGGTCGATGTCGACGATGTGGACGGCGACCGGGCAGCCGAGCTCGATCGCCTCGTTCAGGTCCTGCATGAAATGCCCACGGTTCGCGACTTCGGTCAGCGCATCGTGGTGGGTCAGAAACTCCGCGCGCGAATCCGACTGCTGCTTCTGCCGCGTGCGCCAGGTGAAGCCGAGCGCCGGCAGCCCGAAGGCGACCGCGATGATACCGGCGAGCGCAAGCGCGACGCCGCCGATCTTGGCGTTGAAAGCGGCGCGCTTGGCCGATTGGTCGACATAGGCCTCCATGATGCCGATCACGGAGCCTTCCGCCATGACCGGAACGTAAGCCTCTGCATAGAAGGCGGGAAGCTCGGCTCCGGCCTCCGCCCCTTCCTCCTCGTGCTCGTTGGATGCGGCCGCGCTCTTCACCTCCACCACGGTCTTGCCCGCGCGCACCGCTTCCGCGGCTTCGGGATTGTGCACGGCGATCTGCTCCGCCGTCGGATTGGCTTCGTCGAGCGCGTGCGAGGAGAGACGCAGCCGGCCGTCCGGCGCGTAGATCTTGTAGAGGAAGACGTCGCCGACCTTTCGCGCCTTCTCGAAGAAGGCGATGCTTTCGGCGGACGGCTTGGCGCCGGCCACGATCTGGCCGAGGTCTTTCACGTTGGCGGCGAGATAGCGCGCCCACGCCTCGCCTTCGGCCTCCGCGTCCTGCCGCAGGAGCCCTTCGACCGTTCCGGATGTGACGAGGAACGCCGACCAGACGGCGATCAAGAGGATTGCCGCCAGGCCCGCGAAGACCAGCACGTCGCGGCGGAAGATACGCATGGAGCTACGCCACAAGAACTGGGCGTGAGAATGCCTTGGAAGTCCCTAAAGGATTCTTTCAATTCTGAATTGTCAGCGCTCGGGGCGCGTCCCTTTCAGCAGATCGAGCGCCTTCTTCGGGTCGATGCGGCCGTCGTAGAGCGCGCGCCCGGTGATTGCGCCTTCGAGCTTCTTAGCATCGGGCTTCGTCATGCGCTCGATGTCAGCCATCGAAGCGAGCCCGCCGGACGCGATGACCGGGATCGAGATGGAATCGGCGAGCGCGATCGTCGCCTCCCAGTTGACCCCGGTCAGCACGCCGTCGCGGTCGATGTCGGTGTAGATGATCGCGGCCACGCCCGCGTCCTCGAAGAGCCGCGCAAGGTCGAGCGCCGTCATGTCGGAGGTTTCCGTCCAGCCTTCGACAGCGACCTTGCCGCCGCGCGCATCGATGCCGACAGCAACGCGTCCGGGATGAGCACGCGCCGCTTCGCGCACGAGGTCGGGATTTCTGAGCGCCGCTGTGCCGAGGATGACGCGCGCGACACCTTTTTCGAGCCAGCGCTCGATCGCCGCTCGATCGCGGATGCCGCCGCCGACCTGCACCTTCATCTTTGCGCCGACGCGCTTCAGGATCGCCTCGACCGCCTCTGCGTTGCGGCTCGTGCCTGAAACAGCGCCGTCGAGGTCGACGACGTGCAGCCACGGGAAGCCGATCTCCATGAAGGCGGACGCCTGCTCGCCCGGGCTCTCGTTATAGACGGTCGCCTGGTCCATCGCGCCTTTGACGAGGCGGACGCACTTTCCGTCTTTCAGGTCGATGGCGGGGAAGAGGATCATGCGGAGAAGGCTGCGCACGCGGCATCGACCCTCTCCCATAGGGAGAGGGTGTCGCCGAAGGCGACGGGTGAGGGGTTACGACCTGGAGTGCCAGCGAAGCCCCTCATCCGGCTGCTTCGCAGCCACCTTCTCCCTATGGGAGAAGGTTCTGTCCCGCGCCTCGTCCCTCTCAAGGCTTCCACTTCAGAAAATTCGCGATGAGCTTCAGCCCGAGCGTCTGGCTCTTCTCCGGATGGAACTGCGTGCCGACATAGTTGTCGCGCCCGACGATCGCGGTGAGCGGCCCACCATAGTCGGTCGACGCAACGAGGTCGTCCGCCTCGCGCGGCTTCAAGTGGAAGGAGTGCACGAAATAGGCGTCAAGGCCTTCGTCGCCCGTCGGGATGCCGGCGAGGATCGGATGGTCATGAACGATGTCGAGCGAGTTCCAGCCCATGTGCGGAATCTTGAGATCGGGATCGGCAGGCGCGATCTCCACCACGTCGCCGGCGATCCAGCCCAGACCATCGCTCGTCACCTTTTCGAGCCCGCGCTCGGCCATGAGCTGGCAGCCGACGCAGATGCCGAGAAACGGCTTTCCGCGCTTCGATCACCTGTTCGTTCAGCGCCTCGACCATGCCGGGTACCGCGTCGAGCCCGCGCCGGCAGTCGGCGAAGGCGCCGACGCCGGGAAGCACGATGCGCTCCGCCTTCGCGACCGCGTCGGCATCGGACGGTGACGACGATAGCATCGCCCGTGTCGCGCGCCGCGCGCTCGAACGCCTTCGCCGCGGAGTGCAGGTTCCCGGAGCCGTAGTCGATGATGGCAACGCTCATGATTTTACCGGGAGCATGGTCTCTTCCGAAAACCGGCTTCCACTTTTCGGGACCATGCTCAGCGCTCCGGCTCCGGGAAGAGCCCGAGGATCGGCTCGTCGGCGCCATGCGCGCGCGCTTCCGGCGAATAGGCGGCGCGCGCCATCGCCTCGCGCTGCGGCGCGGCGTCTGGGCGGGCAGCCCAGTCTCCGAAGAAACGCGTCTCCGCCTCGTCGTAGTTTCGGCCGGACGCTCCGCCGACCTCGCGCCAGCCGCGCCGTTCGAGCGACAGGCGGCGGAGATTGTTCGCTTCGAGCGCGAAGAGGACGCCGCCGAGAACCGCGAAGACGGTCGCAATGTTGTCGCCGCCGAGCCGCCCGATCCAGGCGACGACAAGCACGAAGACGACGTAATAGACGAGCGTCAGCCACATCCGGTGCCAAAGGACCCAGAGCACGGGGAAGAAGAGCGCCGGCCAGGAGAAGCCGTCCTTCACGAACAGGAACTTTTCCGGCGAGATCGGCTCTTCCGGCGGTGCGTGGACCGAATAGACTCTCATGCGGAGCGTCTTAGCCGGTCAGCGTGCCCTTGGTCGAGGGGATCGCCTCCGCGTTTCTCGGATCGATGGCGAAGGCTGCGCGGAAAGCCCGCGCCACCGCCTTGAAGCAGGTCTCCGCGACATGGTGCGAGTTGTCGCCGTAAAGGTTCACGATGTGGAGCGTGATTCCGGCGTTTTGCGCGAGCGCCTGGAAGAACTCGCGGAAAAGCTCGGTGTCGAAATCGCCGACTTTCGGCCGCGAGAATTCCACCTGCCAGACGAGGAACGGCCGCCCGGAAACATCCACCGCGGCGCGTGTGCAGACCTCGTCCATCGGCAGGTCGATCGAGGCGTAGCGCGTGATGCCCTTGCGCTCGCCGAGCGCCTTGCCGATCGCCTGGCCGAGCGCGATGCCGACATCCTCCGTCGTGTGGTGGAGGTCGATATGCGTGTCGCCGTCGGCGCGCACCTTGAGGTCGATCAGCGAGTGGCGCGAGAGCTGCTCCAGCATGTGGTCGAGGAAGCCGATCCCGGTCTTCACGTCGTAGCGGCCCGAGCCGTCGAGATCGACGGCGACGGTGATCTTCGTCTCGGTCGTCTTGCGGGCGATTTCCGCCTTGCGCATGGCGCTCTCCTGGTGCCGGCGGGGCTTAGCCCAACGACGGCGTTCCGCCAAGGTGACACGGCGAGATTGCCAAGCCGTTGCCTCCCCTGGCGCGGGGGCTGGCGGCCCTGCCGAGTTCGACCTATGCTTGCGGGTGCCGGCCCGCTCGCGCGCACGCGCGACCCGTGCCGGTTCCTCATTCGAACTCACCAAATCGCGGTCACCTTCGCGCGCTTCGCGCTTCGGCGTCCTTCATTCCGGGAGGCAGGACATGGAATATCGTTTCGTCGGCAAGAGCGGCCTCAAGGTCAGCGAGCTCTGCCTCGGCGCCATGACGTTCGGGCGCGAGGCGAGCGAGGCTGAGAGCCATCAGATGCTCGACCGCTTCGTCGCGGCAGGCGGCAATTTCATCGACACCGCGGACGTCTACAGCCGCGGCGTCTCGGAGACGATTCTCGGCAATTGGCTCGCGCGCAAGCCGCGCGACGAGCTCGTCATCGCCACCAAGCTCCGCTGGGGAACCGACGATCCTGACGCCCGCCGGCCCAACCAGTTCGGGCTCGGGCGCAAGCATGTCATCGCGGCGTGCGACGCGAGCCTGAAGCGGCTCAAGACCGACTACATCGACCTCTACCAGGTGCATATGTGGGACCCTTCGGCGCCGCTCGAGGAGACGCTCTCCGCGCTCGATTCGCTCGTGACGAGCGGCAAGGTCCGCTACCTCGGCGCCAGCAATTATTCCGGCTGGCAGCTGCAGAAGTCGATCGATCTCGCGCGCGCCAACGGCTGGGAGCCCTTCACCTGCCTGCAGGCGCTCTACAACCTCCTCGACCGCGACTCCGAGCTCGAGCTGATTCCCGTCGTCAAGAACGAGGGGCTCGGCTTCATCGCCTGGAGTCCGCTTCGCGGCGGATGGCTCTCCGGCCGCTATCATCGCGGGCTGAGCGGGCCGGTTGCCGGCACGCGCATCGAGGACGCTTCCGAGAAGGGCTGGAGCGAGACCTGGGCGCGCTACAATACCGAAGCGACCTGGACGGCGATCGACATGCTCCTTGCTGTGGCCAAGGAGGTCGGGAAGAGCCCGGCGCAGGTGGCGCTCCGGTGGGTCCTGCAGCGGCCGGGGATCACCGGCCCGATCATCGGCGCGCGCAACATGACCCAGCTTGAGGACAATCTCGGGACCGCAGGCTGGACGCTTTCAGACGATGCGATGGAGCGCCTGACCGCGGCAAGCGAGAGCCAGCGCCTGCCTTATCCCTACGACGTGCACCGCGCGCGTCTTGGCATC
Source organism: uncultured Alphaproteobacteria bacterium (assembly GCA_963792885.1). GTDB lineage: Bacteria > Pseudomonadota > Alphaproteobacteria > Rhizobiales > Afifellaceae > DASWJZ01. The sequence goes on from CAWBXX010000002.1 coordinate 613,093, forward strand.
TGAGAGCGCGAAAAGGGCGGATGGCGGCGATGAGCCGGGCCGCCCTTTGCATGCCCGCGCTCGCGACCTACATATCGAGCATCGTTATCAGGGGTGGGGCCGGTGCTTCCTCGGGAAGGCCGGCTTTATCCGCTGGAGGAGTATCTCGATTGGCTGAAAATTCCCCTTACGATCCCTGGCACGGGACGACGATCGTCTCGGTCAGGAAGGGCGGCAAGGTGGTCATCGCCGGCGACGGACAGGTGTCGATCGGCCAGACCGTCATCAAGCACAACGCCCGCAAGGTGCGCGCCCTCTCCAAGGGCGACGTGATCGCCGGCTTCGCCGGCGCCACCGCCGACGCCTTCACGCTGCTTGAGCGGCTGGAGGCGAAGCTTGAGCAATATCCGAAGCAGCTCATGCGCGCCTGCGTTGAGCTCGCCAAGGACTGGCGCACCGACCGCTATCTCCGCCGCCTGGAGGCGATGATGATCGTCGCCGACAAGTCGACGACGCTGGTCCTGACCGGCAACGGCGACGTGCTTGGAGCCGGAGCACGGCGTGGCCGCCATCGGCTCGGGCGGCAACTACGCGCTCGCCGCGGCGCGCGCGCTCGCCGAGACCGATTGGGACGCGGAGAAGATCGCGCGCCGCGCGATGGAGATCGCCGGCGAAATTTGCGTCTATACGAATGGAAACGTGATCGTGGAGGCCCTCGATGCCGACCGCTAGCATGGTGACCAGGATGGAACCCGAAGCGACGGCAGCCGAAGCAGCGACGGAAAGGCGGCGTTCTCGCCGCGCGAGACCGTCTCCGAGCTCGACCGCTATCATCATCGGCCAGAACGACGCCAAGCGCGCGGTCGCCATCGCGCTTCGCAACCGCTGGCGCCGCCAGCAGCTGAAAGGCCCGATGCGCGAGGAGGTTCTGCCGAAGAACATCCTGATGATCGGCCCGACCGGCGTCGGCAAGACGGAGATTTCCCGCCGCCTCGCCAAGCTCGTCAACGCGCCCTTCATCAAGATCGAGGCGACCAAGTTCACCGAGGTCGGCTATGTCGGCCGCGACGTCGAGCAGATCATCCGCGATCTGGTCGAGGTCGGCATCGGCCTCGTGCGCGACGAGAAGCGCCGCGAGGTGCAGGCGCGCGCGCATCTTCAGGCCGAGGAGCGCGTGCTCGACGCGCTCGTCGGCGAGCATGCGAGCCCGACCACGCGCGAGAGCTTCCGCAAGCGGCTCCGGAACGGCGAGCTCGACGACAAGGAGATCGAGGTCCAGGTCAAGGACACCTCGAATCCGATGGGCGCTTTCGAGGTGCCGGGCATGCCCGGCGCCTCGATCGGCGTGATGAATGTCGGCGAGATGCTCGGCAAGGCGTTCGGTCAGGGCCGCACCAAGTCGCGCAAGGTCAGCGTCAAGGACTCCTACGAGCTCCTGATCGACGAGGAGGCCGACAAGCTGCTCGACGAGGAGGTGCTGGTCGCCGACGCGATCCGCGCGGTGGAGAATGACGGCATCGTCTTCCTCGACGAGATCGACAAGATCGCCTCGCGGAGCGACATGCGCGGCGCCGACGTCTGCCGCGAAGGCGTGCAGCGCGACCTGCTGCCGCTCGTCGAAGGCACGACGGTCGCGACCAAGCACGGGCCGGTGAAGACGGATCACATCCTCTTCATCGCGTCGGGCGCCTTCCACGTGTCGAAGCCGTCGGACCTGCTGCCGGAGCTGCAGGGCCGCCTGCCGATCCGCGTGGAATTGAACGCGCTGACGGAGGACGATTTCCGCCGCATCCTGACGGAGACGGAGGCGAGCCTCATCAAGCAGTACAAGGCGCTGATGGAGACGGAGGGGCTGACGCTCGACTTCACGCCCGACGCCGTCGACGCGATCGCCCGCATCTCGGTTGAGGTGAATGCCTCGGTGGAGAATATCGGCGCGCGCCGCCTGCAGACGGTGATGGAGCGCATCCTCGACGATATCTCGTTCAACGCCACCGACCGCGCCGGCGAGACCGTGACGATCGACGCGGCTTATGTCGAGAAGCACATCGGCGATCTCGCACGAAACGCCGATCTCTCCCGCTTCATTCTGTAGAGCGTGCAGTCTTCTCAACTGTCGTCATGCCCGGACTTGATCCGGGCATCGCATTCCGTGACGGTCGGGTTTCGATGCTGCCGCGGCGGGATGGATTGCAGGGTCAAGCCCGGCAATGACGACGGCTAAGGTTTCTTTTGTTACGCCTCCAGCCCTGCCTGGTTTGCGAGCTGCTGCAGGGATTCGTTCGGGCGCGCGCCGATATGGCTGATCACCTCGGCAGCCGAGAGCGAGCCGAGCCGGCCGCAGGTCTCGTAGGGATAGCCGTGCGAAAGACCATAGAGGAAGCCGGCGGCATACTGGTCGCCGGCGCCCGTCAGGTCGACGAGGCGTTCAAGCTTCGCAGCCGGGATGCGCACGCGCTCGCCGCCGGAGAGCGCCATCGAGCCTTCTTCGCTCATCGTCACGACGGCAAGCGGGATGTCGCGCTCGAGCGCCTCGACCGCCGTCTCGAAGTCGCTGGTCTGGTAGAGCGACAGCACCTCGTGCCGGTTGGCGAAGACGATGTCGAGCGTGCCGGAGCGCATCAGCTCCAGGAACTCGTCGCGGAAGCGGTCGACGCAGAAGGAGTCCGACAGCGTGATCGCGACCTTCCGCCCCGCGCTGTGCGCGATCCTGGCGGCGACGCGGAACGCCTCCTTCGCCTTCGGCGGATCCCAGAGATAGCCTTCGAGATAGGTGATCGCCGCGCTCTCCACCGTCTTCTTGTCGATGTCGGCAGGCGTCAGCTCCTGGCAGGCGGCGAGAAACGTGTTCATCGTCCGCTCGCCGTCCGGCGTGATCAGGATCATCGAGCGCGCCGTGGGTGTGCCGTCCGTGACCGGAGGCGTCGGAAAGGCGATGCCGAGCGCCTTCATGTCGTGGCGGTAGAAGTGGCCGAGCTCGTCTTCCGCGACCTTGCCGATAAAGCCGGCGCGCCCGCCAAAGGAGGCGACGCCCGCGGCCGTGTTGCCGGCGCAGCCCCCGGAGATCAGTTCCGCCGGACCCATGTGGTCGTAGAGCCGGTCCGCCTCGGCGCCGTCGATCAGCCGCATGGAGCCCTTCACGAGGCCCTCGCTGACCAGGAAATCGTCTTCCGCGTGCGCCAGCACGTCGACGATCGCGTTTCCGATCGTCAGCACATCGAGTTTCGGCTCCGCCATAGGGCCCCCGTCTGAGAAATGACCCGCCCGCCTAGCGAATCGCCGCGGGAATGGCAAATCGCCTGAGGATGTTGGACTTCAGGCCCGACGCTTCCATTTGTCGTCATTGCCGGACTTGATCCGGCAATCCATTCCCTGACCGTGGACCAGGCACGACGGCCGCGGAATGGACGCCCCTCGAGTGTCTGGGCCCCGGCATGACGACAGGAGAAGATGGAGCAACGATGATCGAAGCCGCCGTCCTCGCCCTTCGTGATATCCTCTCGCCGCCCTTCCGCGGCGTGCTCGTGAAGGCGCTGGCGCTGACGATCGCGCTTCTCGTCGCGCTCTGGCTCACGCTCGAATGGCTCTTCGCGCACTACGTCGTGACGCCCTGGCCCTGGCTCGACACGGCGCTCGAAGTGATGACCGGCGTCGGGCTCCTCGTCGGGCTCGGCTTCCTCGTCGCTCCGGTCGCAGCGCTCTTTGCCGGCCTCTTTCTCGATGACGTTGCCGAAATGGTTGAGCTGACCCACTATCAGGCCGATCCGCCGGGGCGCCCGCAGCCGCTACTCGTCGGGATCGTTACGGCAGCGAAATTTCTCCTCCTCGTGCTCCTCGTCAACGCGGTCGCGCTCCCGCTCGTGCTCATTCTCGGCTTCGGCTTTCTGATTTTCCTCGCCGCCAACGCCTACCTGCTTGGCCGCGAATATTTCGAGCTCGCGGCGCTTCGCCATCACGACGAGCCGGCCGCGCGGCGGCTGAGGCGCGATCATGCCGGGACGATCTTCGCCGCGGGGTTGCTGATCGCGGCATTCCTCGCGATTCCGATCGTGAACCTCCTCGGCCCGCTCTTCGCCACCGCTTTCATGGTGCATCTCGAGAAGCGCATTTCCGGCCAGTTCGGCCCTCGGGGCGTCGTGATCGAACCCTGAGCCGGCAAAAGCATTATCCCTCCGGGTTAACCGCTGGAGGATCGCCCGTGCTGCCGAGAGTTGCCGCCTATTGGGAGCGCGTGCGCACCAGCCTCTGGTTCCTGCCGGCGCTGATGGTCGCCGGCGCCGTGTTGCTCGCCTGGCTCGCGGTTCGGGTCAGGATCGAGGTCGATGCTGCCGGCTTCGTCTGGTGGATCAACCAGGGAAGCGCGGAGGAGGCGGGACGGCTCCTCTCCGCGCTCCTCGGCTCGCTCATCACGATGGCGACGCTGGTGATCTCGATCACGATGGTGGTCTTGACGCTCGCCGCCGGCCAGCTCGGGCCGCGGCTTATCCGCAGCTTCGTCGGCGACAGGCGGACGCAAGGCGTGATCGGCCTCTTCATAGGCACCATCGTCTATATCCTGCTCATCTTCCGGCTGCTCGACAGCGATCTGAGCAAGGAGGCGGTTCCGCACTTCGCCGTGACGGCGGCGAGCGCGCTTGTCTTCATCTGCCTGCTCACGCTGCTCTTCTACGTGCATCACCTGTCGCGCTCGATCGTCGCCGATACGATGGTGAACCGCGTGGGCGCGGATCTCGACCATGCTATCCGCCGCAATCTCCGCGACGCCGAGGACGACATCCCGACGATTTTCACCCATCGCTCGGAGCATCCGCCGGGACGCTTCGCCTTCTCCGCGAGCGGTTACGTGCAGACGGTCGACTATCGCGGTCTTGCCGAGGCGGTCGCCGAGCGCGAAGCGCTCATGGAGCTTCTGGTGCGCCCCGGCCATCATGTGCTGGCCGGCCGCACGCATGCGCATGTCTGGCCTGCGGATGCGCTCGACGATGCGCTTCAGGCGGCCATCGCCGACGCCATTACGGTCGGTCGTGAGCGCACGGCCTACCAGGACGTAGAGTTCTCCATCCGACAGCTGGTGGAGGTGGCGCTCCGCGCTCTCTCGCCGGGAATCAACGATCCCTTCACGGCGATCGCGGTCGTGGAACGGCTCGGCGCCTCGCTGGCGCTCGCGATGGAGCACGGCGAGCCGCAGGCAATCTGGAACGACGAAGAGGGCAGGGCGCGGCTCATCGCGGCGACGTCGAGCTTCGATGGGCTCGTCGATCTCTCCTTCAACCAGATAAGGCAGGCCGCCGCCGCGCATCCGGCCGTGCTGATCGCCCTGATGGACACGCTCGGTGCGCTCGCCGAGACGCCGCGCACCGATGCGCAACGGGCCGCGCTCCAGCGCCACATGGAGGCGGTGATGGAGACCGGGCGCGTCTCGATCGAAAACGCCAACGATCGCCGCGATCTCGAGCAGCGCTTTGAGAACGCGAAGGGTGGGAGCCGCCCGCGGCCGGCGCAAGGCGCCTAAAATTCGAATCAAACGAGTGCGGCTGGAATCACGCGACACTTACGGCAAGTTTCGTTCGGATTTTGTGCTCCGCGAAAGATAGGCTTCAAATGATACCGGCGGATCAGGAGGGATGGTCATGCAAGGAATACTGTTTGCCATGCAGGCCTTCGCCGGGGGATTGGCGCTGCTCGACTGGGCGCTTTTCGGCGGGCACCACATGGAGATGTTTCTGCGCTGGCTGAGCTGAGGTCTCTCCGCCTCCCGCTTCCACGTCGCCCGCGCTCGGACGAACGAGGCTCTATGCAAACAGGGCCCTGAGCGCGGGGCTCCCCTCTGCCTGCCTGGCGGCCCAGGCATCGAGTCCGAAGACGTGCCCGGCGCGCGCCGCCACCAGGAAAAGCAGTATCAGCGCGTAGACGAAGTGGAAATCGAGGAGATAGTTGTCGGGTCCGCCGACATAGGGAAAGTTCATGTAGGCTGCCCAGTAGAGCAGCATCAGGATCGCGCCGATCGTGGCGCTCACCCTGACCATCAGCCCGATCAATAGCGACACGCCGATCAGAAGGTGCCCCCACGCTACCAGGAAGCCGATGATCGAGGCGACGGCCGCCCCGGTGAACACGCCATAGACGTCGTGAAAGGTCGCGGTCGCGTTCAGGAAGTCGGCGACGTTCCAGTTCGGGTTCAAGACCTGCGTCGACGCCGCGTAGAGGAACGTCCACGCCATCGCCAGACGGAAGAGGAAAACGAAAGCCGGCTGGAATCGCGTGGGCATGGCAGTTTCACCATCTATTCTGACGCTGTTTGGCCTGCAACCGGGGCAAACCGCATTGACCTGCCGCAAGGCTGGCGAGGACCTGCAGACCTAGGGAATCCCTCGTGAAGCGCCTTCCCGATTGGTCAGGGTCAAGGTACCTTCCCCTGGAAAGGCGTCAAATACCTGATGCCGGAGGGAGCCAGCGATGGCGATAAAGGACATCCTCACCGTCGTCGATTTTGTCGGGAAGCAGCCCGCCGTCCGGGTGGCCGCGGAGGTGACGCGGCGTCTCAATGCTCACCTGACCGGTTTCACGTTCGCCTTCCATCCGATGATCGCCGTTTCAGGCTTCCCCGTGGGATCGGAAGACTTGACGGCAAGCCTTCGCAGAGCTTGGGAGAACGACGCACGCAAAGCGGAGGCTGCGTTCCGGGAGATCGCCCGCCTTGCCGATGTTCCCTACGACAGCGTTATGGAAGAGGCGCCGGACGCGAGGTTCGAAGTGCTTCTGCGTCGGAGCCGCCTTTCGGACCTCGTCGTGATCGGCCAGGAAGATCCCGAACGGCCCGAGCCGATGCGCACGGCGATGATCGAGACGCTGCTCTTCGAAGGGGGCGCGCCGACGCTCGTGGTCCCCTTCATTTCCAAGGACGTCTCTTTGGAGCGCCCCCTTGTCGCCTGGGACGGCAGCGCCACTGCCGCGCGCGCCGTGCGCGCCGCTCTTCCGCTCCTGGCGGAAAGCACGGCCGTCACGGTGCTCACCGTAGGCGACCGCAAGCCGGAGGAGCTCTCCGATATCGCCGTGCATCTGAGCCGGCACGGATTGCAGGTGGAGGTGAAGCACACGATCAGCGATGTCGCGGTCGCCGACACCCTATTGAATACCGTGTCCGACGAGGGCTTCGGCTACGTCGTGATGGGCGCCTATGGCCACAGCCGTGTGCGCGAGCAGCTTTTCGGCGGCGCCACGCGCGACATTCTCCGGGAGATGACCGTCCCGGTGCTGATGACGCACTGACCGACTTGTCGCCCTAGTGTGCCTCGTCCCAGTTGTCTGCCGCCCGCGCGTCGACGTGGAGCGGCACGCGGAGATGGACCGCCGGTACCGCGGCGTTCTCCATCACGCTCCGGATCACCGGGATGGTGTCCTCGACCTCTTCGTCCGGCACCTCGAACACCAGTTCGTCGTGCACTTGCAGAAGCATGCGCGCGTTGAGGCCCGCCTCCTCCAACGCCTCGTCCATGCGGATCATGGCGCGCCGGATGATGTCTGCGGCCGAGCCCTGGATCGGCGCGTTGATCGACGCGCGCTCCTGGAACGCGCGGAGCGAAGGCTGCGACGAGCGGATGTCGGGATAGTGCGCGCGCCGCCCGAAGAGCGTCTCGACATAGAGATGCTCGCGGCAGAACGCCTTGGTGGAATCCATGTAGTCGCGGATGCCAGGGAAGCGCTCGAAATAGCGGTTGATGTAGTCGGCCGCCTCGCCGCGCGGGATGCCGAGCTGCGCCGCGAGCCCGAAGGCGGAGATGCCGTAGATGATGCCGAAGTTGATCGCCTTGGCGCGCCGCCTGACCATCGGGTCCATGCCTTCGACCGGCACGCCGAACATCTCCGACGCCGTCATCGCGTGGATGTCGAGGCCTTCATCGAAAGCCTTTACGAGCTGCGGGATGTCGGCCATATGCGCGAGCACGCGAAGCTCGATCTGGCTGTAGTCGGCGGAGACGAGCTTGTAGCCCTCCTCGGCGATGAAGGCGCGGCGGATGGCACGGCCCTCCTCGGTGCGGACCGGAATGTTCTGCAAATTCGGCTCCGATGACGAGAGCCGCCCGGTCGAGGTCGAGGCAAGCGCATAGTCGGTGTGGACGCGGCCGGTCTCCGGGTGGATGTAACCGGGGAGCGCGTCGGTGTAGGTTGACTTGAGCTTCGTCAGCTGCCGCCAGTCGACGATCTTCCGCGCGATCGGCACGCCTTCTTCCGCAAGCTCCTCGAGCACTTTGACATCGGTGGACCATTGCCCGGTCTTCGTCTTCTTGCCGCCGGGGAGCCCCATTTTGCCGAACAGGATGTCGCCGAGCTGCTTGGTCGAGCCGATGTTGAAGTCGCCGCCGGCAAGCTCGTAGATCTCCGCTTCGACCGCCGCCGCCTTCTGCGCGAAGTTGCCGGAGAGCCGCGAGAGGATCTGCCGGTCGACCTTGATGCCGCGGCTCTCCATCTTGGCGAGCACCGGGATCATCGGCCGCTCCAGACGTTCGTAGACGCGGGTCACCTGGTCGGCGGGAAGCCGCGCCTTAAGGACGCTCCAGACGCGGAGCGCCAGGTCGGAATCCTCCGCCGCATAGGTCGTCGCGCGATCGATCGGCACGCGGTCGAAACTCACCTTGTCTTTGCCCGTGCCGGTCACGGCTTTGAATTCGATCCGCTCGTGTCCGAAGAGATCGCTCGCGATCTCGCCGATGCCATGGCCGTGCTTCATCGCCCCGGCGTCGAGCGCGTAGGACATGAGGATCGTGTCGTCGATCGGCGCCGTTGCGATGCCGTGGCGCTGAAGCACCAGCCAGTCGTCCTTGATGTTCTGACCGATCTTCATCACCGCGGGGTCTTCGAGCAGCGGCTTCAGCGCGGCGAGCGCTGCGTCGAGCGGTATCTGGTCTTTCTCCAGTCCGCCGCCGAAGATGTCGCCGTCGCTGGTGCGGTGGCCGAGCGGCACGTAGCAGGAATTGCCCGGCTGAAGCGCGAGCGCGATACCGCAAATCTCCACGAGCATCGGGCTCGGCCCGACGGTCTCGACCTCGATCGCGACCACCCCGGAGTCGCGCGCCGCTTCGATCCATCGTTGAAGCGCATCGAGCGTGCGCACGCACTCATATGTCTCGACGGCGATCTTCTGGCCGCTCGCGTTCTTCATCCGCGCCGCTGCAAGATCGGCCGGCTTTCCAAGCGCGCTCTTCGCCTCGCGGCTCACCGGCTTTCCGGCGCCGCGCGTACGCGGATCGGGACCGAGCGGAAGCCGGCCCTGCGTTTGCGCCGAAGGCGTTGCTGCAGGTCTTTCCGAGACGCCCCCCTCTGAAACACCGATGTCAGGACCGTGTGCCGGTCCGCCGACGCCCTGCCAGCCTTGAATTTCGAGCCTCGCGGGTTCGATTTCGGCCGGATCGACGCCGGTCTTGTCGGCGACGCGCTTGGTCAGCGCCGCGAACTCCATCGCCTTGCAGAACGCGACCGCCTTCGCGCCGTCGACGGACTCGACCGCGAGGTCGCCGATCGGCACGTCGAGCGGCACGTCGTTGGAGAGCGTCACGAGCTTTCGCGAGATGCGCGCCTGCTTCGCGTGCTCGATCAGGTTCTCGCGCCGCTTCTGCTGCTTGATCTCCGAGGCGCGCGAAAGAAGCGTTTCGAGGTCGCCGTATTCGTCGAGAAGCTGCGCTGCCGTCTTCGGTCCGATGCCCGGCACGCCTGGCACGTTGTCGGTCGAATCTCCGACGAGCGACTGAAGCTCGATCATCTTCTCCGGATAGACGCCGAACTTCTCCTTCACAGCCCCGCGGTCGATGACGACGTTCTTCATCGTGTCGACCATCGTGACGCCGGGCTTGATGAGCTGCATCAGATCCTTGTCGGAGGAGACGATGGTGACGCTCGCGCCGGCTTCCGTCGCTTGCCTGGCGTAGGTCGCGATCAGGTCGTCCGCCTCCCAACCCTCCTGCTCGAGGCACGCGAGGTTGAACGCGCGCGTCGCCTGTCGGATGAGCCCGAATTGCGGGATCAGGTCGGAAGGCGGCTCTGGCCGGTGCGCCTTGTAGTCGGGATAGATCTCACGGCGGAACGTCTTCGCCGAATAGTCGAAGATGACGGCGAAGTGCGTCGGCCCCTTGTAGGAATCTTTGGCGCCCTTCTCCGGCGACGGTCCCTCCTGCAGCATCTTCCAGATCATGTTGCAGAAGCCGGCGACCGCGCCGACCGGAAGATTGTCGGACTTCCGCGTCAGCGGCGGCAGCGCGTGGAAGGCGCGGAAGATGAAACCGGAGCCGTCGACCAGGATCAGATGGTCGCCGGCATGAAGCGGAGCCTTGGCGAGGGGCGCGCGGGAAGCTTTGGCCATGGCGGACATTTCGCCCGCCGTGCGGGCCATTTCAAGCGATTAGTCCGCGCTCCGCGCAGCTTCAGGCGACGCCGCGCTGTTATCCTCTGATCCCGACGGTCATTGTCGGCGTGCGGATGGTGTAGGCGCCGCTGGGGCTGTTGCCGCTGATGAATCGGAAAGTGCCCTTGATCGCCGTCAGCGTAACCTTCTTGGCGGTGTTGTCGGGATTGAACACGAAGGTGTCGATCGTGAGCCGCGAGTTCGGCCCGATCACGATGCGAGTGTCGTCTATGAACTTGATCTGCGCGAGGCCGTTCGGGCTTGCGACGATCTGGTCGCCGATGAAGACGGCGCCTTCAAGCTCGATCAAACGCTTCCCGCCGGGGCCGCTGGCGTTCACCGCGGGGTCAACGCGAACGGCATGACCGCTTGGCTCGAGCGCCAGAGCCGGCCCGGTGAACACCGCGGCAGCCGCGAGCGCGATAAAGCCAAGGCCGAGGAAAACGCGTGTCGTGCCCATCGAGACCCCCTCCCGAGCCGCAGCTTCGATGCGGCGTAGTGGAGCGTCGGGCGCGGCCGTTTCACGCGTATGTCGCGCTCGCGGGAAAGTGGTTTCGCCGCCGGGATCGTCTGCGAATTCGTGGAAAGGCTCCGGCGGCGCTATTCCGCCGGGACCATCGCCTCCGGCGCCCTGCTGCGACGGGTGCCGTCGATCCGCGCCCATTGCGGGCGCTCGAAGAGGAATTTCCCGTAGCCCGTCGCCTGGATGAAAGCGTAGAGGACCACGGGCGCCGCCACGCCGATCATCGTGACAAGCAGCGAGATCGTGCCGATGTCGGTGATGATGCCCGTCTTCAGAAGCACCGTGCGGGAAAGCGCCATCGGCAGGAAGAAGGAGAGATAGATTACGATCGAGTGCTCGCCGAGCCAGCGGAGCGCCGGCGCGACGGCCGTCTGCGTCAGCAACGTCGCAAGCGTGACGATGGCGAGCGCACCGGCGAGGCCGAGCGCCAGGCTGACGAAAGGAAGACTGCCGAAGCCTGCGAAGACGAGGGCGCCGTGGAGCAGCGCCCAGAGCACAAGGCCTGTCAGCGCGATCGAGCGGTCGGCGGTCGCCTCGTCGGCGAGCCAGAAGACCTGCCGCGCGAAGATGTAGCCCGAGTAGAAGTAGACGTAGCGCGCGGCGAACTCGTCGATCAGCACCGAGCCGGTGTTGATATGTGCGATCTCAAGCGCCGCCGCCGCGACCCACACGAGGAGCCACGGCACGTTTTTCAGGAGCCGCGTGACGAGCAGGAAGAGCGCGAGATGATAGATGAACCACAGCGTTCCCCACGGCTCGATGTAGGCGGTGAGATACTGGCTGACGAGCCCGCCCCAGCCGAATTCCGCAGCGATCCCCGGTGCCTTGACGGCGAACTGGATGGTGAGCCAGAGCGCATAGAAATAGAAGAAGTGCAGCACCTTGCGGTCGAGAAAGAGGCGCCACGGCGCGTCGATGCGCCTTGAGAGGAAAAGGCCAGCGATCAGGAAGAAGTCCGGCATGCGGAAGGGACGCGCGAACTCCACGACGTATCCCATCCAGCCGGGTGCGCCGGCTGCTTTCTCAACGCCGAGTGTAGAGTGCATCATCACCACCATGATGATGCAAATGCCCTTGGCGACGTCGACCCAATCGACGCGTCTAGCCATGACGGGGGCTCCTCGAATTGCCGCTTGCCCGTCGTTTTGGGGATTCCGACCCCGCCTGTCGCGTCCTTCCATAAGAGAGGGTTAACGCTGAAGCAGGTACTAATGCCCCTCAAATCGCCAAATTTGGCGCTGACACGGGCCCTGGGGCAGAGCTGGATCAGGAATGGCAGGTCGCAAGAACCGGCGAAGAATCGAGCCGAGTTTTACGAGCGCTGAGCCGCAGGACCTTGCCGTTGCGGCGGACGAGCGCCCGGTCGAGACACCCCGCCGCGCACCCCAGAAGGCTCAGAAGCGCCGCCCCAAGGCCAAGAAGCCGAAGCGCAGCGCGCGCGAGCGCCGCCGCCGCTCGATCATCGGTCTAGCCTTCCGTCTGATCTTCACGCTCGGCGCCTCGGTGGCGGTCGCCGGCATCGGCATGATCGCCTATTTCGCCGCCGAGCTGCCGGGTGCTTCGGAGTGGCGCGTCCCCGATCGTCCGCCCAACATCCAGATTCTTGCTGTCGACGGACGGCTGATCGGCAATCGCGGCGACACCGGCGGCGAGGCGGTCAACCTCTCCGAGCTTCCGCCCTATGTGCCGAATGCGGTGATCGCCATCGAAGACCGGCGCTTCCGCACGCATTACGGGGTCGATCCGATCGGGCTCCTGCGCGCCGTGGCGAAGAACGCCTTCGCCGGCGGGGTGGTGGAGGGCGGCTCCACGCTCACCCAGCAGCTCGCCAAGAACATGTTCCTGACGCCCGAGCGCTCACTGAAGCGCAAGGTGCAGGAGGTCATCCTGTCGTTGTGGCTGGAGACCAAATACTCGAAGGACCAGATCCTCGAGCTTTATCTGAATCGCGTCTATTTTGGCTCAGGCGCCTACGGCATCGAGGCCGCTGCCAACCGCTATTTCAATGTCGACGCCCGCAAGCTGACGCTCGGACAGGCCGCGATCCTCGCCGGCGTGCTGCCCGCCCCGAGCCGCTATGCGCCGAACAAGCATCCGGACGCCGCGCGCCAGCGGGCAGACCTCGGTACTCGCCGCCATGACCGACGAGGGTTACATCACGGCGGAGCAGGCGAAGACGGCGCGCGACACGCCTCCGCAGGCATCCGACTATCACCTGAGCCGCAGCGGCAACTATATCGCCGACTGGGTGATGGACGTGCTCCCCTATCACATCGGCAGCGTCGAGCAGGACGTCGTCGTCGAGACGACGGTCGACCTCGACCTGCAGCAAGCAGCCGAGAAGGCGGTCGCCGACACGCTGGCCGACGAGGGCGCCAAATACGGCGTCGGCGAGGGCGCGATGGACGTGGTCGACGGCACCGGTGCGGTCCGCGCCATGGTCGGCGGGCGCTCCTATGCGGAAAGCCAGTTCAATCGCGCCGTCGAGGCGCGCCGCCAGCCGGGCTCCGCCTTCAAGCCTTTCGTCTATCTGACCGCGCTCGAGAAGCTCGGCTATCGGCCCGACACGGTGATGATCGACCAGCCGGTGACCTTCGGCAACTGGTCGCCGCAGAATTATGACGGAAAGTTCCGCGGTCCGATCACGCTGGTCGACGCGCTCGCGCATTCGATCAACACGATCGCCGCGCAGCTTGTCGACCAGGTCACGCCGGAATCGGTGGTGCAGACCGCGAAGCGTCTCGGCATCAACTCCGCGCTTGAAGCCGTGCCGTCGATCGCGCTCGGCACCTCCGAGGTCACGCTTCTGGAGATGACCGGCGCCTATGCGCCGTTCTCGAACGGCGGCTACTCCGTGCTTCCCTACGTGGTGCAACGGGTGCGCACGCCGAAAGGCGACGTTCTCTACGATCGCACCGCGGATGCAGCGCCCCGCCGCGTGATCTCGATCGAGAGCGTCGCCTTGATGAACTACATGCTGCAGACGACCGTCGAGATGGGCACGGGCGCCCGCGCGCGGCTTGCCGGCTGGCCGGCGGGCGGCAAGACCGGGACGAGCCAGAATTTCCGTGACGCCTGGTTCATCGGCTACACGGCCAACCTGACCGCCGGCGTCTGGGTCGGTAACGACACCGACGCCCCGACCAAGCATGCATCCGGCGCCAACGTGCCGGCCGAGATCTGGTCGAAGTTCATGACCAAGGCGCATCAGGGCGTGCCGGTCCAGCAGCTTCCGGGCACCGACCTCGTCGCCTACCTCATGGCACAGCCGCCGCCGCAGGCGCAGAGCGGTTTCCCGGGCTTCGCCGGCTATGCTGCGGTGAGTCCCGAGGAGCAGGCGGCAAACGAGCAGCGCATGCGAAATTGCATCCTGAACCGGAGGCCGGGTTGCGCGACGGAGCCGCTGGCCGGGGAGCCGCAGCCGCAGCCGGCCCGTCGGCGCGGTTTCTTCGAGCGTCTGTTCGGAGGCTGAGGCCGGCGCCCTAGCGCGCGCGGCCGACGGCTGAGAGCCCGATCCCGGCCTCGTTCAGCCACGCCCGCGCCACGGCGTGGTCGGGGTCGAGCTCCGACACGAGCGCCCAGAAGCGCGGGCCGTGGTTCATGATCCTGAGATGCGCGACCTCGTGGGCGGCGAGGTAGTCGAGGACTCGCGGCGGGGCGAGTACGAGGCGCCAGGAGAAGGTCAGCACGCGCGTCGAGGAGCAGGAGCCCCAGCGGCTTTTCGGGTCGGCGATGCGGATACGCGAGGCTCTGCGGCCGACAGCCTTTTCGTGGCGGGTGACCGCGGCGGTGATATCGCGGCGCGCCTCCCTCTTCAAAAAGTCGGTCACCCGCCGCACCAGGAACTCAGCCTCGCCGGGGATGGTAAGAACATACCCGCCGTTGCGCTTCTCCAGGCTGATCACGCCCCGCCCGCGGCGCGCGCGAATGCGGCAGGGGAGCCCGCGGAGCGGGAAGGTGGCGCCGTCGGCAAAAGGGGCGGAAGGGGCGAGCAGGCGGAGGCGCTCCTCAAGCCACGTCAGGTGCTCGCGCAGGAACCGCTCCGCCTGGGAGACCGCCGTCCGGCTCGGGAGGGTCAGAACTGGCAGCCCGAGCGCCTCGTCGACCCTCAGAATAATGCGGTGGGCTCTGGGATTCCGCCTGATCGCGACCGGAATACGACGCCCTGCGGCCGCTATAAGGAGCTTTTCCGGGGCGCGCTTCAGGGCGATGGTCATGGTTAATACTTGCCAAGAGTCGAACGACTCCGGAAGGCCCAAAACGAAAAACGGGGCCTTTCGGCCCCGTGATTTTTTCAGGTCGGGTCTGCATCAGGCGGAGGCCTGGTCTCCGCTCCCGGTCCGGTTGCGGAATTCCCGCATGAAGGCGCCGAATTCCTCCTGGTCCTTCACGCGGCGGAGCTCGGCGAGGAAGCTCTCGAACTCGGCGCGCATGGCCTCCAGCTTGCGGCGCTCCTCTTCGAGGCGCCTAAGCTCCTGCGCCCGGGTACTCGTCGAAAGCGGCGTTCCCGGTCCGTCCGCGGAAGCCGTCCGGCCCCTGCCACCCCTGCGCGCGCTCCGAGAAGGAGCGGAAATGGCCCTTCACGTCCTGCGCTTTGGAGGCGATCTCCTCGCCCCAGATGATCCAGGCGAGCATGGCAAGGCCGAGCGGCCAGAACAACGCAAAGCCGAGGATCATCAGAACGATATTGAGAGCCGTCCAGCGGCCGCGCGTCGAAGGGCGGGTCGCGGTTGCGGTGTGGTTCATGGGACTCCCTTTCAGTCAACGACAGAAGGGAAATGGGAAGGGCCAAAACCCGCTTCAAGCAAAATCGGACGGCGTTCGGCCGATTGCAGTTCGCAATCAGTCAGCGCCGTTTTGGGTAGATCGCTCTTGCCGAAAAAGCGCGACGGTTCAGGTCCGCCGCACGCACCAGGCGAGCCAGCCGATCGCCGCGCCAACCGAGATCAGGTTGATGCCGAGCAACAGCCCGATCAGCCATGCCGCCGAGACCGGCATGCTGGCCCAAAGGATCAGCGACAGGACGATGCCGACAAGGCCGCTGGCAAGCACCCATCCCCAATTCGGAAACGGCCGGATGGTCAGCGCGAAGACGACCTTCGACATGCCCTCAATCATGAAGAACACGATGAGGAGAAGCGCGATCGTCACGATTCCCTGTGCGGGATCGCGCAGGAAAAGGAAGCCGATCAGCACGGCGAGGATGACCGAGATGAGCTGCAGCCAGAAATGCGGCACGTGACGCGCGCCGATAAGGCTGAAGCTCTGAACGATCCCGGTCACGATGAGCAGCCACCCAAGAAGCACGATGATCGCCGAAGCCGAAATCACGGGGTAGACGATCGCCAAGACGCCGGCCGCGATCAGCAGGACGCCTTCCAGGAGATACCAGAAAGAGTACCGCTTGACGGTCTGCCGCATGGCATCACGGAAGACCTCTGCAGCGGCGTCGAGCGACATCGACATGCTTCCATCACCTTCACAGCCGGCGCGAAACGCGCAGCCGTCAAATCATGCGGGCTTGCAATCAGGATGCGTCCGCATCGAACGCATTTTGCAGTTGCAAGCATAGGTCCGCCGTCTGGGCCCGTCCAGCGAACCCTGTTGACGACGTCCGACTTGGTTCAGAGGTCGTTAGCCGCTGCTCGCGCGCGGTGATCACGGCGACTTTTCCTTCGATGTCGTTCATCATCGTTTAGTCTCGCCTGGTATCGGCGGTCGCTCAGCGACCGACCATACGCATCAGGTGTTCCGGGTAACGGTCGCCTTGCACGGCAATCCCGGAGACGGCGCCTTCGATGTCGCGGAGATCGTCCGAAGACAGCTCGACCGCCGCCGCGCCGATGTTCTCTTCCAGGCGGTGGAGCTTCGTTGTGCCCGGGATCGGAACGATCCACGGCTTCTGCGCCAGGAGCCAGGCGAGCGCGATCTGGGCGGGCGTCACCCGTTTCCGGGCGGCGATTTCACCGAGGCGGTCGACCAGCGGCTGGTTCGCTTTGCGCGCCTCAGGTGTGAAGCGCGGGACCATGTTGCGAAAGTCGGTGCTGACGAACGCCGTGCTTGCGTCGATCGCGCCGGTCAGGAACCCCTTGCCGAGGGGGCTGAAGGGGACGAAGCCGATGCCAAGCTCCTCGAGCGTCGGCAGGACCTCCTCTTCCGGCTCGCGCCACCACAGCGAATATTCGCTCTGCACTGCCGCGACCGGCTGCACGGCGTGCGCCCGCCGGATCGTCTGCGCGCTCGCTTCGGACATGCCGAAGTGCTTGACCTTGCCTTCCTTGATCAGCTCCTTGACCGCGCCGGCGACGTCTTCGATCGGCACGTCGAGGTCGACGCGGTGCTGGTAGAAGAGATCGATACGATCGGTCCGAAGCCGCTTGAGCGAAGCGTCCGCGACCTGCCGGATGTGCTCCGGACGGCTGTTGAGGCCGCTCTGTTTTCCCGTCTCCGGATCGAGATCGAACCCGAATTTCGTGGCGATCACGACCTGATCGCGGATGGTCGCGAGCGCCTCGCCGACCACCTCCTCGTTTCTGAACGGGCCATAGACCTCCGCCGTGTCGAAGAAGGTGACGCCGCGCTCGACAGCCTCGCGGATCAGCGCGGCGCCGTCCTTTTTCTCCATCGGCAGCCCGTAAGACTGGCTGATGCCCATGCATCCGAAGCCGATGGCCGATACCTCAAGGCCGCTCTTGCCAAGTTTGCGCTTCTGCATTTTTGAACTCCTGATTGAATCAGAGTTGCTGGTGCAGCGATCAAGCGCGGTATTGCTCGTCGCTGACCTTCTCCATCCAGTCGGTGCTCTTGCCGTCGAGCCGTTCCACGATGGCGATGTGCGTCATGGCGGTCGTCGGCGCGGCGCCATGCCAATGCTTCTCTCCTGGCGGAAACCAAATCACGTCACCGGGACGAATCTCTTCAATCACGCCGCCCCAACGTTGAGCCCGACCGAGACCGGACGTGACAATCAGCGTTTGGCCGAGTGGATGCGTGTGCCACGCGGTCCGCGAACCCGGCTCGAAGGTGACGCGAGCGCCAAAGACACGTGCTGGCTCGGGCGTCTCGATCAGCGGATCGATTCGAACCGCGCCGGTGAAGTAGTCAGCCGGGCCCTTGCCGGATGGTCGCGAGCCGTTTCGTTTGATGTCCATCGACGCTCTCCTCGTCGTCCCCGGCAAGCGCGCCCGGCAAACCGCGCTGTAGCCGTCTCTGCTCCAGATTTAGGCCTGTGCATCTGATGCGACTATCCGGTATAATTGGCATGGACTTATGAGCAGGATACATGAATGCAGCGCGGAACGCTCGATGACCTCGTGGCCTTCGTCGCCGTCGGGCGAGAGCGCAGCTTCACGAAGGCGGCAGCCAAGCTTGGCGTTTCGCAGTCGGCGCTGAGCCACACCATCCGCGAGCTCGAAGCACGTCTGGGCGTTCGGCTGCTGACTCGGACCACGCGCAGCGTCTCGCCGACGGAAGCAGGCGAGCGACTGCTTCACGCGCTCGGCCCGCGGTTTGAGGAGATCGACGCCGAGCTTGCGGCCCTAAGTGAGCTTCGCGAAAGACCCGCCGGCACCATCCGGATCACCGCAACCGAGCATGCCGCTGACACGCTGCTCTGGCCGAAGCTTGCGAATTTCTTGGGCCAGTTCCCGGATATCAAGGTCGAGATTTTCATGGACAACGGATTTATCGACATCGTCGCAGAGCGTTTCGACGCCGGCGTGCGCGATGGCGAGCAAGTCGCGAAGGATATGATCGCCGTACGCATCGGACCCGACATGCGCATGGCGGTTGTGGGTGCTCCCTCGTATTTCAAAAAGCGGTCGGAACCGAAGAGGCCGCAGGACTTGCTCGGTCACGACTGCATCAATTTGCGTCTGCTCACGCATGGCGGGCTCTATGCCTGGGAGTTCGAAAAAGGCGGCAGAGAGCTCCGGGTACGGGTCGAAGGCAGGCTTACGTTCAACGGCACGGACCAAATGCTCAATGCGGCATTGGCCGGATTCGGCTTGGCCTATGTGCCGGAGGGCCTGGCGCAACCACACCTCGCCAAAAGACGGCTCATCCGGGTCCTCGATGACTGGTGTCCGGCTTTCCCAGGCTACCACCTCTATTACCCGAGCCGCCGGCAACCGACGCCGGCCTTCGCCTTGCTGGTCGACGCGCTGCGCTACCGAGGGTGAAACAGAATCCAGAAGTGAAGCGGTCGGCAGTCACGCAATAGATGGAACGCCTGACCTACGGGTCAGCTATCAGCGTCCGCGAGCTTTCTTGCCTGGCCGAACCAGTCTTCGCGCGTCGGGCGTCCGTTCATCTTGACGTCGAGCGCCTGCATCGCGTCATCCGCCATCTCGGCAAGCTGGGTGACGTCGA
Organism: uncultured Alphaproteobacteria bacterium; assembly: GCA_963792885.1. Taxonomy (GTDB): domain Bacteria; phylum Pseudomonadota; class Alphaproteobacteria; order Rhizobiales; family Afifellaceae; genus DASWJZ01. The sequence goes on from CAWBXX010000002.1 coordinate 632,361, forward strand.
AGATGCCGGCCTTGTTGAGCTCCGCCGCCATTTTCGGCCCGATGCCGGCGATCTCCGTCAGCTCGTTCGCCATCGCCTGCGTGACGTCGGGCAGGGTTTTGCCGGAGAGCGCCGTGAAGCCGAAGGCGTCGGCGAAGCGCGCCTCGAATGCCGACGAGTGCTTGCCCTTGCCGTTGATCGGCTTCGCCGCGCGTTCCAGGCTGCCGTTCGAGCCGGCGTGGTGCTTGCGGATGAAGTCGCGGATGCGCGGCTGGATGTCGGAGCGGTAGCGCGAGCCGTTGAAGACGCCGTAATGGCCGACGCCCTTGGCGAGATAGTGCTGCTTCTTCTCGTAGGTGAGGTTGGTGCAGAGCGCGTGCGCCGCCTTGGTCTGCCCGACGCCGGAAATGTCGTCGCGCTCGCCCTCGATCGTCAGGAGCGCGGTCCGGCGGATGGCCTCGGTGCGGACCGGGCGCTCGCGATGCGTCATCTGCCCGTTGGGCAGCTGGTGCTTCACGAAGACGGTCTCGACCGTCTGTAGATAGAACTCGGCGGTCAGATCCATCACCGCCAGGTATTCGTCGTAGAACTCCCGGTGCTTCTCCGCCGAGTCGCCGTCGCCGTCGACGAGATGCTGATAGAATTCCTGATGCGCCGTGACGTGGCGGTCCATGTTCATGCTCATGAAGCCGGAGAGCTGCAGGAAGCCCGGATAGACTTTTCGCATGAAGCCCGGATGCGGGAACGGCACCGTCATGATGGTTTGGTTGCGGAACCATGAGGTTCCGCGCGCCTCGGCGAGCTGGTTGACGGCGGTCGGCGCAAGCCGCGTGTCGATCGGTCCGCCCATCAGTGTCATGGTACACGGAAGATCGGGGTCACCGTCTTCCGACATCAGCGCCACGCTCGCGAGCACCGGCACGGACGGCTGGCAGACCGCCATCACATGCGTCGACGGGCCGAGGTGGTGATAGATCTCGATCAGGTAGTCGATGTAGTCGTCGAGGTCGAAGGTGCCGTCGGAAACCGGCACCATGCGCGCGTCGGTCCAGTCGGTGATGAAGACCTCGTGCTCCGGCAGCATGGCTTCCACGGTACCGCGCAGAAGCGTCGCGTAGTGACCGGAGAGCGGTGCGACGATCAGGAGCTTGGGGTCTTCAGCCGGCTTCTCGAGGTCGCGCCGGAAATGAAGCAGCGAGCAGAAGGGCTTCTCCCACACGACCTCTTCGTGAACGGCGATTGTCTTGCCGTCGATCGTCGTCTCGGTCAGCCCGAATTCCGGCTTGCCGTAGCGCCGCGTGGTGCGCTCGAAGAGCTCCGCTGCGGCTGCAACGGAACGCCCGAAGGGCGTGTCGGCGAACGGATTCAGCGGGTTCTGGAAGGTAAGCTTCGCCGCGTCGGCCATAGCGCGCCAGGGCGCCAGAGCGGCGTGATTCAGCTCGTAAAGCTGGTAGAACGACAAGTGCGGCCCAGCCTTTCCGCGCCCAGTCTTTCCGCGATTGTGCGCTGCGGAAAAAATTCCGCACTGCAAATCTAGCGCTTGAAACCTTTCTGACAACCCCGGATTCCGAAGATTGCCATGATTTCGTTACGAAATGTTAACCGTGCGGACCCCGGAGAGGCGGCTCACTCGCCTGTCTGCATGAGGGCCCCATCGATGCGGGCGGAGCGAAGAAGTAGCCCGAAAGCCGCAGACGCGGCGGCTAGATAGACGAGATTGAGAAGAAGTGCTGCGAGCATATCGCGCACATCAAAGCGGTGCTCCAATACCAGCGCCCTCAGCCCCTCGAAGACATGCGTCGGCGGCAGCGCCAGCGACACCCATTGCAGCCAATCCGGCAGGGTGGAGACCGGGTAGTAGACGCAGCAGAGCGGCAGGAGGATGAAGGTCATCGACCACGCGAGCCCCTCCGCGCCGAGCCCCTTCTTCAGAACCAACCCGGCCGAGACGAGCCCGAACGCCCAGCTCGTGAGGATCAGGTTGGCGAAGAAGGCGGGAACTGCGAGGCCGAGCGCCCAGAAGTTGAAGCCGAAGAAGATGAGCGCGAGGATGGTGACGGGCACGAGCCCGATCAGCACACGCACCACGCTCATCGTCATTAGCGCGGCGATCAGCTCGAAGGGGCGGAGCGGCGTCATCATCAGATTGCCGAGGTTGCGCGACCAAATCTCCTCCAGGAACGAGATCGAGAAGCCGAGCTGCCCGCGAAAGAGGATGTCCCAGAGAAGCACTGCACCGATGAAGGCGCCGCCCGCCTGCGCAGCGATCCCAGTCCTGCTGACGAGGTAGGTCTGTAGGAACCCCCACATCAGCATCTGCACGGCCGGCCAGTAGATCAGGTCGGCGATGCGCGGCCACGAATAGCGCAGGAGATACCAATAGCGCAGCACCATCGCCGCGACGCGGCGGAACGACACGGCGCGGTAACGGGCGTCGCTCATTCCGTGAACTCGTGCCCGGTCTCGTGGCGCCTGCGGTCGCGCGCGACGTCGAGAAACACCTCCTCCATCGTCTCCCGCCCGTAGCGCGCGATGAGGTCGGCGGGGCCGCCGCGGTCGACGATCTTGCCGGCCTTCATCATCAGCACGTCGTCGCAGAGCCGCTCCACCTCCGGCATGTTGTGCGAGGCGAGCAGAATGGCGGCGTTCCGCTCGCGCCGATAGCGCTCGAGGTGCGAGCGCACCCAGTCCGCCGTGTCTGGGTCGAGCGAGGCGGTCGGCTCGTCGAGGAGGAGCACGTCGGGAATGTTGACGAGCGACTTCGCGAGCGCCACCCGCGTCTTCTGCCCGGAAGAAAGCTCGCCGGAGGGCCGGTCGAGCAGCTGCGTCAGATCGAGCTCGGAGGCGAGCTGATCGATCCGCTCCGCGAGGTCGAAAACGCCGTAAAGCGCGCCGAAGACCTTGAGGTTCTGCCTGACCGTCAGTCGCTTCGGCATCTCTACGTAGGGGCTCTCGAAATTGATGCGGTGCAACGCCTTGTGGCGGTCGCGCGCCATGTCGACGCCGAGCACATTGGCGGTGCCTGCGGTCGGCAGCACGAGGCCCATGATCATTGCGACCGTCGTGGTCTTGCCGGCGCCGTTTCCGCCGAGGAGGCCGACGATCGCTCCGCGCGGCACGGAAAAGTCGATTCCGTCAACGGCCTTCACGTCGCGATAGGTCTTGACGAGGCCGGAGACGGCGATAGCGGGAACTTCCGCGCGCATTCCGATCACATAGAGCCTTCATGCCCGCCGGGCCAGTGGCGGTGCTGCAACGTCTTGTGGCCGTTGCGACGGGCCCTTAAAGGTCTGGCAAGACAGGGAGGAAAGTACCGGCATGTCGGACGACAAAGGCGCGAGGGGGACCATTTCGGTCACCGACCAGGAGGCGCTTGAATTTCACTCGCGGGGGCGGCCGGGAAAGATCGAGATCATCCCCACCAAGCCCATGGCGACGCAGCGCGACCTGTCGCTCGCGTATTCTCCCGGCGTCGCCGTCCCGGTGAAGCACATCGCGAAGGATCCAAACGCCGCTTTCGACTATACGGCGCGCGGCAACCTCGTCGCCGTCATCTCGAACGGCACCGCGATCCTCGGGCTCGGCAATCTCGGCGCGCTGGCTTCGAAGCCGGTGATGGAAGGCAAGGCGGTGCTCTTCAAGCGCTTCGCCGACATCGACTCGATCGACCTCGAGGTGGACACGGAGGATGTCGACGAGTTCGTCAACGCGGTGCGCTATCTCGGCCCTTCCTTCGGCGGCATCAATCTTGAGGATATCCGCGCGCCCGACTGCTTCGTCATCGAAAGCCGGCTGCGCGAGATCATGGACATCCCGGTATTCCATGACGACCAGCACGGCACCGCGATCATCTCGCTCGCCGGGCTGATCAACGCCCTGCAGCTGACCGGCCGCGACATCGCGACGACGAAGCTCGTCTGCAACGGCGCCGGCGCGGCGGCGATCGCCTGCGTGGAGCTCGCGAAGGCCTACGGCATGTCGCCCGACAACGTCATCGTCTGCGACACCAAGGGCGTGGTCTACAAGGGCCGCACCGAAGGTATGAACCAGTGGAAGTCGGCGCATGCGGTAGAGACCAAGCTGCGCACGCTGGAAGAGGCCATGCGCGGCGCCGACATCGCCTTCGGCCTTTCGGTGAAAGGCGCCTATTCGCGCGACATGGTCGCATCGATGGCGAAGAACCCGATCATCTTCGCCATGGCCAATCCCGATCCCGAGATCACGCCGGAAGACGTCGCCGAGGTGCGTGGCGACGCGATCGTTGCCACCGGTCGCTCCGACTATTCGAACCAGGTGAACAACGTCCTCGGCTTCCCTTACATCTTCCGCGGCGCGCTCGACGTGCGCGCCACGACGATCAACGAGGCGATGAAGCTCGCTGCCGCGGAAGCGCTCGCCGCGCTCGCGCGCGAGGATGTGCCCGACGAGGTGGCTGCCGCCTACCAGGGCAACCGTCCGCGTTTCGGCTCCAACTACATCATCCCTGTTCCCTTCGACCCGCGACTCATCTCCGCCATTCCACCCGCCGTCGCGCAAGCGGCGATCGATTCCGGCGTGGCGCGGCGTCCGATTGCCGACATGGAAGCCTACGGCCTGCAGCTCTCCGCGCGGCGCGATCCGGTCGCCGCTACGCTCGCCACGATCACCGCCCATGTGCGCCGCAATCCAAAGCGCGTCGTGTTCGCGGAGGGCGAGGAGGAGCACGTGATCCGCGCGGCGGTGAGCTTCGTCAACAGCCGGCTCGGCACGGCCATCCTCGTTGGGCGCGAGGACCTGGTGAAGGCTCAGGCTGCGGAGGGCGGCATTGAGCTGAAGAGCGGCATCGAGATCATGAATGCACGGCTCTCCACGCGCCGCGACGACTACGCAAACTACCTTTACAAGCGGCTGCAGCGGAAGGGCTTCCTCTATCGCGACTGCGTGCGGCTTGCCAATACCGACCGCAACCACTTCGCCGCCTGCATGGTGGCGCTTGGCGATGCCGACGCGCTCGTCACCGGCGCGACGCGCAATTATCCGGCGGTGTTCAAGGACATGCGGCGCTGCATCGAGGCCAAGCCCGGCCATCACATCATCGGCGTCTCCGTTGCGCTCTGCCGTGGCCGCACGGTTCTGATCGCCGACACGGCGGTGCACGATCAGCCGGATGCGGATCAGCTCGCCGATATTGCGGTTGAGGCGGCGGGGGTCGCCAGGCGGCTGGGCTTCGATCCGCGCGTGGCCATGCTCGCGTATTCGACATTCGGCGAGCCGACCGGCGAGCGCGCCGACAAGGTGCGCGAGGCTGTCAGGATACTCGACGGCCGCGACGTCGATTTCGAATATGATGGCGAGATGGGCGCCGACGTCGCGCTCAATCCGAGCGTGATGGCGACCTATCCGTTCTGCCGTCTCTCCGGCCCCGCCAATGTGCTCGTCATGCCCGCCAGGCACTCCGCGGCGATATCGACCAACCTGCTGCATGAGCTCGGCGGCTCGACCGTGCTCGGGCCGCTTCTCGTCGGGTTCAAGAGCTCGGTGCAGATCCTGTCGATCTCGGCGCGCGATTCCGACATCGTCAACATGGCGGCGCTTGCCGCCTTCAACATCAGCGGGTGAGGGAAGGGCGCGGATGTTCCGCGCTGTCATGGCTCTGCGTTGCCTCACGAAACCACGATTGTATTGCGTGTGGAAATTCCGCTAGCTTCAACGCATGTCTGATCGGCCTCTCCGCAAACCTGGTTACGACAATTGCGACGGCGACGCTTGTCGCAGCTCTTCGCTGCGCCGCGCGTCGAAGGCGCAATTCTGGTATCCGTGCTCGGTTTGTTGAGCTGGAGCGCGCCTTCGCGGCCCGCCTCCCTTTAGCGATCCGCGGTCACCGCGCTGCGCGCCGTCTTCGACGTCTCTGCGACTGAGGCCGAGCCTGCTCGCTAGTCTTCTTCGCCGAAGCCGTCGGAGATGAGATTCGAGAGCGCGTCGAGCGCGGCTTCCGCCTCGCGTCCCTCCGCCTGCAGCTCGATCGTGGAGCCGGTCGCCGCCGCGAGCGTCATCAGCCCCATGATCGAGGTGCCGCCGACGCTCTGCCCGTCCTTGATCACCTTGACTTCGCAGTCGAAGCCTTCGGCGCATTTGACGAAGCGGGCCGAGGCCCGGGCATGCAGTCCGCGGCGGTTCACGATCGTGACACGGCGCGATGCGGGCTCGGTCATTCGTTGGCGAGAAGCTTGCTGGCGACGTTGATGTACTTTCGGCCGGCGTCCTGGGCGCAGCAGCAGACCTTGGCGAGATTGGAATCGCCGCGCACGCTGGCGAGCTTGATCAGCATCGGCAGATTGACTCCGGCGACGACTTCGACCCGGCCGGGCTCCATCACCGAGATCGCGAGGTTCGACGGCGTGCCGCCGAACATGTCGGTCAACAGGATGACGCCGGAGCCGTCGTTCACCTTGTCGACGGCCGCGACGATGTCGCGTCGTCGCTCCTCCATGTCGTCGTCCGGGCCGATGGACACGGCCTCGCACGCGTCCTGATGTCCCACGACGTGTTCGAGCGCGGCGCGAAACTCAGTCGCCAGCTGCCCGTGAGTTACAAGCACAAGACCGATCATGAAAAAGCCGTGGGGATGGGAGGGGCCGCCATCATCGCGAAACTCCCGCCGTTCGCAAGCCCCTTGTCGGGCTGCGACGCTGCTGCACCAAGTGCGGCCCGGATGAGCGCGATGGCCCGTTCGGGGTCCGCAGGAATCGGCTGACGGGGGAGCGCGATTCCGAGAAATGTGGCCGTTAGCTGGTGCGGCTCCGGCATCCGTTCAAGCCCCTCCTCCTCGACGATATCGGCGAAGAGGCGGATCACGGCGCTTTGCTCGTGCGGCACCGGGATCAGGCCGCGGCCCCTGAGCTCGACCAGCCCGGCCGTCGCGCCTGGAGCGGTAGCGACGAGGCGTCCGTGACAGCTTGAAAGCATGACCTGGTCGTCGGCCACGAGCCGGCCGCCGTCCCGGATCAGCTTGAGCGTAAGGGTCGACTTGCCGCTCCCGGAAGGCCCGCGGATCAGCACCCCGTCGGCACCGACCAGAACCGCGGTTGCATGCAACGTCTGCGACATCTCTCAGTTCGGCCCGGGGAGGATTACCGTGAAGCGCGCGCCCTCGACGCGCCCGTCCGGTGCGCGCCGGTTCTCTGCTTTGATCGTGCCGCGATGTGCTTCGACAATCTGCCGCGTGATGGCAAGCCCGAGGCCGGAGTTCTGGCCGAATTCGTCGCCCTCCGGGCGGTCCGTATAGAAGCGCTCGAAAATGCTCTCGACGTTCTCCGCGCGGATGCCGGGCCCGTCATCGTCGATGGTGACGACGACACGCGCCGCCTCGCGCCAGGCATGGATGCGCACTGTGCCTTCCGGCGGCGAGAAGGAGAGAGCATTATCGATCAGGTTGTTCACCACCTGGCCGAGGCGGCTGTCGTTGCCGAGCACGTAGAAGGCGTCCTTGCCCCGGCGCCGCGGCTCGAGCGACAGCTCGATCCTCCGCTTACTCGTTGAAAGCCGCGTCTCGCGCGAGACCGCGACGACCGTCTGCAACAGTCTGGACATGTCGACAGGGTCGCTGGCCTCGCGCGCCAGCTCCGCGTCGAGCCGCGAGGCATCGGAGATATCGGTGATCAGGCGGTCGAGCCGCCTGACGTCGTGCTTGATGATGGCGAGAAGCCGCTCACGCTGCTCGTCGTTCTTGGCGATCGGCAATGTCTCGACTGCGCTTCTGAGAGACGTGAGCGGGTTCTTCAGCTCGTGCGAAACATCGGCCGCGAAGCTCTCGATCGCTTCCATGCGCTTGTAGAGCGCGTTGGTCATATCGGAGAGCACGCGCGCCAGATGCCCGATCTCGTCCTTGCGCTCGCCGAAATCAGGAATATCCGCGTGCCGCTGCCTGATGCCGCGCCGCACGCGCTCGGCCGCCGAGGCGAGACGGCGCACGGGGCCGGCGATCGTGCTCGCAAGAAGCACGGAGAGAAGCACGGTCACGCCGGCGGCGACCAGGAAGACGCGCAGGATCTGCATGCGCTCCGCCTGCACGATGGCATCGATGTCGCCGGACTCGGTGGAGAGCAGCAGGCTGCCGAGGATGGCGCGATAGCGTTGCACGGGGACTGCGACGGAGACGATCAGACCGCCGTCCTCGCCGACGCGCACGACACTCGCCGCCTGGCCGTTCATCGCCGACGCCACTTCGGCGTATTCGCGTCCGTTGGCCGAGCCGATCTCCTCATAGACGGGGAGTTCGCCGCGCCGGTACCAGAGCTTCACCGCGTCCCAGGCGAGCTCCAGGATGTTCTTCTTCTCGCCGAGCGGCGGCAGGTCGACCGACTGGATGAAGCCGCGCATGTAGAGGCCGCGCGAATCGAGGATGAGCGCGCCGTCGGTGTCGTAGATGCGCGCGCGCGTGCGTGTCGGTGAGATCAGGCGGCGCAGAAGCGGCGCCACGCGCTCCGGGCTGATAGGGAAGTCGGTGGAGGCATCGCCTGTGCGGTAGGGGGCGCCGCTCTGGCCTGCCTGCAGCTCAAGCAGCTTGTCGGGATCGATGGTGATGGCGTCGGTGTCGGCGGTCGCCTGCGCTGCGATCGCCGCGGCGATGATCTGGCCCTGCACGAGCAGGCTCTGCACGCGCGTGTCGATCAGGCCCGCGCGGAACTGGTTCAGGTAGAGGATGCCTGCGACGAGCGCGACGAGCGCCGCGAGGTTCAAAAAGACGATGCGCCGGGTCAGGCTGGAGGTCGCGACGCGGCCGAGACTCCACAGCGACTGACCGGCCGGGCGCAGCACCTGCACCCATGACCGCAGCCGCTCCGGAAAGAACGAGCGCCTGCGCCGGGCTCGCTCCGACCGATTGATGTCGGCGACCATGCCTCAGTCTAGCCCTCGCGGAAGCGGTAGCCCACCCCGTAGAGAGTTTCGATCATGTTAAACTCGTCGTCGACGGCCTTGAACTTCTTCCGAAGCCGCTTGATGTGGCTGTCGATTGTGCGGTCGTCGACATAGACTTGGTCGTCGTAGGCGGCGTCCATCAGGGCGTTGCGGCTCTTCACCACGCCCGGGCGCTGCGCCAGCGCGAAAAGGATGAGAAATTCCGTCACCGTCAGCGTGACGTTCTGGCCGTTCCAGGTGCAGGTGTGGCGCTCTTGGTCCATGGTCAAAGCGCCGCGCTCCAGGATGCGGCTCTGCTCGGGCGGACGCGCTGCGGCGCCGTCACGGGGCGCGGCGCGGCGGAGCACCGCGCGCACGCGCTCCACCAGAAGCCGCTGCGAGAACGGCTTCTTGATGAAGTCGTCGGCACCCATCTTGAGCCCGAAGAGCTCGTCGATCTCGTCGTCCTTGGAGGTGAGGAAGATGACCGGCAGGTCGGTCGACTGCCTGAGCTTCCTCAGGAGCTCCATCCCGTCCATGCGCGGCATCTTGATGTCGAGGATCGCGAGGTCGGGCGGATTCGTCGCAAGGCCGTCGAGCGCGGTGCTTCCGTCGTTATAGGTGGTGACGCGATAGCCCTCCGACTCAAGCGTCATGGAGACAGATGTCAGGATGTTGCGGTCATCGTCGACGAGCGCGATGGTCGGCATGCCGGCTCCTATTGTTCTGGACCGCCGCAGCAGTCCCCCCGCCCCCTCGCGGGTCTTGTAACAGAATGCGAACAGAATGTGGCAACCAAAATTCCGACCCGCGCGCAAGGCAGGGGTGAATGCCTGACAAAACGCCGTCCAATCAGGCCCTTGCGCGAGAGCTGCTCGCCGCCGGCGGTTCCGCGGCGCTTGCGACGCTGACGGCGGAGGGCGGTCCCTTCGCGTCTTACGTCCTGACCGCGCCAAACGCCGTTGGGGCGCCGCTGATGCTGCTTTCCGGCCTCGCCGAGCATGCGCGGAATCTCGCGCGCGATTCGCGCGCCTCGCTCCTCTTCGTGCGCGAGCCGGAGCCCGGCTCCGACAAGATGACGGCGATGCGGCTGACGCTGACCGGGCGCGCCACGAAGGACGCTGACCCCGACGAGCGGCGACGCTTCGTCGCACGTCATCCCGATGCCGCCCGTTACGCCGATTTCTCCGACTTTTCGCTCTATCGCTTCGAGATCGAGGCCGGGCATCTCGTCGCCGGCTTCGGCCGCATCGTCGCGCTCTCGCGCGAAGAGCTTCTCAGCGACGCTTAGGGCTTACGGAACGTGAGATAGGCCGCGCCGCGGCCGGCGCGCGCTGCTTTCGCCTCGTAGCGCGTGCCTGGCCAGTCGGGCCAAGGCGCATCCTCCGGTTCCCCGGTCGGCGCCAGAAGGCCGCTCGCCGCGACTGCTTCGCGCGTCCATTCTGCATAATCCTCGACGTCGGTGGCGAAGCGGAAGGCGCCGCCGGGCTGAAGCGCGCGCGCGATCCGCGCAAGGTTCTCCTGGTTCACGAAGCGGCGCTTCCAGTGGCGCTTCTTCGGCCAGGGATCGGGGAAGAGGAGGTCGACGCGTGCGATCGACGCAGCCGGTAGCCAGTCGAGGAGCAGCGCCGCGTCGTCGTCATGAAGGCGGATGTTTTTGAGCGCATCGCGGCTGATCGCGGTCACAGCCTTCGCCATGCCGCTCTCGAATGGCTCGACGCCGATGAAGCCGGTCGCGGGATTCTCGCGCGCGGCGTGGAGGAGATGCTCGCCGCCGCCGAAGCCGATCTCGAGCCGCACCGCCTCGACCGGAACCTGGAAGAGGGAAACGAGTCGCGCAGGCGACGGCGCCGAGAGATCGAGGCGAAGCGCCGGGAGGACGCTGTCGAGCGCCTGCCGCTGCCCGGGTCTGAGCGCCTTGCCCTTGCGCCGCCCGAAGAAGGAGCCGCCGCGCCGCTCCCCCGTCACGGGCTAGAGCGCGGCTTCGATCGCCTCGATGAGGTCGGTTCGCTCCCACGAGAAGCCGCCGTCCGCCTCCGGCTCGCGGCCGAAATGGCCGTAGGCTGCGGTGCGCGCATAGATCGGCCGGTTCAGCTCGAGGTGCTGTCGGATGCCGCGCGGCGAAAGGTCCATCGCCTCGCTGAGCGCCCTTTCGAGATCGCCCGCGTCGACGCGGCCGGTGTCGTGCAGGTCGATATAGATTGAGAGCGGCTTGGACACGCCGATCGCATAGGAGAGCTGGATGGTGCAGCGGTCGGCAAAGTCGCCTGCGACGACGTTCTTGGCCAGGTAGCGCGCCGCGTAGGCGGCCGAGCGGTCGACCTTGGTCGGGTCCTTGCCCGAGAAGGCGCCGCCGCCGTGCGGCGCCGCGCCGCCATAGGTATCGACGATGATCTTGCGTCCGGTGAGCCCGCAATCGCCATCCGGGCCGCCGATGACGAACTTGCCCGTCGGGTTGACGTGCCAGATGGTGCTGTCGCTGAGCCAGCCTTCGGGAAGTGCCTGCCGGACGTAGGGCTCGACGATCGCCTTGATGTCTTCCGATTCGAGCTTCGGGTCGTGATGCTGGGTGGAGACGACGACGGAGGTGACGCCGGTCGGCACGCCGTCCTCGTAGCGCACGGTCACCTGCGACTTGGCGTCGGGACCGAGCTCCTTCTCGCGTCCGCCGCGGCGCGCCTCGGCCATCAGCCGGAGAATCTTGTGAGCGTAAAGGATCGGCGCCGGCATCAGCTCCGGCGTTTCCTTGCAGGCGTATCCGAACATGATGCCCTGGTCGCCGGCGCCCTCGTCCTTGTTGCCGGCACTGTCGACGCCTTGCGCGATGTCGGCCGACTGTTCGTGCAGGAGCACTTCGACGACGGCGTTCTTCCAGTGGAAGCCGTTCTGCTCGTAGCCGATGTCGCGGATCGCCTCGCGCGCCAGGCTCTCGATCACCTGCGCATCGACGTGCTCGGAGCCGCGCACTTCGCCGGCAATGACGACACGGTTGGTCGTGGCGAGCGTTTCGCAGGCGACGCGCGCTTCCGGTAGCGCCTTGAGGTGAGCGTCGACGACCGCGTCGGAAATGCGATCACAGAGCTTGTCCGGGTGGCCCTCCGAGACAGACTCGCTGGTGAAAAGGAAGCTACGATGAGACATAAGGCGGCCTGACAATTTGGGAAAGCGGCCGGAGGCGGCCGCGGGCGCGCGGACTGTTCCCCACAGCCTCGTCCGCAGTCAAGAGCAAGGATGAACGAAAGGTTAGTCGGAGCGGTCCTCGGCCAGCGCCCGCACTAGCTCGACCAGTTTACGGCGGACTTTCGGGTTCTGGATGCGCATGAAGGCGCGCGTCAGATCAAGGCCTTCGGACGTGGAGAGGAAGTCCATCATGAAGGTGGCGCTCTCTTCCTTCATTCCGCTCGCGGCCCCAGGGCTGCTCTCGGGGAAGAAATACGCGACTGGCACTTCCAGCGCGTCGGACATGGCCTGCAACCGGCTCGCGCCGACCCGGTTGGTCCCTTTCTCGTATTTCTGGATCTGCTGGAATGTGATCCCGAGCCGCTCGCCAAGTTTCTCCTGACTAAGTCCCAGCATCTTCCGCCGCATCCGAATTCGTCCGCCGACATAGATATCAGTCGGATTTGGGCGCTTGCCCGTCTTCTGTGGACCGTCGTTCACAACGCCCTCACGGATCCGTTACCAATGTTATGGAGCCCCCGCCCCGGCATACCAAGTGCTGCGGGCACAAGGTGGAAAATTAGCGAGCCGCATCGCATGTGGGCGAGCCGCGCGTCGCTGATAATGAACAAGTCAATCACACCGCGGACGCTCGGTAAAGAATCTTTGTAGCGGCAACCAGTATGCAGACAGCCATAGATAGAAGCACCACAGCAAGTCGCCACTGGGCGTAGAGAGGAAGTGCGATTGGCTTGGGAAGTCTCGCCTCGATCATCGTCGTTTCACCGAGGCGCGTTTGAGAAATACTCCGTCCGTAGGCATCAACCACCGCGGATATTCCTGTGTTGGCTACACGGACGAGCGGTAATCCTTCCTCGACGCTCCTGACGCGCGCCTGATGAAAGTGTTGGTAGGGGCCGGTTGTGCGGCCGAACCAGCCGTCATTCGTCACGTTGAGCATGAAATCGGGGCGCGGCCCGTCGCCAAGCAGCGCCCCGGAGAAGATGCTCTCGTAACAAATGAGCGGCAGGAAGCTTCCGCCGGAGGGGAGAGCGAGCGCCCGCCGCGCGGGGCCGGGAGAGAAGCCGTAGGGCACGATCTGCCGGATGCCGAGGCGGTCGGCAAGCTCGGCCGCCGGTACATATTCGCCGAACGGCACCAGGTGGACCTTGTCATAGGCGCCGGAGATCGTCCCGTCGTCGGCGATGACATAGATGGAATTGTAGAACTTCGTCGGGCCGCTCGGCATGAACTCTTGGCGATAGGCCCCGGTGACGAGCGTTGTGCCGGCGGGAAGCAGCTCGGCGATCGCCGCAAGCGTGCCGGGGTCTTCGGTCAGCGGGAAGGGAAAGGCCGATTCCGGCCAGACGAGGATGGTACCGGGCTTTAGCGGCGCGCCGGTGGAGGCGCTTAAGCGAAAATAGGTGCTGAGCACCTCCTCCTTCTGCGACGGGTCCCACTTCTGCAATTGCGCCAGCGCAGGCTGGACGATGCGCACGGTGACGCCCGGCGCGAACGCATCATCGGCGTGCGAAAGCCGGATCACGCCGTAGACGCCGAGCGCTGCCATGGAGACGAGCGCCAGCCCGGGAAGGACGATGTTGCGGCGTCGCTCCGTGCTTGCCGGCGCCAGCACCGCTGGCGCCGCGAAGATCAGCACGGCGACGACGTTGAGTGCATAAAGGCCGAAGAGCGCGGCCGACTGCATCAGGACTTCGCCCGCGGTCAGCGCATAGCCGATCTCGTTCCAGGGGAAGCCGGAGAGAACGTTGCCGCGCAGCCATTCGGCAATGCCGAGCCCGGCGGCGAGTGCAAAGATGCGTCGCCAATCGTCGCACCAGAGGATTTGCGCGAGCGTGGCACCGAGCCCCCAGAAGAGCGCGAGCGCCGCCGGAAGGCCGAGCACGGCGAATGGCAACAGCCACCCGAATTCGTCTGGCTCCGCTAGAAAGGCGTTTCCCACCCACCAGAGGCCGGCGAGGAAATAGCCGAAGCCGAACCACCATCCGACGGCGAAGGCAGGACGCAATCGCCGCACGCGCCCGCTTCGCGTCTCCGCCACCGCGCCATCGATCAGCCAGACGAGAGTGGGGAGCGTGACCCAGAGGATCGGGAAGGCGAAAAAGGGAGGCATGGCGAGCGCGGAGAGCGCGCCACCGAAAAACGCGATGCCCCGTCGACGCCAGCCCCAGGACAGGATGACCGCGTTTGCCAGGCGATCCATGGACCCCGCCGCTTGCCGCTTGCCGCCGATTCGCCGCTTCGCTCCGTTGCTGACGGGTGAGGCGGCCAAAATCAAGGCGGCATGGCGGATTGGTGTCGCGGGTGCAATCCGTCGGCCCGCCCACGCAGGCGGACCGGCTTCAGTCGCAAAGCCTCAATCGTAAAGAAGAGTGCCGGTAAGCGCGCCGCTTAGATCACGATGCGGGCGCAGCCCTGCGCGATCTTCTGCTTCCATTCGGCGCGGTTCTCCATGACCACCTTGCCGAACCGCTGTTCGAGGTCATCGAAGCTCGCGGCTTCGATGACGTAGCGCTTCTTGCCGTTTGGGAGGTCCGTGAGAACCTCGTTCACGCAGGCAATGAGCGCGTCCTTCTTCTGGGCCGGAAGCCGGCTGACGGGCCCGGTCTGCTGATGCCTCAGAATCTGTTCGACGGCCGCCGGGAAGGAAGACGCCGCCGCTGCCGGCGAGCTCGCCCCCGTCACGACCGCCGCAAGAACGCCGAGCGCAAGTGCGGCACTCGGGATTGCGTTGCGGGTCATGATCTTGGTCCTTGTTCCCCTGACGCACCTTGAGTGCGTCTCAGCTGTCGCTACACGCGGACTGTTTCTCCGCTGTTGCCGCGTCCTGCCGATTTGGTTTCGTGGTAACGCCCGCGTTAAGCGATGCAGCCTGCCGGGCCGGTTTGGCAGGCGGCGCACGCATCGCATACCGCCATGTCTTCGCGCAGATCGGCAACAGTCGAGACGCTTCGTTAGCGTGGCATGTGCTTTGCTGTTGCAACTTTCAGCGGGCGAAGCATCTTTCGGCAGGCGAAAGAGAATTGCCGCAGATCGACAGCGCAACATGACCAAGAAAACCCTTCTCCTCGGCCTCCTCGCTCCAGCCCTCGCCGCGCTGGGCGTCCTCTGCGCGCCTTCGGTTGGCGCGGCGGACGGGGCCGATCGGAAGGAATTCTACCGGTTCTTTCATGAATATCACGACAGCCGCCACGCGGGGTCGGGGGAGCCGACGGCGCTTCTCGTCAGCGGCGTGATCGGGCCTGGCTCCTATGACGAGTTCCGCGCCGCGATAACGCGCGACACGCCGACGATCGTCGTCATCGAAGGGCCGGGCGGTGTCCTCGGCGAGGCGATCCTGATCGGCGAGGAGATCCGCCGCCGCCGCCTCGACACGCTGGTCGCGGCGCATCACTCCTGCGCCTCGGCCTGCGCGGTCGTGTTCCTTTCCGGCCGCACGCGCTATCTCGGCGCCGGCGCGCATGTCGGTCTGCACTCGGCGTCTTACGCCGACGGGCGCGCCGACCCGGAGGCGACCCAGGTGATGGCGTCCTATCTCCGCCAGCTCGGTGTGCCGCCCTCCACGCTTCAGCGCATGGCGCGGACGGCGCCGAGCGACATCCGCTGGCTGACCAAGGCCGAGCAGCAGGCGATCGGAATCAGGACTTATCAGTGAGCGCGGTACCGCGCGGCGTTCAGCCTGCCGCCGCGCGCTTCTGCCGGACCGGAGCGGCGGCGCGCGCACGGTCGCGGATGCGCACCTTCTTGATGCGGCGCGGATCGGCGTCGAGCACTTCGAAGTCGTAGCCGGGCACCGCCTCGACCACCTCGCCCTTCGGCGGAATGCGACCGGTCGCGGCGAAGACGAGGCCGCCGACCGTCTCGATCTCTTCGCTCTTCTGGCCGACCTTGAAGTCGGGGCCGATCACCTCCGCCGCGTCGTCGATCTCGGCGCGCGCGTCTGCGACGAAGACGCCTTCGGCGACCTTCGTCACCGTCGGCTCCTCGTCCTGGTCGTGCTCGTCCTCAATTTCGCCGACGATGATCTCGACGAGGTCTTCGAGCGAGACGAGGCCGTCGGTGCCGCCATATTCGTCGATGACCAGCGCCATCTGCGTGCGGCTCGACTGCATGCGCTTCAGCAGCGCGCGCGCCGGCATGGTGGGTGGCACGAAGAGGAGCGGGCGTACGAGCTTGGAATCTTCAAGCGTTGCCGTCAGGTCGACGGCGCCGAAATCGAAATGCGGGTTCTCCGCATCCGCGCCGCCGTTCGCCGACCCGAGCGCGCGGTCGGCGATCCACGTCATCAGGTCGCGGATGTGCACCATGCCGAGCGGGTCGTCGAGCGTCTCGCGGTAGACCGGCATGCGCGAGTGTCCCGACTTGCGGAAGATCGCCACGACCTCGGCAATGGTCGAACTCGACGTCGATCGCCTCGATGTCGGCGCGCGGGATCATGACGTCGTCGACCGTCATGTCGCCAAGCTTCAGGATGGCGCGCAGCATTGCGCGCTCGTCGTCGGAGAGCGTCGCGCCGGCGGCTTCGTCGGCGGCGATGGCGTCCTCGATCTCGGCGCGGGCGGAGCCGTTCTGCTTCAGCCCGAGCGCGCCGAAAAGCGCGGCTCTGAGACGCCCTACGATGTCGGATTGCTGGCCCCCCTGCGATCGGCTTTCGTCAGCCGTGGGGGCGTCGGGACTTCGACCTTGGTCGTCGCTCATCGTCCTCAAGCGGTCGCGTAGGGATCGGGAATCCCCAGTCTATTCAACGCAACACGCTCCAATTGCTCCATTTTCTCCGCCGCAGCCTCCGTCTGGTGGTCATAGCCCAGAAGATGGAGGAACCCGTGGATTATCAGGTGGACCATGTGGTCTTCAAGCGGCTTTGACGCAAGCGCCGCCTCCCGTGCCAGAGTTTCCGCCGCCAGGATGACATCTCCAAGAAGCATGCCGGAGTCCGCGGCGGCCGGACTTTGCGTTTGCGGAAAGGAAAGCACGTTGGTGGGCGCGTCCTTGCCGCGATATTGGGCATTGAGGCGCCGGATCGCGGCATCGTCGGTGAAGACGATGGAAAGCTCCTGCCGCCATCCCCCTTGCGGGGAGGGGTCGCTTGGCGCTTCCCCAATCGCCGCCACCGCCGCATTAACCGCCCGCCGCGCCAAAGCCTGAAGCGCCGCCTCCGGCGGCCACTCTCCCGCCGAAACGACGATCGCGATTTCCGGACTTTTCATCTCCGCCGGATAGCACGCGCCGCCATCGGCCCGCGAATCGTGTAATCTACCGTGAGTGGAACCGGGTGGAAGCAGCCCGTCCGCGCGTGAGATGAAGTCGGTCCCCGGCCGCTTCCGCCCCGACTAAGGGGAACGCTCAATGGTCAATGTGATCCGTTTGGTTTTCACGGTCGTCTTCGGCCTGCTTTGGTGGTGGGTCTTCCAGCGCGCTGGCGTCGACTGGCTGGTGATCCTCGGCTCCGTTCTCGCCGTTTGCGTCTGTTGCTGCCGCGGCGGCACGGAGGAGCATCAGGAATGGAGCTTCGACCGCTACCTCGCCTGCGTCAGGCGCTGCTGGATTCCGACCGTCGTGCTGATGGTCAGTCTCTTCGTCATCGGCATCCTCGCCGTCTTCTTCGCGACGGGCGGATTCCCGGCAGGCCCGATGCTGGTAAACATCCTGATCGCAGCGATCGGCGCGCCGCTCTTCATTCGCCTGATCTGCTGCGCCTACGACGCCTGACACATAGGCCGAGCTGACACGGCGAACCTTCTCCCGGTTTCGGGAGAAGGTCACTCGCGCCCTCCCGTCCCGATCCACCCTCGCCTCATCGCCCATTTCCCCGGCCCGAAGGCTGCGGCGAAGAGCAGGCCGGCGATGAAGGTGAAGTGGTCGACGAAGAAGCCGAACTCCAACTGGCGTTCGCCGGCCCAGTGCGAGGGGCCGTGGAAGGTGATTCCGAGGAAGAGCACATAGAGCGCGGCGAGAAGCGCCGTCTCGGCGAAGAACGCGCCGGAGAGGAAGCCCGCAATCAGGAGCACCTCGAAGATCGCGGCGCACCAGGCGAGGAAGAGCGGAAACGGGAACCCCGCCGCGGCGATGTAGTCGGCGGTGCCTTGCATCCCGGCGAACTTGAAGAACGCCCCCATGGCGAACACGGCCGCGAAGATCAGCCGCCCGGCGAGCGCCGCGATCGATTTCCAGTTTGCCTCGGGGGATTCGGTGGACATTGTCGCTTCTCCTTGCGTTCGTCTCATCCCCACGACGAACGGCGCGGAGGAGAATCGACAGGCCGACATGCCGTCCGCGGCGCCAACCTTCTCCCAAGCTTGGGAGAAGGTGTCGCCGAAGGCGACGGATGAGGGTTAGTCGTCGCGACTGGCCTCTGCCTGAACCCTCATCCGGCTGCTCCGCAGCCACCTTCTCCCGGTCTCGGGAGAAGGTTGAGGCGCTGGCTCACTCCGCGCGCATCACCGTATTCTTCACGCCCTCCGCGCCCATGAAGACCGCCAGCACCCGCGACGGCCCCGCGCTTGTGGTCTTGCCGTTGTGCTCGCTCTTGAACGCTTCGAGGAAGGCGTCGCCGGCGTGATAGACGCGGCTGCCGTCCGCGCCGTAGTCGACGGTCAGCTCGCCGGAGAGCATGTAGGCGAAGAGCGGCGCGTCGTGGCGGTGCCAGCCTGTCTCCTGGCCGGGCTGAAGCGTGACGATCGCCGCGGTCACCTCCGGCGTGCCGGCCGGATATTCGATCTGTTGCCCGATGATGGTCTTGCCGCTCTTGAGCAGCACGTCGAGGGGCGGATACGCGACCTTGGCTGCGGCGAAGCCGATCGCCAGACCTGAGACACCGGCAAGCGCGGCGACGACGACGGTCCGGCGAAGTCGGTTGGGCATGAGGCTCTCCCGTGTTTTGAGCAGCCCCGTGTTACCCCGCCGCAGCTTACCGCGCACCTCCCGCGACCAAGCCCACGGCGCCCTCCCTCTCCCCTTGCGGGAGAGGTCGGGGGAGAGGGGAAGATATAGCGCGCCGACGCCAACCTTCTCCCGGTCTCTGACAAGGCCGAAGGAAGCCTGCATCGTAACGCCCTCTCAGCCCTCAGTCGCCAGAATCCCCGCATACGACGTACGAGGTTCCTACTTGCTCTTAGTATCATCCGAAGCTCGACCAAGGCGACCTAGCGGCGACAGGCTCATCCGCCTCACCAGCTCTTCCTCTTCGCGTTTCAACGCATCCATGTGTTCGGGGTTGGGTGAGAAGATCTTCCTGATTAGTCGGAACATAGGCTCCGAAAATGACGTTCTGTCGCTGTAGGTCGCCTTCCGGATTAGGTTTTGGAGTTGTAGCAGGTGCCCGACCTGATAGTTCGCGGGGCCTGTTTGGATAATCTTCTCCGCGTAGCTTTCCAGGATCGGGAACGCTTCTTCCAAATTAGCGCCGCTTATGTCGACGCTTAGAGCGTTCGCATCCTCCAACTCGCACCCGACCAGTCGTGCATTCTTAAAGCTCGTATTCTCCAGTGTTGAATTCGCCAGTGTCGAATGCTCTAGCGTGGCGTTGTCAAAGCAGGCATCGGTAAGGTCCGCCCATCGAAGAGGCGAGTTGCTGAATTCGCAGGAGCGAAAACTCGCACCTCGCATCTTCGATCGGATAAGAAACGATCCCGAGAACTTCACGCCGTCGAAGGCGAGTTCCTTCAAAGCGGTATCCGATTAGGTTAGCGTTGCTGAGGTCGAGTGACCAACGCTCCCGAATGCCCCGCTCCCTAACCTCAATCGGTCTCCTTCCAATTATGTCCAGAGCGACTTGCGCGTCAGCACGCTTCGTTTTCTGAACTACGGACTCGCCTCGCAGAAACTCACGATACACCTCCTCATCATCGGGTAAGCTTAGCGGCGAATTCTCGCGCACATAGGCGCAGATTGTTTCGAGGATTGCCGCCTGATCCTTCTCGCTTTCGCGCAGAAGCCTCTCGAGCGAGAACAACGCACCGATCCGAGCCTCGATATTGGGAACTGTCTCGATCTTCTCCACGCCATCCGATGTTACCTTCCGAACGTCGCGGATTTCCCCGAGCAGCTTCACTGCGTCGGAAAATATTCCGGTGAATCGATTCTCAAGCGCGACGCGAGCTTGTTCAGCGGCGGTTTTCGCCTGGCGATGAGCAACCCACGTTCGCCAGATTAGGAATGGCGCACCAAACGCCCCAACAAAAGCGGCTAGGAACGTCCGTGCCGCGTCTAGTCCGCCAGGCGGCGGGAGGGTGAGAGCATCCTCCGCAAGAGAAAAGAGCAAAACGATAGCGAGCCCTGTCGAAATCACAAAAAGCAAACCAAAAGATAGGGCCGCGACGGCAATCAGAGCGCGCGGCCACTCGGGCCATTCCGCTAACGGCGGTGTTTTGACAAAGAAATACTTGAGCCAATCAACGGAGGTGGGACTATCCCCCTTCGGGGAGTCGGGAATCTGCACCTCTTCAGATCCTCACGATTCTCTTTGCTCAGTAGGTCCTACTCTTCCTCCAAATGGATACAATGCATAGTGGCAATCCCCACTGCGCCATCGAAACTCTGATTTCTTTTTTACGTCCCCCTATACCTCTCCGCCATCTTCGCCTTCACCGCCGACCGAAACATCGCACTTCTCGCCTCGCGCTCGCGCTCGACCACCGCGCGATCCGACAGCGCCGGCAGGCAGATCACGTCGCCGAGCTTCAGCGCCGCGAGCGACGCTTCGACCACGTCCTCCGGCTCGAGCAGCGGAATCTTCGGGCGAAGCTTCGGTTCGCCGTCGACGTCGTGGAACTCGGTCCTGACCACGCCCGGGCAGAGCGCCTGCACGCGCACGCCCGTGCCCGCCACCTCGGTCGCGAGAATCTCGGAAAAAGCGTTCACGAAGGCCTTCGTCGCGGCGTAGTTCGCGCGCTTCGGCAGGAACGCGTCGTCCATCCCGGCGGAGAAGGCGAGCGTGGAGGAGACGTTGATGATGTCGCCCTTGCCCCGCGCGAGCATCGCGGGAAGCGCCGCGCGGCAGAGCCTGACGACCGCCGTCACCATCGCATGGATCTGCGCCGCGGCAACGTCGGGGTCGAGCTCCACGAAGGGCATGTAGGTCTGGTAGCCGGCATTGTTGACGAGCATCGCGATGTCGCCCGCGCGCTTCTCGACTGCGGCCACACCGTCGCGTGTAGAAAGGTCGGCGACGATGATCTCAGCCTTCGCCCCCTCTTTCTCAAGCTCGCGCGCGAGCTCCTTCAGCCGCTCTTCGCGCCGCGCGGTCAGGATCAGGTCGTAGCCGTCGTGCGCGAGCCGCTTCGCGAAGACGCGGCCGATGCCGGATGACGCGCCGGTGACCAGCGCCACGGGTCTTGCCATCGTTCACCTCCCATTTGCCGATCCAGTTGTCGTCATGCCCGGATCAAGCCCGGCAACGACGACAGGGGAGTGGAGGCCTCGACACCGCGTAACCTCCCCCTTGAGGGGAGGTCGAAATTTCCAAGCGTCAGCGCCGGAAATTTCGGGAGGGGGTCAAGACGCATGATGGCAAGCCACCCCCTCCCGAAGTTCTCTTCGCTTCGCTCAGAGATCTTCGACCTCCCCGCAAGCGGGAGGTTAAGGCGCAGCGGCTATCCCCCCAAATCCGTCTCCGCCTTCTCATCCCTCTCGTAGGCATCCACGATCCGCTGCACCAGCGGATGGCGCACGACATCCGCGCCCGTGAACCGCACGATCGCCACGCCCTCGACGCCGTCCAAAATCCGCGTCGCCTCATAGAGCCCGGAAAGCTCGCCGGGGCGAAGGTCGCTCTGCGTCGGGTCGCCGGTCACGATCATCTTCGCGTCCTCGCCGAGGCGCGTCAGGAACATCTTCATCTGCATCGACGTCGCGTTCTGCGCCTCGTCGAGGATGATCGCGGCGCGCGTCAGCGTCCGGCCGCGCATAAAAGCGAGCGGCGCTACTTCGATGATGCCGGAGGAGAGGCCCCGCTCCACCTTCTCCGCCGACATCATGTCGTAGAGCGCGTCGTAGAGCGGGCGGAGATACGGATCGACCTTCTCCTTCATGTCGCCGGGGAGGAAGCCGAGCCGCTCGCCTGCCTCGACCGCGGGGCGCGAGAGGATGATGCGCTCAACGTCGCCGCGCTCGAGCATCGCCGCGGCGAGCGCGACCGCGAGATAGGTCTTGCCGGTGCCGGCCGGGCCGATGCCGAAGACGAGCTCGCAGCGGTCCATCGCGCGGATATAGGCGTCCTGCATCGGCGTGCGCGCGACGACGGATTTCTTGCGCGTCGCGATCCGCGCGAGCTGCATGCGCCCGGGGCCGTCGAGGGTCGGGAGCGGAAGCTGCGCCTCCTCCGCCTCCGCCATGCGGATCGCGCCTTCGACGTCGCCTTGCAGCACGTCGTAGCCTTCGAGCAGCCGGTCGTAGAGCGCTTCGAGCACGCGGCGCGCCAACGCCAGCTGCTGCGGCGGGCCGGAGAGCGTCACCATGTTGCCGCGCGCCCGCGCGTCGATGTTGAGCCGCCGCTCGATCAGCGCGAGGTTCTGGTCGAACTCGCCGCAAAGGGCTGAGGCGAGGCGGTTGTTGTCGAAGACGAGATCGATCTGCTGCCCGTTGTCCCGCGCCGGCTCGCCGTGCGGCGCGTCGCCATTGCCACGCTTGTCGATACGCGAAACGCTGCTGCCTTTCGCCATCAGGCGACGGCCTCGACGACGGGCGAACCCTCTCCCGTGGGGAGAGGGTGGCTGCGGAGCAGCCGGGTGAGGGTGTACTGCCGCTGCGCCTCTAACCTCCCCCTGGAGGGGAGGTCGAAGGTCGCGGAGCGACCTTCGGGAGGGGGGCTCTTCGCCAACGCGCAGGGAGGCCACCCAACCTCCCTCATGCTGAGGTGCTCCGCGGAGCGGAGCCTCGAAGCACGCAAACCCAGGATCCCATCCGCCCTTCGAGGCTCGCTCCGCTCGCACCTCAGGATGAGGCGGACGGGGCGTCGCCGAGCGCGGACGTTCTTCAAGCAATCGCCCTTTCGCGCGTCGGAGCGTCCATCAACGCGCCGAAGAGGCTATTCGATCCGATCGCCTCGATCGTCACCGGCGCGATCGTCCCGATCATCTCCCGCGGCGCATCGACCTGCACGGCCTGCAGCCACGGTGAGCGGCCGACGATCTGTCCCGGATGCTTTCCCGGCTTCTCGAAGAGCACGTCGACGGTGAGCCCGCGCATCTTCGCATTGAACGCCGTCTGCTGTTTGGAGATGAGCGCTTGCAGGCGCTGCAGCCGCTCCGACTTCTCGTCTTCCGGCACCTGGTCCAACTCCGCTGCCGGCGTGCCGGGGCGCGGCGAATATTTGAACGAATAGGCGCTCGCGTATTGAACCTCTTTGACGAGACTCAGCGTCTCTGAAAAGTCCGCCTCCGTCTCGCCGGGGAAGCCGACGATGAAATCGCCGGAGAGCGCGAGGTCGGGCCGCGCGTTGCGCAGCGTCTCGACGAGCCGCAGATAGAAGCCGCGATCGTGCCCGCGGTTCATCGCTTGAAGCACGCGGCTCGAGCCCGCCTGCACCGGGAGATGCAGGTAGGGCATCAGCTTCGGCAGATCCCGATGCGCTGCGATCAGATCGTCGGACATGTCGCGCGGATGGCTCGTCGTGTAGCGGATGCGCTCGATACCGATGATCTCTGACAGACGTGCGACGAGGCGCGCGAGCGACCATGTTGCGCTGTCGTGCGCCTCGCCGTGATACGCGTTCACGTTCTGCCCGAGCAACGTCAGCTCTTTCACGCCGCGCGCGACGAGCCGCTCCGCCTCCTCCACGATCTTTGCGACCGGCCGCGAGGCCTCCGCGCCGCGGGTGTAGGGCACGACGCAGAAGGTGCAGAACTTGTCGCAGCCTTCCTGCACTGTGAGGAACGCGGAGACCTGTCGCGCCGTCGGCGCCGGGCGATCGCTGACATGGTCCAGGTGGCCACCAGGACGAGGCGCCAGGGAATGCATGTTCGCGATTCCGGGATCGGGCAGGTGGTCGAACTTGGAATCGGCCGGAAATGCGGTCTCCACCGCGCGTCCCTCGCGCTTGAGAAGCTCCGGCAAAAGGTGATAGCTCTGCGGCCCGACCACGATATCAACCGCTTGCGCCCGCTTGAGAATTTCCTCGCCCTCCGCCTGCGCGACGCAGCCTGCGACGGCGATTTTGATCTCACGCCCTCCAGCCCGCGCGGCCTCTTTGATGAGGCGCAGCTTGCCCACTTCGGAATAGACCTTCTCCGCGGCCTTTTCCCTGATGTGGCAGGTGTTTAGAAGCACGAGGTCCGCGTCCTCGGGCCGCTCCGCCGTGCCGTATCCCTCCGCCGCCAGCACGTCCGCCATCCGACCGGAATCGTAGACGTTCATCTGGCAGCCATAGGTCTTGATGAAGACTCGGCGCGTCTTTGTCATCAACGGCTTAGCGGCTTCCCTGCGGGACGGACCTGACCCGCCACCCTTAGCCGAAACGGAGGAATTGGGCTAGGGGCGGACCGGTTCATGCTTGCCGAGAATCTCCTCCGGCGCGCGACCGGAATTCACGCCCGCGACGAGCCGACGCACGAGATCGCCCGCCTCCTGCGTCACCGCTTTGCGGTTGTCGCGCGCGGAGAGCCGGTGCGCCGGCCCGAAGACGACATTCACGTCGACGCCGCCCTCCGAGAGGATGCGCTTCAGATGCGGCAAGAGGTCGGCGCCGCCGTACCAGGCGACGAGCGGCCGGTGCTGGCGCCCGAGCGGCAGGCCGAGCATCTTCGGATAGGCGATGGCGACCGGCTGCACCGGTCGCGACCTCGCCGTCGGCGCCCCCATTGGCTATAGCGCGTTGCGCCGCGCCGACGAGCGCGGAGCGGAACGGCAGCACCTTGTTGCCGTCGCTCGACGTGCCCTCCGCGAAGAGCACCATGATGTCGCCCTTCGAGAGCCGCCCGGCGACGGCGTCGGCCTGTGCGCCGGTCGCGTGTCGCCGGTCGCGGTCGACGAAGACGGTGCGCTGTGTGCGCGCCAGGAATCCGACGACCGGCCAGCCCGCGACCTCCTGCTTGGCGACGAAGGAGACTGGGGCGACCGACGCGAGGATCGGAATGTCGAGCCAGGAATTGTGGTTGGAGAGAAGCAGCAGCGGACGATCTTCCGCGGGCTTTCCAGTCACCGTGATGCGAATGCCCATAAGGAAGCAGACGAAGCGCTGCCAAAACTGCGCGACCCTCATCGTCGAGCGGCCGCCGATCCTGACCGCGAAGACGTGGAACGGCAGCAGCACCGCGAGCGCGAGCGCGGCGAGAAGCACAGTGCCGTAGAAGCGAATAGGGCCTAGCATCGAGGTGGGCGCTTCTTCTAGCGCTCCTCCTCCGGCAGCGGCACGACGTAAAGCTCGAGCCGATGATCCACGAGCTTGTATCCGAGTTTGCGGGCGATCTGCTCCTGGATCTTCTCGATCTCCTCGTCGCGGAACTCGATCACGTCGCCGGAGCGCAGATCGATCAGATGGTCGTGGTGCTCTTCCGGCAGCGTCTCGTAACGCGCCCTGCCGTCGCGGAACTCGTGCCGCTCGATGATGCCGGAATCCTCGAAGAGCTTTACGGTGCGATAGACGGTGGAGATGGAGATGTTCGAATCGACCGCGGAGGCGCGACGATAGAGCTCCTCGACGTCGGGATGGTCGTCCGACTGCTCGAGCACGCGCGCGATGACGCGTCGCTGTTCCGTCATCCGCATGCCCTTCTCGGTGCAAGCGGCTTCGAGGCTGCGGTGCGGATCGTGGCTCACAAGGCTCTCTCCGACGGCCGGCCTAACGGAGTTGCCGGAGCATGACAAGCGCGCCTCCGGGCGTCGTCCGGCCTTCTCGATAATAGCCCGCACGGCGGCCGGTTTCCCGAAATTCCGCGCGCCGGTAGAGCGCGATCGCGGCGCGGTTCGTGTCCTCCACCTCAAGGTAGGTGCGCTCGGCGCCCTCGCGATAGGCATGCCGTAGCGCCTCTTCGAGGAGTGCGCCCCCGATACCACGCCGCCGGCTCGCGCGCGCGACGGCGACGGTCAGGATTTCCGCCTCGTCAGCGACGATGCGATAGAGGATGAAGCCCGCCGGCGTCTGCCGCCCGAAGGCGCCGCGCGAATGCGCGATCAGAGCGTGCGTGCCGGGCTGGACAAGGAGCGACTCGAACTCCGCGCCGCTCCAACCGCGCGAGAAGGAGCCCGCATGGATATCGGAGAGGTCGTCGCAGTCGTCGACCGTTGCAGGGCGGATGGCGTACGCGGAACGACCGAGGCGCATCATCGGCGTGGCAGCGCCTTGTCGGCCTGCGGCTTCGCGTCGGCCGCACGGGCGTAGAGCGGCACAGGCGGCGATGCCTGCGAGGTGCTCGTCGCTAGCCGAGCGACGTCGGCGATCTCCGGATAGGACGGTGTCACGGCGATCTCGATCCCGCCGTCGTCAAGCGCGGCGGCGACGAACGGTGCACCAGCGCCGATCAAGACAAGCGGGCGGGGAGCGCTCATGAGCACCTTCGCAAGCAAGTCGACGGGAACGGCACTCGCTTCGACAAGCGTCTCGCCTGATCCGAGGTCCTTTGCGAGCAAATAGACGTCGCCGCGCTTCGCATCGAGCGCCCCGACGACGGTGCCTGAGCTTCTCTCCCGCACAATCGGAAAGGCGAGCGCGTCGAGGCTGCCAATCCCGATCGCCGGAATGCCGAGCGCGAGCGCCAGTCCGCGCGCCGCTGCGACGCCGACCCTGACGCCGGTGAAGGAGCCGGGTCCGGTCGTGACCGCAACGGCGTTGAGGTCAGCAAAGGCGACGCGCGCCCCGGAGAGCGCGGCCTCGATCATGGGCATCAGGCGCTCGGCGTGGCCGCGGCCGATCTCCTCGCTCGTCCGAGCCAGAACCTCGCGGTCACGAACGACCGCAACCGCGCAGGCCGGCCCCGCAGTGTCGATGGCCAGAAGGAGCATCCGGATCGCTTACCGGGGCGACCCGGGACTGTCGAGGCTGAGCTGTTTCGCTCTAGACCGGGCGGACTTCCGTCACGTCGGGCACGAAGTGCTTGAGCAGGTTTTCGATCCCCTGCTTGAGCGTCGCCGTCGAGGAGGGGCAGCCGGAGCAGGCGCCGCGCATGTGGAGGAAGACCACGCCGTCGCGGAAGCCCTGGAAGGTGATGTCGCCGCCGTCGTTTGCAACGGCCGGGCGAACGCGCGTTTCGATCAGCTCCTTGATGACGGCGACCGTCTCCGCGTCCGCCTCATCGAAATTGGCGTCATCCGCCACTTCGTCCGACGAGCCTTCGGCAAGGACCGGCGCGCCCGAGAGATAGTGCTCCATGATGGCGCCGAGCACGGCCGGCTTGATGTGCGGCCACTCGGCGTCCTCGCGCGTCACCGTCACAAAGTCGCTGCCGAGGAAAACCCCCGACACGCCCTCCACCGCGAAGATGCGGCTGGCGAGTGGCGAGACCTCGGCGTCGGCCGGGCTGCGAAATTCCCGCGTACCCTCGTCGAGAACGATGCGGCCAGGGATGAACTTCAGCGTCGCCGGGTTAGGCGTCTCTTCGGTCTGGATAAACATTTCCTGTCCCCTGTGCGCCGCCAAGCGGCGCAGACACTTGGAACAATTCTAAGGAAAATGGTCCTCCAGACAGCCTCCGTCAAGTCACGCCGTCAAGCCTGGCCACCTGCAATTCCGGCCTCCCAGCCCAGGATCGCGCGCTTCCGGGTCAGGCCCCAGTGGTAGCCGGTCAGCGCTCCGGAGCATCCGAGGACGCGATGACAGGGGACGACGAAGGAGATCGGGTTCTTGCCGACTGCTGCGCCGACGGCGCGCGCTGCGCTCGGCTTGTCGATCTTGCGGGCGACGTCGGAATAGGTCGTGGCGCAGGCAAAGGGCACCTTGAGGAGCGTCTCCCACACGCGCACCTCGAAATCCGTTCCGATGAAGACGATGCGGAGCGGGCGGTCCGGCCGCCACTCGTTCGGATCGAAGATGCGGCGAGCAAGCGTCGCCGTCGCGACCTTGTCGGCAATGTATTCCGCCTTCGGCCAGCGGCGCATCATGTCGGCGAGCGCCGCCTGTTCGCCGCCTTCGTCGGCGAAGGCGAGGCCGGCAAGCCCGTATTCGGTCGCCATGACGAGCGCCGTGCCGAAGGGCGAAGGATGGAAGCCGTAGCGGATAACGAGCCCTTCGCCGCGCGCGCGATAGCTGCCGGGCGTGACCGCCTCGTGCGTTACGAAAAGGTCGTGCAGCCGGCCAGGGCCGGATAGCCCGACTTCGTAGGCCGTGTCGAGAACGGTCGCGGATTGCTCAAGCAGCGTGCGCGCATGATCGAGCGTGAGCGCCTGCAGGAACGCCTTGGGCGAGAGGCCGGCCCAGCGCGTGAAAAGCTTCTGAAGCCGCGTCGGCTCCATCCCGACCCTTGCCGCGATCAACTCCAGCGACGGCTGGTCGCGCCAGTTCGCGGTGACGTATTCGATCACCTGGCGGACGACCCCGTAGTCGCTCGACGCAGCGGGACGACGCAGCGCCGGCCGCGCCTCAGAAATTTGCGCCTCGAATGCCATGGCCTTGCTCCTTTTCGCACTGGAGATAGGCGAGGCGGGCATAGGCGGCCACCCAATTCTTGCGCGCTTCAGGCGCGCGCTGCGGCGAGCGCTGCGCCAAACGCGCGGGCGAAGCTGCGCCGATCTTCGGGATTAAGGAAAGCGCCCACAGGGACGCGGCGGTCGCGCGTGCGAAGAGTGACGCGGGCGACGCCCTCGTCCTCGAGTTCCTCAACCTCAAGCCGCACCCAATGCGGATTGAAGCGGAGCTCCAGCGCGCGGCCGGAGGCGGTGACCTTGCGGACGACGACCTCGTTACGGCTGACCGACACTTCTTCGTAGTGGCGCGCGGCGCGGTAGTTGAGCTTGAAGGCGAGATAGATCGCCAGAATGTCGAGCCCGCCGAAGCCGACGATCGGCCAGGCGCCAAGCGACCAGAAGAGGAGGCCGAGGAGGAACCACAGCCCGGCGATCCCGCCCATGAGGACCAAGAAGCCACGACGGCCGAGCGAGCGGTGCGGCACGAGCGTCGCGGAAAAGATTACGTCGTCGAAGTTGTCGGTCGCCATCGCTCCGCAATATACGATCATTTTGCCCGGGTCGGGAGAAAGGAAAGGACAGCTAGATGGACGCACCCCTAGAAGGCGGCTGCTCCTGCGGCGCGGTACGCTATCGGCTGCTATCGGCACCGATGTTCGTGCATTGCTGCCATTGCAGGGATTGCCAGCGTCAGACCGGCAGCGCCTTCGTGCTGAACGCGCTGATCGAGGCGGATCGGGTGGAGCTTCTCGCCGGGGAGCCGGCGCCGGTTTCGATGCCGACCGACAGCGGCCGCCCGCACGACATATACCGCTGCCCTAAGTGCCGGATCGCGGTCTGGAGCGACTACGGTCGGCGCGGCGTCATGCTCTTCGTGCGCGTCGGCACGCTCGACGATCCGAGCGCGCTCACGCCCGACGTGCACATCTACACACGCTCCAAGCTGCCGTGGGTCGGGTTGCCGGAGGACGTGCCGGCCTTCGAGGTCTACTACGACACCAAGGCGCTCTGGCCTGCCGAAAGCCTGATGCGCCGCGAGGCTCTCAAGATGGCGCGCTGATATGCGGAAGTCGGTGGCCGCAAAACCCAAGAAGCCCGCGCGGAAGATCGGCCGCTCGCGACTGAAGCCTGCCGAGATCGAGCTGCTCTTTTCACGGCTTCAGGCGAAGAACCCCAACCCGCGGGGCGACCTCGATTTTGTCAATCCCTACACGCTGCTCGTCGCCGTCGTGTTATCGGCGCAATCAACCGATTTCGGCGTCAACCGTGCGACGAAGCCGCTCTTCGCCAAGGTCGACACGCCCGAGAAGATGCTCGCGCTCGGCGAGGCGAAGCTCATCGAAGCGATCCGCTCGCTCGGCTTCTTCAACATGAAGGCGAAGAACGTGATGCGCCCTTTCGCGTATCCTTGTGGAGGAGTACGGCGGGGAGGTGCCGCGCGACCGCGAAGCGCTGGTGAAGCTGCCGGGCGTCGGGCGCAAGACCGCGAATGTTGTTCTGAACACCGCTTTCGGCGTACCGGTGATCGCCGTCGACACGCACATCTTCCGCGTCTCGAACCGCACCGGCCTTGCGCCAGGCCCCGATGCCGACGCGGTCGCTGACCTTTTGGAGAAGGTGGTGCCGGAGCACTTCAAGCTTTACGCCCATCATTGGCTGATCCTTCACGGGCGCTACGTCTGCATTGCGCGCAAGCCGAAATGCCCCGAATGCGTGATCGCCGACATCTGTCGCTACAAGGATAAGACGGAGCCGGCGGGAGCGATGGCGGGGATCGCCGCCGCATAGCCTTCAGCTGATCTCCGCAATCAGCGTCGTCAGCTCGCCGAGGTGCGCGAGCTCCCGATAGCGCGGTTCGCCGGCGGGGGCTTCGGCGTGCTCGAGCGGCCAGGTCAGATCTTGGGGCACGTAGACACCCCAGCTTCCCGCCACGATCGCCGGCACGACGTCGGACTTGAGCGAGTTCCCGACCATCATGGCACGCGGTGCGCCGTCAGCGTGGCGCGCGAAGATGCGCTCGTAGGTCGAGGCGGTCTTGTCGCTGACGATCTCCACCGCGTCGAACAGTTCGCCGAGCCCCGACTGCGCGAGCTTCCGCTCCTGGTCGAAGAGGTCTCCCTTGGTGATGAGCACGATGCGGTAATCGCCGGCGAGCGCCTCGAGCGTCTCGCGCACATGCGGCAGCGTCTCGACCGGATGGGAGAGCATCTCGCGGCCGGCCTCCAGAATCTGTCCGATGACCTCGGCCGGGACGCGGCCTTCGGTGACCTCAATCGCAGTCTCGATCATCGACAGCGTAAAGCCCTTGATGCCGAAGCCGTAGCGCTGGAGGTTGCGTCGCTCCGTCTCAAGCAGCCGGTTGCCGGCGTGCTCGGTGTCGACGAAGTCGCCGAGGAGCGCCTTGAAGCGCTCCTCCGTGAAGCGGAAGAACCGCTCGTTCTGCCAGAGCGTGTCGTCGGCGTCGAAGCCGATAGCGGTCAGGGTATGCACGCGGGAAGGCATGGCGCCTGATACCGCGCGCAGATGCTCAGGTCACGCGTCGAGGCCCTCGAAGAGCGCCGTCGAAAGATAGCGCTCGGCGAAGGACGGGATGATGACGACGATGGTCTTGCCGGCGAATTGCGGCCGGCGGCCGACCTTGAGCGCCGCCGCGATGGCGCCGCCGGAGGAGATGCCGACAGGAACGCCCTCAAGCCGCGCCGCAAGCCGCGCATAGGTGAAGGCCTCTTCGCTCGTCACCGTCACGACCTCGTCGTAGATCTTGGTGTCGAGGATGGCTGGCACGAAGCCCGCGCCGATTCCCTGGATCTTGTGCGGGCCGGGCTCGCCGCCGGAAAGGACCGGGCTCTCGGCCGGCTCAACCGCGACGATGTGAAGGTCGGGCTTCCGCTTCTTCAGCACCTGGCCAACGCCGGTGATGGTGCCGCCCGTGCCGATTCCGGAGACAAAAACGTCGATGTTGCCGCCCGTGTCGTTCCAGATCTCTTCCGCGGTTGTCTTGCGATGAATCTCCGGGTTCGCCGGGTTCTCGAACTGCTGCGGAATGGCCGCGCCGGGCGTCATCGCCTTGATCTCCTCCGCCTTGGCGATCGCGCCCTTCATGCCCTTCGCACCCTCGGTCAGGACCAGTTCTGCGCCAAGGAGGCGCAGCATCTTGCGCCGCTCGACGCTCATCGTCTCCGGCATGACGAGGATCAGACGGTAGCCCTTGGCGGCAGCGGCGAAAGCAAGCGCGATGCCGGTATTGCCGGAGGTTGGTTCGACCAGCGTCGTCTCCCCCGGCTTGATGCGGCCGTCCTTCTCCAAGGCTTCGATCATGGAGACGCCGATCCGGTCCTTGACGCTCGCGATCGGGTTGAAGAATTCGAGCTTGGCCACGAGCTTCGCGCCGACTCCTTCGGCCTTTGCGATCTTGTCGAGGCGCACGAGCGGCGTGTCGCCGATCGTCTCCGTAATGGAATCGAAGATGCGGCCGCGGCCCGGGATATGGGCGGACGCGGACTTCTGCGGGGCGTCGTTCATGGTCGCCTCCTCCTTGGCTTCTCGGAATTTACGCGAGAACGGCGGCGGATGCGAGGCGGGGACTCAGCCCGTTGAGCCGAAGCCTCCGGCGCCGCGCGCGGTCACGGCGGAAAATTCCTCGACGATCCGGAAGCTTGGCCGAATGAGCGGCAGGAAAACCGCCTGCGCGATGCGGTCGCCCGGGTTGATGACGACCGCCGGCGTGCCGAGCGCGTTGCGGTTGACGAGCGGAACGAGCCACGGCCCGGCATAGTCGGGGTCGATGGTGCCGACCGCCTGCCCGAGCACGATTCCGGTCCGCGCGCCGAGTCCGCTTCTCGCGAGCACCAGCGCCACGACGTCAGGCCGGTTGATGAGGATCGCGACACCCGACGGCACCATTGCTGCCGGCGCCTGGGGCTCGATCGCAAGCGGCGCATCGATGCAGGCGCGAAGGTCGAGCCCGGCCGCCATGTCGGAGTGATAGGTCGGCAGGCCCCATTCATGGAGCCGAGGATCGAGGACCTTCAGTTCGAATTCCGGTGTGTTCATGCGGCCCCCGTCGCCGCCGATTACCGGCCACGACAACGAGACGCAAGTCAGCCTGAGGGGAGTGCATAGGCGATGACGGAATCGCCGGGCTCCGTCCCGGTCGACCCGTGGCCGCCGGCAACCACGAGGAGATACTGCTTGCCGTTCTCTTGGTAGGTGATCGGCGTCGCCTGGCCGCCGGCCGGAAGACGCGCTTCCCACAGCTTCTTGCCGGTCGCGACGTCGAAGGCGCGCACATAGTTGTCGACGTTGCCGCTGTAGAAGGCGACGCCGCCGGCCGTTACCGTAGGCCCGCCGATCCCGGGCACGCCGAGTTTGAAGGGAAGCGGCAGCGGCGTGCGGTCGCGTACCGTGCCGTTCTTGTGCATCCACACGATCTTGCCTGTCGTCAGATCGGCGCCCGCCACGTAGCCCCAGGGCGGCTGCTGGCAGGGAAGCCCGATCGGCGAAAGGAAGGCGTGGAGGTCGGCAGCGTAAGGCGCACCGAAGTTCTCGTTGATGCCCACCGAGCCCGGATCCGAAACGTAATGCTCGGTCGGATTCGAGCGCGGGATGAGTTTGGAGACGAAGGCGAGATAAACCGGCGTCGTGAAGACCATCTGCCGTTCTGGGTCGACCGCGATGCCGCCCCAGTTGAAGACGCCGAAATTGCCGGGATAGACGATGGTGCCCTTCTCGGACGGCGGTGTGAAGCGGCCCTCGTAGCGCATGTGCTCGAATTCAACGCGGCAGGCGAGTTGGTCGAACATGGTGACGCCCCACATGTGGCGCTCGGTGAGCTGCTTCGGATCGAAGGAGAGCGCCGAGACCGGTTGCGTCGACGCGGTGTGGTCGCCTTCCGTTGCTCCTTGCGGCGCGGGGCGCTCCTCGACCGGCAGGATCGGTTCGCCGGTCTCGCGGTTCCGCACAAAGATCTCGCCCTGCTTTGTCGCCTGTACGAGCGCTGGCACGGTCACGCCGTTGAGGGCCAGGTCGATAAGCGTCGGCTGCGCCGGCACGTCATAGTCCCAGAGGTCGTGGTGCACGGTCTGGAACACCCAGCGGAGCTTTCCGGTTTCGATATCGAGAGCGACGACGGAGGAGGAGAAGCGTTCCACTGCATCCGAGCGACTGCCGCCGAACTGGTCCGGGGGCTGATTGCCGAGCGGCGCATAGACGAGTCCGAGATTTGCATCGACGCTGAGCGTGGACCAGGCATTCGGCGAGTTCACCGTATAGGTCGCATTCGGCGCGATCGGTGCGGTCGCATCAGGATTTCCGGAATCCCAGTTCCAGACCAGCGCGCCGGTGTCCGCGTCGTAGGCGCGAATCACGCCGGATTGCTCCGTGGTCGACACGTTGTCGTTGACCGCTCCGCCGACGACAATGAGACCATTCGCGATCACCGGCGCGGAGGTCGAGTAGTAGGAGCCCGGATTCCAGTTCGGCATGTTTGCGGAAAGATCGATGACGCCGTTGTCGCCGAAGTTGGAGCAGACGGCGCCGGTCTCGGCGTTGAGCGCGATGAGCCGCGCATCGGCCGTCGGCGTGTAGATGCGGCGCGGGCACTCTTCGGCGAGCGCGGCGCGCTGGCCGGTGGCTGTGTCGGTCGGTGTGGGCGTAGCTGGAGTAGGTGCGGCATAGTACGAGACGCCGCGGCAGGTCTGGTGCTGGCGGCTCTGGCTCGGTTCGATGCCCGGGTCGTAGCGCCAGCGCTCTTCGCCGGTTGCCGCGTCGAGGGCGATGACAAGGTCGTGCGGCGTGCAGAGATAGATGGTGTCGCCGATCTTGAGCGGCGTCACCTCGTAGGTCGTCTCCGTGGTGTCGCCCGGCTGCTTCACGTCCCCGGTGTGGTAATGCCACGCGATTGCAAGATTCCGGACGTTGTCGGTATTGATCGCGTCGAGCGGCGAATAACGCTGGCCAAAATCCGTACGCCCGTAGGCATGCCATTCGCCGGCGGGTATCGCGTCGCCTGCTTCCGCACCGGCCGAGACATTCCCGGCTGCGGACGCAGACGCATCGATCGTGCCGGAAACATCGTGCGGGTGCTTAGTGGCCGCGGCTACGCCGACGGCCGCGGAGAGGAGGATCGAGACGGAAAGCGCAAGACCGGCGCCACGCCAGAACGCCGGCGGGCGGTCGCCATAGCGTGGTACGAGCGTGCGCGTGACCCACGGCATGACGAGCCAAAGCCCCACGAGCACAATGATGTCGCCACGCGGTGCGAGCGCCCACCAGTCGAGGCCGACTTCGGCGTAGGCCCAGGCGAGCGAGCCGACGACGACGAGGGCATAGATGAGAAGCGCCGCCGGGCGGCGGAAGAGGAGAAGGATGCCAGTTAGGATGAAGCCGGTCGCGGCGGCTACATAATAAAAGGAGCCGCCCAGCACCGCGAGCCAGACGCCGCCGAACGCGAGCACAATCCCGAGGGTGATAATGACGCCGCCCGAGACCCATAAGACTGGGCGGGTCGGGGAAAGATTCCACATGAACTCCGCTTCCATCGATAAGACGATGCGGGTTCAATGGGCAGGCGCCGGAATGGTTCGCCAGTATGGGAAAGAAGCTACGTTTTGTCGCGACGGCCGCGCGGCTTGCCGAAATGCGCGGCAATCCGCGCGACGAGCTTTGACGCGACTTCGGCTTTGTCCATCTCGGGCCAGTCCTCGACGCCCGCCGCGGTGACGAGATGCACGCGGTTCTTCGTCCCACCCATGACACCGGTTCCGAGCGACACGTCATTTGCAACGATCCAGTCGCAGCCCTTCCTCTTGAGCTTCGCCTTGGCGTTCTTGACGACGTCGTTCGTCTCCGCGGCAAAACCGACGAGAAGCTTCGGCCGCAATGCGTGGCACGCGAGCCCGGCGAGGATGTCGGGGTTTTCGGTGAGCTTGAGCGACGGTGGCGTGCCCGCTTCCTTCTTGATCTTTTGCGCACCGGCATCGACACGCCAGTCGGCGACGGCCGCGGCCATCACTGCTATGTCGGCGGGAAGCGCCGCCTCGACCGCCTCTTTCATCTCGCGCGCCGTCGTGACGGAAACGACATGCACGCCAGCCGGCGGAGGAATGTTCACGGGACCGCTGACTAGAGTCACCTCCGCGCCTTCCGAAGCTAGCGCGGCGGCGATCGCGTGACCTTGGCGTCCCGAAGACCGGTTCGCGAGATAGCGGACCGGATCGATCGGCTCCTGCGTCGGCCCCGAGGTGACGATCGCGCGCTTCTCCGCAAGCGGTCCGACGCCCGCGCCGAAGAGCGCCTTGATGGCCGCAAGTATCTCCGCCGGCTCGGCGAGCCGCCCGACGCCCGCCTCGCCCGCTTCCGCCATCTCGCCGCTCGTCGGCCCGACGAACGCGACGCCGTCCTTCTTGAGCTGCGCCACGTTGCGCGTCGTCGCCGCGTTCGCCCACATCTTCGGGTTCATCGCCGGCGCGACGAGCACGGGCTTGTCGGTTGCAAGCAGGAGCGCCGAGGCGAGATCGCCGGCCAGTCCATTCGCCATCTTGGCGAGGAGGTTCGCCGTGGCCGGTGCGACCACGACGAGGTCGGTCTCGCGCGCGAGTCGGATATGGCCGATCGTATTCTCTTCGTCTGCGTCGAAGAGGTTCTGGAAAACGCGCTCGCCGGTGATCGCTGAGACGGAGAGCGGCGTCACGAAATGGTGCGCCGAGCGGCTCATCGCGGCGCGCACGATCGCGCCTTCATCCTTCAGACGCCGGATCAGCTCCAGCACCTTGTAGGCGGCGATGCCGCCGCCAATGACGATGAGAATGCGCCGGCCTTCGAGTGACATCTTTCTACCGTAGCACCGAAACCGTTACCGCAACGATTGTGGCCCCTGCGGCGGCGATTGCGATCACCCAGAGCGCGATCCGGCCCGAACGCCCGTAGCGCGCCACCTCGTGGCCGATGCCTTCCACTGTAAGAGGGTCGAGGCGCATCCCGCGCGCCGCCATCTGATCGAGCTCCTGGCTAAGGCGCTGGGCGCGTTTCGTAAGCTCCGGCACCTGGCCGGCGAAATGCCCGAGCGCGGAGAGCGCATCGCCAGCCTGCTCCAGCCGGCCGGTGGGCCCGAGATTGCGCTCGATCCAGGCGCCGACTACGGGCTCCGCCGTGCTCCACATATCGAATTCCGGGTCGAGCCGTCGCGCCACGCCTTCCACGACCACCATCGTCTTCTGAAGGAGCACCAGCTCCGGCCGCGTCTCCATGTCGAAGATGTCGGTCACCTCGAAGAGCAGGCCGAGGAGCTTGGCCATGGAGATTTCGCTCGCGCGGTGGCCGTGGATCGGCTCGCCGATGGCGCGAAGCGCCTGCGCGAAGTCCTCCGCCGAATGCACCGGCGGCACGTAGCCTGCCTCGATATGCACCTCGGCGATCTTCTGGTAATCCCGCCGGATGAAGCCGTAGAGAATCTCGGCGAGAAAGCGGCGCTCCTTCGGACCGATGCGCCCCATGATGCCGAGATCGACGGCGACGAGCCGGCCCTGGCCATCGACGAAGAGGTTCCCCTCGTGCATGTCGGCGTGAAAGAAGCCGTCGCGAAGCGCGTGGCGGAGGAAGCTCTGCACGACCGACGCGGCGATCTTCTTCGGATCGTGGCCGGCGGCTTCGATCGCGGCGCGGTCGGCAAGCCGCGTCCCCTCCACCCATTCGGTGACGAGCACGTCACGGCCGGTCAGCTCCCAGTTGACGGCCGGCAGGTGGAAGTCGAATTCACGCGTGACGTTCTCTGCCATCTCCGAATAAGCGGCTGCTTCGAGTTGGAGATCCATCTCCAGCGAGACGCTGCGCTCGAGGATCTCGACGACGGCAAGCGGCCGGAGCCGCCGCGCTTCGGGTGCATTGCGCTCGGCAAAACGCGCGCCGGCATAGAAGGTGCGAAGGTCGCGGGCGAAGCGGCGCCGGACTCTAGGTCGCAGGACCTTCACCGCCACGACTTCCGGACCCTCCGGCCGGCGGAGCACCGCCTTGTGCACCTGCGCGATGGACGCGGCAGCGGCGGAATCGGAGAAGCTCTCGAACACGGACTCGATCGGCTGGCCGATCGAATCCTCGACGATCTCCCGGGCCTCCGCGGTCGAGAAAGGTGGCAGGTCATCCTTGAGGCTCGCGAGCGCGTCGGCCATCTCCACGCCGACGATGTCCTGCCGCGTCGCAAGGAACTGCCCGAGCTTGATGTAGGAAGGGCCGAGGCGGTTTAGCGCGTCCGAGATGCGCTGTCCGCGCTCCGCCGACGTGAGCCCGCGCGGCTCAAGGAGCCGAGCCAAACGGAACGCGGCCTGCGCGCGCGACGGCAGGTCCTCGATGTCGATCAGCCCAAAGAAGCCGGCGCGGGCCAGCGCGAGGCCGGCGCGGATGAGCCGCACGAGGTCGCGCACGTCGTCAGCCCTCTAGAGCTTCCAGCCGGAATGGAGCGCTGCTATGCCGCCCGAGAGATTCCGGTATGTGACGCGCTGAAATCCCGCCGCGCGGATCATGGCGGCGAAGCGCTCTTGGTTCGGGAAGGTGCGGATCGACTCCACCAGATAGCGATAGGACTCCACGTCGCCGACGACCGCGCGACCGATCTGCGGGATGACGCGGAAGGAATAGGCATCGTAGAGGCGGTCGAGCATCGGCGTGTCGACTGCGGAGAATTCCAGGCAGAGAAAGCGTCCGCCGATCTTGAGCACGCGAAAGGCCTCGGCGAGCGCCGCGTCGATCCGCGGCACGTTCCGGATGCCGAAGGCGATCGAACAGGCGTCGAAGCGCGCGTCCTCGAAGGGAAGCGCCTCGGCGTTCCCTTGCACGAAGGCGATGTTTGCGAAGCCGAGTTTCTCGGCGCGCTCGCGCCCGATCGCGAGCATCGCCTCATTGATGTCGGAGACGGTGATGTCGGCGTGGCCGTCAGAGCGGTCCGCCACGCGGAACGCGATGTCGCCGGTGCCGCCGGCGACATCGAGAAGCCGCCATGGGCGTCCGCGCTTCGGCGGGTTGAGCGCCGTCACGAGCGCGCCCTTCCAGACCCGGTGCATGCCGCCCGACATCAGGTCGTTCATAAGGTCGTAGCGGCGCGCGACGCTCGAAAAGACGTCGTCGACCATCGCCTGCTTGTCTTGAAGCGGGACGCTCTCGTAGCCGAAGGAAACGCGCTCACTCATGGTTCGGCGGGGTTTTGCGTTATGAAGCCGGCGCGACCATAAAGGAACGCCTCTTGCTGCGCCATTAAGGCGCGGAAATCAGGGAAAAGCGTTAGATGCCCGAGCTTCCGGAGGTGGAGACGGTCAGGCGCGGCCTTGCGCCGGTGCTCGAAGGCGCGACCATCGCGCAGGTCGAGAAACGGCGGCCGGACCTCCGCTTCCCGTTGCCGAAGCGCTTCGCCGCGCGGCTTGAGGGCCGCAAGGTCACCGCGCTTCGCCGCCGCGCCAAGTATCTTTTGGCCGAGCTCGACGACGGCACCGTGCTTCTGATGCATCTCGGCATGTCCGGCTCGTTCCGCGTGGAGAGGGGAAGGAAGTTGCCGGCCGCGGGGTTCGACCCGCGCTACTATCCCGCGAGCAAGGATGCCGCGCACGACCACGTCGTGCTTCATTTGAAGAACGGGGCGACCATCGTCTACAACGACCCGCGCCGCTTCGGCTTCATGCTCCTGGTTGCCCCGCGCGACTTGGAGAAGCACCCCCTTCTGAAAGGGTTGGGCTTTGAGCCGACAGGCAATGAATTGTCCGCGGAGGCGCTGGCGCCGCGCTTCAAAGGCCGCGTCGCGCCGCTCAAGGCTATCCTATCCGATCAGCGCGTGATCGCCGGGCTCGGCAACATCTATGTCTCGGAGGCGTTGTGGCGCGCCCGTCTCTCTCCGCGCCGCGCGGCCGGCACCATCGTGCACGCGGACGGCAAGGCGACAGAACGGCTCGAGCGGCTGGTCGAAGGCGTGCGCGCAGTGATCGCCGATGCGATAGAAGCCGGCGGCTCATCGCTTCGCGATTACGTACAGGCGAACGGCGAGCTCGGTCTCTTCCAGCAGCACTTCGCCGTCTACGATCGCGAAGGCGAGCCGTGCCCGAGAAACGACGGCGGTACGATCCGCCGCATCGTTCAATCCGGTCGCTCGACCTTCTATTGTCCCGTCTGCCAGCGCTAGAGCATGATCCCGAAAAGTGGGAACCGGTTTTCGGAAGGGAGATCATGCTTCAAAAAAGAAGAGCCGAGCTCTAGAGGCAGAAGGAAAAGTTATGGCCTACGAGAACATTCTGGTGGAGCGCCGCGGCGGTGCGGGACTGGTCCGGCTGAACAGCCCAAAGACGTTGAACGCCCTTTCGAAGGGGCTCATCGCCGATGTCAACTCCGCGCTCGCTGGTTTCGAGTCCGACGAAAATGTCGGCGCCGTCGTCATCACCGGCTCGGAGAAAGCGTTCTGCGCGGGCGCCAACATTCGCGAGGTCGTCGGCACCGACTTCGTCACCGCCTATGTCGACGATCTTGTTCGCGAATGGGACCGCGTCGCCGAATGCCGCAAGCCGCTCGTCGCTGCGGTCGCCGGCTACGCGGTCGGCGGCGGCTGCGAGCTTGCCATGATGTGCGATGTGATCCTCGCCGCCGATACTGCGAAATTCGGCCAGCCGGAGATCACGCTCGGAATCATTCCCGGCGCCGGCGGCACGCAGCGCCTGGCCCGCCTGATCGGCAGGACCAAGGCGATGGAGCTTTGTCTGACCGGCCGCCTGATCGACGCCGCGGAGGCGGAGCGGATCGGTCTCGTCGCGCGCATCGTGCCAGCGCCCGACCTTGTCGAGGAAGCGATGAAGATGGCCGAGAAGATCGCCTCCCTCCCGCGCGCGGCCGTGATGATGGTGAAGGAGACGGTAAACCGTGCCGAGGAGACGCCCCTTGCCGAAGGGCTCCGCTTCGAGCGCCGGCTTTTCCAGGCGCTCTTTGCGACGCAAGACCAAAAGGAGGGGATGGCCGCCTTCTTAGAAAAGCGCCCCCCGAAATTCAGCGGCCGCTGACCCGGAAATCCCTGCTTTTCCTTGACGGCGAGCGCCGCGCTACCTATAGGACTGCGCTCAAATCCAGCGGCCTGAGGCCGCATTTTTCGTTTGTCGCGACCGGTGCCGGAGACTTGGCGCGGGCTTGCGCGACCAAGGACCAAGGAACGGACATGGCGAATACGACATCGGCCAAGAAGGCCATGCGCAAGATCGCGCGTCGGACGACGAGCAACAAGATTCCACGCTCGCGCATGCGCGGCTTCATCCGCAAGGTGGAGGAGGCGATCGCCTCCGGCGACAAGGCGGCGGCTCGGACGGCGCTTCGCGAGGCGCAGCCGCATATCATGAAGGCGGCATCCAAGGGCATCGTTCACCGCAACACCGCGTCTCGCAAAGTCTCGCGGCTGAGCCATCGGGTCGAGGCGCTCGCCTGAGCGTTAGAAGCGTCTCAGCCGAATGAAGGGGCCCGATCGGATCGGGCCCTTTTTAGTTAGTGCGAGCAACGACAAAGGCTTAGCCGATGCGAAAGCGGGTCGGTGGGACGCAGTTTCGCCGGTTCTGGCGAGGCGTGAGTCAATTCACCGGAAGCCCCCTCAAATTCCTTAATAGATGCAAAGCGTTATAGATGATGGCGCACGCGGTGCCCGATATCGACATGAGTTAAGCGGCGCCAAGAAAAAAAAGATGCTGTTGCATTCGCATCGTCGGGGGGTGACGCACTCAGTGCAATTGATTTGGTACTGCCGAGGCTTGCCACAATTCTGTGGCCTCATGACGAGGGCCCCCCTCGTCGCGAAATTCTATCGCGCCCCTTGACCAAGTTTACTGTCCGCATCGGTTTGCTATGGTTTGCGCACGGGGCCGGCCCGGTAACGGGCCAGTAGTATCAGGGGGTGGCGGGAGCGTAGTCTAAGGACGTGCTTCCGCGCGGGCGAGTTTTCCGTTCCTCGTTGAGTTGAGTTTGTCAGGCTCCGTGTACTCCCCATGGGGGAGGTCCCTGGCATGCCCCCCACGTATTGGGGGGTGGTCGCATCTAAATTGAATGCGTGAGGTCGCAGTCGGATTCTTTCGGCTGCAGCGGGAGCATTTTGGTTGATGGCGCGGAGCTATCTTGCCGACGCAACGCCTGAGGAGACGTGGGACGCCTTGTCGAATGCGCAAGGTGCGACCCTGATCGACGTACGCACCGCCGCGGAGTGGAGCTATGTCGGTCTCCCCGACGTTTCGCAGGCGGGCGCACCGCTCCTGAGAGTTGAATGGCAGAGCTTTCCATCAGGCGCTGCGAATCCGGCGTTCGTGGAGACGCTGAGCGACGCGCTGGATGGAGTGGGCGCGGGGCGCGACGCGCCTCTTTACTTCATCTGTCGCTCAGGCGCTCGAAGCGCTTCTGCGGCGGCGGCGATGACCGCCGCAGGCTACGCGCGCTGCTTCAACGTCGCCGACGGTTTCGAGGGCCCACGCGACGCGGAAGGTCACAGAGGTACGTTAGCAGGCTGGAAGGCGGCAGGCCTGCCGTGGATTCAGTCCTGATGGTTCACGTGCGTAAAGAAAAACACATGCGGTATGATTTTGGAGGCCTTGAATGTCTGCGGGAGCAGCAAGCGAGCGAGAGTTCGCGAACAAAGACTCGAGCGGAACCAACGTTGCCGGCCGAAAGGAAGCGGCCGACATATGGGATCGCGTGCGGCGCCGACTGAGAGCGGAGTTGGGCGAAGATATCTTCAGCTCATGGTTCGCCAGAGTCGATCTGGAAGGGTCGACCGCCGGTGTCGTGCGCCTTTCGGTGCCGACGGTTTTCCTGAAAGGCTGGATCAAATCACACTATGGCGACCGGATGCTCGCGCTCTGGCGTGAGGAGGACGAGAGCATTCGCCGCGTCGACGTGATGCGGCGGACGGCGCTGAGAATCGTGGCCGAGGAGCCGACCGCACCTCTTACTCCGGGGAAGCCCGCGCCCGCGCCGGTCGCGGAGCCCGGCGGAGATCGCTTCGGCGGCTCGCCGCTCGACCCGCGCCTGACCTTCGCGACGTTCTGCGAGGGCCGCTCGAACGATGTCGCATGCCGCGCGGCACGCGCGGTCGCCGCGGCGCCGGAGGGAAGCGCGCCGCCTTATAACCCGCTCTACATCCACGCGGGTGTGGGGCTCGGGAAGACGCATCTCCTGCAGGCGATCGCACACGAGGCACGCGCGCTCGATCCGAACCGCCGCGCCCGTTACCTGACGGTGGAGCGCTTCATCATCCAGTTCGTCGGGGCGCTCCGCGACCGCTCCGCGCTCGACTTCAAGGAGCAGCTTCGCTCAACCGACATCCTGCTGATCGACGACATGCAGTTCCTGACCGGCAAGCACGTACAGCAGGAGTTCTGCCACATGCTCAACCAGCTGCTCGACAGCGGCAAGCAGGTTGTGGTTGCCGCAGATCGCCCCCCGGCGGAGCTTGAGGGCGTCGACGAGCGCGTGCGCTCGCGCATGAAGGGCGGGGTCGTCGTCGGCATGGCGTCGCCCGATCTGGCGATGCGGCGTCGCATCCTGGAGAGCCGTCTTGCCGCGGCCTGCGATCGCAATCCGAGCCTCGTCATTCCCGATGCTGTGCTCGATTACGTAGCGCAGGTCGTCGCCAGCAACGGGCGTGATCTCGATGGCGCTCTGAACCGGCTCGTGTGCCGTGCGGAATTCTCAGACGCGCCGATGACGATGGAGATCGCCGAGATGGCGATCGCCGATCTCGTCGGCACGCGCGAGCCGCGGCGCATCCGCATCGAGGACATCCAGAAGGTCGTGGCGAGCCACTACAATGTTTCGAAGCAGGACCTTCTATCGGCGCGCCGTACGCGCGCCATCGTCCGCCCGCGGCAGATCGCCATGTACCTGGCGAAAACGATGACGCCGCGCTCCTTCCCGGAGATCGGCAAGCGTTTCGGCGGTCGCGACCACACCACGGTGCTCCACGCCGTGCGCAAGGTGGAGGAGCTTGCCGCCGCCGACGAGGCGCTGGCCCAGGAGATCGAGC
The DNA here is from genome assembly GCA_963792885.1 of uncultured Alphaproteobacteria bacterium. Lineage (GTDB taxonomy): Bacteria > Pseudomonadota > Alphaproteobacteria > Rhizobiales > Afifellaceae > DASWJZ01. The sequence goes on from CAWBXX010000002.1 coordinate 675,964, forward strand.
TTTTGAAGCGATTGATCCAGGACTAGCGCCCGCCGCAAGAGCCGGAACGAGCCGCCGCGACCTCCTCCCTGGCTGCGCGCAGCGCTCCTTCCGGCTCTTGTCTTTCCCGAATTGCCGGGTCAAGTTCGGTTCCCTTTAGCGGCTGGGCTTCTGAGGATTCCCCTCAGTCTCCATGGATTGAAATGATGCGCGTCAGAATTGAACGGGCGAACCTTTTGAAGGCGCTCAACCATGTCCATCGCGTCGTCGAGCGGCGCAACACGATCCCAATCCTTGCCAACGTGCTGCTGAACGCGGAGGGGAGCGAGCTTTCGCTGAAAGCCACTGACCTCGATCTGGAGATCGTCGACAAGGCGCCGGCCGCCGTGGAGAAGCCGGGCGCGGCGACCGTCCCTGCCCATATGCTCTACGACATCGTACGCAAGCTCCCGGAAGGCGCGGAGATCGCGCTCGACACGGAGTCAGGGCAGGCGATGGCGCTGAAGGCCGGGCGCGCGCGCTTTGCGCTCCAGATGCTGCCGGATTCCGATTTCCCCGATCTGAACGCCGGCGACCTTCCGGTCTCCTTCGCGCTTTCCGCGGAGGTCCTGAAGCGGCTGATCGACCGCACGCAGTTCGCCATCTCCACCGAGGAGACTCGCTACTACCTGAACGGCATCTACTTCCACGTCGTGGGCGAGGGCGCTGCGGCGCGGCTTCGCGCGGTGGCGACCGACGGTCATCGGCTGGCTAAGGTCGAGGTTCCGGCGCCTGCCGGAAGCATCGGCATGCCGGGCGTGATCGTCCCGCGCAAGACGGTGGGCGAGGTGCAGAAGCTCCTGGAGGACCCGGCGGCCGAGGTCGCGCTCAGCCTCTCTGATTCCAAGATTAGGCTCGCGATCGGCGATTTGGTGCTGACCTCCAAGCTGATCGACGGGACCTTCCCCGACTACGAGCGCGTGATCCCGAAGGCAAACGACAAGGTGCTGACGCTCGACAAGTCGGAGTTCAAGAACGCCGTTGATCGCGTCTCCACCATCTCCTCCGACCGCGGCCGCGCGGTGAAGCTCTCGCTTGCCGACGACAAGATGGTGCTCGCCGTCAACAATCCGGATTCCGGCAGCGCCACCGATGAGCTTCCTGTCGGTTACGAGGCGGAGCCGCTCGATATCGGCTTCAACTCGAAATACCTGCTCGACATCGCCGACCAGCTGACCAGCGAGGAGGCGGTCTTCAAGCTTGCCGATCCGGGCTCGCCGACATTGATCCAGGATTCCGGCGACGTCGACGCCATCTACGTGCTGATGCCGATGCGGGTGTGAGGCGGGTGTCCAAAACTTGCCAGCCGGGGTCGCCGCTCTGGTAAGTGGGTCCCGTGCCCGATGCGTCTCTGAACCGCCCGACGCCTCCTGCGCCCAATCGCGTGGTGCTAGGATTGCTGTCGCTCACAAGCTTCCGCAACTACACGGCGGCGAGCGTCGCTTTCGACGCCGATCTCGTCGTGCTGACCGGCGCGAACGGCGCCGGCAAGACCAACCTGCTTGAGGCGATCTCGCTTCTGACGCCGGGGCGTGGTCTCCGCCGCGCACGCTATGAGGATATCTCCCACCTCGGCATGGACCAGGGCTGGGCGGTCGCCGCAAAGATCTTGAGGAACGGCGAGGAGACGCGGCTCGGCACCGGCCTCGTCGACGCGCCCGCAGGTGAAGCGCGCAGCCGCGCCGTGCGCATCAACGGCGCGACGGTGCCGTCCGCCGACGCGCTGTTGGACCATCTTCGCGTGCTCTGGCTGACGCCGTCGATGGATGGCCTCTTCACCGGTGCGGCGTCCGAGCGGCGTCGCTTCCTCGATCGCCTCGTGCTCACGATCGACGCGGCTCACGGGCGTCGCGCGCGGGAATTCGACCGGCTGATGACACAGCGGAATCGCCTCCTCGATGAGGGCGCGAATTCCGGCTGGCTCGATGCGGTTGAGGCCGAGCTTTCGGAGCGCGCCGTCGCCGTGGCGCTCGCACGCGCGGAGACTGCGTCGCTACTCTCGGCGCGCATGGAGCGGCAGGAAGCGGCGTCGCTCTTTCCCCCCGGCCGCCTCGCGCTCGCCGGCGATTTCGACCGCGCCATCGAAGGCCGCAGCGCCGCGGAGGCGGAGCTCGGCTATCGGGAAGCCCTGAGGGAAGGGCGCGCCGCGGATCGCGTCGCTGGCCGGACGCTCGTCGGCCCGCACCGGAGCGACCTCGACGTCGCGCTCGTCGGAAAGGCGATGCCTGCCGCGCATTCCTCGACCGGCGAGCAGAAGGCGCTTCTGATTGGGCTCATCCTCGCGCACGCCGGGATCGTCGCGGAGACGACCGGCATGACGCCGATCCTCCTCCTCGACGAGATCGCCGCACACCTCGACGAAGGCCGCCGTCGAGCACTCTTCGATAAGCTGCAGGGGCTAGGCGGGCAGGCTTTTCTGACCGGCGCCGATCCGGCGCTTTTCGCCGATCTGCCGCCGACCGCTCTCCGTTTTCGGGTGGCGGCTGGTACAGTCGCTCCGCTAGATTGAGCGTAAGGCACTCTCGATGGATCCGGCTGCTCTCACCATCTTCGCGCTCGCGCTCTTCGTTGCCGCGGCCTCGCCCGGACCGGCGATCACGGCACTCGTTGCGCGTGTCGTCGTCCAAGGCACAGCCGGCGCGTTCGCCTATATGCTCGGGCTCGCCGTCGGCGACCTCTTCTGGCTGAGCTGCGCGGTTCTCGGCCTTGCATTCGTCGCCAAGACGTTCGTTTGGCTGTTCCTTACGCTCAAATATGTTGGCGCTGCCTACCTTCTCTATCTGGCATGGCGGATGTGGAATGCGCCGGCCAGCGTCTCGACCGCCGACAAGCCGAAGGCTGAGCGGCCGCTCCGCCTGTTCCTGACCGCTCTTGCGGTCATGTTGGGCAACCCTAAGGTGATGATCTTCTACCTCGCCCTTTTGCCCAATTTGATCGATCTCGCCCACGTTTCCGCCCTCGGCTACGCCGAGCTGGCCGTCGTGACTTTCGGGGTCGTGACGGTGGTCGATGGGAGCTATGTCCTGATGGCCGCGCGGGTCGGGAAGCTGCTTCGTCGGCCAGCTATCCTCCGCTGGGTGAGGCGCGTTTCGGGCGCGCTTCTGGCCGGTGCCGCGGTCGCCGTTGCAAGTCGCTGAAAAGTCTCATTTTTCTGCCACGAAGAAATGCGACGTGAAGGACCTTCCGGGCTTCATTTCCTCGGCCCGAATGACCATCTATAAGCTTCCCACGCGGCGGCAATTCCGCTGATTCGAAAACCCGATTTGAGATGATGGCCACGCCCCCCGAAGGCGCCCTCGCGGGCGCGCTCCCCGAGCCGGAATACGGCGCCGAATTGATCAAGGTCCTGAAGGGCCTCGACGCGGTGCGCAAGCGTCCGGGCATGTATATCGGCGACACCGATGACGGCTCCGGCCTGCACCACATGGTCTACGAGGTCGTCGACAATGCGATCGACGAGGTGCTCGCGGGCCACGCCACCAAGGTCGAGGTGACGCTCAACGCCGACGGCTCGGTGACCGTCACCGACAACGGCCGCGGCATCCCGACCGACATCCACAAGGGCGAGGGCGTCTCCGCCGCCGAGGTCATCATGACCCAGCTCCATGCCGGCGGAAAATTCGACCAGAACTCCTACAAGGTCTCCGGCGGCCTCCACGGCGTCGGCGTCTCGGTCGTCAATGCGCTTTCCACCTGGCTAAAACTCAAGATCGCGCGCGGCGGCAAGGTGCACGAGATGTCGTTCACCGATGGCGAGCCGGACGACGCGCTGAAGGTGACCGGCGATTCCGGCGGACGAACCGGCACGGAGGTGACGTTCCTTGCCTCGCCCAAGACCTTCACGATGACGGATTACGACTACGCGACGCTGGAGCACCGGCTGCGCGAGCTCGCCTTCCTGAACTCCGGAGTCCGTATTCAGCTGACGGACCGTCGCGGCCCTGACGAAAAGAGCGAAGAGCTGCACTACGAAGGCGGACTCGAAGCTTTCGTGCGCTTCCTCGACCGCGCCAAGAAGCCGCTCGTCGCTGCGCCGATCGTGCTTCACGGCGAGCGCGACAACGTCACCGTCGAGGCGGCGCTGTGGTGGAACGATTCCTACCACGAGAACATGCTTCTCTTCACGAACAACATCCCGCAGCGCGACGGCGGCACGCATCTCGCCGGCTTCCGTGCTGCGCTGACGCGGCAGGTCGTGGGCTACGCGGAAAGCTCCGGCATCGCCAAGCGCGAGAAGCTTTCCGTCACCGGGGAGGATTGCCGCGAGGGCATGACTTGTGTGCTTTCGGTGAAGCTGCCCGACCCGAAATTCTCCTCGCAGACGAAGGACAAGCTGGTTTCCTCAGAGGTCAGGCCGGCGGTGGAGAGCGCCGTCAACGATGCGCTCGGCGCCTGGTTCGAGGAGCATCCGGCCGAGGCGAAGACGATCGTCGGCAAGGTTGTCGAGGCCGCCGCCGCACGCGAGGCAGCGCGCAAGGCGCGCGAGCTGACGCGCCGCAAGGGCGCGCTCGACATGGCCTCGCTCCCGGGCAAGCTCGCCGACTGCCAGGAGCGCGACCCGGCGCTCTCCGAGATATTCCTGGTGGAGGGCGACTCGGCCGGCGGCTCCGCCAAGCAGGGGCGCAACCGCGCTTTCCAGGCGGTGCTGCCGCTTCGCGGCAAAATCCTGAACGTGGAGCGCGCGCGCTTCGACAAGATGCTCGGCTCCGAGCAGATAGGCACCCTGATCACCGCGCTCGGCACCGGCATCGGCAAGGAAGAGTTCACCCCCGAGAAGCTCCGCTACCACAAGATCATCATCATGACGGACGCCGACGTGGACGGCGCTCATATCCGGACGCTGCTTCTGACCTTCTTCTTCCGGCAGATGTCGGAGCTCGTCGAGCGCGGTCATCTCTTCATCGCGCAGCCGCCGCTCTACAAGGTATCGCGCGGCAAGTCCGAGCAGTATCTGAAGGACGAGCGCGCGCTCGAGCACTTCCTGATCGACGGCGGTCTGGACGAGGCTGTGCTGACGCTTTCGACCGGCGAGGAGCGCGCCGGGGCCGATCTCCGCGCCATCGTCGACGAGGCGCTTCACATCCGCCACATCCTCGACGGCCTTCATTCGCGCTACGACCGCGGCGTGGTGGAGCAGGCGGCGATTGCCGGGGCGCTCAATCCCGAGCTTCTGTCGAACGATGAGCGCGGCCGCGAGGCCGCCGCCTATATCGCGCGCCGCCTCGACATTCTCTCCGACGAGACGGAGCGCGGCTGGATCGGGAGTTTCTCGGAGGACACAGGCCTCACCTTCGAGCGCACCGTGCGTGGCGTCGCTGAGGTGCAGACGATCGACGCGGCGCTTCTCCATTCCGCCGACGCACGCCGGCTCGACCAGCACGCGGCGAAGCTGCAGGAGGTCTATCTCCGCACCGCGATGCTCAGGCGGAAAGGCGCCGACACTTCCGTCCACGGGCCGCGCGATCTGCTGGAGGCGGTCTTCGCCGCCGGCCGCAAGGGCATCACCATGCAGCGCTACAAGGGCCTCGGGGAGATGAACCCCGGCCAGCTCTGGGAGACGACGCTCGACCCGAACGTGCGCTCGCTCCTGCAGGTGAAGATCCGCGAGGCCGACGAGGCCGACGACATCTTCACCAAGCTGATGGGCGACGAGGTCGAGCCGCGCCGCGAGTTCATCCAGGCGAACGCGCTGAGCGTGGCAAATCTCGACGTGTGACGGACCCAAGCTCCTGCGGTGACACGCAGGTACGCTGGTTACCTGAAGGGTCCTCACATCTTGCTGAAGCAGCGCTTTCCGGGATTCGCGCCGGCACGAGGCTTCCCTAAGTAAGGCGGCGCAACATCCGCAGGAGCAATGATGTCCGATCGTCTTTCCGCCCTATTCGCCTTACGCGCTCGCCGCCCTCAGGATCGTGGTGGCGCTGCTCTTCATCGAGCACGGGACGATGAAATTGTTCGGCTTCCCCGCAGCGATGCCCATGCAGATATCGCTTTTCTCGCTGATGGGGTTGGCCGCAGTGATCGAAGTAGTCGGCGGCCTTCTGATCCTTCTCGGGCTCTTCACGCGGCCCGCCGCGTTCGTGCTCTCAGGCGAGATGGCGGTCGCCTATTTCCTGGCGCATGCGCCGCAGAGCTTCTGGCCCGCCGTGAACCAGGGTGAAGCCGCGATCCTCTTCTGCTTCGTCTTCCTATGTCTGGTCTTCGTCGGGGCCGGCGCTTTCAGCGTTGACGGGATGCGCGCCAGGGCCTGAGCCCGGAACCGATCCTCGAAAAGCGGACGGCCGTCTAATCCTCCCCTGTCGGCCTTCCGCGCAGCTTCTTCACGCCGCTTCGTTCGCTCTTCGCGCGAAGTCGACGTTCGCGCGCCGCAGCGGTCGGCTTCGTCGGCCGGCGTTTCTTCGGCACATGTGCTGCGCGGCGGATCAGCGCGAGCAGGCGGTCGAGGGCGTCGGCGCGGTTGCGCTCCTGCGTTCGGAAGCGGTCGGCGAAGATCACCACGACGCCGTCCTTGGTGAGCCGCGCACCTGCGATCTTTTCAAGTCGCGTGCGGACCGGCTCCGGCAGGGAAGGAGAGCGCCGCGCGTCGAAGCGGAGCTGCACGGCCGTCGCCACCTTGTTGACGTTCTGCCCGCCTGGGCCGGAGGCGCGCACGAAGCTCTCCAGAATCTCGCTCTCGGAGATCGCGATGTCATCGGTGACCGGAATCATGTGATGGAGGCTAATCGACTGCGGGGTTCCCGGTAATCCCCGCATTGTGCCGCGTAGCGGCTGAGCGCTGCGGCCCAGATTGCGAGCCGCCCCCATATGCGTTATGAGCGCGAGCCGCGCCTCCTGGCGCGGCGCGACATGCAGGGCACCCGTAGCTCAGTTGGATAGAGTGCTGCCCTCCGAAGGCAGAGGTCACAGGTTCGAATCCTGTCGGGTGCGCCACTTTCTCGAGCGCGGTTGCGACATCGTCACGTCGCGTCGAGCACCGCGGTCGCTTCGATCTCGACCTTTGCGGCGTCTTCGACAAGCGCGCTCACTTCCACAAGCGTCATCGAAGGAAAATTCCGGCCGATCACGTCGCGATAGGCCTCGCCCACCTCCTTCAGGCGCGCGCAATATTCGCGCTTGTCGGTGACGTACCAGGTGAGGCGGACGAGATGCTCGGGACGGCCGCCGCTTTCCGCGAGCACCGCGACGACGTTCGAAAGCGCCTGACGGGTCTGCGCGACGAAGTCGTCGCTCTCGAACTCTTGCGCGGCATTCCAGCCGATCTGCCCGCCGACGAAGACCATGGGGCCAGACGCGACGATCCCGTTCGCGTAGCCGGATGTGGGCTTCCAGCCCGCCGGATGCAACGTTCGTCTACCCTCGCTCTTCGGCATCGTGGTCATGTCTCCGACAATAGAACTCTCGAAGTCGCTTCAACATTCAGGGCAGCGTGTTGCGCAGCAGGAAGCGGCGCACCTTGCCCGTCGCGGTTTTTGGCAGGTCGTCGACGAAGCGGATCGAGCGCGGGAAATTGTGCGAAGCGATCGTCGCCTTGACGTGATCCTGCAGGCGCTTGACAGCGGCGGCGCTGCCGGTTTCCCCCGGTGCCAGCACGACGAACGCCTTGATGATCTCGCCGCGTTCCTTGTCCGGAACGCCGAGGACGGCGCAATCGGCGACGGAGGGGTGGGAGAGGAGGGCAGCTTCCACCTCCGGAGCCGCGATCGCCTCGCCGTTCGACACGATCAGGTCGTCGGTGCGCGCGACGAAATGGAAGCGGCCGCTCTCGTCCTCGAAAACCATGTCGCCGGTCAGGTTCCAGCCGTCACGGACGAAGTCGCGCTGCCTCGGATCGTCCAGACAGCGGCAGCCGGTCGGGCCGCGCACCGCCAGATGGCCGAAGGTCCCGCGCGGCACCTCGCGCATGTCGGCGTCGAGGGCCTTGGCCTCGTAGCCGTGGACCGGGCGCCCGAAGATTCCGGGGGCCGTCTCGCCAAGATGGCTTGAGATGAAGATATGCAGCATTTCCGTCCCGCCGATGCCGTCGAGCAGCGGAACGGCGGAATAGCGCTTGGTCCAGGATTCGAAGGTTTTTGGCGGCAGCGCGTCGCCGGCGGAGACCGCACAGCGGAGCGATGCGAGGTTCTTGGGCGCGCATTTCAGCGCGAGAATGCGATGGTAGATCGAAGGGCCGGCGAAGGCGATCGTCGCCTTGTAGGTCTTGATCTCGCTGACGAGGTCGGCGGCCGACGCCTCCTCGAGCAGCACCGACGCGGCGCCGAAGCGGAGCGGGAAAATGACGAGACCGCCGAGCCCGAAGGTGTAGGCGAGCGGCGTCGTGCCGACCACGACATCGTCTGGCGTGATGCCGAGCACCTCCTTCGCGTAGCTGTCGGCAATGGCCAGGAGATCGCGATGGAAGTGCATCGCCGCTTTCGGGTCTCCGGTCGTGCCGGTCGAGAAGGCGATGATCGCGACATCGTCGCGGCTCGTCTTTACGGCGTCGAACAGCACCGGCTTGCGGAGCGCGATGCGGTCGAGCTCGGCATCGAAATTCGCGGTGCCGTCGAAGCCGATCACCTTCTTCAGGAAGCGGCTCGACTTCGCCGCTGCGACGAGCTCGTCCATGAGCCGCGTGTCGCAAAGCGCGAGCTTCACCTCGGCCTTGTCGATCGCTTTGCCAAGCTCGGCGGCACTTCAGCGACTGCACGGTGTTGATCGACGACAGCGCCGGCCTTCAGCGCCGCAAGCCAGCAGGCGACCATCGCCGGGTTGTTGGCGGAGCGGATCAGCACGCGGTTTCCGGGGACGACGCCGAGGTCCTCCACCAGCGCGCGCGCGAGGCGGTTGGTCCAGTCGGCAAGCTCCTTGTAGGTCCTGAGCCGTCCGTGGCCGATCAACGCGGTGTGGTCGCCGAAGCCGCGCTCGACCATGCGGTCGGTGAGCTCGGCGCCGACATTCAGCGTGGCCGGATAATCGAAGCCCTTGAGCAGGAACTTCGGCCACGTCTCCGCCGGCGGCAGATGATCGCGCGAAAACGTATCGAGGTGAGCCGAGGCCCCAAGCATTTACTCTCCCCCCAGGGTCTGACGCGCGATCACGACCTTCTGCACGTCGGAGGCGCCCTCGTAGATGCGGAGCGCTCGGATTTCGCGGTAAAGCCGCTCGACGACGGAGCCGGCGCGGACGCCGTCGCCGCCGTGAAGCTGCACCGCCTTGTCGATGACGATCTGCGCGCGATCGGTGGCGAAGAGCTTTGCCATCGAGGCTTCGCGCGAGACGCGGGCGGCGCCCTGATCCTTGGTCCAGGCCGCGCGGTAGACGAGGAGCGCCGCCGCGTCGATGTCGAGCGCCATGTCGGCGACGTGACCCTGCACCATCTGCAGTTCCATCATCGGTGCGCCGAAAAGCTTGCGTTGCCTCACGCGCGCGAGCGATTCGTCGAGTGCGCGGCGGGCGAAGCCGAGCGCGGCGGCCCCGACCGTCGAGCGGAAGATATCGAGGACGCTCATGGCGATGCGAAAGCCTTCGCCGGGGCGGCCGATCATCATCGATTCCGGCAGGCGCAGATTGTTGAAGCGGAGGCGGGCGAGAGGGTGCGGCGCGATCACCGCGAGGCGCTCGACGATCTCGAGCCCGTCAATCTCCGCCGGTACAAGAAACGCCGAAATGCCCTTCGCGCCGGGAGCTTCGCCGGTGCGCGCGAAGACGATATAGAAATCCGCGATGCCGCCGTTCGAGATCCAGGTCTTCTCGCCGTCGAGCCGGTAGAAATTGCCGGCCTTCGTCGCCGTCATGTCCATCGCTGCGACGTCGGAGCCCGATTTCGTCTCCGACAGCGCGAACGCGGCGATGGCGCGCCCCTCGCGGGTCTTCTTCAGCCATTTCTTCTGATCGGCCGTGCCGAAGAGCGAGAGCGCGCCGGTCCCGAGTCCCTGCATGGCGAAGGCGAAATCGGCAAGGCCATCATGGCGGGCGAGCGTCTCGCGCGCGAGACACAGCGTGCGCACGTCGAGCGCGCCGTTTTCCTCCGGGTCGATCGCGGTGTGCTTCAGCCATCCGTCGCGGCCGAGCCGGTTCACGAGGTCGCGGCAGGCGGCGTCGATATCCGCGCTGTCACCCTCGGGCTTGACCCGAGGGCCTGGATCCAAATCACTGGGTTCTCGGGTCGCGCCGTGCGCGCCCGAGGATGACGCTTCGTGAACCGGCAGGTTCGCCGCGCACCATGCCTCCAGCGCGGCGTGGAAGGACCGGTGGCGGTCTTCGAAGAACGGCCAGGAGAGGAAGCTCTTGTCCGCCATCAGTCGCCCTTAAAGACCGGTTTTTCCTTGGCGACGAAGGCGCGATAGGCGCGCTCGAAATCGCCTGTCTTCATCATCAGCGCCTGCGCCTGCGCTTCCGCCTCGATCGCCTGTTCGAGGCTCATCGACCATTCCTGCACGAGCTGCGTCTTGGTCATTGCATGCGCGGCGGTCGGGCCGCTCGCGAGGCTTTGCGCGAAGGCGAGCGCTTCCTTCTCGATGTCGGAAGCCTGCACGATCCGGTTGAAGAAACCCCAGCGCTCGCCTTCCTCCGCGCTCATCGTGCGCCCGGTATAGAGAAGCTCGGCGGCTCGGCCCTGGCCGATGATGCGCGGAAGAATGGCGCAGGCGCCCATGTCGCAGCCGGCAAGCCCGACGCGCGTGAACAGGAAGGCAGTCTTCGCCTCCGGCGTCGCAAAGCGGATGTCGGAGGCCATGGCGATGATCGCGCCGGCGCCGACGCAGATCCCTTCGACGGCCGCGACAATGGGCTTGCCGCACAGAAGCATCGCCTTGACGAGATCGCCGGTCATCCGGGTGAAGGCGAGAAGGCGCCCCATGTCCATGCCGACGAGCGGGCCGATGATCTCGTGCACGTCGCCGCCGGACGAGAAATTGCCCCCGTTCGAACCGAAGACGACTGCCTTCACGTCGTCGGCGTAAGGGAGCGCGCGGAACGTATCGCGCAGCTCCGCATAGCTCTCGAAGGTGAGGGGGTTCTTGCGCTCCGGCCGATCAAGCGAAATCACCGCGACCTTGCCGTCCATGCGCCAGCGGAAATGCGAAGGCTTGAGGCCTGCCATGTCAGACATGCGCGAGCTCCGGGATTGCGATCGCCTGACCGGTGGTCTTTTCCGAACCGGGGCCGCAAAGCCTGAGCACGATCGCGGCGACCTCCTGCGGCTCGACAATGCGCTGGTCGGCATTGAGCCCGGCCAGTATCTGGCGGGCCTCCTCGTCGCTCCGACCGGTCTTGTCGACGATCGTCCTGACACTCCGTTCGAGCATCGGCGTCGCGGTATAGCCCGGGCAGACGGCGTTGACGGTGATGCCGGTGCCGTCGGTCTCCGCGGCAAGCGTGCGCGCCAGCCCGACGGCGCCGTGCTTCGCTGCCGTATACCCCGCCGCGTAGGCGTGGCCTTCGAGCCCGGCAATGGAGGCGATCACCACGAGCCTCCCCCAGTCGGCGCCGGCCATCGTCTTGATACCCTCGCGCAAGGTCAAGAAGACGCCGGTCAAATTGACGGCGATCATTCGCTCGAAGCTCTCAAGAGTCGTGCGCGCGAAGGACGCGCTCTCCGCCGCCCCCGCGTTGGCGACGACGATCGAAAGCGGGCCACTTTTCTCAATGGCGGCGCGGAACGCCGCGACGATCGAGGCTTCGTCAGTGACATCGGCGACGAGGGCGTTCATGCCCGGGTGCTTTTTCGCCAGCGCCTCTAGCGGCTCAAGGCGGCGGCCGGTGATCGTCACTTTCGCGCCGGCCTCCGCGAGGGCGACGGCGATCGCAGCGCCGATACCGGTGCCGCCGCCAGTGACCAGAGCATGTTTTCCGGCGAGCGGCGTCATTGCGCGCCGCTCCCAAACCTGAGGGTAGGGTGCACCAGTTCGGACGTCATTCTCGGGCGGAGCGAAGCGGAGACCCGAGAACCCAGAAAGGCAACGCTTCTCTCAATTCCTCTGGGTCCTCGGGTCGTGCGTGCCGCGCGCCCGAGGATGACGGCGTCGCGATGGGGGCCGTGCATCCTACACCTTCACTACGGCTTCGCCGCGCGCGGCGAGGCGGAAGAGCTGGTCGCGTCCGGGCCAATAAGGCTCGGGCCACGCTTCGTCACGGTCGCCGAGCGCGGCGGCCGCGTGCAGTGTCCAATAGGGATCGGTCAGGTGCGGACGCGCGAGGCAAACAAGGTCGGCGCGTCCCGCCATCAGGATCGAGTTGACGTGGTCGGGCTCGTAGATGTTGCCGACCGCCATCGTCGCCATGCCGGTCTCGTTGCGGATGCGGTCGGAGAACGGGGTCTGGAACATGCGGCCGTAGACTGGCCGCGCCTCGCGCGTCGTCTGCCCGGCGGAGACGTTCAGGATATCGACGCCCGCATCCTGGAAGAACCGCGCGATCAGGACCGCCTCGGCCGGCGTCACGCCCTTGTCGCCAACCCAGTCGTTGGCGGAAATGCGCACGGAAATCGGCTTGCCCTCCGGCCAGACCTCGCGCACCGCGTGGAAGACTTCGAGCGGATAGCGCATGCGGTTTTCGAGGGTGCCGCCGTAGTCGTCGGTGCGATGGTTGGTGACCGGCGTGATGAAGGAGGAGAGGAGGTAGCCGTGCGCGCAGTGAAGCTCCAGCATGTCGAAGCCGGCGCGCTCTGCCATCTCCGCCGACTGCACGAACTGGCGCTTCACCAGCTCCATGTCGTCGCGATCCATGGCCTTCGGAATCTGATTGCGCGGCGACCAGGCCACAGCGGACGCAGACAGGACCGGCCAGTTCCCCGCTTTGAGCGGGGCGTCCATCTCCTCCCAGCCGAGCTGAGTTGAGCCCTTGCCGCCGGAATGGCCGAGCTGGCAGCAGATGCGCGCTTCGGTTTCCGCATGCACGAAATCGACGATGCGCTTCCAGGCCGCCTCGTGCTCAGGCGTGTAGAGGCCGGTGCAGCCCGGCGTGATGCGCCCCTCCGGGCTCACGCACGTCATCTCGATATAGACCAGCCCGGCGCCGCCTTTCGCCCGCTCGGCGTAATGGACGAAGTGCCAATCGGTCGGGCAGCCGTCGACGGCTCTGGTACTGGTCCATGGGCGAGACGACGACACGGTTCTTGAGCTTCAGGTCGCGCAGCGAATAGGGGGCGAACATGGGTCGCCGCACGACGTTCGCCGGCGCGCCGGCCTGCTGCTGGAACCACGCCTCTGCGCTTTCCAGCCACACCTTGTCGCGAAGCCGCAGGTTTTCGTGGCTGATGCGCTGCGAGCGGGTGAGGAGCGAATAGTTGAACTGCACCGGGTCGAGGTGGAAGTAGCGCTCGATCTCCTCGAACCATTCGCAGGAGTTGCGCGCCGCCGATTGCAGCTTCAGCACTTCGACGCGGCGCTCGTCCTCGTATTTGCGAAAGGCGTGAACGAGAGTCTCTTCGGTGTTGACGTAGTTCGCCAACGCTATGGCGCTTTCCAGCGCCAGCTTGGTGCCGGAGCCAATCGAAAAATGCGCGGTCGCCGCGGCATCTCCCAAGAGCACGACGTTCTGATGATGCCAGCGCTCGCAAAGGACGCGCGGGAAATTCAGCCAGGCTGAGCCGCGGATGTGCGCGGCGTTCGACATCAGCGGATAGCCACCGAGCGCGTTCTTGAAGATGCGCTCGCAGGTCGCGATTGACTGTTCTTGAGTCATCGCGCCGAAGCCGAACTTTTCCCACGTCTCCTCGGCGCACTCGACGATGAAGGTCGCGGTGTCGTCGTCGAACTGGTAGGCGTGCGCCCATATCCAGCCGTGCTCCGTCTCCTCGAAGACGAACGTAAAGGCGTCGTCGAATTTCTGGTGCGTGCCGAGCCAGACGAACTTGCACTTGCGGATGTCGATCTCCGGCTTGAAATCGTCCGCGAACTCGCGCCGGGTCTTGGAGTTGAGCCCGTCAGCTGCGACCACGAGGTCGTAGTCGCGCGAATAGGTCTCGGCGTTGTCGGCTTCGGTCTCAAAGCGGAGGTCGATGCCAAGCTCGCGCGCGCGCTGCTGGAGCAGGATGAGCAGCGCCTTGCGGCCGATGCCGCAGAAGCCATGGCCGGAAGAGACCGTCCGCGTGCCGCGGTAGTTGACGGCGATATCGTCCCAATAGGCGAAGTGCGAGCGGATGGAAGCGGCGCTTACCGGATCGTTCTTCGCGAGATTGTCGAGCGTCTCGTCGGACAGCACGACGCCCCAGCCGAACGTGTCGTCCGGGCGGTTCCGCTCGATCACGACGATCTCGTGGTCCGGATTCCGGAGCTTCATCGTGATCGCGAAGTAGAGCCCGGCGGGGCCACCGCCGAGGCACGCAACCCGCATCGTTCGGCGCCTTCCTCTTTACCCGCTTTGTCGCATCGAGCGGGAGATAGTTCAAGCTTGAAATGTCTCGCACCTGGTACCTGCTTTTGAGAAATCGGGAAATTACACATCGAGCGCCGTCATTCTCGGGCGGAGCGACGCGGAGACCCGAGAACCCAGTCGGAGAGCCTGGTTCCCAAGACATCCTGGGTCCTCGGGTCACGCGTGCCGCGCGCCCGAGGATGACAATCACTCGCGTACTCCGTCCCCGGAGGCACCAAAAACTACAGCGTCCGGATGGTCTGCAGAGCGCCGTCGAGCATCTCGCCGCCTTCGTCCTTGAGGGCGGCCTCTATCAGCCGGTGCAGCCATTCGGCGGCGTCGGCCCGCCCGGCAAGGATCGGCAGCGCGGAGAGCACGCGATCGTATTTCGCCTCGCCGCGCGCGTGCGTGTCGCTGTAGCCCTTGATGAGCCGGCGGCAGCGCAGCACTTCGACGGCGAGCGCGTAGTTCTTCGTGAGCGTGTCTCGGGCGAGCGCCAGCCATTCTTCGACATGCGCCATCTCCGTGCGGTGGCGGAGCGTCGAACGGCGCATGTGCCGGAGCCCGCCTACGAAATAGAGCGCGAGGAAGTGGTGGATGCGATCGGTTCTGAAATGCCTGCCCTTGTTGACGACGCGATCGAGCGCGCGCACGAGCTTCGGCCGCACCATGACGAATGAGCCGAGCGCGGCAGGCATCGTCCCGCAGACTTCTTCGATGCGTGGATGCATGAATTCGGTGATGTGAAGCACCTGCGCGTCACCGACTCCGACTTCATTCTCGACTCGGCGGAAGCGGGAGGCGCGTGTCTTCAAATCGGCAACGCGGATGACGTCGTCATAAGCCATGGCGTTGGCGAGGTATTTGGCGGCTTCGGCTGTGAAGCGGAAGCCGTGGGCCGCGCCGCCTGCCGCGACATCGATCGCGTGAAGCGCTTTCAGCCGGTCGAGATAGTCGCGCCCGTATTTGAGATCCTGGAAATCGACGACCTTCTCAAGGCCGGCAAGAAGCATTGCCTGCGTCTCGGCTGGAAAATCGTTGGCGGTGCTGTCGGCAAGCGCCGACCAGGCGCGGGTCGCGTTCGCCGGGCCGGAGACGGCCGGTGCGCTGCGCTTGGGCGCGGCTGGAGCCGCCGTCGCCGCCGTAGCGCCTTCCGCCTCCGGCTTCTCGACGGCCGCAAAGCCGGCGCCGAAAGCCTTGAGGCTTTGCGCCGCGCCGCGACCGCCGGCCGCGATTGTCGCCTCAAAACTCTCGCGCGGGAAGGGGAGCACGCCGGAGCCGGCGAGGGCGCCGAAGAGGCTCGCGGAGATCATGCTGCCATTCTCCGCCGCGAGCTTCTCCAGATCGGCGCCGAGGAAGCGTTTAGCGCTCTTGCGCGCCGCGTCGAGCACCGGCTCTGCTTCGAAAATCCCCGTCCCCGGCATCACCTTCTCGATGACGGCGAGCGTGCGGTGCGTGGAGGTGATCAGCGTCGTGCGGTCGGGCGTGACGAGCCCACGCTGCATCGCGCGCCCCGCTTCCATCAGCTCCGCTGCGAGCACGATATCGACGTCGCCCGGCGCCGGCATCAGTGAGAGGACCGGCGTTCCGTCGGCCTCCCCCTCAATTTCGGGAACCATCTCGATGTAATAGATCGTCGCGCCTGTCCGCTGCGCCACGCCGGGCACCGAGGTCGACTGCGCGTACCAGCCGTTTCGCTCGGCGAGATCGACGATCCAGTCCGTGACGACGCCGCCGCCCTGTCCGCCGACCGCGAGGATCGCGAGCTTGATGATGGGATCGTTGGCGGGAGGCGCGAGCATGGTCAGGCACCAACCGCGGGGTCATTCTCGGGCGGAGACCCGAGAACCCAGAAACCTGCGCGTCCCGGTCCTGGGTCCCCGGATCGCGCTTCGCGCGTCCGAGGATGACATTGAGAGGTGATGGCATGCATCCTGATCACGCTTCCGCCGCGCCGAACACCAGGCGCTTGCGGTCGCGGCGCTCCTGCAGCCAGCCGATAACTCTGGCGCGAAGCCGCGCGAGCCGCTGGTCGAGCCGGTTCGGATTGTGGATCACGTCGGCGCGGTAGAAGCTCGGGCAGAGCACTGCCGCGTCCGCGACCTCGCCGCAATTTCCGCAGCCGACGCAGTTCTGGTCGATCGCGGCGACTGGATCGTCGCGGAGCGGATCGTCGAGCACCTTCACCGACAGCGACGGGCAGCCGGAGAGCCGCATGCAGGCATGGTCGCCGGTGCAGACATCCTCATCGACACCAAAGCGCGGCTTCACGGTCCGCTTGCCGTCGGCAATGGCCTTCGCCACAAGCGGCTTCTCGCGCCGCTGCCGGTTCAGCATGCATTCCGACGAGGCGACGATGATTTTTGGGCCTTTCTCCTTGGTCGTCAGGGCCTCGCGCAGCGTGTCGCGTATCCATGTCACGTCATAGGTGCGATCGGTCTGCCGCACCCATTTCGCGCCAACGCCTTTGACGGCGTTGGTGATCATATTGCCGGTCGCGCGCGATCGGTTCTTGGCGCGGGAGGACAGGATGTCCTGTCCGCCGGTCGCGGCGGAATAGAAGTTGTCGACGATGACGGTGACGCCGTCATGCTTGTTGTAGACGGCGTTGCCGATGCTCGAGTTCAAGCCGTTGTGCCAGAAGCCGCCGTCGCCCATCACGGAGATCGAGCGCTTCTTGGCGTCGACATTGAAGGCTGACGCGGAGGCCGGCCCGAGCCCGTAGCCCATCGTGCTCGCGCCGATATTGAAGGGCGGCATGATCGAGAAGAGGTGGCAGCCGATATCGGCAGCGACGTGATGGGCCCCGAGCTCCTTCTCCACCAGCTTCATCGCCGCGAAGATCGGACGTTCCGGGCAGCCGATGCAGAAGCCGGGCGGACGCGGCGGGACCGCCTTCGAGAGATCGGCTATGGCGAGCCCTTCCGGTTCGTTCGGATTGAGGTCGCGGTCGCTCAGGAACTCAGGCGCGTTCGCCTTGAGGAAGCCGCGCAAGCTCGTCAGCATCACCGCGCCGGTATATTCGCCGGCGATCGGGAAGGGATCCTTGCCAAAGAGCTTCGTCGCAACGCCGGCCTTGTGCAGCATGGCGCCGAACGCCTGCTCGATGTGGTTCGGCTGACCTTCCTCGACCACGAGCACCGCATCCTTGTCGCGCGCGAAATCGAGAAACTCCTCCTCGATCAGCGGATAGGTGACGTTGAGCACATAGAGCGGAATGTCCGTGCGGCCGCGGATGTCGGCAAGGCCGAGCCGCTGCAGGGCACGCATCACGCCATTATACATCCCGCCCTGACAGACGATGCCGATGCGCCCGCCGGCAGGCCCGAAGTTCTCGTTCAGCTCGCGCTCGCAGATGAACTTCACCGCCGCGGGCCAGCGCTTCGTGATCTTCTCCTGTTCGTGCAGATAGGAGGCGGGCGGCAGCACGATGCGGTTCAGGTCGCGCTGCGGATTTTCGAGCGCTTCCGCGAGGCTCATCTTGGGGCGTTGATTATCACGCGTCTTGAAGCGGCCATGCACGTGGCATGAGCGGATACGCATCTCCAGCATCACCGGCGTGTTGGAGACTTCCGACAGCTCGAACCCGTCGCGCACGGCCTTCACGATCGTCTCGAGGTTGGGTCGCGGATCGAGCAGCCAGACCTGGCTCTTCATGGCGAAGGCGTGGCTCCGCTCCTGCATGATCGAGGAGCCTTCGCCGTAATCCTCGCCGAGGATGATGAGCGCGCCGCCTTTCACGCCACCGGAAGCCAGGTTGGCGAGCGCGTCAGAAGCGACATTGACGCCGACTGGCGATTTGAAGGTGACTGCGCCGCGGATCGGGTAGTGGACCGAGGCCGCGAGCGTCGCTGCGGCGGTCGCCTCCGAAGCGCTGGATTCGAAGTGCACGCCGAAGTCGCCCATGATGTCTTGGGCGTCGGCGAGCACGTCCATCAGATGCGAGATCGGCGCCCCTTGGTAGCCGCCGACATAGGCGACCCCGCATTCAAGCAGCGCCTTGGTGACCGCAAGAATGCCTTCTCCGCGGAACTCCTCGCCGCCTCCGATCCGCAGTTGCTCGACTTCCTTCGCGAAAGATCGCTCAGCCATGGCAATTGCTCCAACAACGCTTGTCACCCTCGGGCTTGACCCGAGGGCCCAGGGGCTTCTCCATCGTGGAATGGAGGGCGGCTCCGTTTACATCTTGGCTTCGCGGCGCAACGGCACACTTTACGTCGGCGTCACCAACGACCTGCCCGGTCGGATGTACGAGCATCGCGAAGGGCTGACTGCTGGATTTACCCGTCGCTACGGCGTGAAACAGCTGGTCTGGTACGAGCACCATCAACGCATCGAGGATGCCATCCAGCGGGAGAAGAACCTGAAACATTGGGTGCGGAAGTGGAAGCTTACATTGATCGAGAGGTCCAATCCGGACTGGCGCGACCTCTACGGCGAGATGCTCACCGAGTTCGGCTACGCTGCGCCGGAAAATTGAAGGAGAGCCTTCGCAGAACCATGACGGAAGAGCTCCGAACCCCAATGCAGCGTCATTCTCGGGCGCAGCGAAGCGAAGACCCGAGAACCCAGCCGTGGGACGCGTGACTCTGGGTCCTCGGGTCTCGCGGTGCTCGCCCGAGGATGACATTGAAGAGTAATGCGCGGTCGTCATAGCACCCGTCTCAAATGCCGTGCCGCCGGATGTTGCTCAGCACCTGGGTCAGGAGCCGGATCAGCGTTTCGTATTCCGCATCCGATATCCCGGCGAACATGTGCTCGTAGGCGGCATGCATTGTCGGCCAGAAGCGCCGGAAGACCTCGCGGCCCTTCTCCGTCACGTGCACCTCGCGCACCCGCATGTCGCCGGACCGGTTCTGCCGGCGCACCAGCCCCTCGCGCTCCATTCCGTCGAGCGAGCGGCTCATCGTCGACTGCTCGGTCACTGTGTAGACGGAGAGCTCGTTCACGGTTGCGCCCGACATGATGGAGAGCACCGCGAGCGTGCGCATCTGGATCGTGTTGAGGTTGTGCTCTTTGAGCTCCGTCGCGAGATCGGCGTTCCAGCGCGCGGTGATGCGGTTCAGGAGATAGGGCGCGAAATGATCGAGCCCGATCTCGCCGAGCGTCGGGACGCGGCCACGCTCGACAGCGTCCGTCGCGGCGGCTCTGGGGAAGCGCTCGACCCGGTTCATTGCAGATGCTCTGCGAGCGCGAATCCGGAGCCGCCGGAGAGTCCCGCGCCCGGATGGGTTGAGGCACCGATTTGGTAGAGCCTCGGAATCGACGTTCGGTGGTTCACCGAATTGGAGAACGGCCGCCAGATGAAGGCCTGGTCGATGGTCGAAGCGCCGCCATAAGGATCGCCGCCGACGAGGTTGATGTTGATCGCCTCAAGGTCGGCGGGGGAATAGGCGCGCCGCGCGACGACGTTCCCGCGGAAGCCTTCGATATTCGGCGCTAGCAGCGCCGCGACGCGATCCGCGAAGGCTTCCCTAACCGCTTCGCTCCAGGTTCCGTCGCCAGCCGTGATCTTCCCCGCCGCGTCGCCCTTGATCGACCGCGGCGCTTCGGGAAGCTGGATCCAGAGGATCGCAGCTCCCTCCGGGCAGCGCGAGGGATCGAGCGCGTGCGGCTGGCCGACGCAGATCGTCGGAGTTCTCGGGCAGCATGCCACGCTCGCACTCGTTGACCGCCTTCGACACGCCATCGAGGCCGGGCGTGATATGCAGCAGCGCCACACTGCCGAGCTCCGGATTCTTCCAGCGCGGCGGCGCTTTCAGCGCGTAGTGGATCTGCATATTGCCCTTGCCGTGGCGATAGCCCCGCGCGCGATTGCGATCGTCTTCGGCCGATTTCGGCAGGAGGCGCTCGTGGAGCTGCGTCGGCGTCACCGAGCAGATCACGCCGCGTGCGGCCGTCAGCGTCTCACCGCTCGCGACCCGCACGCCGCTAGCCCCGCCGCCTGAGATGACGATCTCGACGACGTCGGCACCAGTGCGCACCTCGCCACCTTGCGACTCGATCAGAGCTCTGAAAGCTGCGACGGCATTCGCCGCGCCGCCCTTCACGATCGGCGCGCCGGCCGCCTCGAGCGCGAAGGCGATGACGCGTGCGATCTCGCCGGAGAACGCGCTCTCCGGTCCGAGCCCGGCATGTAGAACCCAAGGAGCGAAAAGCGCGCGCACGAGGTCGGAGTCGTAACGCGTTTCAAGCCACGTCCGGCCGGAGCGCAGCCCTTCGCCAAGCCGCGCCGCAAGGCCGCGCGGGCCACGCCTCCAGGCTTCGCGGACAAGAAGCGTCAGCGTCGCGCGGGTCCATAGCGCCCCGCCGAGTAGCCCGAAGACGAGCGCCGCGTCACGCTCGACGGTCTCTAGATCGGCGCGGTAGCGGTCGCCGTCGCCGGCCGCGAGCGCATTGAACTTTGCGATATTCGCCGCGCGGTCCATCGACAGGACGAGGCTCCGCCCATCGGGAAGAAGCACGCCGGTCGGACGGCCGATATGCGCGAAGTCGAGGCCGTGGCGCGCGAGGTCCGGTCCGAGCCTGGCGAAGGCCGGCGAGGTGATGAAGAGGACGAAGGTTGTGGCCATCACGTCGTGCAGATAGCCGGGCGCCGTCGCTGTTTCGGTGCGCATGCAGCCGCCGGCCACGCTCTCGCGCTCAAGCACGAGAACGCGCCGGCCTTTCTTGCCGAGCAGCGCGGCGCAGGTCAGCCCGTTGATCCCGCTGCCGACGATGATGTAGTCGGCGGTGGCCATTGGCCTCCTAGTGCTTCGGCACGAGCGCCAGCGCGCGGATCGGGCTGCCGGTGCCGTTGACGAATTTCAGCGGCGCCGCGATCAGGATCGCGCCCTTTGCCGGCAGCTTGTCGAGGTTGGCGAGGCTGGCGAGGCCGAAGCGGTTGTTCTTGTGAAGCAGATTGTGCGCAGGATAGGGCGGATCGAAGGTTCCGGCCTTGCCGGCATCGGTGCCGACCGTCTCCGTGCCCCAGCCGACGATGCCCTTGCCGATGATGTATTCCATGCAATCGACGGTCGGGCCGGGCGAGTGGGGCATGTTGTCTCTGACGTTCAAAAACTCCGCCTCGCTGCGATTGCGCGGGAACCAGCCGGTGCGCATCACCACCCATTCGCCCTTGTTGATCGCGCCGTGCTGTTTCTCCCAGGCCTTCACGCCGTCGGCGGAGAGGAGAAAGTCTTCGTCGGCCGCGGTCTCCTTCGAGCAGTCGATGACATTGACCGGAGCCACCAGCTTCTGCACCGGCAACGTGTCGGTCGCGCCGTCGGAAAAATCCTTGCCGGTGATCCAGTGATGCGGCGCATCGAAATGCGTGCCGGAATGCTCGCCGAGCTCCAGCCAGTTCCACGACCAATAGGGGCCGTCGGCGTCGTAATTGGAGATCGTGTGGACCTTGACGGGCGGAGTGTTCTTGAAGGGCGGCGGCAGCTTGATGAGCGGTGTCTTCTCGCCGAGCGGAACGGCGAGATCCACGACCTCGACGCTTCCGGAAAGAAGCAGGTTTGCAAGTTCGCCCAGCGTGTCCTTCGCCGCCATGTGCAGTTCCTCCCGCGTGCGGGGACGCCCCCGCCAAGCCATCGGCGGACACTACTCCCGAATTATGCATTCGCAAGTATCTTGCTCACCGAACACGCCCGGCCTGTCACCCTCGGGCTTGACCCGAGGGCCTAGACCGGATTGCTCTGGGTCCTCGGATCGCGCGTCCCGCGCGTCCGAGGATGACGTGCTAAGCAAGGTGAAAGAGGCCAGATGGAGTTCGATGCCGTCATCGTCGGCGCCGGCCACAATGCGCTTGCGGCAGCGGTGCATCTCGCGAGCCGCGGCTGGTCGGTCGGCGTGTTCGAGCGGAGCGACAAGGCCGGCGGTGCAGTTCGCACCGAGGAGGTGACGCTTCCCGGCTTTCGCCACGATCTTTACGCCATGAACCTCAGCCTCTTTGCCGGCTCGCCATTCCTCGCCGAGCACGGCGAGGGGCTCCGAGCGCACGGCCTCGCCTTCGCGCCGGCAGAGAATTGTTTTGCCTCGCCGATGCGCGATGGGCGCTGGTTCGGCGTGTCGAAGGACCTCGCCGCGACCACCGCACGGGCTGAGGCGTTTTCATATGAGGATGCAAGGACCTGGGCGGCGATGTTCGAGGCGTTCGGCGGCGACGCGCCGCATATCTTCCGCCTGCTCGGCTCCCCCATGACGCCGCGAGCATTGGCACCCGTGATCTTCAGGATGTGGCGCGCCAAGGGGCTCGCTTGGCTCATGGAGACGACCCGATTGATCGTCTCCTCTCCGCGCGAGTTTCTCGAACGGAATTTCGTCTCGCCCGAAATCCGCGCGGCGATGGCTGCCTGGGGCATGCATCTCGACTTCTCGCCGGATGTCGCCGGCGGCGCGCTCTTCCCGTACCTGGAGAGCATGGCGGACCAGAGCTTTGGGATGGTGATCGGCGCGGGCGGCGCCGACACGATGATCAAGGCGATGGTCGCGCGGCTTTCGGAATTAGGCGGCTCGGTTCGGCTCGATGCGGAGGTCACGGAAATCATCCGGAGCAATGGCCGCGCGGTCGGCATCCGCCTTGCCGATGGCGAACAAGTGGCGGCGAAACGTGCAGTTATCGCGGGCGTGACACCGATCGCGCTTACCGAACGCCTCCTTCCCGGCGGCAGCGGGAATTCGCGCTACGACGCCGCGGTCGGCAAGTTCCGCTACGGCCCGGGCACGATGATGGTGCATCTCGCCATATCGGACCTGCCGGACTGGGCGGCGGGCGAGGAGCTGAAGCGCTTCGCCTACGTGCATCTCGCACCCGACCTCGACATGATGTCGCGCGCCTACTCGGAAGCGGTAGCCGGGCTGCTTCCGGCCGAGCCTGTTCTCGTCGTCGGGCAGCCATCGGCGATCGACCCAAGTCGCGCACCGGAAGGCAAGCACATCCTCTGGGTGCAGGTGCGTGTGCTTCCAGCGGTGATCCGCGGCGACGCCGCCGGCACAATCGCGGCGCGCGATTGGGAGAGTGTGAAGGAGGCCTACGCCGATCGCGTCGTCGAGATCATCGAGCGCTACGCACCGAGCACGCGCGCCAAGATCCTCGCGCGCCACGTGGAGTCCCCCGCTGACCTCGAACGCCGCAATCCGAACCTCGTCGGCGGCGATAATCTAGCAGGCAGCCACCACCTGTCGCAGAACTTTCTCTACCGCCCGGTTCCGGGCTGGGCGGACTGGCGGACGCCGGTCCGCGACCTCTCCATCATCGGCGCATCGACCTGGCCGGGGGCGGGAACGGGCGCCGGTTCGGGCTACATGCTGGCGAAGATGCTCGCGCGCTGAATTCCCGCGCCATGTGATCTGCTTGACCCGTCATCCTGCAAATCTCTAAGCTTGAAATATCGTCGTTCCGGCTTGGCAAAGACGGTCGGCGAACGGGTGGTAGGGCAGGCGAAAGCCGCCCAAAACGAGGGAGAGGGGAATGCTGCTCACGAGACGTGATCTGATGAAGCACGGCGCCGCGGGGGCCGCTTTCCTCACGGCTGCTGGCGCGCCTTTCCGCGCTTTCGCGCAGGGGACCGAGCTGACGATCGCCTACAACGTCAACCTGCCGTCCTTCGACCCGACCGTCGGTCCTTCCGCCGTCAACCCGACCATTCAGGGCATCTACCAGTCGGTGTTCGACCAGTACATCGCCCAGGCGCCCGACTTGAAACTGCAGCCCGGGCTCCTCACGGAATGGGGCTGGAACGACGACCGCTCGAAGATCGTGATGAAGGTGCGCGAAGGCGCAACCTGGCACGACGGCTCGCCGGTGACGCCCGAAGACATCGTCTGGTCGCTCGAGCGCGCCGGCGACGAGAAGACCGGCAACCCGATCCAGTTCGTGTGGAGCAAGATCGGAAACTTCTCCGTCGACGGAAACACGGTCACCGCGGACGTGAAGTCCTTCGAGCCGACGCTCTTCAAGTGGATGGGGTTCCTGACCGGATACGTGCTGCCGAAGGCCTACTACACGAAGGTCGGCCCGGAAGGCTTCGAGAAGGCTCCGATCGGATCAGGCCCCTACAAGGTCGTGCAGTTCGAGCAGAACGCCTTCCTGAAGCTTGAGGCGCATGACGCCTATTGGGGCGGCGCGCCGGCCTACAAATCGGTCGTCATCAAGTTCGTGCCGGACGCCGCGAGCCGTGTCGCAGAGATCGATTCCGGCCAGAGCCAAGTCGTCTTCGACATCCCCTACGAGGAGTTCGACCGGCTGAAGTCGAAGCCGGGTCTGAAGGGGATCGCCAAGCCGATCTCCGACATCGCGATGATCTTCATCAACGACGTGCCGCCGATGACCGACAAGAACGTCCGGCTAGCCGCGATCTACTCCATCGACAAGCAGCTTCTGATAGACAAGCTTCTGCTCGGTTACGGCGTCAAGATCGATACGCTGCAGACGCCTGAATACGACGCCTACGATCCGTCGATCAAAGTGCCCTACGATCCCGATAAGGCGGTCGAGCTCTTGAAGGCCAGTGGCTACTCCACCGACAATCCGGTGAAATTCAAGATCCAGACCACGCGCGGCTTCAAGCCGAAAGACTACGAGATGATTCAGGCGATCGTCGGCATGTGGCGCAAGGTCGGTATCGAGGCCGAGATCGAGGTCTACGAGATCGCCAAGCACTACGAGTTGCGCGCCGCCGACCAGCTTGCGCCCGCCGCCTTCTACAACTGGGGCAACTCGATCGGCGACCCTTCGACGTCGACCGGCTTCGCCATGTTCGGGCCTTCGCCGCATTCTGTCTGGGACGGGCAGGACCTGATCGATATGATCGGGCCGCTCTGGGGCGAGCCGGACGAGGCGAAGCGCATTGCGGGCTACAGGGCGGTCGACAAGCACATCGCCGAAGAAGGCGAGGTGATCCCGCTGCTTCAGTACGTGCAGCCGATCGTGTTCGCCGACACGGTGGATGTGACAGCGAGCGCCTCGGGCGCAGTGCAGCCGTATCTGATGAAGCCAGCGAGCTGAAGGCTTTGCAACAAACGTGTCGTCATTGCCGGGCTTGACCCGGCAATCCATTCCGTGACGGTTCTGACTGCCACAAGCGCTACGGAATGGATACCCGGATCGAGTCCGGGCAAGACGACGATGCAATGACCGCGCTGCGGGCTCTCCTCACGCGGAGCGTGACGACGCTCATCACGCTCTTCGGCGTGGCGGTCATCGTGTTCGTCGTCATCCGCATCGCGCCGGGCGATCCGATCTCGATGATGCTGCCGCCCGGCGCCTCCGAGGCGGATATCGACCGGCTGCGCGCGTTCTATGGCCTCGACAAATCCATCCCGCAGCAATTCCTGATCTGGCTCGGAAGCGTGCTGGAGGGGAATTTCGGCACATCGATCTCGCTTCGGCAGAACGTGCTGTCGATCGTGCTGAACCGTCTCCCGGCCACGTTGGAGCTGAGTTTCCTGGCGCTCGTCATCGCGAGCGTGCTCGGCACCACGCTGGCGTTCGTCGCGACGCGTTGGCGCGAAACTCCCGCCGAGACCGGTGTCGATGTGGCAAGCGGCATCGCGCTTTCGGTTCCCGATTTCCTCTGGGGCCTGGCGCTGATCCTCACGTTCGGCGTCGCGTTTCCGTTCTTCGAGATATCGGGACGCGTCTCCCCTCGGCTGGAGCTGCCGTTCGCGACGCAGTTCTATCTCGTTGAAAGCCTGATTCGCTTCCGCTTCGACATCACCGCGGACCTGTTGAAGCACATGACGATGCCCGCACTGGCGCTTGCGCTGCCGTTCGCTGCGGTCATCGCGCAGCTCCTCAAAGCCTCCCTCAAAGAAGCGATGGCGCAGGACTACGTGATGCTCGCCCGCACCAAGGGCTTCTCGGAGAGCCGCGTCATAATTCGCGACGCACTTCGGAATGCGATTCTTCCGACGCTCGACTCTCATCGGCGTGCAGTTGACCTTCCTGATCGGCGGCACGGTGATCGTGGAGCGCATCTTCTCTTACGAAGGCCTCGGCAATCTCGCGATCGACGCCGTCATCAACCGCGACCTGCCGCTGATCCAGGGGATCGTGCTGCTCTTCGCGGTGATCTTCGTCTGCATCAATCTCGGCGTCGACATCCTCTACGCGCTCTTGAACCCGCGGCTGCGTCATGGCTGAGGCTGTCCTTCATCGACGGCGCGCTCGCTCCTGGCGCTTGATCCTCGCCGGGTCGTGGCTGCTCATCGTCCTGTTCGCAGCGCTCTTCGCGCCTCTGATCGCGCCGCACAATCCACTCGAGCAGGACCTGTTTCTGACGCGTACGCCGCCGTCGTGGCTGGCGGGCGGCGAGCCCGGCTACTGGCTCGGCACGGACGGCCTCGGACGCGACGTCCTCTCCCGCATCATCTATGGAAGCCGCATCGCGCTGACGGTCGCTTTCGTCGCCGCACCGCTCGCCTGCATCATCGGCAGCGTGCTCGGCCTGCTCGCCGGCTACTATCGCGGCATCCTCGACCAGATCGTGTCCCGCATCGTCGACATCTGGATGGCGTTTCCGCCGGTGCTCTTCTCCATCCTGCTCGTCGCCGTTTTGGGAACTGGGCTCCACTCGGTGATCATCGCCATCGTCGCGATCGATTGGATCCGCTTCTGCCGCGTCGTGCGTTCCGAAACGCTGTCGCAGAGCCGCATGGACTATGTCGACAGCGCACGGGTCGTGGGCTTCTCTCGATTTTCGATCCTCGTCCGCGAAGTGGTTCCGAACCTCCTTCCAGCCATCATGGCGCTGCTGTCGCTGGAGATGGGGATCGCGGTCATCGTCGAGGCGATCCTCTCGTTCGTGAACCTGTCGATCTCGACCGATGCCCCGACCTGGGGCGGCATGATCGCCGAAGGGCGGACCATCATCCACTTCGCCTGGTGGGTGCTGGTGTTTCCGCTGATCGTGCTCTTCCTCACCGTGCTCGCCTTCGGGCAGTTCGGAGAGGGATTGCGCGACCGCTTCGACCCGGTGCTGCAATGAGCGCGTATCTGGAGATCAGCGATCTCTCGATCGCGCTTCGCCACCATCCCGCGGAGCGGCTGCTTCGGGGCGTGAGCTTGACCGTCGAACCGGGCGAAGTGCGCGGCGTGGTCGGCGAGAGCGGCGCCGGCAAGACGATGATCGGAAAGACGATCTTCGACATCCTGCCACATGCCGCGATAGTGGCCGGTGGCACGGTCCGACTCGGCGGCATCGAGCTTTTGAAATTGCGCGGAAGCGAGCGGCGGAAGCATATCGCCCGGACATCCGCGCTGATCCCGCAGGACCCCTTGACCGCCTTCAATCCTGTCCGCCGCATCGAGGGTCAGATGACCGACAGGCTGACAGCAATCCTCGGGCTTCGCCGCCGCGCGGCACGCGAGCGCGCGATGAGCCTTCTCGCCGAGGTCCACATCAACGATCCTGAGCGCGTCCTCGGCAGCTACCCGCACCAGCTGTCCGGCGGCATGCGGCAGCGCGTGCTGATCGCGGCAGCGTTCGCGGCGGAGCCGAAGCTCATCGTCGCCGACGAGCCGACCACGGCCCTCGACGTGACAGTCCAAAAGCAAATCTTGCGGCTCATCGCCGAGATGCAGGCGAAGCACGGCACAGCGCTGCTCTTCGTCACCCACGATCTCGGCGTCGTCGCGAAGATTTGCCAGAAGGTGACGGTGCTCTTCGGCGGGCGGGTGGTTGAGGACACCGATGCGGTGAGCCTCTTCAGAGCGCCGCGTCATCCCTACAGCGCGGCCCTCCTTGCGGCGACGCCGCGCTACGACCGCCCCGACGAGTCGCTGGTGCCTGTGGCCGCGGACGTGATCGACGCGACGCGGAGGGAGATCGCCGAGGCCGACGCGGTCTGGGTGAGGGAGAGAGCGGGGTTCGCGGCGTGAGCGAGTCCCTCTTCCGCGTCGAAGACCTGCGCGTCGCGCTCCCCGATCCGAAGCGGAAGTCGCTGCTCGGCCAGCGCCCGATGGTGGAGATTCTGCATGGCATGAGTTTCGAGATTGAAGAGGGGCGCGTGCTCGGGATCGTCGGCGAATCCGGCTCCGGAAAGTCCACGCTCGGTCGGACGCTGGTTCGGCTTCTCGAGCCATCGGCGGGAAGCATCCGCTTCGCCGGACACGACATCTCGTATCTCGACGAGGCGGCGCTGCGCCCGCTCAGGCGTGATCTGCAGGTCATCTTCCAGGACCCGCTGTCGTCGCTCAATCCGCGTCTGACGATCGGCACGATCATCGGCCGCCCGCTCCGCTTCCACAAGATCGCGGGCTCGGCGCGAGAGGCCAAGACTCTGGCGACCGAAGCGCTTGCGACGGTGGGCCTGCCGGGAGGCTTCGTGGCGCGTTACCCGCACGAGCTTTCAGGCGGCCAGCGCCAGCGCGTCGGGATCGCGCGCGCCATCGCGCTGAAGCCGCGTTTCGTCCTCGCGGACGAGATCGTCTCGGGGCTCGATGTTTCCTCCAAGGCGCAAATCCTCACGCTGCTTGAGCAGCTTCGGACTGAGCTCAAGCTCACCGTCGCCTTCATCAGTCACGATCTCTCGGTGGTGCGTCGACTCTGCGACAGGGTGATTGTTATGCGTGGCGGAGAAATCCTCGAGAATCGTCCGACCGCCGCGCTCTTCGAGGCGCCGGAGAATCCCTACACCGCGGAGCTGAAGGCGGCGATCCCGCTGCCGGAGGTCGACCCCGGCTGGCTCGCTGCAGGCTGAGGGAGGAGAGGTTGATGCGCCGTCGCTTGTCGCCTCCGTGCATATTGTTTAGATATAAAATAGTGCCGGACGCCGCGTGCGTTCCAATCTTAGGATGAGCAATTCGCCAGTGAGCAAATCCGCCGCCGCGTCTAACCAGAATGGCTTCGCCGATCATATCGACGCCGAATCGAAAGTGTCCGAGCGGCCGCACGAGCACCTGATGGAGCTCAGGCTCTGGCTGCGCCTGCTCGCGACCGCCAATCTGATCGAGGTCGAGATACGGCAGCGCCTGCGCGAGCGCTTCGCGACGACGCTGCCGCGCTTCGACCTGCTGGCGCAGCTCGAGCGCGTCGAGGACGGCCTCCTGCTCGGCGAGCTGTCGCGCCGGATGATGGTCTCGAACGGCAACGTCACGGGGCTCGTCGAGCGCCTGGTGGAGTCGGGCCTGATCGAGCGGAACGTGCTTGAGGCCGACCGGCGCGCCGTACGCGTGCGCATGACCGCGAAGGGCCGCCGTGTCTTCGCGGATATGGCGGCGGCACATGCGGAGTGGATCGCGGAGCTCTTCGCCGGTCTGGGCGAGGCTGAGCAGCAGGCGCTCTGGTTGCGGCTCGGCGACTTGAAAGGCTCCGTGCTCGCCGCGACGCGGCGGCGAGGGGACTAGCGCCCTACGTCTTGCCACGCGTCTTTTTGAAGACGGCAGCGGCGGTCGAAAACGCACCGCCCACGGCTGAGACGTCGTTGGCGACGACCGTCATCCAAAAACCATCCGCCGCGCGCGCGGCCGCCGCCTCCACGGTCATCGTGAAGGTGCCGCACGGCGTGCCGGCCTTGCGGCAGGCTCGAAGGATCGCATTGCAGGCCTTCGAATGCGCCGTGCTGCCTGGCTGCGTGCCGAGCGAAAGCGCGAGATCGCCAGTTCCAATGAAGACGAAGTCTGCGTTCTTCGTCGCAGCGATCGCAGCGGCGTTGGTCAGCCCCGCCTTAGTCTCGATCATCAGTCCGACGACGACGGCGTCCGAGGCGGCGGCCATGTAGCCGGCCTGGCGTAGCGGCCTGATCCCGCCGCCGGAGCGATGGCCGGTCGGCGGATAATGGCACGCCGACGCCGCTCGCGCGGCCTGCTTGCCTGTCTCCACCAGCGGGACGATGACGCCCTCGGCGCCGGCATCCAGCGCCCGCCCGATCGCCGCCGCGCTGTCGTCCTCGACACGCACAAGGCAAGGTAGGTGCGGCGGGACAACCGCGATCGCGGCTTCGAGCGCAGTCCTGTCGAAGAGGCCGTGCTGCATGTCGATGACGATGGCTTCGGCGCCGGCAGCAACCGCCGCCTCGACCATCGTGACGCTGCCGAGCGCCAGCCAGAAGACGCCGAGCGGCTCTCCCTTGGAAAGGCACTTCTTGAGGGTCGGCGCGGCTGGATCGAACATTCAAACGTCTCCAATCTTTATCTGAGCCCCGCCTCGCGCAGGAGCGGAAACACCCGCGCGATGAAGAAGGGCATTTCGTCCGTGTAATTCAGGAAGGAGAGTGCCGCGCCGGACCAGCCTTCCGCGGCGATCGCCGCGATCTCGCTCGCGATCTTTTCCGGCGTCCCGATCAGCGGATAGGTACCCGCGCCGCCGGCGAAGCGCTGGCGATATTCGATGTAGGCACGCTCGTCGTGCGAGGCGGAGAACTGCTTCTTGCCTGCCATGTGGTTGTCGACGGCGCCTTGGTCGGCCTCGCGGAGCGCATAGCGGTCGTAGGCGTCTTCGGCTTCCGCCTGCGTTTCCCGACAGACGACGTGGCCGACCGTGTAGGCTCCGATGTCGCGCCCCGCCGCCTCGCTGCGCGTGCGGATGTCGGCGAGGTGGCGGCGGCCGTCGGCGATATCGGAGAAGGTGGAGAACAGGAAATCGCAATGGCGCGAAGCGAAGTCGCGGCCGGGCCCGCCGAAGGCCGCGTTCATGGTGAGGGGGCGCGGCGACTGGATGCTCGCTGGCTTCGAGACGACGCCCTTCAGCTTGTAATACTCGCCGTCGAAGTCGAACGGCTCATCCGAGCCATAGGCGCGCCCGACGATCTCAATCCACTCCGCAGCGCGGTCGTAGGCGCGCTCGTCCGGCGTCGTGCCGAACATGGCGAATTCCTTCGGGTTCCAGCCGCAGACGATGTTGAGGCCGGCGCGCCCGCCGGAGATGTGATCGACCGTCGCCAGCGCTTTCGCCGCGAAGATCGGATGGACGAGCGGCACGTGCACCGTTGAGAAGATCGCCATGCGCCTGGTGAGCGCGGCGAGTCCTGCGGCCCAGGTGAATGTCTCGAACGACCATTCGCGCGCGTGCGTCTCGCCGCCGAAGCCGGCCCAGCGGGCGATCGGCAGGAAGAAATCGAAGCCGCCCTCATCCGCAATCCTCGCCGCCGCGACATTGTCCGGCCACGTCGCCTTCCAGCGTTCCGGGACAGTAGTCAGCGCCAATCCGCCGTCGGCATTGGTGGAGAATACGCCGAGCTTGAAGCGGTCCGGGCTCCTGAGCGGATTGGTCGGCGGCTCCGGTTCGTTTTTTGAAGCCAAGATGTTTCCTCACCCATGATCGCCATTGGCGATGGGAGGGAAGCGCGAATGCCGGAATTCTTCAAGCTTGAAGAATTTAGCGTTCCGTGGAATCTCCCGCCGATGCCCACGCTCGATCTCACCGCGCCAAAGACCGCCTATCAGCGCATCCGTCCGCAGATCATGGATCTGCAGACGGAGAACATCGCGGAGCTAGCGGTCCGCGCCAAATCGATCCCCGACGTCATTACGCTCTGGTACGGGGAGGGCGATCTCGTCACGCCGGATTTCATCCGCGAGGCGGCGAAGGCGTCGCTCGACGCCGGCCATACCTTCTATGTGCCGGACATGCGCGGACTGCCGGCGCTGACCGAAGCGCTCTCCGCCTATCTGACTAAGCTGCACGGGAAGGACATCCCGGTGCTCCGCTCGACGATCACGCCGAGCGGCATGCAGGCCGTCTTCCTGGCGCTCGATCTTGTCGTCGATGGCGGCACGAACGTTGTCTATGTCGAGCCGCAATGGCCGAATATCCGGCAGGCGATCCAGATTGCCGGAGGCGAGCCGCGCGCCGTCGCGCTCGATTTCGAGAACGGCGACTGGCGCCTCGACCTCGACAAGCTCTTCGCCGCCTGCGACGCGCGCACACGGGCGATCATGTTCTCGACACCGTCCAACCCGCTCGGCTGGACGGCGAGCCGCGACGAATTGCAGGCGCTGATCGACTTCAGCCGCCGCACCGGCATCTGGATCATCAGCGACGAGCTCTACAACCGGCTTGCCTTTGAGGCCGAGGCGGCGCCGTCGGTGCTGCAGCTCGCGGAGCCGGAAGACCTGGTGCTGAGCGTCAACGGCTTCTCCAAGGCCTGGGCGATGACCGGCTGGCGCATCGGCTGGCTGACACATCCGCCCTCGGTCGCGAAGCCGCTCGCCGCGATGACGCAATACGTGAACAGCGGCACGGCGGCGTTTATCCAGGCTGGTGCCCGCGCGGCGATCGTCGACGGCGAGCCGTTCGTGAAAGAGGTGCGGGAGCGATGCAGGGCCGGCGTCGATGCTGCCTATTCAGCGCTCTCCGGCCACAACAAGATCGTGCTGCCGACGAAGCCCGAGGCGGGGATGTACGTCACGTTCGCGCTCGCGGGCGAGCCGGATTCGACGCAGGCCTGCACCCGGATTCTGCAAGAGGCGCATGTTGGGCTCGCCCCTGGCTGGCTCTTCGGGCAGGCATCGAAGAGCTTCATGCGCATGTGCATCTGCCGCGAAACAGCCGACATCGCAGAAGCCTGCCGCCGCATTGCGACAGCGCTCAGCAGCTAAGCGAATACCTGCTTCCAGTCATTCTCGGGCGGAGCGAAGCGGAGACCCGAGAACCCAGAGACCGTTGAAACCGGGTCCTCGGATCGCGCGTGCCGCGCGTCCGAGGATGACGCCGTTAGGTTATGCGTTTCCGACGATCTTCTTCAGCTCTTTCCCGAAGCGGGCGACTTCGTCCAGCGTGTTGTAGTGGACGAGGGAGACACGCAGGCATCCGGTCTCCATCGGCAGGTTCAGCCGCTTCATCAGGCGCGGCGCGTACATGTGGCCGTCGCGGATGCCGATGCCGACGGCGTCCATCTTGTCGGCGAGCACCTGCGGCGTGTGGCCCGGAATGTTGAAGCAGATGGTCGGCACGCGACCGTCGAGCCGATCCGCGTCGCTGATGCCGTAGATCGTCGCGCCGTTCGCCTTCAGGACATCAAGCATCGCGCCGGCGAGAATTTTTTCGTAACCGCGGATCGCGGCCATCGCGGCCACGATATCCTGCCGCCGCGCGTTGCTCTTGCCGGGGGCCACCATCCGCCCGATGCTCTCCAGATATCGGACGGCGGCGCTCATGCCGGAGACATTCTCATAGATGAAGGTGCCGGCTTCGATCTTGTAGGGCGGCTCGTCGGGGATGAAGTCCTCGCGGAAGGTCGGCAACCGCTTCAGCGCGTCGTACTTCCCCCAGAGGAAGCCCATGTGCGGCGCGAAGGTCTTGTAGCCGGAGCAGACGAGATAGTCGCAATCCCATGCCTGCACGTCGATCAATCCGTGCGGCCCGTAATGCACACAGTCGACGAAGACTTCAGCGCCCGCCTCGTGCGCGAGCTTTGCCGCCGCCGTGACGTCGACGATCGTGCCGATCGAATGCGCGGTCTTCGTGAAGGCGACGATGCGGGTCTTGTTGGAGAGGAGGGGCTTCAGATCGTCGGGATGGAGCGTCCCGTCCTCGCGCATCCGCCACCATTGGAATTTCGCGCCGGCCTTTTCGAGCTGCAGCCATGTGGCGATATTGGCATCGTGGTCCATGTCGGTGACGACGATCTCGTCCCTGCTCGGCCCAAGCGTCTGGCCGATCGCAAGGCTCACCATGCGAATGAACGAGGTGGCGTTCATGCCGAAACAGACTTCCGCCGGGTCCGCGGCATTGATCAGGAGCGCGACGCTCTCGCGCGCGTCCGCGATCGCCTGATCGACGCGGCGGCTCTTGTCATAGCGCCCGCCGCGCTGGACATTGTGATCGAGGAGATGTTCGTTGATCGCATCGAGAACGCTCTGCGGGATTTGCGCCCCGGCGGCGTTGTCGAAGAAGATGAAATCGCCGGCACGGTCGGGCTGCAACGCAGGGAACTGCGCGCGTGTTTCTTCGATCGGGAACGCTGCCGTCCCGATCGTTCTTCGCTCCGGCGGGCGTCTTTGTCTGGGGGGCCATCGATGAGAGGTCCTGATCGGCTTTCACGTCACAACTCAGCGCGGTTCTTGCGCCTGGGGGGAGAAATTTCAAGCTTGAAATGAAGTGCCGTTCGGTGGGAAGCTCCTGGAAAGCTTGCAGTATCCGAGGGAAATCAGGGAGAAGGGGAATGAAAGCGAAGTTTGTTGCACTTGCGTTTGTCGCCGCGTCGGCGATCGCCGGGCTGGCGCCCGCTCTGCCCGCCTATGCCGAGACGCTCGAGGTCGGCGCTTATCCGGCCAATCCGCCGTGGGAGAACAAGAAGGAAGACGGCAGCTTCGAGGGCTTCGAGGTCGATCTCGTCAACGAGGTCGGCAAGCGCATCGGCGCCGACATTCACATCCAGGATCTCGGCTTCCAGGCGCTTTTCGCGGCGACCAGCTCCGGCCGCATCGACATGGCGATCTCCTCGATCACCATCACCAACGAGCGCCTGCAGAGCCAGTCCTTCACGCAGGGCTACTACGACAGCGACATGGCGCTCGCGACCGCCGTCGATTCCGGCGTGAACGGCCTTGCCGACATGAAGGGCAAGCCCGTCGGCGTTCTCTCCACCTCCACCGGCGAGACATGGGCCAAGGAGAACACG
This sequence comes from uncultured Alphaproteobacteria bacterium, assembly GCA_963792885.1. Taxonomy (GTDB): domain Bacteria; phylum Pseudomonadota; class Alphaproteobacteria; order Rhizobiales; family Afifellaceae; genus DASWJZ01. Next base: position 710,866 of record CAWBXX010000002.1, read on the forward strand.
GAGAAGTACGGGTTCACCGACGTGAAGGGCTACAACGCCCAGCAGGACCTTCTCCTCGATACGCAGGCCGGGCGCGTCGGCGGCGCGGTCAGCGACATCGCCGGCCTGCAATTCGCCTTCCTGCAGATGCCGAAGATGCACGTCGTCGAGCGTATTAAGACCGGCGACCGCTACGGCATCATGATGAAGAAGGACTCGGCCGAACCTGCAGCGCGTCAACGATGCCATCACCGCCATGAAGAAGGACGGCACGCTCGCTGCGATCTACAAGAAATGGCTCGGCGTTGACGCCGATCCGAGCACCTCCACCGTCATGGTGCTGGATCTCCCGATGGCGCAATAAGCGCCGATCCGGGCTTAACGAAGGGAGCAACGGTCGCCGCCGTTGCTCCCTTTTCAATGATGATGGCATTGTCCAGAGCGGGCGGCGCCGGCGTCGCTCGCTTGACCGGGAGACCGTCGTGCAGGATCTGATAGACACTTTCCTGAACGGCCACGTCATGTTGCGGGCCTTGCCCATGCTCGGGCGCGGCCTCGTCAACACCGTCGAATTGGCCATTGTCGCGATCCTGATCGGGACGATCGCGGGCATCCTGATCTGCATTGCCCGGCTCTACGGACCCAAGCCCGTACGCATCCTCGCCACCGGATTCATCGACGTCTTCCGCGCCCTGCCGGTGCTGGTCGTGCTCATCGTCATCTACTACGCGCTTCCCTTTGTCGGGATCAGGCTCGATTCTTTCACCTCCGCCACGCTTGCCCTATCGATCGTGCTCGCGGCGTTCACCGCGGAAGTGTTTCGCGCCGGGATCATCGGCATCCCGCTCGGCCAGTTCGAGGCGGCGCGAACGCTCGGCCTGCCGTTCTGGGTGACGCTTGTGAAGGTCATCATTCCCCAGGCGGTCCGCATCGCCACGCCGCCGCAAACCTCGAACTGCATCTCCGTCGTCAAGGACACGTCGCTGGCCTCCTTCGTCGCCATGCCCGATTTGCTGAAGCAGGCGACGGACGCGCAGGCGATGATGGCGAACCCCAGTCCGCTCATAGCGGCAGCCGCCATCTACCTGATCATCCTGTGGCCGATGGTGCGCCTCGTCGCCTATCTGGAGAAGCGCAACGCTTAGGTCTTGCTTGCGGAGTCCTTTGCGAGGCTTTCGATCTGCCCGGCGATCAGGATGATCTCCGCTTCGTGCAGCGACTGCGTCCGTTGCCAATCATCGTCGCTGGCCGAGGCAGCGCGCCATGCGATGAGGCTGACAAGACAGCCGCCCTCGGGAAGTTGAAGCTCCTCCCCCGGAACGATGCGCGCCGAGATGCGGCGCACGAGCTGATCCGGCGTGCCCACCAGATAGTCGATCAGGAAGCGCGTCGCGTCGGCATCGATCCGGAACCAGGCCTGTCCGCCGTCGATGAGCGAGCGGCCTGTGAAGAGGCCCGGCACGGCCGGATCCTCTTTCGTCTCGAAGCATCCGAGGGACCAGCGCCCGAGCGCGAGCGGATCGCACAGGTAGCGAAAGGCAAGCTCTGCGGGCGCTCGCACATGTCGCGTCGTCATATGGCTCGGTGACTTTGCCATCAGCACTCTCGTTGTCGCTGCAATTTCCGTCGGCCAAAGAAGCGCTTCGGAGATATTTTCAGCTTAAAGCTTTTCTGGTCTGCCGTCCTATGGTCTTATCACGACATGGCTCCTCTTCTTCAGACGAGCGACGTCGTTCGAACCTTCGGCGAGCTTCGGGCTGTCGACGGTGTTTCGCTGTCCGTCGAGGAGGGGACGATCACCGGATTGATCGGACCGAACGGAGCCGGCAAGTCGACGCTCTTCGATTTGATCGCCGGGGCGCAGCGGCCGCAGTCCGGCGCAATATCCTTCGCGGGGCGCCGCATCGACGGGAAGGGCCCTGACCTCATTTTCCGCTACGGCCTGGCGCGAACGTTCCAGATTCCACGTTCATTTCCTCAGATGACGGTGCTTGAGAACGTCATGCTGACTCCGCTGAACCAGGCCGGGGAGCGCTTCTGGAACAACTGGATCCGCATCGGCGCCGTGCAGAAGCAGGAACGCGAGGCGCGGGACCGCGCCATGGAAGTGCTCGGCTTCTGTGGTCTCGCCGACAAGAGCAGCGAAATCGCCGGACAGCTCTCCGGCGGCCAGCAGAAGTTGTTGGAGCTTGCACGCGTCCTGATGATCGAGCCGCGCCTCATCCTGCTCGACGAACCGGCGGCGGGCGTCAATCCGACTCTGCTTGAGACGCTGATCGAAAAGATCGTCGCGCTCAACCGGCGTGGCATCACCTTCCTCATCATTGAGCACAACATGGACATGGTGATGCAGATCTGCAGTCCCATCGTCGTGATGGCGCAGGGGAGGGTGATCTTTGAAGGCAACGCCGAGGGCGTGCGCGGCGACCCCCGCGTAGTCGACGCCTATCTCGGGGACATTGCCGCGTGAGCGAACCGATCCTCGTCGCGCGCAACCTGGTCGCCGGTTATCTGCGTGGCCTGCCGATCGTGCATGGAGTGTCCGTCGAAGTCGCGCCAGGCGAGATCGTCACCATCGTCGGACCGAACGGGGCAGGCAAGTCGACGCTGCTCAAGGCGATTGCCGGGCTCATCGTCTTCGAGAGCGGCAGCGTGACGATGGACGGGCGCGACGTCACCGGCCTGCCGGCGCACACGATGGTCGGCATGGGCGTCGGGTTCGTGCCGCAGACCGGCAACATCTTCACGAGCCTCAGCATTCAGGAAAACCTCGTCGTCGGCGCGCACAGCCTGACGCGGACACAGCTGAGAGAGCGGCTTGAGCGCACCTACGAGCACTTTCCGGTGCTTGCGGCGCGCAAGTCCGCGCAAGGCCGCGTGCTCTCGGGTGGGCAGCGGCAGGTGCTCGCCGTCGCGCGCGCTCTGATGGCCGATCCCAAGGTGATCATGCTCGACGAGCCGACCGCGGGGCTCTCGCCGAAGGTCGTCGGGGAGGTGTTCGACGATCTCCGCCGCCTCACCGGGCTCGGCGTCGGCGTGCTGATGGTGGAGCAGAACGCGCGCGCGGCGATCCGCGTCTCGGACCGCGCCTACGTTCTGACCGAAGGCCGCAACTACATCGACGGCACGCCGGACGCGCTGCTCAACGATCCGGCCATTGGCGAGGCGTTCCTGGGCGGAAGGCGGCGGGCGGGATGATCGGGCAGGCCATCGCCGACGGGCTGCTGACCGGCGCGATCATCGCGCTTGGCGCGGTCGGCATCACGCTGAGCCTGCAGATTCTGCGCTTCGCGAATTTCGGCCACGGCGACCTGCTCACGCTCGGCGCCTACGGTGCGCTCACCTTCACCGCCGTCGCGACGGCCGGCGTTCAGTTCGGGCCTCTGTCGTTCGGATGGCAGTTCCTGGTCGCCGTGCTGATCGCGGGGCTTCTTGCGGGCGGCGTCGCCGTGCTCGTCGACATCCTGGTCTACAGCCGTCTCAGAGCGCGCAATGCGCATCGGCTCACGATGATCTTCGCGAGCTTCGGCGTCGCGCTGATCCTTAGAAACGTCATCCTGCTCCTCTGGGGTCCGGACGTGCACTATTACAGCCGCACGCTGCAGATCGCCGTGGAGATTCTGCCGAATGTGCGCGTCATGCCCGACCAGATTTTCGTGCTCGGGCTTGCGATCCTCCTCGTCCTCCTCTTCTACGTGCTGCTTCGCGTGACACGGATCGGCATTGCCATGCGGGCCATGGCGGAGAGCCCGACGCTCGCGGGCATCTGCGGCGTGGAGACCACCAAGATGATCCGCCTCGCATGGTTCATCAGCGGCGCACTCGCCGCTGCAGCGGGCACGTTTCTCGGTCTCACCGTGCAACTTCGGCCGGAGATGGGCTTCAACCTGCTGCTTGGAATCCTGACGGCGGCGATCCTCGGTGGAACCGGGAGCCTGTTCGGCGCTGTGGCGGGCGGCCTGCTGGTAGGCCTGGCGGAGAATCTCTCCGTCCTCGTGGTCCCGGCCGGCTACAAGGCGGCGATGCCGTTCCTTCTCCTCATGCTGATCCTCTATATTCGCCCGCAAGGCCTCTTCGGCTCGAAGGAGGGGACATGATCGGCATCTTCTCCTACCTGGTCTTCTTCGCGAGCGTGGTGCTGATCCTCGGCATCGCCTGCCTGGGCCTCAATCTGCAATGGGGCTTCACGGGCCTTTTCAACGCTGGGGTGGTCGGATTCTACGCGGTGGGCGGCTACGCTCTTGCCATCCTGACCGCTCCCGCCAACCCGCTGCTTCTGGGGAACTTCGGCCTTCCCTGGATCGTCGGTATTGTCGGCGCAATGGTCGCGGCTGCGCTCGTCGCGCTCCTCGTTGGCATGGCGACCGTCAGGCTGCGCGGCGACTATCTGGCAATCGCCACATTCGGCGCCGCCGTCACGATTCAGCTCATCACCTTGAACTGGCAGGCGCTGACCGGCGGCAGCCTCGGCATGACCTCGATACCGCGCCCGTTCGCAACGCACTTCGAGGGCCAGCTTGGCTACAACGTCTTCCTTCTCGTCCTGCTCGCCGCGATCGCCGCGCTTGTCTACTGGGCGCTCGACCGTATCGTCCGCTCGCCTTGGGGCCGTGTCTTGAAGGCGATCCGCGAGGACGAGACGGCGGCGATCGCGCTCGGAAAGGATGCGCGTCTCTTCCGGCTGCAGGCCTTCGTTCTCGGCTCGACGATCATCGGGCTCGCCGGCGCGCTCTATGTGAGCTTCATTGGCTTCGTCAGCCCCTTCGACTTTCTTCCGATCGTGACCTTCCAGATCTGGACCATGCTCATCATCGGCGGCAGCGGCAACAATCGCGGTGCGCTTCTCGGTGCGCTGATCGTCTGGGGGCTTTGGAGCGGCAGCGGCGTGCTGGTCTCCAAGATCGTGCCCGCCGCTTACCAGACGCAAGGAGCTGCGGCGCAATCGATCCTGATCGGCCTGCTTCTGGTCGTCGTGCTCGTGCGCAAGCCGCGCGGACTGATCGGCGAGGAGCCGGTCGTTTCACGGCATGTGGGATAGTTGCTTAGTGTGAAAAGAGACGGGAGAGCTGTGATGAGAAACCTGTATGGATTGATATTCGGCGCCGCGCTCGCGGCGACCGGCTTGGCGCCATCGCTGGGACACGCTCAGGACGTCACGTGCCCGGTAAAGCTTGGGGGAATCCTTCCGCTCACGGGTTCGATGGGCGCTGTCGGCAAACGCATTGCCGACAGCGCGCAACTTGCCGTCGAGCAGATCAACGCAGGCGGCGGCGTGAAAGGATGCGATGTCGATTTCATCCTTCGCGACGATCAGGGACAGCCGACCGTCGGCGTCGACGCCGCCAAGTATCTGGTCGACGTTGAGGGCGTGCAGGCGTTGACCGGAACCGTGTCGAGCGGTGTCAGCCTGCCGATCCTGACCTCGGTCACCGCACCGTCGAAGGTCGTTCAGATCAGCTGCTGCTCGACGGCCGCGACATTCACGACGTTGGCACAGGAAGGAAAGTCCGGCGGCTTCTACTTCCGCACACTGCCGACGGTGAAGACGCAGGCCTATGCCAGCGCCAAGGTGGCGGCCGACCGCGGCTACAAGAAGATCGCGGTCGTCTACATCAACACCGACTTCGGCACCGGCATGCTGGATTATTTCAGCACCGCCGTGAAGGCGCTCGGCGGCGAGGTCGTCACCTCTGTGGCCTATAACGACAACCAGCCGTCCTACCGCGCCGAGGTGACCCAGGCGCTGGCCTCGAAGCCGGATGCGGTGTTCTTCGTGGCCTTCCCGCAGGACGGCGCCACCATGGTGCGCGAATGGATATCGCTTGGAGGCACGCAGAACCTGATCCTCAACAACTCGCTCCGGAGCCCGGACTTCGTCTCGGCGGTCGGCGCGCAATATCTGGGTAACGCCTACGGCATGGACAATGCGCCCTCGAGCGGCCCGGAGGCCGGGCCGTTCCGCGATTCCTTCAAGGCGAAATACGGCGAGGAGGCGGACGGCCCCGGCATCGCAACGCAGTATGACGCCGTGATCGTGCTCGGGCTCGCGATGAACATCGCACCGGAGCTGACCGGCACCGCGATCCGCGACTCAGTCCGCAAGATCCAGGACCCGGATGGAACCGTGATCGGCACCGGGCCGGACGAGTTCAAGAAGGCGCTCGGGCTGATCAAGGAAGGCAAGCCGATCCGCTACGTCGGCGCGACCGGGCCCGTCGTCTTCGACGCCAATGGCGACGTCAACGGCGCGGCGCTCATCTGGAACGTCGCGAGCGATGGGGCGCTGACCGTGCAGGACACGATCACAATCGAAGATATGAACGCGCTGATGAAGAAGATCGACGGTTAAGCGCACAAAGTTCGGCCTCTCCTCGCGGGGAGGCCGAACGCCTAAGTGAGAGAATCGTGAAAGCTCGCAGCCAGGCAGAGCTCGACGCGGAATTCCGCCTCGACAGGATCGCCGACCTCGACGCGGTCTTCGCTCGCCGCGCCAAAGCCAGCGAAGCGGCTCTGGCCAAGCTGGAGTCGGTCCGCGACATCGTCTACGGCCCGAATCCCGGCGAGACGCTGAACCTCTTCCGAGCGCAGGGAAGCGCGGCCGCACCGGTCCTGGTCTTCATCCATGGCGGCTTCTGGAGCTCGCTCGCGGCGATCGATTTCTCCTTCGTAGCGTCGGAATTCGTGCCGCGGGGCGTCGCGGTGGCGCTTATCGACTACCCGCTGATCCCGAGCGTCGGGCTCGGGGACATTATCCAGTCGTGCCTCCGCTCGATCGGCTATCTGCAGCGCTGCGCCTCGGAACTCGGCATTGACCCGGAGCGCATCTTCGTCTCCGGCAATTCCGCCGGCGGGCATCTCGTCGCGGAAGTAATGGACGGCGCGCGGCTTCGCGCGGCAGGCCTTTCCGCGGGTGCAATCAAAGGCGGGACGGCGATCTCGGGGCTCTACGACCTTGCATCCGTCGCCGCCTCCTTCCGCAACGAGCTCCTGCAATTCACCGCCGATGACGTCACCGCATTCAGTCCGCTGCTGCGCAAGCCCGAAATTGTCGCGCCGCTGCTGGTCACGGTGGGCGGCGATGAAATGGATGAGTTCCTCGATCAGTCGGCGCGACTCGCGGCGCACTGCCGTCGGCTCGGGACGCCGGTCGAGCACGTGATCGTGCCGGCTACCAACCACATCACCGTCGTGCTCGACGCTTTCGCAAAGCCCGGTGCGCCGCTCAACGAAGCAGTTCTCCGACAGATGGGGGTGAGTTCCGCCTAGGCGTTGCCGCTTCGAAAATCCTGCCAGCGCGCCTGCATCAGCGCTGCTGACGTGACGAGGCCGGCGAGCGACCGTAACGGAATCGCGCGGGTCGATGCCGTCGGCACGGGAAGATCGCCGAGAGGCACGCCGCTTGCTGCATCCGCAAGCACCTCGCCGAGCATTGCCGTCATCGCGATGCCGCGGCCGTTGCAGCCGATCGCACCGATGAAGCCGGGGGCGAACTCGTAGAGGTGAGGCAGGAAGTCCGGTGTCATCGCCGCCGTGCCCCGCCACACGAAGTCGACACGCGGCGTCCGTTCCAGGCCGAGCTTTTCCGCGAGCCGCGCGACGATCGCCTGCGCGAGCCGATTATGCGCGCCTAGGGGGACGATCGCCATGCCACCACTGATCAGGCGGTCGTCCCGGTCGAGCCGGTAGGTGAAAAGGTTCGCCCGCATGTCCGACATCGGGATCCGGTCCGGCGAGATGCGCCGGACAGTGTCGGCAGCGAGCGGCTCGGTCGCGATCTGATAGACTCCGAGCGGGACGACAGCGCGCGCGAGCCGCTGCGCCAGACCGCTGCCAGCGGCGTTGGTGCATAAAAGCACTGTCTCCGCCCTCACTGTATGGGGACCGCATTTCAGGAGCCACGATCCGTTGCGGCGCTCCGCACCCGTCACTCGCGACTGCTCCGCGATCGTCGCGCCGCGATTGATCGCTGCGCGCGCCAGCCCGCGCAGATAGCTGAGCGGCTGAATCGTCCCGCCCGAGCGGTCGAAAAGTGCGCCACGATAGTCCGAGATGCCGCTCATTCGCGCGACATCGGCGCCGGAAAGATGCGTCACAGGCCGCCCCGCCGATTGCCAGATAATTTACACGCGCACGGGCGGCCTTATCGGCGGCTTCGGAATGGGCGGGCTGCAGCCAGCCTGTCTGCTCCGCATCACAATCGATGTCGTAAGTCCGAGCCGTCTCGAAGACGCGGTCGCCGCCGCGCGCCACAAGCGCGAGGAGCGCGCGTCCCTTCGCCTCGCCAAGGCGGCGAAGCGTCGTCGCGGGATCCGCCTTGGAGAAATTCGGGACGACGAAGCCGCCGTTGAGGCCGCTCGCGCCGCCGCCGATCTGCCCTGCTTCCAAGACAGCAACGCTTCTGCCTCGCCCCGCGAGGTGGAGCGCCGCCGTCACCCCCGTGAATCCTCCGCCGACGATTGCCACCTCGACGGAAAGATCGCGCTCGATGCGTGTGGTCGGGGGTGGCGGCGCTGCAGTTTGCCACCACAGCGATCGCTCGCTTTCTCGTTCCATGATCCTCTTCGGGTGGACTTCCCGTCTTCCGGTCGCGGCTTTCTTGCCGGCGAAGACGGTTCATCCTATGCAGCGGCACCCACCTTGTTCAATTTCAAATGTGACGGTGACGATGACTGGACGCTGGGCGATTTCCTCAGGCTCGAAGTTCGAAAAGCTCGCCGGGTATCCCGCGCTGTCGTGGACGGCGACTGGATCTTCGTCTCTGGGACGGCCGGATACGACATCGCCAACGATCGCTTTCCCGAAGATCCGGCCGAGCAGACGCGACTGGCGCTCGCCACCATCTCCGACGCGCTGGCCAAGGCCGACGCGAAGCTCAGCGATATCGTGCGCGTCCGCGTCTATCTCGCCAATGCCGGTGACGTGATGCCCGTCTCGCAGATTCTGGGCGAGACCTTCACCGACCCGCGGCCGACCAACACGACGATCGTCTGCGGCTTCGCCGCCCCGGGCATAAAAGTCGAGATCGAGGTCACGGCGCTGAAACGCCGCTGAGATTTCTTCTCGCGCCGCCACGATAGTCCTGCGTGAGCAACGGGGTGGACACATCCGCATTTTTCCGCAGATGTGCCGCCAATTGTTCACTGTTTCTTGAGCCAGGGCGCGCTCTATTGGGAGCGCAATTGCTCGACACCGAGGTCGGAGCCTCACCGTGCTTATACCCGGCGTGATGCTCAATAAGCTGTTCACGATTGGAAGCCTGCGACGCGCGGGCGGCCAAGTCGGCGTACGTGCGGGCAACTTCGCGCTCGGTCTCCGCAACGACACGACGCGCAGCGGCTGCGATATCTCGCTCTTCGAACCGTGCGGGAACGCGTTGGCCGCAGCCTCGTCGTGACGGATCGGACAGGCACACTCGTGCTTCGTGCCAGGCCCGGAACTGTGCGGTTTCGTATCACTATCGTCCTGATGGTTGCGATCGGTGGTCTAACGGCGATCGCGGTCGGGACCGTGCTCTTCGTCTCGGTCTCGACGAGCATCCGCAACACGCTGGAGCTGATGCGAAACCGTGCCGAGCTGACCATCTCGGCGGTTGAGCGCGGTGTGTTCGATCACATGGAGCCGGCGCGCGACCTGATCGCGGATCTGAGCCGCCGCGTCACCGAGGGCAAGTTGGACATAAGCGATCGAAGCAGCCTTGCCGAGGTGCTCTCAGGAGCGCTTGCCTCGGCGCCGCAGATCGGCGGCGTCGTCGTCTGGCAGGCGAGCGGTTCCGGGCTTTGGGTGGATCGCCACAGCGATGGTATCCATGTCGAGACCGAGCCGAGCCCAGACCGTGCCGAGCTGGTCGATTTCCTTTCTCGCGCCGAGAAGATGAAGGACGTCCAATGGGGCGCTCCGTATTATCGCGAAGGGGCGACCTACATCACGATCGCAAGTCCGCTATTTCGCGACGGCGCCTATGTCGGCGCCATTGCCGCCGGCGTGTCGGTGGTGGCGCTGTCGAACTTCGTGCGCCATGAGCTGACCAATTCCGCCGTGACTGCGTTCGTGCTCTACGGACCAGACAAGGTGCTCGCGCATCCAGCGCTGCTCGATCCCAAATATTCGGGACTGCTGTCGGCCAAGATGCCGCTTCTTTCCGTCGACGCGATCGGCGATCCCGTGCTTGCGAAATTTCCTTCGCTCCCCATCGCCGACCTGCCGAGCCAGGACGACTTCCAAGTGCGCGATACGGGCGAGCGCGGCAGCGGCGAGGTGATTCTTTCGCGGTCCACGAATGCGTTTGGTCCGGTGCCGTGGCAAATCGGCGTTCATATCCCCGTGGCCGACGTCAACCAGCAGTTCAGGCGCCTGGCCGCATCGATCGCCATCAGTCTCGGCCTGTTCCTTGCGGCCTTGGTGGCGGCCATCATATTGGCGCGGCGGATCGCCCGCCCGATCCGGGCTGTCTCCGCGGCTGCCGGCAAGATCGAGCACCTCGATCTCGACAGCATCGAGCCGCTGGCGCGCTCGCGCATCCGCGAGCTCGACGAGCAGGCGCAGTCGTTCAACCGCATGGTGAACGCGCTGCGCTGGTTCCGCGCCTACGTGCCACATCAGCTCGTGCGGCGCCTGATCAACACCGCCGGAGGCCCTGCCGCCGAAGTCCGCGAGGCGGAGCTGACGGTAATGTTCACCGACATCTCCGGCTTCACGCCGCTCTCGGAGAGCCTGCCGCCGGGTGAAGTGGCGGAGATGCTGAACCGCCACTTCGAGATGCTGATCTCGTGCATCGAGGCGGAAGGCGGAACTGTCGACAAATTTATCGGCGACGCGGCGATGGCGTTCTGGGGCGCTCCGGAGGATGCTCCCGATCACGCGGCGCGCGCCTGTCGCGCAGCGCTCGGCATCGCGCGGGCGCTCGAAGCGAGCGCGGCAGCAGGCGAGACGTCGATCCGAATGAAGATCGCGCTTCACACCGGGCCGCTCATCGTCGGCAATATCGGGGCGCAGTCGCGCATGAACTACACGGTCATCGGCGACACGGTGAATGTCTGCGCCCGCATCGAAAAGCTCTGCGGGGAATATGCCCAAGACGGAATCGCGACGATTCTCGTCAGCGGCGACGTCGTCGCTGCGGCGGGCGACGGCTTCCGCTTCGAGCCGATCGGCGATCGGCAGGTGAAGGGCCGTGCGCAATCCGTGGCGATCTGGCGTCTCGTCGGAGAGGCGGACGCGCAGACTGCCTAGGCTCCGGTTGCGCATCCTACGCCCGCCGCATCGTCGACACCGCCCACGGCTGATGGGTCGGAGCGTCCAGCCATCGATCGACGCGACGGCGGCTCCGGAGCGAGCCGACCTATCCTTCAAGAATCATATTGCACGCCGGCTGTTGCATGCCGTAGACACCACTTATCAAAGCTCACCTGCAATAAATGATGTCTGAGACGTGATAACTGCAGCCCAGTTGCGGGCGGCCCGGGCGCTCGCCGGCCTCGATCAGCGAAAGATCGCCGAGCTGTCGGGGCTGTCGGTGCCGACGATCCAGCGCATGGAGGCGAGCGAAGGCGTGATCCGCGGCAACGTGGATTCGCTGATGAAGCTGATCGCGGCGCTCGATGCCGCGGGGATCGAGCTGATCGGAGAGGGCACGGTCAGTCAGTCGGGCGGGCGCGGCGTCCGGCTGAAGCAGTGAGGGTCCGAACGGCGCTGCCCGCCTCCTCTGAGGCTGCGCGCGCATAAAGAGAAAGGCGCCGGCTCGGCCGGGCGATGTTAGAGAGCCTTCCGCTTCTTTCCGTCGCGGTGCTGCTTGCCGCAAGCGTGGCAGCGGTGGTGCTTCGCCGCTCCCCCGCGGTCACGTCCATCGTCTATGGCGTGACGCTCGCGGCGTCGACCGCGCTCCTTGCTTACGCGCTCGTCCATCTCGTCACCGGCGCGTCGCCGGTGAGCCGGACGCTGCCGCTCGGCCTGCCGTGGCTCGGCGCACACTTTCGCATCGACGCGCTCTCCGCCTTCTTCCTCGTCGTTGCCAATCTCGGCGCGGTCGGCGCAAGCCTCTTCGCGCTCGGCTACGGCCGTCACGAGCGCGCGCCGGAGCGCGTGCTGCCGTTCTATCCGGCCTTCCTCGCGGCGATGAACCTCGTCGTGCTAGCCGACGACGCTTTCACCTTCCTGCTCTCCTGGGAGTTCATGTCGCTCGCGTCGTGGGCGCTGGTGATGGCGCACCATCGCGAGCGCGACAACGCGCGAGCCGGCTACATCTATCTCGTCATGGCGAGCTTCGGCACGTTCTGCCTGCTTCTCGCCTTCGGGCTCCTCGCCGGGCCTGACGGAAGCTACGCCTTCGACGCGATCCGCAGCGGCCAGCCCACGCCCGCGATCGGCTGCGCTGATCCTCGTGCTGGCGCTGATCGGCGCCGGCTCGAAGGCCGGCCTCGTGCCGCTTCATGTCTGGCTGCCGCTCGCCCACCCGGCCGCGCCGAGCCACGTCTCCGCGCTGATGAGCGGCGTCATGACCAAGGTCGCCGTCTACGGGTTCGTCAGGATCGTCTTCGACCTGATCGGCGCGCCGACCTGGTGGTCGGGCCTCGTCGTGCTCGTGCTCGGCGGCGTGACCGCGGCACTCGGCGTCCTCTACGCGCTGATGCAGCACGATCTGAAGCGGTTGCTCGCCTACCACACAGTCGAGAACATCGGCATCATCTTCATCGGGCTCGGGCTGGCGCTGGCGTTTCAGGCCAACGGCAGACCGCCGGCGCGGCGCTCGCGCTGACCGCCGCGCTCTTCCACGTGCTTCAACCATTCGCTCTTCAAGAGCCTGCTCTTCTTCGGCGCCGGCGCCGTACTCACGGCGACCGGCGAGCGCGACATGGAGCATCTCGGCGGCCTGATCCACCGCATGCCGCTGACGAGCTTCGCCTTCCTCGTCGGCTGCGCCGCGATCTCCGCGCTGCCGCCCTTGAACGGCTTCGTCTCCGAGTGGCTGACCTTCCAGGCGATCCTGATCAGCCCCGATCTTCCGCAATGGGGGCTGAAATTCTCCATTCCGGCCGTTGGCGCGCTGCTTGCGCTTTCCGCGGCGCTCGCCGCGGCGTGCTTCGTCAAGGCCTATCGGCATCACCTTCCTCGGCCGGCCGCGCACGCAATGCGCCGAGCGCGCGACGGAGGTCGACCGCTATTCGCTTTCAGCGATGTTTCTCTTCGCCGGCCTCTGCGTGCTCGCCGGCATTCTGCCGGGCTTCGTCATCGACGCGCTCGGCGCCGGTCACCGCGCATCTCGTCGGTGGCGAGATGCCGACCCAGTCCGCGGTGCCTTGGCTGTCGATCGTGCCGATCGCGGAGAGCCGCAGCTCCTATAACGGGCTCCTCGTCTTCGTCTTCATCGCTGCGTCCGCGTCGATGGCGGCGTTCGCCATCCACCGACTCGCGTCGCGCGCACTGCGCCGCTCCGATCCCTGGGATTGCGGCTTCCCGGACGCAAGCCCGATGACCCAATACACGGCCGGCAGCTTCGCACAGCCGATCCGGCGCGTTTTCGGCACGCTGGTCTTCCGCGCCCGCGAACAGGTCGAGATGCCGCCGCCCGGCTCCGTGCGGCCCGCGCGCTTTGAGGCGACGCTGCGCGATCTTGATCTGGGACTGGCTCTACGTTCCCATCGTCGCCGGCGTCGGCCTTGCGGCCGACCGGTTGAACACGCTGCAGTTCCTCACCATCCGGCGCTACCTCACGCTCGTTTTCGTGACGCTCGTCACGCTTCTCACGGTGCTCGCGCTGTGGCCCTGATCGCCGACCTCCTCGTGCAGGGCGCGCAGATGGCGCTCGTGCTTCTCGTCGCGCCGCTGCTGACGGGCGTCGTGCGCAAGGTGAAGGCGCGGCTCTTGCGGCGGCGCGGGCCGTCGGTGCTTCAGCCCTATCGCGACCTCCTGCGCCTCCTCAGAAAGGAGGTCGTGCTCGCGCACAATGCCTCCTGGCTTTTTCGGGCGACGCCTTATCTCGTCTTCGCCGCGACCTGGGTCGCGGCGGCGCTCGTGCCGACTTTCGCGATGGGGCTCTATTTCAGCTGGTCGGCGGACCTGATCGCGATCACGGCGCTGATCGGCAGTGCGCGCTTCTTCCTGGCGCTCGCGGGCATGGACGTCGGGACGAGCTTCGGCGGTATCGGATCGAGCCGCGAGGTGATGATCGCCTCGCTCGCCGAGCCGGCCATGATCATGATCACCTTCACGCTCGCGCTCGTAGCCGGCTCCACGCAGCTTTCCAATATCGCCGCCTTCATGCTCTCGTCGGAGGCCGGTTTGAGCGTCTCGCTCGGCCTCGCGCTCGTCGCGCTCGTCATCGTGGCGATCGCGGAGAATGCCCGCGTTCCGGTCGACAATCCGGCGACGCATCTTGAGCTCACCATGGTGCACGAGGCGATGGTGCTGGAATATTCCGGCCGTCACCTCGCGATGATCGAGTTTGCCGCCTCGCTGAAGCTCGTGGTTTACGTCTCGCTGATCGCCTGCATCTTCGCGCCCTGGGGCCTTGCAGGCGCCGGCGCGCGCCCCGCCGCTCTCGCGATCGGCGTCATCGCCTATCTCGCGAAGCTCGGCGTCGGCGCGGTGCTCCTCGGCCTCTTCGAGACGGCGATTGCCAAGATGCGCGTCTTCCGCGTGCCCGAATTCCTCGGCGGCGCCTTCATGCTCGGGCTGCTCGCAAGCCTGCTTCTCTTCGTGGTGCAGACGCAATGACGAACGGCTTCATCTTCGACGTCGCGCACCTCCTCGCCGGTGGGCTGGTGCTGGTCAGCCTGATGATGCTTTACCAGCGCCGGCTCTACGCGCTTCTGAATGTCTTTGCGCTGCACGCATTCGTGCTTTCGCTGTCGGTGGCGTGGCAGGCCTACATTCAGGCCGCGCCGCATCTCTACATCACCGCCGCGATCGCGCTCGGCTTCAAGGCGATCGTCATCCCCGTGGCGCTGCATCGCATGATCGTGCGCCTCGGCATCCATCGCGAGATCGAGACGGTGGTCGGCATAGGGCCGACGATGCTCGTCGGCATGGGCCTCGTGGCGCTTTCGACCGTCATCATGCTGCAGGTGACCGCAGAGGCCGACCCGCTGGCGCGCGAGGATCTCGCATTCGCGCTTTCGGTCGTGCTCCTCGGCCTTCTGGTGATGGTGACGCGCCGCAACGCCGTCAGCCAGGTGGTCGGCTTCATGTCGCTCGAGAACGGGCTGGTGCTTGCCGCGACCGGCGCAAAGGGCATGCCTTTCGTCGTGGAGATCAGCGTCGCCTTCTCCATCCTGATCGCCTTCATCGTAATCGGCATCTTCCTGTTCCGCATCCGCGAGCGCTTCGACACGGTCGACGTGCAGGAGCTCGACCGTTTCCGCGGAGAGATGATGTGAGCGGGCTTAGCTACGATCCCGTGACAGGAGTTCTCGCAATCCCGCTGGTCGCGGCGGCGGTCCTGGCGCTGCTTCCCGACTATCGGCTGGCGGCGCGGATCAATGTCGCCGCAGCTTTCGCCACGCTCGTCGCGGCCGTCTCGCTCTTCGCCTTCCGACCTGCGCCCGGCAACTACATCGTCGTCGACGACCTCAACATCGTCTTCGTGGTGCTCTCTACGTTCGTCGGCTTCACCACGGCGATCTTCAGCGCCAGCTATATCGCGCACGAGGTGGAGATCGGGCGGCTGACGCCGACCTATTTGCGCTTCTATCACGCCATGTACCAGGCGCTGATGTTCGCCATGAACCTCGCGCTCGTCGCCAACAACATCGGGCTGATGTGGGTGGCGATCGAGATCGCCACGCTGACCACGGTGCTGATGGTCGGCATCTACCGCACGCACGAGGCGCTCGAAGCGGCGTGGAAATACTTCATCCTCGGCTCGGTCGGCATTGCGCTCGCGCTCTTCGGCACCATCCTCGTCTACACGGCCGCGCAGCCTGTCGTCGGCGAGGGCATCAACGCGATGGTGTGGACGACGCTGATGGAGAAGGCGGCGGGCTTCGACCCGGCGCTGCTCAACCTTGCCTTCGTCTTCCTGCTCCTTGGCTATGGCACCAAGGTGGGGCTGACGCCGCTCCACGCCTGGCTGCCTGACGCGCATGCCGAAGGACCGACACCAATCTCCGCGGTGCTCTCGGGGCTTCTCTTGAACGTCGCGCTTTACGCGGTGCTCCGCTTCAAGATGCTGCTCGCCGCAAACCCGGAGGCGCTCGCGCCGGGTCCCCTCATGGTCATCCTCGGTCTGCTGTCGCTGAATTTCGCCGCCTACATGCTCTACCGCCGGCGCGACATCAAACGCATGTTCGCCTACTCCTCGATCGAGCATATGGGGATCATCGTCTTCGCTTTCGGCATGGGTGGCCCGCTCGCGAATTTCGCCGGCCTCCTGCACATGACGATGCACTCGCTGACGAAGTCCGCGATCTTCTTCTCCGTCGGCCACATCGCGCAGGTGAAGGGCACGCAGCGCATCTCCGATATCGGCGGGCTGACCGAGACGCATCCCTGGCTCGGCTGGGGCCTCGTGCTCGGGGTCGTCGCGATCGCCGGAATGCCGCCGCTCGGCATCTTCATGAGCGAGTTCCTGATTGTCAGCTCCACATTCGCACGCGAGCCGCTGCTTGCGCTTCCGCTCGTCGCCGGGCTGCTCGTTGCGGTCGGAGCGCTTTTCCTGCGTCTGAACGGGATCGCCTTCGGTGAGCCGCGCGGACCGGTTGCGCCGGCCAAGGCGTCCTATGTGCCGATGTTCGTCCACCTCGCGCTGGTGCTTTGCGCCGGCATTTTCCTGCCGGGCCCGCTCGTCGCGTGGTTCCAGCACGTCGCCAAGCTGCTCGGATAGCGGCGATGTCTGTCCTTACTGCATTGATCGCCAAGGGCTCGCAGGTGCGCGATCACCGGCCCTGGCCGCGCGCGGAGGTCGGCGCCGCGACGTGGAAAGCCGCGGCGAAGAGCCTCGCCGCGGGCGATCTGACGCTAGTTGGCCTTTGGGGCGACGGCAACGACGTGCACATGGCGCTCCACGACGAGGCGGCCTCGGACTTCGCGGTCGTCAGCCTCGCTTGCCGCGACGGCCGTTTCCCCTCGGTGGGCCGGCTGCACGCGCCGGCGATCCGCCTGGAGCGCACGATCTGCGATCTCTCTGGCCTCGAGCCGGAGGACGCGGAGGACGACCGTCCCTGGCTCGACCATGGCCGTTGGGGTGTGTCTCATCCGCTCGGGCAGGCGACGCCGGCTGCGCCGGAGTCGGCCCCCTATGACTTCCTGCCGACGGAAGGAGAAAGCCTGCATCAGATTCCGGTCGGACCGGTGCATGCGGGGATCATCGAGCCGGGGCACTTCCGCTTCACCGCCAACGGCGAGACGGTCGTCCGGCTCGAAGAGCGCCTCGGCTACGTGCACAAGGGTATCGAGACGCTCGCGCGCGGCGCCGAACGTCGCACTTGCTGCACGGCTTGCCGGCCGCACGTCGGGCGACAGCACGGTCGCCTACGCCTACGCCTTCGCCCGTGCCGTGGAGGCGGCGCTCGGCGTCGAGGTGCCGGCACGTGCTGCATGGCTGCGCGCGCTGATGGCGGAGCTTGAGCGCATCGCCAATCATTTCGGCGACTTCGGCGCCATCTGCAACGACGCCACCTTCCCACTGATGCTCGCGCAATGCGGCATCCTGCGCGAGCGGGTGCTGCGCGCGGCCGACGCCTGCTTCGGCCATCGCCTGATGATGGACCGCATCGTGCCGGGTGGTGTCGCGACGGACATAGCGCCGGACGGCGAGGCGCAGCTTCGCGATCTGGTGAGCGAGGTAAGGCGGCGTCTCCCGGGGTTGAAGGAGCTCTACGACAACACAGCCTCTCTGCAGGACCGCACCATGGGAACCGGCACGCTGAGTGCCGCGCTCGCCGCCCGCTTCGGCGCCGGCGGCTATGTCGGCCGCGCCTCGGGGCGCAGCTTCGATGCGCGCCGCACGCCCGGCTATCCCCCCTACGACGCGCTCGACTTCGACGTGCCGGTCCTGACCGACGGCGACGTCAATGCGCGGGTCTGGCTGCGCATCAAGGAGATCGAGCAGAGCCTCTCGCTCATCGATCAGATACTCGCGGGCCTGCCGTCCGGCCCTGTCGCCATCCCTCACGATGTCGCTGCAGGCGAGGAGCGTGAAGGGATGGCGCTCGTCGAAGGATTCCGCGGCGACGTTCTCGTCTGGGTGCGGCTTCAGGCCGACGGCGCGATCGGGCGCTGTCACCTGCGCGACCCGTCATGGTTCCAGTGGCCGCTGCTTGAAGCGGTGATCGAAGGCAACATCGTCGCCGACTTCCCGCTCTGCAACAAGAGCTTCAACTGCTCCTACTCCGGTCACGACCTCTAGAGCATGATCCCGAAAGGTGGGACGCCGGTTTTCGGACAGGATCATGCTCAAATAGAAGCTGGACCCATGCGCAAGACGCTATTCGAAAGCATCGTCCGCGGACCGCTCACCGAAGCGGCGCCAGAGCCGGATTCCGCCGCGCTTAACGAGCTGGCGGACGCGCTCGACCGGGCTGCGCGAAAGCGTCTCGGCCGCTCGCTTTCGATCCGCGAGGTGGATGCCGGCTCGTGCAACGGCTGCGAGTTGGAGATCCACGCTCTGAACAACGCGTTCTATGACATCGAGCGCTTCGGTATTCGCTTCGTCGCCTCGCCGCGCCACGCCGACGTGCTGCTTGTTACCGGCCCGGTGACGAAAAACATGGCCGAAGCCCTCCGCCGCACTTACGACGCGACGCCCGCGCCGAAATGGGTGGTCGCGGTCGGCGATTGCGCGCTGAACGGCGGGATTTTCGCTACGTCCTACGCTGTCGCGGGCGGCGTCTCGGCGCTATTGCCGGTCGACCTTCATATTCCGGGCTGCCCGCCCTCGCCGATCGAGCTTCTGAAGGGCCTCGTGGCGCTGCTGGAGCATGTAAGCGAATAGCGAGCCTGAAATCCGGTTCTCCGCGATTTCCACAGGGCGATGAAAGCGCAGCCGATAAGCGTGTTCCGAATCGTTTAGAGGTGAGAGGACAAGCCGGGAGCGCCGCATGCGCTTTCATGCCGACCTCCACGTCCATTCCAAGTATTCGCGCGCGACGAGCCGCGACCTCGATCTTGAGCACCTCGCCTTCTGGAGCGCCCGGAAGGGAATTGCCGTCGTGGCGACCGGCGATTGCGTGCATCCTCAGTGGCTTGCGGAGCTGAAGGGGAAGCTAGTCCCGGCAGCACCCGGGCTCTTTCGCTTGAAGCCGGAGATCGAGGCGGAGGTCGCGGCGAAGCTCCCATCCTCTTGCCGCGTGCTCCCGTCCTTCATGCTCGAGACCGAGATCTCGACCATCTACAAGAAGGGCGAGAAGACGCGGAAAGTTCACCACCTGATCTACGCGCCGGATTTTCCGACCGTCGACAGGCTCGCCGCGAGGCTCGCTTCGATCGGCAACATCGCGTCCGACGGACGCCCGATCCTCGGCCTCGACTTGCGCAATCTTCTTGAGATCGCGCTTGAGAGCGGCCCGGATGCCTATCTCGTCCCGGCGCATATCTGGACGCCGTGGTTTGCCGCGCTCGGCTCGCAATCGGGCTTCGATTCAATCGGCGAATGCTACGGCGATCTGTCCGGCCACATTTTTGCGGTCGAGACCGGCCTCTCTTCCGACCCGCCGATGAACTGGCGCGTCTCCTCGCTCGACCGCTATCGGCTGACCTCCAATTCCGACGCGCATTCGCCCGGCAAGCTCGGCCGCGAGGCGACCTTCTTCGACTGCGCGCCCGACTATTTCGCGCTTCGCCGCGCGCTCGAGCGCGGCGAAGGCTACGGCGGCACCGTGGAATTCTTCCCGGAGGAGGGGAAGTACCACGCCGACGGACATCGGAAATGCGGCGTGCGCCTCGACCCCGAAGGAGACGATCGCGAATGGCGGCCGCTGCCCCGTTTGCGGTGGCGCGCTGACGATCGGGGTCGAGCACCGCGTCGAGACGCTCGCCGACCGCGACGCGCCGGTGCCGCCGCCGAATGCGGGCGAGGTGAAGAGCCTAGTTCCGCTGCCGGAGATCATCGGCGAGATGTTGGGCGTCGGCCCGTCGTCGAAGCGCGTCGCCGAAAGCTACGACCAGGCGCTCGCGAGGCTCGGCCCGGAGCTTCAGATCCTGGAGGCGACGCCGATCGATGAGATCGAGCGCGCCGGCTCGGCGCTTCTTGCGGAGGCGGTCACGCGGCTTCGTGCAGGCAAGGTGATCCGCGAGGCCGGCTATGACGGCGAATACGGCGTCATCCGGCTTTTTGAGCCGGGCGAGCTTGAGAAGCGCAAAGCCGGCGCGCTGCTGTTTGCCGCACCGACCGCGCCGCGGCGTCCCCCTCCCCCCTTGCAGGGGAGGGACGGGGAGGGGGGAAGCGTGCCGGACGCGACCAATCTTCCCGGGAGCGCCGAGCTTGCTCCCGCCGTCGAAGTGAAAGCCAAGGCGGCTGCGCCCGTCATGTGTCCCCCCTCCCTGACCCTCCCCTGCAAGGGGGGAGGGGATCATCCTCGCCGCCCTCGACTCCGACCAGCGGGCCGCCGCGAACGCCGAGGGTCCGCTGATCGTCATTGCCGGGCCGGGCTCCGGCAAGACGCGGATGCTGACGCATCGGATCGCGCATCTGGTCGGCGAGCGTGGCGTGCCGGCGGAGAGCTGCCTGGCGATCACCTTCACCCGCCGCGCCGCCGCGGAGATGCGCGAGCGGCTGAGAGTACTCCTGCCCGCGCGGGCGGGGCAGGTGCCCGTTCACACGTTCCATTCGCTCGGCCTGTCGATTCTCCGTGAGAATCCGCATGCCGCGCATCTCGATACCGGTTTCGCGATCGCCGGCGAAGCGGAGCGGACGAAGGGGCTGGCGGAAACGCTAGGCATCGCGGAGAGCAAGGCGGGGGCGCTTCTCCGCCGTATCTCCAAGGTGAAGCGGAGCGCGCCGCAAGCGATCGACGAGAAGCTGGCAACGGCCATCGCCGCCTACGCAACGCTGATGGCGACGCGCAACTGGGTCGATTTCGACGATCTCGTCCTGCTCGCCGCCGAGGCACTGCAGCACGACGCGGAGCTCGCTGCGCGCGTGCGCGGAAGATTCCGAGTGCTTTGCGTGGACGAGTTTCAGGATCTGGACGAAGCGCAATACCGACTGATGCGTCTCGTAGCGCCCGACGGCGCCGGCCTATGCGTGATCGGCGACCCCGACCAGGCGATCTACGGTTTCCGCGGCGCCGACGCGTCGGCCTTCGTGCGCGTCGCTGAAGACTATCCCTCCGCGAAGACGCTGAGGCTTCGCAAGAACTACCGCTCGAGCGGCACCATCGTGCAGGCTGCGTCGCAGGTGATGGCGACGGATACGGAGCCGAGTCTCGCCGAGATCGTGCGCGAGATGCACGATCGGATCGCGATCCACGCCGCACCGACCGAGCGCGCTGAGGCCGAGTTCGTCGTCGCCGAGATCGAGAGGCTTCTCGGCGGCCACAGCTTCTTTTCCATCGATAGCGGCCGCGGCCAGTCGGCCGCGGAAAGCGCCGTCGCCTTCGGCGATATCGCCGTGCTCTACCGCACCGAGGCGCAGTCCGCCGCGCTTGTCGAAGCCTTCCGGCGCTCCGGCATGCCGTTCGCGACGAGCGCTCGCCGCCCGCTCCTCGAAGACCAAGCGGTGAACGCACTGCTTTCGACGCTGAGCGCCATGCCTGACGCAACGCTCACCGATGCGTTGCGTGACGCAGCGAAGTCCGCGGATGGCGACATGAGCGAGCCGCTCCGCTGGCTCACGCAACTCGCCGACCAATGCAGCGGTGATTGCGCGCGCTTCCTCGAAGCTGTGGGACTTGCGGACGAATCCGACTTCTTCGATCCGCGCGCCGACCGCGTCGCGCTCTTAACGATGCACGCGGCGAAGGGCCTCGAGTTTGCGATCGTCTTCGTCGTCGGCCTTGAGGACCGCATCGTGCCGCTCCGCTTCGGCGCGGCCGATGACGCAACGCTCGCAGAGGAGCGCCGGCTCTTTTATGTGGCCATGACGCGCGCCAAGGACCGCCTCTTCCTGACGCGCGCCGAAGAGCGAGCCTGGCGCGGCAAGCGCCGCCGCTTAGACGCCTCACCATTTCTCCGCGACATCGAGGCGGAGCTCCTCCGCGATCAGCCCAAGGCGCTGCCGCGGCGAAGGCCGGAGCGGGCGCAGCTTTCGCTTTTCTAACCGGTCTTGACGATCCCTTTCTCGATCAGCCAAGCGACGGATTCCTGCACCGCTTCGAACGAGGTGTAGCGCGGCTGATAATCGAGCAGGCGCTGTGCCTTGGCGATGCTGGCGCTTGGGCTTCGCGCAATATGCTCCCACGTCGCCGTCGCCTCCTCCTCGCTCTTCTGCGTTACCTTCCATTCCGGCCAAGGCAGGAATTTGAGCTTCGCCTCCTTGCCGAACCAAGCCGCCATCGCCTCGGCGTAGCCGCGAAGGGTCACGGCGGCAGGCGAGACGGCATGGAAGGCTTCGCCGACCGCAACGCTGCGGTTGGAGATCGCCTTCATGAACACCTGTGCGACGTCGTCGGCGTGGACGTGGTGCACGGTCTCCAGCCCGAAATTCGGCAGCGCGAGCTCGTCACCCCTGGCCAGCATCGTGAAGACTTGCGGATTGAAGTGTCCGGCAGGATTGAGTGGGTTCCAGCCCGGGCCGACGATGTGGCCGGGATGCACGATCGTCGCTGGGAAGCCGTGCCGCCGCGCCCGGTCGAGGAGGTAGGCTTCGATCGCCGCCTTCTGCGTCCCGTATTCGCCGAAGGGCCGGCGCGGCGCATCTTCCGTGGTCGGCACGGTGACGCTCGGACCATGCACCCAGACGGTGCCGGTGTGCAGAAAATGCTGGACGTCGCCGAGAAGCGCGTCGACGAGATGGGTCGCGCTCTCGAGCGTGAAGCAGATCATGTCGACGACAAGCTCCGGTTTGAGAGCCCGGATCTTTTTCGCAAACGTGCCGGCCTTCTCCTCCGCGGCCCGATCGATGACAACCGATTTCACCTGCCGCCAGGCGGCGTGTTGCCTATAGGGTTCCCGCTCCCCACGGCTGACATTCGTGACTTCGAACCCAGCCTCCACCAAGCGCGGCACGAGATACGTCCCGACATGCCCGCTTCCACCGATGATCACGACGCGTGTCATGATGATCTCCGCCAAACGACTGCAGCCCCGGACCTTCTATCAACACCAGGGCTCGGTTAGAACCGCCGCATGTCAATCCTCGCTGCTCGCACCAGCCATCTTCGCGCGCGCCGCTCGCATGAAGACGGCCGTGTCACCTTCGTCGAGCTGTTCTTCGATCTCGTCTTCGTCTTCGCCGTCACGCAGCTCTCGCACGGACTTTTACGTGATTTGACGCTGGGTGGGCTCCTGCACACGACGATACTTCTCTTCGCCGTCTGGTGGGTGTGGATCTACACGGCCTGGGCCACCAACTGGCTCGACCCGCAAAGGACTCCCGTCCGGATCATGCTCTTCGCGCTGATGCTCGCAGGGCTGCTCCTCTCTGCCTCTGTCCCCGAAGCCTTCGAGCGTCTGGGCCTCGCCTTCGCTGGCGCTTATTCGTGCATGCAGGTCGGCCGCTCTCTCTTCATGCTCTGGGCGTTCAAAGGTCATAGCCCCGGCAACTTCCGCACCTTTCAGCGCATCACGGCATGGCTTGCCGTGGCGAGCGCGTTCTGGCTCGCCGGTGGGCTTGCTGAGAATGAGCTGCGCCTGACGTTCTGGCTCGTCGCGCTTGCAATCGAATGTGTCGGTCCGTCGGCAGGTTACATCGTACCCGGCCACGGCCGCTCGACGACGACGGACTGGGACATCGCCGGCGGCCATATGGCCGAGCGTTGTGGTCTCTTCGTCATCATCGCGCTCGGTGAATCGATTCTGGTCACCGGCGCGACTTTCGCCGAGCTCGCATGGAGCTCCGCCACCGTCGCCGCCTTCGTCAGCGCCTTCCTCGGTAGCGTCGCGATGTGGTGGATTTATTTCAATATCGGCGCGGAGAAAGCGAGCCACCTGATTGCCCAATCCACCGATCCGGGCAGGCTCGGCCGCCTTGCCTACACCTACATGCACATCTTCATCGTCGCCGGCATCATCGTCGCCGCTGTCGCCGACGAGCTTGTGCTGGCGCACCCATCCGGCCACGTGGCGACGCCGACGCTTGCAGCCGTGCTCGGAGGCCCGGCGCTCTATCTTCTCGGCAACATACTCTTCAAGCGCTCGGTTGCGACCTGGCTGCCGCTCTCGCATCTGGTCGGCATTGCGGCGCTCGCCATGCTCGTACCCGCTGCTTCTTATTCGACGCCTCTCCTCCTAGGCGCGGCCGCGTCGGGTGTGCTCGTCATCGTCGCGGTATGGGAGACGATTTCTCTGAAATCGTACCGCGCCGCGCTCGATCATGCCGCCGGCCGCTAGGCGGCCGATGAGATCGTTCGCCCGTAGCGCTCGCGATAGGCGCCGGGCGTCAGCCCGGAGTGGCGCTTGAAGAGATTACGAAAGAACGCAACGTCATCGTAGCCGACCGCAATTCCCACTTCCTGAACGGTGAGGCGATCCTCTTCGAGCATCCGCTTCGCGGCATCGATACGGAGGCGCTGAAGATAGGCGAGCGGCGCCTCGCCCGTCGCCGCCTTGAATCGGCGCAGGAATGTCCGCGGCGTCAACGCCATCTCGGCGGCGAGCCGGTCAATATCGACGTCGTCGGGGAAATGATTGTGCAGCCAGTCTTCCGCGCGGCGAATGACCGCGTCGGCGTGGTCGGTTCCATATGGAACGACGGAGAATCCCGTCTGATAGGTGCGCGGCATCTGCAGGACGAGCGACTTCGCGCAACCGATCGCGACGTCGCGCCCGCAGAGCTTTTCGACGATGTAGAGCGAAAGATCGATGGAGGCGTAGACCCCGCCGCCGCAGAGAACGCCACGGTCTTCGGTGACGAGGAACTGCGGCTGCCAATCGACGTTCGGATAGCGCTCCCGATATTGATCGGCCACGGCCCAATGTGTGGTCGCGCGCCGCCCTTCGAGCAGTCCCGCCTCGGCGAGGATCGCGACCCCAGTGCATACGCCGGCGATAAGCGCGCCCTTGTCGTGAATCTCGCGGAGCCACGGGATGATCGGAGCGCTCTTCTCGATCAAGAGATCGAGGTCGGTGCCGCCGGAGGGAATGAGCACAAGGTTGGTATGCTTGATCGCCGACAGCGGCTTGTCGGGAATGACCTGCACGCCGGCGCCTCCGACGACGGGCTGTCCATCGACAGAGACGGTCGTGACCCTGAACCTAGGCTCCGGAACCGAGCTGACGCAAAGGTTCCACCGCGTACCGGCGGCGTAGAACACCTCGAGTGGAGCGATTGAGGAAGATACGGAGCCGTCCGGCGAGTAGAGGATTGTAACGTCGATCATGGGGGCGCCATCGAGCATGGCGGGAACGCCCCCGTAAAATGACATTTTCGACACTCGCCGGATGGGGCGAAATCCGGCTGTATGCGGGCCGGGCGGAAGTCGGAAACCGGGAGACATACGATGAGGAAATTCGTGATTGAGCGCAGCGTCGCGGGGGTCGGTCAGAACGACCAGCAGGGGTTCAGCGGTATCGCTCACAAGTCGAACGACGCGCTCGCCAAGCTGAGCCCCCGGGTCCAGTGGCAGCAGAGCTACGTCGCGGACGACAAGACCTTCTGCATCTACCTTGCGGAGGACGAGGCGGCCATCCGCGAGCACGCGCGGCTCTCAGGCTTCCCGGCCAACATCATCACCGAAGTCAAGGCGGTGATCGATCCGGCGACCGCCACCTGAGACTGCGTCAGAGGCGTTTCGGGCGGCGACGCCCGGAACGCGCACGCAAAGGATCGGCTACCTGACCCCCACCCATTTCCCGCTCTTGCCGGATTTCAGGATCGCGTCGCAGACCTTGGTCGTCTCCAGCGCCTCGCGGAATGTCGGCGAGCACGGCTTGCCGGTTCTGAGCCCTTCGAGGAAATCCGCCGCCTGGTGTACGAAGGAGTGCTCGTAGCCGATCGTCAGCCCCGGTACCCACCACTTGCCGAGATAGGGGTGCTCGCCGTCGGTGACGAGGACATCCGTCCATCCCCGAAGGCGCCCCTCTTTGGAATGATCGAACCACATCACGTGGTTCATGTCGTGCAGGTCCCACATGAAGGAGCCGTGCTCGCCGTTGATTTCCAGCGTGTAGAGCGCCTTGTGGCCGCGCGCGTAGCGCGTGGATTCGAACGTCCCCATTGAGCCGTTGGCGTAGCGCGCGAGCACCGCCGCTGCATCGTCGATGCCGACCTTCTGCGGCTTGCCGGTCAGCGCGTTCTTGCGCTCCTTCACGAAGGTCTCCGTCATCGCAGAGACTTTCGAGATCGAGCCGTTGATCCAGATCGCCGTGTCGATGCAGTGCGCGAGAAGGTCGCCGGTGACGCCGGAGCCCGCGGCTTTGACGTCGAGCCGCCAGGTGCCGGCGCCGCCCTGCGGCACGTCGGGCGAGATCGTCCAGTCCTGCAGGAAGCTGGCGCGGTAATGGAAGATCTTGCCGAGCTTCCCTTCGTCCACCACCTGCTTGATCAGCGTCACCGCCGGGATGCGGCGGTAGTTGTACCAGACCGTGTTCGGCACGCCGGCGCGCTCGACCGCGCGCACCATCGGCAGCGCCTCCTTGGCGTCGCGCGCAAGCGGCTTCTCGCAGAGGATCATCTTCTTCGCCTTCGCCGCGGCGATGGCGATCTCGGCATGGAGGTCGTTCGGCACGCAGATGTCGATCGCGTCGATGTCCTTGCGCTCGACGAGCTTCCGCCAGTCGGTCTCGACCAACTCGTAGCCCCACATGTCGGCGAAGCCTTGCGCCTTCGCCTTGTCACGCGCGGCGACCGCCTTCAGCACCGGCTCGTAGCCGGTGTCAAAGAAGTTGGAGACGCGCCGCCAGGCGTTCGAATGCGCACGGCCCATGAAGCCGTAGCCGACCATGCCGATGTTGAGTTTCTTGTTCGCCATCGTTTCCTACCCCGTCCGGATTCCTCTCCCCACAAGGGGGAGGGAGGTTTTTTATTCGCTCCACCCGTGGGCGTCGCGCACCTTGAGCATCGTGCCGAGCACGGCGTTCCACGTCTCCTGCTTCTCCATCACGGCGTTCGGGAACATGCAGCCGTCCCAGCAGATGTGGCGCATCTTTTTCGTGAGATTGCCTTTCTCGTCGCGCAGCCAGTAGCCGGCGTGCTTGACGACATCGAGCCTGCCGTTCGGGTCGGCGACCTGGCAGTGGCGCCCGGTCGCCGCGTGCGTGCCGGAGCCGAAGACCGTGCCGTCGTTTTGCGCCACGTGGAAATCGTAGGTCCAAGGCCTGAGCGCATCGGCGACCTTCTTGTAGGCCGTATCGAGCGCCGCATTGTCCTTCCAGTCGTAGTCGGCCGGGAGCAGGCGGTCCTTCTCGGCGTTGGCGCCGAGCACGAAGAGCATGTTGTGCGCCATGTCGGCCTGATAGCCGACCACGCCAGGCATGCCGACCATTTCGAGAAGCTTCACGTTCTCCCGCCAGGACTGCATGCCGCCCCAGCAGATTTCGCCTTCCGCGGCGAGGACCTCGCCGTAGTCCTGCGCAATTTTGCCGGCCTCGCGGAAAGTCTCGGCGATCTTCTTCGTGTTGCCCTCCGGGTCCTTGTCCCAGTCCTCGACGCCGGCTGAGGAATCGATCCTGCACGACGCCGGTCGGGCGGATGCCGAGCTCGCGCATTTGCTTGCCGATGGCGCAGGCCTTCTTGACCGCGGCAAGGAACTTCTTGCGCTCCTCCGCATCGCCCATGGCGGAGCCGCCGCCGGCGGGACCCCAGATCGGCGCAACGAAGGAGCCAACCTTCAGCCCGTATGAGGCGATATGGTCGGCCATCTTCTTCACCGCGTCCTTGTCGGAATCGATGTCGAAATGAGGCGCGACGACGAAGAGGTCGACGCCGTCAAATTTCTCGCCATTCGGTCCACGCGCGTCGCGCGTAAGCTTCAGAAGCGTGTCGAGCGGGATGATCGGCTCCGAATCCGGCGCGCCTTTGCCGACCACGCCGGGCCACATGGCGTTGTGCAGTTTCGGATAGTTGTTCGCCATTTCTGTTCCTCTCCCTGAACGCTGCCTCACAGAACTGTCGTCATGTCCGGACTTGATCCGGGCACCCATTCCGTAGCGCTCGTGCTGCCACCTCGGTCACGGAATGGATTGCCGGGTCAAGCCCGGCAATGACGA
Organism: uncultured Alphaproteobacteria bacterium; assembly: GCA_963792885.1. GTDB lineage: Bacteria > Pseudomonadota > Alphaproteobacteria > Rhizobiales > Afifellaceae > DASWJZ01. The sequence continues at coordinate 739,081 of CAWBXX010000002.1, forward strand.
CGGTGAAGGCAGCGGCCTTGCTGACTCTAGACCTTCCGCAAATCCTTCCAAGGCGCCTCGCTCGACATGTCGACCAGCTCATAGCCGATCGGCCCGACGCAAGGCGCGAGGATCGCGACGATCTTGGCGTCGCCGTCGCCGACATTGAACGACGCATGCACCATGTCGGCCGGGATGAAGGCGCAGTCGCCCGCCCCGAGGATCCGCTTCTCGCGGTCGACCCATTGCTCGACCTTGCCGCCGACCACGTAGATCACCTCTTCCTGGTCGGGATGCTTGTGGAAGTCGTGGCCCTTGCCGGGCGCGAGGTTGACGTCGATGACCGTGAGCTGCTTCGCGCCGGTGTTCGGGGGGTTGCTCATCCAGCCGAGCTTGCCCCAGTCGAGCGTCTCGAGCTGCGTTTCCTTGGCGATCACGAATTTGCCGCCCATCACGGCTCCTCCCTTGCCTCTTCGCTCTTACGCCGCGTCGAAGGTGATTGTCTTGAAGCTCCTGACCTGTTCCGTCAGCGCTTCTTCGACCGGCAACCGCTCCATCGACGACGCGCCGTAGAAGCCGTGGCAGCGGCCGCAATTCTTGAGGATGAATTTCGCATCCTCCGGCAGGGCGATTGGCCCGCCATGGCAGAGCACGATGACGTTGCTCCTGACGCGCGTCGCGGCTTCGGCGATGGCGTCGATCTCGCCGACGCATTGTTCGAGCGTCTTCGCCGAGGTCGCGCCGATCGCGCCGCCGACGGTGACGCCCATATGCGCGACGATGACGTCGGCGCCGGCCTTGGTCATCGCCGTCGCCTCGTCGGGATTGAACACGTAGGGCGTGGTGAGAAGGTCGAGCGCGTGTGCCTCGGCGATCATATCGACCTCGAGCCCGTAGCCCATGCCCGGTCTCCTCGAAGCTCTGCCGCATGACGCCGTCGAAGAGCCCGATCGTCGGGAAGTTCTGCACGCCGGAGAAGCCCATGGCTTTGAGCTCGGCGAGGAACTGCGGCATCAGCACGAAAGGGTCGGTGCCGTTGACGCCGGCGAGCACCGGCGTCGCCTTGACGACCGGCAGCACTTCTGCAGCCATCTCCTTCACGATCTGATTGGCGTTGCCGTAGGCGAGGAGCCCGGCGGCCGAGCCACGTCCCGCCATGCGGTAGCGGCCGGAATTGTAGATGATGATGAGGTCGATGCCGCCGGCCTCTTCGCATTTCGCCGAAAGGCCGGTGCCGGCGCCGCCGCCGACGATCGGCACGCGGCGGCGCACCATGTCCTGGAACTTTTCGAGGATCTTCTTGCGCTCGATCAGTGGCATCGGAAATGCTCGGACTCTGGCGCGACCGCAGCCGAACCGCTGGCGCCCGTCGTTTCGACGCTATCGATGCGCTTCATCGCCTCCCCGACGAATGCAAGCGACTTCATCGTCGCTTTTTGGTTTGCATTTGTTTTGAGACGGCCGTACCGTATTGGTATGTCCGTCTCGGGTCAAGTGCGGGAAGCAGAGCGACGCCGTCGGAGCGCGGTCCGCGCGCGCGCATGCGCCGGCACATGCTGGCGACCGCGATCCGGCTGATGCAGGACGGCTATCGTCCCTTCCGTCAGCGACGTCGCCGAGGCGGCGGAGGTTTCGCGCGCTACCGCCTACCGCTATTTCCCGAGCCAGGCGGCGATGACGCAGGCGGTGGTCGACGAGGCGCTCGGCCCGATCCTCGCCTGGCGCTCCGACGAGCACGAACGCCGACCGGCGGGTGTCGGAGCTTTTCGCCTACGCTTTTCCGCGCATGCTGAAATACGAGGCGACGCACCGCGCGGCGCTCTCGCAGGCGCTCGATCAATGGATCAGGCGGCAGGCCGGCACGCTCGGCGCGGAGCCGCGCATCGTGCGCGGCAACCGCAAGGGGCTCCTGCGCGACGCGCTGGCGCCGCTTCAGCGCCGCATTCCGGCGCGAGACGTTTGACAAGCTGGCGCAGTCCCTGTCACTCATTTTCGGGATTGAGGCCATCATCGTCCTCAAGGATATTTGGGGTCTCGAGCGACGAGGAGGTGCGGCGACTGTCGCCGTTTGGGCGGCGCATGCGCTCGTCGGTGCGGCGCGTTGCGGAAGCCCCTGACAGCGGGGCAGTCTGGCGCCGCGAGAAACCAGCCACACGAACGCGGCAGAAGAACCGCGCAAGAAAGGGGCAAGCCGCAAAGCGGCGAAAATCGTTGCCGGCGCGTTAGGAAGGCCGGCGAATCTAGGGAGGAACGGGAAAATGCTGAGAAAAACGTGGACTGGTATTGCTGGCGGGGGCGGCGATTGCGCTCGCCGCCGGGCCGGCCGCGGCTCAGGAGCTGACGATCTTCTGGGCCGAATGGGATCCGGCAAACTACCTGCAGGAGCTCGTCAACGAATACACCGCCGAGACCGGCGTGACCGTCACGGTGCGAGACGACGCCCTGGACGGACTTCCAGACCAAGGCCTTCACCGAGTTCAACGCCCACGGCGATTCCTACGACATGGTGGTCGGCGACTCGCAGTGGCTCGGCGCCGGCTCGACGCAGGGGCACTACGTCGACCTGACCGACTTCTTCAACAAGCACAATCTGAGCGAAGTCATGGCGCCCGGCGACGGTCGACCTACTACGCCGAATATCCGAAGGGCGCCGGCAAGTATTGGGCGATCCCGCTGGAAGGCGACGCGGTCGGCTGGGCCTATCGCAAGGACTGGTTCGAGGATCCGAAGGAGAAGGAGGCGTTCAAGGCCAAGTACGGCTACGACCTCGACGATCCCGCAGACCTACGACCAGATGCGCGACATCGCCGAGTTCTTCTATCGTCCCGACGAGAAGAAGTACGGCATCGCGATCTACACCGACAATTCCTATGACGCGATGGCGATGGGCGTCGAGAGCGCCATCTTCAGCTACGGCGGCGAGCTCGGCGACTACTCGACCTACAAGGTCCAGGGCATCACCAACTCGCACGGAAGCGGCGGCCGGGCTCGAGATGTACAAGGAGCTCTACAAGTTCACGCCGCCGAACTGGGGCAAGACCTTCTTCCAGGAGGACAACCAGGCGATCACCGAGGGCCTGGCGGCGATGAGCATGAACTTCTTCGCCTTCTTCCCGGCGCTGGTGAACCCGGCGACCAATCCGAACGCCAACGTCACCGGCTTCTTCGCCAATCCGGCGGGCCCCGGCGGCCAGCGCTTCGCGGCGCTCGGCGGGCAGGGCATCTCGATCGTCAGCTACTCGAAGAACCAGGAAGAGGCGATGAAGTTCCTCGAGTGGTTCATCAAGGACGATACCCAGAAGAAGTGGGCGGAGCTCGGCGGCTACACCTGCTCGCAGGCGGTGCTGAAGTCCGATGAGTTCCAGAACGCCACGCCTTACAACAAGGCGTTCTACGACACGATGTTCATGGTCAAGGACTTCTGGGCGACGCCGGAATACGCGGAGATTCTGGATCAGTTCAACCAGAACATCTACCCCTACGTCGTCGGCGGCGAGGGCGAGGCGCAGGCCGTGCTCGACAAGACTGCGGCCGAGTGGGAAGACGACGTTCAAGAAGTACAACCGCTACTGATAGCGGGAAGAAGACGGACCGGAGGGGCTCGCCTCCTCCGGTCGCCATTAAAGTGATCGCTGGGGAGGCGGTGACTTGGTCAGCATTGCCGAGAGCGGATGGCAACGCGTTCGCCGGCCGTCGGGCGCGGCCTGAGCGACCTTGCGATCCGCAACCTCTTCATCATCCCGACGATCCTGTTCCTGATCGTCTTCAACATCTTTCCGCTGCTCTATTCGCTCGGCTTCTCCTTCACCGATTTCGCCGCCAACCAGACGCGGCCGTGGAGCTTCATCGGGCTCGCCAACTACCGCGAGCTTCTTTCCGATCCGCGCATCTGGTCGAACTTCGTCATCACCGCGAAATACGTGATCGTCTCCGTTCGCGGGCAGATGCTTGTCGGCTTCGGGCTGGCGCTGCTTCTCAATCGCAGCTTCCCCTTCAAGGGCTTCGTCACGACGCTGCTGCTTGCTGCCGATGATGATGTCGCCGGCCGTGGTCGGGCTCTTCTGGAAGCTGATCTACGACCCTTCCTGGGGCCCGCTCAACTACGCGCTTCACCTCGGCGATCTCGCCTGGCTGTCCGAATCCCGAACATCGCGCTCTACGCGGTGGCGATCACCGACATCTGGATGTGGGCGCCGTTCGTGATGCTGCTTGTCGCTCGCCGGGCTTTCCGCGGTGCCGAAGCACCTCTACGAGGCGGCGGCGATCGACCGCGCCGGCACGTGGTACACCTTCACGCGCATCACGCTGCCGCTGGTTTCGCCGCTTCTTCTGATCGCGCTCATCTTCCGCACGATGGAGGCGTTCAAGACCTTCGACATCGCCTACGTGATGACGACGCAGCCGACGGCGGAGCTGATCGCGATCCGCCTCTACAAGCAGGCCTTCCAGCAGTGGGACACCGGCAAGTCCTGCGCGCTCGCCTATATCGTGCTGATCATGGTGGTCGCCATCACCAACATCTACGTGAAGTATCTCAACAGGGTGAAGGAGCGCTGAGATGGCGGCCGTAGCCTCACCTCGATCCGCTGTCTTCAACAAGCTCGCCATCGTCGCGGTGCTTGTCGCGACCGTTGTCTTCCTGGCGCCGATCTACTGGATTGGCTCGACCGCCTTCAAGCCGCGCAACCTCGCGACGACCGTGCCGCCGACGGTGTTCTTCCAGCCGGAGATCACCTCGTTCATCAAGCTCTTCACCAAGCGCGTGCAGATGACGAAGCCGGTCGATCCGGACACCTACGCAGCGGCGCCGTGGTGGGAGCAGCGCATCTATGACGGCGGCGAGCGGCTGCTGAAGGTCGGCGACAAGGTGCAGCTCTCGCAATATCCGAACCGCTTCATGAACAGCCTGATCGTCGGCGTGATCAGCACCGTGCTCGCGGTTTCGATGGGCACGCTGACGGCCTACGGCTTCTCGCGCTTCAAGATCGCCGGCGAGCCGGACCTGCTCTTCTTCATCCTGTCGACGCGCATGCTGCCGCCGATCGTCGTCGCGATCCCGATGTTCCTCATGTACCGCATCGTCGGCATGACCGACACGCACATCGGTCTCATTATCCTCTACGTCGCGTTCAACCTGTCCTTCTCGGTCTGGCTGATGAAGGGCTTCATGGACGAGATACCGAAGGAATACGAGGAGGCGGCGCTGGTCGACGGCTACACGCGGCTGCAGGCCTTCTTCAAGATCGTGCTTCCGGAGGCGACGACCGGCATCGCCGCGACCGCGGTCTTCTGCTTCATCACCGCCTGGAACGAATACGCCTTCGCGCTGATGATGACGAACCGCCGCGCGCAGACCGCGCCGCCCTTCATTCCGGCGCAGGTCGGCTCGGGTCTCGTCGACTGGACGGCGATCGCGGCCGGCACGTTCCTCTTCCTGCTGCCGGTCGCGATCTTCACCTTCCTGCTGCGCGGGCATCTGCTGCGCGGCGTCACCTTCGGCGCGATCCGCAAGTGAGACGGTCGGGACTGAGCCGATGGGATTCAAGGAGATCAGCGCGAGATATCTGGAGCCGCTGTCGCAGTGGGTGATGGTCGCTCGGCATCGTCGCGCTCTGCCAGCCGTGGGTCGAGGTGCTTCACCGCTACGGCGTGACGATCATCCTCGATCGGCCTCGTCGGCTTCATCGTCTTCTCGCACATCAAGCCGTCTCCGGCGAAGGAACCGAGCTGAGCTGCCATGGCCGAGATCGTGCTCCGCGACATCGAGAAGTATTTCGGCGACAACTACGTCATCCGGAAGCTGAACCTCACCATCGCGCACAAGGAATTCGTGGTGCTGCTCGGGCCGTCCGGCTGCGGCAAGACGACGACGCTTCGCGCCATCGCCGGGCTTGAGGAGATCGACTCCGGCGACATCCTGATCGACGGCAAGCCGGTGCAGGGCTTGCAGCCGGGCGAGCGCGACATCGCCTTCGTCTTCCAGCTCTTCGCGCTCTATCCGCACCTGACCGCCTACGACAACATCGCCTTCCCGCTCCGCGCCACGCGCGAGAGCCGCGCCGAGGTCGACGCCAAGGTGCGCGCCGTCGCGCGGTCCTTGCAGATCGAGCCATCTTCTTTCCCGGCGGCCGTCGCATCTCTCCGGCGGCGACATGCAGCGCGTCGCGATCGGCCGCGCGCTCGTCCGCCACCCGAAGGCGATGCTCATGGACGAGCCGATCGGCGCGCTCGACGCCAAGCTCCGCGAGGAGATGCGCACCGAGCTGAAGCGCCTGCATCTGGAGAACGACCAGACCACCGTCTATGTCACCCACGACCAGGTCGAGGCGATGTCGCTCGCCGACCGCATCGCGATCATGAACGAAGGCGTATTGCAGCAGGTCGGCACGCCGGAGGATGTCTACCAGCATCCTGCCAACCTCTTCGTCGCGCAGTTCGTCGGCAGCCCGGTGATGAACATCGCCAAGGCGAAGCTCGAGGCGGACGGCACGCGCACCAAGGTGATGCTCGCCGACGGCGGCGCCGCCTTCGACTTCCCGCCCGAGCTCGAGGAGCGCATAGCAAGCGCCGGCCGGCCCGGCAGCGACCTTGTGCTCGGCGTCCGCCCGGAAGGCGTGCTCGTTTCGCGCGAAGCCGCCGCCGGCCACATTCCGGTCGTGGCGCACATCATCGAGCCGCTCGGCGCCTATGACATCGTCGATCTTAAGGTCGGCAGCGAGTTCCTGCGCGCACGCACGGCGAGCGGCTTCATCGGCAAGCCCGGCGACACGGTCTGGGCGAAGCTCGACCAGAGCCAGACGCACTTCTTCGATTCCGGCAGCGGCGACGCCATCAATGTAAGGCTCGGCTAGAATGGCGCATATCAGGCTCGACCGGGTGACCAAGGCCTTCGGCGGCACGACCGCGGTCCGCGATCTGTCGCTGGACATCGAGGACGGCGAGTTCTTCGTGCTTCTCGGTCCGACCGGCGCGGGCAAGACGACAACGCTGCGCCTGATCGCCGGGCTCGAGAAGCCGACGTCGGGCACGATCTCGATCGGCGGCGAGGATGTGCGCGGGTGGAGCGCGGCGGAGCGCGACGTGGCGCTCGTCTTCCAGGTACTACTCGCTCTATCCGCGCTACACCGTGCAGCAGAATCTGGCCTTCCCGCTGAAATCGCGCATTCACCACTACACGCCGGCCGAGATCGAGGATCGCGTGCTAAGAGCGGCGAAGACCCTTCGCATCGGCCATCTGCTCGACCGCAAGACCGATAAGCTCTCCGGCGGAGAGATGCAGCGCGTCTCGATCGGCCGCGCCATCGTGCGGGAGCCGAAGGCGTTCCTCATGGACGAGCCGCTGTCGAACCTCGACGCCAAGCTCAGGGAAGCGCTCCGCTCCGAGCTGAAGGACCTGCAGATGAAGCTCGGCGCGACCTTCCTCTTTGTCACCCACGACCAGATCGAAGCGATGTCGATGGGCGACAAGGTGGGCGTCCTGAACAACGGCCGCATCGTGCAGGTAGGCAAGCCGCAGGACATCTACAACGCGCCGCGCGACGTCTTCGTCGCCGGCTTCGTCGGCTCGCCCGCGATGAACCTGCTCGACGGCGAGCTTGCGGGCGGGCGGGTTTCGGCGATGTCCGGCAAGGTGCAGGTCCCGGTAGAGGGGGAGGCCCGCGACCGCCGTCCGATCACCGTCGGCATCCGTTCGGAGGATATCGTGGTGGGTCCAGGCGAGGCGGTGGAAGCGCGCGTTCACGATGTCGAGAACCACGGCGTCGAGAAGATTGTGACGCTTCGCGTCGACGAGCACCTCTTCCGCGCTACGGTCCCGGCGACGGTCGCGGTCAACGTCGAAAGCGCCGTAAAATTCAGCTTTAATCCCAAGAAGTTGCATTGCTTCGACCGGAGCACAGGCACGAATCTCGCCTTCTCCGCCTGACCCCCAGAACCGCCGATCGGCCACGCTCTATCGGTGCTGCGCAATCCGCTCGCGTTCGGATAGAATGCGGTCTGACACAGGGCGCGCCGCGTACGGCCGGCGGAGGATGCGATGCAGAAGCTTCAGACACAGGGCGTCCACCACATCACGCTTGTCGGCGCCGACCGGCAGACCTCGATCGATTTCTGGGAAGGCGTGCTCGGCATGCCCTTCGTCTTCGAGCAGCCGAACCTAGACCTTGCCTCGGAGAGTCATCTCTATTTCGACCCCGGCGACGGCCGGCTGATCACTGTCTTCACCGACGAGAACCGCAAGCCGGACTCCACCGCCGTTGCGCGCGACCAGGGAAGCGTCCACCACATCGCTTTCTCCGTCTCGCGCGTAACCTTCCTGCAGGCGGTGAAGCGCCTCGACGAGCGCGGAATCTCGCATAGCGGCGTCAAGGATCGCGGTTTCATGGATTCGATCTATTTCCGCGATCCGCTCGGGCTCATGATGGAGCTCGCGTCCTATCGCTTCGAGCCGCCCGCGGACCTGACGCACGTCGACGTGCTCTTTGAGGCGCATAAGATCAGGGTCGCGCGCGGCGATCCGAACATCGCGGAGGTGCATCTCGCCGACGCAATAGAGCTTCTGACTCGCGAACGGCGACCGAGCCTTTCGAAGGACCGTCGGCCCAAGGATCCCTACAAGAAGGGCCCCGATAAGAAGGGCAAGTCGAAGAAGCAGCAGCGGGCGAAGGAGCGCGAGCGCGCCGGCTGAAGCGCGAAGGTTCAATGAGAGCCGGAAACGTCACTTCCGGCGGAAACGAAGGGGAGGTCAGACGTGAAGCTCTATATGCATCCCGTATCGAACACGAGCCGCCCGGTGCTCATGTTCATCAAGGACAACAATCTGCCGGTCGAGGAGGAAATCGTCGACCTGATGACCGGTGCCCATCACCAGGAGCCCTACATCTCCGTCAATCCGAATCGTCAGGTTCCGACCCTCATCGACGGCGATCTCACGATGGGGGAAAGCTCGGCGATCCTGAAATACCTCGCCGACAAGTTCGATCTGGCCGCCTATCCGAAGGACTTGAAAATGCGCGCCAAGGTCAACGAGATGATGGATTGGTTCAACACCCATTTCTATCACGACTACGGCTACGGCGTTGTCTATCCGCAGGTCTTTCCGCACCACAAGCGCCCGAGCGACGAGTTGCAGAAGGGCACCATCGAATGGGCCAAGGAGAAGACCAAGGGCTGGCTCCAGGTGCTGAACGACCACATTCTCGGCAAGGGCAACAAATACCTGACCGGCGATCAGATGACGATCGCCGACTATTTCGGTGCAGCGCTCTTGACCTGCGGCGAGCCGATCCGCACGTCGTTCGACGGTTATCCGAACATCAAGGCATGGCTCGGACGCATGGCGGAGACGCCGAGCTGGGCGAAGTGCAACGAGGCGCTCTGGGGCTTCCGCGACTACGTCAAGGATCAGCAGTTCGAGACGGTTTGACGTAGGATGGGGAAGGCCTTCTCCGTCGAGCGGAGAAGGTTGCTCCCTCAGGATGTCCCGCTGCGGCGGCCCTGGCCGAAAATCTCTTCGCCGGCTTGATCGGCGCGCTCTTCGCGGGCGCGCCGCAGCGCCGCGATGCGGCTCTCGGTTGTCGCCATCGTCAGTAGCACCGGTGCGTGCGGCAGGAAGTCGAGCGCCTCTGTCTCGAATGCGACGGCGTCCATCTCCGCCCACATCGCGACCATCCGCGTCTCGTCCTCGCGCGCGCCGTCGTCGACGAAGACGCGTGCGCGGGGCGAAAGATGCGGCAGCAGCATGGGAAGCGCCGGATAGCGGCTGAGTGACTGCACCTTGCCGGGCGGGCCGTCGACGAAGACAAGGTCGATCTTCTCCGTCAGCATATCGAGCCGCCGGCCGAGGTCGTACCACTGGAACGTCCGCCCGCTCATCTGCAACTCCGCGAGCGGGGCGTGCACCAGCTCGACGCGATCCGAGAGGTCGGCCTGCTCCAGAAGCTCCGCCGTGTGCGCTGCGTGGAGCGCGTCGTGCTCGATCGAGATCACGCGCCCCGCTCCGTTCGCGCGAAGTGCCGCGGCGAAAAGCACAGTCGAGCTGCCGGAGCCGAGCTCCAGGATTACCTTCGGCCGATGCCGCCTGACGAGATGGAAAAGAAACGCCGCCTCTTCGCCGGTGATCTCGAATCCCTGGTGCGGGAAGGGCGGCACGGCGCCCTTGATGTTGAGCTCCGGCAGGATCGAGATGACGTTGACGAGCGATGCGAGGCCCGCCTTGAGCTTCTTTTGCGCGCGCTCGTCGCGGGTCCGGACGATCGTGCGAAGCGTGGCGATGTCATCCTCGATCTTGGTGAGGCGAGCGCCGATTTCGGTAAGGTTGCCCGAAAGACCGAGCGTGAAGAAGGAGCGCAGGCGCGCGAGCAGATGGCTCAAGGCAACGGCTCCGGCGCTATGCCCGGGCGGCCCGGCGGAACCGGGCAGCGCCTGCTGTCGCTAAGGGCCCGTAGCGCCGAGCCTTTCCGCGCTTCCCGCAGCGTGAAGCGTCCGAAAAGTGCATGGAGTCCTTGCCCGCCGATGGGGCTTCCGCGTCCGTCATGCTGTCCCCCGGTCGGGAGCAAACCAGTTTGCCTGCGATCATGCAACGCGAATAAAGCGCTCCGGGATTTTGCAGTTTCCAGCTGAATTTTGGCTGAACGCCGGGGTTTCGCATGGCTCCTCTGCGGCCGCCGGCTGCTGGTATCCATGAACTCCGCCACTATCTATCGCCACGAATCGATCAATCGCTCAGCGAAAGCATAACCGCCATGCAACTCACAGGCATCCACCATCTGACCGCGATCTCCGCCGACGCGCCGGGGAACCGCCGCTTCTACGAGGGCGTGCTCGGCATGCGCCTCGTGAAGAAGACGGTGAATCAGGACGACGTCAGCGCCTATCACCTCTTTTACGCCGACGGCCTTGCAACGCCCGGCTCCGACATCACCTTCTTCGACTGGCCGGCGGCGCCGGAGCGCCGCGGCACGCATTCGATCGCGCGCACCGCGTTGCGCGTTGCCGGCAAGGACGCGCTCGACTGGTGGCTCGCCCATCTCGACGAGCACGGCACCAAGCACGGCGAGATCGTCGAGCGCGACGGGCGCCTGACGCTTGATCTTGAAGATCCCGAGGGCCAGCGTCTGAGCCTCGTCGACGACGGCGGCCGCGGCGAAGCGCATCCCTGGGTGAGGAGTCCGGTTGCGGCCGAGCGGCAGGTCCGTGGACTCGGGCCGATCACGCTCTCCGTCCCCGACCTCGCGCCGACCGACGCGGTGCTGACCGCGGTCATGAACATGCAGCCGGTGCGCACCTATCCGCATCCGGAGAATCCCGGTGACACGGTGCACGTCTACGAGATGGGCGAGGGTGGTCCGGCGGCGGAGCTTCACGTCGCCGTGCAGCCCGGCATGCCTCCGGCGCGGCAGGGCCGCGGCGGCGTGCATCACGTCGCCTTCCGCACGCCCGACGCCGAATACGGTGACTGGGCAGAGCGGCTCAATTCGATGCGTATTCCGAACAGCGGCAAGGTCGACCGCTTCTATTTCAAGAGTCTCTATTTCCGCGAGCCGAACGGCATCCTCTTCGAGATAGCCTCCGACGGTCCCGGTTTCGCCGCCGATGAGCCGATGGAGAAGCTGGGGGAATCGCTCTCCCTGCCGCCGTTCCTGGAGAACCGCCGCAAGGAGATCGAGGCGGGCCTGCGGCCGGTTTAGAGGAGCGCGCCAACCTTCTCCCATTGGGAGAAGGTGGCTGCGAAGCAGCCGGATGAGGGGTTTGAGCGGCGAGATTCGGCATCCCCTCACCCGTCGCCTTCGGCGACACCCTCTCCCCCTGGAAGAGGGTCAACTTGTCACCATCTCCGCCAACATCGCTCGCGCCGCCATCACCTCATCCTCGTTCACGCTGTGCCCGAAGCCGGGATAGATGCGCTTGTCGACCGTTGCGCCGAGCCGCGTCAGGACCGCGTCCGTCTCCTCGATTCGTTCCAGCGGCACGTGCGGATCGACATCGCTTGAGCCAAGGAAGACTGGCGTGCCGTCGAGCGAGCCGGAGTAGTCGCGCGGCGTGCCGGGCGGTCCGATCAGCCCGCCGGTCAGGGCAATGACCGCACCATAGCGGCGCGCGTTCCGCGCCGCGAATTCGGTGGCGAGGCATGCGCCTTGCGAGAAGCCGATGATGGCGACTTTGCTCGTCTCGAATTCCTCATCTTCGAGCCGTGCGACCAACGCGCCGACGAGCGCAAGCGCCGAGGAAAGCGACGGCTCGTTCGCCTCGATCGGCGCAAGGAACGAGTTCGGATACCAGGTATTGCCGGTCGCCCGCGGCGCAACGTAGCGGACGTCGTCGCGCCCGAGAGCCTCGGCGAGCGGGAGCATCAACTCAGGCGTTGCGCCCCGGCCGTGAATCAGGATCGCCGCGGCTTTCGCGCGCTCGCGCGGCGCGCCCGCGACGAGCGTCGTCTCGACGCGATGTAATGCTGTCGCCATGTCGACCTCCTCCTACTTGTCGTCATTGCCGGGCTTGACCCGGCAATCCATTCCGTCGCCGTCCCGCCCGCCGCGCCTGTTATGGAATGGAAGCCCGGATCAAGTCCGGGCATGACGATATCTGAAGCGGTCGCACTACATCCGCTTCAGTGCCGCGAGGAAGGTCGGATCGGGATAGGAATCCGCTGGAAGGCCAAGCTTCTGCTGCACGGCCTTCACCGCCGCGCGAGTCCCGGCGCCGATGACGCCGTCGGCGCCGCCGACGTCATAGCCGAGTTTCTGCAGGAGCCGCTGCGCTTCCTGCACCTGGGCGCGGCTCGGCGACTCGGCCGTGCCCTTGCGGGCCGGTGGTGCACCCGCAAGCCGCGTGGCGAAATAGGCGGCGGTGGTCGCGTAGACCAGCGACTGGTTCCACTGCGTGTAAACGTCGAAATTCGAGTAGGCGAGGAAGGCCGGCCCGAGCCGCCCCATCGGCAGAAGCAACGACGCCGGCATTTTGTCTTTCGGTAACGGGCTGCCGTCGGCGCGGGTCACGCCGAAGCCCGCCCAGGTCGAGCGTGGGTGCTTGATCGCGAGGTCGGCCTCAACCCACGGCATCTCAGCCGGTACGCGCACCTCTTCGAGCCACGGTTGGCCCGCCTGCCAGCCATGATGCTTCAGGAGGTTCGCCGACGAGGCGAGCACATCCGGCACGCTCTTGACGAGATTCCGCTTGCCGTCGCCGTCATAGTCGACCGCGAGGTCGCGGTAATAGGTCGGCACGAACTGCATCTGGCCAATCTCGCCGGCCCACGCGCCGCGCATCTCGGAGGGCGTGAGGTCGCCGCCGTCGATGAGCGACAGCGCTGCCATCAGCTCGTCGCGAAAGAGGGCCGGCCGGCGGCAATCGTAGGCAAGCGTCGCCAGCGATTGCAGCGTGTTGAAGTCGCCGAGATTGGCGCCGAAGTCGGTCTCAAGTCCCCAGAAGGACGTGATGACCGGCCCGGACACGCCGAACTCCCGCTCGACGCGCGCAAAGGTGTCGGCGTATTTCTTGAGCAGGTTCCGACCCTGCTTCATCCGGTAGTCCGCCACCATGCGACCGGCGAACTCGTTGAAGCTCTGCGCGAACACCGCCTGCCGTCGGTCGGCGTTGATGACCTTCTGATCGTAGGCGACGCCGTTCAGCGCCGCGATCGCGCTCGGCGAATGCCCGGCCGCCTTGGCTTCCTGCTCGAACGCCTTCAGCCAGGCCGGGAAGCCCGCGGCGCTGTTACCGCATTGTGCGGCAAGAGCAGGCGCCGCGAGAATGCAAGTCGACAACACCGCCGCCGCTCCGAGCCCGGTCTTCCCGATCACCATCGTGCGCTCCTCCTCAAAGAATCGCGCGCGAATGTGCCGATCAAGGTGGCCGGGTCAAGGCGCAGTCCCCTACCCCTTGCGGGGAGAAGTTAGGGGGAGGGTTTTCGCTCTCTATGCCTCGGCGCGTTCGTCCTCGCGCCGCACCGGACGCGAAAGGAAGCCTGGAAGGCCGGTCTTCGGGTCGAGGCCGGAATAGCGCTCGCGCTTCTTGCCGCGGCGATTGTCGCTGTGGTTTCGCTTGGGCTTGCGTGCCGCCGCCTGCTTCTCCCGTCGCGGCTCCTGACGCCCGCGCGACTCATGTTGTCCACGAGACTCGGGGCGCCGCCCGCGCGGTTTCTGTCGGCCCTTCGCCGGGGCCTCGACGCCCGCCTCGATCCCTGCCGGAAGCGCAGCCACCGGAACGTTCGTCCGCGTGAGCTTCTCGATGTCGCGGAGATAGGCGCGCTCTTCGCCGTTGCAGAACGAGATGGCGATGCCGGCTGCGCCAGCGCGCGCTGTGCGCCCGATGCGGTGCACGTAGCTCTCCGGCACGTTCGGAAGCTCGTAGTTCACGACATGCGTGACGTTCTCGACATGGATGCCGCGTGCCGCGATGTCGGTCGCGACGAGCACTCGCGTCGTGCCGCGCTTGAACGCGGCGAGCGCCCGCTCACGCTGCGGCTGGCTCTTGTTGCCGTGGATCGCCGCGGCGTTGACGCCGCCCTCGATGAGATTGCGAACCACTTTGTCGGCGCCGTGCTTGGTGCGGGTGAAGACGAGCACGCGCTCCATCGCCGGGTCAGCGAGGATGCGTCGAAGGAGCGGCTGCTTCTGCGAGCCCGACACGAACATCACGCTTTGCGTAACGCTGTCGACAGTCGAGGCAACGGGCGCGACCGCGACCTGCACCGGATCGGAGAGAAGCTGGTCGGCGAGCTGCGAAATCGTCTTCGGCATCGTCGCGGAGAAGAAGAGCGTCTGCCTTGTTTGAGGCACCATCTTCACGATCTTGCGGAGCGGTACGATGAAGCCGAGATCGAGCATCTGGTCGGCCTCGTCGACGACGAGGATCTCGACCCCGCCGAGCGACAGGATGCGCTGGTCGATGAGGTCGAGGAGCCGGCCCGGTGTCGCGACGAGGATGTCGACGCCGCGCTTCAAGGCTTCCGACTGTGGACGCTGCGAGACGCCGCCGAAGACGACGGCGACGCTGAGCTTCAGGCCTGCGCCGTAGGTGCGAAAGCTCTGCGCGACCTGCGTCGCGAGCTCGCGCGTCGGGGTGAGCACCAGCACGCGCGGGCGACCGGGAATGCGCGTCGGGCGCGTCGAGGAAAGGCGCTCCAGGATCGGAAGCGCGAAGGCAGCCGTCTTGCCGGTGCCGGTCTGCGCGATGCCGCAGAGGTCGCGGCCGGCGAGGATGGGGCTGATGGCTTGTGCCTGGATCGGGGTCGGTGCGCTGTGGCCTTCATTGGCGACGGCGCGAAGAATGGTTTCGCTCAAGGCGAAATCGGAAAACTGGGTCAATTGGTACTTTCGTTATGTCAAAGCCCGGCGGGCGCATGGAATGCGCGCACCGAAACGGTGTCGTGAGACGACCCGCGCGAATTGGGCTGTCTGGGGTTAAGAGCGAATGAAGACCGGGCCGGGTCCGTTTTTCTCGGACGCTTTCACGCTGCCTAGTCGAGCGCCGTAGACAGGCGCTACCGCTATGCCCACGCATATCGTGGGTAGATGATTGAAAGTCAAGGGAAATCGGCGGAGCGGACGAAGTTCAGCCGTAGAAGAGCTGCACTCTCCTTGGTCGAGGGTCGATGTAGGCATGACCGCCATATGGCCTGCCGGCAGCGGCGATCCAACTGCGTCGGTCGGGGACGCGTCAGCGCCGTTCGG
This sequence comes from uncultured Alphaproteobacteria bacterium, assembly GCA_963792885.1. Taxonomy (GTDB): domain Bacteria; phylum Pseudomonadota; class Alphaproteobacteria; order Rhizobiales; family Afifellaceae; genus DASWJZ01. The sequence continues at coordinate 754,731 of CAWBXX010000002.1, forward strand.
CCTTTTCACGACGCGGCGCAACATTCCCTACGTAGGCAGAATATTTCTTTGGAGAGATGCGATCGGCGGCCCCCGTTTTGCCCCGCTGGGAGCCACGTCACAAAAGTGTCACAACTGTGGATGGTCCCGTGCGTTACCGGCTGGCCTGAAAGATTAATTGGCCTTAACCTCCCGTCCGCACCACCGGGGTTCCCCCGCCTTTTGCAGCTCTTGTGGGTTACACCAGAGCGGAAGGGCGGCGCCGCAGAACTGACACATAAGCGTTACGCGGCGGCGTTAGGTGGGTTCGTTCGGCGCAGGAACCCGCGCCGTTCTTCGGTTTTGCGCTGCGGGACGCTCGCGGCGAGGAGAGGAAGGTGAGGGGTATGAGCAAGCTGATTTGTATGACGTCGATTGCGGCGCTCGCAATCGGCGCGTCCACGGGATTTGCGCTGGCGCAGAGCCAGGAACTCATAGACGCCGCTAAGGCGGAAGGCACGCTGACGACGATCGCCCTGCCGCACGATTGGTGCAATTACGGCGGGACGATTCAGGGCTTCAAGGACAAGTACGGTCTCGAAGTGAACGAGCTTAATCCCGACGCGGGATCGGGCGACGAGGTCGAGGCTATCCGCGCCAACAAGGGAAATACCGGTCCACAGGCCCCCGACGTGATCGATGTCGGCCTCTCCTTCGGGCCGACCGCCAAGTCGGAAGGGCTGATCCAGCCGTATAAGGTCGCGACCTGGGACACGATCCCCGACAGCGCCAAGGACGCCGAGGGCTTCTGGTACGGCGACTATTACGGCGTGCTCTCCTTCTTGGTGAACAAGGACATCGTGCAGAACACGCCAGCCGATTGGCCGGATCTGCTCAAGCCCGACTATGCGAACACCGTCGCGCTCGCGGGTGACCCGCGCACCTCGAACCAGGCCATCCAGGGCGTCTACGCGGCCGGGCTCTCGCGCTCCGGCGGCGACGCGTCGAAGGCTGCCGCGGACGGCCTCGCCTTCTTCGCCGAGCTGAACAAAGCCGGGAATTTCGTCCCCGTCATCGGCAAGTCGGCATCGCTCGCGCAGGGCTCAACGCCGATCATCATCTCCTGGGATTACAACGCGCTCTCCTGGCGCGACGTTCTCGCCGGCAACCCGCCGGCCGACGTCGTCGTGCCGAAGACCGGTGTGATCGCGGGCGTCTACGTGCAGGCGATCAGCGCCTTCGCGCCGCATCCGAACGCAGCGAAGCTGTGGATGGAGTATCTCTACTCGGACGAAGGCCAGCTCACTTGGCTGAAGGGTTACTGCCACCCCATCCGCTTCAACGACATGTCCAAGGCCGGCACGATCCCGCAGGAGATGCTCGACAAGCTTCCGCCTGCCGCGTCTTACGAGGCAGCCGTCTTCCCGACGCTCGACGAGCAGAACGCGGGCAAGAAGGAGATCACGGAGAACTGGGACTCGGTGGTCGGCGCCAACGTGCAATAGTTTGAGCTGATCGGGCGGCCCCCGGCCGCCCGATCTCTTTCCGCGGGGGCCTTGCCTTGAGCGACATTGCCGCGAACGAGCCGGGAATCGCGCGCGGCGGTCCGGTGCCGCTCGCAACTCCTCCGGACGCCAACACGCGCACCCGATTGCCGACCAGCTGGCTGGGCGTCGCGCCGTTCTTCATCTTCGCCGCTATGTTCCTGATCCTGCCTACCCTCTATCTGATGGTGGGCGCGTTTCAGACCGACCGCGGCGCGTTCACTTTCGTGAACGTCGGTCGTCTCTTTCAGCCCGATTCGACGCGTCCGGAATGTAATGCGGTTGTCGAGGGCTGGCTGCAGTGGCTCCTCTATTGGGCGCCGCGCTACACCGCTTGCTCGTCGATTCTGAGCGCCTATTGGATTTCGATCAAAGTCAGCTTCGCCTCCGCGATCCTTGGGGCCTTCACCGGCATCGCCATCGCTATCGCCATTGTCCGGGGCGGGCTCCCAGGTTGGATCCGCTCCGTCACGCTCACCTTCTCCGGCGTCGCGTCGAATTTCGCCGGCGTCCCGCTGGCTTTCGCCTTTCTCGCCACGCTTGGCCGGCTTGGGCTCGTGACGGTGCTGCTCAAGGCACTCGTCGGTATCAACATCTATTCCTACGGCTTCAACATTCTCTCCTTCTGGGGCCTGACGCTCACGTATCTTTACTTTCAGATCCCGCTGATGGTGGTCATCATCGTGCCCGCGATCGACGGCATAAGGAGGGAGTGGGGCGAGGCGGCCGCGACGCTCGGAGCGACGCAGGCCCAATATTGGCGGATCGTGGTGATCCCCGTGCTTTGGCCGAGCTTCCTCGGCACGGTCATCCTGCTCTTCGCCAATGCCTTCGGCGCCATAGCCACGGCCTATGCGCTCACCGGCTCCTCGCTCAACATCGTCCCGATCGTGCTTTACGCGCAGATCCGCGGCGACGTGCTGCACAACGCCAATCTCGGTTACGCGATCGCGTTTGGGATGATCGTCATCACCGGCGTTGCCAATCTGCTCTATATTATCTTCAGGGTCCGCAGCGAGAGGTGGCTGAAATGAGGTCCGGTCGCTTCTGGTCTTGGGTAATCTTTGCCGTCGGCGCGGCCTATTTCTTCATTCCTTTGATTGGCACGCTCGAATTTTCGATGCGCATGCGCCGCGGCACCTACTCATTCGATGCATACAGGGTCGTGCTCGGCGACGTGCATTTCCAGCAGACGTTCGGATATTCCGTTGTCGTCGCCGTCTTCACCATCGTGCTCGGTGTCCTGATCGTCGTTCCGGCTGCCTATTGGATCAGGCTGCGCCTGCCGCAGCTGAGGCCCATCGTGGAATTCATCACGCTCTTGCCGTTGGTGATTCCGGCGATCGTTATCGTGTTCGGCTATATTCGCATGTATGGATCGAGCTCGCCGCTTCCGTTTCTGGCAAGCGCGCGCGGAGCCGACGCGCTTCTCGTCATTGGATATGCAACGCTGGCGCTGCCCTACATGTATCGGGCTGTGGATACCGGCCTTCGCACCATCGATGTCAGGACCCTTACCGAGGCTGCGCAGATTCTCGGCGCCGGCTGGACCACGATCATGCTCAGGGTGATCTTGCCCAATGTTCTGATCGCCGTGCTCTCCGGCGCGTTCCTCACCTTTGCAATCGTGATCGGCGAGTTCACGATGGCGAGCCTCCTGAACCGTCCGGCTTTCGGGCCCTATCTGCAGCTCATGGGCGCCAACCGCGCCTACGAGCCGGCGGCGCTTGCGATCATTGCCTTTGCGATCACGTGGGGATGCATGTCGCTGATCCAGATCCTTTCGCGTTTCGCGCCGAAATCGGGCCAGGCCCGCTGATCTGAGAGGCCACACGAATGAGCGATCCTTTTCTCAGCATCCAGCGCATCCGAAAGACCTTCGGCCCGACGACCGTGGTCCAGGATTTCAACCTCGATGTTGAGGCTGGCGAGTTCATCTCCTTCCTCGGTCCTTCGGGCTGCGGCAAGACGACTGTTCTGCGCATGGTGGCGGGTTTCGAAGAGCCGAGCGCCGGCAACGTCGTCGTCAGTGGGCGCGATATCACGCAATTGAAGCCGAACCAGCGCAACGTCGGCATGGTCTTTCAGGCCTATGCGCTGTTTCCCAACCTGACGGTGGCGCAGAATGTCGGCTTCGGGCTGAAGGTCGCCAAGATGCCGAAGTCGGAGGCCGATCAGCGCGTCGCCGAGATGCTGTCGCTGATCAGGCTGCCGGAACTCGGGTCGCGTTATCCCTATCAGCTGTCGGGCGGCCAGCAGCAGCGCGTGGCTCTGGCGCGTGCCTTGGCACCGAAGCCGAAGCTGCTCTTGCTCGACGAGCCGCTCTCCGCGCTCGACGCCAAGGTGCGTGTGTCTCTCCGCGAAGAGATTCGCGCCATCCAGCAGCGCCTCGGCATCACCACGATCTTCGTGACGCACGACCAGGAAGAGGCGCTGTCGATCTCCGACCGCATCGTGGTGATGTACAACGGCAAGGCGGAGCAGGTCGGCACGCCTTTCGAGATCTACAACCGCCCGAGCTCGCGCTTCGTTGCGTCCTTCGTCGGCACCTTGAATATCCTGGACGCGGAGGTGCGCGATGCCGCGAGCGGGCGGATGGTCATCGACGGGCAGGAGGTCACCGCTGCGAGCGGCATCGTCGGCGCAGCACCCGGCGCCAGGCGATCGGTCGCGCTCCGTCCGGAGGCTGTCTCGCTGAACGGCGTCGACGGCAACAGGAACAAGCTCGAAGGCACGATCGAGGATGTGAACTTCCTCGGCTCGGTCGTGCGCGTACGCGTCCGCTTCAACGAGAGCGCCGTCTCGCTCGACACCTTCAACAACCCGAACGCCCCGCCACCGAAGCAGGGCGACAAGGTGACGGTGAGCTTCGCGCCCGAGGACTTGCTGGTGCTGGACGGGGAGCCGGGCTGAGGCGCCGCGCTCGACTCGCGTTAGCGCGAGGCGATGTAGCCCCCGCCGGTGCCGAGAGCGCCGCCGATGATCGCGCCTCCGAGGACCGAGCCTCCGCTAGCCGCAGCGACAACCGCGCCGCCGCCGGCGCCGATCGCCGCCCCTGCCGCCAGATATTGCTGCGTCCGGGAACAGCCGCCTGAAATCACGAGCCCGCAGGCAACAACCGCCGCAAGGCCGGCTTTTCCGAAACGCAGCACCACACGCCACTCCACAAAACGTCGTTTTCGGAAGGTGAACGATCCCGGTTAAGTTTCCGCAAATGTGGATGCGCCGTGTTCCGGCTTTGTTTCCGCCGCCGGATGCGTCAATATCGAGCCGAAGCAGTTCCGAGCGGGAGGCGCGTTGAGCATCCGAATCCTGACGCAGGCGCGGCTGGTCGAGGCCGAGACGCCGTCGCTGCCGGTGGACGGCCGACAGTCGGAGCGCGCGCTCGCCATCCGCCGCGGCGTCTGTCGGCGGCTCCGCGCCGAAGGGCTGGCGCTCATCGCGGAAGTCACCCTCCGTTCCGGCCGCCGCGCCGATCTCGTGGCGCTGTCGCCCGACGGTCAGATCACCATTGTGGAGATCAAATCGTCGATCGAGGATTTCCGCGCCAATTCGAAATGGCGCGACTATCTCCTCCATTCCGACCGCTTCTATTTCGCCACCGGGCCGCATGTGCCGGCGGAGATCTTTCCCGGCGAGGCGGGGCTGATCGTGGCCGATCCCTACGGCGCCGAGATACTTCGCCCGTCGGGTTGCACGAAGCTCCCGGCGGCGACGCGGAAAGAGATGCTGATCCGCATTGCTCGCGCCGGCGCGCACCGTCTGCACGATCTGGAGGACCCGGATTGCGAGCGCGCCGCAGGCTAGCGTTGCAGCCGGTCAAAGTGGCGTGAGCATTGTCAGGAGCCGGCGAGCGTGCGCTTTGGCCGCCATTGATATCGCCTGGGCGCGTCACTAGCTTCCGCCTCGGGCCGGGTGCAGGAAGGAAAGTCGCAGGTGCCGCGGGAACAGCGCAGGCTCGCCGCGATCATGTCCGCCGATGTCGTCGGATATTCGCGGCTCATGGGCCTTAGCGAGAGTGGCACGCTCGCGCGCCTCAAGGCCGCGCGCGCCGAGGTCGTCGATCCCGCGGTCGCGGAGCACGGGGGCCGTATCGTCAAGACGACGGGCGATGGCCTCCTGATCGAGTTCTCCTCGGCCGTCGACGCCGTCCAGTGCGGCATTGCCGTCCAGTCTTCGATGGCCGATCGGATCAACGGCATCCCGAAGGACGAGGCGCTTCAGTATCGGATCGGCGTCCATGTCGGCGACATCATCATCGAAGGCGAGGACATCTTCGGCGACGGCGTCAACATTGCCGCTCGCATCGAAGGCCTGGCAGAGCCGGGCGGCGTCGCGATCTCCGACGCCGTCAGCCAGCATGTCCGCGGTCACGTCGATGTCGCCTTCGTCGACCGCGGCGAGCACGCGGTGAAGAACATCGACCGCCCGCTCCATGTCTGGGCGTGGCGGCCCGGCGAGGATGCGGAGAGCGTCGTGCCGCCGGCCGAGCCGGCGCTGCCGGAGCGGCCCTCCATCGCTGTGCTTCCCTTCGACAACATGTCGGGCGATCCGGAGCAGGGCTACTTCGCCGACGGAATCACCGAGGACATCATCACCGATCTCTCCAAGGTCTCGGGCCTCTTCGTCATCGCCCGCAATTCTTCATTCGCCTACAAAGGCAAGGCGCCCGACATCCGCCAGGTAAGCCGTGAGCTCGGCGTGCGCTACGTGCTGGAGGGAAGTGTCCGCCGCGCCGCCAACAGGATCAGGATCAATGCCCAGATGATCGAAGGCACGACCGGCGGCCATGTCTGGGCGGAGCGTTACGACCGCGACCTGGAAGATATCTTCGAGGTGCAGGACGAAGTGACCCGTACCATCGTCAGCGCGCTCAAGGTGAAGCTGACCGCGAGCGAGGTTGCGCAGCGGCAAAGCCGCAGCAAGATCGATCCGGAGGCCTACGATCTTCTCGTCCGCGCCCGCCAGACGATGCTGCAGCTTCGCCCCGAGGCGTCGAGGCAGGCGCGCGCAATGCTGGAGCGCGTGGTCGCGCTAGGCTCGGGCGTGGCGATCGCCTATGCGCGGCTTTCCATCATCACCTTCGCCGAATACGTCAACCAATGGAACGGTGCGACGCGCGACGACCTGACCCGCGCTGCCGACCTGGCACGGAAAGCGATCAAGGCCGAGGAATCCGAGCCGCAGGGTTACATCGCACTCGCGTTGGCGCTTTCCTGGGATAGGCGCCTTGACGAGGCGGAGAAGGCAGCAGAGCGCGCGCTGGAACTCGATCCGAACTCCGCTGACTGCTACACCGGGCTCGGCAACGTGCGGGATTTCCAGGGGCGTCAAGAAGAGGCCGCGGCGCTCTACACGAAGGCCTACCGGCTCGACCCGCAATGGGACATGGCCCTGCATTTCCTCGGGCGGGCTCTGCTTGCCATCGACCGCTTCGACGAGGCGGAGGTCGCTTTAAAGCGGCGGCTCGTGCTTGCGCCGAACACCGACATGTCGCGCTTCTATCTCGCTTGCCTCTACGGTCGCACTGGGCGCCCGGAGGAGGCGCGCGCGATGTGGGACGAGTTGATGAAGGTCAATCCGGGCTTCTCGGTCACGCACCTTCAGCAGTCTCTGCCTTACGCCGACCCGGCGTGGCTCGATCGCTCGCTCGAAGGCTTGCGTCAGTCCGGGATCGCAATCTGAGAATTCTCGCGGCCCCGAAGGGCGGCGGCGTCAGCGCGGCGCGCGCTTGGCGAGGATGCGCTGCAGCGTGCGGCGGTGCATGTTGAGGCGCCGCGCCGTTTCCGAGACGTTACGGTCGCAGAGCTCGTAGACGCGCTGGATGTGCTCCCAGCGCACACGGTCCGCCGACATCGGGTTCTCAGGCGGCAGCGCCCGCGCGTCCTTCTTCTGCATCAGCGCAGCGTGGATCTCGTCGGCGTCGGCGGGCTTGGAGAGGTAGTCGACGGCGCCGAGCTTCACGGCGGTGACCGCGGTCGCGATGTTGCCGTAGCCGGTCAGGATGATGGCGCGCGCTTCCGGGCGCCTGGCGCGGATCATCTCGATCACGTCGAGGCCGTTGCCGTCCTCAAGCCGCATGTCGACCACCGCGAAGGAGGGGTTCGCGGCCTCCACTTTGTGGCGCGCTTCCGCGACCAATTCGGCGGTCTCGGTCAGGTAGCCGCGCTTTTCCATGGCGCGCGCGAGGCGCTGCAGGAAGGCTTTGTCGTCGTCCACGATGAGGAGCACTTGCCCCTCTGCCGGCGCGGTCTCGGACGGCTGATCGGCCATGGCTACGGCCCGTTCAAGCATCTCGGCTGATCTCGAAGATAGGAACTGGGGGAAAAGTAAGCATTATGCACTGCCGATCAAGGTCTTCTCGGCCCCGGCTCCCGGTTTGGCTAATGTCTGGGGCGCCGTCGCCTCGAACGCCGCCCGCGGCCAGGAAATGGTGACTTCCGCCCCGCTTTCAGGCGGTTTTCGGTTGGCAAGGCGAAGCTTTGCCCCGGAACGTTCAAGCAATGTCTTCGCGATAAAGATGCCGAGGCCGAGGCCGCCATGCTCGGGCGCCGGCGACAGCCCGGCGCGGCGCGTGGTGACATAGGGCTCGCCGAGCTGGTCGATCACGCCGGGCGCGAAGCCCGGCCCGTCGTCGGCGATCGCGATCGTCACCTCCAATGCCGACCATGTGGCCCGAATGCGCACCTCCGACTTCGCAAAGTCGACGGCATTGTCGATGATGTTGCCGAGCCCGTAGAGGAGGCCGGGATTGCGCCCGGCCACCGGCTCCGGCATCTCACCCTTCCGTTCGATCGAGATCGCGATGCCGAAGTCCCGATGCGGCGCGACCGCCTCTTCGAGCAGGTGCGAGAGCGGCATCGGCCCGAGATGCTCCTCCGGCGCGGAGGAAAGCGACGTGATTTTGGAGAGGATCTCGCGGCAACGCTCTGACTGCGCGCGGATCAGCCGAATGTCTTCCGCATGCGGGTCGCCGGGCTTGATCTCGCTCGCGAGCTCCTGCGCGACGACGGCGATCGTGGCGAGTGGCGTTCCAAGCTCGTGGGCGGCCGCGGCTGCGAGACCGTCGAGTGCGGAGAGATGCTGCTCGCGCTGGAGCACCAGTTCCGTCGCGGCGAGCGCGCCGGCAAGTACGCGCGCTTCCTCCGCCACGCGGAAGGCGTAGAAGGCCATGAAGCCGAGCGCGGAGACGAGCGCCACCCAGACGCCGCCCACATAGTGGAGCGGCACGTCGTAGACCTGCCCGGGGAACCACGGCAGCGGCTGATGAATGAAGACGAGCACCGTCGCGGCGGCGAGCGTCATCGCGCCGATCAGGAAGGTCTTGTCCGGCTGCTGCGTCGTCGCCGAGACCATGGCGGGCGCAAGAAGCAGGATGGCGAAAGGGTTCTCGAGCCCGCCGGTCAGGTAGAGGAGCCCGGTGAGCTGCAGGAGGTCATAGGCGAGGAGAGCCGCCGCCCAGTTCGGATCGAGCCGGTAAGCGGGCGGGAAGACGAGGCGGAGCCCAAGATTGAGCCAGGCGGAAAGCGCGATAAGCGCGAAGCAGGCGCCCATCGGCAGCGGGAAGCCGAACCACAGCCCGACCACCAGGATCGCCGCGCTCTGCCCGCCGACGGCCATCCAGCGGAGCCGGATGAGGGTAGACAGCTTGAGCTGCCGGCCCGACCAACCATGCTCCTCCTCCCGTCCGCGCAGCGAGAAATCCATGCCGCCCTCTTACCCCTTCCGCCTTACCAAGTCAGGCGACGCCGCGGTTTCATCGACCTCGCGCCGTTGCTATAGGAGCGCGATCTGTCCCCATTTCCCCCGCGGGGAGGGGGCGGGGGAGGGGTAGCTCAAATGGGTGAACTTCGCGTCGTCGTTGCCGGGGCGGGCGGACGGATGGGCCGGGCACTGACCCGCGCCGTTCTCGCCGAGCCGCAACTGAAGCTCGTCGGCGCGCTCGACCGGGCGGATTCCGGCGAGCAGGGCCAGGATGTGGGGCTCCTCGCCGGCGCCGGCGAGACCGGGATCAAGGTCGCCGCCGATCCTGTCACCGCGCTCGCGCATAGCGATGTGCTCATCGATTTCACCGCGCCCGACGCGACGCTCGCCTATGCGGAGCTCGCCGCGCAGGCGCGCATCGTGCACGTCATCGGTACGACCGGCATCGACGCTGCGGGCGAAGAGAAGCTGAAGGCGGCGGCGCGCCACTGCCGCATCGTCAAGGCCGGCAATATGAGCCTCGGTATCAACGTGCTCGCCGGCTTGGTGAGGCGCGCGGCGGCCGTGCTCGGCCCCGACTACGACGTCGAGATCGTGGAGATGCACCATCGCCACAAGGTCGACGCGCCGTCCGGCACTGCGCTCCTCCTCGGCAACGCAGCAGCGGAGGGACGCGGCATCGACCTTGCAGAAAAATCGCTGCGCGCCCGCGACGGCATGACCGGCGCGCGGCCGAAGGAGGCGATCGGCTTTGCGAGCCTGCGCGGCGGTTCGGTGGTGGGCGACCACATGGTGATCTTCGCCGGCGAGGGCGAGCGCATCGAGCTGATCCACCGCGCCGAAAGCCGCAACAACTTCGCCCACGGCGCCGTCCGCGCCGCGCTCTGGGCCTTCGACAAGAAGCCGGGGCTTTATTCGATGGCGGACGTGCTGGGCTTACACTGAGCGCCGCGAGCGCCATGCCCGCCAGGAAGCCGGAAGGCCCGCGCCACTGGATCGCTGTCGTCCCGAAGGTCGGCGTGGAGCGCTGTCTTGCCGGCGGTTTCGCCATGTTCGCACACGGCCGGCACGACGCGGTGAAGCGCACGAAAACCGGCGAATGGCTCGCCTACTATTCGCCGCGCACGCTGCTGAAGGGTGGCGACGAAATCCGCGCCTTCACCGCGATCGGCAAGTTCACTGAGCGCGAGCCCTACGAAGCGGAGATGATGCCGGGTCGCGTCGGCTGGCGCCGCGACATCGCCTTCGAGAAGGGCGCGCGCGAGGCGGGAGTCTATCCGCTCCTCGACCAGCTTTCCTTCATCAAGGACCGCACGCATTGGGGACTTTTCTTCCACCGCAGCCTGTTTTCGGTCCAGCGCGACGATCTTGTGCTGATCGCTGCCGCCATGGGCCTTGACCCGAAGCGGCTCTGAGACGCGGCCATTGATTGACGCCTCCGACGAGTCCTGGACCGAGGTCGGGCGCTATTCTCGGTCCCGCGATGCCGAAAGCGCTGCGCTGGTGCTCGCCTCGGCCGGTATCGGATCGCGCCTCGTTCGGCAGCCGCAAACGATAGCGCTCTTCGTCGCTGCGCCTGACGCGCTTCGGGCGGGTTACGAGCTCATCGAATACGACCGCGAGAACCGGCGTCGTCCCGCGCCGGCGCTCCGATCTCTTTGGGAGGGCGCCGACGGTGCGTTCGCCTACGCCACTCTCCTCATCGTCGTTTACGTTGCGGCGGGCCGGGGGATGTTCGGTCTCGACTGGGAGGCGGCCGGCTACGCTCAGGCGGGTCTGATCGTCGGCGGCGAATGGTGGCGAGCGCTGACCGCGCTCACGCTGCACGCTGACATTGAGCATCTTGCCAGCAATATCTTCGCCGGTGGGATGCTCGGCATCTTCCTGGCGCAGACGCTCGGGCCGGGTCTCGCCTGGCTGGCCATTCTCCTTGCGGGCGGCCTCGGCAATGCGCTGAACGCGCTCGTTGAGCCGGCCGAGCACACGTCGATCGGTGCCTCGACGGCCGTGTTTGCCGCGCTTGGGCTGCTCGCGACCCTCGTCTGGCGGCGCGGGCCGTCACATTGGGCGCGCGGCCTGCGCTCGTGGCTTCCCTTGGCCGCGGGGGTCATGCTGCTTGCGTTTCTTGGATTTGGCGGCGAGCGCACCGATATCGGCGCCCATGTCGCCGGTTTCCTGGTCGGCATTTTGGCGGGCGTGGTCCTCCACTTCGCCGATCGGCGCATCCCGCAGGGCCGCCGCGCCCAATATTCCTATGGTTTCGCGGCGTTCGCGCTGATCGTCTTTGCGTGGCTTGCAGCCTTGACCATGGCGCAGGCTCCAAGATAGCAGCGAGGCGCTGATGCCGGATGCCTCGGCATTGCGGCCTCGGGATAAAGACTTCAACTGCGACCGTCTTCCCGCCAGGGGAGGCCCATCGCCCGCGAACATCGGAGCCTCCATGGACCGCCTTCTTGTACTTGTGCGCCACGGCGAGAGCGAGTGGAACTCGAAGAACCTCTTCACGGGCTGGAAGGACGTCGACCTCTCGCTGCGCGGCGTCGAAGAGGCGCGCTCAGCCGGCCGGAAGCTGAAGGCGAAGGGCTTCACCTTCGACCTCGCGTATACGAGCGCGCTCGTCCGCGCGCAGAACACGCTGAAGCTGATGTTGGAGGAGCTCGGCCAGACGGGGCTCGAGGAGTATCGCGACCAAGCGCTCAACGAGCGCGACTATGGCGACCTCTCGGGTCTCAACAAGGATGACGCCAGGAAGAAGTGGGGCGAGGAACAGGTGCATATCTGGCGCCGCTCCTACGCCACCAATCCGCCGGGCGGCGAGAGCCTCCGCGACACCGGCGCGCGCGTCTGGCCCTATTACCTGACGCGCATCCTCCCCGACGTGATGCGCGGGAAGCGCGTTCTCGTCTCCGCGCACGGCAACTCGCTCCGCTCTCTCGTCATGGTGCTCGACAAGCTCGACACCGAGCAGATCCTGAAGCTTGAGATCGCGACCGGCGTGCCGCTCGTCTATCGCCTGAATGCCGACACGACGGTGGCGGAAAAAGAGATTCTTGGGGACTGATCGACCAGAATAGGGGCTATGACAGCGACCGTCGACACGACGCTCGACAGGATCGGCCGATGGATGGCCGCCCGGCTCCGCCGCGAGACTTCGGGCTACGAGCCCTACACGCCCTCCGATCCGGAAACGTTGCGCGCTGTCCTGAAGCCCGGCGACGTGCTCCTCGTCGAGGGGCATCAGTACATCTCCATGGTGATCGAGTACCTCACCATGTCGAGCTGGTCGCATGCCGCGATCTTCGTCGGCGACATCCCCGGTCGCGCCGAGCCGAACGGCGAGCCGCATGTGCTGGTGGAGGTCAATCTCGGTGAAGGATGCGTGTCGGCCCCGCTCTCCCGTTACACGACCTTCAACACGCGCGTCTGTCGCCCGCTGATGCTGACCTATGACGATCAGCTGCGGATCGTGCGCTTCATGGTGGAGCGGATCGGACTCCGTTACGACATGCGCAATCTCTTCGATCTGATCCGCTACTTCTTCCCGCTTCCGTTGCCGAGGAGCTGGCGTCGGCGCGCCATTGCCTTCGGCTCGGGCGACGCGACCCGCGCCATCTGCTCATCGCTGATCGCCGAGGCCTTCCAGGCGGTCGGCTATCCGATCCTGCCGCGCGTTGTCTCCTCGGTCGGTGACGAAGCGAGGAGCCGGCGGATGCGTCGCGAGCATTACTATATCCGCCATCATTCGCTCTTCGCGCCGCGCGACTTCGACCTCTCGCCCTACTTTTCAGTCGTGAAGCCGACGATTGAGCGGGGTTTCGATTACAAGAGCATCCGCTGGGTGAATGAGCACGAGCCTGCGGATGTCCCCGCTCCGGTCAACCCGGCAGCGGGCGGCGCGACGGCAACCTAGCCGGTCTTAGCGCTCGAGCACGTAGCCGCCGGGCGCGTCTGAAAGCGGCGGATAGCCGGCTTTCTCCGCGCCCATCTTGGGCGGAGCGACCGGGGCGCCGCTGCGCTCTTCGAGCCAGCTTGCCCATTCCGGCCACCACGAGCCCTCCTTCCGCGGCGTCTCGGCGAAGAAGGCGTCCGGATCGAGGTAGTGGTCGGTCGCGCTCTTCCTTGAGACCCGGAAGCTGCGATGCGGATGGCCGGGCTCCGACACGATGCCGGCATTGTGCCCGCCGCTCGTCAGGAGGTAGGTGACCTCCGTGTCGGTCAAGAGATGGATCTTGTAGGTCGAGCGCCACGGCGCGACGTGGTCGCGCTCCGTGCCGACGGCGAAGATCGGCGCACGGATGTCGGTCAACGCGACAGGCCGCCCGGCAACCGCGAAGCGCCCCTCCGCGAGATCATTGTTGAGGAACAGCCCGCGCAGATATTCGCTGTGCATGCGATAGGGCATGCGGGTCGCGTCGGCGTTCCAGGCCATCAGGTCGTTCATCGGCCGGCGCTCGCCCATCAGATAGTCGTGCACCATCCGCGACCAGATGAGATCGTTCGAGCGCAACATCTGGAACGCGCCCGCCATCTGGGTCGTGTCGAGGAAACCTTGCTCCCACATCGTATCTTCGATGAAGGCGATCTGGCTCTCGTCGATGAAGAGCCCCAACTCGCCCGGCTCGGAGAAATCGGTCTGCGCGGCGAAGAGCGTGATGGAGGCGAAATCGTCCTCCCCGTCGCGAGCCATGGCCGCTGCGGCGATCGCAAGGAGCGTTCCGCCGAGGCAGTAGCCTGTCGCATGCACTTTGCGGTCGGGCACGATCGCCTTGACCGCGTCGAGCGCGCCTTTGACGCCGAGCGTCAGGTAGTCGGCGATACGAAGTTCGCGATCTTCCGGCCCCGGGTTCCTCCACGAGATCATGAAGACCGTGAAGCCCCGTTCCGTCAGGTATTTGACCAGCGAGTTCTCCGGCGAGAGATCGAGGATGTAGTACTTCATGATCCAGGCCGGGACGATCAGGATCGGCTCCGGCCTGACCTTCTCCGTCGCCGGCGCGTACTGGATGAGCTCGATCAGCCGGTTGCGGTAGATGACCTTGCCCGGCGTCACCGCCACGTCGCGGCCGGCGATGAAATGATCGGCGCCCACCGGGCGCTTGCCGCTCACCGCACGCTCCCAATCTTCGAGCAGGTTCTGGAAGCCGGCGACAAAGTTCGTGCCGCCTTGCTCGATCGTGCGGCGAAGGATCTCCGGGTTGGTCGCCGGGAAGTTCGATGGCGCGAAGACGTCGAGCATCTGCCGCGCCGCGAACTCCACCATGTTCTCGTGCTTCGCGGTGACGCCGCGGACACCGGTGGTGGCGTTGTGCCACCATTGCTGGTTCAGGAGAAAGGCCTGGTAGATCAGGTTGAACGGGTATTGCTGCCAGGCGTCAGCCGCGAAGCGCCGATCCTGCGGCAGAGGCTCGATGCATGGCCCCTCTTTTCCGCCCTTCGTCGCGGAAGACGAAGCGTAGCTTGCAAAGCGGACCGCCTTGCGCACCGCCTTGTCGGCGAGCTGCATCTGCTTGCCGGGCGAGACGGAAAGATGCGTCGCCCAGTCGAAATAAGCCTGCGCCAGCGCCGCCGGTGAAAGGCCCATCGTAAACCGCGAGAGCATCGCATGGAGCGACCGGTCGCCGATCTCCGAGAGCGCCGTGACTGCGTAGGAGTCGCGCTCCCCGTCGCCCGCGGCGGGCGTCGTCTTAGTCGGGCGAGGGACCGCTGCAGCTCGGCGGCGGGAGCGCTTCCGAGCCGCCTTGGCGGCGGCCGGTGAGGGGGCGGTCATGCTCGGACTCTTGCTCTTGAGCGCTGAAGCCTAGCCTGAGGCGGGTTAAGCCCTATGACCTGAATCAACCCAAAAACACCGCAAATCTGGCTCGATTCAGGCCGCCGCCGGTCGCTTGCGCGGGGGAATCGCCATCGCGGCGACGCCGGCGATGACGCAGGCGAGGCCAAGCCACGCCGTCGATGTCAGCGTCTCTCCGAGGAAAAGAACCCCGATGGCAACGCCGATCGGCACGCGCAGATAGGCTTGTGCCGTTGTGCCGACCGATCCGAGCGTCTGCACCAGGCGGAAATAGATCATGAAGGCGAGCGCGGTCGAAAAGACCGCGAGCGCTAGCAACGCCAGCATCGACCCCATGGAAGGAACCAGCGTCCAGGGGCGATCGACCACGAGGCTGACGGGGATGAGGATTGCCGCTCCGCAGATCATCGAGCCGGCGGCCGGCATCATCGGATCGAGACCCTTGAAGGTCTTCCCGAAGATCGCCGCCCCGGCGTAGCAGATAGTGGCCGCAACGATAGTGAGCTGAGCCAAGAACTCGCGTCCCAGACCGCCGAGGGCCTGAACACCGACAATGAGGCACGTCCCGAGAAGCCCGGCCGCGACGCCGAACAGCTTGCGGCCTGTCACGGCCTCGTGGCGCGTGATGAGCACCGTCAGCAGGAAAGCGAAAATAGGCGAGGTCGAGTTCAGGATCGTCGCCAGTCCGGCGTCGGTTGTTTGCTCGGCCCAGGCGATCAGCGTGAAGGGAATGACGCTGTTGAGGCAAGCTTGAAACAGGAACCTCCGCCACGTCGTCGCATCTCTCGGCAAGCTCAGGCCACGCCAGCGGATAACGGCCGCGAGGATTGCGCCGGCGATGAGCGTGCGCGTGGCGATCAACGTCACGGGCGGGATGGTTTCGACACCGATCTTGATGAAGGTGTAGGACGCGCCCCACAGCGCGGAAAGTGCCAGAAGAAGGGCAAGCTCCTTCGCCGTATTCGGCTCGTCCGTCATCGTTCTCCGTCCGCGCGGATCCGGGATTTCGCTGTCTTGCTAGCCTGACACGGCTACCCGATGTTTCGGTCGCAGACGAACTGTCGGACGAAGCTGGCGACGACCGGTCGCATGCCGGCACGTTACGTAGCGTATCGCAGCATCGAGGCAGGCGTGCCTGCCCCTCAGGCGCTTCCGATCAAAATACCGGCGGCGAACACCAGCGCGCCGCCGAGCACGATCTGAAAGCTCGCCCGCCAGAACTGCGTCTCCATGTAGCGCCACCTGATCCACGCGATCGCCAGGAGCTCCACGATCACGACAAGGATCGCGAGCGCGGTCGCCGTAAAGAATTCGGGAATGAGATAGGGGAGAGTGTGGCCGAGCCCGCCGACCGTCGTCATCACGCCGCACGCAAGTCCGCGGAGCACCGGCGAGCCGCGCCCCGTCAGCGCGCCGTCGTCGGAGAGCGCCTCGGTGAAGCCCATGGAGATGCCTGCGCCGATCGAAGCGGCGAGGCCGACGAGGAACGTCTGCCAGGGGTCGTGCGTGGCGAAGGCAGCGGCGAAAACCGGCGCGAGCGTGGAAACGGAGCCGTCCATCAGCCCCGCGAGCCCCGGCTGCACGTAGGTCAGCACGAATTGGCGATGCGCGACCGCGTCTTCGTCGGCGCGCGCGTCCTTGTCGAGAAGCTCGTGCTCCAGCCGTTTCGCGGTCGCCAGGTGCCCGCTTTCCGCCGTCGCAAGGTCGCCGAGGAGCTTCCGCGTCTCCACGTCCGTCGTTCGCTGTGCGGCCTTCACGTAGAAGCTCCGCGCTTCCTCCTCCATCAGCGCGACTTCCTCGCGCACGCGCTGCGACCCCGAGAGTGCTGACGAGCCAATAGGGGCGGCGGTGATAAAAGCCGGAGACGTGCTCGCGCGTCATCGGCGGGATCGTCTCGCCGAAGCGCTTGCGATAAGTCTCGATCAGGCGGAGGCGATGCGTGTCTTCCTCCGCCGCCATTGCGTCGAGCACCGCCGCGCTTTGCGGATAGTCGGACCGAAGCCGCTCAGCGTAGGTCGAATAGATGCGGCTGTCCTCCTCCTCGGAGGAGATCGCGAGCGCCAGAATCTCCCGATCGCTGAGATCGTCGAAGCGCTTGCGGTCGCGAAAGCCGGGAATCATGCTCCGGACTTAGATTGGAATTGTTCTAAAGTCTAGAACAGAAGGTCCTCTCCCCCTTGTGCGGAGAGTTTGGCTGAGAGGTTCAGACAAGGGCTGCGAAGCGGAGAGGCTCCTCTCCCAGCCCCTCCCCACAAAGGGGAGGAGAGCCCTCACGCCGCCTTTTTCAAGTCTCTTACGAAATCGCGGAACGCACTCTCCTTCGCCGCGTCGGGCACGCGCAGGATCATCGAAGGATGCACGGTGAGGAGGAGGCGGAAGCCGCGCGGGTCGTCGCTGATGCGCCCGCGCTCCGAAAGCACCTTCACCGCGCGCCCATAAAGCGCCTGGCCGGCCGTGCCGCCGAGCGCCACGACGAGCTCCGGCTTGACCACCGCAAGCTCGCGCTCAAGCCACCAATTGCAGGCCTCGATCTCCGGCGTCTCCGGCTTCTTGTGGATGCGCTTCTTGCCGCGCGGCTCGAACTTGAAGTGCTTCACCGCGTTGGTGACGTAAACCGTGCTCCTGTCGATGCCAGCTTCTTCGAGCGCGCGATCGAGGAGCTTCCCGGCGGGGCCGACGAACGGTCGGCCCTGAATATCCTCCTGGTCGCCCGGCTGCTCGCCCACCATCACGATGCGCGCGTCGGGCGGACCCTCGCCGAAGACCGTTTGCGTCGCGTTCTTGTAGAGCGGGCACCGCGTGCAACGCGCCGCCTCGTCGCGAAGCGCGGCGATTGTCGCGTTCGCCCCGATATGCGGGAAGCGCGTCGTCGTCCGCCGAAGAGGTCTCGCTGGGACATGGCCACGTCTCCGGCAGTGAAGAATGCGCGGCGCGCCGCCGCGTTCCAGCGCGCTTCAGTCCAAAGCATCTTTTGCATGAGCACGAGATCGAGATAGCGCCCGAATTTCTGCCCGACCTCCGGCATGCGCGCAGTCTCTTTGAAGCCGAGCTCTTCGTGCAGCCGGAGCGACGGCGCGTTGTCGCTGGCGATGCCGCCGACCATCACACGCATGCCGGCGCGCCGCGCTTCCGCTTCGAGCGCCTGCATCAGCCGACGCGCCACGCCGCGACGCCGCGCGCGCTCCGCCACGTAGACGGAATGCTCAACCGTCTGCCGGTAGCCGTCGAAGGGGCGGAAGGGGCCGTAGCTCGCATAGCCGAGCACCGCACCGTCTTCGACCGCCACCAGGATCGGGAAGCCGGCTTCCGTCCGCCCGCGCCACCATTGCCGGCGGTTCTCAAGGTCGACGAGGACGTCGTTCCAGATCGCCGTCGAGTGCTCCACGGCGTGGTTGTAGATGGCGAGGATGCCGGGAAGATGCGCCTCGCCGGCGCGTTCGACCGAAAAGCCAGCGCTTTCTGACATTTCCCCTCCGATTCACGCCGCTTTGATGCGCTCCCCGCGGATGCTACATCCCGCCCCCGACCACGGAAGCTTTATGACCACATCCCTCGACCATATCCGCAATTTTGCGATCATCGCCCACATCGACCACGGAAAATCGACGCTCGCCGACCGGCTGATCCAGATGACCGGCGGGCTCGATCTCCGCGAGATGAAGGAGCAGGTGCTCGATTCCATGGAGATCGAGCGCGAGCGCGGCATCACCATCAAGGCGCAGACGGTGCGCCTCGCCTACAAGGCGAGAAACGGCGAGGACTACGAGCTGAACCTGATCGACACGCCCGGGCATGTTGATTTCGCCTACGAGGTGAACCGCTCGCTCGCCGCCTGCGAGGGCTCGTTGCTCGTCGTCGACGCGTCGCAGGGCGTCGAGGCGCAGACGCTCGCCAACGTCTACCAGGCGATCGACAACAACCACGAGATCGTCCCGGTCCTGAACAAGATCGACCTCCCGGCCGCCGAGCCGGAAAGGATCAAGCAGCAGATCGAGGACGTGATCGGCCTCGACGCGTCGGACGCGGTGATGATCTCGGCGAAGACCGGCCAGGGCGTCGAAGATGTGCTCGAGGCGATTGTTCACCGCCTGCCGGCGCCGAAAGGCGACGCCGCGGCGCCCCTGAAAGCGCTTCTCGTAGATAGCTGGTACGACGCCTATCTCGGCGTCGTCGTGCTGATCCGCATCGTCGACGGCACGCTGAAGAAGGGCCAGACTATCCGCATGATAGGAACGGGCGCGCGTCACGGCGTCGACCGCGTCGGCTTCTTCACGCCGAAGATGGTCGACATCGGCGAGCTCGGCCCGGGCGAGATCGGATTTCTGACCGGCTCGATCAAGGAGGTGGCGGACACCCGCGTCGGCGACACCATTACCGACGACCGTCGCCCGGCGGCAGAAGCGCTTCCCGGTTTCCGCCCGGCGCAGCCGGTCGTCTTCTGCGGGCTCTTTCCGGTCGACGCCGCGGACTTCGAGAACCTTCGCGCGGCGATCGGAAAGCTTCGCCTGAACGACGCGAGCTTCTCCTATGAGATGGAGACGTCGGCCGCGCTCGGATTTGGCTTCCGCTGCGGCTTCCTGGGGCTCTTGCACCTGGAGATCGTGCAGGAGCGGCTGACGCGCGAGTTTGACCTGGATTTGATCGCGACGGCGCCGTCCGTCATCTACCAGATCAGGCTGACCGACGGCACGGAGCTTGAGCTTCACAACCCGGCCGACATGCCCGACCCGGTCCGCATCGCAGAAATTCGCGAGCCGTGGATTCGCGCGACGATCCTGACGCCGGACGAGTACCTCGGCGCCATCCTGAAGCTATGTCAGGACCGGCGCGGCACGCAGGTCGATCTCTCCTATGTCGGCAGCCGCGCCATGCTGCAGTACGACCTGCCGCTCAACGAGGTGGTCTTCGATTTCTACGACCGGCTGAAATCGGTCTCGAAGGGCTATGCCAGCTTCGACTACCACATCACCGGCTACCGGCCGGGCGATCTCGTGAAGATGTCGATCCTCGTCAACGGCGAGCCGGTCGACGCGCTCTCCATGCTCGTGCACCGCAGCCAGTCGGAGAAGCGCGGACGCGTGCTGGTCGAAAAGCTGAAGGAGCTGATCCCGCAGCACCTCTTCAAGATTCCGATCCAGGCGGCGATCGGCGGCAAGGTGATCGCGCGCGAGACCATCTCAGCGCTTCGCAAGGACGTGACGGCAAAATGCTACGGCGGCGACATCACCAGAAAGCGCAAGCTCCTCGACAAGCAGAAAGAGGGGAAGAAGAAGATGCGCCAGTTCGGCAAGGTCGACATCCCGCAGGAGGCGTTCATCCAGGCGCTGAAGATGGAAGGGTAAGGGAAGGCCTCGGCAGTCGGCAGTCGGAATCAAGGACGGTCGGCGGGAATTGTTCGGAATGAGAGGTCGGCGACAGCGGCCTGACGCGCAAGCTTCTTTCGGCCGCGCATCCTCGACCTGAACATGGCTCGAACACGCGATGCTCGAAAGCGAGGATGCAGCCGAGCCGATCAGAACGGCCGATGCTCGCGAGGGAGGGCAGGGCGTATCTGAAGGGGAGCGAAGGGGAGGTGGCGCGGATTTCGCGCCGCACCGAAAGGGAAACGAACGATGGCCATTGCCAAGAACACGATCTGCCTCTGGTACGACAAGGACGCGGAGGAGGCCGCCCGCTTCTACGCCAAGACTTTTCCCGATAGCCGGGTGGGTTCCGTCCACCGCGCGCCTGGCGACTTCCCCTCGGGCAAGGCGGGCGACGCGCTGGTCGTGGAGTTCACCGTCTGCGGCATCCCCTGCATCGGGCTGAACGGCGGCCCGGTTTTCAAGCACGACGAAGCCTTCTCCTTCCAGATCGCCACCGACGACCAGGCGGAGACGGACCGCTACTGGAACGCCATCGTCGGCAACGGCGGCGCGGAAAGCATGTGCGGCTGGTGCAAGGACAAATGGGGCGTCAACTGGCAGATCACCCCGCGCGCCCTGACCGAGGCGCTGGCCGCCGGCGGGCCTGAGGCGAAGCGCGCCTTCGACGCAATGATGACGATGAAGAAGATCGACGTGGCGGTGATTGAGAAGGCGAGACGGGGGTGAAACGAGCGTACAGGAGCTTGTTTAATTCGATTACGCTTCGCCCGAGCCGCGCAGCTAGGAGTAGCCTCATGCGAATGAAGCGCTCTCAATCTACTGGCAAATGAAGCGCTGGACCTGTTGCGCGGACAACGCCTAAAATAAGATGGTCATCGATTTGTAAGTAAGGCCGGTATGACGGGGAAGTCGCGGTTCCTCGCAGAGGACGCAACGCGCGCTTGGCTGGCGCAGTTTGATCCTGTCGACCAGCCAGCGGCGATCCAGCTCCTAGGCGCGCTGCGACTTGTGTCGCGAGACGGGTTCTTCGAGGGGCTTCGTTCTCTAATCTTAGAGAAGAGCGAGGGCGAAGGGCCGATCGGACTATACGCGGAAAGGGAGCTGAAACACCGCAAAGGAATCCCGCACAAACTCTTCAGGGAAAGCAGAAACAAGGTTCGCCGCGCAGAGGGTTCTGGCCCGCAACCCGTTAAGCCAACGAAGGCGTATGACCCCTCAGTCGGCAGCGAAGGCATCGTCGCTCAGCTCATCACCGAGCTTTGCCGCCAGTTCCCCAAGAAGTTCCTGAACCATCCCGGGCCAGACAAAATACGTAAGAAGCGCATGCGTCGGTTCATGGTCGTTACCGATTTTATCGGTAGCGGCGACCGCGCCTTTAGCTACATCCAGGCCGCCTGGCTCGTTCGCTCAGTACGCAGCTGGTGGTCGGCAAGGAGCGTCGCGGGGTTCAAGTTCGAGGTGGTTGCTTACGCGGCCACGGAGCGCGGTCTGGCTAGGCTTCAGGCCCACTCTTCCCGACCGGAGGCTCATTTTCTCCATACATGCAGGACGCTGACTGACGCGGCAGATAGGCACAGGTGGTCCATGGTTCGCGATCTTTGCGCTCGCTACGATCCGGTAGATCGCGATCCAAGCGGGTCACTCGGTTACGGTGGTATTGGCGCGCTAATTGTGTTCTCTCACGGCGCGCCGAACAACGTGCCTAGGCTATTGCACGCGGCAAACCCAAAATGGGCACCTCTGTTTCCTAAGAGAATTACTGCCGGCACACGGGAAGGCTTCGCCGACGCTCAAGAACCGGATGCTCGCACCATCAATGCGCGGCTGCTCGAGATGCGCCAAGTTCGGCTTGCCGGCGTTCCATGGCTGGCCAACGCAAAACCTCATGTCAGGAACGTGCTGCTTGTTCTCGCATCTCTCAATAGGTCACCGCGCGATACTTTTGCCATAGCTCGTAGAACTGAGCTTTCCGTGCTCGATGTTGAGAACGCGGTTGCAAAGGCCCTTGCTAGCGACTGGATAACCGATGGACGCAGATTGACTGACCGCGGGCGTGCGGAACTCAATAGAATTCGCAAAGACAGCAGTCCAAGCCAACCCCTTTCAGAAGAACCTGAAATACCTTACTATCCGACGGCGTTGAGGGCTCCATCGAAGGTGTCTAGTTGATGCCGGCGCAGCCGGCACCGATGGGCGGTCTTCGGATCGTTCAATCCCGGAGCGCAGAATTCTGCTGCTCTATGATGAAGCGTCCGCATGGTGCTAAGGCATGTCACACAGCGCCCGCCTGGCGGCGGTCCGTGGCGTGGCCTTACTCACTGTGCGACATGTCTCACCCCGTGGGTGTCAAAGTAGATGTCCCGGTGGAGCCCCCAACAGTTTCGCATTGATGCTCCGGATCACGTACCACCGGGGGTAATAAATCACGCCCTCGAAACAGCTGGGCTAATTCATGCGCAGAACCCGCGCCTCGCACCGGTATTCACGCTCCGGCACCTAGCTCACGCTGCAGATGTAGACTACGGGCTCTTGCGGGCGATCGCTTCGCGTGCCCATGAGGAACCTTATCGGACCTTCAGAATACGCAAACGGTCTGATGAGAACGGTCGGCAGCGATTTCGGGTCATCGCTGTTCCAAGTCCCGCATTGATGAAGGTCCAGCGCTGGATCACACAGCGCATTCTCGCTTACGCTGCCCCGCATAGCGCGAGCGTTGCTTTTTCAAAGGGAGACCGCCTTGTCGCTGCTGTGAAATTACACTGCCGAGCGCAATGGCTCATCAAGATGGACGTTGCCAACTTTTTCGAATCCATTGGCGAGATCGCCGTCTATAATGTCTTTCGCTCGTTAGGCTACCAACCTCTCATCTCCCTGGAGATGGCGCGCGTTTGCACGCGCTTAGGCGCACCGACGAACTACCGCACCCGAGACAGATGGCTTGTCCACCAAAAAGAGCGAACGATCCGTCAGTACTCAACACGCCGCATGGGCCATTTGCCACAGGGAGCACCGACGAGCCCGATGCTCGCCAACCTCGCAGTACGAGAGATGGACAGGACCATCAGCGAAGTCGCGAAAGAGAACGGCCTCGTTTACACTCGGTACGCAGACGACATCACGTTGTCTACAAGAAGGAAGGACTTTGGACGCGAGCGTTGCCAACAAGTCATTGGGAAGGTTTATGAAACGATGGCGACAGTTGGCCTGTCGCCCAACATCACTAAGACCGGGATACTTTCCCCAGGCGGGCGTAAAATAGTTTTGGGTCTACTCGTTGATGGCAAAGAGCCAAGGCTCCAGCGCGATTTTCGCAATCTGATGCGGCAGCACATTTACTACCTGAGGAATGCGCGATTTGGTCCTGCGAGGCATGCGGCAAATAGAGGTTTTGCCTCTATACTCGGCTTTCGGAACCATGTGTACGGTCTAGCCATGTTTGCACGTCAGATTGAGCCGGGTTACGGCCGTGAATGTCTGGCAGCCTTGAACAAGGTGGACTGGCCCCTGTAAACGAGCGCGGAAGGGTTTAGCAGAAGAGAGTCCCCGCTACTCCGCCGCGTCGGCGCGTCTCAGCACCCCTTCCGCCTTCATCTCCGCGTGCAGCGTTTCCGGGTCCCAGTCGTAGCCGTTCGGCCAGGTGAGCGCGCCGTCGTCGATGAAAACTCGCGCGAAATAGTCGGCGCTTTTGAGAGGCGCGATCATCGGTCCCGTCTTCTCCGCGATCGACGTGAAGTCGCGAACGCCGACCGTGCCGTCGGAGAACGCGATCTCCAGCCTGTGCCCGCCGAGGGCTTTCACGCCGATAACGTCAATCATTCGAGCCCTTCGATCCGCTCCAGCGGCTCGTCGTTTCTTGCCGCGCGCCAGTTCTGCATCAGGGCGTCCCTCCGCAGATCGGTCCAGTCCTTCATCAGCCGCGCCGTGGTCGTCGGTAAGCGTCCGTCGATCACGGAACCGTCGGCGATCAGCACGCGCGCCCGATAGCCCTGATAGCGCACGTGAACATGCGGCGGCTCATGATCATTATAATACATACGCACGGCGATGCCGAGAAAGTAGGCAATGGTCGGCATCAGGCTCGCACCTCCGTGTCGCGGCTATGATCACAAGGGCAAACAGTCGGAAAGCCGCGGATTGCCTATCATCCTGCCACGACCAGCCGATACCCCGCATCGTATTCGTCTTGCTTCAGCACACCGGCGTAGCGGCGGGCCCAAGCACCACTTTCAAGATCGCGCCGCAGATTCGCCAGTCCTGCTTCGGCTTTGTGGCCGATGACCCAGAAGGACGAACTGCCAGAGCGGATTTTCTGATCGAGATAGGCGGCGGGGCGGCGCCAATAGGCATAGAGGAAGCCGTCGCTGCAATCGTGCGGCACGGGGACCGGCGTGATGCTGACCGGGCCGAGCCACTTTTCGTAGTCGGACATTTTCGGCATCTGCGCCTCGTCGAGCGCGGCGAGCGCCGGAAGATAGTCCGTCAGCCAGGGCCGGTGCGCCGGGTCGAAGGTGAGGAGCACGATCGGCCCGCGCGTGACGCGGCGCATCTCGCGAAGGCCCGCCGCCTTGTCCGGCCAGTGATGGATGGTGAGGATCGCCATCGCGGCGTCGAAGCTCTTGTCATCGAAGGGCAGATCGCCGGCACTCGCCTGAATCGCCTTCGCCGCATCGGGGCGGCGCTTGCGGATCATCTCGATCGAAGGCTCGATGGCGGTGACGACGCGGTCGGCCGGCTCGTAGGAACCGGTGCCCGCGCCAACATTCAACACGGTCTCAGCCGATCCAAGAGCGTCCGCGATGATTTTTGCGATCCGCGGATCCGGCTTGCGCAGCTCGGCGTAGTTGATCCCGATCGTGTCGTATTTCGCAGGCACCGCGCTTTGGCGCGACGCCTATTTCAGCGACAGCGCCAGACCGCTGAAGTCGGCGGCCACCATCAGCCCGACCGTGCGGCCTTCCAGTTCGAGGACCGCGCCTTTCTCGTTGGTGAGCACGATGGTCCCCGCGCCGCGCCCGAGCGCCGCGCCCGCACCGGCGGCCCCGTAGACGCCTGCGACGTCGGAGGGCCGGCGGATGTGGCTGACCGTTCCCGAGAGCACCGCCTTCGAGCCGCCGAAGGTGAAGCCGATGCTTAGGCCTCCAATCCCGAGCGCGTATCGCTTGCCCTTGAAGGTCAGCGTTCCCTCGCCCCCGGTCCCGCCGATGATCCAGCCCGCCTTATAGATGGTGAGGCGGATCGTGCCGTTGTCGGCAAGGGCCGGGGAGGCGATGCCGACGGCGAGCACCGCCATGACGGCCATGAGCCAAGCACGAAATCGGGGAGAGCGAAGCATGCGAAAGCCTCCTGAGCTTGTCGCGAATCATCAGCGGATGATGGCGCTGTAGCAAGTCCGCGGCTCACCGGAAAGCCAACCTTCGAGGCGCGGCTTCGCGGCGCACCTCCGGGTGAGGGGAGGCCGAGGCCGAGCGAGTCGACCGCTGCCTCACGCTGCGATAGCCTTCGGGAAAGTCCGCTGCGAATGAAGCCTTGCAAAGGGGCGGGACAGCGCGGTTTGTGAGGAGGAACGCCATGGCCAAGCTCACGCAAAGCTATGCCCACGGCGCGTCGAATGTGCCGCTGATCGGCGAGACCATCGGCGTCAACTTCGATCGCGCGGCGAAGCGCTGGGCGGAGCGCGATGCGCTGATCGTCTGCCATCAGAACGTCCGCTGGACGTACGCGGAACTTGAGCAGCGCGTCGACGCCTTCGCGGCGGGACTGATCGCGCTCGGGCTTCAGCCCGGCGAGCGCGTCGGCATCTGGTCGCCGAACAACGCCGAGTGGGTGGTGACACAGTTCGCCACGGCGAAGGCCGGGCTGATCCTCGTCAACATCAACCCAGCCTATCGCCTGGCAGAGCTCGAATATGCGCTGAACAAGGTCGGCTGCCGCGCGCTGATCACCGCCGCAAGCTTCAAGTCGAGCGACTACATCGGAATGCTGAAGCGAGCTGGCGCCGGAGATCGAGCATTCGGCGCCCGGCAAGCTCGACGCGCGGCGGCTGACCGCGCTCCGCACGCTGATCCGTATCGGCGCGGAGGAGACGCCCGGCTTCTTCCGCTTCGACGACGTCGCCGAAATGGGCCGCGAGCGTCACTTCGAGGCGCTTGCCGAGCTTGCGCCGAAACTGCAGTTCGACGACGCGATCAATATCCAGTTCACGTCGGGCACGACGGGATTGCCGAAGGGCGCGACGCTCACCCACCACAACATCCTGAACAACGGCTATTTCATCGGCGAGGCGGAGCGGCTCACCGACCGCGACCGCGTCGCGATCCCGGTGCCGCTCTATCACTGCTTCGGCATGGTGCTCGGCAACCTCGCCTGCGTCACGCACGGCTCGGCGATGGTCTATCCCTCGGAGGGCTTCGATCCGCTGGCGACGCTTCAGGCGGTCGAGGCGGAGAAGTGCACCGCGCTCTATGGCGTGCCGACGATGTTCATCGCCGAGCTGGACCATCCGGAGTTCAAGCGCTTCGATCTTACGTCGCTGCGCACCGGGATCATGGCCGGCTCGCCCTGCCCGATCGAGGTGATGAAGCGCTGCGTCGACGAGATGCACATGCGCGAGGTGACCATCGCCTACGGCATGACCGAGACGAGCCCGGTCTCCACGCAGACCTCCTGCGACGAGGAGCTTGAGCGCCGCGTCAGCACCGTCGGCCGCGTGCACCCGCACGTGGAGATCAAGATCGTCGACGCCGAGGGCCGCATCGTGCCGCCGGGCACGCCGGGCGAGCTCTGCACGCGCGGCTATTCGGTGATGCTCGGCTACTGGGACGATCCGGAGCGGACGGCGGAGGCGATCGACCGCGGCCGCTGGATGCACACCGGCGACCTCGCCACGCTCGACGCCGACGGCTACTGCAACATCGTCGGGCGCATCAAGGACATGGTGATCCGCGGCGGCGAGAACGTTTATCCGCGCGAGATCGAGGAGTTCCTCTTCCGCCATCCGAAAATCGAGGCGGCGCAGGTGGTCGGCGTGCCCGACCCGAAATACGGGGAGGAGCTTTGCGCCTGGGTGAAGCTCAGGCCCGGCGAGAGCCTGACAGCCGAGGACATTCGCAGCTTCTGCCAGGATCAGATCGCCCACTACAAGATCCCGCGCTACATGAAGTTCGTCGACGCCTTCCCGATGACCGTGACCGGCAAGGTGCAGAAGTTCGTGATCCGCGAGGCGATGATCCGCGAGCTCGGCCTGGCCGAGGCGAAAACGGCCTAGTGGCGCTGCCGCCCTGCCTCGTCCGAACCGACGATGCGCGGCTGCCGTGCCTGGGCCGATGCGGCGTAGACCGCACTCTCGCGCCTCGTGCTATGAAGCACGACCTGAATTCCGCGAGGTCGAGCCATGCCGCGTTGCCTGTCAATCAGGAGCTTCGTATTCACCGCGGCTGGAGCGCTCCTCGCGGCCGCGCTGGCGCTTTGCGCTTCGGCAGAGGCGCAAACGGGCGAGCTGAACTGGCCGTCCAAGCAGTTCATCAAGCCGCGCGATGTCACGCTGAGCTATCCCTGCGGAGGCGGGGCGACGTGCGATCTCGCCAGTTTCATGGAGCGCCAGCACGTCTGTGCTCTTGTCGTCCTTCATGGGGGAGAGCTCGTCGTCTACAAGACGTCGGTTCGCTCCGACGGCGATCCCTGCAAATCTGCGGTGGAACGCGATCGATACGGGATCGCGTCGCTCGCGAAGTCGATCGTCTCGCTTCTCTTCGGGCTCGTCTACGAGGACGCCGACTACGGCCCGCCCGTCGACCTCGACAGCAGCGCGGCGGATATTCTGAGCTCCGCCGGGCTGCCGAAATACGACGCGCGCGTGACGCTTCGGCAGCTCCTGCACATGTCGAGCGGCATGGAATGGTCGGAAGACGAGATCGACGGGGTGCTCAAGATCCAGGTCGATGAGAACGCCGATCTCGTCGGGAAATTCGGCAAGCTAAAGGATGCCGTTGCGGACCGCCTGGCGCGGGCTGATTTTCACGAGCCGGGGAAATTCCACTATTCCGGCTTCGATACGCAGCTCGTCGGGATCATGACCGAGCATCGGCTGACGCCCGACAAGGGCTTCATACGCGGCACCCTCGACGAAGCGCTCGAGCGCCTTCTCTGGCAGCGCCTGCCCATGGAGAAGAATGCCGAGTGGAACGCCGACTTCGGCGGTCATCCCGCTGCGCATTGCTGCGCCTACACCTCGGCGCGCGACCTCGCCACGTTGGGCGACTGGGTGCTCAAGGAATACAACGAGGGCGAGGACCCTCCGGCCGATTGGATTCGCGACTCCGTGAGCGACACCGTCGACGCGACCTTCGGCTGCGAGTTTCAAGGTGCGAAGCGGGATTTCCGCTTCGGCTATCATTGGTGGATCCCCTCGGATGACACGCGGGACGGCTTCACCGGCATCGGGACCGAGGGGCAGTACCTGCACATCTTTCCGGAACAGGACGTCGTCGTCGCGCAGCTGAGCGAGAAGCTCGCGACCGACGCGGACACCTGCGAGGCGATGACGGTCCATCGCCTCATCGCGGATAGTGTCGAGGGGAATTGACAGGCCTACCGCGGCTCCGCAGCCATCTCCGCAATCAG
The DNA here is from genome assembly GCA_963792885.1 of uncultured Alphaproteobacteria bacterium. Taxonomy (GTDB): domain Bacteria; phylum Pseudomonadota; class Alphaproteobacteria; order Rhizobiales; family Afifellaceae; genus DASWJZ01. The sequence continues at coordinate 783,710 of CAWBXX010000002.1, forward strand.
GTAGTCGGCGAACGCCCGCGCTTTTTGCAATGGCCTGCGGCCGGCCGGGAAGACGAGGAAGGCGTCGACGGGCCCCGGCGTGCAATCGGGAAGGAGCCGAACAAGCCGCCCGCTCTCGATTTCCTCGCTGCACATCCAGGTCGAGGTGACGGCGATCCCGAGCCCCGCCGTCGCGCAGGCGACGAGGCCGAGGCCGCGCCCGGTGCGGATGCGGATGCCGACCGTGACGCTCCTCTCCTTGCCGCGATGCCTGAAGGTCCAGACTTCGTGCAGCGCGCCCGCCGGCCCGCCGAGGCAATCGTGCTTCGCGAGGTCGTCGAGGCTCTTCGGCATGCCGCGCCGGCTGAGATAATCGGGTGCGGCGACGATGTAGCGCTCCGACGTCGCGAGCCTGCGCGCCACGAAAGTCGAGTCGGGCTGCGTGCCGATGCGAAGCGCCAGGTCCGCGCCCTCGGCGATCAGGTCCTCGTATCGGTCGGAGAGCATTGCGTCGACACGAAGCTCCGGATGCAGCGCGAGGAAGCCGGCGAGGCGCGGGATGATCTCACGCACGCCAAAGGCCGTCGGCAGCGCGATGCGCAGCGTGCCGCTGAGCCGGTCGGCGCCCTGCGCGGCGCTCTCCGCGTCGTCAAATGCGGCGAGCGCCTCGCGCGCGCGGACGAGAAGCGCCTCGCCGGCATCCGTCATGCTGAGCCGGCGGGTGGTGCGGCGTAGCAGCGTCACCCCGAGGCGCTGCTCCAACGCGGCGATACTCCGCGAGACTGAAGGCTGGGTGAGGCCGAATTCGCGGGCCGCTTTTGAAAAGCTGCCGCTCTCCACGGTTCGTACGAAAAGGGCCAACTGCATCAGGCGATCATTCATGCGGAAGATGTATAAATGTTATGGCTCGGAGGGCAATACTCGGCGTTAGAGGCATGAGCTACCTCCTCCGTCACAGGCGGCGCCGTCGGGGCTTCCGCCGCAGCGAGTGGAGAGAGATTATGAACGAGCTCAAGGACAAGGTCGCCATCGTGACCGGCGCGTCGAAGGGCATCGGCGCTGAGATCGCCAGGCAGTTCGCGGCTGAAGGCGCTTCGGTCGTCGTCAACTACGCTTCCAGCCGCGTCGGCGCGGATCAGGTTGTTGCCGACATTCTGAAGGGCGGCGGCAAAGCCATCGCCGTGCAGGCTGACGTCGCGAAGAGCGAAGATGTCAAGCGCCTCTTCGCCGCGACCAGGGAGGCCTTCGGCAAGATCGACATCCTCGTCAACAATGCCGGCGTCTTCGACTTCGCGCCGCTCGAGCAGGTGAGTGAGGCAAACTTTCGCAAGCAGTTCGACACCAACGTGCTGGGCACGATCCTGACCACCCAGGAGGCGTTAAGCTATTTCGGAAACGCCGGCGGAAGCGTCATCAACTTTAGCTCGATCTCGAGCACCAATCCGGTGCCGAACTCCGTGGTCTATTCGGCGTCTAAGAGTGCCGTCGATGCGCTGAGCAAGGCGCTCGCCAACGAGCTCGCCGGCCGCAAGATCCGCGTGAACGTCATCGCGCCGGGCATGACGATGACTGAGGGGCTCTCCGCAATGGGCGTCGACGACGAGATGGCGCGCACGGTCGGTACGACGGTCCCGATGGGGCGCATCGGCCGTCCCGGTGACATCGCCAACGTTGCCACTTTTCTGGCTTCCGACCGGTCGGCGTGGCTGACCGGCGAGCGGATCACGGCCTCCGGTGGCCAGCGGTGAGCACCGGGCGCCGCTCAGGCGGCGCCACCTACCTTCCGCTCGGCGAGAAAGGCGGCTAGCCCATCTCGCCTTTCGTCACCGCGACAAGCATGATCGCGAGAAGTGCCGCCACGGCGAGCTTCCACGCATCGGCCCGCTTCTTCAGCCCCGGCAGGCCGAGAGGCTTGATGATCTGGATCGCCATCGCGAGGACGATGAGGAGAGAGAGAGCCTTCGTCATGCGACCATGCCCTAGACGAAGCGGGAGCGCCCGTCACTCCGGCGTGCCGATGTGGCAATGCGCTCCCGAGAACGGGCGGAGTCGAGTGTGGCGTTGAGAAGGCGGAGAAAAGGATAGAGAAATGGTCTCTCCGCCCATCCGGAACGTCGCTGCGGAGCTACGCGCGTTCGTTCTCGGGGGCGGAGAGTTGGATCGCGGGCAGGCGCCCGTCAGATCTCGTGGCGATTGAGGATGTCGCCGTCGTCGTTCACGACGATGAAGTAGTCGTCGCCGTGCTTGGTGGCGGTCAGCTTGTAGATCGGACCGTCATCGTCGACGAAGTTGATGTCGTGATAGCCACGCTGGTGCAGCATATGGCGAATATCACCGGGAGACATCCCCTCGTCGTCGTCGGTGCTGATGGAGAATCCGGGGCCATCGAAGCCGAAGCCGAAGGTAACGCCGCCGGCAAAGGCCGGAGCTGCGGTGAAGGCCGTCACCGCGAAAGCGGCGGCAATAAGCGTCTTTTTCGCGAACATGATAGTCTCCTTAGTTAGCGTGCGGTGTGCCGCCTCAATCGATGTGCACGTTCTAAGGATGTCGCGTTTCGGACCGATTGCGCGACCGGGACAATCACGTTTCCTCTCTGTTACGCGGCCTTTCTGGCCTCTTCGACCCGCGTTTTCGCCGAGTAGAAGCTGGCGTTCTGCGCCCCGGAGAGCGCCTCGCGCGTGAACTTGATCAGGTGGTGCGACATGAAGGCCATGCCGAGCGCGCCTTCGATCTGCCCGCGCCTCACGGCGTAGCGGAAAGCGCGCCAGAATTCGCGGCGGTAGTCGGCGCGGACGCCGAGCTCGACGATCGAGTTCGTCAGAAGCGTCAGGCCGCGCTTCAGGTTCGGCGCGTTGAGCCTGCCCTTGGCCGGCAGCTTCATGCGGTTGACGTAGGTCGCGTCGACCTGGTGGTAGAAGCGCTCGAAAACCCGCTCCGGCGTATAGGCGTAAGCGATGGCGCGCCGCCAGGAGTCGATCACCTCTTCGTAGGGCCTGAGGAATCGCACATTCGATTCCAGTGCCGGGTCGTCCACGATCCGCCCGGCGCGCGTGAGTCGCTCATGCAGCGGAGTCTTCGGCAGCGCCTGCAGAAGGTTGATCGTCAGCATGGGAATCTTCGAGCGCTCGATGAACTCGATCAGCCGGTCGATGGTCTGCGGCGTGTCCGTGTCGAGCCCGATGATGATGCCGGACGAGACTTCCAGCCCGTATGCGTTCAGCGTCGCGATCGATTCATACATCGGCAGCGAAGCGTTGTGCTCCTTCTTCATGTGCATCAACGCATCGAGCTCCGGCGTCTCGATGCCGACGAAGATGCCGGAGAAGCCGGCCTCGCGCATGAGCGCCAGGATATCCTGCTGCTTGGCGATGTTGAGCGTCGCCTCGCAGGCGAAGCCGAGCGGGTAACCGTGTTTCTTCTGCCAGGCGACGAGATGCGGCAGCATCTCGCGCGTCGCCTTCTTGTTGCCGATGAAGTTGTCGTCGACGAAGTAGACCGTGGAGGGGTGTCCCTTCTCCGCGATGATTGCGTCGAGCTCGGTCGTAAGCTGCTCCGGCGTCTTGAGCCGCGGCTGGCGGCCGTAAAGCGCGGGGATGTCGCAGAACTCGCAGCGATAAGGGCATCCGCTTGAGAACTGGAAAGTCCCGATCAGATAGTCGGAGAGCTTCGCCTTGGAATAGGCCGGCGTCGGGAAGTCGGAGAGCGGCAGCCGCTCGTCCGTTGTGAGCTGCACCTGGGCGGCCGGCCGCGCGACACTCTCGTCCAAAAGCGCGATCAGCCGGTCGGTGGCGTCACCGAGCTCGCCGATATGCAGGTAGTCGAAGCCCGGATACATTTCCGGCGCGCCTGAGACCGACGGCCCGCCGAGTGCCGTGGGCTTGCCTACCGCCTGGGCGCGCGCGCGGATTTCCTCGATCCGCGTCTGCTGGATGTGCATGCCGGAGACGAAGACGGCATCGGCCCAGGCGAAATCCTCCGGCGTCGCGCGGGAAATGTTCTCGTCAACGAAGCGCACGTCCCAGGCCTCCGGCAGGTAGGCCGCGATCGCGAGCAGCCCCTGCGGCGGCATGAAGGCGGTGACCCCCATGAGCTTGTAGGCGTGCGAGAACGTACCGAACGATGGGGTGTAGGCGGGAAAGACGCAGAGCACACGCCGCTTGTTCTTCACGGCGGCCGGATAGCGCATGAAACGGGACCCTATCTGCAGCCGCGACGGGCGGATTCAGTTTCCGGAACGGAATCTTCCACAAACAGAGGCGCTTGGCCAGCCGCGCCGACGACACGCCGCATGTGTATTTCAACCTAAAACAAAGCTTGGCCGGCCATCAGCCCGAAGATGATCACGAGCACGACGAGGATAAGGCCGATAAAGAAGATAGCGAAGAGCACCTTGGAGATCGCCGCCGCGCCGCGCGCAACGGGTGTCAGGCCGACGGCGCCGGCAAGAAGCGAGATCACCAGGAATATCAAAGCCCATTTCAGCATGGCGTCGGCCCCTTCTCTCCACCTGCGATCCTGAGGCGGCTTACGAGGAACGGTCGGCGTGACATGAGGTTCCGTCGGCACAACGCGCCGTTGGAAAGCGCACCTAATCGGGGCGGGCGGCGCGAACCGAATTTCCCTTTTCAGTGCCGGGCGGAGAACGCCGCTCTCTGCGGAGCGGAGGCGTCGGCCTGTATCATCCGCCCGAAATACGGGCTGCCGCCCGTGACATCCGAGGAGCTCCTGACATGCCCATGCAGACGCTGGTCATCGGCGACGATGCGCCGAATTTCGAGGCCGACACCACCGAAGGCAAGATCCGCTTTCACGATTGGCTCGGCACGTCCTGGGCGGTGCTCTTCTCGCATCCGAAGGACTTCACGCCGGTCTGCACGACCGAGCTCGGCACCATGGCGCGGCTGAAGCCGGAGTTCGACAAGCGCGGTGTCAAGATAATCGGGCTGAGCGTCGACCCGGTCGACAATCATTCGCGCTGGGCGAAGGACATCGAGGAGACGCAGGGCACCGCGGTGAACTATCCAATGATCGGCGACCCGGAGCTGAAGGTCGCGAAGGCCTTCGGGATGCTTCCCGCGAGCGTCGGAGTGACATCGGACGGCCGCACCGCCGCCGACAATCAGACCGTCCGCAACGTCTACATCATCGGCCCCGACAAGAAGATCAAGCTGGTGCTCTCCTACCCGATGACGGCCGGCAGGAACTTCGACGAGATCCTCCGCGTCATCAACTCGCTGCAGCTCACCGCCAACCACAAGGTGGCGACGCCCGCGAACTGGAAGAACGGCGAGGACGTGATCATCTCAGGCTCCGTGTCGAACGACGACGCCAAGAAGCTCTGGCCGGGCGGCTGGAAGGAGCCGAAGCCCTACATCCGCATCGTGCCGCAGCCGCAGGGTTAAGGCAGGGTCACGAACGGGCGGTGCCCAAAAGGCACCGCCCTGATTTGCGGCGAGTCAGGTTAACCGAGTCTTCAGGATTTGATGAAGTTTACGCGGGTCTGCCACCGGCAAGGTCGCCGCGGAAAGCTTTTGTTCGCCGATTTCTGCGACGAGATGCGCGGAGATAGGACAGGTCTATGCGCGCGCTTCTTGTCGTTTCGCTCCTGATCGCCGGCATCGCGGTCGCGCTGCCGAGCGTCTTCACGAACTACATGACGCCGAAGTCGCGCCAGCATTCGACGGCCGCCGCTGCCGTGTCGGAGTCCGAGTCCTCTAAGAGCCATCGCCATGAGGTGTCGCGCGAGGTGGAGATCAGGGCCGAGCGCGACGGCCATTTCTACGTCAACGCGACGGTGAACTTCCGCCCGGTGCGCCTGATGGTAGACACCGGCGCGACGGTGGTGGCGCTTCGCGTCTCCGACGCCGCAGCCGCGGGCATCCGCCTGCGTGACGTGGACTTCAACAATCCGGTGCAAACTGCGAACGGCACGACCAATGCCGCTCAGGCGACGCTTGAGAGCGTCAGCGTATCCGACATAGAGGTGCGCAACGTCCGCGCGCTGATCATCCCCGACGACCAGCTCTCCGTCAGCCTGCTCGGCGGCTCGTTCCTGCACGAGCTTCGGCGTTTCGAAGTCGCCGACGGGACCCTGATCTTCGAAGACTAAGAGCCGTCTCGCCGCTCAGGTAATTGCGCTCGGCGCGACGCCGAGCCGTGCGTGAAGTCCCACCACCTCGTCGGCCGCGGCGGTGACGCTTGCGAGCGCCTCCTGCGTCGGCACGTCGTGTTTCGCCGGGTCGGGCTCGTAGCGCTCGATGTAGACGCGGAGCGTCGCGCCTGACGTGCCGGTGCCCGACAGCCGGTAGACGATGCGCGCGTCGCCGGAGAGCAGGATCTTCACGCCCTGCCGTTCCGCGACCGATCCGTCGACCGGGTCGGCATAGGAGAAATCCTCGGCGCTCTCGATCGCGTGCCCGCCGAAGCTCTTTCCGGCAAGCGAGGGGAGGCTCTCCCTGAGCGCTGACATCAGCTCTCCGGCAAGCGCTGAATCGATCTCCTCGTAATCGTGGCGCGTATAATAGTCGCGCCCGAATTCTCGCCAATGCGCGCGGACGATTGCCTCCACGCTTTCCCCGCGCGCGGCAACGACGTTGAGCCAGAAGAGCACCGCCCAGAGCCCGTCCTTCTCGCGGATATGATCGGAGCCCGTGCCGAAGCTTTCTTCGCCGCAGAGCGTGATGCGTCCGGCGTCGAGCAGGTTCCCGAAGAACTTCCACCCGGTCGGCGTTTCGTAGCTCGGGATTCTGAGCTTCTTCGCGACGCGGTCGGCGGCGCGGCTCGTCGGCAGCGATCGTGCGACGCCCTTGAGCCCATGACTGTAGCCGGGAACGAGATGCGCGTTCGCCGCCATCACCGCCAGGCTGTCGCTCGGCGTCACGAAGAAGCGCCGCCCCACGATCATGTTGCGGTCGCCGTCTCCATCCGAAGCCGCGCCAAAGAGCGGGCCGTCGGGCGCCGACATCGCTTCGACGAGCGCGTGCGCGTGCACGAGGTTCGGATCGGGGTGGTGGCCGCCGAAGTCGGGAAGCGGATTGCCGTTGATGACGGCGCCTTCCGGCGCGCCGAGGCGGCCCTCCAGGATCTCCTTCGCGTAAGGGCCGGTTACCGCGCTCATCGCGTCGAAGCGCACCGTGAGGCCTAGTCTGAGGCTCTTGCGGATGCGGTCAAAATCGAAGAGCGATTCCATCAGCGTGGCGTAGGCGGCGACCGGGTCGATGACTTCGACCGTCATCGCGCCGACGACGGTTTCGCCGATCCGCTCGATATCGACATCGTCGCCGACCGCAATCCGGTATTCGCTCAGCGTGCGGCTTCGCCGGAAGATCGCGTCGGTAACGTCGGCCGGCGCCGGCCCGCCATTCGCAACGTTGTACTTGACGCCGAAATCGCCGTGCGGGCCGCCCGGATTGTGGCTTGCCGAGAGGATGATGCCGCCGCTTGCCTTGTGGAGCCGGATCAGGTGCGAGGCGGCCGGCGTGGAGAGGATGCCGCCTTTGCCCACGATGACGCGCCCGTAGCCGTTCGCCGCCGCCATTTTGAGAATTGTGCCGATCGCCACGCGGTTGTGATAGCGCCCGTCGCCGCCGAGAACGAGCTCGGCGCCCGCCTTTGGGGAGATGGTGTCGAAGATCGCCTGGACGAAATTCTCCAGATAGCGGGGCTGCTCGAAGACCTGGACCTTCTTCCGGAGCCCTGAGGTTCCGGGTTGCTGATCGTCGAATGGCGTCGTCGCGATCCGCTCAAGGTCCATGATTTACCCCCGCTTGCGCCTGAACTCTTGGAAGCCCGGTGGCCGGAGATCAAGGGGTTCGACGGCTGCCGCGTCGTCGACACCAACCCCGCCCGCTGCTATCCTGCGCTAGGTTATCGCAATTCACCCACCGAGGCGCTGAGCCCACCGAATGAATGCCCCAAAAAGCGCGCCCGACCGCCAGCTCTTGAGCCGCCGGAGCGGTACTGCGCGCGCACCGAGCGCCGGCGCGTTTCCCGTGCCGAAACCGTCGCTGGCCCCCAACACCTACGCCTTCGAATCGGAGCCGATGGTCAAGCCCACGGGCTTCCGCGAATACGACGCGCGCTGGCTCTTCGAAAAGGAGATCAATCTGATGGGTGTCGAGGCGCTGGGCCTCGGCCTCGGCACCCTGCTTCATGAGATGGGAGTCCGGCCGGAAGTCGTCACCGGCCATGACTTCCGTTCCTATTCCGCTGCCATCAAGCTGGCGCTGACGACCGGGCTGATGGCGGCGGGGATCAAGGTGCACGACATCGGCCTCGCCGTGACCCCGATGGCCTATTTCGCCCAGTTCGCGCTCGACGTGCCGGCCGTCGCCATGGTCACCGCTTCGCACAACGAGAACGGCTGGACCGGCGTGAAGATGGGTGCCGATCGGCCGCTCACTTTCGGTCCCGACGAGATGGGCCGGCTCCGCGACATTGTGCTCACGGGGGCATTCGACGTTCGCGGCGGCGGCTCCTACACCTTCGTGCCGGACTTCCCCGCGCGCTACATCGCAGACCTGACCGATCGTCCGAAGCTCAAGCATCCGATCAAGGTCGTGGTCGCCTGCGGCAACGGCACCGCCGGCGCCTTCGCACCGCGCGCACTGGAGGCGATCGGCGTCGAGGTGGTGCCGCTCGACACCGAGCTCGATCACAGGTTCCCGCGTTACAACCCCAACCCCGAAGACCTGAAGATGCTCGCCGCGATCCGCGACAAGGTCCTGGAGACGGGGGCCGCCGTCGGCCTCGGCTTCGACGGCGACGGCGACCGCTGCGGCGTGGTCGACAATGAGGGCGAGGAGATATTCGCCGACAAGGTCGGCGTGATGCTCGCGCGCGACATCTCAGCGCTCCATCCGAACGCGACCTTCGTCGTCGACGTGAAGTCGACCGGCCTCTTCGCGAGCGATCCGAAGCTCGCCGAGAACGGCGCCAAGGCCGACTACTGGAAGACCGGGCACTCCTACATCAAACGGCGCGTGAAGGCGCTCGACGCGATCGCCGGCTTCGAGAAGTCGGGGCACTATTTCTTCAACGCGCCCATCGGCCGCGGCTATGACGACGGGCTCGTCTCCGCGCTTGCGATTCTCGACATGCTCGACCGCAATCCCGGGAAGACGATGGCCGACCTACGCCGCGCGCTGCCGAAGACCTGGGGCTCGCCGACGATGTCGCCGCATTGCGACGACGAGCGGAAGTATGCGGTGGTCGAGAATGTCGTGCGCGATTTCAGGGCTATGAAGGAGAAAGGCGAAACGCTCGCCGGTCATCCGCTCAGTGATCTGATCACCGTGAACGGTGTGCGCGTCGTCGCCGACGACGGGACGTGGGGTCTGGTGCGCGCGTCCTCCAACAAGCCCGAGCTGGTCGTCGTCGTAGAAAGCCCGGTTTCCGAGGAGCGGATGCGGGAGATGTTCAAAGGCGTCGATGCTGTGCTGCGCCGCAATCCGGACGTTGGCGCGTACAACCAGACGATCTGAGAGATGCACGGCCGGAAAGCTGAGTTTGGCCGCGGGCGGAGGCTCGTCGGTGGAGCGTTGGTCCTCGCAGCGCTGCTGTTCCTCGCGGCGCCCGCCGCCGGCCAGGAGCAACCGAACCCGTTCAGCTTCCTGAAGCCGTGGGTGGAAAAGGAGATCCTCGGCAGGGGCTCGTCCACTGAGCCGCCGCCGGCCGAGACGCCGGGAGAGCCAACCGGTGCGTTGCCCGACGCTGCTCCGAGCGAAGCGGCACCGTCTCCGGCCGCAATCGAACCTCCCTCCGACGCTGCCTCCGCCGAGGAAGGCGCACCGCCGCTTGTTGGCCCGGACGAGAGTTCCGCGCTTCGCGGCAGCGCCGGCCAGCCGGCCGACGCTCTTTCCGAGTCCGAGTTCCGCGCCCGACGAGCCATCGGTCGGGGTCGCGGTGGAGGAGCCCGGATCGGAGCCGGTTATTCCGCCTGTGGCCGAGGCAAAGCCCGAGCCGCTCCGCTTCGCGCTCCTAGCAGGTCGGAGCGCCGCGGCGACCATGGCGCTGATCGGCCCGATTGCCGACGATCTCGCGAGGCTGCTTGACCGGCCCGTGGAGCTCCTGCCGTTTCCCTCCTACGGCGCGATGGTCGACGCGCAGGTCGATCGCCGTATCGACGGCGGTTTCTATTCCTCTGCCGCCTTCGCGCTCGCCGACGCCCGCTGCGCCTGCCTTGAGCCGCTGGTAGCGCCCCGAGCGTGGGATGGCACACTCTCCTATTACGCGATCATCGTGGCGCGCGCCGGCTCCGGCATTGCCTCGACGGCTGGCCTCGCCGGCAAGACCGTCGCGGTCGGTGCGGAAGACTCGATCGGCGCTCGGCGCATGCAGCTTGCAGGGCTGATGGCGGAGGGCCTCGACCCGGCTGCGACCTTCGGCTCCGTCGTCGAGACGGAGTTGGCCGAAGCCGCGATGCGTCTGGTCATGGCTGGGGGCGCGGATGCCGCCTTCGCGTGGAGCTCGCTCGCCGGCCGGGCCGAAGCGGGTTACTCGCGCGGGACGCTGACGGACCTTGTCGCGGAGGGAGCGCTCGCGATGTCGGATATCTCCATCGTATGGCGCTCGCCGCCGATCGAGCATGGGCCTTTTGCGCTGTCGCGGACGCTCGACGAAGCCGACAAGGACAAGGTGGAGGCGTATCTGGTGGAACTCGTGAACGCCGACCCGGCCGCGTATGACGCGCTCAACCCCTTCTATGGAGGCGGCTACGCACAGGTCGATCCCGCCGACTATTCCGGCGTCGAAACTCTCGCTGCGCAGGATGTCGATGCGCTCCGCATGCCGACGGCCGCAGCCGCCTCGGCGGTGCCGCTCGCGCAATAGAGAGTTGGATTAGCAGTCCGAGCAGGATATCGAGTTGACGAGGCGCGGCACGAAATACAGTCGGTCGCTCATCCCGACACTGCCGGTGATGACGTAACCGACGGCGGGCGTATAGGTGTAGTTGACCTCGGACATGATGATCTGCGAATTCGCCACGCGCAGCGTCTCCGGCACGACCGCGTTCAAATTTTGGGTCTTCGAATATGCGGTTCCGCCTTCCGACCGGCTCCATGTGACCGTGGCGTTCTGCGAGCCGTCGATCTTGACCGCCGTGACGCGCATCTGAAGGCTCGTCGCGGAATAGGGGTAGATCGCGCCCGGCGCGATGTCGAAGATCTGGTCGATCTGAGCCTTGGTGATTGTCTTGGTGCGGGAGACGAGGTCGCCGATCGACGAGCAAAGGTTGTTCAGCCGGCGGTCGACGCTGAGGCCCTGGGTGACCTCCACGCCCCCGATCCACAGGAGCACCATGATCGGGAGGATGAGTGAGAACTCGACCGCCGCCATGCCGCGCTCGTGCAGCGGGAAGCGGAGCGCGAGCGAGCGCCCGAATTGGAGGAATTGCGTCAATTGCTCCGGCATCGTCAGCTGCCGCATCCGCCGGTGGTGGACTGGTACGGCTCGTTGCAGAACGCGGCGAACGAGCCGATCAGCCGCTTGCCGTTCGAAAGGTTCTTGAGCGAGAGCGCACCGAAGATCTTGTTCGTCGGCCACTGATAATAGGCGCGCACGACGACGATCTCGTTTGCCGAACCGTAGTCGATCGTGCCGGGGTCTTCGAACTTGTCCTCGTCGTCGACGGGCTTGGCCACGGTCATGTCGGCAAATGTCTTGTAATGCTTCACCTGGAGATAGAAGTCGGAGCCGGTGCAGTCGATGAAGACGGAGATGCGGTCGCAGACTGCGTTCTTGAAATCGGCCGCCGACATTCCGCCCTGTTGCGCCTGGCCCGTGCGGATCAGCCGCGAAGTCTCGAAGACGGCATTGTCGAGAACCTGTTCGGCGACGAAGACGAGCGCCGTCTCCGCGATCACGAACATCAGGAAGAAGAAGATCGGCGCGATGATCGCGAACTCGATCGCCGCCGAGCCGCTTTCGTTGCGGCGCCACCGGCGACGCAAGCGCTGGGCGCGGCTCAAGGGCCGGTCGATGACGGGCGGCTGCTCGCTCACGGGTTTGATCTCTGCGTCCACGTATAGAGGCCTCATAGCAGAGCCATTCCCGGAAAACTTTAATGGATGGCTCTGGTCGCCGGCATTGTTTTAACTAGTGTGAACAATAGCTTAACGGCTATTTTGACAGATCCTGCCGCGTTTGGATCTGCGCGGAGGCGTCGTCGAAGTGCTGCTTCTCGTCGCCAACCGAGACCACCCGCTCGCAGACCGGCGCGCAGGAGAAGGTCTGCCGGTCCTGGCCGTAGAAGATGGTCGTGAGCTGGCGGATGTCGGAGGAGACGCGGAGCGTCGTGTTCAGGATTTCGTTGCCGTCCTTGTCGAGCACGATCAGGTTCGTCGTCCCCGCTGTCTTGCCCGTCAGGACGAGCGTCTTCTCGTCATCGACGCTCGCGTCGGCGATGCCCGGATTGCCGATGATGATAGTCTGTGCCGGCGCGTCGAGCTTCAACACCTTGGCGAAGTCGATGGTGACGTCGATCGGACCCTCCGCTGCGACCGCGATCGCGGCCGTCGAGCCGGTCCAGGCGATCGCCGCGATAACGAGCCGGCGGCCGAGGCGGCCAAGGACTATACGCATCGAGCTCTCCTACTCGGCTCCTCGCCTCACGGCGGACGCCCTTGCGCAAACGCTGCCACACCTCGGGAGGCGTGGCGCGCACGAATACGGCTTAACTATCTACACAAACGGGGTTAATGAGCGTTTAACAGACTAAAGCGAAGGTTCAACAGCGCGACACAAGATACATATAGAAAGACCACTGAAAAAGTTGACGCTATTTTTACCACTGGCTGCTTTTTGACGCGACCCTTTTGATAAAATGTATCGGGTTAACTTTGGTACAGAGAATGGATGCTAGTTGATCGGGGAGTTTAGGCGGGCAGGCTCGCCGAAACAAATCCATCGGGGGATGGCGTTTAGGAGGGTTAGATGAAGAAGTTGGCCATTCGGTTTGCGCGGAACCAGTCTGGGGCCACCGCGATCGAGTACGGGCTGATTGCGGCGCTGATTTCGGTCGTGATCATCGGCGCACTGTCGACCGTCGGCACGAACCTCGTCGCGAAGTTCAACCAGATCGCGGTGCAGCTGCAGTAGCGGCAGCAGGGCGGCGACGTCGCCGCGCCGCGGACGGCAGTCGGCGCTTTCCCGTTTCGCGAGCATTTCCAGAAAGCATGGAAGTGCTCTCAAATGTGGCTGGTTCGCGCATGACGATCTCGACCGGTGCCGCCGTGTGCGGCCTCGTCCTTTTTCCGCTCGCCATGATCTATGCCGGGCTGATGGACGTGGTCACGCTTACGATCCGCAACACGCTGGTGGTTGCGATCGGTTGCGTCTGGTTGGTGCTGGCGCCCCTTGCGGGCTTCACGCTTGCCGAGCTCGGAACGAGTGTGGCGCTGGCCGGCGGGATTCTCGCCGTCACCTTCACGCTCTTCGCGCTTGGCTGGATCGGCGGCGGCGACGCCAAGCTCGCCGCCGTGACGGCACTATGGTTCAGCCCGCAGGAGGCGTTTCTCTTCTTCGCCTATGCCTCGGTGCTCGGCGGCATCCTGACCGTCGTCCTGCTGCAGTTGCGCGCGAGCCCCATTCCGATGTTTCTCCACCGCGTTCCGTGGATCGCGCAGTTGCGCGATGCGCGCACCGGTGTTCCCTATGGCGCCGCGATGGCGCCGGCGGCCCTTCTCGTCTTCCCCGACACCGCCTGGGTGGCGCACGCGCTTTCCTGAGCGACATTTCGGCGAGCGCGATTTGGAGTTTGTTTCGTTTTCGTTAACCATGGCGGGGTTGCCGCCAAACCCCTCGGAAATCCGGGGAAATACGGCTCATTAACCATCCCTTGACCTTTCTTGAGCGAAACTGACCGCCGCTGAAGGCCGCGTTCGCGGACCGGAGAAATCGGGGCAGTTGCGATGAAGCTGTTTCGCGTGCTCGTACTCGCCGTCGCGCTCGCGGCGGGCGGCATTGCCGCGGTACTTGGCGCTCAATCTCGGCCCTAAGGGAACGCCGGCGCCGACCGTCGTGGAGCTTGCGCCCCAGATCCAGTCGCAGGACGTGCTGGTCGCCGCCAAGGACATCGGGCAGGGCGAGAAGCTGTCGGCTGACAACATACGCTGGCAGCGTTGGCCTGACGACGCGATGAACCCGACCTACATCCAGAAGCAGACCCGGCCGGACGCGGTCGAGGCGCTGAAGGGCTCGATCGTCAGGAGCCAGTTCGTCGCCGGCGAGCCGATCCGCGAGGTCAAGCTGGCGCGGCCGGGCAGCGGCTTCCTCTCTGCCATCCTGCCGTCCGGCATGCGCGCTGTCGCAGTGCGCGTCTCCGCCAACACAAGCGCCGGCGGCTTCATCTTGCCGGGCGACCGGGTCGACGTCGTTGAGACGATCACGCAGCAATCGAGCGCCGATGCGCCCGCCGAGCCTGTCAGCCAGACGATCCTCACCAATATCAAGGTTCTCGCCATCGACCAGACGGTGGGCGAGCAGGAGGGCGAGGCTACGGCTGTTGGCAAGACGGCGACGCTGGAGCTCGATCCGGCACAGGTGGAGACGGTCACGCGCGCCGAGGCATCCGGGCAGCTGTCTCTGTCGCTGCGGAGCATGGCCGACGCCGCCGAGGTCGTCGGCAGCGAGGGCGAGCCCCGGAAACAGAGCGGAACGGTGCGCGTTTTCCGCGCCGGCCGCAGTCAAATGCTGAGCACACAATGAATATGCCCCGTTCCCGAGGAGCAAACAGAATGGACGCGCTTGGACGAATCCGGGCAGTTGTGTTGACGATCGTGTTCTCCGCCATCGCCCTTCCGGGCGTTTCGTTCGCTGTAGACGGGCCCGCTTATGTAAAGCTTGCGCCCGGCGACATCCTCGACGGCCGGCCCGTCTATCTCGGCATCAACAAATCGGTGGTCATCGATCTGCCGAAGCCGGCTGGCGATGTGCTCGTGTCCAACCCGAAGATCGCCGACGCGGTGCTTCGCACCTCGACTTGGCTCTATCTGATCGGCGTCGACCTCGGACAGGCGAGCGTCTTCCTGTTCGACTCCGCCGGCGGTCAGATCGCGAGCTTCAACATCTACGTCGAGGCGGATCTCGGCGCCCTCAATCAGCTTCTCGCCGAGGCGATCACGGACGGTTACGTCCGCGCCGAGGCACTGAACGGCTCGATCGTGTTGCGCGGCCAGGTGCCGTCCTCCGTCGAAGCTGCGCGCGCCGTCGAGCTCACGTCGAAGATGATCGCCGCGCAGCCAACGTCGATCACCTCGGGTTCGTCCAGCGGTAACGGCTCCGGCAGCACTTCGTCCACGTCACAGTCGCAGACGTACAATCCGAGCGATGGCCCTGGGATCATCAATCTCCTCACCATCACCGGCGAGGAGCAGGTGGCGCTCAAGGTATCGGTCGTCGAGGTGCAGCGCTCTGTCATCAAGCAGCTCGGCATCAACCTGAAGGGCGTGTTTGTCGACGGTGTGGCCAACAATGGGCCCTTCGGCATCGGCACGAACTTGGTGAGCGCGCTCGGCGTCGTCGCAAACGGCTCCGGCGGCAGCCCGATCACCTTTCCGATCAACTCCGGCACGACGCCCGGGGAAGTCGGCGCGAAGTACACGTCGAGCGGCGACACGGTCCAGGCGACGTTGAAGGCGCTTGAACAAACGAGCATGCTGCGCACGCTTGCGGAGCCCACGTTGACGGCGGTCTCCGGTGAAACGGCCAACTTTCTCGCCGGCGGAGAGTTCCCCGTCCCGGTCGCCGGCGACAACGGCCAGATCAGCGTCCAGTTCAAGCAGTTCGGCGTCAATCTCGCCTTCACGCCGGTGGTGCTTTCGGCCGGCCGCATCAGCCTCAAGATGAGGACCGAGGTCAGCGACCTGTCCGCGACCGGCGCCGTCTCCGTGCCGATCTCGAGCACCGCGACCGTCACCATCCCGGCGACGTCAGTTAGGCGCGCAGAGACGTCGATCGAGCTTCCCTCGGGCGGTGCATTCATGATCGCCGGCCTGATTCAGGATGATACGCGCCGCGCCGCCACGGGCCTGCCTTGGCTGCAGAAGCTGCCGATCCTCGGAGCGCTGTTCTCGTCGAAGGATTTTCTCTCCGACCAGACCGAGCTGGTGATGATCGTCACCGCCTACCTGGTGAAGCCGGTGTCGCCCGAAGAACTCGCGCGACCTGACGACAACCTGTTCATGGCCAACGACGCGGAAGCCTATTTCCTGAACCGACTGACCAAGGTCTACGGCGCCAAGGGCAAGGTCCCGAGCGGCACTGGCGCTCCTCAGGTCGGTTTCACCTTTGATTGACGGGAGGGGGCCGTGGGTCCTTCACACATGCCGATAGAGAAGACCGATCCTCGCCGCAACTCGCCGCAGGTTCTCCTTGCCGGCGTCACGCTCGCTGTCCTCGCGGCGCTTGCGAGCGGCTGCAGCACGACAGGAACCTCCAACTTCAACCCGGCCGAGCAGGATTATCGGCAGCGCCATCCGATCCTCATCTCCGACGAGCCGGAGGTTCTCGACATGCATGTCGGGATGAACGGGCCGGCGCTCTCGCCCGCGATCGAAACCGTGATCCGCGACTACGCGAGCGAATACCGCGCCGACGGCACCGGCTCGATCACCATCCAGGTGCCGACCGGGTCGGCGAACGAGCTTGCCGCGGCGTCGACCGGGCGCGCGGTTCACTATGCGCTTGTGCGCAACGGCGTCCCCCGCAATCACATTCAGATCGCGCCTTATGAGGTTGGTGACCATGCGCAGGTCGCCCCCTTGCGTCTCGCCTATCTGCGGGTGAAGGCAGTGGTGCCGCATTGCGGCATTTGGCCGGACGGCGGAACTGCAAACTATCGCAATAGCTCATATTACAACTTCGCATGCTCGCAGCAGCACAACCTCGCGGCCATGGTCGCCAACCCGGCCGACTTCGTGCGGCCGCACGCCATGACGCCGGCCGACGGGAGCCGCCGTGCGGACGTGATCCAGAAGTACCGCACGGGCGCGGATCCGAAATCCAATGTCGTGCTGATCGAAAGCGGCATCGGGGGCTGATGCGCGATGAGCAACCTCGCCCATGATCTGATCCCGGAGGTGGAAGGCACCGCCCCGCGATCGCCCGACGCGCGGCCGATCCCACGCATCACCATCCAGGCCTTCTGCGACACGCCGGAGATCGCCGGCACCATCGAGACGGCTGCGATGGATCGCAGGATGGCGCGCGCGCACGTCAAGGTTCACACCGGCGGCCTGAACGCGGCCGTCGAGTTCTATCGCTCCGCGCCGACGCCCAATCTCATTCTCGCTGAGACGCGGCTTCCGTTCGGGGAACTGGTCGGCGCGCTCGACGGGCTCGCCGAGGTTTGCGACGCCGGCACCAAGGTGATGGTGATCGGTCATTCGAACGACGTGCGGCTCTATCGCGAGCTTCTGAAGCGCGGCGTCTCCGAGTACCTGGTGGCGCCGGCCGACGTGATGTCGATCATTAGCGCGATCTCCGGCATCTATCACGATTCCAGCTCCGAGAAGCTGGGCCAGGTCTATGCTTTCATCGGCGCGAAGGGCGGCGTCGGCTCCTCCACGATCGCCCACAATGTCGCCTGGACGATGGCGCGCGTCGTCGGTTCGGACGTGATCCTCGCCGATCTCGATCTGCCATTCGGCACGGCGGGACTCGATTTCAATCTCGATCCGGCGCAAGGCATCGCCGAGGCAGTCTTCGGCGCCGATCGACTTGACGAGGTCCTGCTCGACCGCCTTCTCGCCAAATGCGAGGACCATCTGAGCCTGCTCGCCGCGCCCGCCGTGCTCGACAAGGCGTACGACTTCGGCGAGGGCGCCTTCGATCAGGTGCTTGAGATCGTCCAGGCGAACGTGCCGACCGTCGTCCTCGATCTGCCACATCTTTGGACCGCATGGGTCAGGAAGACGCTGATCGCGGCTGACGAGGTTGTGGTCACCGCCGTGCCCGACCTCGCTAATCTCCGCAACGCCAAGGCGATCGTCGACCTCCTGCGCCAGGCGCGGCCGAACGACGCGCCGCCGAAGCTGATCTTGAACCAGGTCGGCGTGCCGAAGCGGCCGGAGATCAAGCCGGACGATTTCGCTGCCGCGTTACAGCTCACGCCGATCGCGTCGGTACCGTTCGACCCGCTGCTCTTCGGTACCGCCGCCAACAACGGTCAGATGATCGCCGAGGCCTCCGCCAAGACGACCGTTTCTGAAGTCTTCGCCGACATTGCGCAGATCGTCGGCGGCCGCAAGGAGCTGAAGAAGGCGCGCAAGCGCGGCTTCGATCTCGGACCCCTGTTGCAGAAGCTCACGGCCCGCCCGAAGGCCAAGCCCAAGGCTAAGAAGGCCGGCTGACACAGCAAGGAGCGTATATGTTCGGCAAGCGTAGCACCGCCTCCGACCTGTTGTTGGACCGGCCGGCGAAGACCGCCGAGGTGGCCGCCGCGGAAAAGGTTACGCCGCCCGTCCCCGGCATGCCGATGCCGCAGCCGGGCGCGCGATCGGCTGCGCCGGTCGCGCCGCCGCCCGTGTCGTCCGGACGGCAGCGCAAGACCGACGAATATTATGACCTGAAGACCCAGATCTTCGGCGCGCTGATCGACACGATCGACCTCTCGCAGCTGTCCAAGATGGACATGGACCAGGCGCGCGAGGAAATCCGCGACATCGTCAACGACATCATCACCGTGAAGAACGTGGTGATGTCGATCGCCGAGCAGGAAGAGCTGCTTGAGGACATCTGCAACGACGTCCTCGGCTATGGCCCGCTCGAGCCGCTTCTGGCGCGCGACGACATTGCCGACATCATGGTCAATGGCGCCGATCGCATCTTCATTGAAGTCAGGGGCAAGGTCGAAGAGACGGACGTCCGCTTCCGCGACAACTCTCAGCTCCTCAACATCTGCCAGCGCATCGTGAGTCAGGTCGGCCGCCGCGTCGACGAAGCAAGCCCCATCTGCGACGCGCGCCTGCCCGACGGCTCCCGCGTCAACGTCATCGTGACCCCGCTCGCGATCGACGGCCCCGCGCTCACCATCCGAAAGTTCAAGAAGGACAAGCTGACGCTCGACCAGCTCGTCCAGTTCGGCACGATCACGCCGGAAGGCGCCACGATCCTTCAGATCGTTGGGCGCGTCCGTTGCAATGTGCTTGTCTCCGGCGGCACCGGCTCGGGAAAGACAACGCTCCTCAACTGCCTGACTCGCTACATTGATGCCGACGAGCGCATCATCACCTGCGAGGACGCAGCCGAGCTGCAGCTGCAGCAACCGCATGTCGTGCGGCTGGAGACGCGCCCGCCCAACATCGAAGGCGAGGGCGAGGTCACCATGCGCGATCTCGTCAAGAACTGCCTGCGTATGCGTCCTGAGCGGATCATCGTTGGCGAGGTGCGCGGACCGGAATCCTTCGACCTCCTGCAGGCGATGAACACGGGCCACGATGGCTCGATGGGCACGCTCCACGCCAACAGCCCGCGCGAAGCGCTTTCTCGTATCGAGTCGATGATCACGATGGGCGGCTACCAGCTTCCGTCGAAGACGCTGCGCGAGATGATCGTGTCCTCCATCGACGTGATCGTGCAGGCGGCGCGTCTGCGCGACGGCTCGCGCCGCATCACCCACATCACCGAGGTGCTCGGGATGGAAGGCGACGTCGTCATCACGCAAGATCTCTTCATCTACGACATCATCGGCGAGGACCCGAACGGCCGCATCGTCGGCCGCCATCGCTCCACGGGCATCGGCCGCCCCGGCTTCTGGGATCGTGCGCGCTATTATGGTGAGGAGGCGCGGCTCGCCGCGGCGCTCGACGCGGCCGACACCGGCGAGCAGATGGGCCGGGCCTGATCCATGTTCTCGCCCTTCATGGTGCAGGTTGCCGTCGCGCTGCTCGCCGCTTTCTCCATCGGCGGCGTGGTCGTGGCCGCGCTCTACCCGCGCCTCGGCGGTCGCTCGAAGGGCGAGAAGCGGCTCGAGTCGATTGGGGCGATGAAGCGCAAGGCCGCCGCCGATCGCATATCCACGGAGGAGGGACGTCGCCGGCGCTCCGTCGAAGACACGCTGAAAGAGCTTGAGGAGGCGCAGAAGGCGAAGGCGCGCAAGAGCCAGAAGCCGACGCTGATGACGCGCATGCGTCAGGCGGGCTTGGGCTGGAGCAAGAACACCTACTATCTCGTCTGCGCCGCCTCCGGTCTCGTCGTGATGCTGGTTTGCCTTGCAGGGCTGCGGTTGTCGCTGCTACCGACGCTCGGCTTCGGCGTTGCCGCTGGCCTTCTCTTTCCGCATTTCTTCGTGAACTGGAAGCGCAAGCGCCGTCTGAACCGCTTCACCCAGGAGTTCCCGAACGCCGTCGATGTGATCGTGCGTGGTGTGAAGGCGGGCCTCCCGCTCGTCGATTGTTTGAAGGTGATCTCCCACGAGGCGCAGGAGCCGGTCTGCGGAGAGTTCCGAGAGATCGTCGAGGATCAGACCCTGGGCATGCCGCTGCCGGAGGCTGTCGCGCGGCTGCCCGAGCGCATCCCGCTCCCTGAAGCGAACTTCTTCTCCATCGTCGTCGCCATCCAGGCCCGCTCCGGCGGCAGTCTTTCCGAAGCGCTGTCGAACCTCTCCAAGGTGCTTCGCGACCGCAAGAAGATGGCCGGAAAGATCAGGGCGATGAGCGCCGAGGCGAAGTCCTCCGCCGGCATCATCGGCTCGCTGCCGCTGATCGTGGCGATCCTCGTCTATTTCACCAGCCCCGACTACATCATGCTCCTGTTCACGACGACGCCGGGCAACTTCGTGCTCGGCTGCGCCGGCTTATGGATGTTCATCGGCGTCATGGTGATGCGTAAGATGATCAACTTCGACTTCTGAGGCAGCTGTGGACCTTCTCACTCAAAATGCCCAGATGCTCATCGCTTTGAGCGCTGCGGTCGCGGTCTTCTCGGCGATCGTGGTGGTCGCCTGGCCCTACCTCGCAGGCGACGAGCTCGACACGCGCATGCGCCAGATATCGAGCGAGCGCGAGCGCATCCGTGCGCGCGAGCGCGCCAAGCTCGAGCAGCAGAAGAAGCAGGCTTCGCTCAGGATGGAGCCGAAGAAGTTCTTCAAGGACATCGTCGACCGCTTGGATCTCACCCAGCAGGCGGAAAACGGCCCGATGGTGAAGATGCTGCGGCAGGCGGGCTATCGCGGCCAGAACCCGGTCTTCGTGTTCCTCACCCTGCGGCTGATCATGCCGGTGGTGATGTTCGCTTTCGCGGTCCTCTACGTCTTCTTCATCCTGAGGCTCAATGAGCCATTCATGGTGAAGCTGACGATCACCATGGCGGTCGGCGGCCTCGGCTATTTCGGCCCGACGATCTATGTTCGCAATCAGGTCAGCAAGCGCCAGCTATCGGTGCGCCGTGCGTGGCCGGATGCGCTCGATCTGCTCCTGATCTGTGTCGAATCCGGCATGGGAATCGAGGGCGCTTTCCGCAAGGTGTCCGAGGAGATCGGCGCCCAGTCGATTCCGCTCGCAGAGGAGCTGTCGCTCACGACAGCCGAGCTCTCCTATCTGCAGGATCGGCGCAAGGCTTACGAGAACCTGAGCGAGCGCACCGGCCTCGAAGGTGTGCGCGCCGTGGTGACGGCGCTGATCCAGGCGGAGAAATACGGCACGCCGATCGGCACCGCACTTCGCGTGCTCGCGCAGGAAAATCGCGACATGCGCATGCAGGAGGCCGAGAAGAAAGCAGCGGCGCTGCCGCCGAAGCTGACCGTTCCGATGATCCTGTTCTTCCTGCCGGTGCTCTTCGCGGTCATCATTACACCCGCGGCGATCCAGGTGACGGGCATCTGGTAATGCGAAGGGCCGCCCATTGGGCGGCCCCTGTCATCTCATTCCCTGCAGCTGTCATCCCGCAGCGAGAGCCGGACGGCGTCAGCCTTTCTTGGCGAGCTCCGCCCAGGTGTTCTCCTCGCCTTCCGAGCTTTGTCTGCGCCATGGGAGCGGCCTGCGCCGGTAGCGCCGGAGCCGGCCCGGCGATCGCGTCCGCCTCCCCCTGCTTGCCGCGGAGGCGAAGCACCAGCGCCAGGTTCTGCTTGGTCTTGAGCGTGGCCCTAGGGCTCGCCGCCGCCTCGCGCAGCACCTTTTCGGCCTGTTCGAGCTCGTCGGTCAGCAGGTAGGAGAGGCCGAGGTTGTTGAGCACCTGCGGCTCGCCCGGCGCCAGCACGAGCGCCTGCTCATAGCGCGCTCGCGCTTCTTCGTGGCGGTTCAGCGAATCGAGAATGCCACCTTCGGCCGAAAGGAGCTGCCAATCCGGATTGTCGGGACGCTGCGCGCGCTGCACGGTCGCGAGGGCTTCGTCGAACTTGCCGTCGGCCGCGAGCGCTTTGCCGTAGGCGGCGAGCACCTCGCGGTCCTCTGTATGGTAGATCGCGGCCATGCGCATGACTGCCACCGCCTGGCCGGTCTGGCCTGCGGCGCGAAGCGCCGCGGCGTAATTCAGCGCCGCCACGCGATCCTTCTCATCGCGCGAATAGGCGCCGCCCCATTTCTGCACGGCGGCGAGCGCTTCCTCGGGCGAGAGATCGGAGGGTGTGATGATGGCGCTGTTGCCGATCGAGCCGGTGTAAAGCGGCCCTTCGGATTTCGTCGCGCAGCCGGCGAGAAGGGCGGCAAGCGCAGCGCCGGCAGCCAGGCGGAGAAGGGCTTGCCGCCGTCCTGCCTCGCCCAAACGCATCTTCATGACGTCCCCCAAGCAAATCGCTCCGCCAAGGCTTAGGCAGCCCCCGTTAACGGCTCGTTAACGCTGTTTCTGGCGTTGCCAAGCCGCACCGCCGGGCTCTATTCCGGCAGGAGTCGCGCTAAGAGTTGGGGTGGTCATGGAATCGGAAGTGCTTGTCACAGATGGCGCGGACGCCATCCCCGTGCATCTGGTGAAGGGCGAGGACCTCGACGCGGCACTCGGTGCGCTCGACGAGCGCGAGCGCCGGTTCGCGACGGCTTCGGGCTTCAAGGCCGAGTCCGGCGCTCGGGCGCTGATCCCCGACGCGGACGGCAATCTGAAACGCGTGCTTTTCGGCCTCGGCGGCGTCGACTCCGCAGAGCGCGGGCCGCTTCTCGCCGGCAAGCTTGCGACCACCCTGCCGGCCGGCACCTACCGCCTGGCGGCGGGCGTCGATGAGGCGGAGCTCTCCGCGCTCGCCTTTGCGCTCGCGAGCTATCGCTTCGACCGTTACCGCAAGCCGAAGGGAGAGCGCCCGCGGCTTGTCGTCCCGGACGGTGTCGACCGGGCTGCAATTGCCCGCATCCGCGATGCGGTCTTCTTCGTCCGTGACCTGATCAACACGCCCGCCAACGATCTTTCGCCGCATGACCTCGCGGAAGCGGCGACGAGCCTCGCCGCGCGCTGCGGGGCAGAGATCTCCGTCGTCGACGGCGCAAAGCTCGCACGCGAATTCCCGATGATCCACGCCGTCGGCGCCGCAAGCGACCGTCCGCCCTGCCTGATCGACATGCGCTGGGGGAAAGAAGGCGATCCCAAAGTGACCCTCGTCGGCAAGGGCATCGTCTTCGACACCGGTGGGCTCGACATCAAGCCGGCGAGCGGCATGGCGCTCATGAAGAAGGACATGGGCGGCGCCGCGAATGTGCTCGGGCTCGCCTCGATGATCATGGAAACCGGCCTGAAGGTGCGGCTGCGCGTGCTCGTCCCCGCCGCCGAGAACGCCATTTCCGGCCGCGCCTTCCGCCCGGGCGACATCCTGAAGAGCCGCAAGGGGCTGACCGTCGAGATCGGCAACACCGACGCTGAGGGCCGCCTTGTGCTCGGCGATGCGCTTGCGCTCGCCGACGAGGAGGCGCCCGGCCTGCTTGTGACGATGGCAACTCTGACGGGCGCTGCGCGTGTCGCACTTGGTCCCGATATGCCGGCCTTCTTCACCGACGATTCCGCCTTTGCCTCGGCGCTCGAAGCGGCGGCCGCCGTGGTGCGTGACCCGATCTGGCGTCTGCCGCTCTGGAAGCCCTACGATTCGTGGCTCGCCTCAAAGGTCGCCGATCTCAACCACATCGCCTCGAACGGCTTCGCCGGAGCGATTGTCGCCGCCCTTTTCCTGCGCCGTTTCGTCTCCGCTACGACGACCTATGCGCATTTCGATATGTTCGCCTGGAATCAGCAGGCGCGTGTGACGGGCCCCGAGGGCGGGGAGGCGCAGGCGATCCGTGCGCTCTTTCGCTATCTCTCAAAGCTCCATGGCTGAGTTTCGCTTGCTCCCTCCGCGCTCCCTCGCTTTAATCGGTTCGGCTCCGAAACGAAGCCGCGGGCTGGGAAATGGTGCAAATGCGCCCGGCGCAGGCTCTGCGCCTTTGGCACGACGTGTCGCTTGCGCTAGCGCTCGACGCGGAGCCCGACCTGTCGGTGCGCCAGATCACCGTGCTCATCACGATCTACCTGGAGCCGCAGCCACACACCGTGCGCGCGCTCGCGGCGAAGCTTGGGGTCTCGAAGCCCGTCATCACACGCGCCCTCGATACGATGGGGCGGCAGGGGCTCGTGACGCGCAAGCGCGATCCGAGCGACCGGCGGAACGTGATCGTCCAGCGCACCGTCAACGGTGCGCTCTTCCTGGAGCGGCTCGGCGACCTGGTCGCGGCGAAGGCTTCGGCGCTGCCGCCCTAGAGCATGATCCCGAAAAGTGGGAACCGGTTTTCGGACAAGATCATGCTCAGGCGAGGAAGCATGATCCCGAAAAGTGGGGACCGGTTTTTGGGACAAGTTCAGGCAAGGAATCATGATCCCGATCATACCCAAACCGGTTCGGCGGCCTGAATGAAGAGCCTCGATCCCCGCGTGAACGCGATCCGTGCCGACCTCGCGGACATCGCCCTGATGGGCAAGGTCGAGGCCGCGCGGTTCGTGGCGGGGGAGCCGATGCGGGTTGTCGCGCCGAGCGCACCAATCCGTCACGCACCGTCGAATCGCGCGTCGCTCCTGACCGAGGCGCTGCTCGGCGAGCCGCTGACGGTCTTCGAGACGCGGCCGGAGGGCTGGGCCTGGGTGCAGCTCGCAACCGACGGCTATGTCGGCTGGACGCCGCTTGAGGCGCTTGCTGAGCGCGGCCATGAGCCGACGCACAAGGTGACGGCGCTTCGCACCTTCGCCTTCGCCGAGCCTGACATCAAGTCGCCGCCGCTTGCCGCGCTTCCGCTCGGCGCCGAGGTGACCGTCAACGGCGAGGGGGAGGATCGGAACGCCCGCTACGCACTGATTGCGCCAAAGGGCGCGGTCGTCACCCAGCATCTGTCGCCGCTCGATGTGTTCGAGCGGGATTGGGTCGCGGCGGCAGAGCGTTTCTTGGGCGTTCCCTATCTCTGGGGCGGCAAGACGGCGCTGGGCCTCGATTGCTCAGGCTTGATCCAGGTGGCGCTTCAGGCTGCGGGGATCGCGGCGCCGCGCGACACCGACATGCAGGAGGCGATCGGAGAGCCGCTCTCGTTGGAGAGCGGCCTGCCGCGGCTCATGCGCGGCGACCTCGTCTTCTGGAGCGGCCATCTCGGAGTGATGCGCGACCATCAGACGCTGCTTCACGCCAACGCCCACCACATGGCGGTTGCGTCCGAGCCGCTTGCCACTGCAATCGAGCGCATCGAGCGCAAGGGCTTGCCGGTGAGGTCAGTGCGACGGCGCGCGTGAGCGCAGACTCCCGTCGCCGCACTTGCGCTCTCTCGGTCGTCGGATAATCATGCTTGGTGAGGGAACGATCTCCGGCGTCTGGGGAGCGGGAGACCTCTTTGAGCCACGGCACGGGGGCGCGCCGTTGCGTATCGTCGGCACCGCGAAAGGGCATCGCGGAGTCGGTTGAGGTCAGAGGCGGTTGATGCTTCACAGAACGTCGGAAATGACGCTGGCAACTCCTTCCCGCACCGATCGAATCCAGGAACGCCTTCGCCTGCAATATGAGCGGCTGGCGCTCTCCTGGCATGCCATGCGGCTGAGGCGCGGGCGTGCCGTGTCGCTCAAGACCGAGGGCGGCCTGGTCCGTGTCGACGATGGCGTCCGGCACATCTTCGTGCCCAATGTCCGCCGCGCCGGCGTGTTCAAGAGCGGTATCAACACGTGGCTCGAGTCGGTTGCCGAGAAATATGTCGGCAGCACGGGCTACACGCCCCGCGAAGGCGACACCGTCATCGATGTCGGCGCGGGTATCGGCGAGTTCTCGCTTTGGTCGGCGGCCGCGGGCGCGCGCGTCGTAGCGTTCGAGCCCGACCCGCTCGCCTTCGTCTGCCTGGAGCGGAACACGGCCCCCGTCGGCACCGTGCAGATCTACCCCTACGCGCTCTGGAAGGAGCGCACCAATCTCCGCCTGCACGGATCGCCCGACACCTCGGAGAGCTCGCTGATCGAAGACGGAAGGGCGAACACGCGCAACGCCGATGTCGAAGCCTGGCCGCTCGACCGATTGCAGTTCATGACGCGCCTGCCCGTGCTCGATTTCATGAAGGTCGACGGGGAGGGCGTTGAGCCGGAGATCCTGGCCGGTGCGGCGCGGACACTGCGACGCACGCGCGTCATCTCCGTCGACGTCAGCGCGACCGACCGGCGGCCGAACCTTCGCGCCCGCGTCGAGACCATGCTCTCCGAGCTGGGATTCGAGCCGGTCGCGCATGACCGCAGCGACACGATCTTCGCGCTCAACACGACGATGGTCGGGCCGTTCAGTAGCCGCGTTCTCGGTCGACGCAGTTCTTGAGCGGCTCGCCGCGCTCGAACGCCTCGATCTGCTCGGCGATCTGACGCGCGAGCGCCTTTGGGTCGGAGACCGCCGCGACATGCGGCGTAATCGTTACGGTATCGAAATCCCAAAGCGGGCTTTCCGGCGATAGCGGCTCCTCTTCGAAGACGTCGAGGCTCGCTCCGGCGAGCGTGCCGTCGCGAAGTGCGGCCACGATGTCCGCCTCCACCTGCGAGCCTCCGCGCCCGGCGTTGATGAAGACCGGGCCGCCGAGCGGCCCGTCGCGGCGGAGCTTCTTCAGGAGTGCGAGGTCGACGAGATGCCGCGTCTCTGCCGTGAAGGGAAGCAGCGAGATAAGGATGTCGGTGCCGGCGAGAAACGGGGCGAGGCCGCCTTCGCCCGCAAAAGTCTCGACGCGCGCATGTGTCTTCGGCGTCCGCAACCATCCCCGCACCTTGAAGCCAAGACGGAGGAGCGCGTCGGCGGCATGCATTCCCATGACGCCCAGGCCCATGATCCCGACCGCGACCTCGCGGGCCGCTGGCGGCTCGACGTCTCGCCAGCGATGCGCGCGCTGCTGCCGGCGATAGGTCGGCCCGAGCCGCACGTGATCGAGAACCTGCCAGACGACGTGCTCGGTCATGCGCTGCGTCAGGTCTGGGTCGACGATCCTGACGACCGGCGCATCGGGAAGGCGGGAAAGCGCAAAGACATGGTCGACTCCCGCGCCGAGCGAGAAGATCGCGTCGAGCGCAGGCAGCCGGTCGAGCGTCTCCTGCGGCGGCTTCCAGACGAGCACGTAGCGCACGACGGAAAGCGCCGACTCCGGCCCCTGAAAGATGCCGGCGCGGTCGGTCGCGAGGATCGTTCGGTCCGGGAGTGCGGCGACGAGCCGGCCCGCCCAGGTCTCGGCGTCCCATCCTTTGGTGGCGACGAGAAGCGCCGGCTTCATGGTGGCATGATCCCGAAAAGTGGGAACCGGTTTTCGGAGAAGATCATGCCAGAAAGACAGAGTCTTCGGTTCGATTCAATCGGAAGCGGCGCCCCGGCTAATCGCGGACGGCGGCGGCGTGCTCGACCTGGAGCGAGAAGGCAGCGGCCATCAGCGCCCGCGTGTAGTCGGTCTTGGGCGCATCGAAGACAGCCTGCGCTGGTCCGGCCTCGACGACCTTGCCGTCGCGCATGACGATCACGTCGTTGGCGAGCGCTCTCACCACCTTCAGGTCATGGCTGATGAAGAGGTAGGAGAGGTTGTGCCGCTCCTGCAGCGCGCGCAGGAGATCGACGACCTGCGCCTGGACGCTCATGTCGAGCGCCGAGGTCGGCTCGTCGAGCATGACGAAGCGCGGCTCGAGCACCAAGGCGCGCGCGATCGCGATCCGCTGCCGCTGCCCGCCGGAAAACTCGTGCGGGTAGCCGAAGCGCCGTTCCGGGTCGATCCCGACCTCCATCAGCGCGCGCATGACGCGCGCCTCCCGCTGTTCGACCGGAAGATTCGGCTCATGCACCCTGAGCCCCTCCGCCACGATGTCGCGGATCACCATACGCGGGCTCAAGGAATCGTAGGGGTCCTGGAAGACGACCTGCATCTCGGCACGCAGCTCGCGCGTCTCCTTGAAGCGCTTGCCCTGGATGTCGCTCCCCAGGAAGACGATGCGGCCCTGCGAGGAGGTGAGCCTCAGAAGCGCGAGGCCGAGGGTCGTCTTGCCCGAGCCGGATTCGCCGACGACACCAAGCGTCTGCCCCTCGCGCACGACCACGTCGACGCCGTCGACCGCCTTGATGTGCCCGACCGTGCGGCGGAAGAGGCCACGCTGGATCGGGAACCAGACCTTGATGTCGTCGCCGCGGACAATGACCGGCGCCTCTGGGCGCAATGTGGGCGGCTTGCCTTTCGGCTCAGCCGCGAGGAGGTGCTTGGTGTAGGAGTGCTGCGGGTGCGCGAAGACCTCCTCGGTCGCGCCCTGCTCGACGATCTCGCCGTCGGTCATCACGCAGACGCGGTCGGCGATGTTCCGGACGATGCCGAGATCGTGCGTGATGAAGAGCATGGAAAGGCCGGTCTCGGCCTTGAGGCGCGCCAGAAGCTCCAGGATCTGCGCCTGCACCGTCACGTCGAGCGCGGTCGTCGGCTCGTCCGCGATCAGGATGTCGGGCTCGTTGGCGAGCGCCATCGCGATCATCACGCGCTGCCGCTGGCCGCCGGAAAGCTGGTGCGGATAGGAATGAAGCCGCTCCTCCGGCTCGCGGATGCCGACCTGCTCGAGGAGCTGAAGTACGCGTGCGCGTGCCTCCGCGCCGCTCATTCCGCGGTGCACGGCGAGGATCTCGCCGACCTGGCGCTCGACCGTGTGGAGCGGATTGAGCGAGCTCATCGGCTCCTGGAAGATCATCGAGATGCGGTTGCCGCGCACGTCGCGAAGCGTCTTCTCGTCTGCCGAGAGAAGCTCCTGCCCCATGAACGATATGGACCCGGCCGGATGATGCGCGGGCGGATAGGGGAGGAGCTTCAGGATCGAGAGCGCTGTCACCGACTTGCCGGAGCCGGATTCGCCGACGAGCGCCAGCGTCTCCCCCTTGCGGATGTCGAAGGAGACGCCGTTGACGGCGTGGACCGTGCTCTCGCCCTGGCGGAACTCGACGTAGAGATTGCGGACCGAGAGCAGCGGCGCGCCGTCGCCCGTCGCGGCAGTCGTCGGCGCCGCTTCCGTGGCCGCGTGATGCGGTGCGGGCGCGTGGTCGCCGCCGTCGAAATTGGCGAATGTCTTGCGCGGATCGAAGGCGTCGCGCACCGCCTCGCCGACGAAGATCAGCAGCGACAGCATCAGCGAGATGATGACGAAGCCGGTAATGCCGAGCCAAGGCGCCTGCAGGTTGTTCTTGCCTTGCGCCAGGAGCTCGCCGAGCGACGGCGAGCCGGGCGGCATGCCGAGGCCGAGGAAGTCGAGCGAGGTCAAGGTGGTGATCGAGCCGTTCAGGATGAACGGGACGAAGGTCAAGGTCGCCACCATGGCGTTTGGCAAGAGGTGGCGGAACATGATGGTGAGGTTCTTGACGCCGAGCGCCCGCGCCGCGCGCACGTAGCCGACGTTCCGCCCGCGCAGAAACTCCGCTCTCACCACGCCGACGAGCGCCACCCAGGAGAAGAGGAGCAGGATGCCGAGAAGCACGAAGAAGCCCGGCACCAGCACCGAGGAGATGATGAGGAGCAGGTAGAGCGACGGGATCGACGTCCAGATCTCGATGAAGCGCTGGAAGAAGAGGTCGATGCGTCCGCCGAAATAGCCTTGCGTCGCGCCGGCGGTCACGCCGACGAGCGAGGAAAGCACCGTCAGCGCGAAGCCGAAGAGCACCGAGAGGCGGAAGCCGTAGATAAGCCG
Source organism: uncultured Alphaproteobacteria bacterium (assembly GCA_963792885.1). Taxonomy (GTDB): domain Bacteria; phylum Pseudomonadota; class Alphaproteobacteria; order Rhizobiales; family Afifellaceae; genus DASWJZ01. The sequence continues at coordinate 813,767 of CAWBXX010000002.1, forward strand.
CGCGAGCACGTCGCGGCCCTGGTCGTCGGTGCCGAGCCAGTTCCAATGCCAGGGGTCGCAATAATTCTGGATCTTCTGGTCGTCGGACGGCGTCTTGCAGAGCGCGCCAAGATGCATCCAGTTGGGCGCCGTCGGGAAGCCGACGGTCGTGCCGAGCGCCTCGGAGAGCGCGTCGATCGGGAAATCGAGGTTCGCGGTCCGGTAGGAGTAGCGGATCGGCGGCCAGATCATCCAGCCGTTGGCGTTGATCTCGTCCTGGATAAAGGCCGAGCGGTAGTCGGTCACAGCGAAGAAGCCGCCGAACTTCTCCTCCGGATAGTTGACGAAGACCGGATAGAGGATCTCGCCCTTGTAGGAGACGATAAGCGGCTTGTCGTTCGCCAGGAACTCGGCGAACAGCGACAAGAAGAAAAGGATCAGGAAGATCCAGAGCGACCAGTAGCCGCGCTTGTTGGCCCTGAAGCTCCGCCAGCGCCGCCGGTTGATCGGCGACAGCGTGAAAAGATCGCGCTTCGCCGGCGGCGGCACCTCGCCGGGAAGCGGGCGGATCGTCTCGAACTCGCCCTCGTCACGGTGCCGCGCTTCCTCCTCGCGCGTCCCGTAGCGTCTCTCCTCCGCTGGGGTCTTCTGATCCATCAGACCTCGCGGCTCTCGAAATCGATCCTGGGATCGATCCAGGTATAGGTCAGGTCGGAGATGAGCTGCACGACGAGCCCCATCAGCGAGAAGATGTAGAGCGTCGCGAACACGACCGGATAGTCGCGGTTCATCACGCTCTCGAAGCCGAGCAGTCCGAGCCCGTCGAGCGAGAAGATCGTCTCGATCAGGAGCGAGCCGGCGAAGAAGGCCGAGATGAAGGCGCCGGGGAAGCCGGAGATGACGAGGAGCATCGCGTTGCGGAAGACGTGCCCGTAAAGCACCTCGCGCTCCGACAGGCCCTTGGAGCGCGCCGTCACCACGTATTGCTTGCGGATCTCGTCGAGGAACGAGTTCTTGGTGAGAAGCGTGGTGGTGGCGAAGGCGGCGAGCGCCATCGACAGGAGCGGCAGCGTCAGGTGCCAGAAATAGTCGGCGATGCGCGCCGGCCAGGAAAGTTGCGACCAGTATTCGGAGGTGAGCCCGCGGAGCGGGAACCAGTCGAGGAAGGTGCCGCCGGCGAAGAACACGATCAGGAAGATCGCGAAGAGGAAGCCAGGTACCGCATAGGCAACGACGATCACGCCGGAGGTCCAGACGTCGAAGGTGGTGCCGTCCTTGACCGCCTTTCGGATGCCGAGCGGGATCGAGATCAGATAGGAGAGGAGCGTCATCCAGAGTCCGAGCGAGATGGAGACGGGGAGCTTCTCGCCGATCAGCTTCAGGACCGAGATGTCGCGGAAATAGCTCTGGCCGAAATCGAAGCGCGAATAGTTCCAGATCATCAAGAGGAAGCGCTGGTAGGCCGGCTTGTCGAAGCCGTATTGCTTCTCAAGCTGCGCGATGAACTCGGGCGGCAGGCCCTGCGCGCCGCGATATTTGGAGCTGAGCGCCGCATCGCCGCTTGCGCCCTCGCCGGTGTTCTGCTGCCCGGCGAAATCGTTGCCGCCGCCGCTGATGCGCTCGGTGGCGCCGACACTCGTTCCTTGCAGCTTTGCGATGACCTGCTCGACGGGACCGCCCGGCGCGAACTGAACGACCAGGAAGCTGATGAACATGATCCCGAGGATCGTCGGGATCATGAGGAGGATGCGTCGGAGGATATAGGCGGCCATGTGGTCCGCTCAGCCTGCCTTGCCGACCTTCGCCGCCTTGGCGGCGTCGAACCACCAAGTGTCGAGCACGCCGGGATCGTATTGGGCCGTCTTTTCGGGGCGGTCGTACATGTCCCAATAGGCGAACCAATGAAATTTTCTGTTCCACTGCGGCACCCAGAAGTGCAGGGCGCGGAGCACGCGATCGAGCGCGCTCGACGCTGCAACGAACGAATCCCAATCGTCGGCGTGCATGATCTTGTCGAGAAGTGCGTCGACGGCGGGGTCGGAGACCCCGGAGAGATTGTATGAGCCCTCCTGCGCGGCGCTCTTGGAGCCGAAGAACTGCTTGATGCCCTCGTCGGGATAAAGGACGGTGGAGAAGCGCGAGACGACCATGTCGAAGTCGAAGCGCTTCTGCCGCTCTGTGTATTGCGCCGGGTCGAGGGTGCGGTAGGTCGCCTCGATGCCGAGCAGTCTCAGCCCCGCGATATAGGCGTTCGTGTGCGGCTCGAAATCCGCCGTCGTCGTCGAGGAACTCGATGGTGAAGGGCGAGCCGTCGGGGGCGAGGAGTCCGCTGCCGCTCCGTTTGCAGCCCGCGGCCGCGAGAAGCTCCGACGCCTTCTGCAGCATGGCGCGGTCGCGGCCGGAGCCGTCGGAGACCGGCGGCACGAAGACCTCGCCGAACACCTCCTCGGGCAACTGGTCGCGCAGCGGCTCGAGCAGTTCCAGCTCTTCGGGACTCGGCGTGCCGGAAGCCATCAGCGGCGAGTTCTGGAAGAATGACTGCGTCCGGATCGTACAAGTCGAACATGATGGTTCTTGTTCGTCCATTCGAAGTCGAACGCATAGGTAAGCGCGAGCCGCACCCTCGAGTCGGCGAATTTCGGCCGCCGCATGTTGATGAACCAGCCCTGCCCGCCCGACGGCGAGCCGTCCGGCACTTCCTCCTTCACGACGCGGCCATCCTGAATCGCGGGGAAGTCGTAGCCCGTCGCCCAGTCGCGTGAACGGAATTCCTCGCGGAACGTGATATTGCCCTTCTTGAAAGCTTCGAAGGAAGCCGTGCGGTCGCGATAATATTCGTAGCGGATGCCGTCGAAATTGTACTGCCCGGCCATCACCGGCAGCATTTCAGCCCACCAGTCGGCGACGCGTTCGAACTCGATGAAGTCGCCGAACTTGTAGTTCGCCACCTCGTAGGGCCCGGACCCGAGCGGCGCCTCGCTGTAGGAAGCTTGGAAGTCTTTTCCGTCCCACCACGCCTTGGAGAAGATCGGCAGTCCGGCGACGGTGTTAGGCAGGCTTCTCGCCGTGTCGGCCTTGAGCCGGACGGCAAGTGTATGCGTCGTCCTCGGCCTCGGCGTCCTCTACACCGAGAAGCTCGGTGGCGATGTTCGGATGGCCCTTCTCGCGCAAGGTCAGGATGGAGAAGGCGATGTCATCGGCCGTGAGCGGTGAACCATCGTGGAAGACCGCCTCCGGGCGGAGGAAGAAGCGCAGCGCCTTGCGGTCGTCGGAGATCTCTACTTCCTTCGCGACGAGCCCGTAGACGCTGCCTGGCTCATCGTTCGAGCTGCTCATGAGAGAGGCGAACGTGAGGCCCATCCCGGCCGCGCCGTCGCCGCGCAGAACGTAGATGTGCAGCGTGTTGAAGGTCTGCGGGTTCTGGTTGCCGCCCCACCGCGCGAGCTGTGTGACGATGCGTCCGCCGCGCGGGGCCTCCGTGTTGACGTAGTCGAAGTGCGGAAAGTCGGGACCGTATTTCAGGTCGCCGATGACGGCCATGCCGTGGGCCCGCGAGGTCTGTTGGGCGAATGCGCGTGTTGGAAACGCGCCAGGCAGAAGCGGCGCGCAGGCGGCGGCGCCGGAAAGCTTCAGCGCGGTGCGTCGTGAGATGCGAGTCATTGCGTCGCTCCCGAGCGTATCCTCTGCGCTTTCGCCTCGTCCCACCACCACACTGTGGGAAAGCCGATCGAATATTCCGGCAGCGCGGCCGGCCGGTCGAAGCGGTCCCAGCGGGCGATACGCGACAGCCTGAGGGTGTAGCTTGGGATCACGTACTGGTTGGCCATGAGCACACGGTCGAGCGCATGCGTCGCCGCCACAAGCTCGGCGCGGTCCTTGGTCTGCACGATCTTGTCGATCAGCGCGTCGACCGCCGTGTCCTTGATCCCGGCATAGTTCTGCGAGTTGTCCTTGTCCGCCGCTTCCGAGCCCCAATAGGCGCGCTGCTCGTTCCCTGGCGAGAGCGACTGCGCCCAGCCGGTGTAGATCATGTCGAAGTCGCGCGAGCGCACGCGGTTGATCCATTGCGGCGTGTCGATCGAGCGTACCTGCATGTCGATGCCGATCTTGCGCAGTTCGGCTTGGTAGGCGAGGGCGACGGCCTCGATCGTCGGACCGTTGAGGAGAAGCTCGAAGGAAAGCTGCTTGCCGTTCTCGTCGACGAGCTTCTGGCCGTCGAGGTGGTAGCCGGCCTCTTGGAAGAGGTTGAGCGCCTGCCTCAGATTGTCCCGCTGTTTCGTCGGGTCGCCACCGACGGGGTTGATGTAGGGCGTCGTGAAGACCTCCGGCGGAACCTCGTCCTTGAGCGGCTCGAGCAATGCCAGCTCTTCGCCCTCGGGCAGGCCCGACGCCGCCAGCTTGGTGCCGTAGAAGAAGCTGTCGATGCGATCGTACTGGCCGTAGAAGAGCGTCTTCTTCAGCGTCTCGAAATCGAAGGCGTAATTCAGCGCACGGCGCACGCGCACGTCCTTGAAGAGGTCGCGCCGAAGGTTGGGGATGAAGCCGATCATGACGCCGTTGTCGCGATAGGCGTTCTCGAGCTCCTCCTTGATGACATAGCCCTTCTGGACTGCCGGGAAGTTGTACTGCGTCGCCCAGCGCTTCGCCGAGTTCTCGCTCCGCCAGTCGAAGACGTCGGCCTTGAAGGCCTCGAACTCCACTGTGTCGTCGAGGAATATCTCGTAGCGGATCTCGTCGAAATTATTCTGGCCGATGGCGACCGGGAGGTCCTTCGCCCAATAGTCGTCGACGCGTTTGAAGGAGATCGACTTGCCCGGCACGATGCGGTCGACGCGGTAAGGCCCGGAGCCGAGCGGCGCCTCGAGCGTCGACGCCGCGATGTCGCGCTGCTTGCCGTTGGCGTCCTTACCTTCCCACCAATGCTTTGGGAGCACGAGGAGCTCCCCGACGATGTGCGGGAGCTCGCGGTTGCCGGTCTGGTCGAAGGTGAAAGTGACCTCGTGCTCACCGGTCACTTCCGCCTTGCTGACATGCTGGTAGTAGAATTTCTGCGAGGGGTTCAGCTCCACCAGCTTGTTGAACGACCACACCACGTCGTCCGGCGTGATCGGCTCGCCATCGTGCCACTTCGCCTCCGGCCTGAGCCGGAAGGTGACCGAAGAGTAGTCGTCGGGATAGCGCATCGCGTCCGCGATGAGCCCGTACATGGCCGACACCTCGTCGAGCGAGGGGGTCAGCAGCGACTCGTAGACCAGGCCGAGGCCGGGCGCCGGGTTGCCCTTCGACAGGATCGGGTTCAGCGTGTCGAAGCCTCCCGTGTCGGAGAGCCTTACGACGCCGCCTTTGGGCGCGTCCGGATTGACGTAGTCGAAGCGCTTGAAGTCCGGCGGATATTTCGGCTCCTCATTGAGCGAGGTGGCATGCCGCCAGACCGGCTCTTGGGCCTCGCCTGCACTGGCGGCGAGAACGAGGATCAAAGCGGCGAGGACAAGGCGAAAATGCATCGGCATCAGATCCCGTCGGCAACGGCCGGAACCGTCGAGCAATCGTCAAGGCGTCATATAGCAGGAATGCTGCCAGGGCCGCACACGCCGAAACCGTACATGACGAAAAGTTAAGTGCTCGCGAGCGGCCTTGCGGCCTGCCGTGGACGCTTAGGCGGCTGCGCTTTCCGCGGCTCTGCCGCCGGGAACGCTACTCTTTAAGCGTTTCCAGGTAGGCGATGACGTTTGCCCGGTCCTGCTCGGACTGGATACCGGGGAAGACCATCTTTGTTCCCTGGACCACCTTGCGCGGGTCGGCCAGGTAGGTGTCGAGCGTCGCCGCGTCCCACACCTTCGAGCCGCCGGCTGAAAAATTCGTCATCGCGTCGGAGTAGTGGTAGTCGGAAACCGAGGCGATCGGCCGACCGACCACGCCGAAAAGATGCGGTCCGACCTTGTTCACCGCGGCGGCGGTGAGGTCGTGACAGACCGAGCAGCGCTTGGCGTACGCTTCGCCTTTCGCCGGGTCACCGGCGGCAGGGGACGCCGGAGCGGCAGCCGGAGTTTCAGTCTGCGCCGTCTGCTGTTGGGCGGCTGGCGCCTCCGTGGCCATCGGCGCCTGGGCAGGCGCAGCGGCCTGTTCTGAGGGAGCCGGCGCCGCTTGGGCAGGTGCAGCCTCGGCCGGAGCGGGAGCCTCAGCCGTCGCGGCGGGAGCCTCGGTCGCAGGCGCAGAGGCCATCGGTGCGGCGGGAGCTTCGGTCGTCGCGGCCGGCGCCCCCGCAGCGGGCGCGGCCGGCGCTTCCGGAGCGGCAGACGCTACTTGCGTCTCCGTCGTTGTCACCGCCGCAGCGGCATCCGTCGGCGGTTCAGGCAGAGGCGCCGGATTGTCGGAGAGCGTTCGGAGATATGCGATGACGTTGGCGCGTTCTGAATCGTTCGGCAGACCGGCGAAGGCCATCTTGGTGCCGGGTACGGTTCCCTTCGGGTCGTGCAGGAACGTATTCAGATGCTCGAAGGTCCAGGTGTTGGCCTCCTGCGCGAATTTCTTCATCGCGTCGTCGTATTCGTAGCCATCATGCGATGCGATCGGCCGGTTGACGACACCATAGAGGTTGGGGCCGACTTTGTTCGGACCACCTTGCGTGAAGTCGTGGCAGACGCCGCATTTCTTCGCGCTCGCCTCGCCTTTCGTCGCGTCGGCGCTTGCGAGGAGCACAGCGATCGGCTGCGCCGCCGGCTTCTCTCCGCCTCCGGGGGAGCCTGCTTCGGTGGCCACGGCGATCACGTAGCCCGGCGGCTCGGGCGCCTCGGTCTCGAAGATGATATTGGAGAAGATTCCCAGCCCGAAGGTCAGCAGGAGCGCAAACAGAACTGCGCCCGCGATCTTGTTCCACTCAAAGGAATCCATGAGGCTGAAGCTCCCCCGAGACCTCGGCAAACGGCAGGGTTCCCGCGGGGTTTCCGCAGGTCGCGGCAGAGGTATCGCTTTTGCCGGACCCCATCAAGCCGTATAAGCCGCCTTTCCTGAGACCTTTTGCCACCACAGCCGGGCTTTTCCGCCGCTTCCCATGCTGCCTCTCGTCGTCATTCCAGCGCGCCTTGCTTCGACGCGCCTGCCGAACAAGCCGCTTGCCGACATCTGCGGGCGCGCCATGATCGCGCGGGTCGTGGAGCGGGCGCATGCCGCCGACATCGGGCCGGTCGCAGTCGCGACGGATTCGCCGGAGATCGCCGCTGCCCTCGAAGGCACCGGGGCGAAGGTCGTGCTGACACGACCCGACCATCCTTCAGGCTCCGACCGCATCTTCGAGGCGCTCGGCCAGCTCGATCCCGAGCGGCGCTACGACGTCGTGGTCAATGTGCAGGGCGATTTCCCGACCGTCGCTCCGGAAGCGATCGCCGCCGCGCTCGGTCCTCTCGCCGATCCCGACGTCGCCATCGCCACCCTCGCCGGAGAGATCGCGCATGAGCCGGAGCGGACCGATCCGAACGTCGTGAAAGTCGTCGGTTCGCCGATCACGCCGAGCCGTCTGCGCGCGCTCTACTTCACCCGCGCCACGGCACCCTGGGGCGAGGGGCCGCTCTATCATCACAGCGGCATCTACGCGTATCGCCGCGAGGCGCTGGAAAAATTCGTGGCACTTCCGCCGAGCGCGCTCGAGATGCGCGAGCGGCTTGAGCAGCTCCGCGCGCTGGAAGCCGGCATGCGGATCGATGTAACGGTGATCGACGACGTACCCTTCGGCGTGGATACGCCGCAGGATCTGGAGCGGGCACGGGCCCTCTTCGCGGGTCAGCGGTGAGACGGGAGCGGGTTTTGGCGAAGAAGCGCGTAGTGTTTCAGGGCGAGCCGGGAGCGAACTCCCACATTGCCTGCCTTGAGGTCTTTCCCGACGCGGAGGCGGTGCCGCAACCGACGTTCGAGGATTGCTTTCAGGCCATCTCCTCGGGCGACGCCGATCTCGGCATGATTCCGATCGAGAACTCGCTCGCCGGCCGCGTCGCCGACATCCACCACCTGCTGCCGACTTCGGACCTGTCGATCATCGGCGAGCATTTCCTGCCTGTGCATCATCAGCTCCTCGGCGTGCACGGCGCGAAGCTCGAAGAGCTCGAAATTGTGCAGAGCCACGTTCACGCGCTCGGCCAGTGCCGTCGTATCGTGCGCGAGCTGGGTCTTTCCGCCGAGGTCGCCGGCGATACGGCCGGCTCGGCGCGGTATGTCGCCGAGCTCGGCGACCCGAAGCGCGGCGCCTTCGCCTCGGCGCTCGCCGCCGACATCTACGGCCTCGATATCTTGAAAGGGAACGTCGAGGACGAGGACCACAACACGACGCGTTTCGTCATTCTGTCGCGCGAGGCTATTCGCACGCCGGCGAAGAACGGCCCGGTCATTACCTCCTTCATTTTCCGCGTCAGGAACGTGCCCGCCGCGCTTTACAAGGCGATGGGCGGCTTCGCCACGAACGGCGTGAACATGACGAAGCTCGAGAGCTATCAGCTTGGCGGGAAATTCTTCGCGACGCTTTTCTACGCCGATGTCGAGGGCCACCCGGACGACCACAATCTCAAGCTCGCGCTGGAGGAGCTGGAATTCTTTTCCGCCGAGTTCCGCATTGTCGGCGTCTATCCGGCGAGCCCCTTCCGCAAGAACATCGCGGAGCCTGCCGAGAACCGCGACAACCGCCCGCACGCGCCGAGTTAATCCATTCCGCCCTCATCCTGAGGTGCTTTTTCATCCAGTGGTTCGAGGCTCGCTTTGCTCGCACCATGAGGGGGTGAAAAAGCCTCGAAGGAGCGGAATGGATGCCCGCATCGAGTCCGGGCATGACGATACGGAGGGATGCTAGCTCTCCGCGAACGCCTTGATGAGGTGATGCGCGATCGCCATCGGGAAGGGTGCCTTCAGCCCCTCCGGATGCGTGCCGGCGAGCATCAGCCGCACCTCCTCACGGTCGAACCAGCGGCAGTCTTCGAGCTCTTGCGCGTCCCGGTCGACCTCGGTCGAAAGCGCCTCGGCGTGGCAGCCGATCATCAGCGAGTGGGGGAAGGGCCAGGGCTGGCTCGAATGATAGGCGACGCGGCCGACGACGATGCCGGATTCCTCCTTCACTTCGCGCCGGACCGCCTCCTCGATCGTCTCGCCGGGCTCGAGGAATCCGGCGAGCGCGGAATACATGCCCGGCGCGAAGCGCGCCTGCCGGCCGAGCAGGCAGCGCTCGCCGTCGATCGCGAGCATGATCACCACCGGGTCGACGCGCGGAAAGATCTCCGCGCCGCAGGACGGGCATGTGCGGCTCGTGCCGCCGCCCTTCATCGCCATCTCTGCGCCGCAGCGCCCGCAGAAGCGGTTCGCTGCATGCCAATGGAGATAGGAGCGCGCCTGCGCAAGCGCCGCGAGATCGGCCTGGTCGAGCGCCCCCTGGATGGCGAGCGAGCGAAGGTCGATCGCCTTGATGTCATCGGAGAGAGCCGCGTCCGCTACGACATGCCCCGCGAAGAGCGGGCCGCTGCCGACGACCCCGAGCATGATGAGGGATTCGGCGTCGAGGCCAAGCGAGCGTGCGCGGTCGGGCGCAAAGCGCGCGCTGAGTCGCTCGCCACTGACATGGATGAGCGCGCGGTCCTCGACGAGGAGATAGATTGCGGCGCCCTCCGACTTCAGCGCCTCGGAAACGTCGATGTCGCTGCGCGCCTCGCTCCACCGCTCGATCGCGTTGCCCACGAAGGCTGGGAGCGTCCGCCGGGGCGGAATGCGGTCGAAGAAGGAGGACATTCGTGCTTTCTGGCGGGTCGGAACGGGATGTGGGGCGCGAGCCCCCGTCAGGTCAAGCGCCGGGCGAGGCCGGCCGCAAGCGCTTCCGCCGCGCCCGGCGGATAGACCTTTGCCGGAGCGGCGCCCCAAACAGGGTTCGGCCAGGCCGGATCGTCGCGCCGCCGCGCGATCACGTGAACGTGGAGCTGCGCGACCATGTTGCCGAGCGCTGCTACATTGAGCTTGTCGCAGGCGCCTTCGGAGCGGAGCGCTTCGCTTGCGAGCGCAATCTCCTGCATGAGCCGCGCACGCTCTTCCGCGCCGAGATCGATAAGCTCCGAAAGGCCGGCACGCCGCGGCACGAGGAGGAGCCATGGGTAATTCGCATCGCGCATCAGCCTGACGGCAGAGAGCGGCAGATCGACGACCGGCAGGCTGTCGGCTTCAAGTCGCGGATCGAGAGCGAATTCGGCCATGCGCAGGCTCGGGCTCCGGTTGACTGTCCGGCCCCCGCGGCTCACAAGGTCCCGCGCGTTTTTCCGGAGCATTTTGTGACCGACATCGCCCAGCTTCGCTCTGTTGTCGAGAGCGGTTTCGAGGACCGCCAATCGATCGACGCTTCCACCCGCGGCGAAGTGCGTGCGGCGGTCGACGAAGCGCTCGATCTCCTCGATTCCGGCACGCTGCGCGTCGCCGAGAAGAAGAACGGCGCATGGGCCGTAAACGAGTGGCTGAAGAAGGCGGTGCTGCTGTCGTTTCGGCTGAACGACTTGGCGGCCGTTCCCGGCGGTCCCGGCGGCACGACCTGGTGGGACAAGGTGCCGTCGAAATTTGCCGGCTGGGGAGAGAATCGCTTTCGCGCTGCAGGATTTCGCGCTGTGCCGGGATCGATCGTCCGCCGCTCAGCCTATATCGCGCCGGGCGTCGTGCTGATGCCGTCCTTCGTCAATCTCGGCGCTTATGTCGACGAAGGCACGATGGTCGACACCTGGGCCTCGGTCGGCTCCTGCGCGCAGATTGGCAAGAACGTGCATCTTTCGGGCGGCGCCGGCATCGGCGGCGTGCTCGAGCCGATGCAGGTAGGGCCGACCATCATCGAGGACGATTGCTTCATCGGCGCGCGCTCCGAGGTGGTGGAAGGCGTGATCGTGCGCCGGGGGGCGGTGCTCTCGATGGGCGTCTATATCGGCGCCACGACCCGCATCGTCGACCGCGCCACCGGCGACGTTTCCTATGGCGAGGTGCCGCCTTACTCCGTCCTCGTTCCCGGATCGATGCCGAGCGCATCGGGCGGCCCGTCTCTCTATTGCGCGGTGATCGTCAAGAAGGTCGACGAGAGGACGCGCGCCAAGACCTCCATCAACGACCTTCTGCGCGATTGAGGAAGTGTGCCGAACTCGCAGGCAGCGAAGCGACGCTCACCCCTTCTGTGGCTCTTCGTCAGTCTCAGAGGGCGCAGCTCGCGTCAGATCTATTGGCTCGCCTACTTCATGCTGCTGTGCATCAACGCCGCGTTGATCGGGCAGCTTTTCGGTGGGCACGAAGCGAGCTTCTCGCGCTTCGCGGAAGAGATCGGCACCTTCGTCATCCTGGCGACCCTTTACATGAACCTGGCCATTTCGGTGAAGCGGCTACACGACATGGGCTACGTCGGCTTCTTTGCGATCGCGCTCTTCGTGCCGCTCGTGAATTTCGCCTTCACGATCTGGATCGGGCTCGTGCCGGGCACTGCCGGACCCAACCGCTACGGCGCCGTGACGGATAGGCCGCCCGCATGACACCGAGCGCAAGCGACCTTCTCGTCGAGCTCGTGCGCGCGCCGAGCGTGACGCCGGACGGCTCCGCCGCGTTCGACGCTCTCGCGCGCCATCTCGTCCCCGTAGGCTTTGCGATCGAGCGGCCGACGTTCGCCGAGACCGGCACGGCGCCCGTAGAGAATCTCTTCGCCGCGATCGGAAGCGGTGAGCGGCATTTGACACTCGCCGGCCACGTCGATGTCGTACCGCCAGGTCCCGAGGCGAGCTGGCGGCACCCGCCATTCGCGGCGGAGATCGTCGACGGCGTGCTCTACGGCCGCGGCGCCGTCGACATGAAGGGCGGGCTCGCCGCCATGCTCGCCGCAGCGCTCCGCTTCATCGCGCGATACGGCGACGACTTCGGTGGCAGGCTCTCCTTCCTCGTGACTGCTGACGAGGAAGGTGACGCGGTGAACGGCACCCGCAAGCTCCTCGAATGGGCGAAGGCGAGGGGCGAGTGCTTCACCGCCGCGCTCGTCGGCGAGCCGACCAGCGCGAAAGTTGTCGGCGATCAGATCAAGGTCGGCCGTCGCGGTTCCTACTCCGCAAAGCTCGTCGTTGAAGGGCGTCAAGGCCACGCCGCTTATCCGGAGCTCGCCGACAACCCGATCCGCGGCCTGACGCAGCTTCTCTTTGGTCTGCAGTCCGCTCCGCTCGACACAGGCTCCGAGCATTTCGGGCCGTCGTCGCTCGAAGTCGTCAGCGTCGATGTCGGCAATCCGGCCTGGAACGTCATTCCGGCGAACGCGACCGCGCGTTTCAACAGCCGCTTCAACGACTGCTGGACGCGCGAAACCCTCGAAGCCGAGATCAGCCGGCGGCTCGAGGCGGCAGCCGCAAACTCGCCGCTATCCGCCAAGCTGCCGATCCACTGGCGGCTTGAGCCCGAGCCGCCGCTTTCGGACGTGTTCGTGACGCGCGACGAGGCCTTGATCGGAGTCGTGTCCGCCGCGATCGAGAAGGTCGTTGGCCGCCGCCCCGCTCTCTCGACGAGCGGCGGCACGTCCGACGCCCGATTTATCAAGAACTATTGCCCGGTTGTGGAGTTCGGCCCGGTCGGCGCGACCATGCATCAGAGTGACGAACACGTTCCGCTCGCAGAGATCGAGACGGCCGCGGCGATTTACGAAGAGCTCTTGCGCGCCTACTTCCAGCGATGATGGGCGGGCTCAACACAATCCGCGACAATCTCGCCGGCGCTCTCGAGGTGATGCTGGGCCGCCGGGAAGGGCTCAACCGGCTTGACACATCGATCGACGGTTTCTGGCGCTCCTTCGGCGCGGTGATTCTGGTGGCGCCGTTTGCCGTCCTTTCGATCCTGAGCCAGCAGCCGCTTGCCGCCGAACCCGGCGCGGCGCCGGCACCGCTCACCGTCGCGCGCCTCGCGCTCGACGGGATCGCGCTCCTCGTCGACTGGTTCGCCTTTCCGCTCGTCTTCGCGATCCTCGCCAAGCCCTTCGGGTTCAGCTCGAACTATGTTCCGTTCATCGTGGCTCGGAACTGGGCATCGGTGATCATCGGCGCAATGGTGTCCGTCGTGCACGTGCTTCATCTTCTCGGCGTGCTGCCGACTGCGGCGCTCCCCTACGCGCTCCTCGTTGCGATCGCCGTTTCGCTGCGCTTCTCCTACGTGATCGCGCGCACGACGCTCTTCGTCTCCATGGCCGTAGCGCTTCCGATCGTGATCCTCGATCTGATGCTGAGCCTCACGATCTGGTCGGTGTTCGAGCGCTTCAGCTAGATATGATCCCGAAGGGTGTGCACCGCGTCTTCGGAGGCCATCATGCCGGAGACGGGTCTTTCGGGTAATCCACCCGCATCAGATAAAGTCCGTCGGGCGGCGCCACCGGGCCGGAGGCCTTGCGGTCGCGCGCTTCGAGCGCGTGCTGAAGATCGTCGGCGCTCCATCGCCCTTCGCCGACGAGCTTCAGCGAGCCGACCAGCGAGCGCACCTGGTTGTGGAGGAACGAGCGGGCTGTCGCGCCGACAATGAGCTCGTCGCCCGACTTCAGCACGTCGAGCCGGTCGAGCGTACGCACCGGGCTCTTCGCCTGGCATTCGGTCGAGCGGAAGGTCGTGAAGTCGTGCGTGCCGACGAGGCGCTGCGCGGCGCGATGCATGGCGACGGCATCAAGCTGCCGTGCGACATGCCAGACGTGTCCGCGGTCGATGACCGGCGGCGCGCGTCGGATGAGGATGCGGTAGGAATAGTGGCGGCGGATGGCTGAGTAGCGCGCGTCGAATCCGTTCGCGACGGCCTCGGCCTCGACGACGGCCACCGGCTCCGGGCGGAGATGGGCGTTGAGCCCGTCACGGAGCTTGTCGCTGCTCCATGCGCGCAGAAGGTCGAAATGCGTGACCTGCCCGAGCGCATGCACGCCTGCGTCGGTGCGCCCGGCGCCGCGGATCGTCGGCTCCTCGCCGGTCAAACGCTGAAGCGCTTCCTCGATCGCCTGCTGCACGGAGCGCCCGTTCGTCTGGCGCTGCCAGCCGACGAACGGCGCGCCGTCATACTCGACGGTCAGCTTGTAGCGCGGCATCGTCGGAGAGAAGGCGGAAGGCGTCTGGATAGACGAGGCGGCCCTCGGTGGGAGCGAAGCCGAAGGAGAGCGCCATCAGGAATGGCGACTGGTATTCGCTCTCAAATCGTGCCGCGCGGCGGTTGTTGTAGCCGAAGCGGCCGTAATAGTCCGGCTCGCCGACGACCACCGACAGCGTTTCGCCGAGCGCGGCGAGGCATGCGTGCGATTCACGGATGAGCTGCGTGGCGATCCCCTGCTGCTGGTATTCCGGGTAGACGGCAAGCGGTGCGAGCGCGACGGCAGGAAACGGCTCATCGCCGCCTTCGACCGTCACGCGCGAGAAGGCAACATAACCCACAACGACCCCGCGGTCCTCGGCGGCGAGCGACACGACAATCGCACCGTCGCTCCTCAGCCGGTCGACGAGCAGCGCCTCGCCCGAGCCCGGGAATGAGGCCTCCAGGAGCTCGCGGATCTGCGGCTGGTCGCGGAGCTCCTCCCCGCGCAGAACGACGACGTCGTCGCCGGGCGGCTCCAGCGTCGCCTCGAGAAGGCGTTCAGAGGGGTTCTTGATCCAACTCAAGATGCGGCTCCGAAGAGTGTGTCACTAGCGATTTCGGAAAAGTCGGCAAGGGTCAATCCGGAGCTCCAGGCCATGGACAGGGCGGCGCGCGCAGGTGCATGCCGTCACGGGATATCGGTCGTATCAATTCTCGCCGATTCCAAGGGCTTCGGTCACGCCGGCCTGGTGCGCGCCGACGGGGTCTGCATCCCTCAGCCCGAGGCGCTTCCGGCCAACATCGAGCCAGGTTCAAGTCTCGCGCCGCGCGCGAACGCCGCGGCATCGACGGGTTGTCTCCCCGCCCGCTGCAGCTCGGCGAGCTCGACGGCTCCCTCGCCGCATGCGACGACAAGCGGCTCGACGCTGAGCACCGTGCCGGCAACGCCGGAGCCGGCTGCCAGGCACGAGCGCAGCGCCTTGACCCGCTCCGTGCGTTTCCCCGACGGGATCTCGAACCAGGCACCGGGGAAGGGGGAGAGCCCGCGGATGTGGTTGTGCACGCTGGCGGCGCTTCGCGCCCAGTCGATCCGCGTCTCGGCCTTCTCGATCTTTTTCGCATAGGTGACGCCGGACTCGATCTGCGGCGTGCATTCGAGCGTACCTGCTTCGACCGCATGGAGCGCGCGCGCCATCACGTCGGCGCCGAGCGCCGCCAGCCGGTCGTGCAGCTCGCCTGCGGTCTCGTCGGCGCCGATCGGCACCCGTTCGGCAAGGCACACAGGACCGGTGTCGAGCCCTTCCTCCATGCGCATCGCCATGACGGCGGTCTCGCGGTCGCCGGCCATAAGCGCACGCTGGATCGGCGCGGCGCCACGCCAGCGCGGGAGCGCCGAGGCGTGCAGGTTGAGGCAGCCGTGGCGCGGCGCCTCGAGAATCGGCTTCGGCAGGATCAGCCCGTAGGCGACGACGACCGCCACATCCGCCTGGTGCGAAGCGAAGAGCTTCTCTGCCGCTGCAATCCGAAGCGTCTTCGGCATGACGATGGGCATGTCGAGCTCGCGCGCCTTCTCGTGCACCGGCGAGGGCTGCTCGGCCATGCCACGCCCGGCCGGCCTCGGCGGCTGCGTGTAGACGGCGACGATGTCGTGACCGGCGGCGGCAAGCTTCGAAAGCGTCGGCACGGAGAAATCCGGCGTGCCCATGAAGACGACGCGGAGCGCCATTCTCAGAGCCCGGGCAGCGCCGGGCCGCGCGCTCTTCCTCTTTGCCGGAGCATGATCTTCTCCGAAAACCGTTTCCCACTTTTCGGGATCATGCTCTAGATCCGGTGCTGGCGCTGGCGTTCCTTTTCGCGCGCCGCCTTGGCAAATTTCTTCACGACCAGGTCGCGCTTCAGCTTCGAGAGATAGTCGATGAAGAGCACGCCGTTCAAATGGTCGATCTCGTGCTGGACGCAGGTTGCGAGCAGCCCCTCCGCATCGCGCTCGTGCTCCTTGCCCTCGTAGTCGACATAGCGGAATCGGACCTTTGCCGGTCGCTCGACCTCCGCGTAATAGTCGGGGATCGAAAGGCAGCCCTCCTCGTAGGTGGAGCGCTCGTCTTCCGACGCCCACACGATCTCCGGATTGACCAGGAAGAGCGGGCTCCTCTCCTCGTCCTCGCGGGCGACGTCGATGGTGACGATGCGGCGCGGCTCGCCGACCTGGATCGCGGCAAGGCCGATTCCGGGCGCCTCGTACATGGTCTTCAGCATCTCGTCCATGAAGCGCCGCGTCGCGTCGTCGACGGTCTCGACGGGAGCGCTTTTCTGCCGAAGGACGGGATCGGGAAGGGTAAGGATCTCAAGCGTGCTCACGGCCCGCGAGATAGGGGCTGCCGCAGCGTGGGTCAATCAGGAGCCGGCCTAGGCCGGCAGGTTGAGCACCGCCCGCAACCCACCCCCTGCGCGATTCTCCAGCCTTACGTCCCCGCCATGCGCGCGGGCGATGGAGCGTGCTATCGCCAGTCCGAGTCCTGCGCCACCAGTCTCGCGGCTGCGCGAGCCCTCCAGCCGTACAAACGGATCGAACACGTGGTCAAGCTCGGCGGCCGGGATTCCCGGTCCGTCGTCTTCGATGACGATTCGGACTTCGTCGGCGGCTTTCTCGACCTTGGCCCGGGCGCGGACGCCGTAGAAGGCGGCGTTGTCGATCAGGTTCATGATGGCACGGCGGAGTGCGAAGGGCCGGCATCTCACCGTGACGGACGGCGAGTCTTCGAAGGATGCCTCCCGTCCGCTCGCCGCGACATCGTCGACGACGCTCTCGACCAGCGCCGATATGTCGGTCTCGCGGCTCTCCTCCGTCTCCGCGTCGCCGCGAGCGAATGCAAGCGTCGCGTCGGTCATCGCCTGCATCTCGGAGAGCGTCTCGAGCACCTTCGCCTTCATCTCCTCGTCCTCGACGAACTCAGCCCTGAGCCTGAGGCTGGTGATCGGCGTGCGCAAATCGTGGGCTATCGCGGCAAGCATCGCCGTGCGGTCGCGGATGAAGCGGTCGAGGCGCTCGCGCATGCGGTTGAAGGCGACGTTCGCCTGCCGCGTCTCCCGCGGGCCCGTCTCGGGGAGCGGTGCGAAAGTCTCGCCTCGCCCGAGCCGGTCGGCTGCAACGGCGAGCTGGCGGAGCGGCCGGCTCGCAAAGCCGACGCCGAGCGCTCCGACCGCGCCGACGGCAAGCGCGGAGATCAGGAACGAGGTGAGGAACGGGCGCCCGAGCGGCGGCACCGGCGGCCGATCGGCCGACGCGTTGAGCCACTGCCCGTCCGTCATATGCACCGAGGCGCGCACCCACGCCGGCTCATGGTGGCGAGGTGGTCTCCGGCCGGCGCCGTCGTCATCGCCGGGCGGACCGCGCCAGGGCGGCCCGCCGAGCGTGATGCGCACGTCCTCGACCGGCTTCTTCATCGCCGAGGCAAGCCCGGCGCCGAGGCCGCTGTCGTCGATGCGGTCCGGCGGGACGATCGGCGTCGGGTCGAGCGTCACGTTGAAGATCGGGGAGCTCGTCGCAGCGATCACGCGGCGTTGCATGTCCGGCGCTGATTCGTCGAGGATCTCAACGAGCGAGACGAGCCGCACGAAGAGGTCTTCGCGATAGGCGCTGCGGAAGGCCGCGATCCGCTCACCGGAGAAAAGCGCGAAGGAGAGCGCCTGCGCGAGCACCAGCGTCAGGATGAGGAGTGCTGCGAGCCGCCCCGCGAGGCTTGTCGGCCAAAGCCTCATAGCGCTTTCACCTCGCCGGCGAAGCTGTAGCCGTCGCCCCAGGCGGTCTTGATGAGCTCCGGCGAGCGCGGGTCGCGCTCGATCTTCTTCCGGAGCCGGCTGATCTGGTTGTCGATCGACCGGTCGAAGGGCTGCGCCGATCGTCCGCGCGTCAGGTCCAGGAGCTGGTCGCGGGTGAGCACCATGCCAGGGCGCTCCACGAGCACGGCGAGCAGGCGGAACTCGCCGCTCGAGAGCGGCACAAAGACCCCCTTGTCGTCAACGAGCTCACGGCGCGAGAGATCGAGCGTCCAGCGATCGAAGCCGAGCTTGCCTTTGGCCGCCGGCTGGCGCCCCGTCGGCGCCTGCGCCCGGCGCAGAACCGCCTTGATCCGCGCCAGGAGCTCGCGCGGGTTGAAGGGCTTCGCGACATAATCGTCGGCGCCGACTTCGAGCCCGACGATGCGGTCGGTCTCCTCGCCCATGGCAGTCAAGAGGATCACCGGGATGTCGGTGCTCTCGCGCAGGAATCGGGTGAGCGACAGCCCGTCCTCGCCCGGCATCATGATGTCGAGCACGACGAGATCGACGTCGGCCGCCTGAAGCGTCTTGCGTGCGGCCGCCGCCGCCTCCGCGACGCTCGTGCGGAAGCCATGCTTGGCGAGAAACCGCGCGAGAAGATCGCGGATGTCGCGGTGGTCGTCGACGACCAGGATGTGCGGCGTGCGCTCCATGAGTTCGACCTATCCCGAGTTTCCCAGGGAGACCTGAGAAAATTGTAACAGAGTGTGTCAGCCGCCGGGTTCCGCCAGAAATCGCGACAAAAACGGTGGCTTAAGCCGAAAATTCTGCGACATCCGCCCTCCATCTTCCGGGTCACTGAGGGAGCCCCTGAAGGAGATTGAGATGAGAAAGAGTGTGAAGATGGCGCTTGCGACCAGCGCGCTTGCCGTGGCCGGCGGATTGTTCCTGGTCGGATCGAGCTTTGCAGAACGCGGCCCAGGCCCAGGCGGTCCGGGAGGCATGGGGCCGATGGGCGGCTTCGGCGAAATTCAGCGCGAGATGCTGAAGGACGTCGATACCAACGGCGACGGCGCGCTGTCGCAGGACGAGATCAACGCGACGATCAATGTCCGCTTCGCCGAGTTCGACGCCGACAAGAACGGCAGCCTGTCGCTCGAGGAATTCCAGGCGCTTTGGGCGGAGATCACCAAGCCGATTTCCGTGCGGGCCTTCCAGTTCCTCGACCCGAACGGCGACGCGCAGGTCTCCAAGTCCGAGCTCGACGACCGCTTCGGCGGCATGGTCGCCCGCTTCGACCGCAACGGCGACGGCATGCTTTCGCCTGCCGATCACCAGCGGCCCGGCCCGGGAGACCACGGCCCACGCCGGATGTCTGACGGAGGTCCGCGCGGCTGGTTCGGCCACGGCCCCCACGGCTGGTGGGGCCAAGGCCAGCCCGGCGGTGACGACGGCGGAAACCAATAGCCGATCCGCGGCCGCGACCGGCGCTCACGCCCCCACCGCCGGTCGTGACGTGTGAAACGGAAGCCCCGAAGCGACCAGCTTCGGGGCTTCCGGACGAATTCGGCTAGGGTGGGGCGTGGAAACAATCCCTTCAGGCGGCGGAATGGCGATCGCGTTGGCGGTCGCCGCGCTTGCCGTCGTGCTCGTCGCCACCGTCCTGATCATCTGGGGCCAGCGCCGCTTGAGGAGCGTCGTCGGCGAGCAAGCGGCGGCGCAGAAGAGCGAGCTCGAAGGCCAGATCGGCACGCTTCTTAGGGCGCAGTCGGAGATGACCGGCCGCATGCAGGCGATGTCGGAGCTGATAGGCAACCGCCAGGCGGAGCTGACGCAGTCGCTTTCGCAGCGCCTCGACGGCATGACGCATCGGCTGAACCAGTCGATGGGCGACGCGACGAAGACCACGCACGAGAACCTGAAGAGCCTGCACGAGCGACTGGCGGTGCTCGATTCCGCTCAAGCGAACATCTCGGCGCTCGCCGGCCAGGTGACGACGCTGTCGAACATCCTCGCCAACAAGCAGACGCGCGGCGCCTTCGGGCAGGGGCGCATGGAGGCGATCGTCTCCGACAATCTCCCGGCCGGCGCTTACGCCTTCCAATTCACGCTGAAATCGGGCGGCCGGCCGGATTGCGTGATCCATCTGCCGAACGACACGCCGCCGCTCGTCGTTGACGCGAAGTTCCCGCTCGAGGCCTACAACGCGTTGAAGGCGGCCGCGAGCCCGGACGCGCTCAAGGCGGCGCAGCAGCAGTTCCGCAACGACGTGACGAAGCACATCCGCGATATCTCCGAGAAATATCTCGTGCCGGGCGAGACGCACGACACGGCCTTCATGTTCGTGCCGTCGGAATCCGTCTTCGCGGAGATCCACGAGAGCTTCGACCAGCTGGTGCAGCTTGCCTACCGCCTGCGCGTAATCATCGTTTCGCCGTCGCTGCTGCTCCTGTCGATCCAGGTCATCCAGCAGGTGCTGCGCGATCACCGGCTGCGCGAGCAGGCGCACGTCATCCAGGACGAGGTCAGGATGATGATGCTCGACGTGGAGCGTCTCGACGACCGCGTCCGGAAGCTCGGCGCACATTTCGGCGCCGTGCAGAGGGACGTCGAGCAGGTTCTGATCTCAAGCGACAAGGTGACGAAGCGAGGCCGTGCCATCAGCGAAATCGGCGTCGAGCAGGTCGAGGCCGCACCGCAGCCGAAGCGGATCGAGGAATCCGATCTGTTCAAGGCTGGGAAATAGCTTGGCATAGAAAACCTTCTCCCAAGCTTGGGAGAAGGTTGGAGCGCAGCCGCTAACCGGTTGCCGCCGCCTTCGCTTTGATAAACTCCTCCTCCATCTTGAGCGCGCGCTTCAAGGCCGGTCGCGCGGCGCAGCGGGCGACATAATCGGCGATGACGCCCTCCTTTGGGAAGAGATCGCTCAACAGGCCCCAGTGCAGGTTCGACGCCACGAAAACATCGGCGCCGGTGAACTGGTCGCCGACGATCCACGGGCCCGGCGAGAGGCCTGCGGTCACCGTCTCCTCCATCGAGGCGAAGCTGCCCCAGGCGGCGCGGCGCGACGGGACATCGCCCCACTTGAAGAATTTCTCGCCGAATGCCGGCTCCATCACGCCGGCGGCGAAGAACATCCACTTCAGATAGTCGGCGCGCTTCGGCTCCTTGAAGAGCGGCGCGAGCTCGCCCGGCGCGTATTTGTCGGCGAGGTGCACCATCATCGCGCCGGTTTCCGCGATCGGGATGCCCTGGTCGATCAGCGTCGGCACCTTGCCCATCGCGTTCAGCGCCAGGAAATAAGGCTTCTTGTGGTCGCCCTTGTTGAGGTCGATCGTCTCGATCTTGTAGGGGCGGCCAAGCTCCTCCAGGAACCACAGCATGCGGAATGCCCGGCTCTGCGGCGCATAATAGAGGACGATATCGGCGTTCTCGGCGACGGGCATCGAGGCCTCCCTGAGCTATCCGGGGAGGGTAGCACAGCCTCCTGACAGCGCACTGTCAGGAGCCCTTCAGAACGGCGTGCGGCTCTTCATGGCGGCGGAAAGCGTACCGTCGTCGAGATAGTCGAGTTCGCCGCCGACCGGCACGCCATGCGCGAGCCGCGTGATCTTGGCGCCGGAGCCGGCGAGCGTGTCGGTGATGTAGTGCGCCGTGGTTTGGCCTTCGACGGTCGCGTTCATGGCGAGGACCACCTCGCTGACGCCGCCCCCGCCTTCTGAAGATCCCCGCACGCGTGTCGCCAGCGAGCCGATGTTGAGCTCGTCGGGGCCGATGCCGTCGAGCGGCGAGAGCACGCCGCCGAGCACGTGGTAGCGGCCTTTGGTGGCCCCGGCGCGCTCCAATGCCCAAAGGTCGCCGACTTCCTCCACGACCACGAGAAGGGAAGCGTCGCGCGAAGTATCGCGGCAGATCGTGCAGGGTGACTGCGTGTCGACATTGCCGCAGAGGGGACAGACGGAGACGGCCGCCGCGGCTTCGGCGATCGCCTTGCCGAGCGGCTCCATCAGGGAGTCCTTCTTCTTCATGAGCGCCAGCGCCGCGCGTCTCGCCGAGCGAGGACCGAGCCCCGGCAACCGCGCAAGAAGCTGGATCAGCCGCTCGATCTCCGGTCCGACGACGTGTTGCGCCATAGAGCCTCTAGAACGGCAGCGTCAGCCCGGGCGGGAGTGGCAAGCCGGCGGTCAGCACCTTCATCTTCTCCGCCGCGAGCGCCTCCGCCTTGCCGCGGGCGTCGCTCGCCGCCGCGACGATCAGGTCCTCCAGGATCTCCACCTCTTCGGCATTCATGAGCGAGGGATCGATCTTGACGCTCTTCACGCCGCCCTTGCCGTCAACGATGACGGTGACGAGCCCGGCCCCCGCCGAGCCGCTCACTTCGAGCGCCGCGATCTCGGTCTGTAGCGCTCTGCATCTTCTCCTGCAGCGCTGCCGCTTGCTTCATCATGCCCATGAAATCGCGCATCAGAAATCCTCGTCCTCCCGTTCCGGATCGTCGACCGCCCCGACCACATTGGCGGGCGCGTCCTCTACTTCGGCGACGCGCTCGCGCACGTCGACGATCTCGGCCCCCGGAAATTTCTCCATCACGCGCTTCACCAGTGGATCGGCGCTGACTTCCTCGAAGAGTGCTGCGCGGCCCTTGGCACGCGCTTCGTGCACGGTCTCACCCGCTTCGACCGCGGCAGCCGTGACGGTGACCATCCAGCGCTCGCCGGTCCAGTTCCTGAGCGCCGCCATCAGCTTCTGCGGCAGGTCGCGCTCGGCTTCAGGCGTCAGCGCGATCTCGATCCGCCCCGGCTCGAATCGCACCGGCCGCACGTGCCGCTCGAGCGCGAAGACGAGCAGCCGCTCGCGCTCCGCCTTGGCGCGGGCGACCACGTCGTCGAAGCTTCGAAGCGTCGGCTCGGGCGCCGGGGCAGGGGCCTCGGCCGGCTGCGTGCGCATCATCGGCGCCGCCTGACCGCGCGGCGCGCGCGGCTGTGGCGCGGGAGCAGATCGCGGGCGCTCCGGCGCGCGCGGAGAGGCATCGCCGCCACCGTCCGCCGCCATGCGGATCGCTTCGTCCGGCGTCGGCAGATCGGCGGCATGGCAAAGGCGCACGAGCACCATCTCCGCCGCCGTCAGCGGGCGTGCGACGAGCGCCACCTCCTGGATGCCCTTCGTCAGCATCTGCCAGGCGCGCGAAAGCTCGCGGAGCGACAGTGCCTCGGCAAAGGCGGCGCCGCGCACGCGCTCCGTCTCCGAGATCGCGCCGTGCGCGGCTGCGTTCGGCGCAAGCTTCAGCCGCGTTACGTAGTGCACGAAATCGGCGAGGTCGGTCAGCACCGTCGCCGGGTCCGCGCCGGTCTGGTGCTGCGTCTCGATCTCGGTAAGCGCTGCGGCGGTGTCGCCCTTCATCACGTGCTCGAAGAGATCGACGACGCGCGTGCGGTCTGCGAGCCCGAGCATGCCTTGCACGGCTTCCGCGCCGACCTTGCCGGCGCCATGCGCGATCGCCTGGTCGAGGATGGAGAGCGCGTCGCGCACCGATCCTTCCGCCGCGCGGGCGATCTGGCGAAGCGCTTCCGGCTCCGCCTCGACGCTCTCCTTCTTGGCGATCTCTTCGAGATACGCGCTCAGCACCGCGGCGTCGACGCGGCGGAGGTCGAAGCGCTGGCAGCGCGAGAGCACCGTCACCGGGACCTTGCGGATCTCCGTCGTCGCGAACACGAACTTCACGTGCGGCGGGGGCTCTTCCAGCGTCTTCAAGAGGCCGTTGAAGGCCTGCTTGGAGAGCATGTGGACCTCGTCGATGATGTAGACTTTGAAGCGCGCGGAGACCGGCGCGTAGCGCGCGGAGTTGATGATCTCGCGGATGTCGTCGATGCCGGTGTGCGAGGCGGCGTCCATCTCGAGCACGTCCGGGTGCCGCCCCTCCATGATGGCGCGGCAGTGAATGCCTTCCGAAGCAAGCTCGATGGTCGGCGCGCCGCCGCCGTCCTCCGTGGCATAGTTCAGCGCGCGCGCCAGGATGCGCGCTGTCGTCGTCTTTCCGACGCCGCGCACGCCGGTCAGCATCCAGGCATGCGGGATGCGGCCGGCGGAGAACGCGTTCTTCAGCGTTCTGACCATCGGCTCCTGGCCGATCAGGTCGTCGAAGCGCGCCGGGCGGTATTTCCGCGCAAGCACCTGATAGCCGGGAGCGGTTTCGGTCATGGGCGCGCCGGCGTGCCTCGTTGAAAGAGCGGGTGAAAGCGGGAGGCTGGACGGGCGACCCGTGCCGAATCTCGTTGGGGCTGCTTCCTTCCGGACCTGACCCGGTTGGCGAGGAGCACGTCCGCCGCCAACCTCCCTCCCACCTATATCGCCGCTTGATGAGGCGGGCGCAAGCCTAGAGCACGATCCCGAAAAGTGGCGGCCGGCTTTCCGATAAGATGATGCTGCAGCAAAGAGATAGAGTCTTCATCTGAATCAAGAGATGAGGAGCTCTAGGGCGCTGCGATCTCGTCGTAGCCGCGGCCGACAAACTGAAGCAGGCAGAAGCCGTGGCCGAACGGGTCGGCCATCAGTGCGAGCTTGCCCCAGGCCGTCGCGGCGACTGGGGCCTCAAGCACCGCGCCGGCGGCGGTCGCCCGGGCGACCGCGCTCTCGATGTCGGGAACTACGACGTCGATGTGGACCGGGGTCCAGTGGCGGCGATAGTCGCGCCGCCGGCGGACGCCCGGCGCAATCACGCTGCCGCCCTTCTTCAGGAGCAGGTAGATCGGCGCGGAAAGCCCGAGCATCTCCACGCCGATCGTTCCGAAACGGCGCCCGACCTTGAGGCCGAGGGCTTCGGAATAGAAGGCGACGGCCTTGGGAAGATCGTCGACGTCGATGTTGACGAGAAGGTCCATCGGCGCGTTCTAGTGCCCGACCGTCTTCGAGAAAAGATTGACGACCATCACACCGGCGAGGATCAGGCCGATGCCGATCAGCCCCGGCGCGTCGATCTGTTGGCGGAACCAGAGCCAGCCGATCGCCGCGATGAGCACGATGCCGGCGCCGGACCAGACGGCGTAGACGATGCCGACGGGCATCGTGCGGAGCGTCAGCGCCAGGAAATAGAAGGCGCAGGCATAGCCGACGAGCGTGACGAGCGACGGGCCGAGCCGCGTGAAGCCGTCGGTCGCCTTAAGGGCCGACGTCGCGATCACCTCGAAGAGGATGGCGACCGCCAGATAGAGGTGGTTCTGCGCTCACGCGCCGATCGCGTCGGCAATGTCCTCGACGAAGCGGGCGAGGTCATCGGTGACGAAATCGACATGGTCGTCGTCGCGCCCCTCATATTCCCATTCGCCGTGGAAGACCTCGCGCGTCCCCGGCGGGACGACCAGCACCGTCGTCATGCCGACCGATTTCGGCACCACGAGATTGCGCGTCAGGTCCTCGAACATCGCAGCGCGCTCCGGCTCGACCCCGAAGCGCTTCACGAAGCGCTCATAGGTCTCGCGCTCCGGCTTCGGCACGAGGTTGGCGGCGACGATGTCGAAGATGTCCTCGAAGTGGTCGGTGAAGCCGAGCCGCTCCGCCACCTTCTCCGCGTGCCGGCGCGAGCCGTTGGTGAAGATGTATTTCTTGCCCGGAAGCCGCTTGATCGCGTCGCCGAGCGCCGGGTCCGGCTTCACCGCCGAATGGTCGATGTTGTGCACGAATTCCAGGAAATCGTCGGGATCGACGTTGTGGTTGAGCATGAGGCCGCGAAGCGTCGTGCCGTGCGTCTTGTAGAAGGTTTTCTGGATCTTCTCCGCCTCCGCTTCATCGACGTCGAGCAGCCGCCGGACATAGAGGCGGATGCGCTCGTCGACCTGGCGGAAGATGTTGGTCGAGCGCGGATAGAGCGTGTTGTCGAGGTCGAAGACCCAGGCTTCCTTGTCGGCGAAGACACGGAGGTCGCGCGACGCGTGCGGCGCGACGGATTCAACTGTGAGGTTCATGCGGCAAATATAGCCGAGCGGCCTTAACAATCATGGCAACTTTCGCTCGCCGTTTACGCAATCTCAGGAGGTTGCCGGGAAAAATCCGCGCATGCGCGGCACTCCATCGGTGTGGGTGCGGAGCGTTGCACGCTCCGCGATCCGAGATCGCTACGGCATTCAGGACCTGACCTTCATCGCGGCGACCATGCTGGTCGCCGGCTACCTGGCGTTCGAATATGACCTCTTTGCCGTGGTCCGTCCTGAAGCGTCGCATGGCCAGGGAATCGAGCTCAACGAGGTGTTCCTGCTCGGCGCGCTGCTCACCTTCGGGCTGCTCGTCTTCGCCTGGCGCCGGCTGAACGAGGCGAGGCAGGAGACCGAGCGGAGAGCCAAGGCCGAAGCCAAGGCGCGCGAGCTTGCCCTTCAGGACCCGCTGACCGGCCTGGCGAACCGTCGCCAGTTCGACGACGCGCTGAGCCAGGCGATCGGCTCGCCGCCGGCCGCAAACACCGCGCACGCTTTGCTGCTCCTCGATCTGAACGGCTTCAAGCAGATCAACGACCTGTACGGACACGGTGCCGGCGACGAGACGCTGGTGGTTGTCGCTCAGCGGCTTCTAGCCGGCGCGCGCGAGGCCGACGTCGTGGCCCGCCTCGGCGGCGACGAATTTGCGATCCTGGCGCTGCATGTCGCCGGCGGCGAGGCGGCGGGGAGCATCGCGCGCCGCGTCATCGATGAGCTCAACGAGCCCATCATGCTGGGAGGCGGGAAGCGCGAGATCGGCGTTTCGATAGGCATCTGCCTGCTTCCGTTCGACGAGGCGACGGGCGAGGAAGTGCTCCGCCGTGCCGACATCGCGCTTTATCGCGCCAAGGAAGAGCATACATCGACGCTTCGCTTCTTCGACGCCGAGATGGATCGCCAGATCCGCGAGCGCGATCGGATGGAACAGCTGCTGCGCGAGGCGGTCGCGAAGGGAGAGATCAGGCCGCGCTACCAGCCGCTGGTCGACTTGAAGACGAAGGCAGTCGTGGAGTTCGAGCTGCTCGCTCATTGGGAAGATCCCGAGTCTCGGCGTCGTACCGCGCGAGCGCTTCATCCCGATCGCCGAGGATTGCGGTCTTCTCCCGGAGCTGACGGATCAATTGCTGGGATCGGCCTGCCGCACGGCGCGCGCATGGCCTTCGCAGGTGAAGCTCTCGTTCAACGTCACGGCTGCGCAGCTCAAGGATCCTGGCTTCGGGCTTCGCGTGCTCGGCATCCTCGGCCAGAGCGGGTTGCCGGGCGACCGTCTTGAGATCGAGATCACCGAGGCCGTGCTCGTGCGCGATTTCGACGCGGCGCAGAAGGCGCTCGGACCGCTCCGCGGCTCCGGCGTGCGGTTGACGCTCGACAGCTTCGGTGCCGGCTATTCGAGCCTCTACCATCTGCGGAACTTCAAGCTCGACAAGATCAAGATCGACGAAAGCTTCGTCCGCGCAATGGGCTCGAAGAGCGAGAGCGCCGCGATCGTAAAAGGTCTTGTCGGGCTCGGCCGCGGTCTGGGCCTGACAATCTCCGCCGAAGGGGTGAGCGATCGCGGCCAGGAAGAAGCGCTGCTGGCGACCGGCTGCGACCAGGCGCAGGGGCGCTTCTTCGGACAGGAAGTGTCGCCCGAGGATACGGAGTCGTTCTTCCAGGGATCCGCAACCTCAGCCGGTTGACTCCTGGGCTCTTCGGACGCTCAGCCTACGCGCGGATCAGCGTGCCGGCGCCGTGCTCGGTGAAGAGCTCGAGCAGCACCGCATGCGGCGTCTTGCCGTCGAGGATGACGACGCCTTCGACGCCGCGCGCGACCGCGTCGATGCAGGTCTCGACCTTGGGGATCATGCCGCCGGATATCGTGCCGTCGGCGAAGAGCGCCTTCGCCTCTGCGACGGTCAGCTCGTCGATGAGCTTGCGGTTCTTGTCGAGTACGCCCGGCACGTCCGTCAGGAAGAGGAGCCGGGTCGCCGTGAGCGCGCCGGCGATCGCGCCGGCGAAAGTGTCCGCGTTGATGTTGTAGGTTTCGCCGTCGCGACCGGGCGCGATCGGCGCGATGACCGGGATCATCTCGGAGCGCGCGAGAAGGTCGATGAGCGTGCGGTCCACCTCGATCGGATCGCCCACGAAGCCGAGATCGACGACCGCCTCGATCTTGGAATCCGGATCGACCTCGGTGCGCTTCACCTTCTCGGCGAAGACCATGTTGCCGTCCTTGCCGCAAAGGCCGATCGCCCATTCACCCTCTTTGTTGATGAGCGCGACGATCTCTTTGTTGATCGAGCCGGCGAGCACCATCTCGACGATCTCGACTGTCGCCTTGTCGGTGACGCGAAGCCCGCCCTTGAACTCGCTCTTGATCCCCATCTTCTTCAGCATCGCGCCGATCTGCGGACCGCCGCCGTGCACGACGATCGGATTGACGCCGGACTGCTTGAGAAGCGCAATATCGCGCGCGAAGGCCTGCGCGAGCGCCGGGTCGCCCATCGCCGCGCCGCCGTATTTCACCACGATGGTCTTGTTTTCGTAGCGCTGCATGAAGGGCAGCGCCTCGGAGAGAAGCCGCGCCTGGTCGTGGGCGTCTTTCGACTTGATGGTGCTGGTCGTGTCGTTCATGGAGCGGCTCCGCGCGCGCTCGCGCCTCTTAGCGGCTTATCGCGGGAAAGAGAAGGCGGCGATCTCTAAGCGGAGCGCTTCGATGCCTTCGCCCTTGAGGCTTGAGCTGACAAGAAGCGCCGGATGCGCGGCGGGGCGCTTGCGGCTGGCCTCCGCCGTCGCCGCCTCGACCGCGGCGAGCTCCTCCGCCTTCACCTTGTCGGCCTTGGTGAGCACGATCTGGTAGGAGACGCCGGCGCGGTCGAGCTCGTCCATCAGCGTCGCGTCGGCGGGTTTCAGTCCGTGCCGCGCGTCGACGAGCAGGAACACGCGCTTCAGCGAGGCGCGCCCGGCGAGATAGGCGCGAAGCAGCTTGGTCCAGGCGTCGACCGTCTTCTTCGGCGCCTTGGCGAAGCCGTAGCCCGGCATGTCGACGATGGCGACAGGCGGCAGCGCGCCGGGCTTCGCATCGGGCGGATCGGGCACGAAGAAGAAGAGCGACTGCGTGCGTCCCGGCGTGTTCGAGGTACGCGCCAGTCCGGTCGTTCCGGTGACGGCGTTGATGAGGCTCGACTTGCCGACATTCGAGCGGCCGGCGAAGGCGACCTCCGGCGGCCCCTCGGCCGGCAGCGCGGCAAGGTTCGGCGCCTCGGTGACGAGGCGCCAGGGATGACGGAAGAGGGTGGTCACGGCTCCGCCTCCGCGGCTCCGCGCGGCGCGGCGGTCATTCCGCCGGCGTGTTCTTCGGCTTCGGCCGCGAGAAGAGGCCCTTCAGGTTGCCGAAAAGCTCGATCGGGACGCCGTTCCGCTTCATGATCACGCCCTGCTGGAGGACGGAGAGCGTGTTGTTCCACGCCCAGTAGATGACGAGGCCAGCCGGGAAGGAGCCGAGCATGAAGGTGAAGATGACCGGCATCCAGTTGAAGATCATCGCCTGGGTCTTGTCAGGCGGCGTCGGGTTCATGCGCATCTGCACGAACATCGTGAAGCCCATGATGAGCGGCCAGATTCCGAGATGCAGCGCGTGCGGCGGAGTCCAGGGAATGAGCCCCATCAGGGTGAAGATGTTCGTCGGGTCGGGGGCGGAGAGGTCGTGGATCCAGCCGAAGAACGGCGCGTGCCGCATCTCGATGGTGATGAAGAGCACCTTGTAGAGCGAGAAGAACACCGGGATCTGGATGACGATCGGCCAGCAGCCGGCGATCGGGTTCACCTTCTCGCGCTTGTAGAGTTCCATCATCTCCTTCTGGAGCCCCACGCGGTCATCCTTGAAGCGCTCCTGCAGCTTCTTCATCTCCGGCTGCAGCTTCTTCATCTTCGACATCGACGTATAGGAGCGATTGGCGAGCGGGAAGAAGATCGCCTTCACCGTGACGGTCACGGCGAGGATGGCGAGGCCGAAATTGCCGAGGAATCGGTAGAGCCAGTCGATCACCTTGAACATCGGCTTGGTGATGAAGAAGAACCAGCCCCAGTCGATCAGAAGGTCGAAATGGGGTATCTCGAGCTTCTCCTCGTAGCTGTTGAGGAGCGCCGTCTCCTTGGCGCCGGCAAAGAGCCGCGTCTCCGTGGTCGCCGTGCCGGCGGCGGGAATGGCGACGCCGTCGCCGAGATAGTCCGCCTGATAGGTCGGGCGCTCTCCGCTCGCGCCCTTCAGGAAGCGCGGCTGGAACGGCTGATCGCTCGCTGGAATGAGGGCGGCCGCCCAGTATTTGTCGGTGATGCCGAGCCAGCCGGACGATGTCTTGGCCGGCGTGATCGACGGTGCCTCATCCGTGAGCTTCTTGTACTTGATCTCCTGCAGCCCGTCGGCGCCGAGATAGCCGATCAGCCCCTCGTGCAGGATGTAGTAGCCGGAGGTCTTTGGAAGCCCGGTGCGACTGACCAGGCCGAAAGGATAGAGCGTCACCGGCGCACCGGTCGTGTTCTCGACCGTCTGGCGGACCGTGAACATGTACTTGGCGTCGACCGAATAGGTGCGCTTGAAGGTGAGCCCGGCGCCGTTGTCGTAGGTGAGCGTCAAATCCTGGCCCGGTGCGAGCGGCCCGCCTTCCGCCTTCCACTCCGTGTCCGCGCCAGGCACTGCCGGTCCGCCCTCCGGCGCGACCCAGCCGAAATCAGCGAAATAGGGGTTCTCGGATCCGGCCGGCGAGAAGAGCTCGACCAGCGGGCTCGTCGGATCGACGGTCTCACGGTAGTCGGCGAGCTTCAGATCGTCGATCCGTCCGCCGACAAGGTTGAGCGAACCTTTGAGCGACGGCGTGTCGATCGCCACGCGATCCGTGCGCGCAAGCGCCGCGTCGCGCGAGACGATCGAAGAAGGCGCGGCGGCGCTTGCCGGCGGCGTCGCGTTTGGCGCAGCTGTGCCGGCCGGGGCGGCAGGCGTCTCCGCTCCGGTCGAGGGCGTCGTTGTGGGAGTTGCCGGAGTCGATGTGGCGCTCTGCGACTGCTCCTGCGCGAGCCGCGCCCGCTCAGCCTGCATCTTCGGGCCGACGACGAAATATTGCCACGCGACGATGATTGCGAAGGAAAGCGCGATGGCGATGATGACGTTCTGATTGTTTTTCATCATCGGGGCCTCCGCGCCCCGCTTGACCCTTTCGGATCGGTTGCCTCCGGAACTCGCCGCATGGCATCGGCAAGGGCGGAGGTAAGGTCGCAGAACCGCTCAGTCAAAGCCGCGCGTCGTCCGACGAGCACGTAATCGTGGCCGGGGCGGGCGATCTCGATCGCGGCAAGCCGCACCGCCTCGCGCAGGCGGCGGCGGATGCGGTTCCGCTCCACGGCCTTTGTCGCGGTGCGCTTGGAGACGGTGAAGCCGAAGCGCGGCGCGCCCTCGGCGTCCTCGCGAGCCCGCGCCTCCAAAACGAACGCGCGCCGCGCGGCACGATGGCCCTTCGCGGCGGCGAGGAAATCGCGCCTTTTCTTCAGGCGCTCAGGCATGGGACCGGTCACGCCGAGAGGCGCTTGCGCCCCTTCGCGCGACGGCGGGCGAGCACCTTGCGGCCGTTCTTCGTCGCCGTACGCGCGCGGAATCCGTGGCGGCGTTTGCGCACCAGCCGGCTCGGTTGATAGGTTCTCTTCATCGTTCATGCCGCCTGGCAAGCGGCCCTCGTCTCAAGAAACGGACAGCGGGTCGCTTGGCTAGGACACCGCGCCGCGCCGATGTTCGGGATAGTGCCGAAGCGCGCATCTCCGCACGGCTCCGGTCGAGCGCGGGCGATATAGGGTGAAACGCCCGGCCAAGTCAACGACATCCGCGGATTCCGCGCGCTTTTGCCCGCCTCGCCCCCCCGCCGTGCTACACCGCGGCGCTGGGATTGTGACAACCCGGTCAGACCCATCTGTAACGCCCCGGTGAAGGGGCAGAGCCGCCCTTTCATTTGTTCGTGGCGCCGCCGCATCCTTTTTCCAGGTGTTTAGCATGCGGTGCTACCAAGGAAGCATGGGCACACGCGTAACACCGTTGGGTGAGATGGGGAACGCCGGAAGCGGGCCGGAGGTGGTGAAGGCGCCAGACGCTCTCAACGGACGCTCGGGGAGCAGACGCGCTCTTCTGCGCTGGCTACCGCTTTGCGCCGTGGCGCTCGCCCTTCTCGTGCTCTATGCGGCGGGCCTGACGGACTACCTGTCGCTGGATACGCTCCGTCGCTACCAGGGGACGCTGCTGGATATCGTCGCCGAGCGTCCGTTTCTCGCCGCCGCAGCGTATCTAGTTACCTACGTCACCGTGGTCGCCGTCTCGTTCCCCGGCGCCGGCGTCATGACGATTACCGGCGGCTTCCTCTTCGGAGCGCTGTTCGGCACGGCTCTCGCCTGCGTCGCCGCCACGGTCGGCGCGACGCTGATCTTCCTGATCGCACGCACGTCGCTCGGCGCATTTCTCGCCGAGCGCGCCGGGCCGCGCACGCGGCGTCTGCGCAAGGGCTTTCAGGAGGAGGGCTTCAGCTATTTGCTCTTCCTTCGCCTGGTGCCGATCTTTCCCTTCTGGCTCGTCAATCTCGCCGCGGCGTTGTTCGGCATGCGGCTTCTCACTTATGTTGTCGCCACCGCCGTCGGCGTGGTTCCCGCGACCTTCGTGTTCGCCTACTTCGGACAGGGTCTCGGAACGGCGCTCGACATGGAAGGCCCGCAAGTTCCGACGGGTCTTCTCGTTGCGTTGGCGCTTCTCGGCCTGATGGCTCTTGCGCCGATAGCGGTGCGTCGCTTGCGGCGTGGGAAGGAGAAGCAGAGCGTGCCGACGCAGCCCGGGCATGAGTGAAGTCCTGACGCCAGACATTTGCGTGATCGGTGCAGGTTCGGCGGGTCTGACGGTGGCTGCGGCAGCTGCGTCGTTCGGCGTGTCCGTCGTGCTGGTCGAGCGCGGGAAGATGGGCGGCGACTGCCTGAATACGGGCTGCGTGCCTTCGAAGGCCCTGATCGCCGCTGCAAGCCGCGCCGAGGCGATCCGCGGCGCCGATGATTTCGGCGTCGATGCGGGCGAGCCGCGCACCGATTTCGCCGCCGTCATGGCGCACGTACGCACGACCATCACCGCGATCGAGCCGAACGACTCGATGGAGCGCTTCACCGGCCTCGGCGTCATGGTGCGCACCGGTTCGGCGCGCTTCACGGATCCGAAGACTGTGCGCGTCGGGGAGAGTGACGATCCGCGCGCGTCGCTTTGTTATCGCGACGGGCTCGCGCCCGGTCGTCCCGCCGATCGCCAACCTGATCGCGGTTCCCTATCTCACCAACGAGACTGTCTTCGAGCTGAAGCGGCTGCCGGGGCACCTGATCGTGGTCGGCGGCGGACCAGTGGGATTGGAGCTGGCGCAGGCCTTCCGCCGCCTTGGCTCGTCGGTGACCGTGATTGAGGCGGGAAAGGCGCTCGCCAAGGACAATCCGGAGCTGACCGCGCTTCTGCTTCAGTCGCTTCGCGCCGAAGGCGTCGACATCCGCGAGGAGACGACGGTCGCGCGCGCAGGGCGACGCGGCCGGAGCGGCGTGCGCGTGACGCTGGAGAGCCCGAAGGACGGTGCGTCCCACCTCGACGGGACGCATCTTCTTGTCGCCGCGGGCCGGCGGCCGGATGTCGAGGAGCTCGGCCTCGACAAAGCCCGCGTCCGCTTCGACGACAAGGGGATCAAGGTCAACGCGCGGCTGCGCACGCGCAACCGCCGCATCTATGCGATTGGGGACGTCGCCGGTGGCCCGCAATTCACGCATTGGGCCGGCTATCAGGCCGGGCTCGTCGTGCGCTCCATTCTCTTCCGGTTCGGCGGCAAGGTCAGGCCCGACATCCTCCCATGGGTCACTTTCACCGAGCCGGAGCTCGCGCATGTCGGCCTCACCGAGGAAGAGGCGCGCCGCCGCTATCGGCATTTGCAGGTGCTGCGCTGGCCGTTTGCCGAGAACGACCGCGCCCACACCGACCGCGGCACCGGCGGCATGGTGCGCGTGCTTGCAACCAAGCGCGGCCGCATCGTCGGCGCCGATATTCTCGGCCACGACGCGAGCGAGCTGATCGCGCCCTTCGTGCTCGCCGTTGCCCGCTGCCTCAGCGTCAAGGACTTCGCCACCGCGGTCTTTCCCTATCCGACCCGCGCGGAAGCCGCACGCCGGGCCGCGATCGCCTTCTACGCGCCGAAGCTCGATTCGCCGCTTCTCCGCCGCGTTATCCGCCTCCTGCGGAGGCTCGGATGAGCGACGCTGGAAAGGACGCCCGGCCGCCGCTAGAATTGCCGGCGCCGGCGAGGAGCGACATGACGGACAAAGGATCGCCTGCGCCAAGGCGAACAGAAGAGAACGGGCCGCCGAAGACCAAGGTTTTCCTCGGCCTGAGCCTCTCCAACAAGCTTCTCGTGCTGACCCTGATCTTCGTCATGGTTGCCGAGGTGTTGATCTACATCCCCTCGATCGCGAACTACCGCAATGTCTGGCTCAAAGAGAAGCTCGACACCTCCGAGCTCGTCGCGATGGCGGTGAGCGCCGCACCCGAAGGCGGCATCCCTTCCGCGCTCGAAGAAGAGATGCTGCGCTCGATCGGCGTCGACGTGATTGCGCTTCAGAAGCTCCGGCCAGCGCTGGCTGATCGCGGTCGACGACATGCCGCACGACATCGCGGTCCATCACGATCTCCGCTGGCTGAAGCCGCTCGATTCGATCCGCTCCGCCTTCCAGACACTGTTCACCACCGGCGACCGGCTGATCATGGTGAGCGGCCAGCCGCCCGCCGGCAGCGATCGCTTCGAGATCGTGGTGCACGAGGCGGCGCTCCGGAACGCGATGATCCTTTATTCGCGCAACATCCTGCTCTTGTCGCTTGCGATCTCGGTGATCACCGCGACGCTGGTCTACGTCGCGCTCCGCCTTCTTTTCGTGCGCCCGATGCAGCGCCTCTCGTCGAACATCGTCGCCTTCTCGACAGCGCCGGAGGCAGCTTCGACGGTCATCGTGCCGAGCGGCCGGCGCGATGAGATCGGCGTCGCCGAGGTGAAGCTCGCCGGCATGGAGAAGGCGCTCCGCGACATGCTCGCCCAGCGCCGCCACCTCGCCGATCTCGGGCTCGCCGTCTCCAAGATCAACCACGACCTTCGCAACATCCTCGCCTCTGCGCAGCTCTTCTCCGACCGCCTGCAGGGGGTGGAGGACCCGCTGGTGAAGCGCTTCGTGCCGAAGGTGATCGGCGCGATCGACCGCGCGATCGAATACACTCGCTCCGTCCTCTCCTACGGCCAGGCGCGCGAAGAGGCGCCGCGCCGCCAGCTTCTTTCGCTGACGCGGCTCGTCGATGACGTCGCCGACGTGCTTTCGCTCGCCAGCCGCGAAGGGCTGAGCTTCGAGAATCGCGTACCGCGCAACGTGGAGGTCGACGGCGACTCCGAGCAGCTCTTCCGCGTGCTGATGAATCTGTGCCGGAACGCCGTCGAGGCGGTGAGCGACGGGGAGGGGCCGGCGGTGATCCGTCGCGTCTGGGTCGAAGGGGAGCGCATGGGAAGCGTCACCGTGATCCGCGTCTGCGATACCGGTCCCGGCGTGCCGGAGAAGGCGCGCGCAAAGCTTTTCCAGGCTTTCGAAGGCTCCGCGCGGCAGGGCGGAACGGGCTTGGGGCTCGCGATCGCCGCAGAGATCGTGCACGCCCATGGCGGCGAGATCGGGCTCATCGACCGCACCGGCGCCGGAGCGGTTTTCGAGATCACCATCCCCGACCGCCCGGTCTCGATCACGGCCCGCCGCGAGCGCCAAGCCTGACGCCGCCAGTGCGACTTCCGATGCGGAGGCCGCCCGCTGCGCACCGTCATACGCTCTCTTGCAATGCCGGCTTTGACCGACTACCTCTCCCGAGCCCCGCGGCAGGCCGCCGCTTGGGCACAAGCGCCCGTAGCTCAGCTGGATAGAGCACCAGACTACGAATCTGGGGGTCGTGGGTTCGAATCCTGCCGGGCGCGCCAACACTTAGCTCTCAGCACCGTCTTAGCTAAGACGGCGACTAAGACGGAGCGAAGTCGCCGAGGGCGGGGCTCCTGAGGGCTCGCCATCCCTCATCTCTCCAAGCTCGCGGTCGTCGAGAAGGGCGAGCGCTTGGTCGCGCTCGGGTATTCTCGTGCGCGCTCGCTTGATACGCGCCGCTATTTTCCAACAATTCGGCTGGCGGTGGAGAAGCCCAAAACAGAATCGAAGCGATGCAGATGATAGATTGGGCGCCGGTCCATGTAGGCCGGGTAGGAGCCCATGCGCAGCGTAGTCGCAATGCTCGGCATTACGGTCGCCGGTATTCCGTCGAGATAGCCGGCGGTTCCGCGATGGACATGGCCGCTGAAGACAGCGGCGATCCGTCCCGAATGCTTCAAAGTCCGGCGGAGCCGCTGCATGATCTTCGATGTCTCGAAGTTGATCGGGTCCGGTCCCACCGGCACCTCGAACGGCGGATGATGCGTGAAGGCCGCGATCGGCTTGGTGGTGTCCGCATCGATCAGTTCGACGAGGCGGCTGGCGCGCTCTGGGCAGAAGTCGCCCTTGTTGCTGGTGGCGCTCTTGGTATCGACCGCGATCAGCCTGACCGGGAAGTCCTCAACGGCGTACTGAATGAACGCGGAGTCGGCAGGGAGGTCGCCGCGCGATGAAAAGGCCGCGCGAAGGTTCGCCCGCTCGTCTTTGTTGCCGGGAATGACATAGACAGGCGCGCGCGCCGAAGCGAGGATTCGCACCGCCTCGGCGTATTCGTCCTGGCGGCCGCTGTGGACGATGTCGCCGGTGTGGAGAATCACATCGGGGAGGGGGTCAATCGCGTTGAGGTCCGCGATCGTTTTCTCGAAATCCCGGATTCTCTGTTCGGAGTCGGGCGTATCCAGCGCGATATGCGTGTCGGAGATCTGCGCGATGATCATGAGATCGGAGGCTCAGCCGGCGGCCTTCAGGCCGGCATAGTACCCCTTCAGGATCGCCACCACCTCAGGTCTGCTGAATTCCGGGGGTATCGCCGCGTCGGTCGAGAGCATCTGGCGCTGTTCGGTGCCCGAAATCTGGATGCGATCACGGTCGTCGTGCGGGCAGGTCTTCGCCGTCGCCATGCCGTAGCATTTGCGGCAGTAGAAGGTGATGTCGATCTTAAGCGGCTTGCAGAGCAGCGCACCGGGTTCCAGCTGATCGAAGATGTGGTGCGCGTCGAAGGGCCCGTAGTAGTCGCCGACGCCGGCATGGTCGCGCCCCACGATGAGATGCGAGCAACCGAAGTTCTGGCGGATGAGAGCGTGGAGCAGCGCCTCGCGCGGGCCGGCATAGCGCATCTCGATCGGATAGCCCGCCTGAATGACCGTTCCAGCGCGGAAGTAGTTGTCGATCATCGCCTGGATCGCGCGCGTGCGCACGTCGGCGGGGATGTCGCCCGCCTTCAGCTTCCCGAGCACCTGGTGGATGAAGACGCCGTCAGACACCTCCGCAGCGATCTTCACCAGGTGCTCGTGGCTGCGGTGCATGGGATTGCGGGTCTGGAAGGCGGCGACCACCGACCAGCCGCGCTCCTGGAACATGGCGCGCGCCTCGGCGGGGCGGATGTATAGGTCGGGATATCGGACCGGGTACTCGCCCTCGCTCAGCACCATCACCGGTCCGGCCAGGTTCAGTTCACCCTGCGCCAGCAGCTTGGCCACGCCCGGATGCTTCGGGTCGGCGGTGCGGTAGACGTGTTCGGCCTCGAGTTTCTTGTCGATCGCGTACTTCTCGCGCACTGCCATGACGGCGAGGATTTCGCCGCTCTCACCGTCGACAAGCGCTACTTCCTCTTCTTCGTGGATGCTATCGCCGAAGTCCTTGTCGACGGACAGCGTAATCGGGATTGGCCAAAATACGCCGTTTGCGAGCTTCATGCCGACGCACACGCCACGCCAGTCATCGTGGTCCATGAAGCCGTCGAGCGGCGTATAGGCGCCCATGGCCAGCATGGCCACGTCAGATATGGCGCGCGAATCGAGCCGCACCTTCTTCAACTTCTCCGCACGCCTTCGCTCATCGGCCCGCTCCGTCTCCGGCAGCAGCAGCGACTTGATCTGCTCCGAATGGTGCGGCGGAACGAGTTGGGACATCGCGGTTCCTTCGTAAAATCGATCTGTCGCCGACAAGGATGACCGTTGCAGACCGTTCCTGCCGGCGCGGGCCGGTACTCAGAAAGCCCGATCGTGAAGGATCCGGAGACGCCGTGAGACCCGGCTCGTCGACGCTAAGAGATGACGCCTACGGCCGCTTCGGGGTCTTGTATTCGACTTCCTTCTGGAAGGGCTCCCAGACGGTTTCGTAACCGACAAAGCCCTTTTCGTTCGGCTCTTTCTGACGCGTGGTCAGGAAGCGGGTCTTGCCGTCAGGAACCTTGGTGGTTGTGGGTTTTTGATCGCTCATAAGTCACCTTTTGCCATGACGTCTGGATTGCTATTGCGAAACGGACACACCGGATTGCTCAAACGGGCCGCATGAGGGCCGGGTCGATATCGGCGCCGGCGCCAATGGCGCCGCCCGCTTTCATTTCTTCATCGGTGGCCTCGCGCACGGTCAGGATTTCGAGCGTGAACACGACCTCACCGCCGCAGAGCGGATTGTTGCCGTCGACCGTCAGCGTCTCGTCGTCGATGCGCGTCACCAGGAAACTGCGGGTCTGGCCCTTGTCGTTCTCCATCAGGATGGAGGTGCCGACCTGCCGATACTCCTCGGGCACGTTCTCGATGCGGTCGGTGAACACCAGCAACTCGTCGCGGGCGCCGAAGATACGGTTGCCGTCGATCGGTACCGCAATGATTTCGCCGGCCGCCTTGCCTTCCAGCTCATGGTGAACCGAAGGCGCCAGAATCTCGTTGTGCCCGTGCACGTAACCCAGCGGGAATTCGACCATGGTGAGGACGTGCCCCGACTTCTTGTCGGTCACCTTGTAGGAGAGCTCGACGAACTTATCGTCCTCGATGGTGTCGCTCATATCGAATCCAACCCGCTCAGAAGATGGACGCACCGAAAATCCTGACCTTGCCGTCTTCGTAGCCGAGCACGAGGCGGCCCAGCCACTCGCCTTCCTTTTTGGTGCTACGCTGCCGGTAGAGCACCGTCACGTGCTCGCCGCGGCGGATGATGCCGAGATAGTCGGCGTCCTCGGCGAGGTTTCGCGCCAGCTCGCTGTTGGCGAATTGATGGCCGGCCTCGACCTGATTCATGGCGCGCGCCAGGGACGCGGAGAAATTCTTGACGAACTCCCCGTACTTGCCCTCGTTCGACTGCTTGACGAGGTCGCGCCACAGCGGACCGGCTATGGCTTTTATCTCCTCATCTGTTTTTTCAATAATGTTCACGAGCGGCTCGCTGCGGCCGGAAGAGACCGGCGTTAATGGCTCCGCAACACTCAACATGCTGGCCTCTCCACGCGTCCAAGCAGACATCCGACGCGAATGTCTGCTTGAGGCAATTGCTACTCGCCGTCACCTACCAGGTGATAGCAAGGCGCCTTCTCCATGGTGTATTCGCCGGTCGCCGGATCGCGGCGCGACACCGTCAGCACGTGCCAGTTTTCGTCGTCCACCTTCATGGCGTCGCCGCGGTAGTAGTAGCCCGGCCAGCGGGTTTCCTTGCGGAACATGGTGTGCTGGGTGACGCACTCGGCGGCGCGATGGCGGTGCTTGAGCTCCCACGCGCGCAGCAGCTCGTGGGTGTCCTTAGCCGCCAGGCTCTCGAGATCCTCTTCCATGACCTTGAGCTTCTTGAGCCCGATATTCAGGAGCTTCTCGTTGGTCATGTAGCTGACGGTCACGCCGCCGCAGTACTCGTCCATCAGCTTCTGCAGACGGTCGAGGCCCTGCTGCGGGTTGATGTAGTGCGGGTTGACGTCGCCCGCAACAATCGCATTGCGGTAGGTCTTGTAATGCTCGATCGGCTTATAGATTTCTTTTTTGCGCCGCTCGATCTGTTCGTTGGAAACGACAATGCTCTCGCCCTTGCCGTCGTCGATGTATTTGCAAGCCGCTTTGGCGGCGAGACGGCCTTCCGTGAACGAGCCGGACGAGAAGGCATGCGGCGTGCCGCCGACGGCGTCGCCGGCGCCGAACAGGCCTTCGATGGTCGTCATGCGGTTGTAGCCCCAGAAGTACTCGGGCGGCGAAACGTCTTCGGGACCAGAGCACCAGGCACCCGAACAAGTCGCGTGCGAGCCCATGACGTAGGGCTCGGACGTGGTCAGCTCGGGGTTCTCGTACTTGGGATCGACGTCGGTCGCGGCCCACAGCACCGCCTGGCCGACAGTCATGCCGAGGAAGTTTTCCCAGCCGACTTCTTCCAGGTGCGGATCCTGGAAGGCTTTCATGGTCACCATGTGAATGGGCCCGCGGCCGGCGTTCACTTCGCTGATGATGCAATGGTTGCGCAGGCAGGTCGGGATCGGCCGGTGCGTCAGATGCGAGACTTCCGGATCGAGGTATTCCTTGCCGACCATCTTCTGCAGCTCGGGAAACCACTTGGAACTCGTACTCTTCGCCGAGACAGTTTTGCGTATAGGTCTTCAGGTGTAGGAAATAAGCGCCGACCGGGCCGTAACCGTCCTTGAAGCGCGCCAGCACGATGCGGTTTTCCATCTGCGTCATCTTGGCGCCGGCATCGATCATGAGCCCATAGGCGGACGCAGACGACCAGGGCGCATACCAGGTGCGGCCGGAGCCTTCGCCCACAGAGCGCGGCTTGAAGATGTTGGAGGCACCACCCGCACCGCAGATCACGGTCTTGGACTTGAAGACGTGGTAGTTGCCTGTGCGGACATTGAAGCCGACGGCGCCGGCAACCCGGTTCTCCTTGCCGTCGTCCATCAATAGGTGGGTGACGCAGATGCGGTTGAAGACCTTGTCGGCCGATTTCTTGGCGGCCTCGGCAACGATGGGCTTGTAGGACTCGCCGTGGATCATGATCTGCCAGCGCCCTTCACGGAGATATCTCCCCGTCTTGGGATCCTTCATGATGGGCAGGCCCCACTCCTCGAACTGATGTACCGTGGAGTCGACGTGACGGGCCATGTCGAACAGCAGGTCTTCCCGCACCAGCCCCATCAGGTCGATACGGGCGTAGCGGACATGATCCTCCGGTTTGTTTTCGCCCCAACGCGTGCCCATGTAGCAGTTGATGGCGTAGAGCCCCTGGGCGACCGCACCGGAGCGGTCGATATTGGCCTTCTCGGCAATGACGATCTTCTTGTCCTGGCCCCAGAACCGTGCCTCCCAGGCGGCGCCGGAGCCGCCGAGGCCCGAACCGACCACCAGGATATCGATGCCGTCTTCGACGATCGTTTTGTAGGCCATCAGTAGTACACGCCTTTCTTCAGCTTGAGACCGGCAGCCTCAAGCGTATGAAGCCCACCGTCATCCAGGCGGATATACTTCGGCTCGTTGTACAAAAGCTGGCTGTCGCGCATGTCCTGGTCGGGCCCGGGAACATCCGCGAGCTTGGGGATCGCCTGGCCCCAGGGCTTGGTGGTGATGGGCGAAAGGAAGTTCTTTTCCGTCCCATTCCGGAATTTGATCTTCCAGGCGATCGTGCCTTTCTCTTCGTCGCGTTTGACGCGGACGCTGTGGCCGAGCGGGGCGAAGTCGGCATAGCCGCGCACATCAATGGCGTTCTGCGGGCACGCCTTGACGCAGGAGTAGCACTCCCAGCACATGTTCGGCTCGATGTTGTAGGCGCGCCGGTAGGTCTTATCGATGTGCATGATGTCGGAGGGACAAATGTCGACGCAGTGTCCGCATCCGTCGCACCTTGTCATGTAGACGAAGGTTGGCATGAGTCAACTCCCTTATCTGTTCCAAAGAACGTCGGGCTGCTTCTCAGTAGTGCCGGGGCGCTTCGCGCTTGATGCCGAGTCCCATGTGCATGGGAGCGTCTCTCAACAGCTCCATGGAGTGTCTTTTCTGTTGTTCAGGATCGTCACGAGTCATCGTGGGCAAATTCTCGGCTGAGCCGTTAGCCTTGGACACGCGTTTCTCCATCGCCGCGGCGGGCTTAAAGAACATGTGGGAGAACTTCGACCACGGGATCCCGGCAAAGAGCGCCGTGCTCGCGATGAGGTAAAGCGCCAGGAAGATCATCGCCAAGGTAGTGCTGCCGACCGCCTGGAAGAGGGCCCACAACAGGGCGAGAGTGGCGCTGAGCACGAGCGATAGGATGAACAGGTCGGCGCGCATGAAACGCAGCGGCGATTGGCCCTCCGCCGCGACGTCGACGCGGATGAAGAACCAGAACCAGTAGCCGCCGACGCAGATCATCAGCGCTCCGAGCCACCACAGCAGCGGCAGGATGGCAGGCGTGGGCGTGGTGGGCGTCGGGTAGGCGAAGACCATAATGATGGTGGCAGCGACATAAATCACGAAGCCGTACATTCCGAGGAGATGCGCGACCCGACGCCGCTGATTGCAAAATTCCCCCGACGCCATCACGTCGACAACGGCGGTGTTGATCGCGATGCCGATCATCTCGCCGCCGCCGATTTGCCTCTTTGCCTTGCTCGTTGAGTTCCGCAGATTGCTGAAGAAGTAGGTGGCGCTCCGTTTGTGGATAATGTCGAAAAGTGTGCCTCCCACGACCAGGACAGCCATGATGACGACGTAGGTCTGCATGATCACAGGCGATACGAGTGCTGAAAGCTCGGAAAAAGGATTGTTTGCGAACACTAGCGGACGTCCCCCTTGTGCGGTCCGGATTCAAGCGTCACCCGCGCTCCTGAGCGGCTCTTTGGGCCAGATCCGCGCATGTAATGCTTCTCCGGGCGATAACCGTCAGCGGGC
This sequence comes from uncultured Alphaproteobacteria bacterium, assembly GCA_963792885.1. Classification (GTDB taxonomy): domain Bacteria; phylum Pseudomonadota; class Alphaproteobacteria; order Rhizobiales; family Afifellaceae; genus DASWJZ01. The sequence continues at coordinate 856,389 of CAWBXX010000002.1, forward strand.
CGGAATTTGGCGCGGCGCAGCAGGCGACGCGTCGCCCGGGTCAATCTGGCAACAAATCCGATCAAGCCTGCGCAAATCCCGCGGCCCCCCTTTGCAAGTGCCTTTTTTTTGGAAAGTACTCCGCCGGCGATGATCGGACCAACGTTTTGTTATTGTCATTCCGATCTACTTAATCGATTAATTGTCGATGACTCTCGAACAGTTGCGCGTCTTCATTGCGGTCGCCGAGCATGGGCATGTAACGCGCGCAGCCGAGGCTCTCGGAATGAGCCAGTCCGCGGCTTCGGCGGCTATCGCCAAGCTGGAATCGCGCTACCGAACCAAACTCTTCAACCGCGTTGGCCGCGGCATCGAGCTATCGGAAACGGGAAAGTTGTTCTTGCGCGAGGCGCGCGCGGTCTCAGACCGGGCATCGATGGCGCAGTCGGTGCTTCAGAATCTTGCCGGACACGCTACCGGCAACGTCGCCATCGCAGCCAGCCAAACTATCGCAACCTATTGGTTGCCGCGCCAGCTGGCGGCGTTCCACGCGGCCAATCCCGGGGTGAGCCTCAATGTGGTGATACACAACACGCGCGAGGTCGAAAACGCGGTGATCGAGGGCGAAGTGAATTTCGGCCTGGTCGAGGGGCCAACTCAGCATCCGGCGCTGATCCGCCAGCAGATCGACAAGGATAGTCTCGTGCTGGTGGTAGCCTCGCATCAGCCGCCGCTGCCGGTCACTGCGGGCCGGCTCGATCTGCGCGCCATCACCTGGGTGATCCGCGAAGCAGGCTCCGGCACGCGGCGCGGGCTTGAGGATCTTGCCTCTCGGGAAGGGCTCACCCTCGACGATCTCAAGATATTCTTGGTGCTCCCTTCAAACGAGGCGGTGCGCGAAGCGATCGAGGCGGGGGCTGGCGCCACCGTTATTTCGCGCCACGTTGTCGCCACCGCCATTGCCGCCGGCAAGCTTACTGAGATCCCAATCGAGTTGCCTCAACGCGAATACGCCCTGCTCCGACACCGCGACCGCCACGCGACGAAGGCACAGCAGGCATTGGTTGCACACCTGACCGGCAGGCCTCTTTCCGAGCCGCGACAACTGTCCGACCCCAACGGTTGACTGCCGGTCATTTCGCCTATGGCGAGGCGACCTGGTACCTGCCCCGGCGCGTGGCGGGTGGGCTACAAGGGCTTGTGCCCAAGCCAAACCGGTTACACTTCTTTCCGACTTTGACCAGGAAGAGGTCCGCGACGATCGCCGCGACCGGGCTCTAACGAACACTTCCTTTGGAGGCTGCAGAATGACCGCTCGTCCTATTGTCGAGGGCTTCTACGATCCGCGCACGTCGTCCATTCAATACGTCGCTTCGTGCCCGGTCACCCGCCGCGCCGCGATTATTGATCCTGTGCTCGATTTCGATAGGAACTCGGGTTCGACCGGAACGATGAGTGCAGACGCGATCCTCGAATACGTCGCCAAAGAAGGCCTCACTGTCGAATGGATCCTCGACACCCACCCTCACGCCGACCATTTCTCAGCTTCCCAATATCTTAAGGCCAAGACTGGCGCGCAAGTCGCGATGGGCGAAAAGGTCGTCGATGTCCAGAGGATCTGGAAAGAGATCTACAACTGGCCGGATTTTGCCGTCGGCGGCGACTATTGGGATCGGCTGTTTGGCGAAGGCGATGCCTTCAAGATCGGCGAGATCGACGCAAGAGTCATAGTCTCGCCTGGGCACACGCTCGCCTCGATCACATACGTGATAGGCGATGCGGGCTTCATCCACGATACGCTGTTCATGCCGGACGCAGGCACCGCTCGGGCTGATTTCCCCGGGGGCGACGCCGGGCAGCTCTGGCGTTCGATTCAGGCGATCGTTGGATTGCCGGACGAGACTCGCTTGTTCACTGGCCACGACTACCAGCCAGGTGGACGCGAGCCGCGCTGGGAGTCGACGGTCGGAGAACAGAAGGCGTTGAATACGCATTTGAGAAGGGCGAAAACGGAAATGGAATTTGTCGCTTTGCGCGAAGCGCGAGACAAGACGCTACCGATTCCGAAGCTGATGCTTGCGGCACTGCAGGTGAACATGCGGGGCGGCCGTCTCCCTGAGCCGGAAGAGAACGGTCGACGTTTTTTGAAAATTCCTCTCAACGCGCTCGCTTGCGCCACCTGGGAAGGCGCCGCATGACGACCGCTGCTTATCTCGGATTGCCGGAAAAACAGGGCCGTTGACGGAATTTCGGTGCGGTCCTTCTCCCCCGTCGGTGGAACTTCGTGTCGTCGCGGGCGACACTGAGCGGACGAAAGCCGATCGTGGGCTTGCCGCATGCGACACGTCGCGCCCGGGTGGCAGCAGGAGGTTGGGCGGCATGGAGAGCGCGCTTGCAATTGACGCCTAGTTTGTTCGCCTAACGCAATTCTTCGACCCTTAGTATCAGATTACTTGATACGCATCAGACATTCCGTTGACATCTTCACAACCCTGCCGGATGATCCTTCCGAGGCGGCCAACTCACAAAACGAGCTGCCAGAGGGAGGAGACGCATGATCAACAGGTGGCTGTTGAGCCTGCTCGCTGGGCTTGTACTCGCAAGTGGCCCGGCGCTCGCGCAGGGCACAATTTCCGATCTTCCGCGCAACGAGACCCTGATCGTCGAAAACCCTGAAGGGACGATCAAGAACGCCGGTTGGTTCAATATCTGGGCGATCAACGCTGGCGGCGTGTCGACCGGCCTGCAACAGGGCACGATGGACACGTTCTGGTACATCGACCCCGACTATGGCGTCGATGGCGTGTGGGACAATTCGCTCGCCTCCGAGCCGCCGATCTACAACGCCGATTTCACCGAGATGACGGTGAAGCTTCGCCAGGGCATCTACTGGAGCGACGGGGTCGAGTTTACCGCCGACGACGCGGTCTTCACCGCCGAACTCCACATGAAGACCAAGGGAATGCGCTGGAGCGCCCCCTACCAGCTCAATGTCGAGAGCGTCTCGGCGCCCGACAAATACACCGTCGTCTACAAGCTGAAAAAGCCGAACTCGCGTTTCCATGCGCTCTTCACAGTGCGTTGGAATGCCCAGTGGATGATGCCGAAGCACATCTTCGAGAAGGTCGCGGACCCGCTGAAGTTCGACTTCAACCCTCCCATTTCGCTCGGCGCTTATGTCCTGAAGAGCTACGACCCCAACGGTCAGTGGTTCATCTGGCAGAAGCGTGACGATTGGCAGAGGACGACGGTTGCCCGCTTTGGCGAGCCCGGCCCGAAATACGTCGCCTATATCGATCCCGGTCCGCCGGATAAGCGCGTCATCGAGCAGATGAACCATCAGCTCGATATCATCCACGACACCTCGCCGGAGGGCATGTTCACCCTCGCCAAGCAGTCGCCGTCGTCGCATGGCTGGTTCAAGGGCTTCCCGTACGGGCATCCCGATCCCACGCTTCCGGCAGTGATCTTCAACCTGCAGAATCCGAAGTTCCAGAACCGCGATGTGCGCTGGGCCCTCGCGCTTCTGATCGATATCAAGGCGGTATCGATGGCGTCCTATCGCGGCGCCGCGACGATCTCGGCCATCGGCATCCCGCCGACGGGGACGCATCCGAAGTACTATTTCGAACCGCTTCAGGGTTGGCTCAAGGACTTTGAGATCGACACCGGCAAGTCGAAGTACAAGCCCTACGATCCAACCGTCGGACAGCAGATCGCCGACATGCTGCGGCCTTCGATGGGCGACCAGATCCCGAGCGATCCGAAGGAAATCGCCAAGGCCTTCGGGATGGGCTGGTGGAAGCCGAATCCGCAGGTTGCGACCGAGCTGCTTGAGCGAGCCGGATTCACCAAGCAGGGTTCGCAGTGGATGATGCCCGACGGTCAGCCCTTCTCGATCAAGTTCCTGGTGGAAGGCGAAGGGCGTCCGGTCATGACCCGTGCCGGCACGATGATTGCCCAGCAATGGAGGCAGTTCGGTATTGACGCCTCCGTCGAGGTCGCCCAAGGCACGTTCTTCGATCGGCGTGGCGCCGGCGACTACGAAGCGCTCATCGGCTGGAGCGTGGAGACCTGGGGCGGGCACCCCGACCTGTCGTTCTTCCTCGACAGCTGGCACTCGCAGTTCGTGTCGGCGCCGGGCACCGTCCAGACGCCGCGCAACTGGCAGCGCTGGAGCAATCCGGACCTCGACAAGATCATCGAAAAGATCCGGACGATCGGCTTCGACGACCCGCAGGGCATCGAGCTCGGAAAGGACTACGTGAAGCTGGCGGTGCAGGAGATGCCGACCATCCCGATCATGTCGTACAACGTGTTCACCGTGATGGATACGACCTACTGGACCGGCTACCCGAACGCGGAGACGGATCCCTACACGGACCCGGTACCGAACTGGGGCAACACCAAGTATATGATGGTGAAGCTCAAGCCAGTCCAATAGCGTTCCTCCCGAGGCGGGGGCGGCTTCGGCCGCCTCCGTCTTCTCCGCTCTGGGAGAGTCCGACCCGATGGCTGGCTATAACAACTATCTCCTGAAACGACTGGCGCAGTTCGCTCTGGTCGTCTTCGTCGGCATCAACGTCACGTTCTTCATCACGCATCTGACGCCGATCGATCCCGTCGAGCACACGATCGGTTCGCTGACTTCGTTCGGCAGCGTCAGCCCCGAGGCCGTCGTCATGATGCGCGAGTCGCTGCGCGAGCTCTACGGGCTGGAGGGGACGCTCACCGAGCAATATTTGACCTTCTGGGGACGCATCCTCAGGGCTGATTTCGGGCCGTCACTCTCGGCCTTTCCGACCCCCGTCTCGGTTCTGATGATGCGGGCGATACCATGGACAACCGGCCTGCTACTCTCCGCCGTTCTGATCAGCTGGCTGATCGGCAATCTGCTCGGCGGGCTCGCGGGCTATTTCCGCGACAACAGGACGCTGAAGTTCATCGGCGTCGTGACGATGGGCCTGCATCCCATCCCCTACTACATCGTCGCCTTCGTCATGCTCATCATCTTCGGCCTGCTCTGGCCAGTGCTGCCGATCAGCGGCGGCTACCAGATGAACATGCGGATCTCGTTCGACCTCTCCTTTATCCTGTCGGTCATCAAGCATTCGATCCTGCCGGCATTCTCCCTGGTCCTCGTCGGGGTCGGCGGCTGGTTCATGGGGATGCGGTCTCTCGTCTCCAACGTGGTGACCGAGGACTACGTGATCTACGCGGAGCTTGGCGGCGTCGACCGGCGCCGCGTTCTCCAGTCCTATGTGATGCGCAACGCGCTACTTCCGCAGCTGACCGGCCTCGCCATGTCGCTCGGCGCAATCTTCAACGGCGCCATTATCACCGAGGAGGTCTTTAACTATCCCGGCATCGGCCACCTCTTGATCGAGGCCGTGCATGCCGGCGACTACAGCCTGGTCATCGGCATCACATCGATGTCGATCATCGGCGTCTCAATCGCGGTTTTCCTCATCGACATGCTCTATCCGCTGCTCGATCCGCGCGTTCAGGCGGCCTGATGCAATGCTGAAAGTCGTCGGCGACCTGCTGCGCTACAATCGCGAATTCGCATCGGCGTGTTCTTGACCGGCATCATCGTGATCTATGCCGCGATCTCGCCGTTCTCGCCCTATCCGCCGGACCTTATCTACGTGGTGCCGCCGGACCTGCCGCCGTCATGGACGTATTCCTTCGGCACCTCGTCGCGTGGCCAGGACGTGTTCTGGCAGCTGAGCTTCGCGATGCGCAACACGCTCCTCTTCGGTTTTACGGTGGCGATCATCAGCCGCGTCCTGTCGCTCGTGATCGGTCTCGTGTCGGGCTACGTCGGCGGCATCACCGATCGCGTGCTGATGTCGATCAACGACTCCTTCATCGTTATCCCGCTCTTTCCGATCCTCGTCCTCTTCTACTTCGTGATGCGGGACAAGATGTCGTGGACCCTGCTCGCTCTGGTCATGGCCTGTCTCGGCTGGGCCTACGACGCGCGCCTGATCCGCTCGGTGACGATGAGCCTCAGGTCGCGCGAGTTCACGCGGAACTGCAATCTTTTCCGGCATGTCGACGCGGCAGATCCTTATCGAGGAGCACCTGCCCTACGTGCTGCCGATCGTCTTCTCCACGACGATGAATAACATCAACTGGTCGATCGGACTGGAGGTGACGCTTTCTGTCCTCGGCTTCACCGACATCAACACGCCGACCATCGGCACCATGATCTTCTGGGCCAACCAGCATACCGCGATGGTGTCCGGCGTTTGGTGGTGGTTTCTGTTCCCGGCGCTCTTCGTCACTTTTGCTTTCATCGGCCTCTTCCTGCTGGCTATTTCGATGAACGAGTACATCGATCCGCGCAGCCGTCTGAGCCGGATGGGCGGCGCGGCATCATGAGGATCACGAACGGGAGCGGAACCGAGTCGCGGCAAGCAACACACGACACCGATCCCGTACTCAAGGTCAGCGACCTCCGCGCCTACTTCAACATGCACTATTTCGGCATCAGGCGAGAGGTGCGCGCTGTCGACGACATCAGCCTGATCGTCAATCGCAACGAGATCTATGGCCTCGCCGGCGAGTCGAGCTGCGGCAAGACCACACTGATCAGGACGATCGCCGGCGCGATACGCCCGCCGCTCGAAGTCGTGTCCGGCTCCGTCGAGTTCAATTTCGGCGGACGGCGCATCAACATCTACGAGGCCGCGCCCCGCGAAATCGAAGATATCCGCTGGGAGCACCTATCCTACATCATGCAGGGCTCGATGAACGTGCTCAATCCGCTGCGGCGGGTGCGCAACGCCTTCCTCGATTTCGCCTTCCGCCATATCGCCAAGCCGATGCCGGAGTTTCAGCGGATCGTCGAGGATCATCTTCGGCGGCTGCGCCTCGAGCCTTCTGTTCTCGACGCCTATCCGCACGAGCTCTCCGGCGGCATGCGCCAGCGCGTGACGATCGCGCTCGCCACCGTGTGCCGGCCGGAGTTCATCATCGCCGACGAACCGACGACTGCCCTCGACGTGGTCGTTCAGAAGAGCGTTCTCGCGATGATCCGCGAGGTGCAGCAGGAAATCGGCTCGTCCATGATTTTCGTTACGCACGACATGGCGGTGCATGCCAACATGGCCGACCGCCTCGGCATCATGTATGCCGGCCGCCTCGTGGAGGAGGGAAGGACGGCCGATGTCTTCGCCTCGCCGAAGCATCCCTATACCGCACACTTGATCGCGAGCCTCCCACGGATTGGCGACGTCTCTGCGAAGAAGGCGCTCGAAGGCACGCCGCCTAATCTTTCCAATCCGCCGAACCGGCTGCCGCTTCCATCCGCGCTGTCCTCTGGCGATGGATATATGCCGGCGTGAGAACCCGGAGCTGACGATCCTCGCGCCGGAGCATCGCGTCGCCTGTTTCGCGGCGAGTCCCGAGGTAAAGCCGAGCGCGGGGGCCGCGCCGTCGCGCCTCGAGCACGCGCAGGCCGTGCAATGACAGCGCCGCTCCTCGAAATCGACCACGTGACGAAGGTTTATTCAATGGGCGGGCTCTTCGCCCGCCAGACGTTTCCGGCGGTCGACGACGTGAGCTTCACTCTAGATGCTGACCGGCCGGAGATATTCGCGATCATCGGAGAATCGGGGAGCGGGAAGACCACGCTCTCGCGCATGATCCTTAATACGCTGGCGCCGACGAGCGGCTTCGTCCGATTCCGCGGCAAGGATATTTCGACGCTGCATGGGCGCAAGGCACGCCTCGATTTCATGCGCGAGGTTCAGCCGATCTTTCAGAACCCCTTCGAGGCATTCAATCCGCTGAAGCGCGTCGATCGCTACCTTTTCATGACGGCGCGCCGCTTCACCAAGGCGCGCAAGCGCTCCGATATCGAGGCGGCGCGCGGACGAGGCGCTGCGGAAGGTGGGGCTATCGCTGGCGGAGGTGAAGGGTCGCTTCCCGCACGAGCTTTCCGGTGGTCAGCTGCAGCGCACGGCAGTGGCGCGCGCGCTGATCTCAGGGCCGTCGCTGATCGTCGCCGACGAGCCGGTCTCCATGGTCGACGCTTCGCTCAGGATGTCGATCGTCAATCGCTTCAAGACGCTGCGCGACGACCTCAAGGTCTCGATCATCTACATCACCCACGATCTCGCGACGGCCTACTACATCAGTGACCGGATTATCATAATGCAGAAGGGAAAGGTCGTGGAGGGCGGGAACGCGCGCGCGGTCCTCGACAATCCGCAGCATCCGTACTCGATCCTGCTGAAAGAATCCGTGCTGTCGCCGACGGTCGCGGCGCGGCCCGGCACCAACGCGTCGAACGCCGGTCCGGCGACCGCTCGCTCGTATGCCGGAGCGCACCAATGAGCGGAGTCACAATCCTAGTTTTCTTGTACCCGGAGCCAAATGAAAATGCTTAAGGCCGACGTTCAATTCGACAGGGACTTCATCATCGGCGTAACCGACCGGCGATTGTTCGGCGCATTCATCGAGCACCTCGGCCGCTGCGTCTATGGTGGGATCTTCGAGCCCGGTCATCCGAAGTCCAACAGCCAAGGCTTCCGCCTCGACGTGCTGGAGCTCATCCGCGAGCTGGCGCCGACGATCATGCGCTATCCCGGAGGCAATTTTGTCTCCGGCTACGATTGGGAAGACGGCGTAGGCCCCCTCGATCAACGTCCGCGCCGGCTCGACCTGGCCTGGAAATCGACCGAGCCGAACACGTTCGGGACGAACGAGTTCATCGACTGGTGTCGGCTCGCCGACATCGAGCCGATGCTCGCCGTCAACCTCGGTACGCGCGGCCCGGACGAGGCGCGGCACTTCCTCGAATATTGCAACCACCCTTCCGGAACGAAGCTTTCCGAGCTCCGCCGCGAGCACGGATGGGAGAAGCCACACGACGTCAAGTTCTGGTGCCTCGGCAACGAGATGGATGGCCCGTGGCAGATGGGAATGAAGACGGCGACGGAATACGGCCGCATCGCCGCGGAGGCGGCCAAGGTCATGAAGATGACCGATCCGACCATCGAGCTTGCCGCCTGCGGGTCCTCCGGACGCAAGATGCTCACCTACGGCGAGTGGGAGCGGATCGTGCTCGAACATACTTTCGAGCATGTCGAGTTCATCTCGCTCCACACCTATCTCAACAACTACGCCGACGACACGCCCTCCTTCCTGGCGAGCGCCGACCTGATGGACAGCTTCATCGAGGAAGTCGTTGCGATTGCCGATTCCGTGGCGGCAAAGCGGCGCTCCACGAAGCGCATCATGCTGAGCTTCGACGAGTGGAACGTTTGGTATCGGACGCGGCGGGGCGACGATCGGACGCTGCCCGACTGGCCCGAGGCGCCGCCGATCCTCGAAGAAATGTACAACATGCAGGACGCGCTGGTCTTCGGCGCGGCATGCATTTCGCTCCTCAACCACGCCGATCGGGTGAAAGTCGGCTGCCTCGCGCAGATGGTCAACGCGATCGCGCCGATCATGACGCAGACGGGCGGGCCGGCCTGGCGGCAGACGATCTTCTGGCCGTTCTCGGACTTCAGCAATCTCGGCCGCGGCCGCGTGCTGCGCACGCGAGTCGACTCGCCCACCTATGCCACGACCTACTACGACCCGACGCGGACGGAGGAAAACTACGACAAGATCGAAGCTGTGCCCTACCTGAAGCTCTCAGCCGTCCACTCGGAGGAGGAGGGGACACTGACGCTCTTCATGCTCAACCGCCACCTGACCGAGGAGATGACGGTGAGCGTTTCGGCAGGCGGTTTCGGCGAGCTGAAGACGCTGAAGGCGCACCAGCTTTACGATGCGGATCTATCGGCGGTTAACACGAGGGACTGTCCCGAGCGGATCAAACCGACTGAGTTCAAGGCGATTCAGGCTGGGAAGCGCGGGCCTGAGCTGGTGCTCGCCCCCGCTTCTTGGACGGTCGCGCGGTTCCAGGCGCGATGATCCGTTCGCTGCGGGTAAGGTGCAACCGCATCACGATGTCCTGGTCGTAGTTGCCGAAGCCCTTGCCGAAGATGTTGACGCCGCCGGGATGCGACGCTTTGGAGTCGATCCCGATTCTCATGCGGATCGAATGATGTTCGGGTAGCCCGATGTCTTCGATGGTCACGCCGGAGATTCGTGACGCCGTCGATGAAGGAGCCCTTATTGTTGATGCGCCATGTTTTCAGCTTGCCGTACTGCGAGCCCTCGAGCTTCCACCAGTGGGGTGTGTAGACACCGCGCTTGTCACCGTAGTCGCCGGGCGACGTCCACGTGCCGATCGGCAAATCGTTGACCCAAAGCGTAATGTCGGACGGCCAGTTGAGATTGGTTCCCGGCACCTCGGACGAGAGCTCCATCGAGAACTCGAGCGCCTCGATATGCGAATTGAGCAGCTTCGCGTTGTTGGGAAACTTGTACTCGACATAGCCGCGGCCGAACCAGATGAGCGCCGCCTGTACCCGGTTCGGATCGAGGAAGAAGTCCGGCACATCGAGCAGGCCGATCACGCCTTCGGTTGAGCAAAGACCGCAGGGCGCGCTGACCTCGCAGCTCGTAAAGAGGCCCAGCGGCATGGCGACCTCGACGAGATCGTCGTCGCGCTGTTTGCTCGCGGACTCGAAGCGCAGGATGATCTCGTCGTACTTCACCGCGCAGATCTTCTGATGGCCCTTCTTGGCCTTCACCGTCTTGGTGTCGATCACGGCCGCCTCTTCCAGGGCCTGGATGTTGGTGGCAACTGTCGATTGAGGCAGTCCGAGCCGGTGGCTGATCTCGTTGACGTTGAGGCTGCCCTCTTCATGCAGAAGTTGCAGGATGCGCATCCGCACGGGCGACGCGAGCCCTCTCAGGACGTGGATACCGTCGTCGGGAGTGATTGTGAGGAAGTTTGGCTTCATATCGGCGCCCGGAAAGTTCGGCGGCGTTTATATCAGGAAATTTGATTTGGACCACTGCGCGGAACAGGTGTCTCCCCGGTTCAGGTTTCTGGACGAGCTTGGGTTTTGACCCATTCCAGACGTCAAACAGCGCCTAGACGATCGCAAGGCTTCTCGTCTTGAAGCTGAGGTGGACGCGCTCGCCGGGCCGGTGGTTGGTTACCGCTTCCTGCGTGACGAAGAGATCGCCGATCTCCGTGGCGAGCGAGTAGTCCCAGTGGGAGCCAAGATACGTGGCTTTGTGGACCTCGGCGGGAAGCGACTCCTGCGTCGCGGCCGCATGGAGCTCAACGGCGGAGGGGCGAATCACCAGCTTCGCGGCGCCCTCGCCGTGGCCGCTTTTCACCGCAAGCGTCAGTGGCCCCACGCGCACAAGCGTGTTCTCGCCGTCACGGCCGATCACTTCGCAGTCGACGAGGTTGGCGCCGCCGATGAAGTCGGCGACGAAGGCATCGGCGGGCCGCTCGTAGAGATCAACGGGAGCGCCCTCCTGCGCAATTGCCCCGCGGTTCATGACGATGATCCTGTCGGAGACGGCGAGAGCCTCCTCCTGGTCGTGGGTGACGTAAACGGAGGTGAGCCCAAGCCCCTGCTGCAGCTCGCGGATGTCGTCGCGCATGCGGCGGCGGAGCTTCGCATCAAGGTTGGAGAGCGGCTCGTCGAAGAGAAGAACGCGCGGCTCGAGCACAAGCGCTCTTGCACAGGCAACACGCTGTTGCTGGCCGCCAGAGAGCTCGGAAGGAAGCCGTTTCTCGTAGCCTTCGAGTCCGACCAGCCGAAGGCCTTCCTGCGCTTTCTCCCGCTGTTCCATCTTCGGCAGGCCGGCAAGGCCATAGGCGACATTCTCCATCACCGTCATGTGCGGGAAGAGCGCATAGGATTGGAACACCATGGAGACGTCGCGGGCGGACGGCGGTAGTCGCGTCACGTCCTCGCCGCCGATCAGGATCGTTCCCTCGCTCGGGTACTTCCAGGCCGGCGATCATCCTAAGAGTCGTGGTCTTGCCGCAGCCCGACGGTCCGAGCAGCGTGACAAGGTTCCCGGCCTCGATGGCGAACGAGACCGCGTCGACCGCGGTAACGGCGCCGTAGCGTTTTGTCACCGAGCGAAGTTCGACCGGCGCGGAGCGAGCGGAGATCGTCATGCCATGCCCTCGGCGGCCTGGTGATCCTGCATTCCGCGCCGCCCGAGCCGGCGCTGTCCGACACCGAGCTGGATCAACGCGATCACCGCCATCATGGAGACGATCAGGACCGAGCTGTAGGCGATCGCGACGCCGAAATCCGACACCTCAACCCGTCCGACGATGTAGGCGGTCGCGAGATTGTATTTCGCTGTGACGAGGAAGATGACGGCACTGACGGCCGTCACCGCGCGCACGAAGCTGTAGACGAGCGCGGCGACGATTGCCGGCCGGAGCAGCGGGAGGATCACACGCCTGACCGTCGCGAAGGTGCCATGCCGCAAAGTGAGCGAGCACTCGTCAAGGCTCTTGTCGATCTGGCTCATCGCGGCAAGCCCTGCGCGGATCGAGACCGGCATGTTCCTGAAGACGAAGCAGACGATCAGGATAACGCCGGTTCCGGTCAAAAGGATCGGCGGCACGTTGAAGGCGAGGATATAGCTCACGCCGATCACGGTTCCCGGAATGGCGAAGCTCAGCATCGTCAGGAACTCGAAGGCGGCGCGACCGGCGAAACGCTGGCGGTTGACGAGATAGGCCGTGAGCAGCCCCATTGCTGCCGTGAGCGGCGCGGCGATGCCGGCAAGGAACATCGTGGCGAAGAAGGAGGGCCAGGCGCGCCCGGACCAGAGCAGCCCGAACTCCGTGCGCTCGACGCCGAAAGCGGTGACGTAGTGCTTCAGGGTTGGGGTGTTGTTGAGGCCGAGCGACTCGACGAAGCCGCCGACAAGGATCAGGGCGTAGAGAAGGAAGGTGAATGCCATCCACGGCATCGTCGTCGCGTAGACGAGCCGTCGCAGGCCGTCCGGCAACCGCGCGTGCATGCCGGAATCGCCCTTGCCGGTCAGCGTCGCGTATGAGCGTTGCCCAAGCCAGCGCTGCTGAACGACAAAGGCTGCGAGCGTCATCGCAAGGAGCACGATAGCGAGCGCCGCCGCGCGCCCGGGATCGTGCTGCGCCCCAACGACAGCGAAGAAGATGTCGGTCGAAAGCACGTCGAAATTTCCCCCAAGCACCAGCGGATTGCCGAAATCGGCGAGGCTTTCCACGAAGCCGATCAAGAAGGCGTTGGCGACGCCGGGGCGTATCAGCGGCCAGGTCACGGTGCGGAAGGTACGCCACGCGTCGGCGCGGAGCGTCTGCGCCGCTTCTTCCATCGACGGGCTCACCCCCTGCACGACTCCGGCCATGACGAGATAGGCAATCGGCGTGAACGCGAGCACCTGAGCGAGCACGAGCCCGTTGAAGCCGTAGATCCAGCGACCGGGACGCACGCCGAAAATCTCGGCGAGCGCCGTCGTCACGACGCCGCTCCGCCCAAAGATCAGGATGATGCCGAGCCCGATGACGAACGGCGGTGTAATGACCGGCAGGATGGCAAGCGCGTTCAAGAGCCGCTTGGCGCGGAAGTTGGTGCGGTGGGCGAGAAGCGCGAAAGCGAAGCCGAGCAGGGTCGTCGCCACGCCGACTGTTATTGCCAGTGCAAGGCTGTTCCAGAAGACCCCGCAGCTTCGTCCCCCGGCGAGGCAGGAGAGCTGCCAGAGATCGCGCACCGTCATTCTTTCGGCAAACGCCGTGAGCGAGAGGCCGCCGTTTGGGTCGAAGGCGGCCGACCCGAGCACCTTCGAGACCGGGAAGAAGATGAAGAGCCCGATGGTCGCGACGACGAAGGCGATCGAGAAGACGACGAAGATGTCGCCACGCATGGCTCCGCGGCCGGCAAGCCCGGCTGCAAAGAGATAGAGGAGGGTGGTGCCGGCAACGAGCGCGCCGTAGCCCATGCCCGTCTGTGCATCGACCGGACCGAGCAGCGACCCAAGAGACGCGAAATTCCAACCGTGCAGCCCGATCGCGAAGCCTTCGATCAAGAGCCAGGCGAGACCGAAGACACCCGAACCGATGAGGACGGCAGTCGCGGTCGGATCATCGCGCCGTCGGTTCAGTACCGAGGAGCGGCGGCAGGAAGGCGAGCACGATGGGGAGGAGCCAGACGCGGCCGTGCGAAAGCACCTGAAACAAGGCCGACGCGTCGCGTGGATCGTCGGAGGCGACCCAGGTGAACGACCAGAAGGTGCCTTCCACCGCGTACCACGGCAGGAGCAGCACGCCGACGAGGCCGGCCGCAAGCCATAGGACGAGCGGGCGGCGCATCTATTCCCCCATCCCTTGCGGAAGCGCGGACCGGCGGGTACTGCCGCCGGCCCGGACTTCAAACGACTATCAGTGCGCTCCGACTTCCTGATCCCATTTGGACAGCAGACGGGTGCGCTCTTCGCTCGATCCGAATTTCTCGAAATCGTAGTCGATGAGCTTGATCGTCTTGATGTCGGGCGCGCCCTTCGGCAGCGGCGCATCCTGATTGGACGGAAGCTGATAGGAGTTCGCCTGCGCGCCGAGCATCTGCGCTTCCGGCGTCAGCGCCCAGTCGTACCACTTCTTGGCGTTCTCCATGTTCGGAGCGCCCTTGATGATGCTCATCGAGCCGATCTCGAAGCCAGTCCCCTCGCAGGGCGAAACGGTGACGAGCGGCGCGTCGGAGGTGACGACCGGCGTCAGCAGGTCATGCTGGAACGAGATGCCGATCAGCGTCTCGCCGCGCGCAGCAGCTTGCGACGGCGCCGCGCCCGACTTGGTGTACTGATTGACGTTCTTGTCGATCGCCTTCAGCAGCTCGAAGGCCTTGTCCTCGCCGAAGATCTGCACGAGCGTCGCAAGGAAGGTGTAGGCGGTACCCGAAGAGTTGGGGTTCGCGACCTGCACCTCGCCTTCGTATTCGGGCTTGGCGAGATCGGCCCAGCATTTCGGCGCTTCGAGGCCGCGCTCCTTGAGCAGGTCCGAATTGTAGCCGAAGCCGAGCGCACCAAGATAGATGCCGACCGTCTTGCCGTTGGCGGTCTTGTGCTGGTTCACCGCCCATTCGCGCAGGTGCGACAGCATGGGCGACTCGTAGGCAACCGTCAGGTCTTCGTCCGCCGCCTGTAGGTGCGGGTCGCCGGTGCCACCCCACCAGATATCGCCTTGCGGGTTCGCTGCTTCCGCTTTCACCTGCGCGTAGGTCTCGCCCGAGCTCTTGCGCGTCATCGCAACGTTGATGCCGGTCGCTTTCTGGAACTCGTTGACCATGAGCTGGCACCATTCCTCCTGCACGGAGCAGTAGACGGTCAAGTTACCCTGCGCAGAGGCCGGCGCGGCCCCGAATCCAGCCAGGATTACCGAACCAGCGAGAAGGAGAAGGGATTTCAAACGCATGGATTTCCTCCCGATTGTCTCCGCCTTGACAGCCAATTAGCTGCGTCATGCGGATGTCATATAACTGTCATATTGACGGATTGCTCGCCGCCCGGCCAGTGTGAAACGTTCCTTCCAACGGAAATCGGGTTTCCCCTTGTCGCCTCATGATCTTGCGCCGCGCCGAGGCGTTGCGGAATCGACAATTCGCGAGGCCGGCAAGCTGGCGCTCATGCATTTTTCCCGGCGCGACCACCTCTCGGTCGATCGGAAGGGGGCGCAGGATCTCGTCAGCGAAGCTGATCGCGAGTCCGAAGCGCTCATCGTCGAGGCGCTCTCGACGGCGTTCCCCGACGATGGCTTTCTCGGCGAGGAGGGCGGTGCGCACAAGCTCGAAGCGCGCGCGATCTGGGTCATCGATCCGATCGACGGCACGCAGAACTTCGTCACCGGCGTGCCTTTCTGGTGCATCTCGATCGGGCTCGTCGTGGAGGGCCGCGCCGTGCTCGGCTTGATCTACCATCCCCTGGCTGACGAGCTCTTCCTTGCGGAGACCGGGAAAGGGGCGTTCGTCAACGGCGCGTCGATCAAAGTGAGCGGTGAGACCGACGTGAAGAAGGCGCGCATCTGCGTCGGCTTCAGCTATCGCAGGCCGGTCGTCGAGCATGTACGTGCGGTCGATGCGTTGCTCACCGCCGGCTGCGAATATTGCCGTCTCGGATCGGGTGCGCTGGGCCTTGCCTATACAGCAGCCGGGCGCTTCGACGGCTACTGGGAGCGCCACCTGAATTCCTGGGACGCCGCTGCGGGGTTCGTTCTCGTCGCGGAAGCCGGCGGCTACGTCAACGATTTCCTCGCCGATGATGGATTGACGCGCGGCAGGGAGATCTTGGCGACGACGCCGGCCATCGCAGAGCCGGTTTCGAGGCTCGTCGGCTTTCAAGGTTCATGAAGCAAGCCGCCTGGGCTTCAACGCCCGGTGCGTTCCAGCAGCGGGGGAGGCCCCCGCTGCAAGAAGCGCGTCGATGCGCTTCAAGTCGCGCTCCACGTCGAGATGGAGGCCGCTCTCAGCCAGAATTCAACGCACTGGCGCGGCTGATGTCCGATGTCTTTGAATATGGGCTAAGACGGTCGGTGGTGTCCCCGCTGAGCGGACGTCGCGGCTCGCCACCCGCGAAGTAGAAGGTTGCGACTGAACGCGACGCCGCCACCCGCAAAGATATCGCGCGGAGACCGGATATTGGGCAGGAGCCGTGGCAGGGAAACGAGCGGTTGCTTCGTCCGAACGGGCTCCTCGTTCTGAGTTGCTATTGGCGAGAACTTGCGCGGTCGACTGATCTCTACCGCTAGGCCCGCTGAAATGGCTGCTATCGTCATCTCGTCAATGATGCGACCAAGCGAGAACTCGGGATGTTTGCGAGCCAACGCTTCGGCGTAGCAGCTGGTCCGCAGCAGCATCCCGCCCGAAGCCGATACTGTTTCGATGATGATCTTGATGTCGGCGAGCAAGAGCTGCCGTGCGTTATGCCGCGTCATCCGCGCTTCCCTCTCGCTACGCAATCTGGAGTGTGAGATTGGTTAAATCGAGGCAGCTCAGAAAGCGGTCCGTTCCAGAAAGTTACAAGCCCCGACAGATCGCAATATGGCAGGAATCGGTCACGCGGGATCGGGGACAGGCGTCCCAACGCTCGGCCGAGGCGTCCGACCGAACGCACCACGCCTCGGCACTTAGTGTCGCCGCGAGGCCCTGCGCGACGCTCCTATGGAAGTGCTTTGGACGAGGTCGAGCGTAGCCCGTGTTCCGCTGCTATCCGCTCGGAGCCAGTCCCGTCAGAAGCGCGGCTAGGCTTTCCCCGGCCGATTTGAACCGCTCGACCGTGATCGGACTTTTCGTCGCGAGGACTTTTCGCGCCGCCATGTGATCGGCCGGCACATTGACGGTCTCGACTCCGATGAGCTCGTCCTGCCGGAAGCAGAAGACGGAAAGCTTCGCACCATCGTCCGAACGGTGCGTGATGTGCTGATCTGCGCCGGCGGTCAGTCCCGCCATCTGCAGCTTGTAGGGACCTTGGTCGCTCCAGAACCAAGGGACTCGCCAATAGGGCTCAGGGTGCCCCAAGAGGCGCTTCGCCACGCACTTCCCCTGGTCGATCGCGTTCTGGACGGACTCCAGTCGCGTATGGAGGCCTTCCTCCCCAAAGGGAAACGAGGCGCAGTCGCCGATCGCCGAGATCGAAGCGTCCTCGGTCTGAAGTCTGTCGTTCACGCGAATTCCGTCGTGAACGTAGAGCCCGGCTTCGGCCGCCAGCTCGCAATTCGGCACGATGCCGGCCGAGACGATGACGAGTTCCGCATCGATCCGCGCGCCGTCGCTCAACTCGACGCCGGCGACCCGTCCGGCGCCGTCTTTTATCATCCGGCTTGCGTAGGCATCGAGGCGAGCGTCGACGTTGAATGCACGATGGGCACTCAGAAAGAAGTCGGAAATCGGTGGCGAGACCGCGCGCGACATGAGCCGGTCGGTCGCCTCGACCACGGTCACGCGCTTGCCGAGGGCGGCTGCGGTCGCGCCGATCTCCAAGCCGATGAAGCCTCCACCGACGACGACGAGCTGCGACGCAACGGAAAACGCACGTCTGATGTCCTCGGCCTCGGCGACCGTCCGAAGGCTCAGGATTCCCTCCGCGTCGCTTCCCTCGATCGGAAGCCGCCGATTGCGTGCGCCGACAGCGAGCACGAGGTGATCGTAGGCGAAGCTCCGCCCGTCATGGATCTCGATGCGGCGGGAATGCCGGTCGAGCCTAGTGGCTCTGACGCCGTCCTCGATCGTGATCCTGTTCTTCTCGAAGAAATCCGCGTTCCGTAGGAGCAGACGCTCGGGGTTCCCTTCCTTCAGATAGGTCTTGGAGAGGGGCGGCCGCTGATAGGGCAGGCCCTTCTCCTCGCCGAGCATCACGATATTGCCGTCGAAACCCTCCTGCCTGAGGCTCACGGCAATCTGAAATCCGGCCTGACCGGTCCCGACGATGACGAGATCGCGGATTGTCATTTTTTTGAACCTGAATGATGCGGCGCGCGGGCCACCACAGGGGAGGGGTGCAAGAACCCCCCAACGGGGTAACATGGCCTCGAATCCGGCTTCAATCCTCCCGATATCGCGCGCCATGCCTCCAGACTTCGACGCCCTTCGTGATGAGCTCGACCTTTGGGCCGCGGCCGGGCGGGTCGCTGCCCTTTGGTGGCGCGATGACGATGCTACGGCGCAAACCGCTGCACTCGTCCGGCTGCTCGCGCTTTCGGATTCGTTCGGCATCGAGATCGGCGTCGCCGTCATTCCGGCGTCGGCATCCGACGATATCGCCGATGCGCTCGCGCCGCATTCCGGCGCGGTCCCTCTGCAGCACGGCTACGCGCACAAGAATCATGCGCCTCCGGGCGCGCCCGCGGTCGAATGCGGCGGCGCGCGCTCGATCGCGGAAGTGATGGAAGAGCTCGAAGCAGGCACGGCGCGCATGCATGCGCTTTTCGGTGCGCGCTTCGCAGATATCCTCGCGGCGCCGTGGAACCATATCGACGCGCCGGTACTCGCGAGACTCGCCGAGAGCGGCTTCCGCGGCGCCTCGGCCTATGGCCCGCGCGCAGCGATGAAGAGCGAAGGGCTCGTCATCGCCAACGCCCACGTCGATCCGATGAATTGGCGCGAGCGTCGCTTTGCGGGGACGGAAAAGGCGCTTTCCGGCGTTCTAGGCGAGCTTCGCGCGCGCCGCACCGGTGCGACCGACCCGGACGAGCCGCTTGGGCTCCTCACGCATCATCGGGATCACGACGAAGAGCTTTGGCAGTTTCTGGAAAGCTTCTTCGCCGCAACGCGCGCGCATCCCGCCGCGCGCTGGCTCTCGATCCAAGAGGCGTTTGGCCCGCCCTCCCCAAAGCCGGGGACTCAGGCATGAGCGTGGAGGTTCGCCCTGCGGCCGTCGACGACATCGATCAGATCGTCGATCTCCTCTACGGCCACATGAGCCAGAAGATCACCAAGGAGCGCTGGCGGAACATCCTCGACTACCCTTGGCGCCCGACGGACGCGGATCGCGGTTGCGTTGCGGTCGATGGCGGAAGCGTGGTCGGCTTTCTCGGCCTCGTCTATGTCGACCGGCCCATCGCCGGGCGCATCGAGCGCTTCTGCAACATCTGCGCCTGGTATCTCCTGAAGTCGCATCGCGGGCAGGGGATCGGCCAGCGCATCCAGTTCGAGTCCGTTGCCGATCCAAGGATGACCTACACCATCATGACGGCGACGGCGGCGACTGGCCGCGCCTTCGGCGAAAACAGCGGCTTCAGCGTGCTCGACGATTCGCGCTATCTGCTCCGTCGCCGCGCCGGCGGCACCGACCTCGAGATCATTGACGATCCCAACGCGATCGCGCCCCGTCTCTCGCCTGGCGATCGCAAGCTCCTCGTCGACCACCGCCCCTACAACATGCGTCACCTCTATGTGCGCGCAGGCCAGGGGAGCTGCTATGTCGCAATGCAGGTGAAACGGAAGGGCGACGACATCGACTATCACGAGGTGATGTACGCGAGCGACCCGGCCTTCTTCGCCAATTTCGGGCAGGCGCTGGCCGACACGATCCTCGCTACCGACAAATCCGTGCTCGCGATCGACAAACGCTTCCTGCCTGAGAGGCAATGGGAGAGCGAGACGATCAGGCTGCCGCGCTGGTATCGCTCGGCCTCCGTCCCGCCCGCGCTGATCGACCACCTCTATGGCGAGGTGGCACTTCTTGATCTGAAGCTCCCGTAAAGCGTGTGCCGCAATCCCTTGCAGAGCGCCGGGAAATCGGCGTTAAGGTCGCGCCCATGAACGAAGCGATCCGCCCGGAGATCGATCCTGCGCTCTTCCGCCGCGCAATGAGCCGCTTCGCCACCGGTGTGACGGTGGTAACCGCCGAGCACGAGGGCGAGGCGCGCGGCATGACGGCGAACGCCTTCATGTCGGGCTCGCTCGAGCCGCCGCTTTGCGTCGTCTCGGTCGCAAAGCGCGCGCACATGCACCAAGTGATGATGACCGCGCGCCATTTCGGTGTGAGCATCCTGGCCGAGGATCAGGTGGAGCTGAGCGAGCATTTCGCCGGACGGCGGAGCCTGCAGCTCGCGGTGCGCTTCGAGCGTGCCGGTCCAACCGTCGTGCTCGCCGATACCTGCGCGCGGATCGCGGCGGAGGTCGCGGCGCGCCACGATTGCGGCGATCACACGATCTTTATCGGCCACATCCTCAGTCTTGATACCGACGACCGCCTGCCGCTTCTTTATCATGGCGGCCGCTATCTGAGCCTCGACGGCAGGCGGCTCGACATTGATGTCGGGGCCCCCGAATTCTGGTGACCACACCGCTTCGTCGTCCGCGATGAAATGACGCCACGGCGTCGAGGAACGCCCGGGTCGACGAGCACGTTCCACGCGCGAGGGCGAGTTCAGAGGCAAGAGCCGGGGGCGTTGGGAGTTTGCCATGAGACATTCGATATCGATTGCGGCCCTCATCGCCGCTTTCGCGTTTTCCGGCCCGGCCGCGCATGCTGCGAGCGCCGGCGCCAACATGCTGACCGGCGCCGCCGCCTTCGGAAGCTGGGAGGACAGCAAGCCCGGCGTGACGCGGCTGATCCGGCCGTCGGACCTTCCCGCACCCTACGCGACGAAGTCGGCGAGCAACGCGCCCGCGCCCGCCGCCTTGCCGCAGGGCGGTAAGCCGAATGTGCTCGAAGGCTTCAGCGTCAGCGAGTTCGCGAGCGGATTGGGCCAGCCGCGGGTGATCGAGGTCGCGCCGAACGGCGACGTCTTCGTCGCCGACAGCGGGGCGGGCGAGATCGACGTTTTCCGCATGGGTGCAGACGGCAGCGTCGCCAAGAAGGACGTGTTCGCGACAGGGCTCGACCAGCCCTACGGCATCGCCTTCTACCCGAAGGACAATCCGCAATATGTCTACGTGGCGAACACCGGCAGCGTGGTTCGCTATCCTTACAAGAGCGGCGACATGGTCGCCTCGGGCAAGGCCGAGACGATCATCCCGTCGCTTCCCGTGGGCCATCACTGGACGCGCGATCTCGCTTTCTCGCCGGACGGCAAGACGATGTTCGTGTCGGTCGGCTCCGGCTCGAACGTGGGCGAGGGGACGATGGAGGTCCGCCGCCCGCGCCCTTCGTCGCGAACCATCCGCTCGGCGCCACATGGGCGGAGGAGAACAATCGCGCCGACGTTCTCGCCTTCGATCCCGACGGCAAGAACGCGCGCATCTATGCGACCGGCCTCAGGAACTGCTCCGGCATGACCGTGCAGCCGGCGACCGGCGACCTCTGGTGCGTCGTCAACGAGCGCGACGCGCTCGGCGACAACCTGCCGCCGGACTACGCCACACACGTTCAGGAAGGCGCGTTCTACGGCTGGCCCTGGTACTATATCGGCGGCAACGAGGACCCGCGTCACAAGGGCGAGCGCCCCGACCTCGCCGACAAGGTGACGGTGCCCGACGTGCTCTTCCAGGCGCACTCGGCCCCGCTCGGCATCACCTTCTACGAAGGCGACGCCTTCCCGGCCGAATACAAGGGCGATGCCTTCGTCGCGATGCACGGCTCGTGGAACCGCGATCACCGCACCGGCTACAAGGTGGTGCGTTTGCTGTTCGACGAGTCCGGCAAGCCCACCGGCGCCTACCAGGACTTCATGACCGGCTTCGTCCTGGACGACCAGTCGGTGTGGGGACGCCCGGTCGACGTGCAGGTGGCGAAGGACGGATCGCTTCTCGTCAGCGAGGACGGAAGCGGCACGATCTGGCGCGTCACCGCCGATAAGGAGGCGGCGGCGAGCGCTAACTGAGCTCCGGTCGCCCGATCGTTATTTTCCCCGCAACGCGGCGGTCGATTACGCGCGCGAAAAAGCGCGCGTCGGCGACAGGATGAAGGGCGGCAGATAGCCGGCAAGGTTGGAGAAGGGCAGCACCTCCGGCTTGAGCCGGATGCCCAGGGTCTCGGCCATGAAAGCCCGGCGCGCATCGATCCGGCGCCAGGCGTCCGGATAGCGCTCGCCGAATGCGGCGCGGCCGCGCTCGTCGAGGAGCGCGATGCCGTCCTCGATGTTGGAGGTGAAGTAGGGCGTGCCCGTCGCCGGAATGATGTCGAGCTGGATCGCCTGACCGGATTTGAGCCGCTCGCGCGAGCCCGGATAGATCGGCGTGTTCATCCATTCGTCGAGATGGATGAGATGCCCGGGATTGAGCGCGACATTGAAGAACGGGTCGCCGAGATGCCGCTTCACCAGCGCGTCGATCGCGCCGCCTTCGACGCCGATGCCGATCGTCTCGTACCATTCGGCGGCGCAGGCGAAATAGGGCCCGGCGAGCCGCTCGGCATAGTCGCGGATCGGCCTCGGGGAGTTCTGACGCGTCGGCGACCATGAATCCGGCGCGGCAGGTGAGCGCGCCTAAGATGCCGAACGCGACGGTGAACGGATCGCCGCGCTCGATAACGCGATCGGAAGGGCTGCCGAGGCCCTGGAACGCACGTGGGCCGGCTGAGAGCATCGCGTGGCAGGAAAGCGCGAAGCCTTCCTGCCTCAAGAGCGTCGCCGCCTCGAACTCGCGCATGCCGGGGCGGACGCCGAAGACGACGCGCTTGACCGCCTCCGATGCGTGGCTTGCGGCGAACTCGAAGGCGGCGAGCTGTTCGATCTCGTTCGTGGCGCGGAGCCCGGTGGAAGCGTCCATCAGGAGCGCCGTGGCGTTTGCGACGCGGCCGGATGGCCCAACGGCGGCGCGCAGCGTATCGGCGATAAAGGAGGGGATTTCGAGCCAGGTGTCGGGGTCCGGCGCTTCGGCCGGCGAGAAATACTTCCAGCCGATCGTTCCGACGGTCGCGCCGGCTCCAATGCCCGCGTCGGCAAGGAGCTCGGCAAGCGCAGGCGTGCGGCTCCGATCCTGTCCGAGCAGGCCGAAGGGCGGATAGAGCCTGACGTCGAGGTCGATCGCCGCCGAGCGCGCAGTGCCCTGGTTCTCCGGCCCGGCGAGGAGCATCGGATCGCGGCCAGGCACGAAGATCAGCAGCGCTTCCTCGAAGCGCGGATCGAAGCCGGTCAGAAAAGCGAGATTGGCGAAGTGCTCCCGGTCGGCATAGACCGCCGCCGCCGAAAGTCCCGCTGACCGGACGCGTTCTGCGAAGGACGCGAAGCGCGCTGCGTAGAGGCTCTTCGGCAAGCTCCGGAATCGTGTCCGGCACGCCGAAATCCGGAAGCTTCGCATCGATCAGGCGGATGCCGGCAGCGGGCTGCGGCACGCGCTACTGCGTTGTCTCGGCTGGCGGGGGCGGCAGCCAGTAGCTCGCTGCCGGCTTGCCGCGCTCGATCCGCACGAAATTGTCGGCGAACGCCTTGTACGTGTGGCTCCACTCGCCGTCCGGCCACTTGATGCGGATCTCGGCGCGCTCGGCGGTGCCGAGTCCGAAATGCACGAAGCCGGCCTGCCCCGAGGCGTGCCCGCCGCCCACGGAGATGACGCGCGTCATGGTCTGGTTGCCGAGCTTGACGGAGATGCGCGCGCCGACGGCGTTTCGGTTGGTGTCGGGCTGGGCGAGCTCGACCTCAAGCCAGTTGCCGAGCGGCTCGTGGCCCCAGGCCGTGCGGGCGCCGAGATTGCGGAAGAGGCTCGCCGGCGAGTTCCTGTTGAC
Organism: uncultured Alphaproteobacteria bacterium; assembly: GCA_963792885.1. Classification (GTDB taxonomy): domain Bacteria; phylum Pseudomonadota; class Alphaproteobacteria; order Rhizobiales; family Afifellaceae; genus DASWJZ01. The sequence continues at coordinate 880,401 of CAWBXX010000002.1, forward strand.
CACCACGATGTCGAGCATGCCGTCGAGGTTGAGGTCGACGACCGCGGCGCCGCGCCCGCGCTTCTCCGAGGCGATGCCGGCCTGTCCGCCGACCTCGGTGAAATTCCCGTCCCAACCGCCGAGCAGAAGATTGTCGGGATCGTAGGCGGCGAATTCCGGCATCGACTCGACGTTGCCCTTGGAGATGAAGAGGTCGAGCTGGCCGTCATTGTTCACGTCGGCGAACTCGCTGTGCCAGCCGGTCGAAGGGCGGTAGTCGGTGCCCTGATAGGGGCGCTGCGCGGTCGCGCCGACGTCGAAGGCGATGTCTTTGTAGACCGGCTTCAGGCCGTCGTCGCCTTCGTCCTCCTCCGGGTCGAGCTCCTGCAGCTTGGTGTCGCCCATCGAGGTCAGCGCGTATTCCGGATAGCCGTTGCCGGAGAGGTCCGCCTCGGCGATTCCCATGCCCCAGATCGAAAGATGCTGCCAGCCGTCGGCGGAGGTGAAGAGCTGCGGCGTGCGGCCCGGATCGACGCGCCACATCTGCTCTTCGCCACCGCGATAGTACTGCCGGTCGTTGGTGACGCGGAGCGACGGCGTGCCCGACTGGTTCCAGTCGGTGAAAAGCATGGACAGCGTGCAATAGCCGGGCGTCAGCGTGAAGGGCGCGCCGTAGGACGGCGTGTCGCCGGCGGAGGCGCGGATCAGATAGTTCTTGCCGCAGGTTCCCCAAGGCGAGCCCGGCGCCTGCCGGTCGACGTAGTTGCCGATCGCAAGCGTCGGGAACTTCGCGCCCGTTTCGAAGGTCGCGGAGAAGGCGGTCGTCCATTCCCGGCCGCCGTCGAAGGCCCAGGCGTCGTTGGCCTTCGTGAACTGGCAGTCGCCGTCGCCCTTGAGCAGCAGGTTGGCGCCGAGCCGGAGGACGAAGAGGTCCATGTGGCCGTCATTGTCGATGTCGAGCGGGTAGGCACCGATGACGCGCTTCAGGTCGCCGGGGTCGATGCCCGAAAGCACGACGGGCTTGAAGCGGAGCGCACCTCCGGTCTCGCTCTCGTTCTCGAAAAGCTCGGCGGGATTGCTGCCGCCGGCCATGAAGAGGTCAGGCTTGCGGTCGCCGTTGCAGTCGAAGGCCGCGACGCCGCCGCCGACGAAGAACTCCCAGGGCCCGGCATAGACGTGATTGATGCCCGCGTCCGCGGCCTCGTCGACATAGTCGGGCACGTCGCCCGTCACTCGCTCGGCGGAAAAGGCCGCCCCGGCGGCGAAGACCGCGAGCGTCGCAAGCGAGGCGCGTGCGGCGATCCGCATCACGGCTCGGTCTCCAAGGTCTTCAGATAGGCGATGATCGACGACCGGTCGGCGTCGCTCGCCGCGACATAGGCATCACGCGAGGCGCGCGCTTCGCCGCCATGGGCGCGGATCGCCTCGTCGAGCGTGGTCATGTCGCCGCGGTGGCCGTAGGGAGCCGTCGAGGCGACGCCCCAAAGCTCGGCGGTGATGAAGATGTCGCGCTCGACGAACCGCTGCGCGAGGATCTCGTTGCCGAACGCGGTGACCTCGTTGTCGGCGATCTTGTGCCGCTTCAGGTCGCCGTAAAGCGGCACCAGGTACTCGCCCTTGTCGTTCCGCTGCAGTGACTTCGCCCAATCGAGGAGGCCGAGGTCGTAGACGGCGGGTCCGGCCACTTCCGCCGGCCTGAGCGTGCCGGAAAGGTCGTAGGGCGAGGGATCGGCGAAGGCGAGGCTCTTCAGCGGCAGCGTCGGGCGATGGCACGCGGCGCAGCCGAGATCGGTGAAGGCCTTGGCGCCGGCCGCTGCCGCGTCCCGCCAGGCAGGATCGTCCGGCATGACTTCCTTCGGCGCCGGTAGCGCCGCCTGGAAAGCCACGAGCGCGGAGATGTCGCCCGGCGAAAGCTCGTCCTTGTGGCCGTCCTGGTCGAAATCGTCGGTGCCGGTCCAGCGCGCCCCGAAGCGCTCGCTCGCCTCCATGCCGTGATGCGCGTTCATGGCGTTGATCGTGAACTGGCGGAGCGAGACGAAGACGCCCTTCTGGCTGAAGGGCCTGATGGTCAGGTCGGCGTCGACTCCCTCGATGCCGGAATTGTCGACGCTGCCGTCGGGGGCGACGGTGACATGGCCGAAGTCGACGCCCTTGGTGATCAGCGCCGCGGTGACCGGTTGGCCTGTCGCGCGCGCCTGCTTCAGCGCATCGAGGCGCTCGGCCCTGAGATCGGCTGTCATCTCGCGCGCCAGTAATTCGACGAGCCCGTCGCCGAACATCGAATTGGTGTTGCGCTCGTTGGAGAACTGCGGATCGAGGCTGTCGAAATCGACGCTCTCGAAGCCCTCGGAGACGAAGACGTTGGCGGTGAACGGCCCGGCGCCGCCGGGGCCCGGGTCGGAGTGGCACGAAGAGCACGCGTTGGCGTCCGTGCCGGCGGTGCGGCGGAAGGCGATATCGACCGGGCGCTTGCGCAACGTCGGGATGATCGCCTGCGTCGCCATCGGCCGCCCGGCGCCGTCCTCGGTCGTGAAGCGTCCGGTGAAAAGCGTCTTGCCGGCCTCGACCAGCTTCTCCAGCTGATCCTTGCTGAGCGTTCCCTCAAGATCTTTGAGGTCGATGTGCTCGCGCACCACTTTCTCCGCCCAGGGCGGCGCAGAGTCGGCGGCGAGAGCCGCAGGCGCAATCAAAGCGCCGCCGCAGAGGAGGGCGGCGAGCGCATGCCGTCGCCGGGCTGTCGCGCCTGCGGCCGTCGGTCATGCGTACGCCTCGCCGTAAGCGTGCGTGACTTTCGCATGCGCCGGCAGCGTGCCGCCGATGATCATCGCGAGCACCTCGTCGGTCGTCACGTCGTCCTTGTTCACCGTGCCGACCATGCGCGCGGTCTTCATCACCGTGATGCGGTCGGCGAGGTCGAAGACGTCGTGGATCTCGTGGCTGATCAGGAAGATGCCGATGCCTTCCTTCTTCAGATGCTTGACGAGATCGCGCACCTGCGCGGTCTCCGCAGGGCCGAGCGCCGCCGTCGGCTCGTCCATGATGAGGATGCGCGCGTTGAAGTGGATCGCGCGCGCGATGGCGACCGACTGGCGCTGGCCGCCGGAGAGCGCCTTCACCGGCGTCTTGAAGCCTTTGAAGACGGGATTGAGCCGGCCCATCACCTTGCGCGTCGCCGCCTCCATGGCGACGTCGTCGAGCGTGTTGAAGCGCGTCAGGATCTCGCGGCCGAGGAAGACGTTGGCCGGCGCGTCGACGTTATCGGCGAGCGCCAGCGTCTGGTAGATCGTCTCGATGCCGAGCGCCTTGGCGTCGCGCGGGTTGTTGATCGTCACCGGCTTGCCGTCGATGAGGATTTGCCCGGAATCGGCGCGATAGGCGCCGGAGAGCACCTTCATCAGCGTCGACTTTCCGGCGCCGTTGCCGCCGACAAGCCCGACCACTTCGCCCGGATAGAGATCGATGGTCGCGTTCTCGACGGCGTGCACGCCGCCGAACGAGACGTAGATGTTGCGCATCTCGACGAGTGGCGTGCCGGTCCCGGCCATATCTGGCTCCTCCGCCCTCAGACCGCCCGGCGCCGGTAGGCCGTGTCGATGCCGACGGCGAGCACCAGCACCAGCCCGGAGACGATGTTCTGCAATGGGGACTCGATTCCCATGAGCTGCATGCCGGATTGCAGCGACTGCATCACCAGCGCACCGAGCATGGCACCGGGCACGGTTCCGATGCCGCCTGAGAACGAGGCGCCGCCGATGACCGCGGCGGCGATGGTGTACAGCTCATCGAGCGTGCCCAGCGAGTTGGTCGCGGCGTTCAGGCGCGCCGAGGCGACGGCGCCGGCGACGCCGCAGAGAATCCCCATGAGGATGAAGATCTTCATGATGATCCAGCGCGTGTTGATACCCCCGAGCTCGGCAGCTTCCGGGTTGCCGCCGAGCGCGAACACGTAGCGGCCGAAGCGGGTGCGGTTCGCGATGAAGGTGACGACGATGGCGACGCCGATCGCGATCAGCACGGGGATCGCGAGGCCGAGCGGGACGAAGAGGCCACCCTCCGGCCAGGGGATGTTGTGCTCGGTGGCGTATTGGCGGGCGAGTCCGACCGGCATCGGATAGTCGTTGATGACGGCAATCGCGGCAATGACGGCGCCGCAGCCGATGACCGCAAGCAGGGTTTCCGCCCAGACCGGACGGAGCGGGAAGTTGAAGCGTTGGCGCTGACTGCGGCCGGAAAAGATTCCGAACAGGATGCCGGCGCAAGCGACGATGCCGAAGATCCAGCTCGCCGTCGCGCCGATCGTCCCATGCCCGCCGCCGCCGAACAGCGCGAAGGTCGAATCGAGCGGCGCCAAAGTCTTGCCGCTTGCCACCCACCACGCCGCGCCGCGCCAGATGAGCAGCCCGCCGAGCGTCACGATGAAAGCCGGCACGCCGAGGTAGGCAATGACGAAGCCCTGCAGCGCGCCGATCAGCGCGCCCATGAGCAGGCCGCCCGCGAGTACGATGATCCAGGTGAAAGCGAAGTCGTAGCCAAGATACTGCGGCAGGATCTCGGTCTGCAGCGCACCCATGATCATCGCCAGGAAGCCGTTCAGCGATCCGACCGAAAGATCGATGTTGCGCGACACGATGACGAGTACCATTCCCGTCGCCATGATCGAGATGGTGGCGGTCTGAACCGACAGATTCCAGAGGTTGCGGGACGTCAGGAAGACACCGCCGGACGCGATATGGAAGCCGATCCACACGATGGCGAGCGCGACGATCATGCCGAGCATGCGCGCGTCGATCTCGGTGGCCTGCATGAAGGCGCGCAGGGGGTTCATTCTGCGCTGGGCGATATCACCGGCCCCCCGGCCCGGTGCGCTGATGGCTTCAGCCATTTCTAGCCGTCACATTCAGTTGGCGAAACGGAAGCTTGCGCCGCGGGATACCGCGGCGCAAGCCCTGTTCAAACAGCGATCAGATCAGCCGCATACCTTGGCTGAGCCGGCCGGCACGCCTTTGCAGACCTCGTCCTTCGAAATCCATCCGGCGTCGATCACGGTGTCCAGGTTGTCCTTCGTGATCGGAACCGGCTTCAGGAAGAGCGAGTGCATCTCGACGCCCTTCGGGCCGCCGCTGAACATGACCGAGCCCGTCGACCTGGTCCATCATCTTGCCGGAGGCGAGCTGGAGGGCAGCTTCACCGGCCGCCTTGCCGAGCGCACGCGCATCCTTCCACACAGACACGGTCTGCGTGCCGAGCGCGACGCGGTTCAGCGCGGCGTGGTCGCCGTCCTGGCCGGAGACCGGAACCTGGCCGGCCATGCCCTGCGCGGCAAGCGCCGCGACGACACCGCTGGCCATGCCGTCATTCTCGGAAACCACGGCATCGACCTTGTTGTTGTTCACCGTCAGGAACTGCTCCATCTCCTTCTGGGCGTTCGCCGGATCCCAGTTGTCGGTGTAGGTCTCACCGACGATCTTGATGTCGCCGCTCTTCACCGCCGCACCGATGACTTCCTCGATGCCGGAGCGCAGGAAGTCGGCGTTCGGGTCGGCCGAGTTGCCCTTGATGATGACGTAGTTGCCCTTCGGCTGGGCGGCAAAGACCGCCTGGGCCTCGAGCACGCCGACCTGCTTGTTGTCGAAGGTGATGTAGAAGGCCTTCGGGTTCTCGATCAGGCGGTCGTAGCCGATCACCGGGATGCCTTCGTCGACGGCCTTCTGGACGGCCGGCTGGATGGCGTCGGTGTCCTGGGCGAGCACGATCAGCACGTTAGCGCCCTGCGCGATCAGGTTTTCGATGTCGGTCAGCTGCTTGGAGGCCGACGACTGCGCGTCGGTCGAGATGTACTTGGCGCCGCCGGCGTCGAGCGCTGCCTTGATGGCGGCCTCGTCGGTCTTCCAGCGCTCTTCCTGGAAGTTGTTCCAGGAGACGCCGACCACGACCTGCGCCGAGGCGACGGCTGCGTAGAGGGCAAAGCTGCCCGCAGCCAACATTGATACTAGGACTTTCCTCATGTCTTCCCTCCCGTTTGAACGGTAGCCACCCATAGCTTCCAGAACAGCCGAAATGCAATCCGTTTGACGCTTATGGTTGTCTTGCTTGCTCCAGATTACCGCAGATTTATCATGGGGAATCCCGCGCAAACAGCGGATTCCACGGACGGTCGGAGAACCCCGCGATCACGACCGGCAATTATGCCGCACGCTTCAACGCCTCGTCGGCGGAAAGCCGGTTCTCGCGCGTGCCGGAGACGATGATCTCGAGCACCTCCTGCTCGGTCGTCCTCTTGATGTAGCGGTCGCCGACGTTTTCGCCCCGCTTCAGGACCATGACGCGGTCGCCCACGGCGAAGATGTCCTGCAGCCGATGCGAGATGATGATCTGGGCGACGCCGTGCTTCTTCAGTTCCAGCATCGTCTCAAGCAGCCGCTCCGTCGCCATGACGGAGAGGTTGGCGGTCGGCTCGTCGAGGATGACGACGCGCGGATCGAACGAGATCGCGCGCGCGATCGCCACCGACTGCTGGCGCCCGCCCGACAGGCTCTCGACCTTCTGGTAGACGGAGTTGACGTTGACCTTGAGGCGCTGAAGCACCTCGTCGGCCTCGGCGTACATCTTCCTGCGGTTGACGAAGAGCCATTTGCGCGGCCAGCGGCCCAGGAAGATGTTCTGGCCGACGTCCATGTTCCCGCAGAGCGCAAAGTCCTGGTAGATCATTTCGATCCCGCGGTCGCGACTCTCGTGCGGGCTCTTGAAATGTACGGCTTCGCCGCCCACCAGGATGTCACCGGAATCACGATGATAGGCGCCGGTCAGGATCTTCATCAGCGTCGACTTGCCGGCGGAATTGTCGCCGACGAGCCCGAGCACTTCTCCGGGATAGAGCTTGAGATCGACGTCCGCGAGCGCCTGCACGGCGCCGAACGCTTTGTTTATGTGCTGCATCTCGACGACGGGGCCTGGGCTCGCAGCTTCAGGCATGGGCGGGTTCCACGGTTGATGCACGTCGCGTGAGGCGGGCACGCAAGGCGCCGAGGATGTTGGCCTGCCGTACCCAGATGTCAATCAGCACCGCGGCGACCAGAATTCCGCCGACGAACACGTTGATCCAGTGCTGCGGCATCGTGAACCCTTCGACGTTGAGCTGCAGAAGCGCGCGCACCAGCGTTATCACCGCCGCGCCGGCGAGCGCCCCGATGACCGTTCCATAGCCGCCAAAAATCGAGCCTCCACCGATGATGACGGCGGCGATGCCATCGAGCTCCCGGAACTGGCCGGCGACAGGATTGAAGCTGCGGAAATAAGCGACGTTGATGAGTCCGGCCATCGTCGCGCAGAGCGCGCAGAAGACGAGGGCGACAAAGCGGACCCGCTTGGTGTTGATGCCGGCGTAGGCGGCGGCGCGAATGTTGCCGCCGGTAGCGTAGACACGCTGACCGAAGGGCATGAAGCCGAGCGCGACCCCCGCCACGACCGCAACCAGGATCATCCACAAGGTCTGGACGCTGACCACGTCGGCGAGCGCGCCGAGGATGCCGGTCGGTCGCGCGATGTTCAGATAGGAAAGGATGTCGGCCACCTTGCGGCCGATCAGGTTGTAGCGCTCCGTGAAGCCGGTGAGTTGCTGACCTGCGACGAGCCAGGAGGCAAGCCCGCGCGCGATGTAGAACATCCCGAGCGTCGCGATGAATGCCGGCAGACGGAAGGCGACCGTCATCAAACCGTTGACGACTCCGGCGGCGAGCCCGACCGCGAGGCCGATGGCAGCCGCCTCCAACGGGCCGAGCCCGGCGACCTTCATCGAGTAGGCCGCGGCACTGCCCGCAAGCGCCAGCACCGCACCGACGGAAAGATCGATGTCGCCGGCGGCGATGACGAAGGTCAGGCCGACCGCGATGAGTGCGAGCTCGGTGTAATTCAGGAGGATTGCGAACGTGTTCGGCAGGAACGCCCAGTAGTCCGGCCTGAGATAAAGGCCGATCAGCCAGAGGATGACGGTGAGTATGATCGCGAGCGCATCGCGCCTGGCGAGAAACTTGCCGAATCCGCGGGCAGAAACGGCAATGTCCGCCGCCATCGTGCCCTTCGTCTGAGCGCCTTCGATGGCAATGCCGCCGGTCTCCAGCAAACGCGGTGGCGGTTGCCGCCGGAGCCACGCCCAGACGCGTGCCGCTACGCGCCGACGAATGACAAGGGGCTCGATCAGCACGGCGACCAGCAGCAAGATTCCGATGAATGCCGGCACCGCTCCGGCCGGCAGCGAGAAATGCGCCTGCACCTCTGTCGGCTCGCCGTTGATCATCAGCGTGCGGGTGATTGGAACGCCTTCTCTGAGCACCTTGTTGATGAGGACGGTCAGCAGGGCGCCGAGGAAGCTGCCGAGGACGCGACCGCGGCCCCCGAGGATCGACGCGCCGCCGATGATGACGGCGGCGATCACGATCAGTTCGGCGCCAAGACCACCCTGCGGGGAAGCGCCTTTGTCCTGCGCGACCGCCATCAGGCCTGCGAGCGTGGCGCATAGTGAGGAGAGCAGATAGGAGCGTACCCGCACCCAACGGGTGGATATGCCGGCGTAGATGGCGGCTTGCTCGTTGCCGCCGGTCGCCAGCGTCTCGTAGCCCCAACGGGTCTTGGCAAGCACGAGGGCGCCGCCGGCAACGACCAGCAATGCGACCGTGATCTGGTTGTTGAAGCCCCAGGCGTTGAACTCGCCGAGCTGGAAGAACCAATGATAATCCCGCGCCTTGATCGGGTAGAGGATCGACTGTCCGCCGGTCAGGCCGAGGATGAATCCCCGACCGATGAAAAGCATGGTCAACGTGGCGATGAACGCCGGTACGCGAAGAACGGTCACAAGGATGCCGTTGACCAACCCGACAAAGATGCCGAGCAGCAGGCAGCAGAGGATCGCCGGAACGACACCTAGGTCGTAGTGATGCGGATCGAATGCGTAGGCAAAGACGACGCCGACCAGGCCAAAAGTGGAGCCGACCGATAGGTCGAGATCCTTGTTGGCGATGACGAACGTCATTCCGACGGCCATGACGGCGTAGCGCGACGTGTCGCGCAAAAGAGCTTGGAAGGCGTCGGTCGAGAAAAAGAAATTCGGATTGATGAAGGCGCCGATGGCGTAGAGGAGCGCCATCATGACGAGAAGGCCGACCTCCCAGCCACCGGCAAGCTGCGCCGGCTGACGGCCTAGAGCAGATGGAGTCAGGTTCATAGCGCCGCCCAAATCCCCAGGTGCGCAAGTATCAACGCAGAGTCGCGAGAGAGCAAAGCCCTCTCGCGACCTGAGAAGCAGCGAACGGTCGAGCTAGTTCTCGAAGCGCTTGCCGACGTTGCCAACGGTGTCCTTCGTCACGAGCTGGGCGCGCGTGTCGAGATTGGCCGCCGCGATGCCGCGGTCGATTTGCAGATAAAGCTGCATGACCGGCCAGAAGCCCTGCAAGAAAGGCTGCTGTCCGAGCGAGCCGGTCAGGTCGCCTGAAGCGATCGCTTCCTGCTGTGCCGGGCCGAGATCGAAGCCGTAGGCGCAGATCTTGCCGGTCATCCCGGTCTGCGCGACCGCCTTGGCGAGCGCCGGAGTGAACACGTTGTTGCCGGCGAAGGCACCGACCACGTCCCCGCGCGACTCAAACAGTGACACGATGGCGGCGACCGGATCGTTCGGATCGGCATCGACGCCCACACCTTCGGGACCGGCGTCGACCTTGAAAGCGTCAAGCTTTCCGGCGGCCTTGAGCGCGGCGACGATAGCGGCGTAGGCCGACGAGACACGGTTGTTCACCTCGACGTTGCCCATCGCGGTCGAGTTGGGCAGGACGATCGACCCGCCCTCAACGCCCTTGTCCATCAGGCACTGTACAAGCGCATTGCCGGCGATGGCGGCCGCCGAAGCGTCCTGGCCGGTGTGGCTGATCGACAGGCGGTGATAGATGTTCGGATCGAAGGAATTGGTCGTCGCGACGGGAATGCCGTTCGCTTCGGCGGTCTTGACGATGTCGTCATAGGCGCCGACCTGCGGCGTCGTCATGATGATGCCGTCAATCGTCGGGTCCTGAACGATCTGGTTCAGGATCTCGATCTCGCGTGCCGGGTCGTCGACGGGTGACTCCGAACCGAGCAGGAGAATCTTTGCGCCGATCATGTTTCCGGCGACTGTCGCGCCGACATAGACCGGGTCGAAGAACCCGTTGCCGGCGGTGTGCGTGACGATCGCGAAAGTCAGATGCCCGTCGGCCGAATGGAAGTTCTTTGTGCCGTCGGCTTCCTTGGCGGCGTCTTCGAACGAATAGCCGCCGACGGCTTTGTCGACGCCGCCGGACTGGGCATAAGCCCCCGTGACGCCAAGCGAAAACGCCGCGGCCGCAACCGCGAGCGGTGCAAATCGCTTCATGATTTTTCCTCCCAAGTTGTCAAAGGGCCGGTTCTGAAATCCGAACGGCTCTTTCGGCCGTCGCGAGCTTCGCGCCCTAAGTAATACTTTTGCCCCAGACGGCCCGCGCGTAAATAGGGAATTTGACTGACCGTCAGAAAAATTCTTGCCAGGCCACTCCTCCACTCCCGCTCCGGGAGCGCGCCTTCCTGGCACAATCAGCGGATAAAGCGCTCGACGTAGGCGGCACCGAGACCGACGGCATCAAAGTGCCGCTTGCACATCTCGATCTTGGTGAAGACGTCCTCGTAGCCCTGCACCTGTCCGTCGGGATCGACGTAGATCATGGTCCCGTTGACCTGGAAGAGGGTGATCATTTCCGGCACGTGGTCTTCGACGATGAGCGTGTGCGTCTCGCCCGGCGCCTCATAGACATAGGCGCCTTCCGTCGCGATCCAGTCGTGCTCCAGGTATCGCCATTCGCCTTTGATGACGAAGCCGTGCACCGGCTGTGGATGGCGGTGGCGCGAAAGCACGCCGGACTTCGTCACCTTGAGGAGGTTCTGCCAGTAGCCGCGCGAAGCTGAGAGGCAGAGCGGCCGGAACCAGACGTTCTCCGCCTGCGGCACCCACATGCGCTCGTCGCTCGGCAAGGCATCGGGGACGACGAGCTCCGGCGGAGAATATTCAGGCTGCGGGTGGCGATAGGGAATGCGCCGCTCGTCCTGGCTCTCCTTGAGCCCGGCGCGGTTCGGCATCTTCTCGTGGATGTTCATCGGCGTCCTCGTCCCTTCACGTGATCAGATATCCGCCGTCGACCGGAAGGATGGTGCCGGTGACAAAGCGCGCTTGGTCGGAAAGGAGAAAGTGTACGACGCTTGCGACGTCGTCCGGCTTTCCCCAGCGTGCCAGCGGCGTCCGCGCGACGATCCCCGCGGAGCGCGGTTTGTCGGCAACCGCCGGCGCTGCGAGCGGCGTGTCGATCCAGCCCGGCGCGACAGCATTGACGCGGATGCCGTCCGGCGCCCAGGCGATGGCCATCGACTTCGTGAGCTGCACGACGCCGCCTTTCGAGGCGGCGTAGGCCGGCGCGTGCGGAGCGCCGAAGAAGGAATACATCGAGGCGGTGTTGACGATCGCGCCCTTTGCCTCGGCGAGCTTTGACTTGGCGGCGACGCACATCCGCATCGTTCCGACAAGATTGACGTCGAGCACTTTTCGGAAGTTATCGATCTCCCATTCGCCGCCCTCGCGGACCAGCATGCCGGCGCAGTTCACCAGGGCATCGATCCGCGGGCAGCCTGCGAGGAAGGCCGCGATCGAGCCGTCGTCGCCGACATCGACCTTGCGCGGCTCGATCATCGGATCCGGCGCGAAGGCGGCGATCTCCTTGTCGCTGATGGTGCCGGCGATGACCCGCCAGCCGGCGGCGGCAAGTGTCCGCGACACGCCGGCGCCGATTCCGCTGGTTCCGCCGGTGACGACAGCGAGCCGGCCATCCGCCGGCGCTTGTCCCCCCGGCTCAGGCATGCGGCTTTCCCCTCGTCTGTTTGGGCGAAGACTATTCCTTGAGCGGGCCAAAGGCCAAGGCCGCCGCGCGTCGTTTACGCCCCCTTAGTGCTGTCGATCCTAAGAAAGTCGTTTGAAAGGCACGGCGGCTTTGCGGAAAGAGCTTCGAATTGTCCATGTGGTGCGGAGTCCCGTCGGGGGCGTCTTCCGGCACATAACGGATCTTGTCTGGGCGCAGAGCCAGGCCGGCCACGCCGTAGGGCTGGTTTGCGACGCGACCTCGGCAGGGCCGCTCGAAGAGGAGCGCATCGCTGAACTGGGGCCGAGTCTCGCGCTCGGCGTCAGGCGCATCGGCATGACGCGTGCGATCGGGCCAGCCGACATACTCGCCACCTTCGGCGTGACGCGCGCGCTCGGCGCCATGAGCCCCGACATCGTGCATTCTCATGGCGCCAAGGGCGGCGTCTACGGACGTCTCGCCGCCGCCTTCGAGCGCCGCGACGGCCGTGCCGTTGCGGCATTCTACGCACCGCATGGCGGCAGCCTCCATTACGATCCGGGATCACTCTCCGGCATTATCTATTTCCGCGTCGAACGGGCGCTCGAGCGGCTGACCGACGGGCTGATCCACGTCTCCGACTACGAGGCCAAGATCTATCGCGAGAAGGTCGGCGAGCCACACTGTCCGGCGCATGTGGTGCGCAACGGCCTTCGGCCGGAGGATTTCGAGCCGATTAAGTGCGAGCGCAACGGGCCGGACTTCCTCTTCATCGGCGAGCTCCGCGAGCTGAAGGGCGTCGACATCTTCATCGAGGCGCTGGCGTTGCTTGAGAAAGAGGGGCGCGCCCCGCGCGCAGTTATCGTCGGCCCAGCGACCGATGAGAGCCAGCGCCGCTATCGCGAGCAGGCAAATGCGGAGGTGAAGAAGAACCGCGTCGTCTTCCTGCCGCCGATGCCGGCGCGTGAAGCCTTCTGCCGCGCACGCACGGTCGTCGTCCCTTCGCGGGCGGAATCGCTCCCCTATGTTGTGCTCGAAGCCGCTGCTGCCGGCAGGCCGCTGATCGCGACGCGCGTCGGTGGTATCCCTGAGATCTTCAATGGGGAGGGGGAGCGCCTCGTTCAGCCGGGCTCTGTGGAGGCCTTGGCCGCCGCGATGCGCACCGCGCTGGAGGAGCCGCAGGCCATGACCGTTGAGGCCATGCTGCGGCGCGATAAGGTGGCGCAAAAATTTTCTCTGTCAGCCTCGTCACGCCGCATCGATGACATCTACCGGGCGGCGCTTGAGGCGCGCTATAGGGTTGTGAGAGCGGGCGCCGTCGCCGAAGTCGACCTTCCCCGCTGACGCCGGCGTGGGGCGTGTCCCCCCGTTTCGTCGCAATCCAGTCGGCCCGCTTGGCGGCCTTGTGCGCATGTCCGATCGCCTGTCCCATCTTGAACGGCTCGAAGCGGAGAGCATCCACGTCATCCGCGAGGTTGCCGCCGAGTGCCTGAACCCGGTGATGCTTTATTCGATCGGCAAGGATTCGTCGGTCATGCTGCATCTTGCGCGGAAGGCCTTCCACCCCGCGCCGCCGCCCTTTCCCCTGATGCACATCGACACGACGTGGAAGTTCCGCGATATGATCGCCTTCCGCGACATGACCGCCGCCGAGGCCGGCATGCGGCTCATCGTACACACCAACGAAGAGGGCGTGCGCACCGGGGTGAACCCCTTCGACCACGGCCCGAACTACACGCGCGTGATGAAGACGGAGGCGTTGAAGCAGGCGCTCATGATGCATCGCTTCGACGCCGCCTTCGGCGGTGCGCGTCGCGACGAGGAGAAGAGCCGCGCCAAGGAGCGCATCTTCTCCTTCCGCTCCGCGAGCCACACCTGGGACCCGAAGAACCAGCGGCCCGAGCTCTGGCGCCTCTACAACACGCGCGTCAACGCCGGCGAGTCGATGCGTGTCTTCCCGCTCTCCAATTGGACCGAGCTCGACATCTGGGCCTATGTGCTGCGCGAGCAGATTCCGATCGTGCCGCTGTATTTTGCCGCGGAGCGGCCCGTCGTCTTCAGGGACGGACAGTTGATCATGGTCGACGACGAGCGCCTGCCGCTCGGTCCCGGCGAGGAGCCGGAGATGCGGCTCGTCCGCTTCCGCACGCTCGGCTGCTACCCGCTGACGGGTGCCATTGAATCGAATGCCGCCTCGCTTGAGGCGATCGTCGCGGAGATGCTCGCTGCGCGCACCTCCGAGCGCGGCGGCCGTCTGATCGACAAGGAATCCTCCGCTTCGATGGAGAAGAAGAAGCGCGAGGGCTATTTCTGATGAACCGGGAGGCTTTCGCGCTCGAAGCCGTCAGCGCGGCGGAGACCGCCGACACGCTGAGGCTGCTCACCTGCGGCAGCGTCGATGACGGCAAGTCGACGTTGATCGGACGGCTGCTCTATGACTCGCATTTGTTGATGGAGGACCAGCTCGCCGATCTTCAAGCGGACTCGGTGAAGCACGGCACGGCAGGCGGGGCGATCGACTTCGCGCTTCTCGTCGACGGGCTCGAGGCGGAGCGCGAGCAGGGCATCACCATCGACGTCGCCTACCGCTTCTTCGCCACGCCGCACCGCCGCTTCATCGTCGCCGATACGCCCGGCCACGTTCAGTACACGCGAAACATGGCGACCGGCGCCTCGACCGCCGACCTCGCCATCCTGCTCGTCGACGCAGCCAAGGGCCTGACAACGCAAACTCGGCGGCACGCCGCGATCGTCTCACTGGTCGGCATCCAAGACGTGGTTCTCGCGGTGAACAAGATGGACCTCGTCGGCTTCGACGAAGGTCGCTTCCGCGAGATCGCCTCATCGTTCGAGGCCTTCGCCAGGAAGCTCCGCATCGACGCTGTCACCGCGATCCCGATCTCCGCGCGCGACGGCGACAATGTCACGAGCGTGAGCGCACGCACGCCCTATTATGCGGGTCCGGCCCTGCTAGAGCACCTTGAGCGCGTCGTGCCGTCGCGCCGTGCCGAAGGCGGCGCGTTCCGCATGCCGATCCAATGGGTCTGCCGGCCGAACCAGAGTTTTCGCGGCTTCGCCGGCCCTGTGATCTCCGGCCGCGTCTCCGTCGGTGACGAGATCGTGGTCGCCGCCTCGGGTCGCTCAAGCCGCGTGACCAGGCTCCTCCTCGGCGCGGAGGAATTGGAGAGCGTTGTCGCCGGCCAGTCTGTGATGCTGACGCTCGCCGACGAGATCGACGCAAGCCGCGGCGACGTGTTCGCACACAAGGACGCGCGGCCGCCGCTTTCCGACCAGTTCGCGGCGGACCTCGTCTGGTTCGACCACGAGCACATGCTACCCGGCCGCCAATATCTCCTGAAGTCGATGACGCGCACGGTTCCCGCGCAGGTGACCGATCTCAAATACCGCTTCGATGTCGACTCGCTTGAGCACAACGCTGCCAAGGTGCTGGAGCTGAACGAGATCGGCATGGTCAATCTGTCGACCTCCGAGCCGATCGCCTTCGACCCCTATTCGGAGAACCGCGACTCGGGCGGCATCATCCTGATCGACCGCTTCACCAACCAGACGGTCGCCGCCGGCATGATCCGCTTCGCGCTCCGCCGCGCGTCGAACATCCATTGGCAGGCGCTCGACATCGACCGCACGGCGCGTGCACGGCTGAAGCATCAGAGGCCGTCGGTGCTCTGGTTCACCGGGCTCTCCGGCTCCGGCAAATCGACCGTCGCCAATCTCGTCGAGAAGCAGCTTTATGCGCGCGGGCGCCACACAACGATTCTCGACGGCGACAACGTCCGGCACGGGCTGAACCGCGATCTCGGCTTTACCGACGCCGACCGCGTGGAGAATATCCGCCGCGTCGCGGAGACCGCGAAGCTGATAGCCGATGCCGGGCTGATCGTGCTCGTCTCCTTCATCTCCCCCTTCCGCTCCGAGCGCGACATGGCGCGCGGACTGATGGGGGAAGGGGAGTTCGTCGAGATCTTCGTCGACACGCCGCTCACACTTGCCGAAGCGCGCGACCCGAAGGGTCTCTATGCGCGCGCCAGAGCAGGCGAGATCAAGAATTTCACCGGTGTCGACTCGCCCTACGAGCCGCCGGCCGCGCCGGAAATCCATCTGCGTACCGAAGCGACCGAGCCGGAGGCGCTCGCCGATCAGGTGATCGCTTATCTCGACGCGCGCGGACGTCTGTCGGGGGACTGAAGGAGCCCAAAGGTCCTCGCGCCAACCTTAGTGTCGTCATTGCCGGGCTTGACCCGGCAATCCATTCCGTAGCGGCCGAGCCTTCGAAAAGCGTTCCGGAATGGATGCCCGGATCAAGTCCGGGCTTGACGAGCGGGAAAGTGTCTGCGCGGCGGGTGCAACCGATCTAAACTGCGCCGTTGAGCGCCTTCACGCCGACTCCAAGGATCTTCCTGTCGGCCTTTCCGATCGCCTTCGTGTCGCGCCCAGGATAGTCGATGCTGAGAAGCGTGAAGCGGATGAGCGCCAGGTGCGCGCGACGTTTGTCGTTGGACTTCACAACGATCCACGGCGCGTGCTTGGAGTGCGTCGCCGCGATCATCCGGTCGCGCGCCTCCGAGAACTCGTGCCAGCGATTCATCGCGGCGAGGTCGACCGGCGATATCTTCCATTGCTTCAGCGGATCGTGCCGGCGCTTGTGGAAGCGCTTCAATTGCATCTCGCGCCCGATCTCCAGCCAGAACTTGAAGAGCCGGATGCCGCCGCTGGTGAACATGCGCTCGAAGTCGGGGGCTTCCAACAGGAAGCGCTTGTTCTGCCGCGGCGTGCAGAATCCCATCACCGGCTCGACCACGCCGCGGTTGTACCAAGAGCGGTCGAAAAGCACCATTTCGGACGCTGCCGGGAGCTCAGCGGCATAGCGCTGGAAATACCACTGGGTCGCCTCGCGGTCGGAGGGCTTGGCGAGCGCCACGATGCGCGCCTGGCGCGGATTGAGATGCTCGCGCACGGTTTTGATCGACCCGCCCTTGCCGGCGGCGTCGCGTCCCTCGAAGGCAAGCACGCTGCCTAGGCCCGTCTCGGCCTGCCAACTGAGCAGCTTCACAAGCTCGACCTGCAATGCCGCTAACTGCTTTTCGTAGCTCTTGCGGCTGAGCTTCTTGGAATAGGGATAGCCGCCGGAGGTGAGGGCGTTGTCGGCGATCCAGCCCGGCAGCACCGGATCGTCGAGGTCGAACGTGTGGAATTGGTCTAGACTGCGCTGCATACCCGTTCATCCTGCCGCGCCCGCTGCCGCAGGTTGCGCCCACGAGCGATCCGAGGGGACAGGCTAAAGCGCTCATGCCCGACTCGCCATACGAATCCGCTGCGGACGAGCGGCCCGCCCCGGAGACGCCGGCCGAGCGCATCCGCGCCTCGGGCCACGTCCTGATCGTCGGCGTAATTGCCGTCGCCGCGGGGGTTTTCTTCGGCCTTCCGCTTGCTTATGCGGCCGCTGCCATCGCCGTGCTCCTGATCGTCGCGGCGGTTGGCCCGCGCCGCGCTGCCGCCCGCCGTGGCCGGCAGCGATGGTGCCGGCCGCTCCCTCGTCTGGCCGGATACTGCCATGAAGGCAACGGTCGAGGCCTTTCCCAAGGCCGCCTTCCTGCTCGACGCCACAGGCACCGTTCGCTACGCGAACCGGCACGCCGCCGGGCTCTTCCCGCAGACGCGCCCGGGCGATCCCTTCATCCTGACCTTCCGGCGGCCGGAGTTCCCCGAGGCGCTGGAGATCGCCGGCGCCGGACAATCGACGACGATAGAGTTCCGCGAGACGGGCGAGACCTCGATCACCTACGAGGTGACGATCGGCCCGCTCGCCTCGCCGGGCGGCGCGGTCAATTTCCTTCTCGTGACCTTCGACGACGTCTCCGATCGGTTGGCGGTCGCGCGCATGCGCTCCGACTTCGTCGCCAATGCCAGCCACGAGCTCAGGACGCCGCTCGCCTCGCTGACCGGCTTCATCGAGACGCTGCTCGGCTCCGCCCGCAACGATCCGGTCGCTTCGGAGAAGTTCCTGCACGTCATGCTCGATCAGGCGCGCCGCATGCGGCGGCTGATCGACGACCTGCTTTCGCTGTCGCGGGCCGAGATGCGCGCCCACAGCCGTCCGACCGAGCGCGTCGATCTCGCCGGTGTGCTCCGCTACGTCGGCGATGCGATGCAGCCGCTCGCCGGCGAGCATTCGGTAAAGCTTTCCGTTGAGGCGCCGCAGGAACCGATCGACGTGATCGGCGACCGCGACGAGCTCGTGCAGCTCGTGCAGAACCTGATCGAGAACGCAATCCGCTACGGGGCGTCGGGCGCGCGCGTCGACGCTGCGCTAACGCTGCCGCCGGGCCCGCATCAGCTCGCCGTCATCAGCGTCAAGGATTATGGCCCCGGGATACCCGCCGAGCACATCCCGCGGCTGACGGAGCGGTTCTACCGAGTCGATGTCGGCGCGAGCCGCGAGATGAAAGGGACGGGGCTCGGCCTTGCCATCGTCAAGCATATCCTCACGCGTCACAGGGGTCGGCTGGAGATCGAGAGCCGCCCCGGCGAGGGCGCTCGCTTCACCGCTTTGATCCCGCTGGCCAGCCCTCCCGACGAAGAAGAAAAAGATACGTGACAGCAATGAGTTAGGCAGTCATCATACTGTCGTGCAGAGGTCATAGAACCATAGCAGCGCGGGCCTAGGGTCGGCGTGCCTGAGCGGCCGGGGCGGTCGCTTCGGATCACTCACGATTCATGAACTCCAATCAGGGAGAGGCCAGGTGAGAATTTCCAACCTCGCACTAGCGATCGGGCTTGCCGTGTCGGCAAGCATCGGCGTTGCGGCGGCCGCCGACATCTCGGGCGCCGGCGCGACGTTCCCGTACCCCATCTACGCCAAATGGGCGGATGCGTACAAGACTGAGACCGGCAACGGGCTGAACTACCAGTCGATCGGCTCCGGCGGCGGCATCAAGCAGATCAAGGCAAAGACCGTCACCTTCGGCGCTTCCGACGCGCCGCTTACGGGTGCGGAGCTCGACGAGACCGGTCTCGCACAGTTTCCGATGGTCATGGGCGGCATCGTGCCGGTCGTGAACCTCGAAGGCGTTGCCCCGGGCCAGTTGGTCATCGACGGAACCACGCTTGCCGACATCTTCCTCGGCAAGATCACGAAGTGGAACGACCCGGCAATCGCGGCGCTCAACGCGGGCGTCACTCTGCCGGACCAGGCGATCGCGGTGGTGCATCGCTCCGACGGTTCAGGCACGACGTTCAACTTCACCTACTATCTGGCCGACGTCAGCGCCGACTGGAAGGAAAAGGTCGGTGTCGAGAAGGCCGTCGAATGGCCGGTCGGCATCGGCGCCAAAGGCAACGAGGGTGTCGCCAACAACGTCGGCAACACCGCAGGTTCGATCGGCTACGTCGAATACGCGTATGCCCTGCAGAACAAGCTGACGTTCACCGACATGGTGAACAAGGCCGGCAAGGTCGTCGCTCCGACCTCCGACGCCTTCTCAGCTGCCGCGGCGAATGCCGACTGGTCGTCCCAGCCCGGCTATGGCGTCATCCTCGCCAACCAGCCCGGTGACGCGTCCTGGCCGATGACCGCCGCAACCTGGATCCTGATGTACAAGGTGCCGGTGGATCCGGCGGCGTCGTCCGAGGCGCTCAAGTTTTTCGCCTGGTGCTACAAGAACGGCGGCGAGATGGCCGCGGCGCTCGACTACGTCCCGATGCCCGACAACGTGGTGCAGGACATCGAGGCCTACTGGATGAGCGAGATCAAGGACTCTGACGGCAAGCCTATCTTCGCGGCCATGTAGAGACCTGTTGACAACAGGAGAGGGCGCCGTCGGCGGCGCCCTCTCCTTGTCCCCACCGCTGTTCAACGAGCAGCTTGTCTTGCGGCTTCGCTGCCGCTTCAGTGGCCTCCTAATTGCGTTTGAGTGGGGAGGGCCAGATGCAACCGAGCAGGGGGCGGCCTGTGGTTGATGTGGCATTGCAGGGCGGAGCCATTCGGGAGAGCACGCAAGTCGAGCGCGCCAAGATTCTCCGGCGTCTGCGACATGGCGACACCGCGTTCCGCATTATCACGCGCAGCGCCGCAATCATTGTTCTCCTCATCCTGAGCGGCATCATCGTTTCCCTGATCCACGGCTCGTGGCCGGCGTTGAGCACCTTCGGATTCTCCTTCGTCTACACAGAATCCTGGAACCCGGTGACCGAGAAGTTCGGCGCCATTGCGCCGATCTACGGGACCGTCGTTACCTCGGCCATCGCGATGCTGATCGCCGTGCCGATCGGCCTCTTCATCGCGCTGTTTCTGACCGAGCTGTGCCCGAAATGGCTGCGCCGCCCGATCGGCATCGCCATCGAGCTGTTAGCCGGCATTCCCTCGATCATCTACGGCATCTGGGGCCTGTTCGTCTTCGCGCCGTTCCTGCAAGCGACGGTGCAGCCCTTCCTGATCGACGTATTTGGCCCGATCCCGGGGCTGTCCACGCTGTTCGCCGGCCCCCCTTACGGCATCGGCATCCTGACCGCCGGTCTGATTCTTGCCGTGATGGTGCTTCCGTTCATCACCTCCATCACGCGCGACGTGTTCGAGGCGGTGCCGCCGGTGCTGAAGGAAGCCGCCTACGGGATCGGCTCCACCACCTGGGAGGTGGTGCGATATGTCGTGCTGCCTTATGCGCGCGTGGGCGTGATCGGCGGCGTCATGCTGGCCCTCGGCCGTGCGCTCGGCGAGACCATGGCGGTGACCTTCGTCATCGGCAATGCGCACCGGATCGCCGGCTCGATCCTGGCGCCAGGCACGACCATCTCTGCCACCATCGCCAACGAGTTCACCGAGGCGGACGGCGAGCTCTATACATCCTCGCTGGTCGCGCTCGGCCTCATCCTGTTCGTCATCACATTCATCGTGCTTGCCGCGGCGCGCTTCATGCTGATGCGGCTTAACGCGCGTGTCGGAGCCTGACCATGGCCGTTTATGACCGCCGCCGCCGCCGCAATCATATCGCCATCGGGCTCTCGATTTCCGCCACTTTATTCGGGCTGACCTGGCTGGTCCTCATCCTCGGAGTGCTTCTTTGGAAGGGTTTCAGCGGCCTCAACTTGGCTGTTTTCACCGAGATGACGCCGCCACCGGGTTCGTCCGGCGGTTTGCTCAACCCGATCGTCGGAAGCCTGGTGATGACGGTCATCGCCGTGCTGATCGGCACCCCGCTCGGCATCCTCGCCGGCACCTATATGGCCGAGTACGGCCGCTACGAAAAACTGACCATGGTGGTGCGCTTCATCAACGACATCCTGCTGAGCGCCCCGTCAATCGTGATCGGTCTATTCATCTACGAGGTCATGGTCGCCCAGATGGGCCATTTTTCCGGCTGGGCCGGCTCTGTGGCGTTGGCGGTGATCGTGGTGCCGGTCGTCGTGCGCACCACCGAGGACATGCTGAGCCTGTTGCCCGACACGATGCGCGAGGCGGCAGCGTCGATCGGGCTGCCCCGATCGCTGATGATCCAGAAGGTCGCCTATCGCGCCGCCCGCGCCGGTATGGTCACCGGCGTGCTGCTCGCCGTCGCGAGGATCAGCGGTGAGACGGCGCCGCTGCTGTTCACCGCGCTCAACAACCAGTTCTGGAGCACGAATATGAACGCGCCGGTGTCGAGCCTGCCGGTGGTCATCTTCCAGTTCGCGCTCAGCCCGTATGAAGACTGGCAGCGGCTTGCCTGGACCGGCGCTCTCCTCATCACCATGGCGGTGCTTGCGCTGAGCATCATCGCGCGCGTTCTCTCGCGACAGGAAAAATCGTCATGACCGTAGAAAGCACCAGCGTCCCGACGCCGAGCGTCACCAGAGCGGTGGCCGGCACCGAAGGCCTCACGGAAAAGATCTCGATCCGCGACCTGGATTTCTACTACGGTGAAAATCGCGCGTTGAAGAGCATCAACGTGCCGCTCTATCTGAACAAGGTGACGGCATTCATCGGCCCGTCGGGCTGCGGCAAGTCCACGCTGCTGCGCGTGCTCAACCGGATGTACGATCTCTATCCCGGCCAGCGCGCCACCGGCCATGTCCGACTGGACGACACGGACATCCTTGCGCCTTCGCAGGATCTCAACCTGCTGCGCGCCAAGGTCGGCATGGTGTTCCAGAAGCCGACGCCGTTCCCGATGACCATCTACGAGAACATCGCCTTCGGCATCCGGCTCTACGAGCGGATTTCGAAGTCGGAGGTTGACGACCGCGTCAAGCACTGCCTGGAGCGCGCGGCGCTTTGGGAAGAGGTGAAGGACAAGCTCAACGCCAACGGCCTGAGCCTGTCGGGCGGCCAGCAACAGCGTCTATGCATCGCACGCACGGTCGCGGTCCGGCCGGAAGTTATCCTGTTCGACGAGCCCTGCTCGGCGCTCGACCCGATCTCGACGTCGAAGATCGAGGAGCTGATCGACGAGCTGAAGCACGAATACACGATCTGCATCGTCACCCACAACATGCAGCAGGCGGCGCGCGTCTCCGATTACACCGCCTTCATGTACCTCGGCGAGATGGTCGAGTTCGACGAGACCTCGAAAATCTTCACCTCTCCGCGCGACAACCGCACGCAAGACTACATCACCGGCCGCTTCGGCTAGCCGCTGCTGAGGAACGCAAGGAAATGACACAGCACACAGTCACCTCGTTTGAGGATGAGCTGCAGGCACTTTCCCGCTCCATCGGAGAGATGGGTGGCCGCGCCGAGCAGATTGTCGAACGCTCGATCGCAGCACTTCTGCGTTCTGATAGCACCCTCGCGCACGAGGTGATCGAAGCCGACAAGAAGGTGGACGCGCTACACCGCCAGATCGAGGAGGATGCGATCGTCTTGATCGCGCGCCGCCAGCCGATGGCGCAGGACTTGCGTGAGACGATCGCCGCGATCCGTATCGCCAATGATCTGGAGCGCGTCGGCGACCTCGGCAAGAACATCGCCAAGCGCGCCGTCGTCATCCAGAAGGAGACGTTCTCCAACAAGCTGCGCGTCGGCGTGGAGCACCTGTCCGAGCTGGCGTTGAGGCAGGTAAAGAAGGTGCTCGATGCCTACGCGGCGCGCGACGTAGGCAAGGCCGAGGAGGTCTGCGCGCACGACGAGGAGATCGACGCCGTCTACACCTCGCTCTTCCGCGAGCTCCTGACCTACATGATGGAAGATCCGCGCAACATCACGATGTGCACGCATCTCCTCTTCTGCGCCAAGAATATCGAGCGGATCGGCGATCACGCCACCAACATCGCCGAGACCGTCTACTACCTGATCACCGGCGAGCAGTGGGAAGGCCCCCGCCAGTCGAGCACGCGCATCGACGAGTGAAGGGCCGGGACAGCACACCATGGCAAAGCCGCTCATCCTGATTGTCGAGGACGAAGAGCCGCTGACGCTGCTCCTCCGCTATAATCTCGAGGCGGAGGGCTACGAGGTGGAGGTAGCTTCGCGCGGCGACGACGCCGAAGTCAGGCTGCGCGAACGCATGCCCGACCTTCTGATCCTCGACTGGATGCTGCCGGGTCTGTCCGGCATCGAGCTCTGCCGCCGGCTTCGCACGCGCGACGACACCGCGCAGCTGCCGATCCTGATGCTGACTGCGCGCGGCGAGGAGGATGAGCGCATTCGCGGGCTCGCGACCGGCGCAGACGACTATGTCGTTAAGCCGTTCTCCGTGCCGGAGCTGATGGCGCGTGTGAAGGCGCTACTGCGCCGCGCGCGGCCGGAGGCGATCTCCTCCGTGCTCCGCGCCGGCGACCTTGAGCTCGACCGCGAGACCTTCCGCGTACGCCGCGGCGGACGCGAGGTGCATCTCGGGCCGACCGAGTTCCGCCTGCTTGAGTTCCTGATGAAGACGCCCGGCCGCGTCTTCTCGCGGGAGCAGCTTCTGGATGGCGTCTGGGGTCACGACGTCTATGTCGACGAGCGCACCGTCGACGTGCATATCGGCCGCTTGCGCAGGGCGCTGAACCGCGGCCGCTCTCGCGACCCGATCCGCACCGTCCGCGGCGCCGGCTATGCCTTCAACGAGCAGTTCGAGCGCGCCTGAGTGAGAAAGGGCGGGGCAAGCCCCGCCATTTTGGTACGCCCTTTCTTCGGGAGGAAGGTGGCTCGCGCAGACTTCAGCCGGCTCTCCTCGCGCGGCGGCGGGGCTCCGGGGCCTGATAGGCCACACCAGCGTGATACTCGCAGTATGGACCAGTTTCCAGTGAATCATGCCCGCAAAAGTGGAAATCTTCCTGGCCAGGATCGCCGATCGGCCATTTGCAGGTGTGCTCGTTGAGCTGGAAGATCGAGAGCTTGCGCGGGATCGGCACAACGACGTTGCGGCGCGGCATGATGTCCGCGTCCGGCAGGTAGTCGAGGTTGCTCTTGAGCGCGAGATTGCCCATCGAGACCGGTCGCGAGCGCCGGATGCCGGTCGGATGCGTGCGCCGCTGGCGCTTGATGGAAGAGGTTGGCTGGCCGCGTCCGGAAAGGCCGAGCCGGTGCACTTTGCCGATCACGGCGTTGCGTGTGACGCCGCCGAGCTCGGCGGCGATCTGGCTCGCCGACAAGCCGTCTTGCCAGAGCTTCTTCAACAGTTCGACGCGTTCGTCGGTCCAAGACATTCATCTTCTCCTCGGGGGCCGCCTTTTCCGAATACGGTCGCGTTCACGGAACGCATGGCGCCCGCGTCAAACGCAAAACCTAGTTTGGGAACTGGCCCGCCGCACAACATCTCGTGCGTGTCGGCGAGAAGTTATAGTCGGCCGGAATCGGCCACAAGCGTCGGCCGCGCTTATCCAATGGCAATATCTGTGGAATTAGAAAAGGTGAGTCGCGAATGTCACACCCTGCGGATTCGCGCGATCCCTGGCGTCTTTACGAGGAGTTCGCGGCGCGCTTCGACGGCGAACGCGGCAGGAATGTCGGCGAGGAAGCCTATCTCCGCATCGTTGCGGACCGCCTGCCGCCCGACGCCGAGGTGCTCGACCTCGGCTGCGGTGCCGGCGAGCCGATCGCGCGCTTCTTTGTCGAGAAGGGCTACGCCGTCACCGGCGTCGATGCCGCGCCGGCCATGATCGCGCTCTGCCGCTCACGCTTCCCGGACGCGGAGTGGCGCGTCGCCGACATGCGCGCGCTTTCCCTCGACCGGCGCTTCGGGGCGATCATCGCCTGGGACAGCTTCTTCCACCTCAGGGCCGAGGAGCAGCGCGCAATGTTCCCGCGCTTCCGCGCGCATGCCGCGCCCGGCTGCATGCTCCTCTTCACCTCCGGCCCGGCGGCGGGCGAAGCGATCGGGGACCTCTACGGCCGCAAACTCTATCACGCGAGCCTCGACGCCGCGGAATATCGCGCGCTTCTGGATGCAAATGGGTTCGATGTCATCGTCCATCGCGTCGAGGACCCGAAGTGTGGCGGGCACACCGTATGGCTAGCCGAGCGGCAGGCCTGACGCCCGCGCAATTCCCGCGCGCCCCCGCCTTCGCGTTTGCGCGCCTCGCCCGCGCCATGGTAAGCGGAATCCGGCGGCCGCCCTCGGGCGGCCTTTGATTTTCAGAAAGCCTGGCTGTTTGGCGATGGCGACAACACCGCAATCGGACTCGCCGCTGTTTTCGACCTATCAGCGGATCGACCTCGCTTTTGAGCGGGGCGAGGGCCCCTGGCTCGTCGCCACCGACGGCTCGCGCTATCTCGACTTCATGGGCGGCATCGCGGTCAGCATATTGGGCCACGCGCACCCGCACGTTGTCGCCGCGCTGAAGGCACAGGCCGAGAAGGTCTGGCACGTCTCCAACATTTTCGAGATTCCGGGCCAGCGCGCGCTTGGCGAGCGGCTTGTCGCCGCGACGTTTGCCGACTGCGTCTTCTTTGGCAATTCCGGCGCCGAGGCGATGGAAGCCGCCATCAAGACGGCGCGGCGCTACCACTATGTGAACGGCGCGCCGGAGCGCTTCCGCATCATCACCTTCGAAGGCGCCTTCCACGGCCGCACGCTCGCCACGATCGCCGCCGGCGGCCAGAAGAAGTACCTGGAGGGCTTCGGGCCGAAGGTCGAGGGCTTCGACCAGGTGCCGCTCGGCGACCGCAAGGCGCTCGAAGCGGCGATCACGCCGGAGACCGCCGCGATCCTGATCGAGCCGATCCAGGGCGAGGGCGGCATCCGCCCCGTGCCGCTCGAAGACCTGCGCTACCTGCGTCAGCTTTGCGACGAGCGCGGCCTGCTCCTGGTCTTCGACGAGATCCAGACCGGCATGGGCCGGACCGGCCGCTTCCTTGCGCACGAATGGTCGGGGATCGACGCCCGATATCGCGGCGCTCGCCAAGGGGCTCGGCGCCGGCTTCCCTGTCGGCGTGTGCCTTGCGACGCGCGAGGCGGCCGCCGGCATGACGGCAGGCACGCACGGCACGACCTTCGGCGGCAACCCGCTTGCGATGGCCGTCGCCGCTGCCGTGCTCGATATCGTTCTCGGCGAGGGCTTCCTCGAGCATGTCCGCGCGACCGGCCTGAGGCTGAAACAGAAGCTCGCCGCGGTCGTCGACTCCCATCAGGATGCCGTCGAGGGAATCCGCGGCGAAGGCCTGATGCTCGGCGTCAAGTGCCGCCTGCCGAATGGAGACGTGGCAGCCGCCGCGCGCGCCGAGGGCCTGCTCCTTGTCCCGGCGGGCGACAATGTGGTCAGGCTTCTGCCGCCGCTCATCATCAGCGAAGCGGATGTGGATGAGGCCGTGGAGCGTCTCGACGCCGCGCTCTCCGCGCTGACGCGCCGCGCCGCCGCCGAGTGAGGATGCGCGCGCGATGGGCGCCCCACGGCACTTTCTGGATATCTCGGACCTTCCCGCCGGCACGCTGAGAGGCATTCTCGACGACAGCCGCCGGCGGAAGGCCGACGGGCGGGATCCGAGCGAGCACCCGCTCGAAGGCCGCGTGCTTGCGATGATCTTCGACAAGCCGTCGACGCGCACGCGCGTCTCCTTTGACGTGGCGATGCGTCAGCTCGGCGGCGAGACCGTCGTCCTTTCCGGCAAGGAGATGCAGCTCGGCCGCGGCGAGACGCTCGCCGACACGGCGCGCGTGCTCTCCCGCTACGTTGACGCGATCATGATCCGCATCCTCGACCACGATGCGCTGCTCGAGCTCGCCTCGCATGCGACCGTGCCCGTCATCAACGGGCTGACGCAGCGCTCGCACCCCTGCCAGATCATGGCCGATCTGATGACCTTCGAGGAGCATCGCGGCCCGATCGCGGGCAAGAAGATCGCCTGGTCGGGCGACGTGAACAACGTGCTCGCCTCGCTCGTTCATGCCTCCGGGCGCTTCAAGTTCAAGCTCGACGTCGCCGCGCCTCCCGAGCTTGAGCCGCCGCCGGCGCTCGCCGAATGGATCGCCGAGAACCGGCCCGGGGTCCGCTTCGTGACGGACCCGGAGGAGGCGGTCGCCGACGCCGATTGCGTCATGACGGACACCTGGGTCTCGATGGGGGAAAAGGAGGCGGAGCGCCGGCACAATCTCCTGAAGCGCTACCAAGTCAATGCGCGGCTTTTGGAGAAAGCCAAGCCCGACACCATATTCATGCACTGCCTCCCCGCCCATCGCGGCGAGGAGGTGACGGCGGACGTGATCGACGGACCCCAATCCGTCGTGTTCGACGAGGCGGAGAACCGCCTGCATGCCCAGAAGGGCATCCTTGCCTGGTGTCTTGGAACGGGAGCGTGAGGGTGAGCGAGACCGCTTTTTTCACGGTTGAGCCGTTAGGCGGCGACGATCGGGCCCTGCCTTTCCAGGTGGAGGGGCTCGACGTGCGCGGTCGCGTGGTGACGCTCGGCGCCTCGATCGACGCCATCCTCCGCCGCCACGACTTTCCGACACCCGTGAAGCGGCTGGTCGGCGAGGCGGCTGTGCTTGCCTCGCTGCTCGCGACGTCGCTGAAGGATGTCGGCCGCTTCATTTTGCAGACGCAGACGGACGGCCCTGTGTCGCTCGTCGTGGTCGACGTCAGGACGCCCGGCCAGATCCGCGCGACCGCCACCTTCGACGCGGAAGCGGTCGAAGCGGCGACCACCGAAGGCGAATGGGATACGAGCGTGCTTCTTGGCACGGGCACGCTCGCCATGACCGTCGAGCAGGGCGAGATGCAGCAGCGCTATCAGGGCTACGTGCCGCTCGAGGACGAGACGCTCGAGGCGGCGGCGCACACCTATTTCCGCCAATCGGAGCAGATTCCGACCCGCATCCGCCTTGCCGTCGCGGAGATGTACGACCGCGATGCCGACGGTGCCGCGCGGCGCACTTGGCGAGCGGGCGGCATCATCGGCCAGTTCTTGCCCGAGGCGGGCGAGCGCATCCGCCATCGCGATCTTCCGGCCGGCGACGCGCCGGAAGGCGCCTTCGTGGCCGACGAGGAGCCGGAGGAGGACGATGACGCGTGGGTGGAGGCGCAGGCGCTGATCGATACGGTCGAGGATCACGAGCTGACCGACCCGTCGATCGCGGCCGAGCGGCTCCTCTACCGCCTCTTCCACGAGCGCGGCGTGCGCGTCTTCGAGCCGATCTCGATCGAGGAGAATTGCTCCTGCTCGCGCGAGCGCATCGGCGAGGTCCTGAGGGAGATGGAGCAGACCGAGATCGACGAGGCGGCGGCTTCGTCGGGCGCGGTGGAGGTGCGCTGCGAGTTCTGCGGCGCGCACTATAGCTTCGACCCGGCGGAGATAGCCGCGGAGCGCTCGTAGCGCGCTGCATTCAGCGTCGCTACTCCTGGCGATAGATGAGCTCGGCCAGGGAGAAAAGCGCCTCACGCCCGATCGGGGCCGACAGCGCAAAGCCGAAGCCGTTATCGATCCAGTAGAAGGTGCTCACGCCATCGGCCTCCGCAAAGCGGAAATTCGTGCCCCGCTCCGACGCGTTCGTCCCTATCATCACCGTCATGCGCTGGCCGCTGCCGTTCTCGTACATCAGCATGGCGCAAGGCTTTCCCGCGTAGGGAATGAGGCGGCCGCCCACCAGTTGATAGCCTTGGGAGCTCAGATCGGGTGCAGACAGCGTTCGCCCGATTCGCTTTCCGAGCCAGGTGACGAGATGTTGCTCCTCGTTGGCGGCGACCTCGACGGGATGGCGAACCTCGCCGGAATAGATCAGGTAGTTCGCCATCGATGCTTCGGGCAGCGTCTCCGCATAGGCAGGCGGCTTTGAGAAATCCAAGTTCGTCAGAGCCGCACCGGTCAGCCCGCCGACCACGAAAAGCGCGATGCCGGCGGCAATCGACCGGGTGGAGACCCGCCGGTTCCGTGCAAAGCGTTTGACGACTTCCTCGTCCGCGCGCCGCGGGGCGGGCGGCTCTGCTCCGAACAGCGCCTTGATCCCAGCATTCTGGGCCTGCCATTCCGCGACCTGTTTGGCGGCATCCGGATGCGTCTCAAGCCACGCTTCGACTGCGCTTGCCCGATCGCTTTCGAGCTGGCGGTCGACATAGGCGTGGAGGTCGTCCTCCGAAAACGGATCGCGATCCCGACCGGTCATGAACTCCTCCGGAATTCGACGACGTTGTCCCCCTCGAGCATCTCGCCGAGCGCTTTGCGCGCTCGCGACAGGCGCGACATGACGGTCCCGATCGGGACCCCCAGCATTCCGGCCACCTCCGCGTAACGGTATCCGTCCACCACGACCAGCATCAGGACCGCTCGCTGGTCATGATCCAGGTGCTCGATCGCTCTCGACAGGCGATCCTTCGCCAAGGGGTCGGGATCCGGCTGACCGGAAGGCACCTCCGCCGCCGCCTCAAGCGGCACGATCTCCGGACGGCGCCGCCGGCTCCGCCACTTGTTCCGGCCAAGGTTGGTCAGGATCGTCATCAGCCAGGCGTCGAGATTCGTGCCACGCCAGCGCAGGCGATTGGCGAACGCGTTCTCCAGGCAATCGTGGACGAGGTCCTCGGCCTCGGACGCGTCGCGGCTGAGGCTCCGCGCATACCGGCGCAGCCTTGGCAAGGCTGCCAACACCTGCTCTTCGAACGGGCTCATCGGCAAGATTCCGGCAAGGGCAACCTCGATCGTCCTTGCCGGAACGATATCGCTACGGGCGGGCGACGTCCCAGACATCTCCAACCTTGTCGCCGGACGTGTCGCCCTTCTTCTCGTCCTTGATCCAGAAATAAAGGGGCATGCCGTCCTTGGCCCATTGCTTGGTGCCGTCCGTGCGCTCGACGAGCGAATACGGCGCGTCGGCGGTGTCGCCCTCCTTGGCGAGCAGCGGCGGCCAGTTCACCGCGCATTTGTCATAGCAGTTGGTCACGCCCGGCTCGTCCTTCTTGAACGTGTAGAGCGTCATGCCGTTCTCTCCGGCGAGCACGTCGCCGATCCCTGTGCTCACCGTCGTTACCGGCGCAGGCGTGGCAAAGCTCGCCGCGGTCGTCATGAAAATGGCAACTGCCGAAAGAGCGAGTGTCTTCACGGAATTCCTCCTTGGTCTGCAGGCGAAAGCGTTCCTCCGCTTCCCTAAGGTTAGACACCGCGGCCCCCGATATTATTCCCGCCCGGCCGCGGGCGATCTGCTGGCAGCTTGGGCCGCTGCACCGATGCGGGCCTCGGCAAATTGGGGGTTGGTCGGTCGTCGTCCGCGCTTCTGTCGCCGCGCGACAAAAACGCTGGCGGTTCGCGCCTGTCAGTTCAACACGCGCTTCCTGCCGGGGATGTCGAGCGAGAAGGCGGGAATGTCGACGGAGAAGATCTCGCCGCCGGCTCCGACCGCCTGATAGGTGCCGACCATCGTGCCGGACGGC
Organism: uncultured Alphaproteobacteria bacterium; assembly: GCA_963792885.1. GTDB lineage: Bacteria > Pseudomonadota > Alphaproteobacteria > Rhizobiales > Afifellaceae > DASWJZ01. The sequence continues at coordinate 911,030 of CAWBXX010000002.1, forward strand.
GTCTGCAATGGGCACCCGCTTGTGTAAGTGAAGGAGGCGCCCGGTTCGATCACCGGCTGCTCGCCGACGACGCCGATGCCGCGCACATCCTCGCGCTTGCCATGCTGGTCGGTGATGATCCAGTGCCGCGCGATGATCTGCACCGCAGCTGCGCTGCCGTTCGCGATCTCGACCGTATAGGACCAGAAGAAGCGACTCTCGTCCGGGTCGGAGCGGTCGGCCAGATAGCGGGGCTCGACGGTGACGCTGATCTTCTTCGTTGTCGCCGTGTACATTGCTTATCCCGACGGGGTATTGGGTCGCCCGACTTTGCCGGCTTTCTAAGTGACCCCTCCGGAAACGCAAGCGCAGGGAAGGCGCACAGGGACAATGAAAAAGCCCGGGCCGAGCCCGGGCTTTTCGTTCGTCGCGGAAGGGTTCGTCAGGCGGCCTTGGCGGCGCTCATGGCCTTTTCGAACATCGCCTGGGCAGGCTTGGCGGCCTCCGAGCCGGCCTTCGTCACCGTTGCCTGGACGTCCTTCGAATAGTCGACCAGTGCCTCGAAGCGCTCGCGCGCGAACGCCGTCTGAAGCTCGACCGCGTCAGCGACCGAAGTCGTGCCGAGGAGCTTCCGCATCAGGTCGAAGGCGGCGTCAGCGTTCGACTTCGCCATGTCGAGGGCCTTGAATTGGACCTCGCGTACGCTCTCGCGCGCGGTCTCAAGGCTGTCCTCCAGCATGTCGGTCGCCTCCTCTGCCGCGCTCTTCATGCGAGCGTAGGCTTCGCGGGTCTGGCTCACGCCCTGCTCGGTGAAGGAACGCATCATCTCGGGAAACTCGAAGTTCGGAAAAGTAAAGGCAGCCATCGGATCCTTCGCCGTCGCCCTCTCCGCCGCAATCGTCTTCGTCGCATCGGCCGCGGCCGCTTTGGCAGCGCGGGCCTTGTTTTCAGTGCTCGCCATGGGGCTCTCCATCATCGCGTCAAGCAAGATGAGAATCATATAGAGCACGGCATTGTGCATTGCAACAAAATATTGCAATGCAGCAAAGAAAATTCGCTGAATCCTGGACCAGTTAACTAAGCCCGCGAATAACGGGGAGCGAACGGCGGGGCTCCTGGCCCCCTTTTCATCGCTGCCGTAACGTCTCATTAACCAAGCGGCGTCGCGGGGGGATGGCCGTTGATTATTGGCTGGCGGGACACCGCTTTGGCGTTCGCCGCCGTGCCCGAGTTGGGGGCGCGACTTCTTTCGGCCGAGCCGGCGATCGTCTTTGCGCGCGACGGAAGCTGCGTTCTCTGGGCCAATCCCGCCGCGGGGCGGAAGCTCGGGACGAGGACCTTCGCGGCTCTCGCCGAGCGGGCGGTCGGCGCAACGTTGCAGCGATCGGTCGGCGGGCTCGCGCGCGCCATGACGGAGCAGGGCACGCTCGCCCGGTTGAGGCTGACCGACGACCTCGCTGCGCTCCCGGTCCTCTGCGGTTGCCGACTGGTCCGCGCAGGCGAGGAGCGCGGGCTTCTCGCCGTTGCGATGGAGCGCGTTGGAGCGTCCCCGGATTTCACGGAGCTCGCGGCCTTCTTCACCGGGGGCGCCATGGCCGCCGCAGTCATCGACGCGGGCGGCGAAGTTGTCGCGGAAGGCGTCCGCGGCATCGCCGAATCGATCACCCGCGCGACCCCGACAGCCGCGTTCTCCGAAGGCGGGCGAGAGCTGCGGCTCTGCCTCGTCGATCGAAAAGTCGAGGCTGCGCCGCAGCCGCGCGTCGTCTTCACCACCATGTCCGCGGCGGTGGACGGGCCGGGGCTCAGCATGCTCGCCGCGGCATTCCGCGAGGAAGCGGCACGCCTTGGCGCCGGGCAACAGGAAGAGCCGCCCGCCGCCAAGCCGCCGGAACCCGTGGCAAGCGCCCCGGAGCCGCCGCGCGAGGAGCCGCCGAAGGCCGAGGCCGCTCCGCCCCCTGAAGCGCTGCCGCAGCGTGAAGCGCCGATGGAGGAAGAGCCGGCGCCGCGCCCCGTCATGGCAGGAAGGGTACCGCAGATTCTTTCGCGCGCACCGGTGCGCTTTCTCTGGCAGACCGACGCCGCTGACCGCTTCCTCTTCCTTTCGCCCGGCCTCATTCAGGCCGTCGGGCGCAACGCCGACATTGTCGGCGAGCGCTGGCAGGAAGCCGCCGCTCGGCTGAGGCTGGATCCGACAGGACGGATCGCTGAGGCGCTTCGCCGCCGTGACACATGGAGCGGGCTTACCGCCTGGTGGCCGATCGAGGGCTCGAACGTACGCGTTCCTGTTGAGCTGACCGCGCTGCCGGTATTCGGCGGCGATCAGTCGTTCCAGGGCTATCGCGGTTTTGGCATCCTCCGCCCCGCCGAGGCGCTGATGCCGGCGACATTTGAGGCGCGCTTCGGTCCGCCGGCGCCGCTTGGCGAGCCGCAGCCGCCTTACGAGGAATCGTTTGCCGCCAACGTCGTCCCGATCCGCGCCGACCTCGAGCGTATGGCCGACAGCGCGCATCTGAGCATGCAGGAGCGGAGTGCCTTCGAGGAAATCGCAGCTGCGCTTCGCGAGCGGATCACCTCCGGCCTGAGAGCGCCGGCTGTGGAGGCGACGCCGCCTGAAACGCAGAATGAAACGCCGGCCGAGTCATCTGCGGCGAGTGCGCCTCCGCCGTCCGAGATCGAGGACCGCCGTCCCGAGCCGCCGCCACCTTCTGAGCCTCCCGCGTTGGCGCCGGCCATTCCGGAGACGCGCCCGTCGGTGGCTTCGCGCCCGGCGCCGCGGACGGTTGAGCGCGCGAGGCAGTCCGGTCGCGTCGAGCGCACCGCGCTGGATGACGCGCGGCTTTCGGCTCTGAACGAGCAGCTCGCCGAGGCGCGGCGGCGGCTCCGCGAGATGACGGCCATCCTCGACACCGCGACGGACGGCGTGGTCGTGCTCGATGCCGGCGGCGCGATTGAAAGCGTCAACGCCAGCGCCGAGGCGCTCTTCGGGCTTGAGGCGCATGAGATGGTCGGCCGCCGGTTCGACGATCTCCTGACGCCTGCGAGCCGGCAGTCGGCGCTCGACTACCTTTCCGGTCTTCGCGACAGCGGCGTCGCGAGCCTCCTTAACGAGGGTCGCGAGGTTGACGCTGCGGCCGGCGCCGGCTCGATCCCGCTCTTCATGACCATGGGGCGCATTTCGAGCGAGGAAGGGCAGCGCTTTTGCGCCGTGCTTCGCGACATCACGCATTGGAAGCGGATCGAATCGGAGCTGACCGCCGCGAAGCGGGCTGCGGAGGACGCCTCCACGCAGAAATCGGAATTCCTCGCCCGCGTCAGCGACGAGATCCGCGCGCCGCTGAATTCGATCATCGGCTCTGCCGAGGCGATGATCGAGGAGCGCTTCGGCCCCGTCGACAACGAGCGCTACCGCGAATACCTCCGCGACATCCGCGCCGCAGGTGAGAACGTCGTCAACCTCGTCAACGATCTCCTCGACATCTCGAAGATCGAAGCGGGCGGGCTCTCCCTCGAATTCTCTGCCGTGCCCTTGAACGATTTCGTGCGCGAGGCGATCGGGTTGATGCAGGCGCAAGCGAGCCGAGCACGCGTCGTGCTGCGCTCCAGCCTCTCGCGCGATGTCCCGGCGATCGTCGCCGACGAGCGCACGCTCCGCCAGATCGTGATGAACCTCCTCTCCCATTCCCTGCGCCACGCCGGGACGGGCGGCCAGGTGATCGTGTCGACGAGCCTCAGCGAAAGCGGCGAAGCGCTGCTCCGTATCCGCGACACTGGCCACGGCATGTCGGAGGAGGAAGTGGCGCGCGCGCTTGAGCCGTTCCGTGATCTTTCCATCGCAAGCCTGGCGGATCGCGCCGGCACCGGGCTCGGACTGCCGCTGACGAAGGCGCTCGTCGAAGCGAACCGCGCCACGCTGTCGATCAGAAGTGCCCGCGGCGAAGGCACGGTGCTGACCGTGACGGTCCCGCCGACGCGCGTCCTCTCGGAATAGCTGGTACGCTTGTTCCTCGAAGATCGGCTCGACCGAGCGGCCCCAGCGGGTCTGGTATTGCCAGATCAGGCTTTCCGCCGGCGTCTTCCCGAGCGCCAGCGTCTCTTCGAGCGGATGCAGGTAGGGCGCCTCGTCGGAAGCTGCGTTCCCGGAGATGCCGCGACGCATCAGCCCGCTGCGCGCCAGGGCCACGACGTCGCGCGCAATATCGAGCACCGTTCGATTTCGGAACTTGGTGGCGAGCGCCGTCTTCGGCACCGCGTCGCGAAGCGCCTGCCGCTCCTCCGCCGTCCAGTCGGCGATGAGCGCCTTCGCACCGTCGAGCGAGGTCTGGTCGTAGAGGAGCCCCACCCATAGCGCCGGCAGCGCGCAGAGCCGCCGCCATGGCACGCCGTCGGCGCCGCGCATCTCGAGATATGTTTTGAGCCTGACTTCCGGGAAGAGCGTCGAGAGGTGGTTCTTCCAGTCGCCCATCGTCGGCCGCGGTGAAGGCAGATCGTTCGGCGCCAACCCCTCCATGAACTGCCGGAAGGTAAAGTTCGTCATGTCGTGGTAGCGGCCGCCGCGGACGGCGAAATACATCGGCACGTCGAGCGCCCAGTCGACGTATTTCTCGAAGCCGAAGCCGTCGAGAAAGGCAAAAGGCAGCATGCCGGTGCGGTTCGGATCGGTGTCGCGCCAGGTCTCCGAGCGGTAGGAGAGGAAGCCGTTCGGACGGTTCTCTGTGAAGGGGGAATTCGCGAAGAGCGCGGTGGCGATCGGCTGCAGCGCGAGCCCGACACGCATCTTGTCGCGCATGTCGGCCTCGTCGGAAAAATCGAGGTTCACCTGCACCGTGCAGGTGCGGAACATCATGTCGCGGCCGAGCTTGCCGACCTTCGGCATGTAGTTCGCCATGATCTTGTAGCGCGATTTCGGCATGACCGGCGTCTCGGAGAGCTTCCATTTCGGGCTCATGCCGAGGCCGAGGAAGCCGATGCCGAGCGGGTCGGCGACCTGTCTCACCTGCGCCAAGTGGGCATGCACTTCGCGGCACGTCTGGTGCAGCGAGCGGAGCGGCGCACCGGAGAGCTCGAACTGCCCGCCCGGCTCGAGCGAGATCGCGCCGCCGCCGATCGGATCGGCAAGCCCGATGATGTTCTCGCCGTCGTGGATCGGCTCCCAGCCGAGGAGACCCTGCATGCCTTCGAGCAGTGCCCGGATGCCTCGGGGACCTTGATAAGGCACCGGCGTGTGGCCGTCCTTGTAGAAGCCGAACTTCTCGTGCTCCGTGCCGATCCGCCATTCGACACGAGGCTTCGCTCCGGCCTCGAGATGCGCGGCGAGCTGATTGCGGCTTTCGATCGGCGTGTCGTCGGCTGTGTCGCGGGCCATGTCTTCCCCGGGAAAGGCGCCGGACCTTAATCACGCGTCCGGCCGGCGCAAGCGTTTTATCGCCAATCACCGATGAATGATTGTACGAGCGCCAGAGCCGCCACCGCGGCGGTATCGGCTCTGAGGATGCGCGGCCCTAGCGACAGGGCTGTGACGTAGGGTCGGGCGAGGAGATCGGCACGTTCCTTCTCGGAGAATCCGCCTTCGGGCCCGATGAGAAGCGCGGCCGGTCCGTGCTTAAGGTTCGTGAGCGCGTCTGGCGGGCGCGCGGTCGGCGCCGCCTCGTCACAGAAGACGAGCCGCCGGGCCGGGTCCCAGTCCGCCAGAATGTCGGCGAGCTTCTTCGGCGCGTCGACCTCCGGGATGGCGAGCACGCCGCACTGTTCTGCCGCTTCGACGACGTTCGCCTTCATGCGCTGAATGTTCACGCGGCTGACCTGCGTGAACTCGGTCAGCACCGGAGAGAGCCGGCCGGCGCCCATCTCGACTGCCTTCTGCACCATGTAGTCGAGCCGCGCATGCTTGAGCGGCGCGAAGAGATAGTGGAGGTCGGGGAGGGGCGTCTGGTCGCGAAGCTTCTCTTCAACGACAAGGTTGCAGGTCTTCCGCCGCGCCTCCGCGATCCGCGCGCGCCATTCGCCTTCGCGCCCGTTGAAGAGAAGGATCGCGTCGCCGGCTTTCAGCCGAAGCACGTTCAGAAGGTAGTTCGCTTGGCCTGCATCCGCGGCAACCCGCGCACCCGTGGCCAGCACGCTCTCGACGAACAGGCGCGGAGTCTTGAAATCGTAAGGCATCGAAACCGACCTTAAGAGCGTGTGGGGCCGGACGAAGATTTACGGTTGACGTAAACCGTCACGCCCTCTAGAGGAGCGGCGTGATACTGGGCTATCGGGACAAACGCACGAGCGCATTTGCCGGAGGCGCGTTCGTCCGGGAGTTTTCCGGTTTCACTCGCCAGGCCTACAAGCGCCTGGAAATCCTCGATGCCGCCGGCAGCCTGGAGGACTTGCGCGGCCTTCCGAGCAATTGCCTCGAAGCGCTTAAGAGTGAGCGGAGAGGACAATTCAGTATCCGTATCAATATGCAGTGGCGGATCTGCTTCGAGTGGCCGCGAGGCGCGGCGGGTCCGTCAAATGTCGAGATCACAGATTACCACTGAGGAACAGAGGCGACCATGCCGCGTCCTGCCATACACCCCGGAGAAATCCTCGCCGACGAGCTTGCCGAGCTCGGCGTCACGCCGACCGAGCTGTCCCGCCAAATCAAGGTGCCGCCCAATCGCGTGACACAGATCATCCGCGGCAGTCGGGGGATAACCGGCGACACGGCCCTCCGCCTCGGACACTGGTTCAACACGTCGGCGCAGTTCTGGCTGAACCTGCAATCTGCATACGATATCCGAATTGCTCAGGAGAAGGCCGGTAGGGAGATTGCGCGCCTGCCGACGCGTCCCGCGAACGTCGCGGCGGAGTGAGGGAAGGCGCCACGCAAATGAACGCCCCGCCGACCAACGTCGCCGAATATACCGTCTCGGAGATTTCTTTCGCGCTCCGGCGGATGGTGGAGAACGAGTTCGAGCATGTGCGCGTGCGCGGCGAGGTCTCGGGTTTCAAAGGCGCCGCCGGCTCCGGCCATTGCTACTTCACCCTGAAGGACTCTGGCGCGGCGCTTGAGGCCGTGGTCTGGAAAACGACCTTCCAGCGGCTGAAGTTCAAGCCCGAGGAAGGGCTGGAGATCGTGGCGACCGGCCGGCTCACGACCTACCCGAGCCGCTCGCGCTACCAGCTCGTCGTCGACTACCTGGAGCCCGCCGGTGCCGGTGCGCTGATGGCGCTCCTGGAGGAGCGCCGCAAGAAGCTCGCGGCCGAAGGTCTTTTCGATGCCGCGCGCAAGAAGCCGCTCCCCTATCTCCCGGCGACGATCGGGGTCGTCACCTCGCCGACCGGTGCGGTGATCCGCGACATCCTGCACCGGCTGCGCGACCGCTTCCCGCGCCGAGTGCTCGTCTGGCCCGTGCGCGTGCAAGGCGAGGGGGCGGCGGAGGAGGTCGCCGCGGCGATCCGAGGCTTCAACGCGATCGCGCCAGACGGTGCCCTCCCGCGGCCCGACCTCTTGATCGTGGCGCGCGGCGGCGGCTCGATCGAGGACCTCTGGGCGTTCAACGAAGAGGTTGCCGTCCGCGCCGTCGCGACGAGCGCGATTCCCGTGATCTCCGCCGTTGGCCATGAGACCGATACGACTCTGGTCGACCACGCCGCCGACCTGCGTGCCCCGACCCCAACTGGTGCAGCCGAGATGGCGGTGCCCGTGCGGGCCGAGCTTGCGGCATCGGTGCGCGAGCTTGCGAGCCGCCACGAGCTCGCGCTGTCGCGAGGCATGGAAGTCCGACGGCGCGAGGTGCTCGGGCTGACGCGGGCGCTTCCTTCGCTCGCCGATCTCCTGGCGCTCCCGAGGCAGAAGCTCGACGACGTTGGTGGCCGACTCGGCCGCTCGCTTTCGACCGAGGTGGCCAAGAAGCGCGAGCGCTACGCCGCAATTGGCGGCCGCCACAATCCGGCAATCCTTGCTCGCGCACACGCAGAGCGTCGTGAGCGGCTGACACAGATGATGGGGCGCATGGGCTCGGCGCACGGGAATCTCGTTCGCCTCGCACGGCGCGATCTCGTGCGAACAAGCGCGCGCCAGAACGTCGCCGGCCTGGCGCGTGCTGTCGCCCGCCACCGCGAGCGCTACAGCCAAGTGTCGCGTCTCTTCCAGACGCTGCGCGAGACCGTGTCGCCGGACGCGATCCTCGCGCGCGGCTTTGCGATCGTGCTCGATTCGAGCGGCGGCACGGTGCGCTCGCCGGAACAGGTCGCAACCGGCGATCCGCTCCTGATCAAGGTGGCGCACGGCTCAGTGACGGCGACGGTCACGGACGGCCTCAAGAAGCCGCGGCGGCGCAGCGGCGGCAGCGCCTCCGGGGGCCAGGGCTCGCTGCTCTGAGATGACGAAGGCTCTGACTGCAAAGCTGCGCAAAATCTGCCTCGCGCTGTCCGAGGCGGAGGAGAAGGAAGCCTGGGGTGATCCGACTTTCCGGGTGCGCGACAAGATCTTCGCCATGGAGAAGCGTGGCGACGGCCGCATCTCCGTCTGGTGCAAGGCGCCGGAGGGAAGCCAGATGGTCCTGGTCGGCGCCGACCCGGAGCGCTTCTTCGTGCCACCCTATGTCGGGAAAAAAGGCTGGATCGGCGCGCGCCTCGACAAGAATCCCGACTGGGAGGAGGTCGCTAAGATCGTGCGGCGGAGCTATAAGCTGATCGCGCCGAAGAAACTCGCGGCCTCGACTGAGTAGACGGGCCTTTTCCCGCTTCTCCTTGAAGGTGACACATGCGCGTCCTCGTCATTGAGAACTATCCGAAGACCACGCTCGGGCTTGTCGGCGCCGAGCTTGAAAGAGCCGGCGCCGTCTGTGAGATCGTGCGCACCCATGCGGACGAGGCGCTTCCCGCAACGCCCGAGGGCTTCGACGCCCTTATCATGCTGGGCGGCGCGCAGGATGCGCTCGACGACGAGAACCATCCTTATCTGAAGCACGAGGCGGCGCTCGGGCGCGCGTTCGGGGACGCGGACAAGGCCGTACTCGGAATCTGCCTCGGCGCCCAGATCCTGGCACGCGGCTACGGCGCCAGAAACATCCTCGGGTGTCCGCTCGAATTCGGATGGCACGAAGTGCGCGCGACTGACGCCGGCCGCGCCGATCCTGTGCTGGCGGCGATCGGCGAGGCCGCGCCTATCTTCCACTGGCACCTCGACACCTTCACGCTGCCGCCGGACGCCGTGCATCTCGCGACAAGCGCGATGACGCCTGTGCAAGCCTTTCGCATCGGCCGCGCCGTTTACGGCATCCAATTTCATTTCGAGGCCGGAACGGAGCTCGTCGCAAGCTGGACGCGCGATTTCGCCGCCGAGATCGCCGACTATGCGCCGGATTGGTTCGATCGCCATCCCACCGAGGCGGCGCGCCACGGGCAGTCGGCGGACGCGGCCGGAACGGCGCTGGCGCGGGCCTGGATAGCGCAGGCGCGCATGGCCTCCTCAAGCGGCGCTGGGCCGGCTAGAAGAAGGGCGAGCGAGTTCGTTTCGGAGCCGTCAGCATGAAAAGAATCAAGATCGCCCTCGCGGCGCTGCTCTTCGCCGCCGCGCCCGCGGCAGCCGAGCTTCCGGACCTTGGCGGACGCAGCGTGAAGGCGGTGACCGAGAACGCCTACGTGCCGCTCAACTTCGCCGACCCGAAGTCGGGCGAGGGCATTGGCTGGGAATACGACGCCGTCAACGAGATCGCCAAGCGCCTGAACATCAAGGTCGAGTGGAACCTCTCGAGCTGGGACACGATGATCCAGGCTGTGCGCGAGGGCCAGTTCGACATCGGCATGGACGGCATCACCATCAACGACGAGCGCAAGGCACAGGTCGACTTCTCCGACCCCTACATGATCTCCGAGCAGTACATGCTCGTGCGCGCCGACGAGAACAAATTCTCCGACGCCGCAAGCTTCGCCAAGGACGACAAGTCTCCTGGTCGGCGCGCAGGTCGGCACGACGAACTTCTACACCGCCGTCTATAACGTGCTCGACGGCGACGAGGCAAATCCGCGCATCAAGCTCTTCGACACGTTCGGCGCCTGCGTACAGGCGTTGAAATCAGGCGACGTCGATCTGGTGTTGATGGATAAGACCTCGGCGGCCGGCTACATCGGCGCCTCGCCGGGCTCCTTCAAGATCGTCGGCGAGCCGCTCGGACGCGAGGAGTTCGGCTTCATCTTCACCCCCGGCTCCGATCTCGTCGCGCCCATCAACGCGGCGCTCGCGGAGATGAAGGCGGACGGCACAATGGACAAGCTGAACGAGAAGTGGTTCTACGAATACCAATCGAACCAGTGAAGCGCATAAGTGTGCTTCAGGAGCGTCGTCGCCCTATGGCTTGAGCACGGAGCCTATTCCGTGGCGGCAGTGGAGGCCGCCGCGGTCGCGGAGCGGACCGCCGGGTCGGGCCCGGCAGTGACGACAGACTTGGCACTGCGATGTTTTCGCTGAGCAGGAGGGGACCTGAGTTCCCCTTCTGGCTCCTCGCCGCCGTCCTGCTCGCGGTCCTTTTCTTCTGGCTGATCGTCGCCGACTACGACTACCACACGATCTTCACGGCGCTTCGCCGCGGCGTCTTCGTGACGCTGTGGGTCACCGTCGTCGCCTTCGCGCTTGCCGCAGCGCTTGGTCTTCTCGTGGCTCTCGCCCGCGTGTCGCGCTTCCGCATCATGCGCGAGGTCGCCACCTTCTATGTCGAGATCGTTCGCGGCATTCCCGTCCTGGTGCTTCTCTTCTACGTCGCCTTCGTCGGCGCACCGCAGCTCGTCTACCTCTGGAACTGGGTGTTCGCGTGGCCGATCGACGCCGGGCTCTTCCCCGCCTTGAGCGTGCGCAACTTCGATTTCACCTGGCGCGCCATCACGGCGCTGACCGTGAGCTATTCCGCCTATCTTGCGGAAATCTTCCGCGCCGGCATCGAGGCCGTGCCGAACGGCCACCTGGAGGCGGCATGGTCGCTGGGCTTGAGCCGCAGAAGCACCATCCGCTTCATCGTGCTGCCGCAGGCGATCCGTGTCGTTCTTCCTCCGCTCGGCAACGATTTCGTCGCCATGATCAAGGATTCCGCCCTCGTTTCCGCGCTCGGCGTGCAGGACATCACCCAGCTCGGCAAGGTCTACTCCGCTTCGACCTTCCACTTCTTCGAGACCTACAACGTCGTCGCCTTCCTCTATCTCGTGATGACCTTGTCCCTGTCGCTTCTGGTGCGGGCGCTGGAGCGGCGCATGAGGCGGCGGGGCCGGCTCGGGTTCTGAGCGCCGAATGCGGCATCGCGGCGCTGCTTGCCAAAGCGGACATGATGTAGGCTCAATCTGGGCTGTGTGGCCGCGTGGGGAGAAGGTCGGCAGATGGACGGCGTTGTGTTGTTTCTCGGAAGGACTTTCCTGCGTTATGGGAAGGGTGCCCTTCCGGTCCTGATCCTGGCCGCCTACTCGCTGGCTGTGCCGCAGGAGGAGATTCTCGGCAGCGAGCATTTCGAGCACACGCTCGACCTCGTCGCCTTGGGCCTCGTGCTCATCGGGCTGACCGTCCGCGCAGTGGCGATCGGCAGCGCGGTGGGCGCCGGCGAAAGTGGTCTCGGCCTCATCGAGAGCGGCCCCTACAGCCTTTCGCGCAATCCGCGCTATCTCGGCAGTCTGCTCGTCTGCTTCGGCATCTTCCTGATGCATGGGTCGCTTCAGGTCGTGCTCTTTGGGTCCGCCGCCTGCATCCTGGCTGTACTCCGCGATGGTGCGGGTGGAGGAAGACGATCTGCGCGCCCGTTACGGCGAGCGCTACCGTGCCTATCTGGCGAGCGTGCCGCGCTGGCTCCCTCGCATTTCGCGGCTGAGCCGCGGAGATTTTGGCATCGACTTCAGCGTGCGCCGCGCGCTTGCCAACGATTGGCTTACGATCGCGGCGACCGCCGCTGCGCTCGTTTTCACGGAGGTGCATGAATCGTTGCCGCCGGCGCTTGCCGCCTCTTCGCAGACGATTCCGATTGCGCTCGCCGCAAGCCTCGCGGTCTTTACTTCACTGATCGTCGCGTTGCGTGCCGCGGGCGCCAGTTCGTCAGCCACGGGCGTCGGATCGCTCGGCGACCCGCTTCGTTTGGTCGGTCCGCGCACGCGCGGCATTCGTGTCGACGGAAGGGTCGGGATCGTAGACTTCCTGGAGAACATGCTGAGCTTCGGCCAGCAGGAGGCGATCCTCGATTCAACGCTTACGGCTGCCGACCTTCGGCCGGGCGAGTCTCTGGTCGATATCGGCTGCGGCACGGGAAAGCTCGTGGTCGCAGCCGCCGCGATGCTCGGCGACCAGCATGGTGGCCGAAGCCACGTGCTTGGCATCGACGCCACGCCCGGGATGATCGAGCTTGCAATAGTGCGCGCACACGACACCGGTGTCGCCGCCGACTTCCAGGTCGGCATCGCCGAGGCGCTGCCGCTCGCCGACGGCGCCGCCGACGCCGTCACCTCCTCCTATTTCTTCCACCACCTGCCGTCAGAGGTGAAGCCGCAGGCGCTCCGCGAGATGTGGCGGGTGCTCGCGCCGGGCGGGCGGCTGGTGATCACCGACTACGCCCGCGCCCGCGGCCTCTACGGCCTCATCGCGTCGATCCCGATGCGTGCGAATTTCTACGAATATGTGCGCCCGCAGCTTGGCGGCGAGCTTGAGCGGATCATCGCGGCGGAGGGCTTCGGCGAGCCGGAGACAATCGCCGTCTATCTCGGCTATATCACCGTCATGCGGCTCAGAAAGCCGAGCTGAGCCGTTCGGTTGTAGTTCAACAAACCTCGTTACCGACAGGACGTTCCCATGCCCGAAATCGTGATCCACCTTGTCGAAGGCCGCGCGCCTGAGAAGAAGCGCGCTCTGATGAAGGACATCTCCGACGCGGTGGTGAAGCATTTCGGCGTCGACCCGGAGGCGGTCGTCATTCAGATCGTCGAGTCGTCGAAGGCCGACAAGATGAAGGGCGGCAAGCTCTTCGCGGAGCGGACGCCGTCGAAGCCTGCGGCCTAGGCGACCGCGCGCTTGTCGTAAGTGGGAGAGAACTCCGCGACGAGGCTCGGCAAATCGGCGGCGGGAACGGGCGTCGAATAGAGGAAGCCCTGCGCTATCGGACAGCCGATCTCGCGCAGGAACGCGGCCTCGCGCTCCGTCTCCACGCCTTCCGCAACGGTCGGCACGCCGAGGCTTCGCCCGAGTCCCACGATGGCGTTCACAATTTTAGCGCTCTCCTCCCGCTCGTGCAGCATCTTGATGAAGGAGCGGTCGATCTTGATCTTGTCGAAGGGAAGCTCCGAGAGATAGCAGAGGCTCGAATAGCCGGTGCCGAAGTCGTCGAGCGCGATCTTGATGCCGACGCTTTTCAACGACGAGATCACGCGCTTGGCCGAGGCGAGGTCCGCGACGAGCGCGTGCTCGGTCAGCTCCACCTCCAGGCGGTCCGGCGGAAAGCCGGTCTCGTTCAGAACGGCGAGGATGCCGGGTGCGAGCCACTCGTCCTGGATCTGCTGCGGCGCGACATTGATGGCGATGGGGAATTCGGCCGGCAGCGGCAGCGCTGCCTCGCAGGCCGCGCGCAGGATCGTCATGGAAAGCGTGCCGATCTGGCCGGAGGATTCGGCGAGCGGAATGAAGTCGGCCGGCTGCACGAGGCCGCGCGTCGGGTGGTTCCAGCGGCTCAGCACCTCAAAGCCGCGCAGCTCCCCGGTGGCAAGGTCAATGAGTGGCTGGAAGTAGGGCACGACCTGACCCTCGGCGATGGCGTCGCGGAGCTCCTCCTCCGCCTTCGCGCGCGCGTCGATATCCGCGTCCATCGACGAATCGTAGATGCGCACGGCGCCGCGCCCGTCGTGCTTGGCGCGGTAAAGCGCGATATCCGCCTTGCGGATCAGGTCCTCCTCGGTCTTGCCGTCGGAGGGATAGACGGCAAAGCCGATACTCGCGCCGATCCGGACGGCGAGCCCCTCGAAATCCATCGGCTCGGAGAGCTCTTCGATGAGGCGCCGGCTGACGGTGCGCGGGACAGCGTCGTCTGTCGCGTATTCGATCACCGCTGCGAACTCGTCGCCGCCATAGCGCGCTCGGATCTCACCTCGGCGCAGGACGCGCGACATGCGCTGCGCCACCGTCTTCAGCACCAGGTCTCCGATCAGGTGCCCATGGCGGTCGTTGATCGGCTTGAACCGGTCGAGGTCGATCAGCAGGAGCGCGAGCTTTGAGTTGCCGCGGTCGGCTCGCCCGATCGCCGAGTGGAGCGACTCGCGAAACGAGACCCGATTGGCAAGACCTGTCAGGAGATCGTTCGCCGCAAGCGTCTCGATCTTCCGCTCGGCTTCGAAGAGCGCGGTTTCGGAGCGCCCGAGCGTGGCGTTGAAGAGACGCCACAGAATAGCCGCGCCGACGATGGAGAGAAGCAGAAAGGCCGTGGTGACAATCGCCGCGTGATGCTCGACCGCGGCGCGCTCGGCCGAGACGGCAGCGATCATACCGTCGACGAAGCGCATGGTTCCGCTGCGGAGAACCTCTTTATGGGTGGCATAGGTCGGCCCATCGAGGATCGTCCGGGCGGCTCGCATGTCGCCCCTTCTGACGGCCTCGAAGGATTGCCGCTCGAGCGCGACAAGCTGGTCGTTCGCCACGCGCGTCTCGGCGTCGAAGCGCCTCGCAACGTCGGGCGGCGCTAGCGCGACGGCATGGGCGATGGCGTCGGTGATAAGCGGAATATTGGTCTCGTACCGGTCGATCCAGCGCTTCTCGCCGGTCGCGGCGGCCATGTTTGCCGACATCGTGAGCCGCTCGTCCGCGAGCAGGATGAGGTCCGCCGCATGATATGCTGCGATGAGCCGCGCCGTAGCGTCGCGAATCTGCCCCTGGTAGTAGGCGCGCTCCGCTAGGAAGCCGCCGACGATCGCGGCGGCTCCGAGGAGCGCGATCAGGGCGGCCCGGCGCGCGGTCGCCGTCGCGTGTTTGACAATCGAGCCGGAGTGCATCGGCCGCCTCGCAGAGCAAGACGGTCATGAACAGCAGAGGGCGCTAAAATTACGTGAATTTTCCGCATGTTACCGGCACGGAAAGGGGTAAGACATCGCTTCTCGACCAGGAGAACGCAACGGTTCGTCCCCGAAAGTCATTGGCGAACAAGGAGTTTGCCGTGCCATGCCGCGCTGCGTAGCGGCTTGGCCACAGCGACGTTTCGCTGCATCTTCGTCCCCCCGCGTCCGCCGGCAAAGAGCCACCGATGATTGACGATCCCCCGCTTCTGACCGTCCGCCGCATCTTTCCGCGCCCGCACGCCGAAGAGCTTGCCGTTTTCAAAGGCGCGCTGACTGGCCACGTTGTCGACGCGATGGGCGGGCGCGGTGCGCTCGACCATCGCATCAAGCCGATAGGCGAAGCGAACAGCTTCTGCGGCACCGCTCTGACGTGCGAGGCGGGGCCTGCCGACTGCCTCGCCGTCTTCGGCGTGCTGGACGTGGCGAAGCCCGGCGACGTTGTCCTCTGCGCAACGGATTCGTTCTCCAACACCGCCGTCACCGGCGACCTCCTGATCGGCATGATGAAGAACAGCGGCCTCGCCGCCTTCGTGACGGACGGGCTGGTCCGCGACACGCCCGGCATCCGTGCCGTCGGGCTTCCGTGCTTCGCCTCAGGCGTCACGCCGAACTCGCCGGCGAAGACGGGGCCGGGAAGCGTCGGCCTGCCTGTGATTGTGGGCGGCGTCGCGGTCTCATCCGGCGACATCGTCGTCGCCGATGAGGACGGGGTCGTCGTCGTTCCGCATGCAAAGATCGGCGAGACGATCGAGCGCCTCGCAGCAGTTCGCGCGGCGGAGGCTGAGCTTGAAGCGAAGGTGAAGGCCGGGCTGAAGAAGCCGGACTTCTACGCGTCGATGATCCCGCCGTCGCGCGTGCGCGAAGTCGATTGAGGGACCGCGCGTCAGCTAGCGCCGTGGCGCGCTGCGAAGCAGGTCAGGCCCGATTTCGGCGATGCTGCGTAGGCCGGAAAGCCCCATGACGCGGTCGATCTCGCTCCTGTATATCTCAAGCACGCGCGCTACGCCCTGTTCGCCCGCGACGGAGAGTCCCCAGAGATGCGGCCGCGCGATCAGGCAGGCAGCCGCGCCGAGCGCCAGCGCCTTCACCACGTCCGCGCCACGCCGCACCCCGCCGTCGAGAAGCACCGGGATGCGACCGCCGACGGCGTTCACGACCTCCGGCAGAGCCTCAATAGATGAGACTGCGCCGTCGAGCTGGCGGCCTCCATGGTTCGATACGATGATTCCGTCGACGCCGTGGGCGAGCGCCTCGCGCGCTTCGACCGGGCTGAGCACGCTCTTTAGAATGAGCGGGCCGTTCCAGACCTGCCGAAGCTCGTCCACGTCGTGCCACGACATCGCCGGATCGAGCATCTCCGCCACGCGCCCTGCGAGCCGCGTCAGCCCGGATGTCTCACCGGGGCGCACATAGTTGGCGAAGGTGATGCGCTTCAGCTCCTTGCGCATGCGCAGGAGCCAGGGGAGCTTCGTCACCATTGCCGCGACCTCGATCGGTGCGAGCCGCGGCGGGATGGTGAAGCCATTGCGGATGTCGCGCTCTCGGTTACCGGTGAGCTGGTTGTCGATCGTCAGGACAAGCGCGTCGTAGCCGGAAGCCTGCGCGCGCTCGGCAAGCTCGCGTGTGAACCCGCGGTCGCGATAGACGAAAACCTGCATCCAGCGCGGCCCGACGCCGGTCGCGGCAAGCTGCTCGATTGTGCAGACGGACGCATGACTGAGGCAGAACGCCGTTCCCGCCGCCGCTGCGGCGCGCGCGGCACAGATCTCGCCATCCGGCCAGAAGAGCCCGGACAGTCCGGTCGGGCCGATCATCACCGGGAGGGCGAGCCTCTTGCCGAAAAGCTCGACCGAGAGGTCGCGGTCGGCTGCGCCGCGCAGCGTCTGTGGGACGAGCTGCAGGCTGTCGAACGCCGACTCGTTGCGTCGGAGCGTCCACTCTTCCTCTGCGCCGCCATCGGCGAAGTCGAAGACCGGCTTCGGCAGGATGCGCTCGGCCTGCCGCCGCATCTCCGCGACGTTGTAGACGCGTCGTTTCAGAGTCTCGGCGTTCATGGCGGCCGGTTCAGCGCTTGAGGCGATAGAAGCGGACGGCGTTGTCATGGAAGAGTTTGCGCTTCTCTTCCGCGCTCGCGCCTTCCGTCACCCAGTCGACGATCGCGACCCATTCGGGATAGCGGATCGCAAGCTCCATGACGTGCCAGTCGCCGCCGTAGAAGGCGCGGTCGAAGCCGAAGCACTCGATGGCATGCGCGATGTAGGGCTTGAGCTCTTCGCGCGTCCAGCTCTTGTGGTTCGCCTCGTTGGCGACGCCGGAGATCTTGCAGTAGACGTTTTCGTGCGCCGCGAATTCCTTCATGTTCTCGCGCCACGGATCGAGCAGCCCCTCCTTGATCGCCGGCTTGCCGATGTGGTCGAGCACGAAACGGACCTCCGGACAGGCCTCTACCATCTTGATGACGTTCGGCAGGTGATGGTGGAAGACACAGATGTCGAAAGCGAGGTCGTGCGGTGCGAGCAGTTTGAGCCCGGCGATGAAATCGGGCCGGATACAGAAGTCGGGGTCTTTCTGGTTCTGGATGAGCCGCCGGATTCCGCGCAGGATCTTGTGCTTCCGCAGCTCGTCGAGTTCTTTCTCGATCGCCTTGCCTTGTTCCAGCGGCAGCGCGGCGACCATGCCGGTCACGCGCGGATCGGCCTTGGCGATTTCCATCACCCATTCCGCTTCGGCAAGATGCTGGGGATGGTCGACGTCGACCTCGACGAAGACGATCTGTTCAATTCTGACCGGCTTCGCCGCGGCATCGAGATCGGCGGTGAGCTTCTTGGCCTTGAGCGACGGCGCGCCGGTCGTCCAGGCATAGCCGAAACGGCCCGGATCGAGCAGGTGGACGTGGCTGTCGACGATTGGGAAATCAGGCAACGGAGACCTCCCCGGACGCGGCCGATCGCCCGCGCTTTTCGCGGCCGATCAGCTTTTCGCGGAGGTTAGCGTGCCGATGCGCTCGCTTGGAAGGGCAATTGCTGCCGCGCGAATGACGCAGCCTTTGCCGCTTAGGAGTGCATTCGCGGCTTCTTGAGAAAGAGCTCGCGGTCGCTTGAGGTGATCCTCGCCGCGATCGTTTCGCCTTCGCGGCTCACCACGAGCGGCACCTCCACGCCCGCCGGTCCGAGCGACCAGACCTTGCGGAAGAAGCCGCCAAGGCTTGTGACCGGCGTGCCGGCGACGGACTGGATCAGGTCACCCGGCTTGAGGCCAGCCTTCTCCGCCGGCGCGCCGTCATAGACGCCGACCACGAAGACCTTCCCCTCAAGGTCCGTTGCGAAGAGCCCGAGCCAGGCACGCGGCGGCCGCGCCGGCCGGCCGGTCGAAAGAAGATCGTCGAGAATCGGCTTCAGGAGGTCGACCGGCACGACCATGTTGAGCTGCCCGGTCTCGCCGCTTGCCGTCCGCCGCTCGACCTGTAGCGAGCCGATGCCGAGAAGGTCGCCGCCCGGGCCGATCAACGCCGCTCCGCCCCAATAGGGGTGCGCCGGCGCGGTGAAGAGCGCCTCGTCGAGCACGTATTCCCAGTAACCCGCGAACTCCTGCTTTGCCACGATCCGCGCTGCGAGTGCATGGCGGAAGCCGCCAGCGCCGGCCATCACGACGCGGCTTCCGGGCTGCGCCGCGCTCGAACGCCCGAGCGGCAGCGCGGGCAGGTCGAGCGCCCCAAGCGCCCGCACGAGTCCGAAGCCCGTTGTCTGGTCATAGGCGATCGGATGGCCCGGCATGACGCGGTCGTCGGCAAGGCTGATCCAGACTTCGTCAGCCTCGGTTATGAGATAACCGATGGTGAGCACCACGCCGTCGCGGATGACGACGCCGTGGCCGCCGCGCTCGGTGCCGAGCACCTCCGCGGTGAAGGCATCGTCCGGCACGATCGTGCGAAGGCCGACGATCGAGGTCAGCGCGCGCTCGAGGTCGAAATCGTATTCGCCGGGCTTCGGCTGCCGGGCAGGGGTGATCTGCCAGTCGCTCAAGCTGGGCATCTAGGCTCCCTAGAACTCGGTTACTGCGCGCCCCTTCCTCTTATATTGCCCCAAACGCTCGCGCTGCGACACCGCTCCATCACCAACGCGTCAAATAGGTCGCACGAAAGCGCGGCGAGCCTTCTCTATCTCCGCCCGGCAAGTGCATCCGTCGAGGTGATCGTTGACGAGCCCCATCGCCTGCATGAAGGCGTAGACCGTGGTCGGGCCGACGAACGACCAGCCGCGCTGTCGAAGCGCCTTGGAGAGCGCCGTCGACTCGGCGGACTTCGGCATCTGCGCAAGCGTGGCCTTGTCGAGCCGCTTCGGCCGGCTCTTCGCCGCTGGCTCGTAGCGCCACGCGAAAGCGGCGAGCGAGCCGGCCTCGTCGACGAGCTCCAAAGCGCACTTCGCATTGTTGATCACCGATTCGATCTTGCCGCGATGGCGCACGATGCCGGGATCGGCGAGGCAGCGCTTCACGTCGCGCGCGTTGAACTGCGCGACCTTCGTGACGTCGAAGCCGGCGAAGGCTGCGCGGAAGTTCTCGCGCTTCCTCAAGATCGTGATCCACGAGAGCCCCGCCTGAAAGCCTTCAAGGCACAGCTTCTCGAAGAGCCGGTTGTCGTCGGAGACCGGACGGCCCCATTCGTCGTCATGGTAGTGCAGATAGAGCGGATCGGAGCCCGGCCACCAGCAGCGCGGTCGTCCGTCGGCGCCTTGGACGATACCGTCGGCGAGCCGCGTCACGGGCGCTCCGCGCTTGCCGCCGAGGCGCTTACCTCTATGAAAGACATGCTGAGCATACTCACCTCATGGCCTCTTGTTTTGCGTATCTCGTTGCTTCGCCATGCGCTCGCGCTCTTTGCGTGCCTTTCGGCGACGCCGGGGCTGGCGTTCACCGACGCCGACCTGACCGATGGCTTCCAGCGCACAGTCTTCGGCTCGGAATATCCGAGCTGGGGCTGGCAGTCCAACATCGTGAAGAAGTTCACGAAGCCGGTTCGCGTCTACATCGACGACCGGTCGGGCACGCGGCGCGGCGAGGACGTCGAGCGTTTCGTCCGCTCGCTCCCTCGGCTCATCGAGGGCCTGCAGATAGAGACGGTTGCTGCGCCGACGGAAGCGAACTTCCGCGTCTTCGTGATCGACCGCAAGGACTATCGCACTGTCGTCGCGCGCGAGGTTTACGGCCGTCCGTCGTCGACTTTCGCGCCCGGGAGGTGCCTGGTCCGCGTCGTCTCGACGTCGGGCGGAATCGTCCGTTCCGATGCGGTGATCGTCGCCGACGAGGGCGACGTCCTCTTCCGCCGCTGCACGGTGGAGGAGGTGCTGCAAGGGCTTGGGCCTATCAACGACGACGGCACGCTGTCGGAAAGCGTGTTCAATGACCACTCGCGCCAAACGACCTTCACGAGCTTCGACAGGCATCTTCTGAACATGCTCTACGACCCGCGCATCCGCCCGGGCATGAGTAGAGCCGCAGTATCGAGCGTGCTGCCGGCAGTAGCGGCGGAGGTCCGCGCTCGCCTCAGGTGACTTGAAACGCTTTCTTAGGCATACTGAAAGATGTGCGGGCACCGGCAGCGCGGCGGCGCCGTCCGTTCACCGAAGCGCAGCCTTTCTCGGGCTAACGCTTCGTTACCGTTATCGACGACGAGTAGTGAGTACGTCATGCAACGCACCGTCCTTTCCATCCTCTTCCTTGTGATCGCCGCTGCCTTCTCTGTTGCGTCAGCCGGCTCGCGTCCGCAGACAAGCGGCGACCCCGCAATCGACGCACAGTGGGTTCAGCTTGCGATGAGCCAGAATCCGGTAGGCTCCACGCCGTACGACCCACGCACGGCGCCCTCGACGGGGATCTTCGGCTTCGGCGCGCGGAACTCACCCGCGCAGCCGCGCGCGCAGATCCGGGCCGGCAGCGCCGCGGCGCACGATGGACCCGACCTATCTCCCCCGCGTCGTCGACTATCCGACGGGCGAGCGCCCCGGCACGATCGTGATCGATACCAGGGCTCGCTTTCTCTATGTCGTGCTCGAGGGCGGCAAGGCGCAGCGCTACGGCGTTGGCGTGGGGCGCGAAGGCTTCGGCTGGAGCGGCCGCGTGGCCGTCGGGCGTAAGGCCGAATGGCCGACCTGGACGCCGCCTGCCGAGATGCGCCAGCGCCAGCCCTATTTGCCGGTCTCAATGGCGGGCGGGCCCAACAATCCGCTCGGCGCGCGCGCCCTCTATCTCTACGACGGCGGCCGCGACACGCTCTTCCGCATCCATGGCTCGAACGAGCCCTGGACCATCGGCCACGCGGTTTCGTCCGGCTGTATCCGCATGCGTAACGAAGACGTGATTGAGCTCTACAACCGCACGAGCGTCGGCACGCGGGTGATCGTTCTCTAGGTTGAGGCGAGTTCCGCCGCACGTTTTCGCGCAAAGGTTCTGAAAACGGGCGACGAGCGCCGCTCGCCGCCGAGGCGCGGATGCAACGCATGTGGGTGAAGCGTCCTCGGCCTGTGGCGAGCCGGGCTGAAATTCAGTATGAGACTGCAATTCTTGGGGATTGGGCGTGGAGGTTGGGATGAAGTTACCGCAAGCATTAGCTGTCGCGGTGTTGAGCGTCGTCTTGGGCTTGGCGGCTTCCGCGGCGGGGGCAGTGCCGCGCACCGTCTACGACCCCGCGACACATTCCTACCTGACCTACGATCCGGACAAGCTGCGCCAGGACGCACACGGAACGCCCGGGGCGCCAAGCACCGTGATGGTGCCGCACGTCTATTCGAAGCCCGACAGGAAGTTCGACCGCCAAGTCGTGAACTACACGACCGACGAGAAGCCGGGCACCATTGTCGTCGATACGGGGCAGAAGTTCCTCTACTACGTGCTTGAGGGCGGCAGGGCGATCCGCATGGGGGTCGGCGTCGGGCGCGAAGGCTTCGGCTGGACCGGCGTCGTGCATGTCGGAGCGAAGCAGGAAGCGCCGAAGTGGTTTCCGCCGGACGACATGGTGCAGCGGCAGCCCGAGCTCGCCAAGTATCAGGCGGAGGGCATGCCCGGCGGCGAGGGCAACCCGCTCGGCGTTCGTGCGCTCTATCTCTTCGACCAGAAGGGCCACGACACGCTCTACCGCATCCATGGCACGATCGAGCCTTATTCGATCGGTCAGAACGTCTCCTCCGGCTGCATCCGCATGCTGAACGAGAACGTCACCGAGCTTTACGATCTGGTGAAGGTCGGCACCAAGGTCGTCGTCATATAGGGCTCCTTCCGGAGCTTCCGCATCATCGCGACGGCCCGCTTCGGCGGGCCGTCGTCGTCTGGCCCACGCTGCGCCTAAGAATCGTTCCTGAAACGCAATAGTGCGCAACGAAACAGACGGGACATAAGACCGAAACCTGGCCCCCCTACGAACCGCATCAACGCCGGCCGCCGGAAGGCTGGCAGTGGAGGGGTCAGATGTTCTTTTCCTACCGTTTTGCTCGTTCCGTTGTGATCGGAATCTCGCTCGCCGCGACGGTGTCCGTTGTGGCTGAGGCCGCGCCGCAGCGCGTCTACGATCCGGCGAAGCACACCTTCGTCACCTACGAGCGGCAGATTGACCGCAATCGTCCGCTCGACCCGAAGTATGAGGCCCAGGTGGTCGCCTATGCGACCGATGAGGCGCCGGGGACGATCGTCGTCGATACGACGAACAAGTTCCTCTACTACGTCCTTGATGACGGCATGGCCATCCGCTACGGCGTTGGCGTTGGTCGCGAAGGCTTCGGCTGGACCGGGGCGGTCGAGGTTGGCGCCAAACAGGAATGGCCGACCTGGACGCCGCCGTCAGAGATGGTGGAACGGCGCCCGGAACTGGTGGAATATTCGAGCGGCATGCCCGGCGGAGAAAACAATCCGCTCGGCGCCCGTGCGCTCTATCTCTTCGATCATGGCCACGACACCATGTTCCGCATCCACGGCACGAACGCGCCCTGGTCGATCGGCGAGAACATGTCCTCCGGCTGCATCCGCATGCTGAACGAGCACATCACCGAGCTCTACCAGTTCGTCCATGTCGGGACGAAGGTCGTGGTGATGTGAGCGAGGCGCGAGCTCATAACGAAAGAGGGCGGCCGCGGCCGCCCTTTTTGTCTGGCTCTATCCGGCTGCTTTCCGCTTCGCCTGCCTTCTCCGCGCATGCAGGATCGGCTCGGTGTAGCCGTTCGGCTGCTCGCGCCCCTTGAAGATGAGATCGGACGCCGCCTGGAAGGCGACGCTGTCGTCGAAGTTCGGCGCCATCGGGCGGTAGAGCGGATCGCCGGCGTTCTGTTTGTCGACCACAGCAGCCATGCGCTTCAGCGTCTCCGTCACCTGCGCCTTCGAGACGATGCCGTGATGCAGCCAGTTGGCGATGTGCTGGCTTGAGATTTTAAGCGTCGCGCGGTCCTCCATCAGCCCGATGTTGTTGATGTCGGGAACCTTCGAGCAGCCGACGCCCTGGTCGATCCAGCGCACGACGTAGCCGAGAATGCCCTGCGCGTTGTTGTCGAGCTCCTTCTGGATGTCCTCCCTCGGCCAGTTCGGCCGCTCGGCGACGGGGATCGCCAGGATGTCGTCGAGAGACGCGCGCTCGCGCGACTTCAGCTCCTTCTGTCGCGCCTTGACGTCGACCTGGTGGTAGTGGAGCGCATGAAGCGTCGCGGCGGTCGGCGAGGGGACCCATGCCGTGTTCGCTCCGGCCTTCGGATGCGCGATCTTCTGCTTCAGCATGTCGGCCATCAGATCGGGCATCGCCCACATGCCCTTGCCGATCTGCGCGCGGCCGGGCAGGCCGCACATGAGCCCGATATCGACGTTGGAATCCTCGTAGGCCTGGATCCAGGTCGATGCCTTCATGTCGCCCTTGCGGATCATCGGTCCGGCTTCCATCGAAGTGTGGATCTCGTCGCCCGTGCGGTCGAGGAAGCCGGTGTTGATGAAGACCACGCGATCCTTGGCCGCGCGGATCGATTCCTTCAGGTTGAGCGTCGTGCGCCGCTCCTCGTCCATGATCCCGATCTTGAGCGTGAAACGCGGAAGCCCGAGCAATTCTTCCACGCGACCGAAAAGTCTATCGGTGAAGGCGACCTCCTCGGGCCCGTGCATCTTCGGCTTCACGATGTAGACGGAGCCGGCGCGGCTGTTGGCGTGCCGGCCGCCGCCTTTTGCTCTTGGGCCGATGTCGTGGAGCGCGATTGCCGAAGTCACCATGGCGTCGAGGATTCCTTCCGGAATCGGCGCACCGTCTTTCGTCTCGACGGCATCGATTGTCATCAGGTGCCCGACGTTGCGGACAAGCATCAGGCTGCGCCCATGCAGCGTCAGTGTGCCTCCTCCGGGGCTCTTGAAAGTCCGGTCAGGGTCGAGGGTGCGGTCGACGGTCTTGCCGCCTTTCTCGAACGTCGCGGTGAGATCGCCCTTCATGAGGCCGAGCCAGTTGCGATAGGCCACGACTTTGTCGTCCGCGTCGACGGCGGCGATCGAGTCCTCTAAATCCATGATCGTCGTCATCGCCGCTTCGACGACGACGTCGGCGATGCCGGCCGGATCGCCCTTGCCGATCGGGTGGTTCGGATCGATCAGGATCTCAAGATGCAGGCCGTGGTGCCGAATGAGAACGGCGCTTGGGGCCTCTTCCGCACCTTCATAGCCGGCAAAGCGTGCCTCGTACTTCAGACCGACCCCGCCGGACTTCGTGGCGACGCGGAGCTTGCCGGCCTCGACCAGGATGCCGGTCGCGTCGCGCCAGGACGCTCCGTCGAGCGGCGCCGCTTCGTCGAGAACGCCGCGCGCAAAATCGATGACGCGCTGGCCCCGCGCGGGGTTGTAGCTCTTGCCACGCTGCGCGCCGCCGTCCTCCGGAATCGCATCGGTGCCGTAGAGCGCATCGTAGAGGCTGCCCCACCGCGCGTTCGCGGCGTTCAGCGCATAGCGCGCGTTCATCACCGGCACGACGAGCTGCGGCCCGGCGACCTCGGCGATCTCCGGATCGACGTTCGCGGTCGTGATGGAGAAGTCGGAGCCCTCGGGAAGGAGGTAGCCGATCATCTCCAGAAAGTCCTTGTATTCGGCGAGATCGAAATTCTTGCCACGGCGGTCGCGGTGCCAGCGATCGATCTCCGACTGCAGGCGGTCGCGTTTCTCGAGGAGCGCGCGGTTCTCGGGCGCGAGGTCGCGCACGATCGCATCGAGCCCGGTCCAGAAGGCTTCTGCCGTCACGCCGGTCCCCGGCAGCGCCTCCTCGTTCACGAAGTCGTAGAGGCTTCGCGCAACCGCGATGTCCCCGACCGAAACCCGATCCGTCATCCCGTTCTCCCTGTCGTATCTCAAGTGTCGTCGATGGCAGGCGGCTAAGAAACCCCTTCGCCGAAGGGCGAGCCGCCGCGACGCAGGAAATCCGCCTCCTCCTCGCCATAGGCCCAGTCGAGGAGCTCCACAGTGTGCAGCACCGGGACATGGGTGCCAGAAGCGATCTGGGCGATGCAGCCGATGTTGCCGGCGGCGATCACGTCGGGCGCGACAGAGGCGATGTTCTTGACCTTTCGATCGCGGAGCCTTCCGGCAATCTGCGGCTGCAGGATGTTGTAGGTGCCTGCCGAGCCGCAACAGATGTGGCTTTCCGGTACGTCGCGCACCTCGAAGCCGGCGTTTCGCAGGAGCGCTTTCGGCTGCGTGGTGATGCGCTGGCCGTGCTGCAGCGAGCAGGCCGCGTGGTAGGCGACGACGAGACCCGAGCCGCGCTTGCTCGCGGGCGGCTTCAGGCGCGCGAGATATTCCGACACATCGGTCGCGATCTCGGCGACGCGCGCCGCCTTCTGGGCGTAGGCCGGATTGTCGCGGAAGAGATGCGCATAGTCCTTGACGGTGGTCCCACAGCCCGATGTGGTCATCACGATCGCGTCGAGCCCTTCGCCTTCCGCTTCTTCGGTCCAGGCGTCGATGTTTGCGCGCGCGAGCTGCCGCGCATGGTCCTCGCGCCCCATGTGGTGGACGATGGCGCCACAGCACCCTTCGCCTTTGGCGAAGACAACCTCGACGCCAAAGCGCGAGAGAAGCCTGAGCGCGGCAAGGTTGATGCCGGGATCGAGAACCGACTGCGCGCAGCCGTTCATGAGCGCGACACGGCCGCGTCGCTTGCCCTCCGGCGTGAAGCTGACTCCGGGCTTGATCGAGGAGCGCGCCGGAAGACGCGCTGGCGCCAGCGCCAGCATCGCTTCGAGCCGCCGGCCGGTGACGCCGAATCCCTTGAAGAAGGGAGCGAAGACACGGCCGAGCCCCGCGAGCCGGAGCGCCAGGCGGAAGCGGCGTGGATTGGGAAGCACTTTGGCAAGGAGCGTGCGGAGCAGCCGGTCGAGAAACGGTCGACGGTAGGTCTCCTCGATCCGGACGCGCGCATGATCGACGAGACGCATGTAGTTCACGCCGGAAGGGCAGGTGGTCATGCAAGAGAGGCAGGAGAGACAGCGGTCGATATGCGTCGTGACTTCCTTCGACGCCGGCTTGTCGTTCTCCAGCATGTCCTTGATCAGGTAGATCCGTCCGCGCGGAGAATCGAGCTCGTTGCCGAGCTCCAGATAGGTCGGGCAGGTGGCGAGACAGAAGCCGCAATGTACGCAGCGCCTAAGGACGGAGTCGGCCTCGGCGATGTCGGGGTCCGCGAGCTGCTGAAGCGTGAAGGCGGTCTGCATCTCAGACCCCTGCCACCATGCGCCCGGGATTCAGGATCCCGTGCGGGTCGAACTGATCCTTGAGGCGCTTGGAGAGGGCGGCAAGCGCCTCGGGCTGTGGCTCGAACGGTGCAACCGCGGAGCGGAGCGCCGTGCTGCCGCGCACCAGCGTCGCGTGCCCGCCGCCGGCATCCGTGATCGCGCTGCGGATCGCGAGCTCCAGCCCATCCCTCGTCTCTCCGCCGACCTCGATCCAGACGAGCCCGCCCGACCACTCGTAGAAATGGCGGATCGGCTCCATGTCCTTCAGCGCGGCGACGATCGTCGGCCCGCTGGTCGGCGCGACGCTGACGCGCCAGACCGGATGCGTCGTCGAGCCGAAAGCCGCGGCGTCGCGCACCGCGCGCCACGTCGCTTCCGACGGCGTGCCCTCGAGCACCGCCACTTCGCCGAGGCGCCCGACGAGCGCGGTCAACTTCTCGGCGCGATAGTCGACGGACGGCGCGATGCCTTCGAGCCGGATGAGCGTTGCGGCACGTCCGCCGGAGGCGAAGGCCGCGTCCGGGACCTCCGCCACGAGTGTCTCCGGCAGGTGCGCTGCGCCCGAAACGTCGAACGGCGTTCCCATCGCCTTCGCGAGCGCTGCGACCGCAGTCATGTCGTCGAGTCCGGCGACGACCAGCGTCGCCGACGCCTCCGGCTTGGGCAGCACCTTGAACGTCGCTTCGGTGACGACCGCGAGCGTCCCCCAGGAGCCGGAGAGACCCTTGGAGAGATCGTAGCCGGTGACGTTCTTGACGACGCGCCCGCCCGACTTGAACGCCTCGCCGCGCCCCGAAACGGCGTGAATACCGAGCACGTGGTCGCGCGCCGCGCCGGCCTTGAGCCGTCGCGGCCCGCTGGAATTCGTTGCGAGCAGGCCGCCCATCGTGCCGCCCCCACGCGCGACGCCGAAGAGCGGGCCGAAGTCCATCGGCTCGAAGGCAAGCATCTGGTTGTTGTCGGAAAGCAGCGTCTCGATCTCAGCGACCGGCGTGCCGGCCATGACGGAGAGCACCAGCTCTTCCGGCTCGTAGAGCGTCACGCCGGAAAGGTCGGAGAGGTCGAGCCCGTATTCCGTCTGCACCGGGCGTCCGATGCCACGCTTCGTGCCATGACCGAAGACTTCGATCGGCGTCTCCTCCGCCGCCGCCCAGCGGACCGCCTCCAGCACGCCCTCCGCATCGACGGGCTTGAGCGTCGTCTCCATTCCCGCTTTTCAA
Source organism: uncultured Alphaproteobacteria bacterium (assembly GCA_963792885.1). Classification (GTDB taxonomy): domain Bacteria; phylum Pseudomonadota; class Alphaproteobacteria; order Rhizobiales; family Afifellaceae; genus DASWJZ01. The sequence goes on from CAWBXX010000002.1 coordinate 938,988, forward strand.
AACCTCGGCAGGTCGGGAAACGCCACCGTGCCTTTGTGGACATGCATGCGGCCGAGCTCGGCACAGCGGTGGAGCTCCGGGAACATCTTGCCGGGATTGAGCAGGTGCTTCGGGTCGAATGCGCACTTCACACGCTCTTGCTGCGCAAGGTCGTCCTTGGAGAACATCGTCGGCATGAGGTCGCGCTTCTCCACGCCGACGCCGTGCTCGCCGGTCAACACGCCGCCGACCTCCACGCAGAGCTTCAGGATGTCGGCGCCGAAGGCTTCGGCGCGTTCCAGCTCGTCGGACTTGTTGGCGTCGTAGAGGATGAGCGGGTGGAGGTTGCCGTCGCCGGCATGGAAGACGTTGGCGACGCGGAGTCCGTATTGTTCGGAAAGCTCGCGCGTCCGTTGCAACACCTCCGGGAGCGCCTTCCGCGGGATTGTGCCGTCCATGCAGTAATAGTCGGGCGACAGGCGGCCGACAGCGGGGAACGCCGCCTTGCGACCGGCCCAGAACACCTGCCGCTCTGCTTCGCTTTGGGAGACGCGGAAGCTCGTCGCCTGGTTGGCGACGGCGATCTGCTCGACGCGCGTCAGCAATGCGCTGACCTCGCGCTCCGGCCCGTCGAGCTCCACGATCAGAAGCGCCTCGACGTCGCGCGGGTAGCCGGCATGGACGAAGTCTTCCGCCGCGTGGATCGCCGGCTTGTCCATCATTTCCATGCCGCCCGGGATGATACCGGCGCCGATGATCTCCGCGACGCATTGCCCGGCATCCTCGCTCGTCGCGAAGCCGATTAGCGCGGCGCGCGCCGTCTCCGGCGAGCGCAGGATGCGGACGGTCACTTCCGTGACGACCCCGAGCAGACCCTCCGAGCCCGTCATGAGGCCGAGGAGGTCGTAGCCTTCGCTGTCGAGATGCTTGCCGCCGAGCCGGATCACTTCGCCGGTGATCAGCACCATCTCGATGCCGAGCACGTTGTTGGCGGTGAGTCCGTATTTCAGGCAGTGCACACCGCCGGAATTCTCCGCAACGTTGCCGCCGATCGAGCAGGCGATCTGCGAGGAGGGATCGGGCGCGTAGTAGAAGCCGTGATGCGAGACCGCGTTGGTCACGCCGAGATTGGTCACGCCGGGCTGCACCACCGCCACGCGGTTGTCGAAGTCGATGTCGAGCACCTTGTTGAACTTCGACATGACGAGGAGCACGCCGTCGGCGAGCGGCAGCGCGCCGCCGGAGAGCGAGGTGCCGGAGCCGCGCGGCACGACGCGGATTCCCTTCTCGTGGCAGTAGCGAAGGACGCGGCTGACTTGCTCGACCGTCTCCGGCAGCACAGCGAGCATCGGCACCTGCCGGTAGGCGGTCAGGCCATCGGTCTCGAATGCGCGGAGCCCATCGGAATCGATAACGACTCCTTCGCCGGGAACGATGGCGGAAAGGTCTCGCGCGATCGCCTTGCGCTTAGCGATCACGGCCGCCTTCGGTTTCGGCATTGTGAGCGACATAGGCCCCTCAGTAGGGCCTTTTTCGCGAAGTGTCGAATACGTCCTGGAGCAGGAAAGCGAGGGGATGATCGTCTGCGGGACGGCGAGGAGCTGAAACGGGCGGGCGTGGATTTCGCCCAGAAGCCGCGGCATGAGCGGATGCTGTGCGAGCCCGAAGGGCCCTCGCGCGGGCGCCGCCTCGGTCTTCCCCGTGCCGCTCATTCGCGCCCGCCCTCCGGCTTTCGCCCCCGCAACCCGACGGGCGGCGGTGCACCATCAACGGCGAATGCATTTGACCGCGCCCGGACGCCCATGCCAATCGTGCGCGGACATCCTTCCAATGGTCAAAACGTCGCCAAACAGCCGATGAGCGAGCCCGCCCGAACCGGCCCGAGTGTCGGCCTCTTCGTCACGTGCCTGGTCGACCTCTTCCGTCCGGCCGTCGGTTTTGCGGCACTGAAGCTCCTGGAGGACGCCGGCTGCCGCGTCTTCGTGCCGGAGGCGCAGACTTGCTGCGGCCAGCCCGCGTACAATTCCGGCGATAGCGGCGACGCCAAGGCAATCGCGAAGGGCGTGGTCGCGGCCTTCGAGGGTTACGACTACGTGGTCGCCCCCTCAGGCTCCTGCGCGGGCATGATCAAGAAGCATTACCCGCCACTCTTCGCCGGTGACGTGGCTTGGCAGGGGCGCGCCGAGCAGCTTGCCGCGAAGACCTACGAGCTCGTCAGCTTCCTGACCGACGTGCGCGGCGTGGAGAAGGTCACGGCCCGCCACGTCGGAACCGTCACCTATCACGATTCCTGCTCGGGGCTCCGCGAGCTCGGCGTGCAGGTGCAGCCGCGCAAGCTTCTGAGCTCGGTCGAGGGACTTGAGATCAAGGAGTTGCCGGAGGCCGACGTCTGCTGCGGCTTCGGCGGCACCTTCTGTGTCAAATATCCCGACATCTCGAACGCCATCGTGGAGAAGAAGGCCGCGGCTATCGCCGCGACTGGTGCGGAGACGCTGCTTGCCGGCGACCTCGGCTGTCTGCTCAACATGGCGGGCAAGCTGAAGCGCGAGGGCCGGGCGGTGAAGTCGCGCCACGTCGCTGAAGTGCTCGCCGGCATGTGCAACGTGCCGGCCATCGGCGAAGCGGCGGACTGAGCGGTCACGCCATGGAAATCACGGCCGGGCACTTCAAGGAGAACGCGCGCCGCGCGCTCGACAATGAGCAGCTCCAGCGCGCTCTGAACCACGTCCGCTACAACTTCATCGGCAAGCGCGCCAAGGCGGTGGCGGCGCTTCCCGAGTTCGAGCAGCTCCGCGCTGATGCGCGTGCCATCAAGGATCACACGCTCGGCCACCTCGACCTTTATCTCGAAGCCTACGAGGCGCGCGTCACGGCTCAAGGCGGCCACGTCCATTTCGCCGAGACCGCCAAGGACGCGCGCGACATCATCCTCGACATCTGCCGCCGCGTTGGCGCCAAGAGCGTGACCAAGGGAAAGTCGATGATCTCCGAGGAGATCGGTCTGAACGACCATCTCGCGGCGAACGGCATCACGCCAATCGAGACCGACCTCGGCGAATACATCATCCAGCTTCGCGGTGAAGTGCCGAGCCACATCATCGCCCCGGCCGTCCACCTCAACAAGGAGCAGGTGGCGGCCGATTTTCGCCGCGCCCACACGCAGCTTCCGCCCGACCGCGATCTCTCCGAGCCGACGAGCCTGCTTGCCGAGGCGCGCGGCATCTTGCGCGACCGCTTCCTCGCGGCCGACGTCGGGATCACTGGCGCCAACTTCCTCGTCGCCGAGACTGGCACCTCGATCATCGTCACCAACGAGGGGAACGGCGACCTGACGCAAATCCTGCCGCGCATCCACATCGTCATCGCCTCGATCGAGAAGATGGTGCCGACGCTGGACGACGCTGCAACGGTGCTGCGGCTGCTGGCGCGTTCGGCCACCGGGCAGGACATGTCAGTCTACACGACGTTTTCGACCGGTCCGCGCCGTCCGGAAGATCCGGACGGGCCAGAAGAATACCACGTGGTCATCCTCGACAACGGCCGCACCGCCGTGCTCGGCACCGAGGATCAGCCGATGCTTCGGTGCATCCGCTGCGGCGCGTGTATAAATCATTGCCCGATCTATCACGCCGTCGGCGGCCACGCTTATGGCGCCACCTATCCTGGCCCGATTGGGCAGGTTCTCGACCCGGCGATCTTCGGCTTGGAGAAGACGCACGAGCTTCCGAACGCCTCCACCTTCTGCGGACGCTGCGAAAGCGTCTGCCCGATGATGATTCCGCTGCCGGGCATCATGCGGCATTGGCGCGAGAAGGAGTTCGAGCGTGGCCTCTCGCCGGCGACGCAGCGCTACGGCATCCGCCTCTGGGCATTCTTCGCGAAGCGGCCGGCGCTCTATCACTTCGCGACGCGGATCGCGATGCGCGCGCTCGGCAATCTTGGAAAGGGCACGGGCCGCTTGAAGACGCTGCCGCTTGCCGGTGGTTGGACGAAGCACCGCGATCTGCCGGCGCCGGCCGGCCGCACCTTCATGGATCTCTACAAGGCGCAAGCGCGGAGGAGTGCGTGAGCGGGCGCGACGTCGTGCTCGGCAAGGTCCGCCGCTCGCTCCGAGTGTCGGGGGATGAGGCCGCGCGCAAGAGCGCAGTCAGAGCGCGCCTCGATGCGCCGAAGCCGAACACGATACCCGCGCGCGGACAGCTCGACCGCGAGGCGCGCGTCGCACTTTTTAGCCGCATGGCGGAAGCGGTGTCCGCGACGGTGGAGCGCGTTCCCTCCGCCGCCGACGTGCCGTCAGCGGTCGCCCGTTTCCTCCGTGGCCACAATCTTCCGATGCAGATTCGCACCGGCTCCGACGCGGCGCTGGCCGCGCTTCCGTGGGACCGCGAGCCGCATGTCAGCCGCGCAGAAGGCGCTTCCGACGGCCACGACACCGTTACGCTGAGCCATGCTTTCGCAGGCGTCGCAGAAGTCCGGCACGCTCGTTCTTCTTTCCGGTCCCGACAATCCGACGACGCTCAACTTTCTACCCGACACGCATATCGTGATGCTCAAGGCCGACGATCTCACCGGCGACTACGAGGCGGTATGGGCGCGCATCCGCGAGCGCTACGGTGCCGGCAAGCTACCGCGCACTGTGAACCTCGTTACCGGGCCCTCGCGCTCCGCCGATATCGAGCAGACGCTGATCCTCGGTGCGCACGGCCCGCATGCGCTGCATATCCTGGTCGTGGGGTGAGGTCTCTGCACTCCGCTGGCTGGACAATGCCGTGAGTTCCGTCACGGCGAGAAGGCGCGTGCGAGTGACTGCCGCTCCGCCGGATCGACATCGAGCGCCGTCTCGATCCGCATCAGGAAGTCCGCGTAGTCGTCCCACCTGAGCGTGCCCTCCTCCGCCAGGCGCCCGGCCATGTAGATGGCAAGCCCGATGAGCTGCGTCACGAAGGCGACGCGGTCCTTCACCACCTCCGGCTTGCCCTCCACGCGCCGGTGCGCGGCCTCGGCGAAGCCCGCGCGCCCTTGCTCGACGAGCGTGTGGAGCACGCTCTCCTTGCCGCCCTCGCCGAGCTGTTCCACGAAATTCCCGATCACGCCGCTCGAGATCATGAGCGCGGAGAGGGCAGGGGAAATGCCTGCTTCGTAGTCGTTGCGGATCGTCGTCTTCAGCGCCGGGAAGTCGCGATCGAACCGGCGGCGGCGCGGATAGGCGAGGAGCAGCGCGTCGAGGTCCCGAAGCACCGCGTCGCGATGGTTTAGCCGGCGGAAGAATCCGCGCATCGCCGCTCCTGAGTCGTGCGGCGCGATCTTAACCGAAAACGGCCGTCACTTTTGCCTTGCGCCCTAGGCGCTCGTCTTGACGCGATGGCGCTTCACGTCGCGGAGGATCTCGCGCGCCGCATTTTGACCCGGCGCGCCGGTCACGCCACCGCCCGGATGCGTACCAGAGCCGCACATGTAGAGCCCAGGGATCGGCGAGCGGTAATCCGCGTATCCGGGCAGGGGCCGCGCGGAGAAGATCTGGTCGAGCGACAATTGACCGTGAAAGATGTCGCCGCCGAGAAGCCCGAAGGTGCGCTCCAGGTCGAGCGGCGAGAGCACCTGCCGCCCGATGATCGAGACGGAAAAATTCGGAGCGTAGGCATTGACCGTCGCGATCATCAGGTCCGCGACCTTCTCCTTGTGCGCGTCCCACGAGCTGCCGCCAGGAAAGTCGGCGGGAAGATCGGGCGCGACATGCTGGCAGAAGAGGCTCGCGACATGCTTGCCCGGCGGCGCCAGCGTGTCGTCGAGGGTGGAGGGGATCAGCATCTCGACGATCGGCGCCCTCGACCAGCCGTGCGTCTTCGCGTCGAGGAAGGCGCGTTCCATATAGTGAAGGCTCGGGCCGATGATGATGCCGGCGGTGTGATGCTCGGCGGGCGCCTTCCCCGGCATGGCAGAAAAATCCGGCAGCTCGGAGAGCGCCACGTTCATGCGGAACGTGCCGGAGCCGGAGCGCCATTGCAAAATGCGCCGCAGAAACTCCGCCGGAAGCGCCGCCGGATCGACGAGCCGCGTGTAAAGCAGCTTCGGGTTCAGGTTCGAAGCGACGATCTTCGCGCGGAAGCTATCGCCGGTCTCGGTGACGACGCCGACGGCGCGGCCCTTCTCGACGATCACCTCGCGGACAGCGGCATCGGTGCGGATGTCGACGCCGCGCGCAGCGCATGCCTTCGCCATCGCCTGCGTGATCGCGCCCATGCCACCGATGGCGTGGCCCCAGATGCCCCTCTTGCCGTTCACCTCGCCGAAGACGTGATGCAGGAGCACATAGGCGGTGCCCTGCGCGTATGGGCTCTGATAGGTCCCGACGATGCCGTCGAAGCCGAACACCGCCTTGATCGGATCGCTTTCGAACCAGCGAATCGAGGAAGTCGCCGGCCGACTTCAGCATGAGGTCGAGGAAGTCGCGCCGCGCTTCGGCATCGAGCCCGCCGAGCCGCCGACCGAGCGGCGCGGCTTTGAGAAGCTCCGGAAGGATGCGCCAGCCTGCGGCGAGCACGTCCGGCGGGGTCTCCAGAACGAGACCGCGAAGCACGTCGGCAACGCGGTCGAGCCGCGCCGAATAGTCGTCGAGCCGCTCTGCATCCTTCGCGGAGAACTTCGCCACCTCCGGCTTTGTCTTGCCGGCGCCGACGCTGAGCGAGCGGCCGTCGGGGAGAGGAAGAAAGTTCGCAAGCTTGCGCTCCACGATCCTGAGCCCGTGCGCCGGCAGCGCGAGGTCGCGGATGATCTTCGGATTGAGCAGCGAGACCGTGTAGGAAGCGACGGAGTTGCGGAAACCCGGATGGAATTCCTCCGTCACCGCCGCACCGCCGACGATCGCGCGGCGCTCCAGCACCGTGACCTTCAGCCCCGCGGCTGCGAGATAGGCGGCGCAGACGAGCCCGTTATGCCCGCCCCCGATGACCACGGCATCGGTCTCGACGGCGCGCGCACGGCTCAATTCCTCTCCCCCTTGCGGGGAGGGGCTACGGGAGGGGTCTTGGGACATCTCTGTCTACAACGCTCTCTGTCAGCCGCTGGGCGGGTACGATGTTTTGGCCTGCTTTGTCATCTGGTCCTTCGGGGTCGGCGCTCCGCCTGTCGCCCTCCGGCCGCCGTTCCGCCCGGTTGCCGACGCCTTTTTGCCCCGTTACAACATGTCCGCTGTTTAGTTTTGCGTCAGTAGGAGCCGGAAATGGCCCGCCCCACCTTGAGGCCGCATCGGCTTCTCGCCTTCTCGAAAACGGTCATCCTGGCCCTCGCGCTTTCCGCCACCCCGCCCTTTGTCGCTCCGAGCGCCGCGCTCGACGCCGCGATCGTGAAGGGGTTGAAGGAGCTCGATCTGAACGCCCGGCTGGAGCAGCGCTGCGACATCGAGGCGATGAGCCGCATCGCGAAGGACAAGAAGGGCTACAGGCCGGATCGCGTCGTTGCCGGCGCAACGGCGGAGACGAAGATCGACGGCGACTCGATCGAAGGCGACGGCGCCGCCTTCCGCTCGAAGGGCAAGTGGTACCAGCTCTCCTATGTCTGCCGGACTTCCGACGACCACATGGACGTGCTCGACTTCAACTATAAGATCGGCGAGGCCATCCCCGAGAACGACTGGGAGAAGTTCGGCCTGTGGGAATGAGCGGCTGAGCCGGCGCGCGCTCCCGTAGGGACCGCCCGGCGCGGTTGCCGCCATCCCTCCATACCGCTACTAAGACGCCGCCCGCTCCCGCCAACCGGCGGGTTTTCTGATATCCGCAATGTAGAAAGCTGCGGATGCCCCGCGTCCGACAAATTCGACAATGGCCAACCTGAAGAAGAACAAGCTTGAGCCGAAACTGCCGCGCGGCTTCGCCGATCGCGGGCCGGAAGATATTCGCGCCGTCGACGAGATGATGGCGAAGATCAAGCGCGTCTACGAGCGCTACGGCTTCGAGCCGGTGGAGACGCCCTTCGTCGAATACACCGAGGCGCTTGGAAAATTCCTGCCCGACCAGGACCGGCCCAACGAAGGCGTGTTTTCCTTCCAGGACGAAGACGAGCAGTGGCTGAGCCTGCGCTACGACCTGACCGCGCCGCTCGCCCGCTTCGTCGCGGAGAATTACGAGCGGCTGCCGAAGCCTTATCGCAGCTACCGCGCCGGCTGGGTGTTCAGGAACGAGAAGCCGGGGCCCGGGCGCTTCCGCCAGTTCATGCAGTTCGACGCCGATACGGTCGGCTCGGCCTCGCCGGCCGCCGACGCCGAGATCTGCATGATGGCCGCCGACACGATGGAGGCGCTTGGGTTCGAGCGCGGCCAGTACGTCATCAAGGTGAACAACCGAAAGGTTCTCGATGGCGTGATGGAGGCGATTGGGCTTGGCGGCGATGAGAATGTCGGCAAGCGGCTCACTGTGCTGAGGGCAATCGACAAGCTTGACCGGCTCGGAATCGAAGGAGTCCGCCAGCTGCTGGGCAAGGGGCGCGAGGACGAGAGTGGCGACTTCACTGGCGGCGCCGAACTTAGCGAAAGCCAAATCATCGATCTCCTAGACGTCGTGGGCATTGATGCTAAGCATATGACGCCGATCGATACCCTGGGCGACCCTTCGATTGTGCTGGATGACGACGAGACCGCTTCGTCTTTCGGCATGCCCGCCGCGGTGATGAACTCATTGATTCTTGACGAATGGGGTCCGATCCTCGATCGGTCTGAAATCGGGAGACAAGGTCTCGCTGAACTCAATGCGATGACCAATATCATCCGCTCTGCTGGCTATGGCACGAGGCGGATACGCGTGAGTCCAGCAGTTGTCCGTGGCCTCGAGTACTACACCGGCCCTGTCTTCGAAGCGCAGCTCAACATCCCCGTGACGAACGAAAAGGGTGAAGTTGTCGTCTTCGGCTCGGTCGGTGGGGGCGGACGCTACGATGGTCTCGTCGGGCGCTTTCGGGGAGAAGACGTGCCGGCGACCGGTTTCTCCGTCGGCGTGTCGCGTCTCGCCGCCGCGCTGAAGGCCGTCGGCAAACTCGGCGACGAAGCGTCCTCCGGTCCGGTCGTCGTCACCGTGATGGATCGCGACAAGCTCGCCGACTACCAGAAGATCGTCGCCGATCTCAGGAATGCGGGCGTTGCCGCCGAGATGTATCTCGGCTCCTCCGGCATGAAAGCGCAGCTCAAATACGCCGACCGCAGAAATTCCCCCGCCGCGATTATCGCCGGCAGCCAGGAGTTCGAGTCGGGCAAGCTGCAGATCAAGGACCTCGTCGCCGGCAAGGCGCAGGCGGCGGCGATTGCCGGCCACGACGCCTGGCGCGAGGAGCGCCCCGGGCAATTTGAAGTCTCCGCCAAAGACATCGTCGCGGAAGTGAAGAAGCTGCTTCAAAAGCAGCGGGGAGGTTAGTCTTCATGCCTCTCCTGTTGTCATCCCGGTTTGGCCGCAGGCCAGGACAGGGAACCGCAAACGCCGAACCTCTCAGAACTGTCGTCATGCCCGGACTTGATCCGGGCATCCATTCCGGAACGCCCATCTTAGCCGCGGCCGTCACGGAATGGATTGCCGGGTCAAGCCCGGCAATGACGACATCTGGAGGGGCCGATGGCAGAGGCGCCTGATGCCCTCCGTCACCCCACGCCTTCGCGCGCTCTTCGACCGCGCCGGCGCGCGCTTCGTCGACGTGCCGGTGTTGCATCTTGCCGACCCGTTTCTGGAGACGGCCGGCGAGGAAATCCGCCGCCGTATGTTCGTGACCGAAGGTCCGCAGGGCGAGCGGCTGGCGCTCCGCCCCGACTTCACCGTCCCGGTCTGCCTTGCGCATCTTCAGCGTGGCGACGGACCGGCGCGCTACGCCTATCGCGGCCTCGTCTTCCGCCGCCATGACGAGGGCTCGCCCGAGCGGCTTGAGGCCGGCTACGAGGACATCGGCGGAACTGATCCCCTGAAGGCCGACGCCGAGGCGCTGGCGCTCGCGATAGCCTGCGCCACCGAGGCCGCACCTGGAGGGATCACGATTCGCCTCGGCGACATCGCGCTCTTCGACGCGCTCCTGCGCGCGCTCGGCCTGCCCGGCCGCTGGCGGCGTCGGCTTCGCCATTCCTTCGGCCTTCCCAAGGTGATGGCGGCGAGTCTTGAGCGCATGGTTGAGCCGCGGGACGCCGGGGATCGCCGCCTCGACGAGGACGTTCGTGCCGTGGCCAACGACCATGACGGTCTCGTCGCGCTTCTTGCCGCGCGCCACACGGCGCACCGGCAGCAGAAAGGGGCAGGGCGTGCGCCCGAAGAGATCGTCGAGCGCTTTCTCTCGCAGCGCGCCATTCCCGACGTGGGGGTCGCTGCGCGCGCCGCGAAGATCGTTGGCGAATACGTGCAGCTGAGAGCGGAGCTCCCTCGGGCAGCCGATGCGCTCTGGGCGTTCTCGATCAAACACGGCATCGATCTCTCCGATGCTGTCGGGCTCTTCGCCAAGCGGGCCAAAGCGATCGCCGCGCAAGCCGGCAGCGCCGCGATTGTATTCGAGGCGGGCTTCGGCCGTCCGCTCGACTATTACACCGGGCTTGTCTTCGAGCTTCGCGTCGAAGGGCTCCGCGATCCGCTGATCGGCGGCGGGCGCTACGACCGTATGATGGAGATGCTCGGCGCACCCTCGCCGGTTCCCGCGGTAGGCTTCACCATGCGGCTCGACCAGGTGGAGGCGGGCGAATGAGCGGCGCGCTCGTCCTGGCGCTTCCCTCGAAGGGCCGGCTCATGGAGGATTCGGAGGCGCTTTTGGCGCGTGCCGGCCTGCCGGTCGAGAAACGCGACGCGCGCGGCTATCGCGGCCGCGTCGTTGGCCCCAATGGAATCGAGGACGACATCGAGGTCGCCTTCCTCTCCGCATCCGAGATCGCGCGCGAGCTGGCCGATGGGAATGCGCATCTCGGCATAACCGGTGCGGACCTTGTGCACGAGACCGTCGCCGGCTGGGACGGCAAGATCGCGCTTCTCGCCGGCCTCGGCTTCGGCAAGGCCGATGTCGTGGTGGCCGTGCCGGAGCTATGGATCGACGTCTGGACCATGGAGGATCTCGACGACGTTGCCGCCTCCTTCCGCGCGCGCCATGGCCGCCGGCTCAGGATCGCGACGAAATACTGGAACCTGACGCAGCGCTTCTTCGCGAAGCACGGCATCGCGCTCTATCGCGTGGTAGAAAGCCTCGGCGCAACGGAAGGCGCGCCAGCCGCCGGCACAGCTGACCTCATCGTCGACATCACCACCACAGGCGCGACGCTTGCCGCAAATCACCTGAAGGTGCTTGAGGACGGCGTTATCCTGAGGTCCGAGGCGAAGCTCGCCGCCTCGCGCGCTGCAGCTTGGAGCGCGGAGACTGAGGCCGCTGCCGCGCGGCTCCTGAAAAGCCTCTCGACCGCAGGCGTCGCGGTCGACGCCGGTGAGACGGCGACGCTAGGAGCGGGCTCCCGCTAGCCGCACCTGGGACTGGACGGGTTGGGCGCAATTCGAGTCAATTGACAGAACTTATGCGCGACGAACGAACGTTAAGCGGGGCTAAACACTGACTTGACGTCGGCGGAACAAGCAACGCGCGCTCGACTTCCCTCGTCTCCCGGTCACACCCGACCTGCGAAATGGAGGAGAAGATGAAGAAGCGCGATTTGATGCTTGTTGCCGGAATCGTCGCGGCGCTTGCATGGGCGCAGACGCCGGCGACCGCGCAGTCGGTCGACGTTGGCGGCGTCACCGGCGGCAATACCAGCGCGAGCACCGGCGATATCAGCGGATCGACCGCGACGGCTTCGACTTCCGGCGGCAGCGCGCTTGGCGGTTCCGGCGCGACGACCGGCAATGTTTCGATCGGCGGCGGCGGGACCGGACCTGCTACCGGTGTCGCTACGATCGGCAGCGGCACGACGTCGGGGACGCCAAGCGGCTCGGTCGTCGTCGGCACCGGGAGCAACCCCGCGGCAGACAACACCACCGGGACGATTACCTTGAACCCCGACGGAACGATCGCCATCGGCACAGGCACCGCCACCACAGGCACCGACACCACAGGCGGGGGCACGGGCGGCGGTCTGACCGGGCAGCAGATCCGGACGGCGCTCCTCAACCTCGATGAGGAAGACCTCGCAGCGCTCACGGTGAAGTGCCGCGACGTGCTCGCCAACCCGGGCGCCTTCAACGCTGCGACTGTCGCGATCTGCAACACGGTCGCAAGCCTCTGAGCGAGGAGTCCGCAGCGGTGGCGCGGGCCTCGGCACCGGACGTGACGCTCGCCTCGCTTTGAACGGCCAAGGCGGAAAAGAAAACGGGGCCCGCGAGGGCCCCGTTCGATTTTCTGCGGTTGTTGGACCTTAGAAGTCCATGCCGCCACCTGAAGCCTGCTGTTGCAGGCTTCAGCATTCTTTCCGAATGGGCGGCTTTCTGTGGACTTCTTAGAAGTCCATCCCGCCCATGCCACCGCCGCCCGGCATCGGGGGATGCGCGGCTTCCTTCTTCGGCGCCTCGGCGATCATCGCCTCGGTCATGACCAGAAGCCCGGCGACCGACGCGGCGTCCTGCAGCGCGACACGCACGACCTTGGTCGGGTCGATGATGCCGGCCTGCACGAGGTCCTTATATTCCTCAGCCTGCGCATCGAAGCCGAACGTGTTCGACTTGTTCTCCAGCACCTTGCCGACCACGATCGAAGCATCGACGCCGGAATTGGTCGCGATCTGACGGATCGGAGAACTCGAGCGCCTTCAGCACGATCTTGATGCCGGCCTGCACGTCGGGGTTCTCGCTGGAGAGCTTGTCGACCGCCTTACGGGCACGTAGCAGCGCAACGCCGCCACCCGGCACGACGCCTTCCTCGACCGCCGCGCGCGTGGCGTTCAAGGCATCGTCGACGCGATCCTTCTTCTCTTTCACCTCGACCTCGCTCGCGCCGCCGACGCGGATCACCGCAACGCCGCCGGCGAGCTTCGCCAGCCGCTCCTGCAGCTTCTCCTTGTCGTAGTCGGAGGTCGTCTCCTCGATCTGCGCCTTGATCTGGTTGATGCGGCCCTCGATGTCCTTCTTCTTGCCGGAGCCGTCGACGATGGTCGTCTCTTCCTTGGAGATCGACACCTTCTTGGCGCGGCCCAGCATGTCGAGGGTCACGTTCTCAAGCTTGATGCCGAGGTCTTCGGAGATGAGCTGACCGCCGGTGAGCGTCGCGATGTCCTGCAGCATGGCCTTGCGGCGATCGCCGAAGCCAGGTGCCTTGACGGCCGCGACTTTGAGCCCGCCGCGCAGCTTGTTGACGACGAGCGTGGCGAGCGCCTCGCCTTCCACGTCCTCCGCGATGATGAGGAGCGGACGGCCGGACTGCACCACGGCTTCGAGCACCGGGAGCATGGCCTGCAGGTTGGAGAGCTTCTTCTCGAAGAGCAGGATGTACGGATCCTCGAGGTCGGCGATCATCTTCTCGGCGTTGGTGATGAAGTAGGGCGAGATGTAGCCGCGGTCGAACTGCATGCCCTCGACCACTTCGAGCTCGGTCTCGAGCGACTTCGCTTCCTCGACCGTGATCACGCCCTCGTTGCCGACCTTCTGCATGGCCTCGGCAATCATGTCGCCGACGGTCTGGTCCCCGTTCGCGGAGATCGTGCCGACCTGGGCAACCTCGGCGGAGGTGTTGATCTTCTTCGACTGCTTCTGCAGCTCCTTCACGACGGAAACGACCGCCATGTCGATGCCGCGCTTCAGGTCCATCGGGTTCATGCCCGCCGCGACGTACTTGGCGCCTTCCTTGACGATCGCGTGGGCGAGCACGGTCGCGGTCGTGGTGCCGTCGCCGGCGATGTCGTTGGTCTTCGACGCCACTTCGCGCACCATCTGCGCGCCCATGTTCTCGAACTTGTCCTCAAGCTCGATTTCCTTCGCGACAGTCACGCCGTCCTTGGTGATGCGGGGCGCCCCGAAGGACTTCTCGATCACCACATTGCGGCCCTTGGGGCCGAGCGTAATGCGGACCGCGTTCGCCAGAATGTCGACGCCGCGGAGCATCTTCTCACGCGCATCGGCGGAGAATTTTACCTCTTTTGCTGCCATCTTTTTTCCTCGTGTTCAGAAATTGCTTGGGGGGAAGCCTAGGCGGCCTTGCGCTTCGAGGCTGGGGTACCCTCGATCACGCCCATGACGTCGGACTCCTTCATGATGAGGAGCTCTTCGCCGTCGATCTTGACTTCGGTGCCGGACCACTTGCCGAACAGGATGCGATCGCCGGCCTTGAGGTCGAGCGGCTGAACCTTGCCGCTCTCGTCGCGGGCGCCGGGGCCGACGGCGACGACCTCGCCCTCCTGCGGCTTTTCCTTGGCTGTGTCCGGAATGATGATGCCGCCTTTGGTCTTCTCTTCGGACTCAAGGCGACGGACGACCACGCGGTCGTGCAGTGGACGAAAGCGCATATTTTTCCTCTTCCCGATTTCTTGGGGCCACATTGAGGGGCTTTGGGCGCCCCGGATCCTGGCTGTTAGCACTCTCTCATTACGAGTGCCAGCAGGTGGTGCGGAGATAGGAAGAGGCGCAAATCATGTCAACGGGAATGTCGCCGAAAGCGATAAAAATCGCTGGCCATGACGCCGCATCGCGCGCCGGATGCCCGAGAACTCTTAGCTCCGCCCCGTGGCGCGGGGCACCGGTGGCGTGGCTTGGTTAACCGCCGGACGGCAGAGTGATTACGAACGGAACCTCGAACGTCCCGCTCTTCTCGGAATTCTGGTCGTGGACGGTGAAGACCGCCTTGTAGTCACCGGGCCTGAGGAACGGCACGCCGAAAGAGAGCGTCATGGAGAATTCGCGCTTTTCGGGCGTGCTCGGCGTCGACAGCGAGAACACGTTCTTGGCCTCGCCGAGGACCTGCCCCGTCGAGTTCTCGATGGCGAGGTCCGCGGTGAAGCCGACCGTGGTGGAAGCGCCGGAGCCGCCATAGCCGAAGCAGATCGGCTCGACATAGACCATCATCTTGTCGTCCGGCTTGAAGCTCTTGTCGGAACGTTCGGAGAAGACCCCGTAGCCGCCCGAAGAATCGACGATCACGACTTTGCGGAAGGCGAGGGGGCTCGCGTCACAGATCGCGTTCATGGCCGCGGAGAGCGCGTCGAGGGCCTCCGCCGTCTTGCCTTCCGCGACCAGCGCTTCCGCGCGCGTCGCCGCATCGACGGCCGGGCCGGCCGCCGCAACAGATATCGACCACGCCAACAGAAGCGCCGTAAGTGGCGCGGCCTTGAAATTCATGATGCCCTCCAACCCGGAAATCCGCGTCCTCATGCATCGTGAGCAGACGGCGCGTCAAGCGCAAGCCTCTGCTTGTGTTTAGTTTTTCCCGAAAAGGGCGGAGCTAGGCCTGGCCCGGGCCGACGGTAACCACCGAAAGCGGCCCGCCCCAGAGGCGTTGCGCCACCCGTTTCACGTCGGCAAGCGTCACCGCGCGAATCAGGTCGTTGCGCCGCTGAATGTAGTCGATGCCAAGGCCGTCGAGTTGGAAACTGAGGAGGTTACGCCCGATTTTTCGCGAGGAATCGAAGCGGAGCGCGAAATTCCCGATGAGGTAGTCCTTGGTGTCGGCAAGCTCCTCCTCGGTCGGCCCCTCCTTGGCGTAGCGGGCGATTTCCTCGCGCATGATCTCGACCGTCTCGGCCGCCTTGGTGGCGTCTACGGAGGTGGCGGCGACGAAAGCGCCCGCGTGATCGTAGGGAAGCAGGCTCGAGCCGACCGAATAGGCGAGACCGCGCTCCTCGCGCACCGCCTTGTAGAGACGCGAGGAGAAGGTGCCGCCGCCGAGAATCTCGTTTGCGACATAGGCGGTGATGAAGTCGGGATCGTCACGCTTGAGGCCGGGGCCGCCGACGCGGATCGCGGTCTGCGGGACGGAGAGCGCCTCATGCGCGGTCGCGTCCAAGGCCGGCGTCGTGTCGGCAACCGGGGTGAGGGTTGCGTGTTCCGGCAGCGCGCCGAACATCCGGTCAAGCGCGTCTGCAGCCGTCTTCGCGTCGATCGCGCCGACGAAGACCACGTGGAGGTTGTCGCGCGCCATCGTGCGCGCATGGAAAGCTTTGAGGTCGTCGGCAGTGATCGTCGCGACGCTGTCGGGGGTCCCATCGGACGGGCGGCCGTAAGGGTGCTCTCCGAAAAGCGTCTCGTTGAAGACCCGCGACGCGACCTCGTTCGGGCTCGTCTCGTCTTGCCGGAGGCTCGCCAGGACCTGGCCGCGAATGCGCTCGACCGGCTCCGGGTCGAAGCGCGGCTCGGTGACGGCAATGCGGAAGAGGTCGAAGGCTGCATCGAGGTTGGTCGAGAGCGTGCGAAGGTTGCCGTAGAAGGCGTCGGGGCCTGCGTCGAAGGCGAGCTCGACGCTCAGATCCTCAAGCTTCGCTTGGTAGGCGCGCGAGTCGAGATCGGCGGCGCCTTCGTCGAGAAGACCCGACATCAGGTTGGCGAGGCCGGCTTTGCCCTCCGGGTCCTGCGTCGAGCCGCCACGGAACGCGATGTTCATGGCGACGATCGGGACCGTGTAGTCCTCGACGAGCCAAGCCTTGAGGCCGCCGGGGCTCGTGATCTCCTGGACGGAGGCCGCACGCGCGGGCGGGCTAACGACTGCAAGCGTCATGGCGGCTCCAAAAGCGGCTGCGAGGAAAGGGAACGGGCGCATCGGTCAGCTCCGCTTCCCTTCGCTCGGCTCCAGATAGCCGGTCGCGGAGGCTTCGAGCCTGAGATATTTCTGCGCGACGGCCTGCACCTCTTCCTTGGTCACGGCCTGGACGCGGGCCGGCCAGTCCTGCACGCTCTCAAGGCTCTGCCCGACCGCGAGCGCTTGGCCGACGAGATTGGCGAGCATCGCCTGGCTATCGAGCGAATAGACCGCCTGCGCAATCGCCGAGCGCTTGGCGCGCGCTAGCTCCTCGTCGGATATGCCGTTTTTCAGGAGCTCCGTGATGACGCCATCCATGCGGCCTTCGAGGTCGCGCAGTGTGACGTCCGGCTTCGGCAGCCCGTAGATCACGAAGCGCGCGCTATCGAGGCCGTTCGACCGGTAGTTCGCCCCGGCATAGGTCGCGGGCCCGTCGCCACGCACAAGGTTGTCGTAGAAGCGGCTGACCGAGCCGCCGCCGAGGATTTCGGCCAGCAGGCTGAGCGCCTCCGCCTCGCCCGGCGCTGCGGTCACGGCGGAGGGCACGATGTAGATGCGCTGCAATTGTGGCTCGCGCACCTTGTCGTCGCGCACGGTGATGGAGCGCGGTCCGATCGCCGGCGGCTCCGAGGGGCGCGGCGCGCGCGCCGCGTCCGGGCGCGGGGCTATCTTGCCGTAGCTCGCCTCGGCGAGCCGGCGCACCTCTTGCGGCGTGACGTCGCCGGCGACGACGAGGATCGCGTTCTCGGGCGTGTAGTAGCGGTGGCAGAAATCGAGCGCGGTCTTGCGATCGAGCGCGAGGATCTCGTGGTTCCACCCGATGACCGGCCGGCCGTAGGGGTGGTTCAGGTAGAGGATTCTGAGAAGCCCCTCGTTCAAGACGGCGTCGGGGTTCTTCTCGACCCGGTCGCGGCGCTCGTTCAGCACGACGTCGCGCTCCGTCGCGACCGCCTCGTCCGTCAGCACGAGGTTGGTCATGCGGTCGGCCTCAAACGCCATCATCTCGGCGAGGTTCTCCTTGGCGACGCGCTGGAAGAAGGCCGTGTAGTCGTTGGAGGTAAAGGCGTTCTCGTCGCCGCCGATCGCCGCGACCCGGCGGCGGAACTCGTCGCCCGGATGCGTCGCCGTGCCCTTGAACATCAGATGCTCGAGGAAATGCGCGATGCCGGACTGGCCGGCGGTCTCGTCCGCGGAGCCGACTTTGTACCAGACCATGTGCGTGACGACCGGCGCCCGGTGGTCGGGAATGACGACGACCTGCATGCCGTTGGAAAGCGTGAACGCCTCGGCGTTCGGCGCCATCCGCGGGATCTCCGCAGCGGCAGCGGCCGGCGCCGGGGTCTCGGCATAGGCTGGAACTGCGGACATCAGCACTCCAAGCGAAAAGGCGAGGGACAACGGGAGCTTCATAGGGGGCGGGGCCCTTCGTGGCGACGATATAGCGGCAATATAGGGGCCCCGCGAGCAGGGCGAGTGAACTTTCCTTCATATTGCCGACATCGACATTGCGGCTTGGTTGACGATTGCCGCTGCGTAAGGCTACCCGGCCTGGCCGGCGCGTGCCGGGGAGAGGGCTGGATCGAATGCGGCGCGTGGCCGGGCTTAAGGAGCTCGTCGGAGACTATGACTCGCTCTTCTGCGACGTCTGGGGTGTGCTCCACAACGGGGTCGCCGCGTTTCCTCCGGCCGTGGACGCGATCACCCGTTTCCGTGACACCGGACCGGTGATCCTGATCACCAACGCGCCGCGCCCGAGCGGGCCTGTCCGCCAGCAGCTTCGCAAGCTCGGCGTCCCGGATACCGCCTATGACGGGCTCGTGACCTCCGGTGACGTGACGCGCGCGCTGATCGCCGAGCGCCCAGGTGCCAGGCTTTTCCACATCGGGCCGGAACGCGACATGACGTTCTACGAAGATCTCGACGTCACGCTCGCGCCCGAAGCGGAGGCGAAGCTTGTGAGCTGCACTGGCCTTTTCGACGACGATGCCGAGACACCCGACGACTATCGCGCGCTTCTGATGCGCCTCGTCGATCGCGGCCTTCCGATGATCTGCGCGAATCCGGATATCGTCGTCGAGCGCGGCGAACGCCTGGTCTACTGCGCGGGCGCGCTCGCTCAGCTCTACACGGAGCTTGGCGGCGAAGCTGTGCTCGTCGGCAAGCCGCACCGGCCGATCTACGACGCGGTGCGAGCGCTGATTTCGGAGCGCGACTGCATCCGTCCGCTTGTCATCGGCGACGGCCTTCCGACCGACATCCGCGGCGCGGTCGACAACGGTCTTCCCGCTCTCTTCGTGACGGGCGGCATTCATGCGGCAGATTTCGGTCCCCCCGATGCGCCGGACGGTGCGCGTGTTGCGGCCCGTCTCGCCGCCGAGGGCCTCTCGGCTGTCGCCTATATCCCCGCCCTTGTCTGGGACGGTACGGGAGCTGACCGATGAGCGCCGCTACGAAGCAGATACGGCTCGCCGATCTTGCGACGATCCCCGACGCTTGGCAGGGCGGCGTGATTGCCATCGGCAACTTCGACGGGGTGCACCGAGGCCACCAGGCAGTGCTTCGCGAGGCACTCGCCAAGGCGGAAAGCCTCGGCGCGCCATGTCTCATGCTCACCTTCGAGCCGCATCCGCGCGCTTTCTTTTCCGGTCGGCCGATCTTCCGGCTTACCCCGGCGCCGCTTAAGGCCGCGCTCGCCGCAGCGCTCGGCCTCGATGGCGTGATCATCGTTCCCTTCGGCCGGGCGGTCGCAGAGACGAGCGCGGAGGATTTCGTCGGTGGCACGCTGATTGAGCGGCTCGCGATACGCGCGGCCGTGACCGGCTACGATTTCCATTTCGGAAAAGCGCGTCGCGGCACGCCGCAATTTCTGTTGGAACAAGGGCACCGCCGCGGCTTCTCGGTCGCCATCGTCGACGCCCTGCGCGACGGCGCGGACGCAGTCTCCGCCACGCGCGTCCGCGCGGCGCTTTCGGAAGGCGATGTCGCTGCGACGAACGAACTGCTCGGCTGGAGCTTCTCCGTCTCCGCCGAAGTGGTGCGGGGTGATGGCCGCGGACGCGATCTCGGCTATCCGACCGCGAACATGACGCTTGATCCGGCCTGCGAGCTCGCGCACGGCATCTATGCGGTGCGCTTTCTCGGCGTTGATGGCATCGTCCGCGACGGCGTCGCGAGCTACGGACGCCGGCCGACATTCGGCGGCGGCGAGCCGGTGCTGGAAACTTTCGTGTTCGACTATTCCGGCGACCTCTACGGGAAGACGGCGCTTGTCTCCTTCCATGGCTTCATTCGCGGCGAGGAGAGCTTCGACAGCGTCGCCGCGCTCGTCGCTCAAATGGATCGCGATTCGATCGACGCGCGCGCCATCCTCGAGCGGACGCCGCCGGGCGACCTCGACGAGAAGGTCTTCGCCGCGTGGAGCAGCTCTTTAAGAGACGATCGTAGAAGCCAGTAAGCGCTACAGATATCGGAGCGCCAGGAAGCCCGCGACGATGGCGGCGACGACGATCGCGGTGGTCAAGTAGAGGCGGCGCTCGACGATCGCCAGGATCGCCGGCCCGTAGCGCTTGAGCACGAATGCGACCAGGAAGAACCGCACGCCGCGCGTCGCGATCGAAGCGACGACGAAAACAGGGAAGTTGAAGGCCGCGAGACCGGAGGCGATCGTCACCAGCTTGTAGGGGATCGGCGTCGCGCCCTTGATGAGGATGACCCAGACGCCCCATTCGGCGTACCATTGGCGGAAGGTTTGAAGCCCCCCGGCATGTCCCATGAGCGTGAGCAGGCTCTCCCCGAGATCGCTCAGGAAATAGCCGATGGCGTAGCCGAGGATGCCGCCGAGCACCGAGGCGACGGTGCAGATGCCGGCGTAGGTGTAGGCCTTCTCCGGCCGCGCCAGAACCATGGGGGCGAGCACCGCGTCCGGCGGTACCGGAAAGAAGGAGCTCTCCGCGAAGGAGATCGCCGCAAGCCACCACTGAGCCTTGGGGCTGCCGGCAAGTGACATGACGAGGCGGTAGAGCTGATGCATCGGCGGCGTATGGACGACTTCGGCGCATCCGCAAAGCCGCCTCTGCGAATGTCCTTTGTCCGCGCGGCCTCTATCTGCTTCGCGGCGGCAGCGCCTGAGCGTTCGAGTGGAGCCGGCCCCTCAAGCCCGGGACCTCGCGTATACTCTTCAAAAGCGACGAGACTTTATCACGGGAGGCTTATCGGTCAGCTAACTGGGGCGCCCGGATTCCGATGCTCCGCCGGTAGTCCATGCTGTAGAGCCTGTTCTCACACTCGTGATCTGGCGATCCGCGTCACTCGCTGCCTGCAACCTCATGGCTTGCGATCCGGCATTCGTGTCGCCTCCACCGGGTCCAGTCACCTGGGATCCGGCCTGCAAATCGAGATGCGGAGCAAGACGTGCGCATTCCAGGACATGGCGAAATAAGCACAAGTCTCGTCGCCGCCGTCGCGGCAATAGCGCTTTGCGCAGGGCTTGGCGTTCGCCCCGCCGCCGCGGAGGACAAAGCGCTCGCGGAGGCCGTCGAGTTTACCGGCGCCGTGCTGTTCCTGGAGAACAAGGTCCCCGGACTCGTCATCGGCGCCACCCGCAATGGCGAGACCGCAGTCGCCGGTTTCGGAGTGACCGGCGACACATCGGGCAAGGAGCCGGACGGCGACACTCTGATGCGAATAGGCTCCATAACCAAGGCCTTCACCGGCGCGAGCCTCGCGAGCCTCGTTGCCGACGGCTCCGTGGCGCTCACCGACCCGGTCGAGAAGCACCTCGATTGGGGGGTCACAGTTCCTTCACGCGACGGGCACGTCATCCGGCTCATCGATCTCGCCACGCACACGTCCGGCCTGCCGAGGGAGGTGCAGCGCGAGCCGGGGCCGCCGGACGATCCCTTCGTCACGCTGACCGCCGAGACCTACGCCAAAGCCCTCGACGCCGACCCGCTGATCTACCCGCCCGGCACCGGAATGCTTTATTCCAACTTCGCCTTCGACGTGCTCAGCGCCGCGCTCGGCAATGCGGCGGGCAAGCCGTATTCCGAGGTCCTCAAGGAGCGCGTCCTTGACCCGGCCGGCCTTAACGACACCGTCCTGACGCTTCGCGAGGGCGATGCGGACCGGCTGATGCAGGGCCACAATTTCGATGGCTCGGCGCTGCCCGACGTCAAGGCGACTCCGATCATGGCGGGAGCGAGCTCGCTCTATTCGACGACCAACGACATGCTCAAATGGCTCAACTGGCATATGGACCGGTTCTCGCCGGACAATGCCGAGATGCGGATCATCGACCACGCCGCCTACGTCTATCGTGACGGTCTCGGGCTGGTTTACGGGCTCGACGAGTCCGGCCGCATGGACGCGATGTCGCTCGGCTGGGTCGTCATGGAGCCGGAAGGCGACCGTCCGCTCATCCTGCAAAAGGCGGGCGGTCTGCAGGGCATGTTCGTCTACTGCGCCTTCACCCCGGCCCGCGGCGTTGGCGCCTTCGTCGCCATCAATGAGTCCAACTTCGGTGCGGCGATGGGGATGGCGACGGTCGTCAACGACCTCATCGCTTCGCTCGCGCCCCGCTGAGGCGCGAAGCGGTCGGGTTGGCTCGCGTCGGCGAGATGCACGACATGCCCGAGCATGTCGTCTCCGCACGCTACATGACCCGCAGTGGAAGAACCGCGGAAACGTAGGCGTTTCGGCGCTTCACTTGCTCGCTGCCCTCCGCTAAGAACCCCGCAATGACGCGTATTTCTGCGCCGATCGCACGAATTATCGGCCCGGCCTCGCTCTGACGGGGCCGGGACGGCCGGCTTTCGGCCCGAGTCGCGCGCGAGAGCGCGGCCATCCACACCACAATGCGTTCGAGCCTCAAGGCTGAGAGATGAGCGACAAGAAGGGCGCTTCCGCACGATCCGGCGCCAAATCGACGCCCGAAGCGGACAAGGGCCGCGACTACTCCGAGACTCTGTTCCTGCCGAAGACGAATTTTCCGATGCGCGCGGGCCTGCCGCAGCGCGAGCCGGAGATCAGGAAGCGCTGGGATCAGATGGACCTCTATCGCCGCCAGCGCGAGCAGGCGAAGGGGCGTGAGAAGTACATCCTCCACGACGGTCCGCCTTACGCGAACGGCCACATCCACATCGGAACGGGCCTGAACAAGATCCTGAAGGACGTGGTGTCGCGTTCGCACCAGATGCTCGGCTATGATTCCAACTACGTCCCGGGATGGGACTGTCACGGCCTCCCGATTGAATGGAAGATCGAGGAGGAGTACCGCGCCAAGGGCAAGAACAAGGACGCGGTGCCGATCAACGAGTTCCGCGGCGAATGCCGCGACTTTGCGCGCCACTGGATGGCGGTGCAGACGGAAGAGTTCAAGCGCCTCGGCGTGATCGGCGACTTCGACAATCCCTATACGACGATGTCGAACGAGGCGGAGGCGACGATCGCCGCCGAGCTGATGAAGTTCGCAATGTCGGACCAGCTCTATCGCGGCTCGAAGCCGGTGATGTGGTCGGTGGTGGAGAAGACGGCACTCGCCGAAGCTGAGGTCGAATATCAGGACTACACGTCCGACACCGTCTGGGTGAAGTTCCCGGTGTCGTCAGGGCCGCGTACGCTGCGCGGCGCCTCGGTTGTCATCTGGACGACGACGCCCTGGACAATTCCGGGGAATCGCGCCGTCAGCTATTCGCCGAAGGTCACCTACGGGCTCTACGCGGTGACAGCCGCGCCGGAGGGAAATTGGGCGAAAGCCGGCGATCGCTACGTGCTCGCTGACACGCTCGCCTCCGACGTTATGAAGCAGGCGCGCGTGGAGAGCTTCGAGCGGCTTGCGCAGGTGCCCGCGGAGGACTTCGAGACGCTTGTCCTGACGCATCCGCTGAAGCATGCCGGGCTCGGCGGCTACCAGTTCGACGTGCCCCTTCTTCCGGGCGAGCACGTCACCGAGGACGCCGGCACCGGCTTCGTCCACACTGCGCCCGGCCACGGCCGCGAGGACTTCGACATCTGGATGGAGCACCGGCGTGAGCTCGAAGAGAGCGGCGTCGACACCACGATCCCCTACACGGTCGATGCCGACGGAAAATTCACCGCCGATGCGCCGGGCTTCGAAGGACGTCAGGTCATCACCGAGAAGGGCGAGAAAGGCGACGCTAACGCCGCCGTCGTCGATGCGCTCGCAAAAGCCGGGATGCTGATCGCGCGCGGGCGGCTCAAGCACCAGTACCCGCATTCCTGGCGCTCCAAGAAGCCGGTGATCTTCCGCAACACGCCGCAATGGTTCATCCACATGGACCGCGACATCGGCGGCAAGGATGACACGCTCCGTGAGCGCGCGCTGAAAGCCATCGCCGACACGCGCTTCGTCCCGGCCGCCGGGCAGAACCGGTTGCGCGGCATGATCGAGAACCGCCCCGACTGGGTGGTTTCGCGCCAGCGCGCCTGGGGCGTGCCGATCGCCGTCTTCGTGAAGCCGGACACGGGCGAAGTCCTGAAGGACGAGGCCGTCAACGCCCGCATCGTCGCCGCCTTCCGCGAGGAGGGAGCGGACGCTTGGTTCAAGGACGGAGCGAAGGAGCGCTTCCTCGGCAATTCACACAACACGGGCGAATGGGAGAAGGTCGACGACATCCTCGACGTATGGTTCGATTCAGGCTCGACCCATGCCTTCGTGCTTGAGCAGCGGGCGGACCTGAAATGGCCGGCCTCGCTCTACCTCGAAGGCTCCGACCAGCATCGCGGCTGGTTTCATTCCTCGTTGCTTGAGAGCTGTGGCACGCGTGGCCGCGCACCTTATGACGCAGTGCTGACCCACGGTTTCGTCATGGCCGAGGACGGCCGCAAGATGTCGAAGTCGCTTGGCAATCAGGTGACGCCACAGCAGGTGATCGAGCAGTCGGGCGCCGACATCCTGAGGCTCTGGGTTGTCTCCTCCGACTACGCGGAAGATCTTCGCATCGGCCAGGAGATTCTGAAGACCAACGTCAATTCCTACCGCAAGCTCAGGAACACAGTGCGCTGGATGCTGGGCTCGCTCGCGCATTTCCGCCCCGAGCTTCGCGTCCCCGAAGCCGACATGCCGGAGCTTGAGCGGCTGATTCTCTCGGAGCTCGCGCGTCTCGACGTGCTCGTGCGCGAGGCCTATGCGGCATTCGACTTCAAGCGCATCTATTTCGCGCTTTTCGCCTTCATGACCAACGATCTCTCCGCCTTCTATTTCGACGTCAGGAAGGACAGGCTCTATTGCGATCCGGCGTCGTCAGTCGCGCGCCACGCCGCGCTGACGGTGATCGATATCCTCTTCGACACGCTCGTGCGCTGGCTCGCGCCAATGATCCCCTTCACCTGCGACGAGGCCTGGGCGGAGCGACACGCTTCGTCGGGTACCGTCCACCTTGAGCTCTTCCGCGATGTCCCCGTGTCGTGGCGCGACGAAGCGCTCGAAGCGAAGTGGGAGAGGGTGCTTCGGCTCCGCCGCGTCATCCTCGGCGCGCTGGAGGAAGCGCGTGTGAAGAAGGAGATCGGTGCCTCGCTTGAGGCGCGCGCCGTGCTCTTCCTTTCCGACGCGGAGCTCCTCGCGGCACTCGACGGCGTCGACATGGCGGAAGTGGCGATCACGTCGGGCTTCGAGGTGCGTCCCCTCGAAGCGGCGCCCGAGAACGCCTTCCGCCTCCCGCAGGAGGCCGCCGCTGCGGTCGTGATCGAGCTTGCGTCCGGGCAAAAATGCGCGCGCTCCTGGAAATATTCCGAGGAGGTCGGCGCCGACCCCGACTATCCTGACGTGACGCCCCGCGATGCGGCGGCGCTTCGTGAATACGACGCTGCCAGGCAGGCGGCCGAATGAGCAACACGCGCCGCGGTCGCGTCGCCGGCTTTTCGGTCGCGCTCCTCGGCGTCGTGATCGATCAGGCGCACAAGCTCTTCATGCTCGGGCCGTTCGGGATCGAGGAAAAGGGTCACGCGCCGCTGACGCCGTTTCTCGATCTCGTCCTCGTCTGGAACCGCGGCGTGAGCTACGGCCTCCTCACGCAGGACAGCGAGTTCGGACGCTGGCTCCTGGTCGCGCTCGGGATCGTCGGCACGGTGCTCTTCTCCTGGTGGCTCTGGGTGACGCGTGGAATGCTCGCGAGCCTCTCCCTCGGCCTCATCATCGGCGGCGCGCTGTCGAACGTGATCGACCGCCTCGCCTATGGCGCAGTTGCGGATTTCTTCCTGTTCCACGTCGGCGGCTTCGAATGGTACGTCTTTAACCTTGCGGACGCGTGGATCGTGGCCGGCGCCGTCGGTCTGGTGCTGGCCTGGGCCTTGGAACGCCCCGAAATCGCCACGGAAGCGTGAGAACGCCAGGGTTTGACCCGCCCCTGGGGCGGGAGGTCGCATGCCCGGCGCAGGCGTGCTATACGTTACCGGAATCGAAGGGTTTTTAGCGAAATGGGGCGCCGTAGAATCTCGACATCTCTGATGGTTGTCGTGCTCGCCTCGCCGGTCGGGCTCGCCGGTTGCGCGGCGACGTCCACCTACGGCACGGGCGAGGCCCCGGAGGTCGCGCTTTTCCGCGAAATGACCGGTGGTCTGCTCTCAAGGGACAAGAAAGATCCGATCGACTACGAGCCGCGCGCACCGCTCGTCATGCCGCCGAATGCGAAGCAGCTGCCGCCTCCCGTGGAGACGGCTGCGGCGGCCGATCCCAACTGGCCGATCGACCCGAACGAGCGTGTCGTCGCAAGCGCCACCGACTCGGAGAATCCGCGAGACGTCGTCAACCAGTCAGTATATCATCGCCTGCGTCCGCTTGCCGATGCGATGCCTGAGGCACCGCGCAGCACCGTAGCCGCACAGGACGACCTCTCGATAGAGCGGGCGGAGCGCTCCAAGTTCGTCCACCAGGCCCAGCAGCAGAACGAGCAGTTCTCCAAGGCGCTTAACGACGCGAACGGCCTTTCGCACGAGGAGCGGCGCTATCTGACCGATCCGCCGCTTGCTTACCGCCAGCCGTCGGACACGGCGCCGACAGGGGAAGTCGAGACCGGCGTCAAGAAGCGCGGCTTCTGGCGCCGCTTGTTCGGCGGTTAACCGGCTTTCCTCTCCGTCTGTTTTTTGTGAAAGTCCCGGCGGGATTCGCTTCCCGCGGAGCCGCATCGTGACGATTCGCCGCCTCCCCGAGCACGTCATCAACCGCATAGCCGCCGGCGAGGTGGTGGAGCGCCCCGCGAGCGTCGTGAAGGAACTCGCAGAGAACGCGCTCGACGCAGGCGCGCGGCGGATCGAGATCGTCACCGCCGGCGGCGGAAAGAGCCTGATCCGGGTCGGCGATAACGGCGTTGGCATGCGCCGCGATGATCTCGCGCTCGCTGTCTCCCGCCACTGCACCTCGAAGCTTCCCGGCGACGATCTCGGTAAGATCGCGACCCTCGGCTTCCGCGGCGAGGCGCTCGCCTCGATCGGAGCAATGGCGCGGCTTGTCGTCGAATCGCGGCATCGCGATGAGGATCACGCCTGGGCGATCGCGGTCGAAGGCGGGGCGGTGGGCGAGGCGCGGCCCGCAAGCCGCAATGCCGGCACGCAGATCGAGGTGCGCGATCTTTTCTTCGCCGTTCCGGCGCGGCTCAAGTTCCTTCGCTCCGACCGCGCCGAGGCGAACGCGGTGACCGAGGTCGTGCGTCGCCTCGCGCTCGCGCATCCGGACGTCGGCTTCACGCTCGCCGGACCGGATCGCCTGCCGCTAGACGTCGCGCCACAGGAGGGCGCCGGCGCGCGCGAGGCGCGTATGGCCGAGATCATTGGTGCGGCATTCCTGCAGGATTCCATGCCGATCGACGCGGAGCGCGAAGGGGTGCGGCTATCCGGCCGCGCCGGTCTCCCGACCTTCAACCGCGCCAACTCGCTGCATCAGTTCATGTTCGTGAACGGCCGGCCGCTGCGCGATCCGCTTCTGACCGGAGCGCTTCGCGCCGCTTACGCGGATGTGCTCGCGCGCGATCGTTTTCCCGTCGCCGCGCTCTTCCTGGAGCTCGATCCGGCCGAGTTCGATGTGAACGTTCACCCTGCGAAGCTCGAAGTGCGCTTCCGCGATCCGGGCCTCGTCCGCGGGCTCCTCATTGGCGCGATCCGCGACGCGCTCGCCGCGCACGGCTTCCGCGCCGCACGGAGCGTCGGCGGCGATACGCTTGCCGCCTTTCGGCCCGAAACGCCACGGCCCGGCACCACGCCGGCTTCGGCGCGCCACTCGCGAACGGCAACGGCGATGGCGGCTGGCAGGGCTGGGCAGCTCCGTCCGGATTTGGCGAGGCGGAGCAGGCCGGCTTCGCGGTCGTCGACCGGCCGTCCGCCGACACGCGCGCTTCCATCGCGGCGCCCGACGAGACACGGCTCGGGCGTCCGCTCGGCGCTGCGCGCGCACAGCTTCACGGCAACTACATCGTCGCCCAGACCGACGACGGCCTCGTCATCGTCGATCAGCACGCCGCGCACGAGCGGATCGTCTACGAGCGACTGAAGGCGGCGCTCGCCGGCCGTGCCATTCCGCGCCAGATGCTCCTCATCCCCGAAGTGGTCGAGCTTCCCGCCGACGACGTGGCGCGGCTTCTCTCACGCGCCGAGGAGCTTCGATCCGTCGGGCTTGCGATCGAGGCTTTCGGTCCCGGCGCGGTCGCCGTCACAGAGACCCCCGCGATGCTCGGCGAGATCGACGCGGCGGCGCTTATTCGCGATATCGCCGACGATCTCGCCGAATGGGACGCCTCGACACGCCTCTCCGAGCGCCTCGACCATGTCGCGGCGACCATGGCCTGCTACGGCTCCGTCCGCTCCGGCCGCAAGCTCAAGCCGGAGGAGATGGACGCGCTCCTGCGCGAGATGGAGGCGACGCCGCAATCCGGTCAGTGCAATCACGGCCGCCCGACCTACGTGGAACTGAAGCTCGCCGACGTGGAGCGCCTCTTCGGCCGCCGCTGAAACCGGAGCGCCGTCAGCTCCGTAGCTCTCTCGAAAGCGTTGAGTACGTGCTAGGCTTCTCTCGAAGGAAGAATTCCTGAGAGGCGCGGCCTGGGGGAGGATGGGCCATGACAGAGATCAACGAAAAGCTGCTCGACGAGCGTCTCGGCGCGCTTGAGTTGGCGCGCACGTGGAGCCCGCGCGTTGTCTCAAAGCTCGAAAGCCATATCCGCTCGGCCGATGATGCGCGCTCCTTCGCATCAATCCGATCAGCTTTGCGAGCGAGAAGAAGGCACTCCGGAGGACGAGGCGATCGATCTCTTCCTGCATGCCGCGTCGCTCGGCCTCTTCGAGATGGACTGGATCCTGCTCTGCCCGATCTGCTCCTGCGTCATCGAGAGCTTCCGGGCGTTCAGAATTGCCTCAACAGCCATTGCCACTGCTCAAACTGCAGCATCGACATCGTCGCTGCGCTCGACGACATGATCGCGGTCACGTTTACCGTGAGTCCGGCGATCCGCCGGATCGCCTATCACGATCCCGAGCAGCTCTCCGTCGAGGATTACTTTTCTCCGCTACCGCGCCGCGGAGGAAGGCCTCATCCCCGACGGCACGCCCTTCCTCAGAGTGAAGGAAGCGCTGAGCAAGGGGATGGCGTTCATCGAGCCAGGCGGGACGGTCACAATCGAGGTCGACGCGGAGCAGGGTGCGCTGCGCGGAGCAAGCGTCGACGTCGACGCCGACCTTCGTGTTCGTCATCGACCCAACGCTTCCAGCCGCCGAGCAGCGGATCGATATCCGCTGCGACGAGAACGTTCCTGCGAGCCGGCAGGCGGCACTGTCGCGCCCGGCAAGATCACATTTGAGATCACGAGCGCGGCACCCAACCGCTTCGCCTTCTACATCATCCAAATGCCGCCGGGCGTCACTCGCCCGCCGCCGCTTCACTTCGCTCCCTTCCTCTCCGGCAAGCGGCTGCTCACCACGCAGACCTTCCGCGATCTCTTCCGCTCGGAGGTCATCCGCGCTAGCGAAGGGATCGGCGTCAAGGACATCGCGCTCCTCTTCACCGACCTGAAGGGCTCGACCGCGCTCTATGACAGGATCGGAGACCTGAACGCCTTCGCGCTCGTGCAGCAGCATTTCGACCGGCTGCACGACATCACCGTGCGCAATGACGGCGCCATCATCAAGACGATCGGCGACGCCGTGATGGCGGCATTCCCCGACGCCGCGCACGCGGTTCGCGCCGCGCTCGAGATGCGAAGGGAGATCGGTTCGGTCAACAAGGGTGTAGCGGAGCGCGAGCTCATCCTGAAGATCGGCGTGCACAAGGGCGCGGCGATCGCGGTCACTCAGAACGACCGGCTCGATTATTTCGGGCAGACCGTGAACATCGCCGCGCGTGTGCAGGGTCTCGCCGAAGCCGACGAGATCTTCGTGAGCCAGGACGTTTACGACTCCGCCGATGTGAAAGAGACGCTTGCCGCATTCCAAGTTCAGTCGCAAAGCGCCAAGCTCCGCGGCGTCAATGAGGAGATCCCGGTCTTTCGTGTGGAGCCGCAAGCGAGCGCGGCAATGCCCGCATAGCCGCCGGATCGCGCCGCGGGGCGCTACCCGAGGAAGCGCAGGAATAAGAGCTGGCTGTCGCCGACCTCGCGGCGGTCCAACGCTTCGAATTCCGAAGGAAGATCGACTGCAGCATCGGCGCGCTCCTCCAAGATGCAAAGCGCTTTGGGCTTTAGCCATCCGCCTGCCGCCGCGCCCGCAAGCGCCATCTCGCCGAGTCCTTTGCCGTAGGGCGGGTCGAGGAAGACGAGATCGAACGGCCGTATCGTTCCCACGGGCCCGAGCGCCGTCGCGTCGCGGCGCAGGATGCGGGTGACGCCGGTCAGCCCCAGCGCCTCGATGTTCCGGCGCAGGAGCCCACGTCCCTCGGCGCTGGTCTCGACGAAGAGCGCTTGCGCCGCGCCGCGCGAGATGGCTTCGAGCCCGAGAGCACCGGTCCCGGAAAAAAGGTCGAGCACGCGCGTCTCCGCCTGCGGCAGGTCGTGGCCATGCGCCAAAATATTGAAGAGCGATTCGCGCAGCCGGTCGCTGGTCGGGCGGATGGCGCCCGGTCCAGCAAGCGAGGAGCGCGGCCGGGCGAGGCCGCGACCTCTAAACCGGCCGCCGACGACGCGCATGGGGCTTTCCGCGCTTTGGGCGCGGCTTCGGCTCCTCCGCTTTTGGAAGCCGGATCGGCGCGTCGAAATCTGCGTGCGCCGCTTTCGAGAGCTTCTCGCCGAGCTGGTCGCGGAGTACGCGCCCACGCACTTCCTCCACGTCGCCTGGCTTCAGATCGCCGAGTTGGAACGGCCCATAGGAGATGCGGATCAGCCGGTTCACGGAAAGCCCGAGATGTTCGAGCACGCGCCGGACTTCGCGGTTCTTGCCTTCGCGGAGGCCGAGCGTCAGCCAGACGTTGGTTCCCTGCACGCGATCGATCGCCGCTTCGATCCCGCCATAGACCATGCCGGCGATGGTGACGCCGCGACGCAGCTTGTCGAGTGCCGCCGCTTCGACCGCGCCGTGCGCGCGCACGCGGTAGCGGCGGAGCCAACCGGTCGACGGAAGCTCCAGCACGCGCGCGAGCCCGCCGTCATTGGTCAGGAGCAGAAGGCCCTCGGTGCCGATGTCGAGGCGGCCGACCGTCATGACGCGCGGCAGGTCCTTGGGCAGCACCGAGAAGATCGTCGGCCGGCCTTCCGGATCGCGGTTGGTGGTGACGAGCCCCTTCGGCTTGTGGAAGAGCCAGAGCCTCGTCCGCTCGCGCTCGGCGAGCGGATCGCCGTCGACCTCGATCCGGTCCTTCGGCGTGACGATCGTCGCGGCCGTCTCGACGAGGCGGCCGTTGAGCTTGACCCGGCCGGCGGCGATCATGCGCTCAGCATCGCGCCGCGAAGCGAGTCCCGCGCGCGCGATCCGCTTGGCGATGCGTTCGCCTTGCTCCGCCGTCTCGACTTGTTTTTCTCGTCCGCCGCCGCCACTCATGGCCGGTCTCTTATCAAAGGGGTTGAGGCGAGGCGAGATGAGCCGGGACGCCGGGGGCTTCATGGATATCGCGCTCCGCGAGGCGGAGGCCGCCGGCGAGCGCGGCGAGATACCGGTTGGCGCGGTCGTCGTCAGCAATGGCGAGGTCGTTGCGGCGGCCGGCAACCGCACGCGCGAGCTTTCTGATGTCACAGCGCACGCCGAGGTGCTGGCGATCCGCGCCGCGGCGGAAAAGCTCGGCACAGAGCGGCTTTCCGAATGCGATCTCTACGTGACGCTTGAGCCGTGCACCTTATGCGCCGCGGCCATTTCCTTCGCCCGCATTCGCCGGCTCTATTACGGCGCCGGCGACCCGAAGGGAGGCGCGGTCGAGCATGGCGTCCGCTTCTTTGTCGCGCCCACCTGCCACCATGCGCCAGAGGTTTATTCCGGTATCGGCGAGACTGCGGCTGCGGCCCTTCTTCGCCGCTTCTTTCGCGGCCTTCGATGAGGCGAGCGGCAGTTCGAACGGCGTGTTGATGATGTGCTCGAGCCGACGCTTCAAGTCGTCCTTGAAGCCTTGGTTCATGTCGAGGATCGCCTGCGTCTTCAGGAAGTCGAGAATGAAGACGCCGTTGATCTCAGGACGCAGCAGCACGTCCGGCTGATGCCATTTGAGCTTCTCGCGGATCACAGACTGCATCGAGATCTGCGCGGCGCCGACCACGCATTCGAGCAGTCCCGGCTGCCGCCCCTGCGTCTCCGCCGGTCCGCCTGCGACGTCGCAGGCGACCGTGATATCGCAGTCCGCGACGTGGTCGAAGGGAAGCGGGTTGGTGGCGCCCCCGTCGATGAGCACGCGTCCGTCGAGATTGACTGGGCGGAAGAGGGCGGGAATGGCGATAGAGGCGGCGATCGCCGGCCGGAGCTCGCCTTCAGCCAGGATCACCTCGCACCAGGCGTAGAAGTCGCAGGCGATGATCTTGAGCGGAATCTGCAAGTCCTCGATCCGCTCCGGCAGATTCTCCAGCCCCGGGACGAATGCCTCGAGTATGACGCGGGCGTCGAATTGCGGCGTGACCGAGCGGCCACGCAGGAGATCGGTAAACGCGAGGGGGCGGGCGCGCCAGAGCCGGCCGAGCACTTCACGGCGCTTCGCATAGAAGCCGACCGCAGC
This sequence comes from uncultured Alphaproteobacteria bacterium, assembly GCA_963792885.1. Taxonomy (GTDB): domain Bacteria; phylum Pseudomonadota; class Alphaproteobacteria; order Rhizobiales; family Afifellaceae; genus DASWJZ01. The sequence goes on from CAWBXX010000002.1 coordinate 971,734, forward strand.
CTCGCGCATTTCCTTTCCGGTGAAGCCGGCGGCATAGCCGGCGCCGACAATCGCGCCGATGGAGGTGCCGGCGATCAGCGCCGGCTTGATCCCAAGCTCGTCGAAGGCCTCGCAGACGAGGATGTGCACCATCCCGCGGGCGCCGCCGCCACCCAGGGCAAGACCGATACGCGACTCCGACAACATTAGCGCTTCCTCTACAGGAGGAGGAACTTGGCGGGCCAAGTGGGGGCCCGGCAAGACAACTTTATGAAAAAGATTGAAAGTGTCGGTTAACTGGCGCGCTGGGTGCGCTCTTCGACGCTTTTCTTTGGTAAGGCACCTTCGCGGGCGACCGCGCGCCAGCCGATGTCGCGGCGGCAGAAGCCATCTGGCCAGTCGATCCTGTCGACCGCCTCATAGGCGCGTTGCTGCGCTGCAGCGACGCTCTCGCCGAGCGCCGTCACGCCAAGTACGCGCCCGCCCTCCGCGAGGAGCTTCCCGTCCGAACGCCGCGTACCGGCATGGAAGATCTCGACATCGGGAAGCGCCCCTGCCGCTTCGATGCCGCGGATCTCGGAGCCCTTGGAATAGGTGCCGGGATAGCCTTTCGTCGCCATCACGACGCAAAGCGCGGCGTCATCGAACCAGCGCACACTCATCCGGTCGAGGACGCCGTCAACCGCCGCCAGGAGAATGGTCAGGAGGTCGTCCTTGAGCCGCATCATCAGCACCTGGCATTCCGGGTCGCCGAAGCGGACGTTGTATTCGATGAGCTTCGGGCCTTCTGCGTCGATCATCAGCCCGGCATAGAGAACGCCGCGATAGGGGATGCCGCGCTTCGCAAGCGCCTCCGCCGTCGGGCGGATGATCTCCGCCATCACGCGCTCTGACATCGCGTCGTCGAGGATCGGCGCCGGCGAATAGGCACCCATGCCACCGGTGTTAGGGCCTTGGTCGCCATCGAAGGCCTGCTTGTGGTCCTGCGCCGTGCCGAAGGGGATCACCGTCCTGCCATCGGAGAGCGCGAAGAAGCTCGCTTCCTCGCCGTCGAGAAACGCCTCGATGACGACCGAGGCACCCGGCTCGGAGAAAACCTCGTCGAGCGCCTGAAGCGCCGTGGCGGGATCCGTCGCGACCGTCACGCCTTTTCCGGCTGCGAGGCCGTCGGCCTTCACCACGACCGGCAGCGCATGGCTCTCAACATAGGCGCGCGCTTCGTCGCGATCGGAGAAATGCCGATAGGCGGCGGTCGGAATCCCGGCCTCGCGGCAGAGGTCCTTGGTGAAGCCCTTCGACCCTTCGATCTGCGCGGCCGCTTTCGTTGGCCCGAAAGCGCGAATGCCGGCGGCATCGAGCGCGTCGACCAGCCCGGCGACGAGCGGCGCCTCCGGCCCGACGACGACGAGGTCGATTTGCTCCGCCTTGCAGAAGGAAATGACGGCGGCGTGATCCGCTGGGTCGAGCGCCACGCACTCGGCGACATCGCAAATTCCGGCATTGCCCGGCGCCGCGAAGAGCTTGGAGAGAAGCGGCGACGCCGAGAGCGCCCAGGCGAGCGCATGCTCCCGTCCGCCCGACCCGATCAGAAGCACCCGCATCGTCACCCGCCCGCTCGCATGTGCCGGTCCCTATCATGCGTGGGCGAGTCGACAAACCTCGGCTTGACGGCCGCCTCCCTCCGCGCGAGCAGAAGGATATGCCCGCGCCCTCGCTCGCGCTTCCCGATGCGCCGCCGAAGAACTGGCTCGACCGCTTCGCGCCGGGCTGGCTGAAGCCCTACGGGCGGCTCGCGCGCTGGGACCGGCCGATCGGCTGGTGGCTGCTTCTTTGGCCCTGCTGGTGGTCGGCGGCGCTTGCGGCGATCGCCGGCGAGCGCGGCGCGCCGAACGTCTGGCACCTGTTTCTGTTTCTGGTCGGCGCCATCGCCATGCGCGGCGCCGGCTGCACCTACAACGACCTGATCGACCGCGACCTCGACGCGCACGTGGAGCGCACGCGCATGCGCCCGCTGCCCTCGGGTCAGGTGTCGCCGCGTCAGGCGTTCGTGTTTCTGGTGCTGCAGGCGCTCGTCGGCGCGCTCGTGCTCTTCCAGTTCAACCGCTTCACGGTTCTCCTCGGACTGGCATCGCTCATCGTCGTTTTCTTCTATCCCTTCGCCAAGCGCGTGACCGACTGGCCGCAATTCGTGTTGGGCCTTGCCTTCTCCTGGGGCGCGCTGGTGGGTTGGTCGGCGATCTTCGGCAGCCTCGCCGCCGCGCCGGTCGCGCTCTATTGCGGCGCCGTGCTTTGGACGATCGGCTACGACACGATTTACGCGCTGCAGGACAAGGAGGACGACGCGCTGATCGGCGTACGCTCGACCGCTAGGCTCTTCGGGCGTCGCTCGCGCGCGGGAATCGCGATCTTCTACGTCGCGGCCTTCGTGCTTTTCGGGCTTGCCCTGGTGCTCGCCGATGCCGGCATTTTCGCCTTCGCCGGGCTCGGCGGCGGGCTCCTCCACGCCGCCTATCTGATCGCGACGCTCGATCCCGACAGTCCGGAGAATTGCCTGAAGCGGTTCCGGGCGAACAGCACGACGGGCTGGATCGTCTTCGCCGGCCTTGTCGCCGACGCGGTGCTGCGATTCTAGCGGAGGGCCGCTTGAGAGCGCGGCTTAGTTGCGGGCGATGATCTCGCGCCCTTCGATTCTGCGGATGGTGACCGCGCCGCCGGAGCGTCGCCGGGTGAGGAACCGCGGCCGCCGTGTGCGTGCGGCACGGACGCGCCTCTCGCACGGATTGTCGTCTCCGCGCTCCGCATCCGGGCTTGCCGATACGATGACGGGCGGGAGATTGAGAAAGCCCGCCAGGCGGTCGCGATATTCCTCTGCGGTCGCGAAGCTGTCGAAGCTCTCGACGTCGAGCGAAAGGCCGACGTCGCGGTGCATGAGCCGCACCACGTTGCGGTCGCCCTGCGCGACGAGCGCCACCGCCTGGTACTGACGAACGGGCACGCGGATACGGCAAGCCAGGCCGGCTACGGGTCGCGACATCAGGATGGTCCTCCGGTCAAACGTCACAAGACAGTCTTCGCCGTCGCCAGCATTGCACCTGTATAGGAGCACGTCTGGAAAGGCGGTGGACTGCTCTCCTGAACAGTCCACCAGTGTTGACTGCGCTTGACCCATTTCTGCTCAACGCCAATTATTTTTTTGTCGGGCCTTTTGGCCTCTTGATATGCGAGAGATTAGGCTCGATTTTTCCTAAACTGCTTAATGTCAGTGGTTAATGTATTTTCGCCGCAAATCACGGTAATCGAATGCTAAATCGGCTCGATGGAAGCGGGAAAGCTGCGTGGGAGCGAACGAAACGGACCTTGAGCTCCTGGAGAGCGCAGCGCTCGAGGCGGGCCGGATCGCCATGCGTTTCTTTCGGCGCGAGCCGAGCGCCTGGGAGAAGGCCGGCGGCTCGCCGGTGACCGAGGCCGACATCGAGGTCGATCGCTTCCTGCGCGCACTGCTTCTTGCGGCGCGACCCGACTACGGATGGCTCTCGGAAGAGACGACCGACGATCCGGCGCGGCTCGGCCGTTCCAACGTCTTCGTCGTCGATCCGATCGACGGCACGCGCGGCTTCATCGAGGGAAGCGACCTCTGGTGCGTGAGCCTCGCCGTGGTGGAGGAGGGGCGGCCGGTCGCCGCCGCCTTGAACGCGCCGGCGAAGAACGAGCTCTTCTCGGCCGCGAAAGGCGGTGGCGCCTGGATCGGTCGGGAGCGGCTCTGGGTGTCGGACCGGGAGCAGCTCGCCGGCGCGCGGCTTGCCGGCCCGCGCGGCTGGCTGAGAACGCCGGCCGTGCGGGGAAGCGGCGCCGAGCTGCACACTCACATCCCCTCGCTCGCATACCGCTTTTCGCAGGTCGCGGCGGGTCGGATTGACGCGGCTTTTGCGAGCCCAAGGGCCCATGACTGGGACCTTGCGGCCTCCGACCTTTTGGTGCACGAAGCGGGCGGCCGGCTCACGGGGCTCGACGGGTTGCCGCCGCGCTACAACCGCGCGGAGCTGCGCCACGGGGCACTCGTGGCTACAAATCCAAGCCTCCATTCGCACCTCTTGGCGATGGTGGAGAGCGCCGGCCGGGAGGTGGCGCTTGGGCGAAGGTCGTGAGCGCTGCCGGAGGCGGGGATGAAGGAAGCCAAAGCGGGTCAGAAGCAGCTTTTGCATCTGGTCTTCGGCGGAGAGCTGGAATTGCTCGAAAAGGCGCGCTTTCGCGATCTCGATGCACTCGATATTGTCGGCATCTATCCGAACTATGCCCAAGCCTACCGGGCATGGAAGGAAAAGGCGCAGATGACAGTGGACAACGCTGAGATGCGCTATTTCATCGTGCACTTGCACCGTCTGCTCGAACCCGAAGTGGGCGATGCAAAAGGCTGACGAGCCGACAAGAGCGCTCGACGCGCAATCGGAAGCCAGGGCGCAGGAGGCGATGGAGCAGCTCTTGAAGGGGCGCACCGTCGTCATGATCGCGCGTCGGCTCTCCACGATGCAGAAAGCCGACCGGATCTTCTATATGGAAGAGGGGCGCGTGCTTGAGTTTGGCACACACCTTGAGCTTGTCGCGCGGGGCGGGAAGTATGCACGGATGGTCAAGACCCAGCTCCTCGACGACGAGCCGCTGCACGAGCTTGTCGGAGGCTGAGATCGCCGGCGACGCGAATCCCTCTCTCTTCGGCGAGGCGGCGCTCGCGCTCTACGGCGCAGTCGGTCGGCTGGCGGCGCCGGTCGTCGGCGCCGCGCTCCGGCTGAGGGAGCGAGAAGGCAAGGAAGACGGCGCGCGCCGCGGCGAGCGTTTCGGCGTTGCCGGGCAGGAGCGGCCGACCGGGCCGCTCGTCTGGGTGCACGCCGCGAGCGTCGGAGAGACGGTGGCCGCGGTTCCGCTCGTCGATCGGCTCCTCAAGCTGAGATCGGCGGTGCTCCTGACGACCGGCACGGTCACCGCAGCCGATGTCGCCAAGCGCCGGCTCCCGATAGGCGCGATCCACCAGTTCGTTCCGATCGACACGCCGCCCTCGGTCGGCCGCTTCCTCGATTATTGGCGACCCGGTCTGGCGCTCTTCGCCGAGTCGGAGCTCTGGCCGACCATGCTTCGCTCGCTTCGCCTCCGCGCGCTGCCGCTCGCCGTCGTCAACGCGCGCATGTCGGAGCGCTCATTCCGGTCGTGGAGCGCGGTCGCGCCGCTTGCCCGCGCCGTCCTCGGGCAGGCGGAGCTCTTCCTGGCGCAGACGCTTGCCGATGCCGAGCGGCTGAAGGCGCTCGGCGCGCATCGCGTCGTCGTCTGCGGGAACCTGAAGTTCGACGCGCCCCCGCCGCCTGCGGACGAGGAGGCGGTTGCGGCCTTGAAGCAGGCGATCGGCGAGCGGCCCGTGCTCGTCGCGGCGAGCACGCATCGCGGCGAGGAGACGGCGGTGATCGCTGCCCACGCCAAGGTCGCATCGGACGGCGCCCGGCTTCTCACCATCCTCGCGCCGCGACATCCCGAACGCGGCGACGAGGTCGCGGAGGAGATCGCTGCGAAGGGCCTTACGTTCAGCCGTCGATCGAAGGATGAGCCGATCGGCCCGGAGACCGACATCTATCTCGCCGACACCATCGGCGAGATGGGGCTTTGGTATCGCCTGGGGGATTTCGCCTTCCTCGGCGGCTCCATGGTGCCGCATGGCGGGCAGAACCCGATCGAGCCGGCGAAGCTCCTTGTGCCGATCCTGCATGGCGGCCACGTGGGCAACTTCCGCGACGTCTACGACGCGCTGATCGAAGCCGGCGCGGTGATCGGCGTCGAGGATGCCGCGTCGCTTGCCGACGCCGTGACGCGCCTCATTGCTAATCCCGATGAGCGCGACCGCTTGGCTCGCGAGGCGCGCGCCTGTGTCGAGCGGTTCGGCGGCGCACTGGATCGGACGCTCGGCGCCCTAGAACCCTATCTATCGCAACTCGGCCTCCCCGATGAAACTGCCCCGCGCCCCTGACTTCTGGTGGCGGCGCTACGCGCCTGCCGGCTTCGCGCTGGCGCCGCTCGGCGCGATCTACGGCAAGGTGACGGGACGGCTGATGGAGCGCTCCGGCGCCACGCTCGAAGTCCCGATCATCTGCGTCGGAAATCTCGTCGTCGGGGGAGCAGGGAAGACCCCGACGGCGCTCGAAGTGGCGAATGTCTGCCGCAAGCTGAGGCTCAATCCGGGATTCCTGACGCGCGGCTACGGTGGCAGCGAGAAGGGACCGCTCTGCGTCTCAGTCGGCATCCACTCCGCTGCGCAGGTCGGCGACGAGGCCCTGCTTCTTGCCCAGTTCGCCCCGACCGTCATCTCGGCCGACCGGCCGAGCGGCGCAAAGCTCTTGGCACAGCTCGGGGTGGATGTGGTGGTGATGGACGACGGCTTTCAGAATCCGTCGTTGCACAAAGATCTTGCGCTCGTTGTGATCGACTCGGAGCGCGGCATCGGCAACGGTTTCGTGTTCCCGGCCGGGCCGCTCCGCGCGCCGCTCGCCGCGCAGATCCGGATGGCAGACGCGCTCGTGGTGATCGGAACGGGAAGCGGTGGGCGTGCCGTTCGCCTCGCCGCCCGCGCCGGTCGCCCGACGCTTCGTGCAATCTCAGTGCCGGAGCGCAAGCGCGGCTTGAGGCGGCGGCCCTATCTCGCCTTTTCCGGCATCGCGGACCCGGTGAAGTTCCACAAATCGCTCGCCGAAGCCGGCGCGACCATCGGGCATATGATGAGCTTCCCTGACCATCACATGTTCACTGAGGCCGATTGCGACGTGATCCTTTCGGAGGCGAAAGCGCGCGACCTCGTGCCGATCACGACGGAGAAGGACCGCGTCCGCCTGAATGGTGGTGGCGAATCGGCCGCGCAGCTTGCCGCCGCGACGGAGACCTTTCCGGTGCGCGTGAGCTTCGAGGAGCCGCGGCGGCTGATGACGCTCATCACCGACGCGGTCGCGGCTCATGCGAGCACTTACCGCCTGCGGCCTGTCATTTCCGGCGACGAAGAGAAAGTTCCCGCTTGAGCGAGGCGGCCGCGTCGACATAGGCCTCCTGCCGGTCGACGCTCCAATAGCGGAGCTCGGAGAGCGGGATGCGCTTGCCGGTAACCGTGCAAGTCACGTAGGAGCCGGGCGCCACCACCTGGAAATCCGCGTCGAGATAGCGAAGCCGCGCCTCGCCGTTGCGGCCGAAGAACTCGTGCTTGTTCATCCAAGCCTTTTAGCCAGCGTGTCGCTCGCGGCCAAGTGATCGTGTGGTCATTCCGCGGCGGGCCGATGCGCTGCCTGGGGATGCTGAGTGCCGTCGCGCCGCGCCGGCGGCGTGAGCGGCTCGGGCTTGAGCGGACCTGGCCGCTGCGTCTCGATGCCGGCGGCCTCGCCGCCGAGCTGTTCTTCCAGCCGCTCCGCGTCGCGGCGGCGCACCTCGGCGACGAGCGTCTCCGCCTCGTCGGCGCCGAAGCCGAGCCCCCGCAGCGTCTCCTCGCCGAAGGTGAGCGCGGATTCGAAGGTCTCGCGAATCTCGTAGTCGATGCCCTTCGCGCGGAGCTCCAGCGTGTGGTTGCGGTCGTAGGAGCGAACGTAGATCTTGGAATTCGGGAACTCGGCCTCGATCAGCTCCACGATTCGATTCGACACGTCCTGTTTGGCGACGCACACGCAGATGATCGTCGCCTGCTCGGCACCCGCGGCTTTCAGCACGTCGCGGCGCGTGCCGTCGCCGAAATAGATGCGGAAGCCGAAGCGCGACGCCTGCCGCACGCGCTCCGCGTTGGAATCGATGAGCGTGGTGTCGATGTGCTGCGCGAGCACCACCTGGCTGACGATCTGTCCGAAGCGGCCGAACCCGATGATGAGCACTTGTCCGCCGGCGCCCTCGAAATCCTCCTCCATTGTCTCCTCTTCCTCCCTCGTGAGGAGGAAGCGCTCGAGCATGAAGGAAAGCGGGGTGAGTGCCAGCGTCACCGTCACGATGCCGGCGACGAAGGCGGTCTCGGAGGGCCAGAGCGCACTGACCGCCGACGCGGAAGCAAAGAGCACGAAGGCGAATTCGCCCGCCTGCGGCAGAAGCAGCGCGATCCTGACGGCGTCGTTGTGCGTCGCCCGGAAGAGCCGGGCGAGCCCGTATAAGACGAGCGCCTTGACCACCATCACGACGATGACCGCGAGCCCGATCTGCCACCAGCTGTGAAGCAGGTAGTCGGGATTGATGGCCATGCCGACGGCGACGAAGAAGAGGCCGAAGAGAATGCCGCGGAACGGCTCGATGTCGGCTTCGAGCTCGTGCCGGAAGGCGGAGTCGGCGAGGATCAGCCCGGCGAGGAAGGCGCCCATGGCCATCGAAAGGCCGGCGAAGTCCATGAGCGCCGCAGCGCCGAGCACGACGAGAAGCGCAGCAGCGGTCATCACCTCGCGCGCCCGCGTCAGCGCGAGCAGGCGGAAGAACGGGTTGATGAGATAGCGCCCGCCGATGACGAGCACGGCGATAGCGCCGACCGCCTGCAGGATCTGGATCGGGCTGCCCGCAAATCCCGCGCTCCCGGGCGCAAGCAGCGGCACGATTGCAAGCAGCGGCACGATTGCGAGGTCCTGGAAAAGCAGCACCGCCGTCGCCTTCTGGCCATAGGGCGTGACGAGGTCGCTCCGCTCGGTCAGCACCTGCATGCCGAAGGCCGTCGACGACATTGCGAGCCCGAAGCCGATGATGACCGCGGGCGCTATCCGCCAGCCGGCAAGGTTGAAGACCGCGGTCAAGAGCGCGCCGGTGATAAGCACCTGGGCAAGGCCGAATCCGAAGATATCCGTGCGCATCGCCCAAAGCCGCGCCGGTTTCAGCTCCAGCCCGATGATGAACAGGAACATCACGATGCCGAGCTCGGCGACCTGCATGATCTCCTGGGCGCCGGTGATAAGCCGCGCCACCGGACCGATGACGACGCCGGCGGCGAGATAGCCGAGGACCGAGCCGAGGCCGAGCCGCCGCGATACCGCGACGCCAATCACTGAGGCAAGGAGCAGGATCAGCGGCTCGGCGAACGCGAAGCCGTATCCTTCCGTCGTGTCAAGCATGCCTCTCGCCGTCCTCAACGCCGGGCAGGCACCCCGGCGGACGCCGGAGCACCGTCAGGGGAGAGCGTCGAATCCTTCGCCGAATCCGGCAAGCGAAATCGGCACGCCAATACCCTCTTCCGGCGTCTGGAAGATGATGAACATCGCCTGTTTGCCGTGACGCAGCTGATTGACGAGCGCGTCGTCCATGAGCACTTCGGAGACGCAGCCGTTCGGCAGGCAGCGGATGAAACCCGTCGTCCCCATGTCCGTATTGTCGATCCTGAGGCCGAGCCCGCGCGGTAGAAGCACGCCGAGTGGCGCGAGCACGCGCAGGATGCGCGCCTGCTTGTCCGCCGTCTTCATGACCACGACGGAGAGGCCGACATTCTCGCGGTCCTGCGCGGTCACGAACTGCATGATCACGCATTGCTGAGTTGTGGCGCCCGCGGGCGTATCGCAGCGAAGGTCCCAGTCGCCGTGTTTCGATTTGATCTCGCCCTGTGCCGCAGCCTGGGCGGGGATGAGAAGCAAAAGGGTGAGCAGCAGTAAGATGCGATGCACGGATGCCTCCGGAAGCGGTCGGCCGCTTCCTGACTGGACGCCGGTTGCAGGCACGACGAAGCCCTAGCAGAGCGGCCCGGCGTGTCAAGAAAAGGGCCGGGAAACCGCCCGCAACGGCCCGCTCGCGCGCAAATTTGCCGCATAAGACGATCGGCTTGCGCGTTGCGCGCTCGGGCCGACTGTGGTTACTCGGGCGACAGCGGATAGCGCGCGGGCAACTCGGGGTCGAAGGGTTGGTTCCTCGCCCGCAGGCGCGGGGACCGCAGGGCGGAGTTACGGATCGATGGCGGTTGCGACGAGACTGATCGCGGCTCTTGCGTGGCTGGCGGCGGGCGGTGGCTTGGCGCTGGCCGAGGAGCGCCCCGACGGCGCCTTCGACTGGCAGATGAGCTTCCAGAACCCGGCCACGCGCGTGATGGACTACATCGAGTGGTTTGGAAACTACACGCTGATCATCGTGACGGTGATCGTCGTGTTTGTCGTGGGGCTCATCGGCTGGTGCATCATCCGCTACGGCGAGCGCTCCAATCCCGTCCCCTCGCGCGCCACGCACAACACTCTGGTCGAGGTGCTGTGGACGGTGATCCCGGTGTTGATCCTGGTCGCCATCGCTATCCCGTCTTTCAAGCTCCTCTATTCGGAATACGACCCCTCGAAGCTCTATGCGGATTTCGATCCGCGCACGACCAAGTTCCTGACGGTGAAATTCACCGGCGTTCAATGGGCGTGGGACGTTGCCTACGCGAACGACGACGACAACGCGTCGATGGGCGTCGCCGACCCGATTTCGCTCTTCATGCTGCCGATCCCGGACGATCAGCTCAAGGAAGGCCAGCTCCGCAACCTCTCGGTCGATAATCCGGTGATCGTGCCGGTCGACACCTTCGTGCGCGTGCAGGTAACGGCCGAGGGCGATGCGATTCACTCCTTTGCGATGCCGGCCTTCGGCCTGAAGGACGACGCCGTTCCCGGCCGCCTGAACGAGACCTACTTCAAGGCCGATCGCGAAGGCGTCTTCTACGGACAGTGCTCGGAGCTTTGCGGCAAGGATCACGCCTTCATGCCGATCGAGATTCGCGTGGTTTCCGCCGATCAGTTCCGCGCCTGGGCTGCAAAGGCGGCGTCGGACCTCCCGAGTGCCTACCAGACGCTGGCGCGAGCGATCGAGGACTCGGAACAAGAACAGAAGCTTGCCGCCCGCTGAGGACGGCGAAGGAAGAGCGCAGGAGCTGACGATGGCCCATGCAGCAGTTCACGAGGCGCATGCCGCGCACCCGACCGGGTGGAAGCGCTACGTCTACGCGACCAACCACAAGGACATCGGCACGATGTATCTGATCTTCGCGATCATCGCGGGGATCATCGGCGGCGCGCTCTCCATCGCCATGCGCATGGAGCTTCAGAAGCCGGGCATCCAGATCTTCTATGGGCTCGCCCAGATGGTCTACGGCGTCTCCGCCGGAGAGGCGCTCGATTACGGCAAGCACATGTACAACGTGTTCACCACGGCGCATGGCCTGATCATGATCTTCTTCATGGTCATGCCGGCGATGATCGGCGGCTTCGGCAACTGGTTCGTCCCGATCCAGATCGGCGCGCCGGACATGGCCTTCCCGCGCATGAACAACATCTCGTTCTGGCTTCTGCCGCCGTCCTTTCTCCTCCTGCTGATGTCGATGTTCATGGAGGGGCCGGCGGGCGGCTACGGCGCCGGCGGCGGTTGGACGCTCTATCCGCCGTATTCGACTTCCGGCCAGCCCGGTCCGGCCATGGATTTCGCCATCCTGGCGATCCATCTCGCCGGCGCGTCTTCGATCCTCGGCGCGATCAACTTCATCACCACGATCTTCAACATGCGCGCGCCGGGCATGACGCTCCACAAGATGCCGCTCTTCGTGTGGTCGATCCTCGTCACCGCCTTCCTGCTGCTTCTCTCGCTGCCGGTACTGGCGGGCGGCATCACCATGCTTCTGACCGACCGCAACTTCGGCACCACCTTCTTCAATCCCTCCGGCGGCGGCGACCCGATCCTCTTCCAGCACCTCTTCTGGTTCTTCGGGCATCCTGAGGTCTACATCCTGATCCTGCCCGGCTTTGGCATGATCAGCCACATCGTCTCGACCTTCTCGAAGAAGCCCGTCTTCGGCTATCTCGGCATGGCCTACGCGATGGTGTCGATCGGCGTGATCGGCTTCATCGTGTGGGCGCACCACATGTTCACCACCGGCATCGACGTCGATACGCAGGCCTATTTCACCTTTGCCACGATGGTGATTGCCGTACCGACCGGCATTAAGATCTTCTCGTGGATCGCCACCATGTGGGGCGGCTCGATCTCCTTCCGCACCCCGATGCTGTGGGCGATCGGCTTCATCTTCCTCTTCACGATCGGTGGCGTGACCGGCATCCAGCTCGCCAATGCTGGCCTCGACCGCTCCATGCACGACACCTATTTCGTGGTCGCGCATTTCCACTACGTGCTGTCGCTCGGCGCCGTCTTCGCGATCTTCGCCGGCTGGTACTACTGGTTCCCGAAGATGACCGGCTACATGTACAACAGCACGATCGCGCGCACGCATTTCTGGCTGATGTTCATCGGCGTCAATCTGGTCTTCTTCCCGCAGCACTTCCTCGGCGTTGCCGGGATGCCGCGCCGCTACATCGACTATCCCGACGCATTCGCCGGCTGGAACGAGGTCTCCTCGTGGGGCGCCTATGTCTCCGGTGTCGGCGTGCTGTTCTTCCTCTACGGGATCTTCGAGGCGTTCAGCCGCAAGCGCGTCGCCGGCAATAATCCTTGGGGGGAGGGCGCGACCACGCTCGAATGGCAGCTTCCTTCGCCGCCGCCCTTCCACCAGTGGGAGGAGCTGCCCCTGATCCGTTAGGGGCGCGCGTCGGCGACAGATGACAACAGCGGTCAACGAGACGGAAGCCAAGCTCCTCGCGGCAGATTGGAGCGGCGCCGACGTCGAGGACTACTTCGCGCTCCTGAAGCCGCGCGTGATGTCGCTCGTCGTCTTCACCGCGCTGGTCGGCATGGTCGCGGCGCCGGGCTCCGTTCATCCGGCCATCGCGGTGATTGCATTGATCGCGATTGCCGCCGGCGCAGGCGCCGCGGGCGCGCTCAACATGTGGTTCGATGCCGATATCGACGCGCTGATGCGCCGCACGCGCCGCCGGCCGATACCGGCCGGCCGCATGAGCCGCGCTGAGGGCTTTGCCTTCGGCATCGTGTTGGCCGCCTTCGCGGTCGCGATCCTCGGCCTTGCCGCCAACTGGCTCGCCGCTTCGCTGCTCGCTTTCACCATCTTCTTCTACGTCGTCGTCTACACGGCCTGGCTCAAACGCTTCACGGCGCAGAACATTGTGATCGGCGGTGCTGCCGGCGCGCTCCCTCCGGTGATCGGATGGGCGGCGGTGACCGGCAACGTTTCGCTTGAGCCGCTTATCTACTTCCTCATCATCTTCATGTGGACGCCGCCGCACTTCTGGGCGCTCGCGCTCTTCACCCGTGACGACTACGCGGAGGCCGGCGTACCGATGCTGCCAAATGTGGCAGGCGACGAGGCGACGCGGCGGCACATTCTCATCTACAGCGCGCTCCTGGCGCCGGTCGGCGCGCTGCCGTTCGTGCTCGGGCATGCCGGTCCGATCTACGGTGCTGCCGCCGTCCTTCTCGGAGCGGAGTTCCTTCGCCGCGCCTTCAATCTTTGGCGCTGCGGCGACGCCGACAACAATGCCGCCGCCAAGAAGCTCTTCGGCTATTCCATCCTCTACCTCTTCGGGCTCTTCTCGGTGCGGCTCGTCGAGCTCGGGCTGCCTGGGCCTTTCGGTGGCTGACCCGGATGCGCGGCCGATCCTCACTCCGGAGCAGGCGAGGCGACGCCGCCGGCGATCGGTGGCGCTCGCTCTGCTTCTCGCTTTCCTCGTCGTTCTCTTCTACGTGCTCGCGCTGGTGCGCGGACCCGGCGTCCTTCACAATTGACGAGCGCGAGCGGCGACCCGCATGAGCAAGCCCAAGAAATCCGCAGGCAACTTCGCGCTCGCCGTGGGACTGCTATCTGTTTCGTTCGGGATGGTGGGCGCCTCGTTCGCCGCCGTGCCCCTCTATCGCATCTTCTGCGCGGCGACCGGCTTTGCCGGCACGCCGGTGCGCGCGAATACAGGCGCGGACCACACGCTCGAGCGCACGATCGTCGTGCGCTTCGACGGGAACGTCGCCGGCGTGCCGTGGAAGTTCAAGCCGGAGACCCCGCAGGTCTCGGTGAAGCTTGGCGAGACAAAGCTGATCAACTTCGTTGCCGTGAACACCGGCTCGACCGAGGTGACGGGAACCGCGACCTTCAACGTCCAGCCCGACATCGCCGGGGCCTATTTCAACAAGATTCAGTGCTTCTGCTTCACCGAGCAGACGCTTGAGCCCGGCCAGAAGGTGGAGATGCCGGTGCAGTTCTTCGTCTCGCCCGACCTTGCCGACGATCCCGAGCTTGCCGGCACGCGGGCGATCACGCTTTCCTATACGTTCTTCCCGGCTGCCGATCAGGCGAAGTCGGAGAGACAACCGGTCGCGCGGACCGAGCGCGACGCTAGTGCTGAAAACCTCTAGAAGAACGCGGCCCGGCGGCAGCCGGATCGCGTACGGAAAAGAACGGGACGATCATGGCTGAGGCGCACGCAAAGCACCACGACTACCACCTCGTCGATCCGAGCCCGTGGCCGATCATCGGCGCCGTCTCGGCGCTCGCCCTTGCGCTCGGCTTCATCTCCGCCATGCACGGCGCGAGCTATTGGTGGGCGCTGCCCGGCGCGCTCGGCGTGCTCTATACGATGTTCGGCTGGTGGACCGACGTGATCCGCGAGGCCAACACCGGCTATCACACGCCCGTCGTCCAGCTTCATCTCCGTTACGGCATGATCATGTTCATCGCCTCGGAGGTGATGTTCTTCGTCGCTTGGTTCTGGGCTTTCTTCGACGCCAGCCTCTTCGCTGGCGAAGCAGCGCAATATTCGCGCGTCGACGTTACGGGCGGGCATTGGCCGCCGGCCGGCCTCGAAGTGCTCGACCCGTGGCACCTGCCGCTCGTCAACACGCTGATCCTTTTGACCTCCGGCACGACGGTGACCTGGGCGCACCACGCGCTTCTTCAGAATGACCGCAAGGGGCTGAAATGGGGCCTCGCGCTGACCATCGTGCTCGGCATCATGTTCACCTCGATCCAGGCATACGAGTACATCCACGCACCGTTCGAATTTAAGAACAACATCTACGGCGCCACCTTCTTCATGGCGACTGGCTTCCATGGCTTCCACGTGATCATCGGCACGATCTTCCTGTGCGTATGTTTGGTGCGTGTGTTCCTCGGCCAGTTCACGCCGCAGCAGCATTTCGGGTTCGAGGCGGCTGCCTGGTACTGGCACTTCGTCGACGTGGTCTGGCTCTTCCTCTTCACCTGCATCTATGTCTGGGGGAATTCCGGCGGCATCTACGCCGGCTAGCCTCGAACGGCGTCCGGCCCGCCGGCCGGTCCCGCCCAGGAGACAAATGAGCGAGGACAAGGCTCTCTACGCGCCGCAGAACCCGATCTCCGCCGGAATGCGCGGTCGCTGCCCGCGCTGTGGCGAGGGGCGGCTCTTCTCAGGCTTCCTGACGCTCAACCCGCGCTGCGCCGCCTGCGGACTTGATTTCTCCTTCGCCGATTCCGCAGACGGCCCCGCCGTTTTCGTCATCCTGATCGTCGGCTTCATCATTGCGGGCGCAGCACTCCTGACGGAGGTCGCCTACAGTCCGCCGATCTGGGTGCATTTCGTGCTGTGGGTGCCGCTCGTGCTGATCCTCTGCCTCGGCACGCTCCGGCCCCTGAAGGGCATCCTGATCGCGCTGCAATATCATCACAAGGCGGAAGAGGGCCGCCTCGGTCGTTGAAGGAGACGCGCCCGCGCGGCCTCGCCGGTCTTATCCTTCCGGCGATCCTGATGCTTGCCGCCGTCGCGATCCTCGTCTCGCTCGGCAACTGGCAGGTCCGCCGGCTTGCTTGGAAGGAAAACCTGATCGCCGCTGCGACCGAGCGCCCGCGTGAAGCAGTGCGCGACCTGCCGACGCCTTCCGCCTGGGGCACACTCGATCCGGCAGGCGGCGACGGCTATCGGCCCTTTCGCCTGACTGGCCGTTTCCTCCACGACAAGGAGGTGCGGGTCTTCACCAGCATCCCCGATCCGCGCGGAAGCTACGGCGGGCCAGGCTATTGGATAGTGACGCCCTTCGCACTGGCGGACGGTGGGACGGTGCTCGTCAATCGCGGCTTCGCGCCGGAGGAGAAGAGCCTTCCCGGCGCGCGCGGCGAGACGCGTGTCAGCGATCCGGTGACGGTGACCGGCCTCATGCGCCCGGACGAGACGCGCTCCTACTTCACCCCCGACGACCGGCCGGACCAGAACATGTTCTTCGCCCGAAACGTTGCCGCCATCTCCGCCGCAAGGAACCTTTCGCCGCCGGTCGCTCCCTTCACCATCGACCTCGTCGCATCGGAGACGCCTCCCGGCGGCCTCCCGCAGGCCGGCGAGACGCGCATCTCGTTCCCCAACAACCACCTTCAATATGCGTTGACCTGGTACGGCCTGGCTGCGGCGCTTCTGGCGGTTTTCGGGACTTTTGCATGGCGCCGGCTGAATGAGCGTCGAGATGCGCGCTTGACGCCGCCCCGGCGTGTTCACTAACTGCGCATCAGATGCCCGGCCCCAAGCTTCACATTCTTCTCTGCGCCCCGCGCGGCTTCTGCGCGGGCGTGGAGCGTGCCATCCAGGTTGTGGAGGAGGCACTGGAGCGGTTCGGCGCCCCCGTCTACGTCCGCCACGAGATCGTCCACAACCGCTACGTGGTCGAGAGCCTTAAGGCGAAGGGCGCCGTCTTCGTCGAGGAGCTTGAAGAGATTCCGGAGGCCAACCGGCCGGTGGTCTTTTCCGCGCACGGGGTCTCGAAGAAGGTGCGCGAGGACGCCGCGGGCCGCAACATCTCCGTGCTCGACGCGACCTGTCCGCTTGTCTCGAAGGTCCACAAGGAAGCGATTCTGCACGCCCGCCGCGGCCACGAGATCGTGCTCGTCGGGCACGCCGGCCACCCCGAGGTGGAAGGCACGATGGGTCAGCTTCCGCCCGGTACCATCAATCTCGTCGAGACGGCCGAGGATGCGCGCACGTTCCAGCCGCGCACGCCCGACAATCTCGCCTGGATCACGCAGACCACGCTCTCCGTCGACGACACGTCGGAGATCGTCGCCGTCCTGAAGGAGCGCTTCCCCAATATCAGGGGGCCGCACAAGGACGATATCTGCTACGCGACGACGAACCGCCAGGAAGCTGTGAAGCGCGTCGCGCCGGTCGTCGACCGCATGCTTGTCGTCGGCGCTCCGAACTCGTCCAACTCGCAGCGGCTGGTCGAGGTCGCCGAGCGCGCCGGCTGTCCGCGCGCAGTCCTGATCCAGCGCGCTTCCGAGATCGACTGGTCGGTGTTCGAGGGTGCCGAGCGCATCGGCGTGACCGCCGGAGCCTCCGCGCCGGAGGTGATCGTCGAGGAGGTGCTCGACGCCTTCGGCGCCCGCTTCGACATGGAAGTCGAGCTTGTCCGCACTGCCGAGGAGAGCATCGTGTTCTCGCTTCCGAGGCAGCTTCGCGACGCCGCGGCTTGAGAGGCATGATCCCGAAAAGTGGGAGCCGGCTTTCGGGTCAGATCATGCTGAGGCAAAGAGATGGAGCCCGCCTTCCGACCCGGTCGGATTGGGTGAGGTCCTAGAACAGGCTCTTCTTCATGGCCGTCTACACCGATGTCGGCGACGCCGACCTCGAAGAGCTGCTCAGGGCCTACGATCTCGGCACCATCCTCTCCTTCAAGGGGATCGCGGAAGGTGTCGAGAACTCGAACTTCCTGCTTCGCGCCGAGTCCGGTATCTACATCCTGACCCTTTACGAGAAGCGCGTGGCGGAGGGGGACCTGCCGTTCTTCCTCGGCCTGATGGAGCATCTGGCGGAGCGCGGGATCCGTTGCCCGCTTCCCGTGCGCGGCCGCGATGGCAAGGCGCTTCGCCGCGTCGCCGGCCGGCCGGCGGCGCTGATCAGCTTCCTGGAGGGGATGTGGGTGCGCCGCCCGCAGGCGCATCATTGCGCCGCAGTCGGCCGCGCGCTCGCAGAGATGCACGAAGCCGGACGCGATTTCCCGCTCCGGCGCGAGAACGCGCTCTCCTCAGCCGGCTGGCGCCCGCTCTTCGAGATGTCGAAGGAGCATGCCGACACGGTCGAGCTAGGCCTTGCTGCGTTCGTTGAGAAAGAGCTGTTCCGGCTTGAAGCCGAGTGGCCGGTAGGGCTCCCGGACGGCGTCATCCACGCCGACCTCTTCCCGGACAACGTTTTCTTTCTGAAGGGGAAGCTCTCCGGCCTGATCGATTTCTATTTCGCCTGCAATGACGTTCTCGCCTACGACCTCGCGGTCTGCCTGAACGCCTGGTGCTTCGAGCCGGATTGCGCCTTCAACATCACCAAGGGGCGGGCGCTGATCCAGGCTTATTCCGCAGTGCGCCCTCTCGAAGCCGCCGAGCGTGAGGCGCTTCCGCTTCTTGCGCGCGGCGCGGCGCTCCGCTTCCTGCTGACGCGCCTCTACGACTGGCTGACGGTTCCCGCCGGCGCGCTCGTCACGCCCAAGGATCCGCGCGAATATCTGCGCAAGCTCCGCTTCCATCTGAAGGTGAAGAGCGCCGCCGATTATGGGGTGCCGGTATGACGAGGGGTGCCAAACGGGTCGTCGTCCATACCGACGGCGCCTGCTCCGGCAATCCGGGGCCTGGCGGCTGGGCTGCGATCCTCGAAAGCGATGGACGCGAGAAGGAGCTGTTCGGCGGCGCACCTGCGACCACGAACAACCGCATGGAGCTGACCGCTGCCATCGAGGCGCTGAAGGCTCTGAAAGGATCGCTGACGGTCGAGCTTCACACCGACTCGGAATATCTGCGGAACGGAATCACCAAATGGATTCACGGCTGGAAGCGGAACGGCTGGAAGACCTCCGACAGAAAGCCCGTGAAGAACGCCGACCTCTGGCAGGAGCTTGAGAGGCTTGCCGAGAGCCACGAGATCGACTGGCGCTGGGTGCGTGGCCATTCCGGCCACGATTTGAATGAGCGCGCCGACGCGCTCGCCCGCCAGGGCATGGCGCCTTTCCTGAGCAAGGGGCGCTGAGGGGCGCACCCGACACACACCCGAGGGCACGCTCGGCCTAAAGCTTCTCCAGCACCTGTGCGGCGGAGCTTACCGCGGTCGATCCACCGGTGTCCTCCACCGCGACCATCGTCACCACGCCGTCGTCGACGATCATGGCGAAGCGCCGCGCCCGTGTGCCCATGCCCGTCCCTGAGCCGTCGAAGGAAAGGCCCGTCTGCGTGATGAGCTCCAAATTTCCGTCGGAGACGAAGCGCACCTTGCCTTTGGCTCCGGTCGCCTCCGCCCAGGCACGAAGCACGTGCGTATCGTTGGTCGAAAGCACGACGATCTCGTCGACGCCTCTCGCGAGAATCGCATCGCGGTTCTCGATGAAGCCCGGAAGGTGGCGCTGATGGCAGGTCGGCGTGAAGGCGCCGGGCATGCCGACAAGCACGACCTTACGGCCCGAGAAGAGGTCTTCGCTTGAGAGCTTGTCCGGTCCTCTTTCTCCCGGCTCGAACAGGCCGGCATGCGGCATGCGATCGCCGACGGAAATAGTCATCGAATTCTCCTTGGGATGGACAGCGTGTGGAGCGAGTGGGAGGCCCGGTCAGCGGATTTCGATCGCCTTCTCTATCGCCTCGCCGCCGGAGACGGCGACGAGAGTGAACGTCTGGCCGTCAAGCTTCGCGCCCTCCGGCTTCCCGGCGAGCGACAGCCTGTAGCGCGAGACGCCATCGGCTCGCTCCACGAACACCGGCTGGCCGATGAACCAGCCCTCCGGCGGATCGGCGAAAAGATCCGTGTAGGACGAACTCGGGCATGCGCACGTCGATCAGGAGCCCGTTCCCTTGCGCCTTCACCGATTCGATGTCGAAACGTCCGGGCTCGGGCGCACGCGGAACGCGCGGCTCGAAGTCCTGGATGCGCGCCGCGGCGAGCGGATCAGGCTTAGGCGACAATGCCACCTCGGCGCTGGCTCGGGTCGGTATGCAAACGTCGCTGCAGACGCCGAACTTCGCTTCGACGCGCAGCATCACAGGCTTTCCGGCATCGCGCGGCTTCGACCGAGAGCGGAAAAACGACGGTGTCGGTGTAGACAAGCGAGACGCTCGCCCCGTCGTCATGTCGCGTCGGCGCAGGATAGCGCACCGTGACGTCGCCGACATTTTCCGAGCCGGAGAAGTCGAACACCGGCGGCACGCCGGCCTCGCCGGGATTGCGCCAGTAGGTGTACCATCCGGGCTCGAGCTCGATCTCGATCCCGGCCGCAATTCGGCCCTCCGCCGGCTCAGTGAGAAGAAGGCGGAGCCGCGCCTCGTCCGCGTCCACCCAGTCCGAATGGGCGGCGAGCGCCGCCGTCGGCACGGCGAGGCCAGCGAGAATAAGGATGCGGATCGCTATTGCGGCCATGGATTTCGACCCTAGCTTTACGGGAACAGGCGCGCCATGGCGGCCGGGCGCGGCCGAACCCTCAACGCCTATCCAACTCCGGGCAGGATTGGTAGCATTTGCGAATGAAGATGCGCACGCGGCCTGAGGGCTTTCTTGACGGACAGCTCCTGATTGCCATGCCCAGCATGGCGGACAAGCGGTTCGCCCGCTCCGTGGTCTATATCTGCGCACATTCCGGCGACGGTGCCATGGGCATCGTCATCAACAAGCTGGCAACTGAAGTGACGTTTCGTGACCTCCTGGTCCAGCTCGATATCGTGCAGCCGGGAAACGAGCCGGACCTCCCGGGCGGTGTCGATAACGTGCGCGTTCATCGCGGCGGCCCGGTAGAGACGGGCAGGGGCTTCGTGCTCCATTCCTCCGATTTTTTCATCGAGAACGCCACGCTTCCGATCGCAGACGGCGTCTGCCTGACGGCGACGCTGGAGATTCTGCGCGCCATCTCCGAGGGCCGCGGGCCCGATCGCGCGCTGCTTGCACTTGGTTATGCCGGCTGGAGGCCTGGGCAGCTTGAGTTCGAGATTCAGTCGAACGGATGGCTGCACAGCCAGGCCGATGGCGGCATCCTTTTCGACGATGACATCGATGCCAAATACGACCGTGCGCTCGCCAAGATCGGCGTCGAACCCGCGATGCTGTCGATCGAGGCGGGCCACGCTTAGAGCAGAGGACTGCTCGAGTGCGAGGTCGCGTCAGCTCGCGCGCGCGACGGCCGGGCGGCGACGCACCATCTGTTGTACCATCTGCGCCGACATGGGCCGCCCGTAGATGTAGCCCTGCGCATATTCGCAGCCGGCCTCGGCAAGCTCCGCGATCTCCGCTTCCGTCTCCGCGCCCTCTGCAACGACTTCCATGCCGAGGTCGTGGGCGAGCGTGACGATCGAACGGAGCAGAATCGTGCGCGCCGGCGAGCCGTTCGGGTGCACGAAGGACTTGTCGATCTTGATCGTGTCGAAGGGGAAGCGCTGCAGGTAGGAGAGCGCCGAATAGCCCGTGCCGAAATCGTCGAGCGCCAGCCCCGCCCCGAGCTCGCGAAGGCGCGTCAGCACCTTCGCCGAATATTCGGGATTCTGCATCACCAGCGACTCGGTGATCTCCAGCTTCAGCGTCTCCGGGGCGACGCCGGTCCGTGCGATCACCGCCTTCACGTCGTTGATCAGGTCGTGGCGGAGGAGCTGCCGGCTCGACACGTTTATGGAGACGAAGGGGGGCGGCGAGTTCGGGAGCGCGTTCTGCCACGACGCGAGCTCGCGCGCCGCATGCTCCAGCACATAGAGACCGAGCTGCACGATGAGACCGCTTTCCTCTGCGGCGGCGATGAACTCCTTCGGCGGGATGCGCCCGTGCAGCGGGTGCTCCCAGCGCGTCAGCGCCTCGAAGCCGGCGATCGAGTTGTCCGAAAGCCGCACCACCGGCTGATAGACGATGTCGATGTTTCCCGCTTCGAGTGCCTTCCGAAGCTCCGCGTCGATGTCGATGCGGCGGCTGCGCATGCCGAAGGCAGGCTCGTAGAACTGGATGGTGTCGCCGCCGTAGCGCTTCGCCTGGTAGACCGCAGCCTCCGCCCGCCGGATCTGCTCGTCCGCCGTTCCCTCGTTGGTGGGCGGAGCGATGCCGACTGATGCCGTCAGCAGTACGTCGTGGTCGCCGATCGAGATGGCAGCCTTGATGCTCCTGACGAGCTCGCGAGCGAACTGCTCGATCGCCGAAGGATCGGTCTCCGAGAGGACCAGGAGCGCAAAGGAATCGCCCTGCAAGCGAGCGAGCAAATCCTGCAGCGGCAGGAGCCGCACGATGCGCCGCGCCAGCGCGAGCAGAACCAAATCGCCGACGGAATAGCCGAACCCGGCGTTCACCTCCTTGAAGTTGTCGAGGTCGAAGATGATGACGGTCGGCGCGGGAAGCTGTTCGACGCGCGCCCGCGTCAGCGCGGACTCCAGACGGTCGAGCAGGATCTGGCGGTTCGGCAGGCCGGTCAGGTTGTCGTTCACCGCGTCATGGAGCAGCCGCTCTTCGGCGAGCTTCTGATCGGTGATATCGGCGATCGTGCCGGAGCAGCGCATGACCTCGCCGTCGGCGCCGACGATCGGTCGCGCGCGGATCGCGAACCACAGGAAGTGGCCGTCCTCTGAGCGCATACGGAAATCGAGGCTGATCTTGCCGCGTCGCTGGTTGACCACGGCGTCGAGCATGGCGCGGAAGAGGTCGCGCTCGCTCGGATGGATGAGGCCGAGCCAGTTACGCGCCGGTCCATCGAGCGCGCCACGCTTGAATCCGAGCGCGTATTCGATCTCGCGGCCCGTTTCGATGCGGTCGCGCGCAGCGTCCCAGTCCCAGATCGAATGACCGGCGCCGACGAGCGCCAGCGCCTTCTGTTCCGCGTCGCTGATCAGCCCCTGCGCCAATGCGCCGCCCGCAAACGCGTGCTGCATGATGGTGAAGGCGATCAGCATCACGATCAGCACCAGGCCGCCCGCAAGAGCCGGCTGCACCACCGAGTGGTCGATGCGCCCGGTCACCGCGAGCCATGCTGCCGTCACCCAGAACACCACGACGATCCAGGTCGGGATCAGCATGATCGCGCGGTCGAAGCCGCGGAATGCGAGCCAGAGCACGATGCCGATGCCAACGACTGCCGTCAGCCCGAGCGACAGCCGCGCGATGCCCGCCGCCACGCTCGGATCGATGGCGATCACACCGACAAGGACTGCCAGCCCGCCGAGCCAAAGAATGGCGAGGTGGCTGTAGCGGACGTGCCAGCGGTGAAGGTGGAGGTAGGTGTAGAGGAAGAAGAGGAGGGCGCCGGCGAGCACCACCTCCGTGCCGGCGCGCCACGTCGACATGTGGCCGCTCGTGCTCTGGAAGACGCGGCTCCAGAAGCCGAAGTCGATCGAGATATAAGCGAAGACCGCCCAGGCGAGCGCCGCCGTCGCCGGGAACATGGCGGTTCCCTTGACCACGAAAAGCACGCTCAGGAAAAGCGCCAGGAGCCCAGCGATGCCGAGCACCACGCCGCGATAGAGCGTGTAGCTGTTGACCATGCTCTCGTAGGCGTCGGGTCGCCAAAGATGAAGCTCAGGCAGAGAGGAGTCGCTGAGCTCGGCGACGTAGGTGACGATGGCGCCCGGGTCGAGCGTGATGCGAAAGATATCGGCTTCGCTGTTCGGCACGCGCTCGGGCGCAAAGCCTTCGCTCGGCGTCACCGCGCGGATACGTTCCCACCCGAGGTCAGGCCAGATCAGCCCCGAGCCAACCAGCTTGTAGTGGGGAACGACGATCAGCCGCTCAAGCTGCTCGTCGGAAGGATTGGCGAGCGCGAAGACGATCCAGTCCGACGCGCCCTCAGGATTCTCCGCCGGCACTTCGATACGTCGCACGATCCCGTCGGCGCCAGGCGCGGTCGAGACCTGGATGCGGTCGCCCTGGTTCAGATAGCGCTCGTACGAGCCGCTGAGGTCGACCACCGGATCGTCGACCTGCAGGGAGACGGCGTCGATGGCGAAAGCGCGGCCCGCGAATAGAATTGCGGCGACAAAAAGAACAATGCGCGTGAGAATGGGACCAGCGCGCAATGCGCCACCTCCGGACGTTTCCGAACGCCAAGCTGTAATGTGCGCCGCCGGTGTTCACAAGCCGACAAAATTCGGCAAAGGCGTGGCAAAGTCCCCGGATTCCGGGCCGAAAACGGTGCTCTTCAGCTCAGGCGATCGTCCGCGAGGAGCGCAAAAACAATGTGATCCTGCCAGCGCCCGTTGATGCAGACGAGCCCGCGCGCAAGGCCCTCGCGGCGGAAGCCGATCTTCTCGAGAAGCCGCGTCGACGCAGCGTTGTGCGGCAGGCATGCGGCCTCCAGCCGATGCAGCCGGAGCGCGCTGAAGGCGAACGGAGCGATGGCGCGCACCGCCGCAGTCATGTGTCCCTTCCCTGCGTGGCGCTCTCCCATCCAGTAGCCGAGCGTTGCCGTCTGCGTCATGCCGCGGCTGACGTTGGAGAGCGTGATCCCGCCGAGGAGAGCGTAGTCGTTTTGGCGGAAGATGAAGAAGGGATAGGCGCGGTCCTCGCGCACCTCTGAATGGTAGCGCCGGATGCGCCGGCGGAAGGCGGTGCGCGTCAAATCGTCGGCCGGCCAGGTCGGCTCCCACGGAGTCAGGAACGCGCGGCTCTCCGAGCGGAGCGCGGTCCATGTCGGATAATCGGCGAGGCTCGGCATGCGCATGAAGAGACCTTCGCCGGGAATGACCGGGGTATCGAATGCCGTCGTCGCGCGCAGGAATGCCATGGCTACCAACCCACGGCAGCTTTCTGCCCCGCCATTGTGGCGGCAATCGCGTCGACGTCGGGAAGCTGCCTCACCGGACCGATGGCAGCGAGCGTTGGTGGGCTCTCAAGCAAGCTCGCCGCAAGGTCGACGAGATCGGATTCGCTGACCGCGTCGACCCGCGCCACCATCTCTTCAAGCGCAAGCGGCCGACCGTAGACGAGGATATGCCGTGCCATCTGGCCGGCGCGCGCAACAGGGCTCTCCAGTGTCATCAGGAGGCCGGCGCGGAGCTGCGTCTTGGCGCGTGCGAGCTCGACGGCGCTGACGCCGTCGGTCATCTTGCGGAATTCGTCGAGGACGACGCTCACCAGTTCCCCGATATCGTCTTCCGAGGTTGCCGCTTGGATGCCGAAGAGGCCGGTATCGATGAACGGCCAGTAGAAGGAATAGATGGAATAGCAAAGGCCGCGGGTCTCGCGAACCTCTTGGAAGAGCCGCGATGCCATCCCGCCGCCGAGGATTGCAGAAAAGACGTGCGCGGCTGTGAAATTGTCGTCGAGATAGGTCGGCGCGCCGAAGCCGAGGAGGATCTGCGCTTCCTTGAGCGCCCGCGTTTCCCGCCGCTCGCCGCCTTTGTATTTGCCCGGCTCCGCCTGGAGCGGAATACGGGCGGAAATGCCGCCGAGATGCTCGCCGGCGCGCCGCACGACTTCGGCGTGATCGATATTTCCTGCCGCCGCGATCACCGTCTGCGGGCCGCAGTAATGCGTGTCGAGGAAATGCCTGAGATCGCCTGACGTGTGGGCGCGGATCGATTGCGGCGTGCCGAGCACGCTGCGCCCGATCGCCTGGTCCGGGTAAGCGGCCTCCTGGAAGAGCTCGAACACCCATTCCTCGGGCACGTCGTGCGCAGCGCCGATCTCCTGCAGGATGACGTGCTGCTCGAGTGCCAGCTCGCCCGGGTCGAGGAGCGGATCGGAGATGATGTCGCCGAGCACGTCGAGCCCAAGCGCGAGGTCGTCCTTCAAGAGGCGAAGGTAGTAGGTTGTGTGATCGACGCTCGTCTCGGCGTTCATCTCGCCGCCGACTGTTTCGATCGTCTCGGCGATGTCGCGGGCGCTTCGCCGCGTCGTGCCCTTGAAGGCCATGTGCTCGAGGAGATGCGAGATGCCGTGCTCGCGTTTCGTCTCCGAGCGCGCCCCGGCGCCTACCCAGAGCCCGAGCGCCAGGCTCTCCAGGTGGGGCATGTTGTGCGTGACGACGGTGATTCCGTTTTCGAGCCTGGTGAGTTCGACGCTCATCCTACGTGCTCGGCCGCGGCGATGCCCGCTTCAACTGCCAGCTCGACCGCTGCGAGGTCGGGGGCAAGCGTGCGGTAGTTTTCCTTTCGGGTGAGGATCGCGCGCGCCCATTCGGGAAGCTCGGGGCGCTCGCCGACGGCCGCCTCTACGGCGTCGGGGAACTTCGCCGGATGCGCTGTCGCAAGCGTCACCATCGGAGCAGCGCCGAGATGTTGCTCCGCCACGGCGACGCCGACCGCGGTATGCGGGTCGACGAGAATGCCGTCTTCGCGGAAAAGCCGCTCGATCGTCGCCGCGGTTTGAGCCTCGTCGGTTGCGCCGGAGACGAATACCTCGCCGAGCGTCTTTTGCGCCGCGTCGCCGAGCGTGAAGGCGCCCGACTGCGAGAGTCCCGCCATCAGCCCGCGAACCGAGGCTGCGTCGCGATCCTCCGCCTCGAAGAGGAGCCGCTCGAAATTCGAGGAGACCTGGATGTCCATGGAGGGCGAGGAGGTGGGGGTTACGCCGCGCACCTCGTAGCGCCCGGTCTTCATCGTTCGGTCGAGGATGTCGTTGACGTTGGTCGCGACGACGAGCCGCTCGATCGGCAGCCCCATGCGCTTCGCCGCGTAGCCCGCGAAGATGTTGCCGAAGTTTCCGGTCGGCACCGTGAAGGAGACCGGGCGATGCGGCGCGCCGAGCGCGACCGCCGCGGTGAAGTAGTAGACGATCTGCGCGACGATGCGGCCCCAGTTGATCGAGTTCACGCCGGAGAGACGCACGCGTTCGCGGAAGCGGGCGTCGTTGAACATAGCCTTCACGAGCGCCTGGCAGTCGTCGAAATTGCCTTCGATCGCGATCGCCTTGACGTTCTTCTCCCGCGCCGTGGTCATCTGCCGCCGCTGCACGGACGAGACGCGCCCCTCTGGGAAGAGGATCGCGATGTCTGTGCGGCTTCGGCCGCGGAACGCCTCGATCGCCGCGCCGCCGGTGTCGCCGGAGGTCGCGCCGACAATGGTCGCCCGCTCGTCGCGCTCGGCGAGGACATGATCCATCAGCCGGGCGAGGAACTGCATCGCCAGATCCTTGAAGGCGAGCGTCGGCCCGTGGAAAAGCTCAAGCAGGAAGTGGTTCGGCCCGATCTGAACGAGTGGCGCAACCGCCCTATGGCGGAAAGTCGCATAGGCGTCCTCGATCATGCGCTTGAGTGCCCGGTCGGGAACCTCGCCGCCGGAAAAGAGGCTGATGACCCGGAAGGCCACCTCGGCGTACGGGAGGCCGGCTAAGCCTGCGATGTCCTGCTTCGAGAGCGCCGGCCAGGTCTCGGGAAGGTAGAGTCCCCCGTCCCGCGCCAGCCCCGCGAGCACGACGTCACGAAAGCCGAGCGCCGGCGCCTCGCCACGGGTCGACACGTAACGCACTCTTCGATCTCTCCGTCCCCAGATCGGGGGGACCCTATAGGGCCGGGCGAATCCGGGCAAGCGCGCCGCCGGCCTTGCCGCACCGCGAAACCCTGCTAAACGGGCGGTATGCTTATCATTTTCGACTGCGACGGTGTGCTCATCGATTCCGAGATACTCTCCGCGGAGGTGGATGCCGCAATCCTGCAGGAATTTGGCTACGAGATCTCGCCTGCGGACCTAGCGCACCGTTTCGCCGGGATCACCACCGAGGGCATTTTCGAGGCGATCGCGGCAGAGATCGGCCACGCTTTCCCCGATGACGTCCTCGATCGGGCCAAGCGCGAGACCGACCTGAGACTCAGGAAGGACGTCAAGGCGATCGATGGCGTCCACGAGATGCTCGACGCGCTCGACGATCCGCGCTGCATCTGCTCGAACTCGCGTTCCGCCAGGCTCGAAGTGTCGCTCGAGAAGGTCGGGCTCTGGGATCGCTTCCGGCCCTATGTCTTCTCCGCCCAGGAGGTCGGCAGCAAGCGCGGCAAGCCGGCGCCCGACGTATTCCTGCACGCGGCAGAAGTCTTCGAGACCGATCCGGCCGACGCCATCGTCATCGAGGATTCCACCACGGGCATCACCGGCGCCGTCGCCGCGGGCATGCGCGTGATCGGTTTCACTGGCGCCTCGCATTCGTGGCCGGGCCACGCCGACGCGTTGATGGATGCGGGCGCGGTGACGGTGGTGCGGCGCCTCGCCGACGTGCCGCCGACGCTCGAAGCGCTGCGCGAATGGCGCCAGCCAGTGGCGTGAGCGGCGGGTCCGCTCCGTTCGTCCTGACGCTTGAGATGGACGGCGAGGCCTTCGCCGCCTTCGAGGCGCTTCGCCGCAGGCACTATGCGCCGGAGCGTAATCTCGTCCCGGCGCACGTGACGCTCTTCTACCGCCTGCCGGGCGAGCGCAGTCGCGGGGTCAAGGCGCTGCTTCGCGCAGTCACATCGACGGAGAGGCCGATCGAGGTCGAGGTCGGCGGGGCGCGGGCGATGGAGCGCGGCGTCGCGGTGTTCCTCGAAGTCACCCCGGCTTCACGCGTTCCGCGAGCGACTGGCGGCGGAGTGGTGGCCGTGGCTCGACGATCGGGACAAAGCCGGTTTCCGCCCGCACGTCACGATCCAGACGACGGAAAGCGCGGCCGAGGCGCACCGCACGATGCAGAGCCTAAGTCGCGGCGCGCTTCCGCGTCGCCTGCGCGGCGTTGGCCTGCATCTCTGGAGCTACCGCAACGGCCCCTGGGAGCACGCCGACCTCTTCCGCTTTCGCTAGCGCTCCGCCAGCGCCGGCTCCTCCGCGCCGGGGACATTGAGGCGCTGCTCGCGCAGGAAGATGAAGAGGCCCGAAGCGACGATGATCGCGCCGCCAACGAGCGTATGCATCTTCGGGACGTCGCCGAAGACGAAATACCCGAAGACCGTCGCCCAGACGATCAGCGAGTACTGGTAGGGAACGACGACTGAGGCCGGCGCGAGTCTCAGCGACTGGTTGACGAGCACGATCGCGACCGCGGCGACGACGCCGAGAAGAAGCAGGAGCAGGAAGTCGGTGCCGGCGACTGCGGTCCACGCGAACGGCGCGCCGACTGCGCCGAAGACGATGGCTCCGGCGACTTGCGCCCCGGCGAGCACCACGTTCGGCGTGCTCCGCACCGCGCGCGTTGCGATCATGAGGAAGGCGTAGGCGATGCTGCCGCAGAGCGCGATAAGCGATCCCACATTGAGCGACGCCGCGGAAGGATTGAGCGCGATCAGGACGCCGACGAAGCCGACGATGACTGCACTCCACCGATAGGCGCCGACCTTCTCGCGTAAGAGGATCGCGGAAAGCGCCGTCACGTAAATCGGGCCGGCAAGATAGAAGGTCACCGCGTCGGCGAGCGGGATGTAGCGGACGGCGAAATAGAAGCCCACGGTCTCCGCCGTCGCGAGCACCGCGCGCAGCAATTGCAGGCGCGGACGCGGGGCGTCGCGGAACGCCCCGGCGCCCGCCTTGAGGACGAAAGGCGCCAGCATCAGCGATGCCGAGATCGAGCGGATGAGCAGTATTTGCGCCACGGCATAGGTGGCGACCAGCCACTTGGCCAACGCGTCGTTCACCGAGAACAGCAAGACGGCGAGCAGCATCAGGCCGATGCCGGCGAGATTGGCGGAGCGTTCTGGCAAAGACTCCGGCGGATGGCGCAGCGCCGGTTACTCCGCCGCCTCCTCATAGGGTCCGGGCGGCGTCCATTTCAGCACCGGCTGTCGCGCGGCGCGCGTCTCGTCGAGACGGCGGCGCGGCGCGAATCGCGGCGCTTCGCTGAAACGCTCCGTCTGTCCGGCAGTGACGGCAAAGCAGAGGTCGCGCAGCGCGGCGACGAAAAGGTCGAGGCTCGCGCGCGATTCCGACTCCGTCGGCTCCACCAGCATCGCACCGTGCACGACGAGCGGGAAATACACCGTCATCGGATGGAAGCCCTCGTCGATCATCGCCTTGGCGAAGTCGAGCGTCGTGACGCCGCTCTCCTTCAGGAAGCGGTCGTCGAAGAGCGCCTCGTGCATGGCAGGGTGGTCGGGGAAGGAGACCGACATCACGTCCTTCAGGCAGGCGCGCACATAGTTGGCGTTCAAGACCGCGTCCTCCGACGCTTGGCGCATGCCGTCGGAGCCGTGGCTGAGCATCCAGGCGAGCGCGCGCACAAACATCCCCATCTGCCCGTGGAAAGCGCTCATGCGGCCAAACGGCTTGGCGCCGCCGGCATCAGCGTCGTGCTCTACCAAGCGAAACTTCGCGCCGTCGCGCTGAACGAAGGGAAGCGGCGCGAAAGGCGCGAGCGCCTCGGAGAGCACCACGGGCCCTGCACCCGGCCCGCCGCCGCCGTGCGGCGTGGAGAAGGTCTTGTGCAGGTTGATGTGCATGGCGTCGACGCCGAGCGCGCCCGGCTTCGCCTTGCCCATGATGGCGTTGAGATTCGCGCCGTCGCAGTAGAAATAGCCGCCGGCCTGGTGCACCGCCTCGGCGATCTCCGCCACCTCCGGCTCGAAGATGCCGCAGGTGTTCGGGTTGGTCAGCATCAGGGCCGCGACCTGGCCCTCGTTCTCCTTGAGCTTCGCACGCACGTCCTCCGCGCCGACCGTGCCGTCGGGACGCGCCGGCACGGAGACCACCGAATAGCCAAGCAGAGCGGCCGTAGCCGGATTCGTGCCGTGCGCCGATTCCGGCACCAGCACCTTGGTGCGCGCCTCGCCGCGATCCGTGAGCGCCGCCTTGATGGCCATCATGCCGCAAAGCTCGCCATGCGCGCCGGCCTTCGGGCTCATCGCGACCGAGTGCATGCCGGTGATCTCCAGGAGCCAGCGGCCGAGCTCGTGGATCAGCGCCAGCGCGCCGGGCACCGACGAGGCCGGCTGCAGCGGATGGATGTCGGCAAAGCCGGGATACCGCGCCGCCGCCTCGTTGAGCCGCGGGTTGTATTTCATCGTGCATGAGCCGAGCGGATAGATGCCGAGGTCGATCGCGTAGTTCTTCTGGCTGAGCCGCACATAGTGGCGCATCGCCTCCGGCTCGGAGAGCGCGGGAAGATCGATCGGTGCCTTGCGGCGATGCTTGCCAAGGCGGTCGTGCGTTCCAGCCGGCACGTCGACATCGACGCCGGAGATCTCCGCGCGGCCGATCTCGAAGAGGAGCGGCTCTTCGATCGCGAGCCCGCGGTTTCCAGTGAAGGTCTCGCGCTTCGCCTCCATCGGCTCGGCGCGGGTGGGGCGGCCTTGGTCGTTCATTTCACCGCCTCCGTCAGCGCGACGCGGAGTATGTCGATGTCGTTCTCCGTGACCGTTTCCGTCGCGGCCACGAGGAGAAGGTCGTCGAGGCCCTTGTCCGGAAGAAGCCGCGACACCGGCACGCCGGCGATGATCCCCGCTTTTGCGAGGGCTTCGACGATGGGCGCGGCCGGCTTCGGCAGCTTCACGGTGAGCTCGTTGAAGAACGCCTCGTTCAGCACCTCGACGCCGGGCACCTGAGCGAGCGCCTCGGCAAGCCGGCAGGCGCGGGCATGGTTCGCTTCAGCAAGATTGCGCAACCCCGTCTCGCCAAGCAGCGTCATGTGTGCGGTGAACGCGAGGGCGCAAAGCCCTGAATTGGTGCAGATGTTGGAGGTCGCCTTCTCGCGGCGGATATGCTGCTCTCGCGTCGAGAGCGTGAGCACGAAGCCGCGCCTTCCCTCCGCGTCGACGGTCATGCCGGAGAGCCGTCCCGGCATCTGGCGCAGATATTTCTGCTTCGTCGCGAAGAGCCCGACATAGGGCCCGCCGAAGGAGAGCGCGTTGCCGATCCCCTGGCCTTCGCCGCAGACGATATCGGCGCCCTGAGCGCCTGGCGGCTCCAGAAGCCCGAGCGAGACCACCTCGGTGAAGACGGCGATCAAAAGCGCGCCATGCTGATGCGCCTTCTCGGCAATCGGAGCGAGATCGATAAGCTGGCCGAAGAAGGAGGGCAACTGAACGACGACGCAGGAGGTCTCGTCGTCGATTTGCGCAGAGCACGTCCTCCGTCCCACGCGGGTCGGGATCGAGCGCGACCACCTGGTCGCCCGCCATCCGCGACAGCGTCTCGACCACTTCGCGGTAATGCGGGTGCAGTCCGCCGGAGAGCACCGCCTTCTTCCGCCGCGTGACGCGGTGCGCCATCAGCACCGCCTCGCCGGTCGCCGTCGAGCCGTCGTACATGGAGGCGTTGGCGACCTCCATGCCGACGAGGTTCGCGACCTGCGTCTGGAACTCGAAGAGATATTGTAGCGTGCCCTGCGCGATCTCCGGCTGATAGGGCGTGTAGGAGGTGAGGAACTCGGAGCGCTGGATGATGTGGTCGACAGCCGCAGGCACGTGGTGGCGATAGGCGCCGGCGCCGACGAAGAACGGCCCGTCGCCGGCCGCGCGGTTCATGCCGGCGAGCGAACGCATCAGCCGCGCGACTTCAAGCTCGCTCCGCTGCTTCGGCAGATCGAGCGGCTGAGGTCAGCCGCTTGGCAGCCGGGATATCGGCGAAGAGGTCGTCAATTCCGCCGACGCCGATCCGGGCGAGCATATCGGCGCGGTCTTGGGGCGTATGGGGCAGGTAGCGCATCGTCAGGCGAACCTCCGGTCTTCGGCGACGGCAAGCGTTTTTTCCATATCGACGCGAATCCATCCGGGACGCTTCGGGTTGTCCGTGCGGCTGGTCTCCTTGAAGCCGAAAGCGCGATAGATCGCGATGTTCCGCGCCATCATCCGCGTTCGTGTAGAGATGAAGCGTTGTGTAGCCGCGCCGCCGCGCTTCATCCTCGGCGAAGGCGAGAAGGCGGCGTCCGAGCCCTTCGCCTTGCCGTTCGGGCAGGACCGCGACGCTGAAGATCGTCAGGCTCTCGCCTTCGTCTTCGAGCACGATCAGGGCGAAGGTGTCACCGGCCTCCTCCAGAAGCCACACTTCGCCCGCTGCGATCCGCGGCCGATAGTCCTCCGTCATGGGAAGTGGATCTCTTCCAAGGACCGGGACGTAGTGCGCATAAGCCGCGCGCGTGATCGCCTCCACGGTCGCAACATCGCGCTCCTCGGCCAGGCGCTCTTTCACGGCTGCGGCTCGATCGTGATCTTCGTCGTGACGGAGTTGGCGATGAAGCAGAGCTCGTGCGCTTCGTGGTGGAGCGCGTCGAGCTTCGCCTTGTCGGGGGGCGTGCCGCCGAAGACGATCTTCGGCCTGAGCGTCACCTCGGTCACCGCCTTCTTTTTCGGCGCGATGTCCCCCAGGACCCCGACAGCCTCGTCGACGTAGGATTCGACGATGAGCCCGGCGTGGCGGGCAAGATCGATGAAGAAGAGCATGTGGCAGCTTGAAAGCGCGGCGACGAAAGCCTCTTCCGGGTCGACGGCGTCCTCGCGGACGAATTGCGCCGGCACCACGCCTGGCGAGGCCGATGCCGGCACCACCGTGCCGCCGTCGAAGTGCCATTCGTGCGCGCGCGTGTAGCGGCCTCGGGAGAAGTCGTCGCCGATCTGCTTCCAGACGATGGTCGCGCGATATTCGTGGGCCATGACGAGCTCAGAGCGTGCCGACGAAGGCGCGGTAGCCCGCCTCGTCGAGGAGACCGTCAACCTCGCTCACGTCGGCGAGCTTCAACTTCATGAACCAGCCGTCGGCCTCCGGCGCAGTGTTGACCGTGCCAGGATCGTCGCTCAGCGAAGTGTTGGTCTCCACCACTTCGCCGGAGATCGGGGCGTAGACGTCGCTCGCGGCCTTGACGGATTCTACAACGGCCGCGCCTTCGCCCTTCTTAAAGCTGCGCCCGACGTCCGGAAGCTCGACGAAGACGACGTCGCCGAGCTGCTCGGCCGCGTAGGCGGTGATGCCGATCGTGGCGGTGTCGCCGTCGAGGCGCACCCATTCATGCTCTTTTGTGTAGCGCGTATTGGACATGGCCCCTCAACTCCTCGTTCTGAAATAGCGGTGCGGCACAAAAGGAAGCGCAGCGATTTCGGCCGGCTCGTCGCCGCGCCTTCCGCGCGTCATGATCTTCGCCCCCGGTTCTGCACACGCGGTTTCGACATAGCCCATCGCGACCGGCGCGTTGAGCGTGCCGCCGAAGCCGCCCGACGTGACCGTTCCGATCACGGTGCCGGTCTCGTCGACGATCTCAGCCCCGTCGCGGACCGGCGCCCGTCCCGAAGGCCGGATGCCGACGCGCCTGCGCGAAGGTCCGCCGGCAAGCTCTTTCAGGATGCGCTTGGCGCCCGGGAAGCCGCCCTCGGCGCGCCGCCGCTTGGCGATGGCGAAAATCAAATCCGCCTCGACGGGCGAGGTCGTTTCGTCGAGCTCGTGGCCATAAAGCGGCAGCCCGGCTTCGAGGCGGAGCGAGTCGCGCGCCCCGAGCCCGACCGGCTTCACCTCCGGCTCCGACAGCAGCGCTCGCGCGACGCGCTCCGCGTCCGTCGCCGCGACGGAGATCTCGAATCCGTCCTCTCCCGTGTAGCCGGAGCGCGAGACGCGGCAGTCAATTCCGTCGAATTCGGTGGCCGTTGCGCCCATGAAGGAAAGGGCGGCGCCGCAATGGCGCGCAAGCGCCATCGCCGCATCGGGTCCTTGAAGCGCAAGCAGCGCGCGATCGTCGGCGGAATGCAGCGTCACGTCGTCCGGCAGGCGGTCGCAGAAATATTCGTCGTCGATCTCCTTGCGGCCGGCATTGAAGACAAGACCGATCGCGCCGTCCTCGTCTTCGGAATTAGACCGCGTGACCATGAGGTCGTCGACGATTCCTCCGCTGTCGTTCAGAAGCAGGGTGTAGCGCATGCGCCCGAGACCGAGCGATTGGAAGTCACCGGGCGTCAGCCGTTCGAGCGCGGCTGCGGTCGTTTCATGATCCGGTCCGACCAGGAAGCGCTGGCCCATATGCGAGACGTCGAAGAGGCCGGCGTGTTCGCGTGTAAAGCGATGCTCCGCGAGGATGCCCTCGTATTGCACCGGCATTGCGTAGCCGGCGAACGGCACCATGCGCGCGCCAAGCGCAACGTGAAGGTCGTAAAGCGGCGTGCGGCGAAGCGCTTCGGTGTCTGCCATCTCGTCCCGCGTCAGAGCGTTGCACGAGGACGCACCATTGCGTCCGTCCGTGCCCCCTCTGTCACGAGAACCTGAGAGATTCCCGGCACGCCGAAGCGGCCGGTTACTCCTTCGGTGGGCCGCCCGCATTTGTGGGCAGCCGCTTTCCAGAGCGTCGCTCGCCGTTGCGCGGTCCTGTCGCCTGAGAGTTTCCGGGGCGGTTGCTCCTTCGGCGTTCCCTCGAGCCCGAAACCGGCATCGACGGAACTCTCCCGCGCGGCGTCAAACATTGCGGATCGCGACGTGATCCGCGGGCGGAGTCATGGGCGCAAACGCGCGCCCCGTCAACCTTGCGCCCGGGCGCTCTTGCCTATTGTCCGAGGACAAATCCGCCGCTTGGAACCGGCAGCTCGTTGGGTGTCTGCTTGCGTGGCGGCGGGGGAGGCGCGGCCGCGATGGGCGGCACATCTTCCTTGACCTGCGGCTTCGCGATTTCGGCGATCGTGGCGTCGCCTGGTTTCATCGGATCCCAGTTGCCGACATCGAAGCCCACATAGACCAGATAGTCGCGGTTCTGCCCGGGCGAGGGCACTGTGATCTCCCGGACTTCCGTGAAGACGCCCGAGCCCTGCTGCGGGATCGCGATCGACGGCGAGAAACGGTCGGTGGCGAGCACCGATTCCTTGTATTTGATGACGGCGATCTTGATCGGGACGGTAATCGCGTCGTTATTGCCTTTCGGGCCGAGGACAGCGCGGCCCGACACGCCGATCTTGATCGTCACGTTGCCCTGCGCGTCATAGAGGCATTCGCGCGCGGTCTTTCCAAATGAGGCCTGCCAAGTGACGTAGTCCGGGTCGTCCTGGTGGCCGCGCTCGTAGGTGCGCATGAGCTGCGCGCCGTCGAAGATGCGGACCTCGGGGCAATAATCGGGGCCGAGATAGCGGCGCACGTCGATCTGTCCGGGGAGGCTCGCTGTTTGCTCCGCCTTCGCCTCCGATGCCTTCGAGCCGGGACGCAGGCGGTCGATGGCGGAGCAGCCCCCGAGCGCGGACAGCGTAACGAACGCGATCACGACGGCAGACGCCGCAGCGAGCGGTGTCGGTCCAAATGACCGCATAGACGCCAACATCCTCCCTGGCCCCGATTGTTCTATATCAGCGGAAAGTCGTGAAATTAAGGACAATGCACTCCAAACGTCTAGGATTTACTTTTGTTTCACCACGTTCGCTAACTCCAGCTTCACCTTGATCCGTCACGCTTTTTTGCCGTTGAGTGCGGAGTGGCGTGATGGGCGTGCGTGCGGCGCGGGCGGGGCTAAGTGCCCCCGGGCGCGATGTGATCCTCGCTGGCGACTGCCTGGAGGAACTGCAGAAGCTTCCGACGGGAAGCGTCGATCTGGTCTTCGCCGACCCGCCCTATAACCTTCAGCTTTCTGGCGAGCTCTATCGCCCAAATCAGTCGCGCGTCGACGGCGTCGACGAGGCCTGGGACCGCTTCGCCGACTTCGCGACCTATGACGCTTTCAGCCGCGCCTGGCTCGGGGAGTGCCAGCGCATCCTGAAGCCGACTGGCGCGCTCTGGGTGATCGGCTCCTACCACAACATCTTCCGCGTCGGCGCCGTGCTCCAGGATCTGGGCTTTTGGATCCTGAACGACGTCGTCTGGCGGAAGACCAATCCGATGCCGAATTTTCGCGGCCGCCGCTTGGCCAACGCCCACGAGACGCTGATCTGGGCGGCGCCGTCGGCGGACGCGAAGAGCTACACGTTCAACTACGATGCGCTAAAGGTCTTCAACGACGACCTGCAGATGCGCTCAGACTGGACGCTGCCGATCTGCACAGGTGAGGAGCGGCTGAAGGACGAGGACGGCGCGCAAGACACACCCGACGCAGAAGCCCGAGGCGCTTCTCTACCGCGTGCTTCTGGCCTCGACGAAGCCCGGCGATCTTGTGCTCGATCCCTTCTTCGGCACCGGCACGACCGGCGCGGTCGCGAAGAAGCTCGGCCGCCACTTTATCGGGATCGAGCGCGAGCCCGCCTATGTCGAGGCAGCGCAGCGGCGGATCGACGCGACGCCGGAAGCATCCGGGGCCGTGCTGAAAGTCTTCGAGGGAAAACGCGCCGAGCCGCGCGTCCCCTTCGGGTCGCTGATCGAGGCGGGGCTCGTTGTGGCCGGCGATGTGCTGACGGATTCGCGCCGCCGCTTCGCCGCAACGGTGCGCGCCGACGCGTCGCTCTTCTGTGAGGCGGAAGGCCGCCAGCACGTCGGCTCGATCCACCGCGTTGGCGCGGCGGTGCAGGGGCTCGAAGCCTGCAACGGCTGGACCTTCTGGCACCGCGAGGCGAAGGGGTCGCTTCAGCCGATCGACGCGCTGCGGAGCGAGATCAGGCAGCAGCTCGCAGTCTAGGGCCACCAGGGTTCAGCAATGGAAGTTCGCTGACGCCGAGTTGATTTGCCGCTCGAGCCAAGGCCGACATGACATTGTGATGCAATCAGACTTTAAGAGCAGGCACATGGCATGCCCAGGTGAAGACGCCATTGGTCAAGTACGACTCGTATGTCATCTGCACGTCGCCGCGAAGCGGCAGCACCTTGTTGTGCAAGCTCTTGGCCGCGACCGGCGTTGCGGGAGACCCGGACTTCGTACTTTCATCGCCCTTCGATTTCCGCCTGGGTGACCACTTTCGGTCTGACGGCGGAGCCCTCCGTTCCGGAACGGGAGATTCTGGCCGCGGTTTTCCGCGCCGCCGTTGCTAAGGGATCGCTTGAGACAGGGATATTCGGCCTTCGCTTGCAGAGAGGCAGCTTCGATTTCTTCACGCGAGAAGCTGGCCGTGCTTTATCCCGGCTATTCGAAGGACACCGAGCGTTTTCAAGCCGCGTTCGGGCTGACGCTCTTTGTGCATCTGACCCGGCGCGACAAGGTCCAGCAGGCGGTCTCATGTGTGAAGGCGCAGCAGACGGGACTGTGGCACGCCGCGCCCGACGGCACTGAGCTGGAGCGAAGCTCGCCGCCGCAAGAGCCCATCTACAACGCGGACGAGATCCGGGCTCGCTTCGACGAAGTCACAGCCCACGACCGCAATTGGAACAAGTGGTTCGCTGCGGAGGAGATCGACCCGCTTCGGATCACCTATGAAGAACTCTCGAAGGCCCCGGTGGACACGGTGCGGGAAATGTTGCGTCTTCTGGGGTTGGACAGCCGCGCGGCGGACGGCGTCGAAATCGGCGTCGCGAAACTGGCGGACGATATCAATCGGGACTGGGCGGCACGCTTCCGGTCGGAGCACGGGATCGCCTGAACCCACTCAGGGGGCGGCTTCTTTCGCGCGGCGCCAATGTATCAGGCGACTTCGCCCTCTAGACTCGGACCCCGTGTCGCTTCAGATCCTCGCGCATCGTCTCCGCGGTCGTGAAAAGCTCCGCCTTCCAGCCCGCACGGCGCGCTCCTTCGACGTTGGCCGGTGAATCGTCGAAAAAGAGCGTCGACTTCGGGCTTTAGCCCGAACGTCTTCGTGTGGTGCTCGAAGATTGCCGGGTCGGGCTTGATCAGCCGGACGTCGCCGGAGACGGTGACGCCGCGGCCCTGCTTCAGGAACGGATAGCGGTCCTGCGCCTCGCGAAATGTGTCGGGCGCGAAATTGGTGAGGAGCGTCACGTCGTGTCCGGCGGAGAGCAAATCGCGCAGCACCGCGACGCTCTCCGGGTATTCGTGCGACACCATTCTGTGCCAGTTCTTGCGGAAAGCGCGGATCAGATCGGCCTTGTCGGGATGGCGTGCGATCGCCTCCGCCTCCGCTTCTTCCCACCCGCGGCCACGGTCCTGCTCGACGTTCCAGGCGTTCGAGCATACGTCACGGAGGAAGGCCGCGCGTTCTTTCTGGTCGGTGATGAGATCAACATAGGCGAGATGCGGATCGTAGTGGATCAGCACCTTGCCGACGTCGAGGACGATGTGGCGGATATCGCTCATGGCTTCCTTTGCGCTTTCGTTGCGCCCGGATAGGCGGCTTCGATTGCCTTTTTCATGACGCTCGGGAGCGCTTCGTCGGAAAGCGCCGTCGCCCACCAACAGCCGGGCGGGGCGGGCGTGTCTTTGTCGACATCGCTCCGCTCCACCGCAAGCTTCAGCGCGAAATGCGTGAAGACGTGATCGACGGGTGACGGCAAGCCGCGTCCAGCATCCCCCGAGTGGAGGCCCAATATGCCGCGCCGGCTCCGCGCCCCATTCCGAGCCGGGCACTTCACTCATGCCGCCGAGAAGCCCCGTGGGTGGCCGCCGCCGAAGCAGGATTGCACTGTCGGCGCGGCGCGCGACGAACGCGGTGCCGTAGCGCGTCGGTCGCGCCTTCTTCTCAGCCTTTATTGGAAGCACCGCTTCCAACCCCTTCTGCCGACTCAGACATTCCGTAGACCATGGGCAGAGCACGCAGGCGGGCTTCCGCGGCGTACAGAGCGTCGCGCCGAGATCCATGAGTGCCTCTGCGAACTCGCCGGCGCGCGTCGTCGGCACCATCGGCTGAAGCGCCTTGCGGACGAGCGGCTTGGCGGCAGGGAAAGCCGTATCGATCGCAAAGAGCCGCGCGACGACGCGCTCCACGTTGCCGTCGACGACCGCGATCGGCTCGTCGAAGGCGATCGCCGCGATCGCCGCCGACGTGTAGGAGCCGATGCCCGGAAGTTGCGCAAGCTCGCCCGCGTTTTGCGGAAACTGCGCGCCGGGCCGCGCCGCGACGACGCGCGCGCACTCGATCAGCTTCCGCGCTCGGCTGTAGTAGCCGAGCCCCGCCCAAGCAGCCATGACCGCGTGCTCATCCGCCGCCGCGAGGTCGCGAATCGTCGGCCAGCGCTCGACGAAGCGAAAGAAATACGGCGCGACGGCTTTGACCGTCGTCTGCTGCAGCATCACTTCGGAGAGCCAGACGCGATAGGGATCAGGCCGCGCCTCGCGCGTCCGCGCTTTCGGGCCGACGCGCCAGGGGAGGGTGCGCGCGTGGCGCCCATACCAGGCGAGAAGCGCCGCGGCCAAGGGCGGTTGATTTCGCCTTGCGGGCGCGGCCTGCTTCGCTAGCTTGGCGGGCATGCGCGCCATCTGCGGTGCGTGCACCCTTCAAGGCAAGTGCCAAGGAGCAACGTCGAGAGTGGCTCACCCGTCGCGACCAGACGCCAAGCCCGTCGCGGAGCTCGTTGCCAAGACGCTCGATCCGCTTGCGCGAAAGCGTGGGCTGGCGCGCGCCGAACTCATCGCCTGGTGGCCGGAGATCGTCGGCGCGGCCTATGCAGGTCGGACGGCGCCGGAGCGCATCCGCTGGGCGCGTGACGGCCGGGCGGCGACGCTCGTCGTGCGCTGCGACCCTTCCGTGTCCTTGCAATTCGCGCACGAGACGGCCCGCGTGCGCGAACGCTTGAACGCCTATTTCGGCTATCCGGCGGTCGGTCAGGTGAGGATCGTGCAGCAGCCGGTCGGGGCCTCGAGACGCCAGGAGCCGCGCCCGAAGACGGAGCCGCCGGCGGTCGAATTGACGGCAAAGCTCGACGGAATCGACGGCCCACTCAAGGAATCGCTCCGCATGCTCGGGCGCCGTATTCTCGCAGGATCGTGACGACTTGCCCGTTTAACGCCGGGCGGCCATGTCCTATGGAAGCCGGCCGGCGGCGCCATTCAGCCTCTGTTCAAGGGAGCGCTGTTCTGCTTGCCCGGCAACGCCCGAAAAGCCCTGGCCCGCGAGCCCGGGAAGGATGACAAGATGTTGAAAATCGATCGCCGCGCTTTCTTTGCCGCCGCTCTGGCGGCGCGCCCTTTCCTTCGCCCCCGCCGCGCTGGCGCAGGACGTCAATGTCGAGGACCTGCTCGCGCCCGGTCCGCTTGGCGAGAAAGTGCTCGGCCCGGCCGATGCCCCGGTCAGCGTCGTCGAATACGCCTCAATGAGCTGCCCCCACTGTGCACACTTCGACGCCACGACATTCGACGATTTCAAGCTCAAATATATCGACAGCGGAAAGGTGCGGTATGTGTTCCGCGAGTACCCGCTGAACGCCCCGGCGGTGGCGGTTGCGATGGTCGCGCGCTGCGCCCCTGCAGACAAATTCTTCGACGTCGTCCACACCTTCTTCCGCACCCAGGACCAGTGGCTTTTGGGCGACAACGTGAAGGCTGGTATCCTGGGAGTGGCGAAGCAGTTCGGTTTCACCGAGCAAAGTCTGGATGCATGCCTCAAGAATCAGGCACTATTCGACGCGGTGAACGCGGTCCGGGACCGCGGCTCTGCGTTCGGCGTGCAAGCCACGCCGACGTTTTTCATCAACGGGAAGAAGTACGAAGGGGCGTTATCGCTTGAGGAGTTGGATAAGGCGATCGAGCCGTTGCTCAACTAAACGCGCAGGCGGGCCCCCGCCTGCCGGGGCTCGCATCGGATGAAAGTCACCGGCATTCGTCTGCACGGATTCAAGTCCTTCGCTGACGCAATTGAAGTTCCGGTTGAGCCTGGAATAACCGGCATCGTCGGCCCGAACGGCTGCGGCAAGTCGAACCTTGTCGAAGCGCTGCGCTTCGTCATGGGCGAAAGCTCCTACAAGGCGATGCGCGGGGGCGGCATGGAGGACGTGATCTTCTCCGGCTCCGGCAACCGCCCCTCCCGCAACACGGCCGAGGTGACGCTCGATGCTGAGCGCGACGAGGGAATGGGGAACGGCCCGGAGCAAGTCGAGATCACCCGCCGGATAGAGCGCGACTCCGGGTCGAGCTATCGGATCAACGGCCGCGAAGTGCGTGCCCGCGACGTGCAGATTTTTTTCGCCGATGCGTCCACCGGCGCACATTCCTCCGCGCTCGTCCGTCAGGGCCAGGTGGCGGAGCTGATCGCCGCGAAGCCCATCGCCCGCCGCGGCATCCTTGAGGATGCCGCCGGCATCTCTGGCCTGCACGCGCGCCGCAACGAGGCGGAACAGAAGCTTCGCGCCGCGGAGAATAACCTCGGCCGGCTGAACGACATCATGGCCGAGATTGAGAGCCAGCTCGAAGGGCTGAAGCGGCAGGCGCGCCAAGCCGTGCGCTACCGCAAGATCTCGGAGGAGATCCGCCGGGCGGAGGCGACGCTCTACGTCATCAACTGGGAAGGCGCGCTTCAGCGCCTCGCCGAGGCTGAGGCCCAGCTCGAGGCGGCGGGCACGCATTTCTCCGAGGCATCGTCAGCGCAGTCCGAGGCGACTTCGGCCGAGACGGCGTCCGCCGAGCGCTTGCCGGCGCTTCGCGAAAAAGCAGCCGCCGCCGCGGCGAAGCTCGAGCGACTGAAGAACGCGATGGCCGATCTCGACCGCGAAGAGGCGCAGCTTAAGGCACGGCGCGAGGAGCTGGTTGCGCGCCGCGCGCAGGCAGAGGCCGACATCGGCCATGAGGGCGAGATCGGACGCGACGCCACCGCCGCGTCCGAGCGTCTCGATGCCGAGGAGGCGAAGCTCAAGGCAGAGAGCGAAGCCGCGGAGGAGCAGATCGCTGCAGCCTCGGCAGCTGCGGAGACGGCCGCCGTCTCCGTCAGCTCGTGGGAGGGGGAGTTCGCCGTCGCAGCCGGGGCGCTTGCGGCGGCAGAGGCCGAACGCGCCGCGCGCACGCGCGCGATCCGCGAGGCGCAGGCGAAGCTCCGGCGGCTTGAGGAGGAGCGCGCGTCCAAGCTTGTCGAGCGCGATCGCATCGTGGCGGACGAAGGCGCGGAGGCGGAAGTCTCAGCGGCCGGCGCAGTGCTCGCCGAGGCGGAAGCCCTGGTGGCCGAGCGCGAGAGAGAAGCCGAGGCGGCCGAGGCAGCCTGCGCCACGGCACGCGAGGCGGAGCGCCGGGAGCGCGGCCCTTATGACGCGGCCGAGCGGGCTTTCGGCGCGCTCGAAGCTGAGGCGCGCATGCTCGCCGAGCTCCTCGACGCGGGCGGTGCGAGCCGCTTCTCGCCGCTGATCGATTCGCTAGATGTCACGCCGGGTTACGAGCAGGCGCTTGCCGCAGCGCTCGGCGACGACCTTGATGCCTCGCTCGATGCGGAGGCGCCGGTGCACTGGGGCGCCTCGACGCTCTCAGGCGGCGATCCGGCGCTTCCCGGGGGCGCGGCGCCGCTCGTCGACTTCGTGCGCGGGCCGCAGAATCTGATGCGGAGGCTCCGCCAAATCGGTGTCGTCGCGACCTCCGAGGCCGCCGCCTTGCAGCCGCTTCTCGCCGTGGGCCAGCGGCTCGTGACCAAGGACGGCGGGCTCTGGCGCTGGGATGGCTTGAAGGCGTCGGCGGGGTCGGCCGCCGCGCGTGCCCGCCGGCTTGAGCAGCGCACCCGCATGGGGATCGTCAGGGAGGCGCTCAGGGCCGCCCGCGGCGAGGTCGACAAGACGCTCGATGCCTTCGGCACCGCCACGCAGCTCCGCGCTCTGGCCGAGCACCGCGACACGCAGGCGCGCCACGCGCTCGATGCGGCGCGGCAGACGCAGGAAGCACGGCGGAAGGCGCTGACCGACGCCGAGCGTCGTCATGCTCGCGTCGTCGAGCGTGTCTCCGCCTTCGCCGGAGCATTG
This sequence comes from uncultured Alphaproteobacteria bacterium, assembly GCA_963792885.1. Lineage (GTDB taxonomy): Bacteria > Pseudomonadota > Alphaproteobacteria > Rhizobiales > Afifellaceae > DASWJZ01. Next base: position 1,015,067 of record CAWBXX010000002.1, read on the forward strand.
ACGCGGATCGAATCCGACACCGAGACCTGCCGCGCCGAGCTTCGCGCAGCCGAGGACGCGCTGGCCGGCCTTCCTGCGACCGCCGAGCTTGAGGCTCGACGTGACGAGGTGCAGGCTGCGCTTTCGACGGAACGCGCACGCGCAGCCGAGGCTCGGCTTGAGTCTGAGCGGGCTTTGCATGGGCAGACAGTGCGCACGCGCCGTCTGTCCGATATCGCCGCGGAGCGCGAGAGCTGGGCGGTGCGGCTCAAGCGCGCCGACGAGCGCGTCGCCGAGCTGAGCGAGCGGCTCGCCGCGCTTGACGCGGAAATCGCCGCGGTTCCGGATGATCCGGCCGCTTTCGCGGAGCGGCGACAGGTGCTTGCCGGCGAAAGCGATATCGCGACCGCGGAAGTGGCGGCGGCTGCGGAGGAACTGGCCGCGGCCGAGGGCGCGCACCGGTCCGCGCAGGAGACGGCGCGCGCCGCGCTCGACATGCTCTCCGAAGCCCGTGAGCGGCGTGGCCGCGACGAGGAGCGCGTGATCGCTGCGGAGTCGCGCAAGACCGAGCTTGCCGCACAAATCGCCGAGCACTTCGAATGGCAGATCGACCAGCTTCGCGAAGTTGCCGGCCTTCCGTCCGACGCGGAGCTTCCGGAGGCCGCTTCGGTCGAGGCGCGGCTCCACAAGATCAAGGCGGAGCGGGAGCGGCTGGGCGGCGTCAATCTTCGCGCCGAGGAGGAGATGCGCGAGCTTGAGACGCGGCTCGGCGAGATGCGGGTCGAGAAGGAGGACCTGGAGGAGGCGATCAAGCGCCTTCGCCTCGGCATCCAGAATCTGAACCGCGAGGGCCGCCAGCGTCTCGTCGCCGCGTTCGAGACCGTGAATGGCCACTTCCAGAGCCTCTTCAAGCATCTCTTCGGCGGCGGCACGGCGGAGCTTGCGCTCGTCGGCTCCGACGATCCGCTTGAGGCAGGGCTTGAGATCGTTGCGCGCCCGCCTGGCAAGCGCCCGCAATCGATGACGCTTCTTTCCGGCGGCGAGCAGGCGCTGACCGCGCTCGCGCTGATCTTCGCGGTCTTCCTCACCAATCCGTCGCCGATCTGCGTGCTCGACGAGGTCGACGCGCCGCTCGACGACGCCAACGTCGACCGCTTCTGCAAGCTTCTCGACGACATGCGCCGCCGCACCGACACGCGCTTCATCGTCGTCACGCATAACCCGATCACCATGGCGCAGATGGACCGACTGCTCGGCGTCACGATGGCGGAGCGCGGCGTCTCGCAGGTGGTGTCGGTCGACCTTGCAGCGGCGGAGCGTTTCCGCGAGGCGAGTTGAGTAGCCGAACAGCGGCTAAGGCGAGAAAGACAAGCGATTACAATATCTTGTGTTGAATCGCGGTTGCCTTGACACCTATAGGGGCCAAAACTATGGTGCGCCCGGTTTCGGAGGGGTCTGCCCCTGCCGATGCTTGTTTGCGCGCTGTCTGAAGGGCGGTTTCCGGACATCGGATGGCGGCGAAGGGCGAGAAATCGGGAAGGACGAACGGCGCGGAGTCCGACGCCGAGCTTGCCCGGCGGCTTGATCGTCTTTCGCGCGCGCTTGACGCTGAAAAGCGGGATCGCGCGGAAGCGGAGCGGGCGGTGCGGACGAGCGGCACGGATTTCGCTTACGCCTTCCGGCTGGCGAGCGAGTTCGTTGCCGGCATTCTCGTCGGCATCGCGTTGGGCTGGGGGCTTGACCGTGTAGCGGGCACGTCTCCGTGGGGTCTGATCGGCTTTCTGCTGCTCGGCTTCGCTGCGGGCGTCGTGAACGTAGTTCGCGCGTCGAGCCGCATAACGAGCGGCAGGGACGGGCGGTCGGGTTGAATGCACCGCCCGGCTGGGCGTTGAGAGGGGAATTCAGGCGTGGAAGCGACAGCGGCCGCCGACAAGGTCGACCCGATCCATCAGTTCGGCATCCACAGCATCGTCGATTTCGGCACGATCGGCGGGGTGCACATCGCCTTCACCAATTCGGCGCTCTTCATGTTCATCGCCGTAGCGCTGATCGCCGCGCTCCTCATCCTGGGCACGTCGAGCCGCGCCGTCGTTCCTGGACGCATCCAGGCGCTTGCCGAGATCTCCTACGAATTCGTCGCCAACATGCTGCGCGACAGCGCCGGCAAGGAGGGGATGCGCTTCTTCCCCTTCGTCTTCTCGATCTTCATGTTCGTGCTCTTCTGCAACGTGATCGGGCTGGTGCCTTATTTCTTCACCGTCACCAGCCAGATCGTCATCACTGCCGCGCTCGCGCTGACCATCATCCTGCTCGTTATCCTCTACGGCTTCTACAAGAACGGCTTGAAATTCCTCGGCCTTTTCGTGCCCCAGGGCGTGCCCGGTTATCTCCTGCCGCTTGTCGTCGCCATCGAGGTGATGTCCTTCCTGTCACGGCCGATCAGCCTCTCCGTCCGTCTCTTCGGCAACATGCTGGCCGGCCACATCACGCTGAAGGTTTTCGCGAGCTTCATCCTGATGCTCGGCGCCTACGGCATCGTCGGCTGGGCCGGCGCGGTCATCCCCTTCGCCATGACCGTCGCGCTGACTGCGCTGGAGATTCTGATTGCCTTTCTGCAGGCTTATGTCTTCGCCATCCTGACCTGCATGTACTTGAACGACGCGCTACACCCGTCGCACTGAAATCAACTCTCACCTGATCTAAGGAGTTCATCATGGAAGCGGATGCTGCAAAGCTGATTGGTGCCGGTATCGCCTGCATCGGAATGGGCGGAGCCGGCATCGGCCTCGGCTCGCTCTTCGGCCTTTATCTGCAGAGCGCGATCCGCAATCCGGCCGCCGCCGACGGCCAGTTCGGCCGCCTGATCTTCGGCTTTGCGGTGACGGAGGCGCTCGGCATCTTCTCTCTGCTGATCGCGTTTCTGCTTATCTACGCCGTCTGAGGCGCGAGCGGGCGGCCGATCGATTGGCCGCCTGAACGGGAAGGCAAACGGCCGTGACCTTCGTTTCATCCGCATTTGCGCAGACGGAGTCGCCAGCGGCGCCAGCGACCGACTCCGGCAACGCGGCGCCTGCCGCTGACGCCATGCACGCGACGATCGAGGCGCCGGCCGGCGCGCACGGCGGCGGGCACTCCTCGTTCCCGCCCTTCGACCCGTCGACCTTCGGCTCGCAGATCTTCTGGCTTCTGATCGCCTTTGGCGGCCTCTACCTCCTGATGAACCGGATCGCCGTTCCACGGATCAGCGGCATCCTTGAAGGTCGCGCCAACCGCATCGCCGGAGACCTCTCCGAGGCGGGCCGCATGAAGGCGGAATCGGAAGCGGCGGGCGCGGCTTACGAGGAAGCTCTCGCGGCCGCGAGGCAGAACGCTCACCGGATCGCTCAGGAGGCGCGCGACGCCGGGAAGGCCGAAGTCGATGCGGATCGCGCAAAAACGGAAACCGGGCTCAACAACAAGCTCGCGGCCGCGGAGGCGGAGATCGCCAAGGTGAAGCAGGCGGCTCTCGCCGGCGTCGACGCGATCGCTAAGGACGCGGTCGAGACGATCGTGGAGGTGCTGGTCGGCGCCAAGGTCGGCAAGGCCGAGATCGCGAAGGCGGTCGAAGCGGTGATCGAGGAGAGGGCCTGATGGACGCCACCCAATGGGCAACGGCCTGGGTCTTCCTTGGGCTCCTCGTGGTCCTCGGCGTCATGGTCTACATGAAGGTGCCGGGGATGTTGACGAAGGCGCTTGACGACCGCGCCGTCAAGATCCGCTCCGAGCTCGACGAGGCGCGCCGGCTCCGCGAGGAGGCCGAGTTGCTCCTGAAGGAATATGAGAAGAAGCGCGGCCAAGCCGAAGGCGAGGCTGAAGCAATCATCGCGCAGGCGAAGCGCGAGGCAGAGGCGCTCGCCACGGAATTGCGTGCCCGCATCGAGGACTACGTCGTCCGCCGCACCAAGGCGGTCGAGGCGCGCATTGCCCAAGCCGAGAGCCAAGCCGTCGCTGAGGTGAGAAGCCGCGCGATCGAAGTCGCCACCGCTGCCGCGGGCCGCATCCTTGCCGAGGAGGCAAAGGGTAAGACGGGCGAAGAGCTGATCGACCGCTCGATCGAGTCGGTCAGGAAGAACCTGAACTAGGCGGCAATCAGAGTCGGGATGCCGCGTATCCTCCCCGCTTGAGGGGAGGCTGTGGCGCCTATTTCGACCCCTCGTCGTCTTCCCACACCTCCGAAAGCTCCCCCTGCGCGGGCTCGAAGAATGCGGCGACGCGCCAGAAGCTCCGGCGGTGCAGCCGGCACGGCCCAAGCGCGTTGAGCGCAGCCTGGTGCGCTTTCGTTGAGTAGCCCTTGTGGGCAGCGAGCCCGTAGCCGGAAAAACTCTCGTCGCAGCGCGCCATCAGCCGGTCGCGCATGACCTTGGCGACGATCGAAGCAGCCGCGATCGAGAGGCACGTGGCGTCGCCGCCGACGATCGGCCGTGCCTCGCAAATCATCTTCTCCGGCACCATGTTGCCGTCGAAGAGCGCCGCATCGACGGGCGCGGAGAGGCCGGCGACCGCGCGCCGCATCGCCTGCAGCGTCGCCTGCAGGATGTTGACGCGGTCGATCGCGGCGACCGAGCCGAAGGCGACGGAGATCTCCGCACGCTCGCAGAGCTTGGCGAAGAGCTCCTCACGCCTCTCCGCAGTGAGGACCTTCGAGTCGGCGATCCCCTTCGGCAGCTTCTTCGGATCGAGCACGACGGCGGCAGCGACAACCGGGCCCGGCAAGCGGCCCGCGGCCGGCTTCGTCGACGCCGGCGACGCGGCGAAAGCCCTTCGCGAAAAAGCTTCCGCTCCGCCCTGAAGGTCGCGCGGACGGCCGGAGCCGTTGCTCGGCTCGACGGATTCTGCAAGCGCCATGCCCCCGATAGGCCGCGCGGCGCGCGGGCAAGGTCGGGGGCCGAGACCCACAGGCGATCCCCAGCTGAGGTCGACGCATTTTCGTCATGCGGGCTTGACCCGCAAGCGATTCCGCGACGGTCGGGACGTGGAGGGATGTTCTGGAATGGATGCGCGGATCAAGTCCGGGCATGACGACACTGGACGGACGTTGCTAGACGGCCAGCGCCAGCTTCAATTGCCCGCCGACCGGTACCGGCGGCTCGAAGATGTCGGCGCGGAGCTTGCGGCGCTCGATGTTGAGCCCGAGGCGCTTCGTCGCCGCCTCGAAGCGGCGGCCGATCATCCACGCATAAGGACCGCGCCCGCGCTGGCGCACGCCCCATTCCGATTCGTAGTCCTTGCCGCCGCGCATTTGCTGCATCACCGACATGACGTGGCTGTAGCGGTCGGGATAGTTGGCGCTCAGCCATTCGCGGAAGAGCGGCGCGACTTCGAGCGGCAGGCGCAAGAGCACGTAGCCCGCTTCGCGCGCGCCGGCCTCGCGGCCCGCTTCGAGCAGGCGCTCGAGCTCCATGTCGTTCAGCGCCGGCACGATCGGCGCCGTCATCACGGTGACCGGAATGCCGGCGGCGGCAAGCTTCTGCATCGTCTCGAGCCGCTTAGGCGGCGTAGCAGCGCGCGGCTCCATCGCGCGCGCGAGCTTGCGGTCGAGCGTCGTCAGCGACAGCGCCACCTTGGCGAGCCCGCGCTCCGCCATCGACGCGAGGATATCGATGTCGCGCGTGACGAGCGCCGACTTCGTGACGATGCCGACGGGATGGTTGGCCTTCGAGAGCACTTCCAGGATCTGCCGCATCACGCGCCATTCGCGCTCGATCGGCTGATAGGGATCGGTGTTGGTGCCGATCGCGATCGTGCGCGGCTCGTAGCCGGGCGCCGCGAGCTCCTTCTCCAGGAGCTCGGCTGCGTCGGGCTTCACGAAGAGCTTCGATTCGAAATCGAGTCCCGGCGAGAGCCCCATATTGGCGTGCGTCGGGCGCGCGAAGCAGTAGCTGCAGCCGTGCTCACAGCCGCGATAGGGGTTGATCGAACGGTCGAAGGAGATGTCGGGAGACTGGTTGCGCGTGATGATCTTGCGCGCACGCTCGACCTGCACTTCGGTCTTGAGAGCCGGCAGCTCTTCGAGCGTGCCCCAATCGTCGTCGAAGGCTTCGACGGTCTTCGATTCGTAGCGGCCGGAGACGTTGGTTTGCGAGCCCCGGCCCCGCCGCCTGTCGGCGAGGATATCTGACTCGAACGGCCCCGCCGGCCGACGCCCGCGCAGGCGGACGCCGGCCTTTGGGACGGGGTCGGGGAGACCACGTTGGCCAATATTGGAACGCTGATCGGCGCGATTCAACATGCGCATATAATTACTTTGAGAGAGTGAACATTGCAAGAACATACGGGAATGTGTTCCAAAGGATAGCGAAATGGGGCCGATTTCGTTCTGTCATTGGAGGCTGTCGGCCCCTGCCCGAAATGTGGCCGAAGCAGCTCGAAACGGCGGTCTTTTAGGGGTTTAGCGGGTATCGCCGGCCTTCACGGACGGCTTTGTCACCGGAGCGTCGCGAAGGAGCCGCAGAACACCGTTCGCGAGCACCCCCGCGGAACGAATCAGTCACACGATGCGGTGATTCGCCGTCCCCGCGAAACGGGTGGTGGGGAGAGTGCGCAACCTTGCTTGGCGAAGGAATTGCGACAACGCCCGAGGCGCCGACCCCGCGGCGCGGGTCAGTCTGGTCAAAGCGGCAAGTTCTTATGACAAGCCCGGCGCGGCTTTGATAAGGCATCGCCCGCGAGGTTTAGATGCCCGATCTTCTGCTTGAGCTTTTCTCCGAGGAAATTCCCGCGCGCATGCAGCGGCAGGCGGCGGAGGACTTGCGCCGCCTGGTCACCGACGGGCTGGTCGAGGCCGGCCTCACCTATGAGGGAGCCAAGGCTTTCGCGACCCCCCGCCGGCTCGCGCTGACCGTGCATGGGCTGACCGCCCGCTCGCCCGACTTGCGCGAGGAGCGAAAGGGCCCGCGCGTCGGCGCGCCGCGAAAAGGCGATCGAGGGCTTCCTGCGCGGCGCCGGGCTTGCCTCGATCGGCGAGGCGAAGGTCGAGAAGGACAAGAAGGGCGACTTCTACGTCGCGGTCGTCACGCGGCCGGGCCGCGCCGCCGAGGCGATCGTGGCCGATGTCGTGCCGGCGGCGATCCGCGCCTTCCCCTGGCCGAAGTCGATGCGCTGGGGCGCGCGCTCCGCGCCGGCCGATTCGCCCTTTGCCGGTACGGAGGCGGAGGGCGCCTCAAGCCTCAAATGGGTGCGGCCCCTCCGCTCCATCCTCTGCACCTTCGGGCCGGAGACGGAGGATCCGATCGTCGTCGATTTCGAGGTCGGCGGCATCGCGAGCGGCAACGTCACCTTCGGCCACCGCTTCATGACGAAGGGCGAGCCGATCCGCGTCCGCCGCTTCGCCGACTACGAGCCGGCGCTGACGGCGGCGAAGGTGGTGCTCGACCCGGAGCGGCGGAAGGCGATCATCGAGGCGGAGGCGAAGCAGCTCGCCTTCGCGCAAGGGCTTCGAGGTGGTGGAGGACGCGGGCCTGCTCGAAGAGGTCGCGGGAATCGTCGAATGGCCGGTCGTGCTGATGGGCGCCTTCGACGGACGACTATCTCGACATCCCCGACGAGGTGATCCGGCTGACGATCCGGCAGAACCAGAAATGCTTCGTGCTCCGCGATCCGAAGACCGGCGCGCTGACGAACCGCTTCCTGCTCACCGCCAATATCGAGGCGTCGGATGGCGGCAAGGAGATCGTCGCCGGCAACGAGCGGGTGATCGCCGCGCGACTCTCCGATGCGCGCTTCTTCTGGGAGCAGGACCGCAAGGTCCCGCTGGAAGAGCATGCCGAGAAGCTCGCGGCGATCACCTTCCACGAGAAGCTCGGGTCGCAGGCGGAGCGCGTGGAGCGCGTCGCGCGGCTCGCGCGAGAATTGGCGCCGCTCGTCGGCGCCGACCCCGACGACGCGGAGCGCGCCGCGAAGCTCGCCAAGGCCGACCTCACGACGCAGATGGTCGGCGAGTTCCCCGAGCTTCAGGGCGTGATCGGCCGCTACTACGCGCTCGAATGGAAAGAGAAGCCGGCAGTCGCCGACGCGATCCGCGATCACTACAAGCCGCAGGGGCCGAACGATTCCGTGCCGAGCGAGCCGGTGTCGATCGCCGTCGCGCTCGCCGACAAGCTCGACACGCTGGTGGGTTCTGGGCGATCGACGAGAAGCCGACGGGGAGCAAGGACCCGTATGCGCTGAGGAGGGCGGCGTTGGGAGTGATCCGCATCGTGCTTGAGAACAGTTTCCGCATCGGCCTCGTTGCCGAGGCCGACAAACATCGGCGAAGCGGTTCACAAATCCATGCAGGCGGCTCACGCCAATCAGCAGCGGGGCGCCGGGACCAAGTTTGGGCTCGTGATCATGACCGCGAGGAGGCGCTTCGGCGGGGGAGTTTTCTCGGAGCGCGCAATTGATCTCCTCGCCTTCTTCGCCGACCGCCTCAAAGTCCATCTGCGCGAGACCGGCGCGCAGGCACGATCTGATCGACGCGGTCTTCGCGCTTCAGGGCCAGGACGACCTCCTGATGATCGTCCGCCGCGTCGAAGCGCTCGGCAAATTTCTCGACACCGACGACGGCGCGAACCTCCTCGTCGGCTATCGCCGCGCCGCCAACATTCTGCGCGCCGAGGAGAAGAAGGACGGGGAGGGCGCCTTCGACGACGCCCCCGACCATCATCTGATCGAGACGCAGGGGCGAGCCGGAGGAGAAGGCGCTCTTCCACGTCATGCAGGCGGCGGAGGGCCATGCGCGCATGCATGTCGAGGCGGAGGACTTCGAAGGCGCGATGCGCGCGCTCGCCGAGCTTCGTCCGGCGGTCGACGCATTCTTCGACAAGGTCACGGTCAACGCCGACGATCCGGCGCTTCGCGCAAACCGCCTGAAGCTCTTGAACATGCTCCGCCGCGCAACGCTCACCGTCGCGGACTTTCTCCAAGATCGAGGGGTAGCGACGGGCTCGGCTGCCCAACCCTCATCGCGCGCGAAGGGACAAACAAAAAGCGCGCCCGAAGGCGCGCTTGTCTCATCCTGCGAAGGTATCAGCTCAGGACCAGCCGCCGAGTTTGGTCCTATAGAAGATGTGCTCTCCGAGGTGGTCCTTCTCGATCATCCTGCCGGCCCCAGCGCGGGCTGACATAGCCGGCATGGTAGTGCGTAGAGTTGCCGACCTCATCGATCCAGGTCTTTCCGTTGGTGACGTCGAGCGCGATGCGTTGCGCGGCCTTCCACGCACCTGCCTCGGAGATGCTCTCCGGCTTGCCGTCGCAGGCGAAGGAGAACTGGCAGTGGTGTCGCATGTTCTCGTTCTGGAAGACGACACCGCAGATCGTGTCCGGATAGGCGGGGTTGCGCACCCGGTTCAGGATCACCTGCGCAACGGCGGCCTGGCCATCTTTCGATTCGCCGCGCGCCTCGAAATAGACGCCCTGCGCGAGGCACTTCTGCTGATCCTTGTCGAAGACGCTCTGTGGCAGCGGGTTGCGCACCCAGTCGTGCTGGCCCGGTGCGAACTGCCCGAGCGCGCGGCCGTCGAGCCAGCTCAGAACCGTGTCGGGATCGGGACGCGGGCGCGGCCGCCGCAGGCCGTCGTCGCGTCTCGTCCTGCGGCAGTGCCGAGAGGCGCGGTCCGCCCATCACCGCCGCGAACGGCGCCTCGATGGCGGGCGTCGGCGCGGCATAAGCGAGCACCGCGGAGTTCGCCTCGACGGCGCCGTCGGGATCGATCGTGAAGACGCCGCCGCCCGGCTTCGCATGCGGCATGCGCGCCAGCGCCGTGCGGAGCGGAGCGCGATGCGGCTGGTGCGCGAACGTCGAATAGGCCAGGTCGAAGGCGAGCTGGTGCGCGGCGCGTGTCACGAAACGCTGTGTCGGCAGCGCCGGATCGTGCGGCGCCATGAGCATTGCGAGGTCGACGCTCCCGTTGACCGATGGCGTCGTGCGGGCAGAGCTCGGAAGCGTTGCTGGCGCGGTGCGCGCTAGGGATATGCCCTCGATTGAGGGATGGACGGCGGCGGAAGCCAGGTTGGAGATATTGCTGACCAGACCCGGCAGAGCAGCCACGATGGCTGCTATCGAGAGACTGGCGGCGGCGGCGAATTTCAGGGCGCTTACGCGCGACGTCGCATGATACACAGCGCTGCTACCCCTCCGACCCCACGGACCTGTTGCGCTATGGCAACAGGCGATCGCTGCTTTTTCACAAACCCATTAAGAGCGAATTGAGGTTGACGCGCGGTTAACCGCGGTCTCCCCCCGAGAAAACGCACCCCGCCGAGCGCGGGCTTAGGATTTTTCTAGTGTTAATCAGGCGATAATGGGGCCGCCCAGCGGCACCGCTGGGTAACCTTGACCCGCCCCCGGAATTGGCGCTGTCCGGGCTCTCAGGCGGTCTGGCCCTGGGTGCTGTGGAGCGCCGCCTGGGCTGCGGCGAGCCGCGCAATCGGCACGCGGAAGGGGGAGCAGGAGACGTAGTCGAGGCCGATGGCTTCGCAGAAGCGGATGGAGGCGGGGTCGCCGCCGTGCTCGCCGCAGATGCCGAGCTTCAGGTCCGGTCGCGCCTTGCGGCCTTCGTTCGTGGCGACGCGCACGAGGACGCCGACACCCTCGGTATCGAGCGTCACGAACGGGTCCTTCTCGATCAGCCCCAACTCTTGGTAGCTGTTGATGAAGCCATGCGCATCATCGCGCGAGATTCCGAATGTCGTTTGTGTCAGGTCGTTGGTGCCGAAGGAGAAGAAGTCGGCGCCCTCGGCGATCTCCTGGGCGCGGAGCGCTGCGCGCGGCAGCTCGATCATGGTGCCGACGGTGTAGGCAATCTCAGCGCCGTTGCCGGCGAGCGACTTGGCGGTCCGGTCGATCGTCGCGCGCACATGGTCGAGCTCGCTGCGCATGCCGACGAGCGGCACCATGATCTCCGGTGTCACCGGTTCGCCGGTCGTCTTGGCGGCCTCCGACGCCGCCTCCAGGATCGCGCGCGTCTGCATCTCGGCGATCTCCGGGTAGGTGACGAGAAGACGGCAGCCGCGATGGCCGAGCATCGGGTTCGATTCCGTAAGCGCGATCACACGGTCGCGGAGCAGCGCCGGATCGACCTGCATCGAGGCCGCAACCTCGGCGATCTCCGCGTCGGATTTCGGCAGGAATTCATGGAGCGGCGGGTCGAGCAGGCGGATCGTCACCGGCAGACCGTGCATGATCTTGAAGAGCGCGACAAAGTCCTGGCGCTGCATCGGCAGGAGCTTCTCGAGAGCGGCCCGGCGGCCTTCCGGATTGTGAGCCAGGATCATCTCGCGCACGCCGACGATGCGATCGCCTTCGAAGAACATGTGCTCGGTGCGGCAGAGGCCGATGCCCTCCGCGCCGAACTCACGCGCGACGCGCGCGTCGTTAGGCGTCTCGGCGTTGGCGCGTACCTTGAGGCGGCGCACCGCATCCGCCCAGCCCATGAGCGTGCCGAAGTCGCCTGTGAGCTCGGGGCGAAGCGTTGGCACGCGGCCGTCGAAGATCTCGCCGGTGGCGCCGTCGATGGTGATGACGTCGCCGGCCTTCCAGCTCTTGCCGCCAACCGTCATGGTGCCGGCCTTGTAGTCGATCTTGAGCGCACCCGCGCCGCAGACGCAGGGCTGGCCCATGCCGCGGGCGACGACGGCTGCGTGACTCGTCATGCCGCCGCGCGCAGTCAAGATGCCAAGCGCGGCGACCATGCCGTTGATGTCCTCCGGGCTCGTCTCGTTCCGGACGAGGACCAGCTCGCGGCCTTCGGTCTTGAGCTTCTCGGCGGCCTCCGCCGTGAACACCATCTCGCCGGTGGCGGCGCCCGGCGAAGCGGGCAGGCCGCGCGCGATCAGCGTCCGCTCCGCATCCGGATCAAGTGTTGGATGAAGAAGTTGGTTCAAAGCCTCTGGCTCGACTCGGCCAACTGCCTCCTCGCGCGTGATCAGTCCTTCGTTCGCCATGTCGACGGCAACCTTGAGCGCTGCATTCGCGGTGCGCTTGCCGGCGCGCGTCTGCAGGATCCAGAACGTCCCGCGCTCGACGGTGAATTCCATATCCTGCATGTCGCGATAATGCGCCTCGAGCCGCTCGGCGGTCTGGCCGAGCTCGGCGAAGGCATCCGGCATCACAGTTTCGAGCGACGGAAGATTCGAGCCGGAGGATTGCCGCGCGGCTTCCGTGATGTCCTGCGGGGTGCGGATGCCGGCAACCACATCCTCGCCCTGCGCGTTGACCAAGAACTCACCGTAAAGCCCCTTCTCGCCGGTCGCCGGGTTGCGCGTGAAAGCGACGCCCGTGGCCGACGTCTCGCCCATATTGCCGAAGACCATGGACTGCACGTTGACGGCCGTGCCCCAACTCGCCGGAATGTCGTGGAGCTTGCGATAGGAGTCCGCGCGCGGGTTCATCCAAGAGCCGAAGACAGCGCCGATCGCTCCCCAAAGCTGATCGGAGGGCGCCTGCGGGAAAGGCGTCTCAAGCGTCTCTTCGATGAGCTTCTTGTATTGCGCGACGATCGTCTCCCAGGCCCCGGCGTCGAGATCGGTGTCGTGGGCATGGCCGCGCTTCTCGCGCTCAAGCTCCAGGATCGACTTCGAACTCGTGGTGCTCCACGCCGAGCACCACGCTTCCGTACATCTGGATGAAGCGGCGGTAGGTGTCCCAGGCGAAGCGCTCGTCGGCGAGGCCGGCGATGGCGTTCACCGTCTCGTCGTTCAGGCCGAGATTCAGAACTGTGTCCATCATGCCCGGCATCGAAGCGCGCGCCCCGGAGCGCACCGAGACAAGGAGCGGCTCGGTCCGGTCGCCAAAAATCTTGCCGGTCTGATCGGCGACCGCGCCGAGCGCCGCCTCGACCTCGTCCTTGAGCTCCGGCGGATAGTTACGGTCGTTGGCGTAGAAGTACGTGCAGAGTTCCGTGGTGATCGTGAAGCCCGGCGGGACCGGGAGCCCGAGGCTGGCCATCTCGGCAAGATTGGCGCCCTTTCCCCCGAGCAGCTCGCGCATGGCGGCCGACCCCTCCGCGCGGTCGCCGCCAAAGCTGTAGACCCATTTCGCCATAACCCGTCCCGCGCCCAGTCAAGTCTGGTGGTTTGCTAGCTTGATCCGCCGCAGCGCACAATCTCCAAGAAGCGCTCGGTATCCCAGGTCGGCCACACTCTTTGTCGGGCGCCCCCACCGCTTACGTCGCGATATCAATATCCAGCCCGAGGTCGAGGGCGCGCGCGGAGTGGGTGAGGGCGCCCGAGGATATGAAGTCGACGCCCGTCTCGGCGATTGCCGCGACGGTCTCGAGCGTCACGCCGCCGGAGGCTTCGAGCACCGCCTTACCGCCTGCGATGGCGACCGCTTCCCTGAGCTTCGCCGGCGGCATGTTGTCGAGAAGGATAACGTTGGCGCCGGCCTCCAGAACCTCCTTGAGCTGGCCAAGCGTATCGACCTCCACCTCGATTTTCACCAGATGGCCGGCGAAGTCCTTGCTGCGGCGGATCGCTTCTCTAACCCCACCCGCGACAGCGATGTGGTTGTCCTTGATCAGGATCGCGTCGTCGAGGCCGAAGCGATGGTTCGATCCGCCGCCGCAGCGCACCGCGTATTTCTCGAAGGCGCGGAGCCCGGGGATCGTCTTCCGCGTACAGGTCACGCGCGCCTTCGTATGCTTGACGGCTTCGGCGTAGCGAAGGGTCAGGGTGGCGATGCCGGAGAGGTGGGAGAGGAAATTGAGCGCCACGCGCTCGGCAGAAAGGATCGCACGTGCATTGCCGGAGATGCGCGCGACGACCGCGCCGCGCTCGACCTTGTCGCCGTCTGCAACAGCAGGCGCGAATTCAACCGCTGCGTCCATCTGGCGGAACGCGGCTTCCGCGAGCGCCAGACCGGCGATCGCGCCGGGCTCGCGGGCGGCGATGACGGCCGTCGCCGTTGCCGTCGCCGGAATCGTCGCGGCCGAGGTAATGTCGCCGGCGCGCCCAAGATCTTCCGCGAGCGCGCGGCTGACCGCCTCCGAGACAAGCTGGGGCGGGAGCACCGGCAGACCTCCGGTCATGAAGCCATTTCGAGCGGTGCCGCCGCTTGCTCGGCGATCGCGTCCGCCTGCGCGAGCGTAAGGAAGGTTCGCTGGGCAAGGCTCGGGTCGGCGTTGGGGAAGTCGGAGCGGTAGTGACCGCCGCGGCTCTCCTGGCGCGCGAGCGCGCCGGCCGCGACGAGCTTCGCCGCGACGAGCGCGTTCATCACCTGCGGTCCATGCCGGTTCTCGATAAGTGACTCGATCATCGTAAGCGCTTCGCTGAGTCCGGCGCGGTCGCGCACCACGCCGACGTGGCGGCTCATGACGGCGCGGACCTTGCGGATCGCCTGGTCGTCTTCTTCCGGCGCGATCGGCGCTTCACTCTCGGACGCGCCGATCCATTGCGTTGTCTTGTGGGCGGGCAGGAGACCGTGGATGTCCTCAGCCACGCGCGCCGCGAACACGACCGCTTCAAGCAGCGAGTTCGAGGCAAGGCGGTTGGCGCCGTGCGCGCCGGTCGAGGTGACCTCTCCGCAGGCCCAGAGCCCGTCAAGCGTCGTGCGCCCGACTCCGTCCACGTGCACGCCGCCCATGTGGTAGTGCGCGGCCGGTGCGATCGGGATCGGCTCTATCGTCGGATCGACGCCCGCTTCCATGCAGGCGGCATAGACGGTCGGGAAGCGCTCGGCGAAATCCCTGCCGATCGCCTTGCGGCAATCGAGGAAGGCGCCGCGGCCGGAGACTTTCGCCTCGTGCACGGCGCGCGCGACGATATCGCGCGGCGCAAGCTCCCCGTCGGGATGCACGTCGGGCATGAAGCGGTGCCCAGCCTTGTCGACGATTATGGCGCCGTCGCCGCGAAGCGCTTCGGTCGCGAGCGGTGCCGGGTCGCGGCCGACATCGACGGCGGTCGGATGAAACTGCACGAACTCCGGGTCGGCGATGAGCGCACCGGCGCGCGCCGCCATGGCGAGCCCCTCGCCGCGCGCTTCCGGCGGGTTGGTGGTGACGGCGTAAAGATGCCCGATGCCGCCCGACGCCAGCACGATCGCGCGGGTCGAAAGATGGATGCGGTCGGAGAGTCCGCCGCGCCGGTCGCGCGCGACCAGTCCTGTCACGTAGTAACCGTCGGCGCGAAGCTGTTCGGCAACGTATCCTTCGAGCACGCGGATCGAGGGCGTCCGCCTGACCGCCGCGACGAGCGCCGACATGATTGCCGCGCCCGCCATGTCGCCCCTGACGCGCACGATGCGGCGCTGCGAATGCGCCGCCTCGCGCGAGAGCTTCAGCGCGCCGTCGAGCTCGCGGTCGAAGGCGACGCCGTAGCCGAGGAGGTCGTGGATTCGATCCGCCGCCTCCGTCGCCATCGCACGTGCCACGCGCTCATCGACGAGGCCCGCACCGGCGGCGATCGTGTCGGCAACGTGGCTCTCGATGGTATCGCCGGTGCCGATCGCGGCCGCGATCCCGCCCTGCGCCCAGGCCGAGGAAGCGCCTTCGCCGATCGGCGCGCCGGTGATGATCGTCACCGGCCGGGGACTGAGCTTCAGCGCGCAGAAAAGACCGGCGAGCCCGCCGCCGACAATGACGACGTCGTCGATGCCTTCCCAGGACTCAGGGTGGAAGGGTGAGGTCACCTCAGCTCTTCAGGTTCACCATGCGCTCGACGCTCCGCCGCGCCTTCGCGGCGACGAGCGGGTCGATCACGACTTCCTCCTGCATGAAGAGGAGCGAGTCCAGTATCTTCGGGAGCTGGATGCGCTTCATGTGCGGGCAGAGGTTGCACGGCCTGACGAAGTTCACCTCCGGCGCCTCCGACGCGACGTTGTCGGCCATCGAGCATTCCGTGACCATCAGCACCTTCTGCGGATGCTTGGTCTTTACCCAGTCGATCATCTTCGCGGTCGAGCCAGTGAAGTCCGCCTCTTCGATCACGTCGGGCGGGCACTCCGGGTGCGCGATGATCCTGATCGCCGGATCGGCCTCGCGATAGGCGCGAAGCTCCTCGCCGGAGAAGCGCTCATGCACTTCGCAGGCGCCGTGCCAGGCGATGATCTCGACGTCGGTCTGCGACGCGACCCACTTGGCGAGATAGCGGTCGGGCAGGAAGATCACGCGCTTCGCGTTGAGCGACTCCACGACCTCCACCGCGTTCGACGAGGTGCAGCAGATGTCGACCTCCGCCTTAACCTCTGCCGACGTGTTGACGTAGGCGACGACCGGCACGCCCGGATAGGCGTCGCGGAGCCGCCGCACGTCTCCGCCGGTGATCGACGCGGCGAGCGAGCAGCCGGCGCGGCTGTCGGGGATGAGCACCGTCTTGTCCGGGCAGAGGATTTTCGAGGTCTCGGCCATGAAGTGAACGCCGCACTGGACGATCACTTCTGCGTCGGTGCGCGCCGCCTCCTGGGCGAGCTGCAGCGAGTCGCCGACAATGTCGGCAACGCAGTGGTAGATTTCCGGGGTCTGGTAGTTGTGCGCCAGGATGACCGCGTTCCGGACCGCTTTCAGCTCATTGATGGCCTTGATGGTCGGCGCGAAGGAGGGCCATTCGATCGACGGAATGACGTGACGCACTCTCTCGTAGAGATGCGCCGTCTTTGCGGTGACGTCCGGCGTGTAGCTGAGATCGGGGCGGGCCAGTACCGGAAAGCGCGCGGGCTCCGTGGCGCGACGGCCAATTCCAAGACCCGCCTCAAAGTCCTGCAGGTAACCCATCGCGCCCTCCCGTTCTGTTATACTCAAACTGAGTATAAGCGGGCCCAAAGAAGACCGGCCAAAGCCGGTCGCTAGCTACATAGGGCTGTCATCCGGCCATTTCAAGCGTTGTCAGCGAGTGGACGCTGCGGCATTTCAATCAGGCTGACTGACGAGACCGATCAGAAAGATGAATGCCATCGATTGGACGAAGCCGCGTTAGAAAGATCGTCGATTTACGATTGAAGGTCACGCCATGGCCGCCTCTGCGCCGCAAACTGTCACCCGTCCAGTCGCTGTCAACTTGCCGGTGGTGATTGTCGCCGGCTGCCTGATCGCGCTCCTCTCCTTCGGGCCGCGCTCGATCATGGGCCTCTTCCTCGCGCCGATGACGGAAGCGCGCGGCTGGAGCCGCGAGATTTTCGCGCTGTCGATCGCCATCCAGAACATCATGTGGGGCATCGGCCAGCCGTTCGCCGGCGCCCTCGCCGACCGATACGGCTCCGGCCGCGTCATCGCCGGCGGCGGAATCCTCTACGCAGCAGGCCTTGCCGTCATGGCATGGGCGCCCGATCCGGTGTGGCTCAACATCTCCGCCGGCCTGATGGTCGGGCTCGGCATGGCGGCCGCGTCCTTCTCGCTCGTGCTTGCGGCTTTCGGCAAGCGCGTGGCGCCGGCGCGGCGCCCGCTGGTGTTCGGCATCGGCACGGCCGCCGGATCGATGGGCCAGTTCGTCTTCGCGCCGTTCGGCCAGGGTCTCATCGTGACCTACGGATGGGCAGAAGCTCTGCTGGTTCTGGCGGCTGTCATGCTTGTGATCCCGTTCCTCGCGATCGCGCTTACCGGCCGCCCGAGCGCGGCGGACATTGCGGTGCGCGAGCAGAGCCTGCGCCAAGCCCTCACCGAAGCGTTCGGGTACCGGAGCTTCAATCTACTCGTCGCGGGGTTCTTCGTCTGCGGCTTCCAGCTCGCCTTCGTGACGACGCATCTGCCGCCTTATCTGGTCGACATCGGTCTCGATGTGCGCCTCGCCGCGTGGGCGATCGCGTTGATCGGGCTCTTCAATGTCGTGGGCTCGCTCGCGTCGGGTCGGCTTGGTCAGCTCTTCTCCAAGCCTATCGTGTTGTCGCTCATCTATCTCGCGCGGGGGGCGGCCATCGTGTTCTTGATCACGACGCCGCCGAGCGCGGTGACCGTGCTCATCTTCGCTGCCGTGATGGGGCTTCTTTGGCTCTCCACCGTGCCGCTGACCATGGGTCTTGTGGCGGTAATGTTCGGCCCGCGGTTTCTGGCGACGCTCTCCGGCATCGTGTTCCTTTCCCATCAGGTCGGCGCATTCCTCGGTGTGTGGCTCGGCGGCTTCATCTACGACCGCACCGGCTCTTACGACCTCGTCTGGTGGCTCGCCGTCGCGCTCGCGGTCTTTGCTGCGATCGTGCACTGGCCGATCAAGGAAGCGCCGGCTTACGAGGCAGCGCCCGCCTAGGGTTGCGGCATCCGCGGTCCCGCGCCATGAAGGCGCCGGGATAGGGAGTGCCGCAATGCCGGACATCGGGAAATTCAAAGCCCTCGTCGTCGACCGCGGCGCGGAGAAGAAGCAGTTTGTCGAGGTGCGCGAGCTGACGCTTGCCGACCTGATGGAGGGCGACGTTGTCGTCCGCGTCAGCCACTCCACGGTGAACTACAAGGACGGGCTCGCCATCACCGGAAAGCTCCCGGTGGTCCGCCGCTTCCCGATGATCCCCGGGATCGATTTCGTCGGCGAGGTCGTCTCGTCGGAGAGCCCCGACTTCAAGCCCGGCGACGCAGTGATCCTGAACGGCTGGGGCGTGGGAGAGGGGCACTACGGCGCCTACGCTAAATATGCCCGCGTCAAGGCTGACTGGCTGATCAAGAAGCCCGAGAAGATTCCCGCGGCCGATACGATGGCGATCGGCACAGCCGGTTACACAG
Source organism: uncultured Alphaproteobacteria bacterium (assembly GCA_963792885.1). Classification (GTDB taxonomy): domain Bacteria; phylum Pseudomonadota; class Alphaproteobacteria; order Rhizobiales; family Afifellaceae; genus DASWJZ01. The sequence continues at coordinate 1,033,702 of CAWBXX010000002.1, forward strand.
CGATGCTCTCCGTTATCGCGCTTGAGCGCCACGGCATCACGCCGAAGAGCGGGCCGGTGGTGGTGACGGGGGCTGCGGGTGGCGTCGGCTCGGTCGCCGTCGCTCTCCTGAAGAAGCTCGGCTACCACGTCGTCGCGGTGACCGGGCGCGCGGCCGAGGCGGGCTATCTGAAGGGCCTCGGCGCCGCGGAGATCGTCGACCGCGAGGAGCTCGTCAATCCGGCGAAGCTGCTCGACAAGGAGCGATGGGTCGCGGCGATCGACACGGTCGGCGCCAACGTGCTCGCCAATGTCATCGCCATGACCAAGGCGGGCGGCATCGTAGCCGCCTGCGGCAATGCCGGCGGCATGGGGCTTTCGACCTCCGTCGCGCCCTTTATCCTGCGCGGTGTCTCGCTGATCGGCATCAACTCCGTCACCCAGCCGCGCGCGGCACGCGAGGAAGCGTGGGCGCGGCTCGTGAAGGACCTCGACCGCGACAAGCTCGAGGCGATGATGACGACGATCGGCTTCGACCAGATTCGCGAGACGGCGGAGAAGATCGTCGACGGCCAGGTGCGCGGCCGCGTGGTGGTGGAAATCGGCTGAGCGCGGCCAAGGCCTCCGTGCGGGGGAAGGAGCGAATGCCTTCTGACAAGGCCGGACGCCGGCTCGCAGCGATCCTGGCGGCGAATGTCGTCGACTATGAGCGCCTGATAAAGGTCGACGAGAGCGCGACTTTCGCGGCGATGCACACGCTGCGCTCGACGGTCATCGATCCTCTGCTCGCCGAGCACAAGGGCACGATCGCTAAGTTGGTCGGCGATGAGATTCTCGCCGAGTTCGGCTCCGCGGCGGATGCCGCGCGTTGTGCAGCGGCGATCCAGGAGGGGCTTAAGCGGCGCCAGGAGGCGGTTGCGTCGGAAAGGCGGATCGTCCTTCAGATCGGCATCGACGTCGGCGACGTCACGGTCGAGGGCGATGGCCTTCGCGGCGATAGCGTCGACTTCGCCGCCCGGTTGATGAAAGCCTGCAATCCGGGCGGCGTGCTTATCTCGGCCGCCGCGCAGGATCAGCTTCCCGGCAAGCCGCAGCCCATGGTCGACGACGCCGGGGAACAGCAGGTAGAGGGCGCGCCCGGACCCGTCCAAATCTACCGGCTCCGGCTTGCGAAATCCCTCGAATATCCCGCACCGAGCGGCGGCATCAGTCGGATCGCGGTTGCCGCGCTGGCGATGGTCGTCCTCGGCGGGGCCTACCTTCTCATCCAGTCGAGGATGCCCGCGAACCCCGTCGCCGAAGACCGGCCGGCGCGGCAGGACATTGCCGAGCAGACGCCTCCTCCGAGCGCTGCGAACGAGGAGGACACGGACCCGAACATCTGGGGCAATCTCGACGCGATCGGGAGCGACGGTAGTCTCAAGGGCTGGGCGACCGACATACGCGATCCGAGCGACAATCTTACGATCTACCTTTATGCCAGCGGACGAGACCCGACCGGGAGCCTTCACGGATTCTCAGGGTGCATCGAGACCAACGGCGGCGCACAAGACAAGGTCTGCGGCGATTTCACGTTCCTTGGCAGGATTGTCGCGAAGCAGCCATACGACGTGCCGGCCGAAGCTCCCGAGCGGGCGCGGGGTAAGGAACACGGCTTTTCCTTTGCCATTCCGGGCCAGTTCCGGGACGGCGAGAGGCACTATTTCTACGGCTACGTGATCCCGCGAGGCCACGAATACGAGGCCGACGCGTTGCTGCGCGGTGAGAGCCCCAACGGCCGCGAGCTCATCTATCTCTACGGCAGCCCGCAGGTTGGCGCTTTCCGGAGCTGAGACGCGCCGCCCGGCTCGCGGGGCAAGGTGGTTGAGATCGGTTAGGACGCCGCTTCCTGCGCCCGCCCGCGCATAAGGAGCCGCTGATAGAGGCGGCCAATCACGATCAACGTCGCGCCGAGCCCGAGGAATGAGGCGGCGCGCAGCACGCCGGTGAGCGCCGCCATATCGAACAGGAAGACTTTGCAGACGACGACGGCGATGACGAGCCCGGAGGCCGCCCGCACCATGGTCGAGCGCAGGAAAATGCCGGCTGTAAGAAGCGCGATGCCGAAGACCGAGCCAAACCGCCGAGTAGGTCCAGTTCTCCGCGTCCGTCATGCCTGAAGCGATCGAGGAATTCGCCCTGGAACGCGTGGCGGACCATCAGCGTCACATAGGCGAACGCGAGAAGCAGCGACAGCGCCGCCATCAGGAGCACATACCAGCGCGGCCTGACCGCCCGCGCCGCCGCCGCAACCCAGGCTGCACCAAGCGCCGGGAGGAGGTAGCCCGGCAGGAGCAGGTTGAAGACGCGGCCTGTGCCGACGCTCTCGCCGGTCAGAAGCGGATTCGCGATGAAGAAATGCGCGATCGCGATCGCCAGCGCGCCGATCACGCCGGCGACGAGCGAGCCCCAGGCGTAGACCTTGCTCTTTGTCGCCGCCGCAATCCGCTGCAGGCCGAGCGAGAAAGCGAGCGCGGCAAGCGTCAGCGCGCCCTGCTCACCGAGCCCGGCCGGCCCGGTCGAGATGACGCCGCCACCGGCGAAGTGTCGAATCTCCAGCACGACGAAGATTGCCGCGACCACAAGGCCGATCGTCTGCAGGATCCGCGCCTCCAGTCCGTCGCGATGACGGCGAAGCGTCTCGCCGGCGAAGATGACCGCCGCTGAGGGGAGGCCGAGTCTGAGGATCAGGCCGTTCAGGATCGGGCGCGTTCCGATCTCCTCAGGCGAGAGGGGCGGGCCGAAGACGATTGCGACGCAGGCAAGCCCCGCGACCACGACCGCGAGCCAGGAGAGGATGCGGACCGGCCGGTAGAGGCTGACCCAGACAATTCCAGCGGCACCGAGCGAGAGCGAGATCGGGATGAAGCGCGTCGCAAGTCCGACAGCGAAGGCGAAGGAGAGAGCAAGCACTGCGCCCGCCGCATAGAGCGCCGGCGCAAGCGCCATGTTGTCGTCCGGGCGGCGCGCGATCAGCCGCTCCGTCAGGGTCGCGAAGACCGCGGCCATGACGAGCGCAGCGATTCCAATGACCGGCCGAGTCTCGAACGGCGAGTGGCGAAGGTAGACGACGACGAGGATCAGGAACGGCGCGAGCGCACCGGAGGCTGCGAAGAAGCCGGCGGTCATCGGCGCGCGCGCGGCGGCCCGATCTGCGGACAGGAAGCATCCGACGCCGACGATAAAGCCGATCGCCGCCGCCTTGAGCGCGAAGCGTCCAAGCCCTGCCTCGCTGACGATCGCCCATTCGAACGCGCCGACCCGCATCGTTCCAAGAAAGAGCGGCAGCGACGGCGGCATGAGCATCACGGTGATGACCGCAACGGCGCCGGCGACGAGCGCCGCTGCGGCGACGCCTGTCCAGCGGCTCGCGACTGCGCCGAGAACGCCGGCAAGCACGATGCTGGAGAGAAGCGGCGGATAGGCGGAGTCGATGTTGACGTAGTGGAGCGAGAGCGCTGCGACGCCTGCGAGTGCTACGAGCGGATAGAGGTCCGGCTCACGGTCGCGGAGCGCTGTTGGCGCTGCGCCAACCAAGAACGCGCCGACATAGATCACGACGAGGCCGGCAACGAGGAGCAGCTCCGCGGGCAGCGTCGTCGCGGCGCTGATCTCGCCGATGAGAAGACCCCAGGCAAGGCTGGCCGCGATGCCGCCGATCGCGAGCCAGCGCCAGGTGCGGATTCGCGCCATGCCGAGGACGGCGGCGGTCACCGCGAGAACATGGAATACCACGGGGAGGGGCGCCGGCTCGGCGCTCGAGACGAGGAGCGGCGCCGCGTAGCTGCCGAGCGCGCCGAGTGCCGCAAGACCTGGTCCGTGGATGACGGAGAGGAAGAGCGTCACGAGGCCGGCAGCGGTCAGAAGCACGAAGGCGGCGCCCGGGCCGATGAAGCCGTAGAGCGCGTGCGCGGCATAGATCGTGGCGAAGAGCGCGATGCCGCCGGCGCCGGTCAGGATCGCCGGCACGTCCGCCTTGGCGAAGACGTCCGGCAGGGAGAGCGAGCGGTCGCGGCGGCGGAGCCACTCGCCGGCGGCGAAGAGCACGGCCGAAAGCAGGAACCCGAGCGCGATGCGCGTCCCCGGGCCGATCAGCCCCTGCTCGATCGAGTAGCGCACGAGGAAGACGGCGCCGAGCGCCAGCGCCAGCCCACCGACAAGCACCGTCCAGCGGGCGCCGATCTTCGTTTCAAGTGATTCTCCGGGAGGCGACGGGCGCGCGGCCGGAGCTTCTGCAGGAAAAGCGTCAGGTGTGGCGGGCTCGGCGGGCGCGACGGGCTCAGGCTCGGCGATCGGCTCGGAAGGCGCTGCCTCGGGCTCAGGCAGAGCCTCGGTCGGGACCGGCGCGGCGGCAGGTTGCGCCATGGCTGACGCGGCGGCCCTGGCGGCTTCCGCGGAGTCGACGCCGGCAAGCCGCTCAAGCGTCTCCAGCCGCCTCAAAAGCTCGTTCGAGCGCCGGTTGGCGCGAAGCGCGCTCGTCAGCGCGAAGATCGGAGCGACGACCACCCAGATTACGACCAGGACCAGAAGTCCCACCACACCCGCATCTCCCGACGGCCGACCGGCCGCGATCTATAGCTGAATTGCGGGCCGGCGGAGAGGCGGGTGCCTCAATCCTTGTGAATGACCGTGGCGATGTCCGGGGCGTCAACCGCCTTCATGCCGACCACGTGATAGCCCGCGTCGACATGCACAATCTCGCCGGTCACGCCGCCGGAGAGGTCGGAAAGCAGGAAGAGCGCAGCGCGCCCGACATCCTCGATCGTCACCGTTCGGCGGAGCGGCGCATTAAGCTCGTTCCACTTCAAAATGTAGCGGAAATCGCCGATGCCGGAGGCCGCGAGCGTCTTGATCGGGCCCGCCGAGATGGCGTTGACCCGGATCGCCTGCGGCCCGAGGTCGACAGCGAGGTAGCGGATCGACGCCTCGAGTGCCGCCTTGGCGACGCCCATCACATTGTAATGCGGCATCACCTTCTCGGCGCCATAATAGGTGAGCGTGAGGATCGAACCGCCTGACGGCATGAGCTTTTCCGCCCGCTGCGCGATCGCCGTCAGCGAGTAGCAGGAGATCAGCATCGTCTTGGAAAAATTTTCCGCCGTCGTGTCGACGTAGCGGCCGGTCAGCTCGTCCTTGTCAGAGAACGCGATGGCGTGGACGAGGAAGTCGAGCCCGCCCCAGAGCGACTCGATCTTGTCGAAGACGGCATCGATCGTGGCTGGGTCGGTCACGTCGCAATGCCCAACGACGTGTCCCTTGAGCTCCGCGGCGAGCGGCTCCACGCGCTTCTTCAGCGCGTCGCCCTGATAGGTGAGCGCCAGCTGTGCGCCGGCCGCCCGAAGCACCGAGGCGATGCCCCAGGCCAGCGAGCGATTGTTGGCGACGCCCATAATAAGGCCCCGCTTGCCACGCATCACTTCGCCCGCTGACGCATCCATCCGGTTTCGTCCGCTCTTATCGATTGAGGGCCAAAGCCCGCCGCCGCCGGGTAATGGCATGGCGATTCCCGCCCTTCAAGCCGCCTCGACGCAAGGGCGCACGTCGCGTAAGGGGGGCCATGGGCGAAATTTCCGCTGGAAGCGCCGTGCTTAAGCGGCTCGAGGCGATCGTGGGTGCTGCGCATGTGCTGACGGCGGAGGCGGATAAAGCCCCCTATCTCAGCGAATGGCGCGGCTACTACCACGGAGTCACGCGGGCCGTAGTGCGCCCCGGCTCGGTCGACGAGATTTCCGCGATCCTCAAGCTGGCGAACGAGACCGGCACGCCGATCGTGCCGCAGAGCGGCAATACCGGCCTGGTCGGCGGACAGATTCCCGATGAGAGCGGCCGCGAGATCGTGCTTTCGCTTGAGCGCCTCGACCGGGTCCGCAGCATCGATCCGGTCGGCGCCACGGTCGTCGCCGAGGCGGGCGTGGTGCTGGAGCGGCTGCACGAGGCGGCCGACGAGGCCGGCATGCTCTTTCCGCTATCGCTCGGCTCGCAGGGCTCGTGCCGGATCGGCGGCAACATCTCGACCAATGCCGGCGGCACGCAGGTTCTTTCCTACGGCAATACGCGGAGCCTCGTGCTCGGGCTCGAAGTCGTGCTCCCGACCGGCGAAGTCTGGAATGGGCTACGCAGCCTCATCAAGGACAATTCGGGCTATGACCTGAAACAGCTCTTCATCGGCGCGGAGGGGACCCTCGGCGTGGTGACCGCCGCCGTCCTGAAGCTCTTTCCCCGTCCGAACGGGCAGGCGGTGGCGCTCGCCGCGGTCGCCGCACCGAAGGACGCGCTCGCGCTCCTGAAGCTCGCGCGGCAATGCGCGGGGTCAGACCTCACGGCCTTTGAGCTTATGCCGCGGATCGCGATCGACATGCTGGTGAAGTATCTGCCCGGCGCGCGGGACACGTTCGGCGCACCACATCCTTGGTACGTGCTGATGGAGATGTCCTCAGGCCGCGGCGAAGACGACGCGCAGGAGCTGATGCTCCACTCCCTCGCCGACGCACTTGCCGACGCGACGGTTGCCGACGCGGTGGTCGCCTCATCGGTGGCGCAAGCGCAGGAGTTCTGGCGCATGCGTCACGCTTTAAGCGAGATCCAGAAGCACGAGGGCGGTTCCATCAAGCACGATGTCTCCGTGCCGGTTGAGCGCATGCCGGAGCTGATCGAGCGTGGCACCACCGCCGCCGAAGCGCTGATCCCGGGCGTACGTCCGGTTCCCTTTGGGCATCTCGGCGACGGCAACCTGCATTTCAATTTCTCGCAGCCGCCCGGTGCCGACCAAAAGGCGTTTATGGCGCGCGCGCCGGAGGTTCATGCCCTCATCCACGAGATCGTCGCCGGGATGGGCGGCTCGATCGCCGCTGAGCACGGCATCGGCCGCTACAAGCGCGAGCTTCTGAAGGGCGTGAAGAGCGAGGTCGAGCTTCAGATGATGCGCACGCTGAAACGTGCTTTCGATCCGAACAATGTCCTGAATCCGGGACGAATTGTCTAAGGATCCGACTGAGCCGCTACCGCGCCAGGCCGAGCCGGCCTACATTCTGCGATCTCGGAGCGTGAGGACATGTCGGAGGGAAGCTCGCGGATCGAGATTGCGCTGGCCGATCCCGGTGGGCTGCTCGGCGTCAAAGACGTCGAGGTACAGCTGGACGGCAACCCCGCAGGCAAGATCCAATTCGGCGAAAGGCTGACGCTCCATTGCTCGGGCGGGAGCCACGCTGTGCAGCTCGTTCTGCGCGCCATTGCGATCCGCAGGTCGAATACGCTGATGGTCGACGTCGCAGAGGGCGAGACCAAGAGCATAGCCGCGAGTTACAGCCGACTTTGGGGAAGCATAAAGATCACCGAGGCGGTACCGTCTGAACAGCGGTGACGGTTCCTGGCGAGTCCACAAAGCGGGACGCCGAGTGCTCAGAACAAGCTGCCTTGCCGAGGCTCCTCGGCTGTGGCCTCAGTTTCAGAAGGTTGCGGTCCCTCCCGCACCTCGTCCAACAACGCTGCGTCGTCGTTGTCCGCCGAGTTGACCCGCGCGGAGACAGGCAGGAGTGTCAAAAGATCGTCGGGCGCGGGCCTAAGAAGCGCCGCTGCTTCGGCCGGCTGAGTGTCCAGCGAAAGCCACGTCTCGAAATCCTTGGGCGCGATCACTACCGGCATGCGCTCGTGGATAGCCGCAAGCGGCGTGTTGGCGTCGGTTGTCACGATGGTCGCCGTATCGATCTCGCTGCCGTCGGGCCCATGCCATGTCTCCCACAGGCCGGCGAAGGCGATGAGCTTGTCGCCGCCGGGCTTGATCGGGCCGGGGCTCGCGAGGAACGGCTGCTTCGGACCTTTGCCCCGATTCAATTTAGACGCCTGCCATTCGTAGAAGCCGGAGGCCGGCACCAGGCAGCGGCGATATTTGAAAGGGTCGCGATAGGCGGGCTTCTCCGTGATGCCTTCGGCGCGGGCGTTGATCATCAGGGGAAGCGTCTTCGGGTCCTTTGCCCACCAGGGGATCAGCCCCCAGCGAACGGGCACCAGCTCGCGTCCCTTCGGCCCCGTCCGTACCACGGCGATCGGCTGTGTCGGCGCGATGTTGTAGCGCGGCACGACGAGGCGCTCGTCGAAGGCCGGGATCTCGAAGAGAAGCCGGATCGCCTCGGCATTGGCGATCAATGTGTAGCGGCCGCACATGGTCCTTCCGTTACATCGCGATTTGAGCGGAAGCAAAAGCGGCCTATTGGTTCAAGATGGTTGCGGCGAGCGACATCGACAACGAGACGAAGAGCGGCGCGAGCGTCATCGTGCTTCGCCGCGACAGCGTACTCATGGTGAAGCGCGCCCGCGAACCCTTTGCCGGCTATTGGAGCTTTCCTGGCGGTCGTGTCGAGCCGGGCGAGCCGGCGGAGGAGACGGCGCGCCGAGAGCTCTTGGAGGAGACGGGGCTCCCGGTCGGGTACGTCGTCAGGCTCGGGACGAAGGAGCCGGAGCCGGGCTCCGCCTTCCGGCTCACCGTCTTCGCCGCGCGCGGCGGTGAGGGCTCGCCGGCCGCCGCCGATGACGCTTTCGACGCGGCCTTCGTGCCGCTCGCCGCCGTGCTCGAACGGCGGACGACCTCGAAGGCTGCCGCGTGGATCGCGCGCGCCATCGTCGCGCTCGCCGAGCCGTCCACATGAAATCGCCGCGGTCCGCCCTTGCAGCCGCCTCGGCTGCCGCCCAGAATCGGCAGCCATGAATCGGATCGGCCAGATTTTCGCGGGGATCGCGTTCCTCGTCGCCGCATCGGGTGCGGCCTTTGGGCAGGATGAGGTTCCTGCGGATGCACCTGCGGAAAAGGCGGCGACCGACGGCTCCGGCGAGCCGCCGGCGCCGATCTACGAGGCGAAGCTGCTGCGGCTCTCAGAGATACTGGGTTCGCTGAGCTTTCTCCGTAACCTGTGCGACGATGACGACGGTCCCGCCTGGCACGACGAGATGGACGCGCTCCTGAAGGCTGAGGATCCGCCGCCGCAGCGCCGCACGCGGCTCATCGCTCGCTTCAACCACGGCTTCGAAACCTATAACGCCGTCTACCGGACCTGCACGCCCTCTGCGCGGCTCGCGATCTCCCGCTACCTAGCCGAGGGTGAGTCGCTGGCAAGTGACGTCCGCGGCCGCTACAGTCAGTAGTGCGGCGGTTAAGAATCCTTTCACAATGTCGTGTGGAGGCCGCAGGCCGCATGTTAGGCGGTCGGGGCAACACCGAATCGGGGGCAAGAATGCAAGATCTTGGGCGGCCGGATACCGATGAGCTTAAGATGCAGAAACGCGAGGCTTATCAAAGGCTTTCGGCCGTTTGGGAAGATGCCTTGGTGGCCGGGATCGAATCAGAGGTCCTGGCGCATGTCGCGCTTTTCGCAGCTCTCGGCGACCTCATCGCGACCTATGGCGAGGCGGCCGTCGCGGATTTCGCGGGGCGCCTACCGACCCGTATCGCCGCGGGCGAGTTCTCCATTCCGAGTCCGGTGCATTAGCGGGGCGGTTGCGCGAGCGCGCCGTCGCCTCCTATCGTCATCCGGGTGAGGACCAGCGCTCCCGCCCGCCCAACACTCTTGCGGATCGCCTGCACCGCCGCACTTGTCGTGGCGCCTGTCTTCTCCGGTGTGCCTCGGTACTTCGTTGTCGCGCAAGCGGCCGCTGCTGCGCCGGCGGATGCGGGAGCAGAGCCCGCGGCGACGGATGCACCGCCGGCGGAAAATCCGAACGCGCCGCTTCCCACCATCCTGCGCTCTGAATCCGATCTGCCTGAGCCCGTCCGCGAGACTCGGCGCAAGCTGATCGAGGCGGCAAAGTCCGGCGACATCGAGCGCCTGCGCGCGCTGATGGGCGCTCAGGCGGAACCGCCGTCCGTCGCCTTCGGCGATCCCGGCGACCCGATCGAGTACCTGAAGGCGCTTGCCGCCGACGCTGAAGGTCGCGAGATCCTTGCGATCCTTCTCGAAGTGCTTCAGTCCGGCTTCGTTCATGTCGACGCGGGCACCGACGACGATCAATACGTCTGGCCCTATTTCGCGAACTATCCGCTGAACGCGCTGACGCCCGAGCAGCTCGTCGAGCTCTTCACGCTACTGACTGCGGCCGACTACGAGGATATGAAATCGTACGGTGCCTACACGTTCTTCCGCGTAGGAATCGCGAAGGACGGTCGCTGGCTCTATTTCCTCGCCGGCGACTGAGCCTCACTCCGCCGGCGTTCGAAGCGCTGAGTTCCGCCCGGAAAGCCCCGCGAAGCCGGAAGCGGCGATGACCGCGAGGATCGACGTGCGGATGCCGAGCTTCTTCCACACCGCATAGGAGAGCCACAGCGCCCGCAGCGTCAGTGCCGCCGCGCTTGCCGTGGCAGCGCCGTTCAGGCCGAACGGGATGATGAGAGCGACGGCGAGGACGACATTGATCGCCACGATCGCGAGATAGGTCGAGGCGGAGACATTGCTGTGTCCGGTCATGTTGAGCATGTCCTCCGCCGGACCGGCGGCGACCCGCGCGAAGACGCCAGCGGCGAGGATCACGAGCGGCACGTAGCCTTCCTCGAAGCCGTGTCCGAACATGCCGAGCAGCCGGTCGCCTCCCGCGATCATGGCCACGACCGCGATCGCAGCGATGCTGAAGGTGGTCGCCGCGACGGAGCGGCAGAGCCGCTGCAGCTCGTCGTGGTCGCCGCGCGTGTGGCTTGCGGAGAAGAGATGCGCCGTGCCGACCGTCGCCGCATAGGGCACAAGGTTCACCACCTGGATGATACGCGTCGCGGCAAAATAGATGGCGATCTCCGCCGGGCTCACGAAGAAAGAGAGCACCAGCACGTCGGCGAAGGAGGAGAGGTGCTGTGCCGCGTAGAGTACGGCGAAGGGGGCCGAGCCCCTGACCCATTCGCGCGGCCGGTAGGCGACAGGTCCGGGCGGAACGACTCGGCGGAGCCGGTAGAGGATCGTCGTCGCCTGGTAGGCGATCGAGATCGTCATGGCGAGCACCAGGCAGACGAAGCCGGTCTGCGCCGTCGCCGTGAAGCCGAGCCGTACCGCCGCGACCATGATGAGGAGGAGCAGGCCGTGGCGCAGGATGTAGTTTGGCAGGAGCGCCGGGATCGTCCAGTTATAGCTGCGGCCGAGCCCCTCAAAGAAGGCCTGCAGACAGGCAAAGGGGATCGACACCGCCATGAACGCCATCGGCATAAGGTAATCGTGCTCGATCAAACCCTCGGCGAGGGGAAGAAGCGCGATCAGAAGCGCAGCGAACGCGACTGACGCGACGAGCATGACGAGCGGCGCGAAGCGGATGAAGCCGCGCAAGTAGTCGTCCTCGCCGCGCGCGCGAAGCTGCGCCACGTAGCGGACGGGCGAGTCGCCAAAGCCAAGCGTCGCGACGGCCGAGAAGACCAGGAACCACACCCAGGTATAGGCGAAGACGCCGTATTCGTATTGGCCCATCAACCGGGCGAAGACGACCTGCGCGAGATAGGCGAGCGCGGCGCTCGTAAGCCGGATGGCAAGCGCGATCGCGGCCGAGCGCCGCGCCGCGCCCGCCGTGTCGTCGCGGGTGACGAAGTCGCGGGTGCGCTGAAGAAGCTCGCGCACGCGTCCGCCGGAAAGCATCGTTGTGAGGCTCAAGTCCGCTCCAGGCCGCTTCAAGGAGGGTTAGGCCTTCTCTAACAGCCGCGGCTTAAGGGAGCGTAGCGCCCTCGTCAGGCGTGGTTACCAAGCGTCGCCAGGAAGCGCACCGGGCAGCCTTCGCCGCGGGCAAGAAGCTCGCCCTCCCACATGACGCGCCGGCCGCGAACAATGGTGCCGACCGGCCAGCCTGTCACATTCATACCCGCGTAAGGTGTCCAGCCGGCGCGCGAGGCGCTCCAGGAGTTCTCGATTCTCACTGAGCGCTTCAGGTCAGCCACGGTGAAATCGGCGTCGTAGCCGACCGCGATCCGCCCCTTTCCGGCGATGCCGAAGAGTCGCGCCGGACCGGCGCTGGTCATGTCCATGAAGCGCAGCAGTGACAGGCGTCCCTTGGCGACGTGGTCGAGCATGACGGGCACGAGCGTCTGCACGCCCGGCATGCCGGAGGGCGACGCCGGGTAGGGCTTCTCCTTCTCCTCAAGCGTATGCGGCGCATGGTCGGAGCCGAGGATGTCGGCGGTGCCGTCGGCGACGCCGGCCCAAACGCCTTCGCGATGCGATGCGTCGCGGATCGGGGGGTTCATCTGCAACAGCGTGCCGAGGCGCAGATAGTCGTCGGCCGAGAAAGTCAGGTGATGCGGCGTCACCTCGACGGACGCGATGTCCTTGTGGCCGGCGAGGAAGAGCATCTCCTCTGCTGTCGAGACGTGGAGCACGTGGATGGGCGCACCGGTCTCGCGCGCGATTCTGACGAGCCGCAGCGTCGAGGAGAGTGCGGTCTCCGCGTCACGCCACACCGGATGGCTCGACGGATCGCCGGCGACACGCATGCGAAAGCGGTCCGTCAGGCGGAACTCGTCCTCGGAATGAAAGGCGGCGCGTCGCCGAGTCTTCTTGAGGATCGCGCGCACACCGGCATCGTCGGCGACGAGCAGCGAGCCGGTCGAGGAGCCCATGAAGACCTTGATGCCGGCCGCGCCAGGCAGGCGCTCGAGCTCGGGGATGTCTTCGGCATTCTCCGCCGTCCCGCCGACCCAGAACGCGTGGTCGCAGTGCATGCGGCCCTTGGCGCGCTTCAGCTTGTCCTCAAGCGCCGCCGAATCGATCGTGAGCGGATCCGTGTTCGGCATCTCGAAGACGGCGGTGACGCCGCCCATGACCGCGGCGAGCGAGCCCGTCTCAAGGTTCTCCTTGTGCTCCGCGCCGGGCTCGCGGAAATGCACTTGGGTGTCGATGACGCCGGGGAAGATCGTAAGCCCCGATGCATCGATCACCTCGGCTGCATCGGCGGCGGGGAGATCGCCGAGCGCGGCGATCCGCCCGTCCTGGACCCCGATGTCGCGCACCCCAATTCCGTCGTGGTTCACGACGCTGCCGCGGCGGATGAGGAGGTCGAAAGTCTTAGGCATCGGCGGCTTTCTCGCTCCCCCTTGTGGTTGGGGGCAGGGGAGGGGTAACTCCCATCGGATTGCAGGCAATCCTTGTCGAGCGCAAGCGCGCGGAGCCTTGAAGCGAGAGAATGCCCACCGCCCATCTTGATGACCGCGCCGTCGTCCGCGTCGCCGGGCCGGATGCGAAGGCGCTTCTCCACAATGTGATGACGCTCGACATGGATGGCGTCGATCGCGACGGCAGCGGCTATGGTGCGCTGCTGACGCCGCAAGGCAAGATCCTCTGGGACTTCGTGCTCCACAAGGACCCGGACGGCTATGCGGCCGATGTCCGAGCGAGCGAGGCTGAGGCCTTCATCAAGCGGCTTCTGCTCTACAAGCTCCGGGCGAAAGTCGAGATCGCGCTCGCGCCGGATCGCGCAGTCTACGTCGCATGGGACGGCGGGGAGGGAGAGAAGGCCCATCTCGATCCGCGGCTTGCGGCGCTTGGGCTCCGCTGGATTGCGGGGAACGGCGCGTTCGCGACCGATGCCTCCGCAGCCGATTGGCACCGCCACCGCATCGCCCATGCGATTCCCGAAGGCGGTTTGGACTTCATTCTCGGCGACGCCTTTCCCTTCGACGCAGGAATGGACTCACTCCACGGCGTCGATTTCCAGAAGGGCTGCTACATCGGGCAGGAGGTCGTGAGCCGCATGCGCCATCGCGGCACTGCGCGACGCCGCATCGTCGCGCTCGAAGCTGGCGGCCCATTGCCGGAGCCCGGCGCGGAGATCGTCGCAGGCGGGCGTCCGCTCGGCCGGCTCGGCTCGTCCGCCTACGGGCATGCGATCGGCGTCGTCAGGCTGGACCGGCTGCGCGCCGCCCTCGATGAGAAGCTGCCGGTGCGCGTCGGCTCAGAGGAACTGGCCGTCGCGCTTCCCGCTTGGGCCACCTACGACTGGCCGGCCCCCTCGGCCGTCGCTACGAGCGCGGGGGAGGACTGAGTGCCCGACCGCGCCGGCGCGCCTGCTCGCGCATGGCAGCGGATGCTGTCGGGCCGCCGGCTCGATCTGCTCGATCCGTCGCCGCTCGACGTCGAGATTGAAGACATTGCGCATGGTCTCGCGCGCGTCGCGCGCTGGAACGGCCAGACCTTCGGCGACAACGCATTTTCCGTCGCGCAGCATTCGTTGCTGGTGGAGCGCGTTCATCATCTGCAGCATCCCGCCACAACTGCGCGCGAAAAACTTGCGACGCTTCTCCACGACGCGCCGGAATACGTAATCGGCGACCTGATCTCGCCGTTCAAGGCGGTGATCGACGTCGCATATCGTGAGGTGGAGGGGCGGCTGCACCGCGCCGTCAGACTTCGGTTCGGTCTCCCGATCGCTTTGCCTCAGCAGATGGCGGGCCGCATCAAGAAGGCCGATCAGACCGCCGCCTATTTCGAAGCCGTGAGGCTTGCCGGCTTCGCCGAAAAGGAGGCCGAGCGCTTCTTTGGCCGGCCCGGCACCATCGACGCTACGCAGGTCGAAGCCATCCTCGACCCGTGGTCTGCGAAGAAAGCCGAATCGCTTTATTTGAAAGCCGTCAAACGGGCAGCGAAGGCTGCAACCGCGGAGGTGACATGAGCGCGATCGTCGTCTGCCCGCTCTCGCGCCTCGCGGAGACCGTCGCGGCTTACAGCGCGAGTCATATCGTGACGCTGGTCAACAGCGGCACGATCTTCGCGCGCCCTCCCGTGGTCGATGCCGCGAACCACCTCCACGTCGCCATTCACGACATCTCCGCGCCGGCCGAAGGCATGGTGTGCCCGGCCGAGGAGCACGTGAACGAGTATCTCGAGTTCATGGAGCGCTGGGACCGGGCCGCGCCGATCGTCGTCCACTGCTACGCCGGGATAAGCCGCTCGACCGCCGCGGCATTCTCCGCGCTCTGTGCCGCGCGCCCCGACCTCGACGAAGAGGTGATCGCGCTTCGCCTGCGCGCGCGCTCGCCCGAAGCGACACCGAATGCGCGCTTCGTGGCGATCGCCGATGATATCCTCGGGCGCTCCGGCCGCATGGTGAAAGCGGTGGAGAGGATCGGCCGCGGCGCCGAAGCCTTCGAGGGGACGGTCTTCGCGCTTCACATCGATGAGTGATCGGACCGCTACCCGCGGCGCTTCCGCGTCCGCCACCGCAGCGATCGAGGTCGGCCTCAACGCCGCGATCGTCGCGGTGGAGAATGTCACGCCGCTGATCCTGGTCGTCGAGACGGGGCGCGGCGCGCATGACAGCCTGCCCTTCGGTCCCTTCGATCCTGTCGGCCACCGCACGCTGGAGATAGGGCTCCGCGCCTGGGTGGAGGCGCAGACGCATCTGAAGCTCGGCTATGTCGAGCAGCTCTACACCTTCGGCGACCGCGGCCGGCATGCGGAGCCCTCCGCGCGCGACCCGCGCGTCATGTCGGTCGGCTATCTCGCGCTCGCCCGCCGGTCGCCGGAGTCGGACGAGGTGCTGGCCCGCTCCGGTGTGGCGTGGCGGCCGTGGTACGGCTACCTCCCCTGGGAGGACTGGCGCGGCGGAAGGCCGACGCCGCTCGACGCCATGCTTCCGCTTCTTGCCGAGTGGTCGGCGGAGAGGCCGGACAGGGACGCGCCGGCGCGTGCGATCTCAAGGCGTGATCGGATCAGACTCGCCTTCGGTATTGGCGACGTGCCGTGGGATGAGGAGCGGGGGCTGGAGCGTTTCGAGCTTCTCTACGAGGCGGGGCTCTTGGAAGAGGCGCGCCGCGATGGCCGTCCGGCGGCGCTCGAACGAAATGACCAGCCGGCGCTTGGGCTGCCGATGCGCCACGATCATCGCCGCATCCTGGCGACCGCGATCTCGCGATTGCGCGGCAAGCTGAAATATCGTCCGGTGGTCTTCGAGCTGATGCCGGAGACGTTCACCCTGACCGAGCTGCAAAGGACCGTCGAAGCCATCTTCGGCCAGCATCTCCACAAGCAGAATTTCCGCCGCCTCGTCGAGAAAGGCCAGTTGGTCGAGCCGACCGGCGGCACTGCGACGGCGACCGGCGGCCGGCCCGCCGCGCTTTTCCGCTTCCGCCGCGAGGTGCTGCAGGAGCGGCCCGCGCCCGGCTTCCGGCTTGGAGGGCGTGCATGATTCGGGTCCCGCTCGTCTTCATCCGCCACGGCGAGACGGACTGGAACCGCGAGCTTCGCTTCCAGGGTCAGCGCGACATTCCGCTCAACGCGCGCGGCCGCCTGCAGGCGGAGCGGAACGGCCGTACCGTTGCCGGCATCCTTCGCGACGGCGAATGGCGACTAGTGGCATCCCCCCTCGGCCGTGCCGAGGAGACGATGCGGATCGTGCTGAAGACAGCCGGCGAGGCGGCGCGCAGCTTCGAGACGGATGCGACGCTGATGGAGGCGAACTACGGCGACTGGGAGGGGCTGAGGATCGCAGACATCGCCGCGCGCTTCCCCAAGGAGGGACGCGCGCGCGAGGCCGACAAATGGGGCTACGTGCCGCCCAACGGCGAGAGCTACAAGATGGTGGCGGAGCGGGTCGCACTGTGGCTGGAGACCCTCGAAGGCCCGACCTTCGTTGTTGCGCATGGCGGCATCCTGCGTGCGCTGATGTACCTTCTCGCCGGGCTCCCCGGGCACGACGCTCCGCATCTTGCCGTGCCGCAGGACCGCGTGATCCTCTTCACGCAAAGCGATGTGCTGACGATCTGAGTTTGACGGTCCCGTGCCGCCCGCCTAGAGGTGGCGCCGGGTTTCAACCATGTCGCACAACACGTTCGGCCATCTTTTCCGCGTCACCACCTGGGGCGAAAGCCACGGGGCGGCGGTCGGCTGCGTGGTCGACGGCTGTCCGCCGAGGATTCCGATCTCCGCGGCGGAGATTCAGGCCTACCTCGACAAGCGCCGTCCGGGGCAGTCGCGCTTCACGACACAGCGCCACGAGCCGGATGAGGTGAAGATTCTCTCCGGCGTGTTCGAGGACGAGACGACCGGCGGGCTCGTCACCACCGGCGCGCCGATCTCGCTCATGATCGAGAACGTCGACCAACGCTCGAAGGACTATTCGGAGATCCGCGAGACCTACCGTCCAGGTCACGCCGATTACACCTACGATGCGAAATACGGCATCCGCGACTATCGCGGCGGCGGGCGCTCCTCCGCGCGCGAGACGGCGATGCGCGTCGCCGCGGGCGCGATCGCGCGGAAGATCGTACCGGGCCTTTCCGTGCGCGGCGCGCTGGTCCGGATCGGTGAGATTGAGATCGACCGCGCGCGCTGGGATTGGAACGAGGTCGACAACAATCCGTTCTTCTCGCCGGATGCGGAGACCGCGAAGACATGGGAGCCCTATCTCGACGGCATCCGTAAGGAAGGCTCCTCGGTCGGCGCGGTTGTCGAAGTGGTCGCCGACGGCGTGCCGGTCGGGCTCGGCGCGCCGGTCTATGGCAAGCTCGATCAGGACATCGCCTCAGCGATGATGTCGATCAACGCAGTGAAGGGTGTCGAGATAGGCAACGGCTTTCAGGCGGCGCGTATCCGCGGCGAGGAGAACGCAGACGAGATGCGGATCGGCAACGACGGCAAGCCTGTGTTCCTGTCCAACAATGCCGGCGGCATTTTGGGCGGCATCTCGACCGGACAGCCGGTCGTCTGCCGCTTCGCGGTGAAGCCGACCTCGTCGATTCTGAAGCCCGTGAAAGGCATCACGCGCTCCGGCGAGAACATCGACCTTGTCACAAAGGGCCGCCACGACCCCTGCGTCGGCATTCGCGCCGTGCCGGTCGGCGAGGCGATGCTCGCGATCGTGCTCGCCGACCATTATTTGCGCCACCGCGCGCAGACCGGGGCATCGTCGGTGTGATCGCATTGCGCCGCCAAAGACGAGCGATGCGTCTGGCGCTCCTCCTCGCCGCCACGCTCTCCTTTTCGGTGGAGCGGGGCCAGGCGCAGAGCTTCGAGTCCTTGATCGAGGGTGTGCTGAAACAGCATCCCGAAGAGGGCGCGCCTCCGGCGCAGCCCCCTCCTGCACCGGGTGCGCCGCAACCGGCTCCGGAAGCGCCTTTTGCTCCGGCGCCCTCCGCTCCCGTTGCGCCGTTGACAACCGAGCCGGCGGCTCCAGCTCTGGTCCCGGTCGAGCCCGGTCCGCGTCCCTATACGCCGCCGAAGATCGAGCGGCCGCCTGAGGCTGCTGCTCCGGGGCAGCCGACGGGGACCGCGACGGTCGCGGCGCCCGCCGCCGAAACCCCCACGGCCGAAGTTCCCGCGACCGCTCCAAGCGCGACGGCGCCAACCGCCGAACGGACGCGCGAAAGCCTCACGGTCGAAGAGGTGAACGCTGCGGTCCTTCCTCCAGACTTGCCGCCGCTCAAGGGGGCGAGCCCGCTTGTTCTGAAGGCGCAGGTGCTGCTCGACCGCGCTGGCGCATCGCCCGGTGTGATCGACGCCTACGCGGGCGGAAATCTCTCGAAGGCGATTTCGGCGGTCGAGACGGTGCTCGGCCTTCCCGCGGACGGCGTGCTCGACAAGGCGGTATGGGATGCGCTCGGCGGCGACGCGGCACCGCCCGTCCTCGTCCAATACACAATCACTGCCGAGGACCTCGCTTATCCGTTCCTTGCGTCGATTCCGGCCGACTACGCGGAACAAGCGCGGCTCCCGAACCTTAATTACACCAGCCCCGAGGAAATGTTCGGCGAGCGCTTCCACATGGACGAGAGGCTCCTGAAAGCGTTGAATCCAACCGCAGACTTCCGGCAGGCCGGAACGGAGATTTGGGTCGCCGAGGTCGCCGGAGCGCCGGTCACTGAGAAGGTCGCGCGCATCGTTGCGGATAGGGCGCTGAGACAGGTGCGCGCTTACGACGCTGCGAACCGTCTGATCGTCGCGTATCCGGCGACGATTGGCAGTGAGGAGAATCCGTCGCCGTCGGGCGAGCACCACGTTGCCTCCGTGGCGCCCAATCCCGTCTATCCGAAGAATTTCGTGCAGGGCGGCAACACGGTAGCGCTCGAGCTTCCGCCTGGGCCCAACAATCCGGCCGGCAGCGTGTGGATCGATCTCACCGATCCCGGCTACAGTATCGAAGGCACGGACGATCCGTCGAAGGTCGGCAAGCCCGTGGCCGATGGTTGTATCCGCCTCGCCAACTGGGACGCCGAGGAGCTCGCCGGCCTCGTGGAGCCTGGCGTCGCCGTCTCGTTCCAATGAACCCGCGCGCGGTCACCGCGCTGACGGCTTTGGTAGTGGGGGCAATCCTCTCCCCCGGAGCGATGGCGGAAAATGCGCCGCGTCTGCCGCGGCCGCGCCCCGCGACTGAGCCGCCGGCGGCCGTCTCCGAGTGGGCGGCCGATGCAGCGTCCCACTTTGCTGGAGCGAACGCGCCAAAGCCGGATCAAACCGCGACGGCGGCGATCGAGGAGCTTGCGCCCCTACCGCGTCCGCGCCCGAAGGGGCCGGTCGCGACGCTGGCGATGGTTGCGCCGGAAGAACAGAGCGCACCGCCTGCGCCGGAACTTGCTCCGGCAAGCGGCGAGAGCGACGCCGAATTCGCCGCTTGCATCGAGGAACTCCACGCGCTGGGCGTGGAGTTTGAAGTTGCGGAGCCAATCGATGACAAGGCCGGTTGCACGGTCCCGCATCCGCTCAAAGTGACCGGGCTCGGATCGGGCGTCGCGATCGGTCCGGAGACGCTTTTGAATTGCGCCATGACGCGCGCGCTCGCCGAATGGATGCGCGACGTGGTCGTGCCCGCCGGCGCGCGGACGCTTCGCGTGGTTCCCGACAGCATCCGGCAGGATTCCGCCTACGTCTGCCGCAACCGCTACAACGATCCGAACGCCAAGGTCTCCGAGCATGCGCACGCCAACGCCATCGACATCGCGGAGATCGGCTTCGCCGGCCGTGACGGAATCGGCATCGGGAGGAACGCGGCCGGTTCGCCGGAAGCGGATTTCGAGGCGGCTATTCGCGCCGGCTCGTGCCGCTACTTCACCACCGTGCTCGGGCCCGGATCGAACGCGGCGCACGCCACGCATTTCCACTTCGATCTGGCGGAGCGAAGGGGTGGCTATCGCCTCTGCGAACTCGGCGAGCCGTCGAAGATGGTGCGCGCACCGGAAAACACGAAGCGCGAATAGCCGGCATAGGAAACGCCCATCGCCACCGCGGTGCCCATGATGAGCGCCACGATCGGCGGAAGCTCGCGCCAGATGATCAGTGCCGCCGCGTAGACGAGATAATTGAGGCCCGCGGCGAGCGCGGCGACAGTCGCGTAGCGCATGCCCTCATGCGCCTGGCTTCGCTTCGAGGCGCCGAAGGTGAGGCCGCGGTTGAGCCGCCACGTCGTGAAGGTGGCGACGCAGATCGAGACGAGGCGCGCTGAGAACGGGTCGAGGCCGAGCGCGTCGTGGAGGATCACAAGAAGCCCCGCATCGACGATGAAGCCGGCTCCGCCGACGAGCGCGAAGCGGAGGAAACGCGGTGCCTCCGCCCTGACGAGCCGCAGCATTGTCTACTGCGCTCCGAGCCCCGGAACCGTGAGGAAGAGGATGCGCTTCTGCTCGACGCGCGAGCGCCCGAGCGCCTCGAGCACTAGCCCGCATCCGGCCATGATAAAGCCTGCGACGAACATGCTCATGCCGACGAAGGCGTTGGAAAGCGAGGCGAGCGCCTCGCCTTCGAGCCGCGCCGTGAGGATGGGCACCATCATCGAGAGTCCGACGATCCAGAAGACGACCGCGAAGATCGTGAAGAAGGCGAAGGGCCGCGTCTCCTTCACCAGCATGCCGACCATGGCGGCGGAGTGGAGACTCTCGGAGATGCTTTTGGGAGCCGCGGGCGCGGCGCGTCGGGTTCTGTCCTCGCCGAGGTCGATCTCGGCGACCGGGATCATGAGCTGGTTTGCGTGCATGGAAAGCTCGACGGGGACGTCGAATCCGGTCGAGATCGCCGGGAAACTTTTCACGAAGCGGCGCGTGAAGGCGCGATAGCCGGAGACGATGTCGGAGGAGGTGCCGGCGAAGAAGCGGCGGTAGAGCCACTCGAACGCGCGCTCCCCGAAGTTCTGGTGCGCACCGTGGCGGACAACGTTGCGCCGTGTCCCGACCACCATGTCAACGCGCTCCGTGACGAGTGCGTTGACGAGAGACGGCGCGTCGGCCGGATCGTAGCTGCCGTCACCGTCCGCGAGCACATAGATGTCGGCGTCGATGTCGGCGAACATGCGGCGCACGACATTGCCCTTGCCCTGGCGCGCCTCGCGATAGACTCGCGCGCCCTCGCGAGTCGCCACGCGCGCGGTGTCGTCTGTCGAGTTGTTATCGAAAACGAAGATGCGCGCGGCGGGCAGTGCCTCGCGAAAGCCGTGCACGATCGAGCCGATCGTGTCGGCCTGGTTATGGCAGGGAATCAGAACGGCGATGTTGAAGCCGTCCTCGATCGCGGTCGCACTCATGTCGCGGTCCTGGATTATCCGTTGATCGGTTCTAGCGCGCGCCCGGTTAACGGCTGGTAAGATTTCATCTCCCGAGAACCCGGCGTTCATATTTCTCGCTTATGCGACAGGCACATCCGCCCGCTGCCGATCCGCCGAGCGCGCCCTTGCAGACAAGAGTCGATACGTTCCGAAACGGCGGCGCCGCCAGCGCGAGCGAGCCTTCGCTGCCGGCGATCGTCCTGATCTTCTGGGCCGCTTTCGCAGTGGCGATCCTCGCGGCCCGCATTCTGAATCCGGTCTTCTTCGAGGCCCAGGACCCCGACAGCTTTCTGAGGATCGTTGAGGTCCGCGATCTGGTGGCGGGGCAGGGCTGGTTCGACCTCGTCCAGCACCGCATGGATCCGCCCGCCGGGGCGCTTCTCCAATGGTCGCGGCTGATCGACGCGCCGCTCGCCTTCCTGGTCATCGTCGGCCGGTCGGTCGGGCTCGGCGAGAACCTCGCGCTGGTCTTCTGGCCGGTGCTGATGCTTCTCGGCCTGATGGGCGCGGCTGCCGCCACGGCATCGGCGCTCGCCGGACGCGCCGCTGCGATCGCGACGCTTATCCTTCTGTTTTTCTTCCTCGACCCGTTGATCGTCTACCTCCCTGGCGACATCGATCATCACAATGCGCAGATCGCCGTGATGATGGCGACGGTGGCATTTGCGCTTCGGCTACGCTCGGGCGCGCTTTTCGGTTTTCTGGCAGGCGCCGGCTCCGCGGTGACGCTCGCGATCGGCCTTGAGATGCTGCCGCACGTCGCCGTGCTCGGTCTTGTAATCGCGCTCCGCTTCGCCTGGACCGGTGAGAACCCGCGCGCCGTCGCCGCCTACGGCTGCACGATTGGGATCCTGCCCGGCGCACTCTATATCCTGAGCGGCTCGCCTGCCGCCTCGATGGCCTGCGATTCCCTCTCTTACGCCCTTGCAATTCCGCTCCTGATCGCCGGCCTTGGTCTCGCGGCGAACGCACTCGCTATGGGCGGCTTCGGGCGCTCGGTGCGGATCGCAGGTCCCCTCGTTGTCGGCGCGGCGGCCGCGGCCTATTTCATCGGCATCACGCCGGAATGCCTTGGCGGCCCCTACGGCCAGCTCTCGCCCGAGGTGAAGACCGCTTTTCTCGATACGGTCTCCGAGGCGCAGCCGATCTGGCGCTATGCCGAGCGCGAGCCCGTCGGCGCAGTCGGCTCGCTCGGCCCACTGCTCGTCGCGCTCTTCGTCGCGCTAAGCCACCTGCGGCGCGAGCCGATCTGGAGCCTGCCGGCAGCGCTCCTCGTGCTTGCCGCTGCGCTCTCCTTCTATCAGGTGCGCACGCTCCCCTTTGGGAGCGCGCTCGCAATCCCTGTCGTCGGCGTGTGGCTTGCCGAGGTCTATGCGCGCGCGACCGCGCGATGGCAGAGCCGAGCCCGGCGCGCGATTCCCGTCGTTGCGGCTTTCCTTCTGGTGATTCCCTTCAGCTGGCTGCTCGTCGCCTGGGGCGGGGAGAAAGCGCTCGCGGCGCTCTCGAACGGCCGCATCGCGCCCCAGAAGCAGGTGCAGCCTGATCCGGCGCTGGTGAAGGGCCTGAGCTCGGCGGAACAGAATTGCTTCGATCCCGCAAGCGCCGCGCTTCTTGCGGGCCTGCCGCAGGGGCTCGTGCTGTCACCGCTCTTCTACGGCTCGACTGTGCTGAAGCTCTCCGACCATTCCGTCGTCGCCGGCCCTTATCACAGGAACGGCCAGGCGATCCTCGACGCGATCAACGCGATGGAGCGCCCGCCGGCGGAGGCGAAAGCGATCGTCGACGTGCGCGGCGTCGACTACGTGACGATCTGCGCGACGTCAGAGGAATCGGCCATTGCCGCCCACAACGCCCCCGACGGGCTGCTGGCGGATCTTCTTGCAGGACGCGCCCCGCCTTGGCTTCAGCCTATCCCGCCGGAGCCGGGGAGCGCCCTCAGGGTCTGGCAAGTGGTGAAGCAACCCACGTCTTAAGCGTCTCGCCGCCCCATGCTATCGTTCGGCATGCTTCGCCGCCTCTTGATTCTGGTAGCGCTTCTTGCCGCCGCGCCGGCTTCCGCCGAGCCGACGGCGAAGGAGCTTTTCGGGGCGCAGCCGCTGCCGGCCGCGCTCCCCTCCGCGCCGATCGGGTTCTACAGCCGCGGCTGCCTGGCCGGCGCCGTGCAGCTTCCGCCCGACGGGCCCACCTGGCAGGCGATGCGGCTCTCGCGCGATCGCCAATGGGGCCTGCCGGTCCTCGTCGATTTTATCGAGAAGCTATCGAGGGACGCAGCGGCGCTCGACGGCTGGCCCGGCCTCCTCGTCGGCGACATGTCGCAGCCGCGCGGCGGCCCGATGATGAGCGGCCATGCCTCGCATCAGGTCGGGCTCGACGTGGACATCTGGATCAATCCGATGCCGGCACGCCGGCTCTCCGAGCAGGAGCGCGAGGACATCTCGGCGGTCGAAGTGACAAAGGCAGGGCCGCACGAGATCTATCGCGACCGCTGGACGGCGGCGCACGGCCGGCTGATCAAAAGGGCGGCGCTCGATCCGCGCGTAGAACGCATCTTCGTCGCGCCGGGGATCAAGAAGGAGCTCTGCCGCACTGCGGGGAGCGACCGCGGCTGGCTGAGCAAGGTGCGCCCCTATTATGGGCACAACGATCACTTCCACGTGCGGCTCTCCTGCCCGGCGGGCACGAACTGCCGCAAGCAGGCACCGCCGCCAGCCGGCGACGGCTGCGGCGCGCCGCTCGACTGGTGGTTCACCGCCGAGCCCTACAAGCCGGCGCCCGCCGGCCCGCAGAAGCAGGTGAAGCTCTCCGACTTGCCGGCGGCCTGCGCGCAGGTGCTCGCAGCGAAGCCCGTCGACGGCGCGTTGACGATGCGGCAGGCATTTGCAGTGGAGCTGGGAGAGACGCCGCCGCCGACGGCTCCGGGCGGGCCTTTCATCGCCGCCGCCGCGGAGCCCGAGCTCGCGCGGCTGCCGCGCCCACGCCCCGAAGGGCGGTAAAGCGGATCCCGACAGTTGTCGTCATGCCTGGACTTGATCCGGGCACATCCGTTCCAACGCCCCGTCGAGTCGCCAACCGCGACGGAATGGATTGCCGGGGCATGCCCGGCAATGACGACGCCTAGGGAGTCGCGCCCGAAACTAGGCCGCCGCTTCTTCCTGGAAGATCGGGCAGGAGACGCCGGTGCCACCGAGGCCGCAATAGCCGCCGGGATTCTTGGCGAGATATTGCTGGTGGTAGTCCTCGGCGAAGTAGAACTCCGGCGCCTGCGCGATTTCGGTCGTAATCGCGCCACGCGATTTGCCGAGCGCCGCCTGATAGGCGTCGCGCGAGGCCTCCGCCTGCCGCCGCTGTTCCTCGTCATAGACATAGATGGCGGAGCGGTATTGCGTGCCGATGTCATTTCCTTGGCGCATGCCTTGCGTCGGGTCGTGCGATTCCCAGAAGCGGCGAAGAAGCTCCGCGTAGGAGACTTCCTTCGGATCGAAGACGACGAGCACCGCCTCGGTGTGCCCGGTGCGGCCCGAGCAGACCTCCTGGTAGGTCGGATTCGGCGTCTCGCCGCCCGCATAGCCGACTGCGGTCACATAGACGCCCGGCGTCTTCCAGAAGATGCGCTCCGCGCCCCAGAAGCAGCCGAGGCCGAAAAGCGCAGTCTCCATTCCGTCGGGGTAGGGTCCCTTGAGCTTCCGGCCGTTGACGAAGTGCGCCTCGGCCGTTGCGATCGGCTCGGGCCGGCCGGCGAGCGCCTCGCCGGCGCCGGGCATGGCGAGCTTCTTGGAGAGCATACCGAAGAGCATGAAAGCCTCCGAGGTTCGGGTGAGATATCAGGCCGCGAATTCGCGGCTCAGAAATGGACGGCGGCGGCGCACGCCGAGCACGACGAAGAAGACCCCGAGGACGATGAGCACGGCCGCGGTCGGCGCCGCCATGACCCAGGCGAGTGCCGCGTCGAAGGGCGGAGGAGCGGTCGGGATCGCGACCTCGGTCCCCTCCGGCCGGCCGAATGTTGCGAGCGTCGTGTAGGTCTCGGTGACGGGCGTCAGAACCAGGCTCGAGGCGGCGATCGACTTCGCCCCGTCGACGACGGCGGCGACGAGCGCTCCGGCGATCAGCCAGAAACCGAGGAATCGCGCGATGAAGCGGAGCATGGCCTAAAGTAGGATCGTTTGGCGAAAGGGGCAATCGCCGCACACTCGCCTGTGATTTCCCGTGGCTTCCGGTGGCGTTGGCCGCCCGCCTTGCGATCCAAGGGCATGGTCGATACATGAGGCGCTCCCGGACGGGCGCCCGCGGCGCCGCGTCTTGCGGAGGGGTGGCCGAGTGGCTGAAGGCGCACGCTTGGAAAGCGTGTTTACGGGAAACCGTAACGCGGGTTCGAATCCCGCTCCCTCCGCCAGAACCCAATTTCAACCCGTTGCACACCGCCTCAAAATACCAGAGATCCCACTATACTGATCCGCTGGATAGTTGCTTCCAGTGGCTTGCTGTTGCGCCCCGACGCTCTTAGAAAGAGGGAACAATTGTTGGATCGGAGAACAGAGCAGTGGCCGGCAAGCGGCGGGGGCGTCACCCTCGAAATGACCTCGACGCAAAGCGCGTCGCTTCGTTGCTCCGAAAGAAGGCCGTCGGTCGGCATTTCGACGGACAGGGGCTCCACCTCTTCGTCAAACCGAGCGGGACGGCGTCTTGGGTGCTTCGCGTGACCGCCGGGGGGCGTCGCAAGGATATCGGGCTCGGGTCGATCGATGTTGTCTCTCTGGTCGAAGCACGCGAGCGTGCGCGGCAGTACAGGGCGGTCGCCAAATCCGGAGGCGATCCCATTGCTGAGAGGCGCAAGGCTTTACGCTCGGTCCCAACGTTCGAGCAGGCCGCTCGTCGCGTGCATGCGGAGCATGCCCCGTCCTGGCGGAATGCCAAACATGGCGCACAGTGGCTTTCGACATTGGAGACTTATGCCTTCCCGATGATCGGGGCCCTCCGCACCACCCAAATCGATGTGCCCGACGTCTTGAGAGTTCTCTCGCCCATTTGGCTTTCGCGACCCGAGACTGCGCGGCGGGTGCGCCAGCGCATTCGGACTGTGCTCGACTGGGCACGGGCCGCTGGTCACCGCGACGGCGAGAACCCCGTGGGGCCCGTGCTTGCGAAGGCTTTGCCGCGCCAGAGTGGAGCAAGGGGCCACCACGCGGCTCTCTCCTACGTCGAAGTTCCGGTGTTCATACGAGACCTTCGAGAAAGCTCTGGTGGTGAAGCCGTCCGCTTGGCGTTTGAGTTCCTGATCCTGACAGCGGCACGCACATCGGAAGTGCTCGGGGCCCGAAAAGACGAAATCGACCTGGAGGCTCGCGTGTGGAGCGTCGCCCCGGAGCGTATGAAGGCCGGCCGGTCTCATAGGGTCCCGCTGTCGCCGCGCGCAGTCGAAATCCTCGAGCGGGCATTCGAGCTGTCCGCGGACTCGGAGCTTGTGTTCCAAGGCGCCCGGGCCGGGCAGCCCATCTCAACGATGGCGTTTCTGATGCTCATTCGCCGGATGGGCGTTGCGGCGACCGCACACGGCTTTCGTAGCTCTTTTCGGGATTGGGCTGCCGAGACGACGGCGTTTCCTTCTGAAGTCGTAGAGATGGCGCTCGCGCACGCAATTAGTGACAAAACCGAGGCGGCCTATCGGCGCGGCGATCTGTTCGAGAAGCGGCGCAAGCTCATGGAAGCGTGGGAGTCGTTCGTCACGTCTGCGCCGGCTGAAGTTCTATCGCTCAACGCGCGGAGGCGGTGATGGCGAGGATTAGACCCTTCGTTCACGGCTACGACGTCGGCAAGTTCCTCGTTCCGGCCGACCTGCGGGAGAAGATCGACGAACATCTCGGAAGAACATTCTCGCCCGCTGACTTTGACGAGATGTCGGAAGCGCTCGCTGTTTCCGAATCAGTTTGGCAGACGCGGCGGAACGCTCCGGACCGGGATTTCGAGATATGCCATCTCAAGAAGATTCGCGATCTGGGCGATAAATTGTCCCGCCTCCTGTGCCCGTCGGGGCAGCCTGGCGGGCGCGCCAGCTTCAAGGGCAAAAGACTCGTTGCTGCCAAGGACGCGGTCACAAGATTGCGTAGCGGCTCGGTTCGGCCACGGCCGTCCTTCGGTATCAGATCGAAGAATAATACGAAGCCACAACTGCACCCAGACATCGTAACGGAGGTACTTGGCAACCTGCGCTACATGGATGTAGTGGCGGCAGGAGAAATCGAAAACCTGAGTGGTCTCGACACGCTCTTGTCGGGTGGCGATAGCGAACATATCGACCGCTTGCTGAAGAGCCTTTTTCCGATCCTTGAGCGCAACGACCTGTCCACAAGCTATACGACGCGGGAGGGAGAAAGTGCAGATCGCCGGGCCCCAGCCGTGAAACTAGCGATGCTGCTCGTTCCACTTTGGCCAGACGAAATCGGCCGGCCGACTGGAGAAGCGGTCATGGCCCGGCTCGTCAGACTCCGCGCGGAGATAAGAAAGCGGGCGGAAACAATAAGTGAGCGGAAACCGCTCGGCCGACTGAATTTAACAGCACTTAGACGCGCTCCTTGCAACGGCATAGATGCCGGTGAGACGCATTCAAACGGAGCGCGCAAATGCCCACAGATTTCAATTATGACCTCCCTAAATCCGGGTTCGTTCGCGAGAAGACCCTTCTTGCCCCCCATGGTCCACTTCCAATCGACCGCTCGACCTTGTGGCGGTGGGTGAAGGACGGCCGGTTCCCCAAACCGATCAAGATCGGCCCGAACACAACGGCATGGCGTGCCGAAGACGTTCGGCGGTTTCTCTCGGAGCCACCGGGGCGGAATGATCGATGATCGCCCATATGCGAAACCCCGGCGGGGTGGCCGGGGCTCGCGGTGTTGACCAGACTGGCAGTCACGATCACCGCGAAGATACCGAAGCCGCTACGCTCGGGCAAGGGATCGTCGGACCAATGCTTGGCATTGCGTCCTGCGAGGCCCGGAGCGCCCACCTTGCCCTAATCCGTGCGGCCATAGCCGCTGATCTGGCCGGACTGGAGGTCGAGCCAACCGCCATTGAGACGGTCGGCGAGATCGCAAGCGAGCTGGTGAAGATCGGTGACATCTATGGACGTGCGAGGGCGACGTCGTGAGGGAGTGGAACACGGACGAGAACCCTGTTCGTCTCGAAGACGGCAGTGCGATCCTCAACGATGTGCATGCATTTCTCGGTCGCTTCGTCGCCTATCCGAGTGACGACGCTCGGGTGGCTCATACCCTGTGGATCGCACACACCCACCTGATGGACGCCTGGGAATCGACACCGAGGATCGCCTTCCTGAGTCCAGAGCCTGGAAGCGGAAAGACGCGCGCTCTAGAGGTGTCGGAGTTGTTGGCTCCCAACCCAGTGGAGGCGGTCAACGTCTCTCCCGCCTACTTATTTCGCAAGGTCGCCGAAGCCGCCCCGACCCTGCTTTTCGACGAAATCGATACCGTCTTCGGTCCAAGAGCAAAGGAGAACGAAGAGATTCGCGGCCTTCTTAACGCTGGGCACCGTCGGGGTGCCGTCGCCGGACGGTGCGTGATGCAGGGGAAGATGGCTGTGACCGAGGAGCTGCCTGCATATTGTGCGGTGGCCCTAGCGGGGCTTGGGCAACTGCCCGACACGATCTTGTCGCGTTCCGTCATCGTGAAGATGCGTCGCCGCGCTCCGAACGAGACCGTCGAGTCGTTCCGCCGGCGTGTCCATGCCAGCGAAGGGCACCAACTCCGGGACCGCCTGGCCGCTTGGGCGGAGTTGGCTGTCGATGATCTCAAACGCGCATGGCCCGACTTGCCACCGGGAATCGCAGATCGAGACGCAGATGTATGGGAGCCGCTTCTAGCCATCGCCGATGCCGCCGGTGGGCATTGGCCGGAGCAGGCGCGTGTTTCCGCTGTTTCCCTTGTTTCCCTTCTGCGGGAGGCGAGCCCGAGCTTGGGCATCAAGCTGCTGTCCGATCTCCGGAGTTTGTTTGGAGACGCCGATGCCTTGCCGACGACAACCATCCTAGACGGGCTGCACAACCTCGAAGAAAGCCCTTGGGGTAGTTTGCGGGGCAAGCCTTTGGATGCGCGCGGTCTCGCCAGGATACTCGCTCCTTATGACGTGAAGCCTCAGCAGGTGCGCGCAGGGGAATGGACCGGCAAGGGCTACCGACGCGAGGAACTGCATGATGCGTGGCAGCGATATCTGGCCTCGCCCCGCGTAGAACCCGAAACATCCGAAACATCGGAAACATCCGATGCGATGCCCATTCAGAACAACGCGAAAACAAGCCCCTTCGCCCAAACCGACGGTCCCTATGACTTTCACCCTCGCGCGTGAAGAGCGTCGTGCTCTGTCGCAACCTGAGGAATTCCCAAATGATCTCGAGAAAGTCTTAGAGCGAGCATGGGCGGCTTAGGTTCGGGCATCTGGCGTGATCGAAGCGCTGGCAGGTGCGAGGCACAGCACCGGATCGATCTCGCCTACATGCGACGGCGTGGGTTCCTCGCTCCCTACACCCGCGGCTCGCTTCACTGGTCGCTTGGTGAGGAGCCGAGCGGAGATATCCGTTTCATCAGCTTTCCCGATGGCTTGCGCCTCGTGTACCGGACGCGCAGTTACGGTGACGAGGAGTGGACACCGGTCGAGGAGGACATCCCCTTTGCATGGACCCGAACCGCTTTTGACGGGCGGCGTCGCTGGCTAACGTGTCTGTCCTGCGGCCGGCGTTGTCGCATCCTCTATGGCGGCGCCTACTTCCGCTGCCGAAAGTGCCACGGTCTGACATACGAAAGCCAATATGAGCAGTCTTGGCAGCGGGTGATCACGAGGGCGCAGCGAGTTCCGAACCAAACTCGGCGGAAGCGGATCGATGGACGAATGGTTCCCCCCGAAACCCAAGGGCATGCACTGGCGGACCTACCGTCGGCTTGAGGCCGAAGACGAGGCGGCCGACAACATTTGGGCGGCGGCCATCATGGGCAAATTTGGAATCAGCATTTCGATTCCAACCAGAGCCCATGTGGAACCGAAGGTAACCGCCTATCGACAATCTCATCAAGCGATGGACCGGTCGCGGCTCGCATGGGCTGTCCTCCCCAGTTCTACGTCTTGTGTCTGTCGAGGCACGGCTGCAAGAGGACCTGGGGCATAGCCGAGGGTAGTCGGCGGCGTTACTGCCGGCGGAGCGTTCCGCATGTGTGGACAACCGTTGGGCCATCAGTCCGGCGATGAAGGCGCGACTGTCTCGGAAGTGATCCTCCCCCTTTGAAGTGGTCCGCCCTGATGTATGCCTTTTGACTGCAAGGGGGACGGATCGGATGCCAAGGAAGAGATACAAGCCCGAAGAGATAGTCGCGAAGCTGCGGCAGGTCGATGTTCTCACATCGCAAGGTCAGAGGTGCGGCCGACGCCATCCCGCTCGATTGGCGTGAGCGAGGTCACGTGTTATCGCTGGCGGCAGGAGCTCGGCGGCCTGAAGAGCGACCAGGTGAAGCGGCTGGGCTATCTCAGAATGGCAGAACACTCGGCTTCGCCGCGTCGCCCCCCGGGCGAGGGCGCGGATCGAGACTTCGCCATTAAACAGCGTGCAAGATGCCGCTTCCGGGCAGCCTTCATCTCGAATTTCGCCGCTATGTGCCCCCGACGTGTATCGACGGAGCTGAGGTCTCGGCCGTAAGGTCGGTCCCGGCGGGCGTCCTCCAGGCTCGCCACAATAGCCGGCGGTTCCTGGTCTCCCCTGAATCTGTAAGCCGCCGGCGCCCCTCCTCTTTTCAAATTGATGCTGATTTCGCTTGCTGGTAGGCAGAGCGCGCCAAGCCCGTGCAGGACGGAATTCGCAGGCTTCGCGTGAAGTGGCTAAATTTCCTGAGAAGGGTGGAAGCCGAATGTCGGAGCTTGATCGGATTCCTGTTGCTTGGTTCAGGCGAGAAGACTGGTCCGAACTGAAGCGGATTTGCGGCGATCTTCAGGACACTTACGATGAATGGTTTGCTAACGCAGAACTCCAATGTCGCAGCGCTCGATGACGTTGCGGACCTCGTGGACAAGGTGGTCCTGAGCTTAGATCGGCTCCGCGAGCACTATCAGGCCATCGGGCGAAAGCTCGACGCCAAAGAACGCGCTGACATAACCTTCAAACTGGCGATGGAGCGTAGCCGCATTCGTCATTGAGACCTGGAGATCGCCCGGCGGCAGCCGGGCTGGCATCGCGCTCGAGTTGACGGCCTCTAGTCGAAATGCAGACCTACGCGCGCTGCGATTTCTGGCGCCTCCCTGGCAATCGACGGTGTGGTTTCCTCGGCTGCTTTCAGACTGGCTGTTATCTGCGCATCTGTCGGATAGGAATGGCGAATATATCCTTTGTTTAGCAACATAGAATTTTCATAAGAGTTTAACCGCCGAAGTAAGCATCTTACACACCCCCTCGGCGTAGTGACGCTCCAAAGTCAGAAGGAGCGTCCGGGATGCATGTGCATCCAATCACGACGGGAAGGCGAAGCCTGTTGAAGCTCTTCGTTAACGCGGCTCGCCGGTTTAGCGGCTCGAGCGGCGGAAACGTGGCCATGATCTTCGCGTTCTCAGCCATTCCGATAATCGTCCTGATAGGCGGAGCCGTCGACTTCAGCCGCGCCAGCTTGTTGCGGATGAAGATGCAAGACGCGCTCGATGCAACGTCCATCATGCTGGCGAAGGAAGCATCCACGTCAACCGCAGATCAGCTCAAGACTGACGCGAACTCGCTTTTCACCGCGCAGTTCAAACAGCCGGAAGTCGAGAACCTGGGACTTGACCCGAGGTACACGTCAGGCGAACAGCAGCTTACGCTTAGCGGAAGCGCCTCCCTCAAAACCGTTTTCATCGATCTTGTTGGCATCAACTCGCTCGCTTTCGACGGCAGCTCGACAGTGAATTGGGGCAACAAGGGTTTGCAGGTCGCCCTCGTCCTCGACAACACCGGCTCGATGTCGAGCAACGGTAAGCTCGCTGCCCTGAAGAGCGCGACCTAGAACTCCCTGAGACAAGCTCAAATCGTCGGCCTCCAAGCGACGCGCGCGACGTCAATCAACCGCGATCATTATTCCCTTTCGCGAAGGACCTGAACCTCGGGGGAGAGCAATTACACGGCGAACTCGCAATTTGATTGGACGGCCTGGGATTCAACTGCTCGGGACGGTGGGTACGGCGGTTACGGCGGTTACGGCGGCCACGGCGGCCACCATTGCAGCCCACCTTCGCATAGCACCTGGACCGGCTGCGTCGTCGATCGCGGAGACAACAGCGGCCCTTCCTCAGCAAACTACGACACCAACGTCGTCGCGCCCACGACCAGATCGCCGCCACGCTGTATTTCGCGGAAAATATTCGGCCTGCCGCAGGCGGCGATGGGGCTGAGCTATGACTGGACCGCCATGAAAACGCTCGTCAACAACATGGTTGCCCCGGCAACACCAATCAGGCTCTCGGCCCGCAGCTGGGCTGGCTGTCGCTGGTCGGCGGCGGACCGTTCACCGCGCCCAAACCTTCCAACCCGACGCAGAATACAACAAGGCCATCATCCTCCTGACCGATGGTCTCAACACCGAGGATCGCTGGTACACAAGTGCGTCGTAGATCGACGCCCGGCAACAGAAGACCTGCAATAACATCAAGGCCGCCGGATTCGCTCTACACCATCCAGGTCAATACCGGCGACGACCCTACGTCGACGCTATGAAGAACTGCGCCAGCGATCCGAGCAAGTTCTACCTGCTGACCTCGGCCGGCCAGATCCTGGCGACGCTCAGTACGATAGCCACCGGACTGGATAACGTGTTTCTCTCGGAGTAGAGGGAGAGCCTCGGCCGCCGCTCAGGCGCGGCTGATACGGCTGATAAAGTAGCTGCCGCCGGCGCACCGGGCTTGCGTGGGAAGCCGCAGCCGCGAGTGCAGAGCTGCCGACGAGGATATTGCGGCGACCGAGACTCTATTTGCTCCGCATGACGCGCCTCCTTTGCGCTAGTTCATCGGGGTTCCGCTCGCTCAGACGCGGTTGCGTGCGCCAGTGCCGCCATCGGCGCGAACTTCGACGTCCTCAATTGGAACAAGTGGCGGGCGGCGTTCATCGACGAGATTGCAAAGGCGCGCGGCGCCGACCCCCGGCTCGATGGTTTTGTGAGCGATCTCCAACAGCGCTCGCCGATCCCGCTG